>NZ_FQXV01000006.1 GCF_900130065.1 Sporobacter termitidis DSM 10068
TCGCCAGGTGCATGACATATCTGGAGCTCTCCACCCAGCCCGGCTACATGGACGCCTTCGTCGCCGCCTGCTTCCTCCCTCATACCGACGCCGCCCTCTTCCCGTCCGTCGAGGTATAGCGATGGCGGAACGAAACCCCAACCAGCAATATGGCGTGCCGCTGGCCATCTATCAGGAGCGGTACGGGGCGCTGGACCCGGAGGAGGTCTCCCGGCGCGCCGGCGTCCCGTTTGACCCGGCGCGCGGCGTGTTCACCCTCACCGTTCTGGGCTTTGAAATCGACGCGGCCTGGCCGGAGTTTTCCCTGGCGCCGCGGGATGCGGAGCGATGCCCCAGCGCGCTGTACGACAAGGAGGGGCGCATCCTCCTGATCCGCTATCTCATCGAGGGTACGATGGCCGAGCCCACCGGGGCCTGGCTGCCCTACCGCGAGCTGCCCTGGGGCGACGTGTACGACCGCAACTTTCAGGGCCGGTGCATTAAGCGCCTGGCGTTCGGCTTCGGCGCCAAGCCCGGGGAGTTTGCCCGGGCCTGCCAGGCGCTTGGCGGCGTTCCTTACGACAAGGGCGACGCCTCTTATGACCTTGCCTTCCTCCCCCACGTCACCGTCCGGCTCATCCTCTGGTCCGGCGACGACGAATTTCCGCCCCAGTCCCAGTGGCTCTTCTCGGACAATATGCCCCTGGCGTTCACCGCCGAGGACGTGGCCTGCATGGGCGACGTGATCATCGGTGCGCTGAAGGAAATAGGGAAAAAATAAACGTATGGCCGCCCGAAAAGGGCGGCCGTTGTGCGTTTTAATATACGATACAAGACGTAACTTACAGAGGAAACGAGGTATTAGCATGGAGATCAGGCGTCTGAAACCGGAGCAGAAAAAACGCGCCGCCAAGGTGGTGGCCGATTCGTTTTACGATTACCCGTCGCTGATCTATTACTTTCCCGATACAAAGCGGCGGATGCGCTGTCTGCCCTGGTACATGGAGGGCGTTTTAAACAGCGCGGTCTCCTTCGGGGAGGTCTGGGTGACGGAGGACGTCTCCGGCGTGCTGTTTATACTGCCGCCCGAGCATACGCGGATGTCCGACTGGGACTATATTAAAAACGGCCTTCTGGCCGCGCCCCTGGTGGTTGGCCTGCACCGTTACCCCAACCTTTCCGAGTGCGAGGCATATCTGGCCGATACGCAGGAAAAGCTGCTGGCGGCGCGGCCGCATTACTATCTGTGGGGCTTATCGGTCGACCCCGCAAGGCAGCGGACGGGGGCCGGCACGGCATTGATCGCGTCGCTTCTCAAGAAAACAGACGCGGAAAACATGCCCGTTTACCTGGAGACCCACAGGGAGCAGAATGTCGCCTATTACGAGCAGCGGGGCTTTAAGCTCATTCACACCGATATTATTCCCAGGCACAATCTGGACTTCTGGTGCCTGCTCCACGAGCCGGGCGGAAAATAAATTATGGATTGGCCGCCTGTTCGGACGGCCAATTTTATCGCGGCGGCAGTTGAATCGTCTCCCGAAAAATACTATAATTATTCAAAACCACTTGCTTTAAGGAGGTACCATCATGAAAATCGTCATGCTCACCGGGAGCCCGAGGAAAAACGGGACGTCGTCGCTGCTGGCGGACAAGTTCGCCGAGGGCGCGGGAGAAAAGGGACATCACGTCGTGCGGTTTGACGCGGCGTTCAGGAAAGTCGGCGGGTGCATGGCGTGCGGGTACTGCAAGAGTCACGGCGGGGCGTGCGTGCAGAAGGACGACATGGACGAGATACTGCCGGCGCTTTTGGACGCTCATCTGGCGGTCTTCGTCACGCCGCTGTATTACTGGGACATGACGGCGCAATTAAAGGCTGTGGTGGACCGGTTCTTCGCCGTGGACAGGGCGCTGACGGACCCGCCCAAAGGCGCCGTGCTCCTTGCCACCTGCAACTCGCGGCACACGTGGGCTTTTGACGCCCTGACGGAGCACTACAAGGCCATCCTCCGGCACCTGCGCTGGGATGACCGGGGGACGCTGCTGGTATCGGGCGTGGGCGCCCGGGAGGATATCGAGGACACGGAATATCCGCAAAAAGCCAAGGCGCTGGGGCTGTCGCTGTAGCCGCCGGCACAAAAATACTACTCTTTTCACCCGGGGGGTAATAGCATTCGGGAGTCGTTTTGTGTATATTTATGTCGATAATCGGTTGCATATCAAATATTAAGGATGATTTTATGTTTTACTGGATCGGCATTATTGTTTTGCTTGCGGCTTTTATCCTCGGCTTTTCCTTCCTGGGCCCGGCGGGCGCCCTTTTGAACCCAGGCAGCCTGTTCATCATCTGCGCCGTCGTGCTGCCGCTGCTCATCGCCTCGGGACAGTTTCAGTATTTCCTGATGGGGATCAGGATCGCCGTGGGCCGGGTGAAAAAAGCTCCCGCCGAGGAGGTAAAAAAGGTGCTCGTCGCTCTGCAGCTCACCACCCGGCTGACGCTGCTGGGCGGCTTTATCGGCTTTCTGGCGGGCGGCATTTCCATCCTGGCCAACATGACGACGGTGCAGATGCTCGGCCGGCTGTCGGCCGTGGCCGTCGTCTCCATCCTGTACGCGCTGCTTGGCGTCTCGTTCCTGCTGCCGCTGCGGGCCAAGGCCGAGGCCTTTCTGATCGACATGACGAGAGCCCCGGGCAGTGCGGCCGATGAGTAATCCCGCGGTCAAGGCCGTCATTCTCCTCGTTTATCTGGCGCTGCTCTCGCTGATCATGGGCTTTGATTTTCTGCGCATCGTCAACCTCCCGTTTCTCGTCATGGTGTCGTCGGGCGGCCTGCTGCTGGCGCTGCTGGGCTACCGGAAGGGCTCGGGAAAATGGGGCTATCTGCAGAAGCTGAAAATCATGCTCCTGTTCTCGGGCGGGCTGACGGCGTTTCTGGCCAATATCGCCTTTCTGTCGGCGGGCACGCCGGACGGCGCGGAGCTCTACGCGGGCGCCGTACAAAATTTTCTGCCGCTCTTCTACGGCTTTTTATTTTACTTTATCCTGGATCTGATCCGGGTCCCGCAGGACGGGCCGGAGGACGGCGCGCCGCCGCCCGGCGGCGGCGCTGAAAATCTGGAGGACTACGACCTGACGCGCCGGGAGCTCGCCGTGGCCCGGGAGATATTGCTTGACCTGTCCAATGGCGAAATCGCCGCAAAGCTGTACATCACCGAAAACACGGTAAAAAAACACGTCAATCATATTTTTCAAAAGGTGGGCGCCCGGAACAGGACGGCGTTCATCGTCAGATTCGCCCCGAAGCCCGAGAGCAAAGCCTGACCACGCAACGGCTAAAGCGCGGCGGCAGATCATTCTGCCGCCGCGTCTTCTTTATGGGCCGTATTATTCCGCCTTTAATACCGCCCGGAGCTTTTCGGCCAGGGCTTCGCTCTTCGGGTCGTCGGCGACGATGTCTATCTGGTCGGGAGCGGTGACGCCGAGGCCGAGCTCTGCGGCGCGCCGCATCTGCTCCTGCTCAAAGATCGGGGTGTCCATGATGGCCTTGTTGCTGCCCAGGTGCTTGAGAAGGGCGAGGCCCACGGCGTCCAGAGCCACCCTGTCGCGGCCGGCGAACATGACGCCCGCCTTGGCCCGCTTGCCGTCCATGGGGCCGCCGTCCGTAAAGATGTCGATACCGTCCATGACGATAAAGTCGGGCGTGTAGGCCAGATTGATCTCGGCGATCATCCGGCGCATGTCGGGGGTGTTGTGCAGCTTGGGGAAATCCTTGGGCGTGAGGCCCACGGCGAGCTTTAAGGACATGCTGAACACGCCGCCGAAGCCGTGAGTCTTGAGACAGCAGGTGGACACGACCACATCGGCGTCCTGCACGACCTTCGGATATTCAAAATAACCGCCGGGCCAGTGCAGATCGTCCCGGCTGAATTTCACCCAGCCGCTGTCGTCCAGCGCCTCAAAGTTGACAAGCCCGGCGCCGTGCCTGGCGCAGAGCTCGGGGATGCCCTTCTGGCGCATGACCTCGGCGGTGTCCGCCGGGCCGCTGCGGTCGCCGACGGTAAGGGCGAGGGGATTTGCGGCCCTCAGGGCCTTCAAAAGCCCCTCCAGCGTGTCGTTATGGGTCGAGCCGGGGCACACGTCCGCCGTGTTGAAATTGGGCTTCAGGAAGACCTTTTTCCCAGCGTAATCGAGGGGGCCGATATGGCTTAAACAGCGGGTGACGCCCTCGCTCCTGTTTTCGGTCGCCACCAGGTATATCCGCGTTTTTTGATTCATTGGACAGCCTCCAGTTTTTTATTATTCATGGCTCTATCATAACGTCCGTCCCGCCGTTTTTCAATCAAATATTCCATACCGCGCCGCGCCGCCTTGAACGCGCCGGGGAATGGCGGTATAATGGGGCAAAAACAATACGCCGCACGCGCGGCGGAAGGAGATAAAATGATCGTATCGCTCCTCGTCTGGGACACCCCTTATCTCGAGGCCATTGAAGAGGCCACCGGCGAAAAGGTCGTGGAATGCCGCAGCGCGGAGGCGGCGCTGAAAGCGCTCCCCGAGGCCGACATTGCCCTCACCATGGGCGGCGCGGCGCTGCTGGACGAGACGCTGCTGGCCACCGCCAAAAAGCTGAGGCTCGTTTTGAGCGCCAGTGCCGGCGTTGAAAAGCTGCCGCTCGAAGCCCTCCACGCGCGGGATATCGCCGTCTGCAACGCGAAGGGCGCCCACGCCGTGACGATCGCCGAATATGTCCTGGGCGGGATGCTGGCCTGGAGCCATCATTTCCCGACGTTTATACAGCATCAGGAGAGGGCCCACTGGCAGTCCTTTTTTTCCGGCGACGACTTGGACGGCCAAACGCTCCTGGTAGTCGGCACGGGACTGATCGGCCGGGAGATCGGCAGGAAGGCCGGGGCCTTTGACATGCGCGTTCTCGGCCTGCGCCGCCATCCGGCGCCGGAGCCGCATTTCGACGAGATCCTGGGCATCGGCGCGCTGCGCGAGACGCTCCCCCGCGCCGACTTTGTGGTCATGGCCACACCCCTGACCGACGAGACGTATCACCTCATGGGCGCGGAGGAATTCCGTGCCATGAAGGATTCCGCCGTCTTTATCAACATCGCCCGCGGCGACACCGTGGATGAGGACGCGCTCATCAGCGCGCTGCGCGGCAGGCAGATCGCCGGCGCCGTCCTGGACGTGTTCCACCGGGAGCCCCTGCCCAAGGACAGCCCGCTCTGGTCCATGGACAACGTGATGATCACGCCCCACAACGCCGGGCTGTCGGACAGCGCCGAGCGGAAGACGATCCGGTTCCTGTGCGACAACATCCGGCGCTTCCGCGCCGGTCAGCCGCTGATCAACCAGATCAAAAAAGGCGAGGCATATTAAACTGCCGGAAAACCCGCTGCGCTGGGCTTTCCCGGCAACACGGGGGGAAGATTGTCGCCGCTGAGGCGGCTCTAAAGGTAAAGGGTGGCGGAAGTGAATTCCGCCACCCTTTAAGATTTGACCTTTTTTGGCTCTGTCACACGCCCGCGCACTCCGACGCCAAAAAAGCTTTTCGCCGTTGGCGAAAAGGACGGGGGACACGAGTAAAGGCCGCCCGCACGGACGAGGCTTTATTTTTTCATGCCGGGGCGCTTTCGCGCGCGGGGGCTTTGGCTTGAAGGACGCACTGGGCGGTGACGGCGGCGATGATGATAACGCCGCCCACAAGGGCGAAGGGTCCCGGACGCTCGCCGTTGAAGAGGAGCACCCAGACGGGGTTTAACAGCGGCTCCACCGCGCCGATCAGGCAGCACGGCAGCGGCGGACAGTACCGCACCGCCAGCCCCAAAAATATGTACGGAATGCCGATCTGCAAAACGCCCAGGACGACGACGGCGGACACCGTCGTTACCGACACCGTCCCCTGCGTGAAAAACGCGAAGGGGAGGCCGATCAGCGCCGTCAGCAGCTGGCCCAGCAGAATGCCGCTCATCTTCTCCCCGTCCGTGGCCTGGCCCACCGTGATGTACATGCCGGCCACAAACACCCCCGCCAGGATGCCGAGGATGTTGCCGAACAGCTGCCCCCCCTGCAGCCCGGTGATGAAGAACAGGGTGATGCCCGCAAAGGTCAAAAGCACGATGGCAAGCTCCGAGGCCTTGAATTTCTGCCGGAAAAGCAGCGCGGAAAACAGGACGATAAAGATCGGGGACGTGAACTCCAGCACGATAGCGTTGGCCGCCGTGGTGAATTTGTTGGCGGTCACGAAGCAGATAAACGTGGCGGCCAGAAAAAACATGCTGATGACCGTATTTTTGGAGAAGATCACCTTCTGCCGCGTCACCGCCATGTAGATGCCGATGGTGGCCGCCGCCAGCAGGCTCCGGACGCCCGCGATCACAAAGGGATTCCAGTCGATCAGCTTGATAAGTATCCCGCCCGTGCTCCACAGCGCCGCGCAGACCAGCATCTGCGCCACCGCGATTCTCTGTTTCTTTTTCAATCCTTATCCCATCCATCCGCGCAATATAGACTCAAACGAGGGCTATTATAGCACAGCGGTCGGGGTATCGCCAGCAAAATAAAAACGGCGTGACATAAAATCAATTGACCGCATAGAATAAAACGTCTATAATATAGTCAGAATGTTACTATGGAGGCTGATGCCATGCAAATCAAGCCGTCTGCGAATATCCGGCAGAATTACAACGAAATTGCCGAATTGTGCCGCGCCACGGGGGAGCCCATTTTTCTCACAAAAAACGGCGAGGGCGATCTTGTGGTCATGGACATCGATACATTCACCCGCCGGGAAAAAATGCTGAAGCTCCGTGAGGAGCTCCTGGCAGTGGAAGAAGACCGTCTCGCCGGCAGAACCGGATACACTCCCGACGAATTGGAGCGCTATCTGGACGGTATTATCGCCGGAGCATAGCAATGGACAAAAGAGCAGCCTATGACGTCATTGTGTCCGACCGCTCCCGCCAGATGCTGGCCGGCCACATTGCTTTTCTGGCCAGAACAAGCCCCGACGCGGCCCGCGAAGCAAAAAATAAAATTATCGCCGGTATCCGTTCTCTCTCCCAATTGCCCGAACGTTTTCCGTTTCTGGATGCGGAATTCATCCCGCCGAATAAGTACCACAAGATGTTCATTGAAAAACGGTACCTGGTGCTGTACCAGATCAGGGACAGGACCGTATACGTCGATTATATTGTCGATTGCAGGCAGGATTACGGCTGGTTCATGCGGTAATCCATACGCAAAAACGGCGGACACAGCTGCGCTGTGTCCGCCGTTTTTATTTATCCTCAATAGCTGCTGATGGGCAGGGATTCGTCGTCCTGCCCTTTTTCCAGCGCGCGGATGACGACGTAATAGCTGTACTCGGGATTCACGTCCACCCGGACGCGGTCGCCCACCTTATGGCCCATCAGCGCCTTGCCCAGCGGCGATTTCGGGCTGATGATCCCCTGCAGCGCGTCCTGCCGCAGGGTGGTCGTGAGCCGGATGGTCTGGGCCTCGCCGTCCTCCTCGAAATATATTTCCACCGTGTCGAACAGGCCCACCTCCCCGGCTTTCGACGCGCCGGAAATCACCTTTGCCGTTTTGATCATCCGTTCAAGATACCGGATGCGGCTGTCGTTGCGGTTTTTCACCTGCTTTGCCGCCTTGTATTCAAAGTTTTCGCTCAGATCGCCGAAGCCCCTGGCGGTCTTCACATCCTCCAGAATCTGCGGCCGCAGGACATTGACCCGGTATTCAATCTCCTCCCGCATTTTTTTAATGTCGACCTCTGTCAGTTCATCGTACATGGTACTGCCTCTTTTTAAGTTTATCTAAAGAAATTATGGCGCTCTTTATTATGGATTAACCGCACTGGACGCGGGAATCGCGGCCGCTTTTTTAAGAGTTGGCCGCCGCTTCCGCGGCCATCACGCAGTCGATGGCCAGCACCACCGAAAGGGCGACGATCTCGTCGCGTTCGTCCGCGATGTCCATTTCATAACAGTCGCCCCACGTCATCCATTCCTTGTGGATCGTCACGATCGGCCGGCTGCCCTGGACGATTTCATAGTCGTGGGCCCAAAAGCTGCCGTTGATCTCCCAGCCCAGGCCCTCGATGCTGTACCTCGGCCGCAGAAAAGTCAGCTCCTTGACGATTTCCGCGATCTCCATCCCCTCCACAAACACAAAGTAGCGCGGCAGGAAGCTGAAAACCTTCTGCTGTATAAAGGCGCGTTCCGCGCCGGCCATGTCGTATAGATGCAGCTTCTTTCCAAATGAAAAGAGCTCGCCCTCAACGTAATACTTATCCCGCCCGGCCTCGTCCATCACCGTGAACCGGTCCACCCATGAAAACACCTTTTGCTGTATGTACAATTTCATTGTTTTCCCCTCCTTTGCCTGCGCGGAAAAGCTTAATGCAGCCATATACAGCCTCAGCTTAGCATGGGTCCTGTTTTTGCCTGCTTTTGCTCTTCAAGTCCGCGCGCCGGCGCAAAGCTCTGAACCCCTTAACAGGCTTACATAGCGGCACGGCCTTCTGCCAGCCTGCTTATATGATCGATATTTTCTTTGATTTCATTTATCTCCGTCTCATACTTAACGACGTGATATTGGACGGAACGGTGGATTCCGGTCGTGCTGAATATCATTTCCCGTTCTTCAATGACCTCCTCGAGAAGATCCTTAAGCCTTTTAATCTCGTTATTAAGCTCCTCGGTACTCATATCGTCATATTTTTTCATATGAATTCCGCCCATCCGCATAATCGCCCCCTGCCTTGGATTATATTCCCTCCCCTCTTAATTATCAACACCGCGCGGCGAAAAGCCCCGCCGGCCGGCGGAGGAACCGCGAAAGACGAGGCGAACGCAGTTTGCCCCTGCGACGCTATACGAAATGCGCCGCAGGGGCGAGCTGTGACCGTCGGTTGACCGCGCTACTGCGCGGGTTTTATGTATCGCGGGGTTAAATTCTCTCCTCCCACCAGCCGAAGCCGACACTGCCGGCGGCGGCGGAGGACGGGGAATCCGGGTTTGACAGGAGTACCATAAGGTTGCCGCCGGGCGGGATAATGAGCTTGCCTCCTTCTTCCCCGCTTATCGTCTCGTTGGGCGCGCCCCGGCGCGCAAAGCCCATAACGCCGCCGGAGGGCTCGGTGGTGGAATTGGACGCCTGCAGCAGCTTGACCTGCGGCGCCGGCAACGGCCAATAGGCCGTATTGGCCGGGGTGACGCGCGGCGATTCCTTCCACGCGCCGGCCGTTTTGGCATTAAACCAGAACTGCGCGGTGTAGCCCCCCGGGGCCTCCATGGGATTCGACGCGCCCGACACGCCGGTGACGGTCCAGGTGTCCACGTGCAGGTTGACGTCCGAGTCCAGCGGATTATACAGCATGGCCCACGCGGTCGTGCCGTTTCCGAAGGTCAGGCCGTCGGCATAGCCGATAAAATATTCGCCGATCTCCGACTGATACAGCTCGATGGGCACGCAGATGGTCTTCGGCCCGATTGTGGTTTCTATGGTTTTGTTGCATTTGCCGCAACATTCATCGTTCTTCATAAGCTCACCTATATAAGTAAAATGTGAAAGCGCTTCACCCTATTGTATAAAAAATCCCGCGGGCCTGTGATTGCCGGCAGGGACGAAATCGGCCGCCTTGGGCGGGTACGGCCTGAACCAGGGGTCGTAGGCCAGGCAGGCGACAGGTGACGCCGTGTGCCTCAATTTTCTCTTGACGGCTAACGTTTGTTAGCGTATAATGCAGCTAACAAACGTTAGCCGCCAGGGAGGCTTATATATGGCGCAGGCCAAAGACAGGACAACCAAAGAAAAAATATTTGCCGCATCGATCGATTTGTTTGCCAAAAGCGGATTCAAGGATGTATCCATGCGCGAGATCGCCGCTCATGTGGGCATTAAGGCGAGTTCCCTTTACAAGCATTACGAAAGCAAAGAGGCCATACTTGACCATATTTTCAGCACCTTCAAGGAGAAAATGAATCAGACTGCTTTCCCCCCGGAGGGACTCGGCGACACTATGACTTCCATGACTCCCGAAGATTTTTTAAACAAATCATTTGACAAATTCAAAACGGCGATGTGGGACCCGGAGGTCGTGAAAATAGCAAAAATCATCACCGTTGAACAGCAGCGGAATCCTTCGGTGCGGGATTTTTTCATTCGGGAGCTTATCGAAAAACCGAACCAAACGCTCCGCCACGCCTTTGACCGGATGGCGGAAAGCAACCTGATCGATCCGGCAGACACCGGGGTACTGGCCGAGGAGTACGTTGCCTATGTCGTCAGTCTTTACTTTGAGCAGAACTTTCTGCGCGAGCGTTTGGACCTTGACGAGATCGACAAAAAAATGAAGCAGCACAACGATTTTTACGCCCGCTATATTCTTGTCAGGAAGGGTGCACCTCGAAAATGAAGGTTTTAGCCATTATAGGGAGCCCGAGGAAAAAGGGCAACACATATCATGTGGTCGGGCAGATCAGAGAAAATATGCTCAGGGCCGACCCTGACATTGATTTTGAATACCTCTTTCTGCGCGACAGCAACCTCCAGATGTGCACCGGCTGTTTCGTATGTATTGCGCGCGGCGAGGACAGCTGCCCTTTAAAGGACGACAGGGATTTGATACGCGCCAAGCTCTCAGAAGCCGACGGGCTCATATTTGCCGCGCCGGGCTACGCCATGGGCGTGCCCGGTCTGATGAAGAATTTTATTGACAGATTCGCTTATACCTGTCATCGGCCCTGCTTTTTTGACAAAACAATTCTGGCGGTCACGACCATCGGGGCCGCAAGGGGCATGAAGCAGACGCTGAGCCAGCTTGCGGTTTTGGCCGGCGGCGGCAGGGTGATGAAGCTCGGGGTCACGATGCCGCCCATTCCCATGACCGGCGCCGCGAGGGCAAAAAGGAAAATCGATAAAGCCTCCGCCGCTTTTTATGACGCATTAAAAGAGCAAAAGAAAAGACTTCCGGCCATAGAGGATTGGGGCTGGTTTTACGCATTCAAAACCTTTTGCTCCGTCGAAGCGTATCAGAAAGCGTGTCCGGCGGATATCGCATATTATAAAGACAAAGCAGAATACTTTTATCCGCTCCGCGGCCACTATGCCCGGCGGCTGCTCGGCAAAGCATTCAAGGGTATTTTCAAGCTCAGTATCGGGCTGATGGTTGAACGGCCGCCCTTGGGGCGGCCGTTTCGTCGTTTATAGAGCCTGCATATCTTTGATGAGCGCCCGGGCTTCCTTCGCGGCGTCCACCATGCGGAAATACAGGTTGTCCTGGGCGGAAAGCTCGTAAGGCACGTCGTCGGCGCACCTGTCGAGCATCAGGGCGATCTCCCGCAGCGCGGCGGCGATGCTGTTATTCTCCATGGCGGCCGCTCCTGTCGTTCGTCATTAAATGCAGCCGCTTCATCTTTTCGTCCGCCGCGGCGTATTTTTCCGTCTCCGCCGACAGGTCGGCGGCCAGTCCGGCGAGCCTTTGCCGGAAGGCCTCCAGCTTTTCCCGCATTGCCTCCGGCGCCCCGCCCAGCAGCGCCCCGAACTCTTCGGCGTGACCGCTCATCAGCCCCGCGCACCGGCGCGCCTCATCAACATCGACAAATATATAAGACATCGTCTGTAACCTTTCACATGTGATATGGAGGAATTATAGCAGGCCCGCGCCGGAACTGCAACAAAGCAGCACGGGTTCGCCCTATGAGGGGCCGCGTGATTTTGCACCGTAGGGCAGCTAGCGCTTGACCACCAGCGGCATAAACACATCGTCGACGATCTCGCGGACGGTCTCGTCGGATATCGGCGCGCGGTGGATGAAAATTTCAAAGCGGAACAGGTCCAGCGGCAGCATGGCAACGCGGCGGGGAACCTTTTCCGCGATCACCTCGCCCCGCTTCTCGGCGTTTTTCAAGATTGTCATCATGCCGTCCAGGAGCGTATTTTCTGTGTCGCTTTCATGCTCTCTCTGCATGGACGCGCTCAGGACCTTGCCGATCATATCGGCCATCAGGCCGTGCAGGGTTTCGGCCCCGACGATGCGCAGCGGGGCCCCCAGCCCTGAAAGGAGCCGGTAAACGTCGTCCCGAAGGCTGCCTGTATCCGGCACCTCCCTGGGAATCATGGGGAGCACATATTTCCGCAGGACCATGACCACAAGCATGGCCTTGTTTTCCCACCGCCGGTATACCACGGCCTTGTTCGTTTTTGCCCGGGCGGCGACGCTCTCCATGGTCAGGCGGTTATAGCCCGCCTCCCGCAGTTCGTCCCAGGCCGCCTCAAGAATGGCGTCCTCCAAGACCTTGCCGCGCCGGCGGGTCCCGCTCTGTTTCACGTTCCCGTTTTCCTCATCCATACGCGCCGCCATCCTTTATAAAAATTTCATAATTTACTTATTGCTTTTTTACGCCGGCAGTGTATCATAGCAAATAAGAGACGATACGTTTCTTATTCGCTATGAAAGGAACATATATATGGCAGACAAAAAACTGAAAAAACAAAAGACAACCGGGGAAAGGCTGGACCCGGCCGTCGTCCGGGTGTCGGTCATCCTCGTCCTCGGCGTTCTGGCGCCGCTTCTGGACAGCACGATGATCAACGTGGCGCTGAAGACGATGGCCCTGGAGCTGGAAACAACGGTCTCCGTCATCCAGTGGGTCGCCACCGGCTACGCGCTGGCCATGGGCATCGCGGTGCCGATCTCAGGCTGGGCGGCCGACCGGTTCGGCGGCAAGCGGGTGTACGTGTTTTCGATGCTCCTCTTTTTCGTCGGCTCGGTCCTGTCGGCCGTGTCCTGGAGCATCGGGAGCCTCATCTGCTTCAGACTGGTCCAGGGCTTCGGCACGGGCCTGATGCTCACCACGCTCACCACCCTGATCGTCCATATCTCCGGCGGCAAAAAGCTCGGCAGCCTCATGTCCATCATCAGCATCCCCTCGCTGCTGGGGCCGATCCTGGGCCCGCTGCTGGGCGGCCTGATTCTCAACGGCCTGAGCTGGCGCTGGACCTTTTACATCAATATCCCCATCTGCTTCATCACGCTGCTGCTGACACTGTTCCTGGTGCCCAAGGACGCGGGGCAGAAAGGCAAGACCCGGCTGGATATAGCCGGTATCCTTCTCCTGTCGCCCATGTTTGCGGCCTTTATCTACGGCATCTCCCAGGTGAGCTCACACGGCGGCTTCGGCAGCCCGGCCGTGCTTGTCCCGGTTCTCGCCGGCGTCGTGCTGCTGCTGGCCTTCGTCGTCTACGCGCTGCGGGCCAAAAAGCCGCCCGTCATCGACCTGCGCCTGTTTAAGTCCCGGAACTTCTCCGCCTCGACGGTTGTGATGTTCCTGTCTGGTATCGCCACAAACGGCGCCATGCTGCTGCTCCCATTATACTACCAGCAGGTCCGCGGCGAAAGCGTTTTATTGACCGGCGTCATGATGATCCCCCAGGGACTCGGCATGCTGCTGACCCGCAGTCTCGTCGGCCGCCTGACCGATAAGACGGGCGCGCGGGGCATCGTACTCGTGAGCCTCGCCGTCACGATCCTCGGCACGATCCCCTTTGCCCTTGCCGGCGGGGAGACAAGCAACGTCCTCCTGGCGGCGGCGCTCCTGGTGCGGGGCGCGGGGCTGGGCGGCATGGCCATCCCGGTCATGGCCTCCGTCTACGAGGGGCTCCAGAGAGAGCAGGTGCCCCACGCCAGCATCGCCATGCGAATCCTCCAGACGATCGGCGGCGCCTTCGGCTCGGCCACCCTGGCCGTCATCGTCCAGCATCAGCTCACCGCCCTCGTGCCGGTGGCCGCGTCGGCGGCTTTCAATACGGCGTTCTGGTGGGCCGTCGGCTTCACCCTCATCGCCGCCGTCCCCGCGCTCTTCCTGCCGCTGCGCAAACAAGAATCCCCCGGCATGGCGGCCTGAGCATCTAATGCACGCGTACCTTCAATCCGTACCCTTCCAGCTGCGCTTTCCGGTCCTGCATCAGCGCGTCGGACGGCGGCTCGGCCATGAAGACGGTGTCGTTTTTCAGGAGCCTGTCGTGCTTGGAAACGCCCAGGGTATGGTACGGCAGGAGCTGGACAATGTCGACGGCGTCCCTGATGTCGGAGAGGAACCGGCCGTATGTATCAAAATGCGCCTTGGACTCGTTGAACATCGGGATGACCGGTATCCTGACCCAGAGGCGCCCGCCGGCCCCCGCTATCTTCCGGGCGTTGTCCAGTATCGGCTCGTTGGGCACGCCGATGACCTGCCGGTGCAGGGCGCTGTCCATATTCTTGAGGTCGTAGAGGAACACGTCGGTATACGGGAGGAGCTTTTCCACGACCTCCCAGGGGACGAAGCCCGTCGTATCCACGGCGGTGTGGAGGCCGGCCGCCTTGCAGCGCCGGAGCAGCTCCAGCGTAAACTCCGGCTGGCTGAGGCACTCGCCGCCCGAGACCGTCACGCCGCCGCCCGATTCCTCAAAAAACGGCCGGTCGCGCTCGATCCGGCGCATGACCTCGTCTACCGTCCGGTCCGTGCCGCACATGTACAGGGCGCCGGCCCGGCACGCCGCGGCGCACGCGCCGCACTCGTCGCATTTTGATTTGTCCACCGCGGGGCAGACGATGTCCTCACCGGCGGCGTTCTGCGAAACGGGCCCCGGCGTGACCGCCCCGTTGGGGCAGGCGTCGAGGCACTTCCCGCACGCGTCGATTCCAAGGCAGCGGACGCCCATCCAGTTGAGCTCCGTTTTGAATTCCTGAGACTCCGGGCTGTGGCACCAAGGGCAACGCAGGGGGCAGCCCTTGAGAAACACCGTCGTCCTGATGCCGGGCCCGTCCTGCACGCTGAAGCCCTGGATATCGTACGTTTTCCCTGTGAGTGTTTTTTCCATCCCAGGCACCCGCCTCATCTTATAAATTCCGCCGGCGGCGTTATTGACAGCCGCCGCCCGGCACCGCCATTATAGCACAAGGCGCCGCCTCCGACCAGAAGATGCGGCGCCTCGCGCTGGGAAAAAGGAGGTGTGCTGTAATCAAACTGAGGATGGTCTGCCCGCCGGAAAAAAGTTTAATACGTATCTAGCTACGAAATAAGACGTGTGGTATAATGCAGACAACGGCACTTTTGTTAAATTTTGTCCCGGCGCATCATCAAAAAACCTTGTGAAGGAGTAATGGCGATGTTCCAGTTTTCCCCCGTGTCCGACCGGATCAGGCGCATCCGCGAGAAGAAGGATGTCTTCACCGGCGGCAAGTACATGACGCTCAACGCCGAACGCACGAAAATCTACACCGACTACTGCAAAGCGCACGACAACGAGTTCCCGCTTTTAAAGCGCGCCGGCGCGCTCTACGCCTGGTGCGCGGAGAAACAGACAAACGTCTTCGACGACGACGTGTTCGTCGGCACCCCCGGGCCGGACGCCCAGTCCCTGTCCCCCTATGTGGAGTGGAGCTGCGACTGGATTCCCGGCGTGGTGGACGACACGGACGAAAACTTCAGGCGCGCCTGGCAGACCGCCGACTCCATCCATATGAGCGACGCGCAGCGCGGCATCTTCCGTGACGCCTACGATTACTGGAAGGACAAAACGCTCTCGAAGCTTGTGGAGGGCGCGCTCACCCAGGACTTCTGGGACGAGGCCTTCGGCAACGGCTGCATCTTAAACGGCATGGTCATGGGCAACAGGGTCATGACCACCGTGTCCGGCATGCCCCAGGGCCATTATGTCGCCAATTTCGACAAGGTCGTCAACACCGGCTTTGCCGCGGTGAAAAACGAGGCCCTGCAAAAAATCGCGGCCCAGAAGGGGAAGCTCACCGGCGACAGGGCGAAATCCCACGTCTTCTACCACGCCGTCATCCGCGTGTGCGACGGGGCGATGCTCCTGTCCAAACGCTACGCCAAGGTCTGCCGCGAGAAAGCCGCGTCGGCGTCCGGCGCGCGCCAAGCGGAGCTCTGGCGCATGGCCGATTCCCTGGAGTGGATCATGGAAAACCCCGCCCGGACATACTGGGAGGGCCTGCAGGCCATCCTCCTCTATGAGCTCCTGCTTATCACCGACGCGCAGCAGCACGGCCAGTCCATGGGCCGCGTGGACAAATACGTGGGCCATCTGCTCAAAAAGCAGCTGGACGAGGGCACCATCACCCTGGAGGAGGCGCAGGAGTATTCCGACGCGTTCATCCTCCGCATCTACGATTTCATCTCGCTGCCCGGCTTTTTCATGAACAATCAGCGGCTCATCGACCTCAACGAAAAGGGCGGCAACCTCTTTACCTCCATCTATGACGGCATGACAGCCACCGCCGGCATCGCCCTGACCCTGGGCGGCGTGACGCCGGACGGCGCCGACGATACGACGCCGGCCACCGCGCTCCTTTTGCAGACCTACGGCCGCATGCGCCTGCCGGACCCGACGGTGGCGCTCCGCATCAACAAAAGCACGCCCGACGAGATCTGGCGGCTGGCCATCGAGTCCAGCAAGCTCTGCGGCGGCATCCCCCAGCTCCAGAACGACGAGATCATCATCGCCTCCCTCATGGACATGGGCTTTACGAAGGAGGACGCCTGCAACTACAGCATCGTCGGCTGCGTGGAGCCCGCCGGTACCGGCAACGAGTGGCCCGCCTGCGGCATGACCGGGCGGGAATCCATTTGGAACATGATGGACGTTGTCCAGCTGGCGATCAACGGCGGCGTCAATCCCCGGAGCGGGAAGACGGCGGTACCCTGCAAAAAGCTCTACGAATATGAGAGCTTCGACGAGTTCAAGGCCGCGTTTGAAACGGAGATGCGCCACGTGCTGGACTGGAACGTGTCCTATTCCAACATGTTCGAAATGGTCTATTCCCAGTACTTCCCCTGTATCGCCGCCTCCGCCATGACGGAGGGGTGCATCGACAAGGGGAAGGATGTCACCGAGGGCGGCGCCAGGTACAACCGCACCGGCTGCACCGCCTGCGGCACCGCCAACGTGGCCGACAGCCTCATGGCCATCAAAAAACTCTGCTTTGACGACAAAACCGTTCCCCTCAAAACGATGTACGACGCCCTGCAGGCCAACTGGGAGGGCTATGAGGACCTCCGCCAGACCGTTATCAACGACGTGCCCCATTACGGCAACGATATCGATGAGGTCGACGAGCTGGCCGCCTGGGCCTTGGGGCTTTTTGCCGACATGATGGCGGCCGAGACCGGCCCCCGCGGCAATTACTCCGGCGGCACCTTTACCATGACGGCCCACATCTACATGGGCGCCATGCTGGGCGCCACGCCCGACGGCCGCAAGGCCGGCGAGCCCATCGCCGACGCCATCTCCTCCCGCCAGGGCTTTGACAAAAACGGCCCCACCGCCTATCTCCGGAGCGCCGCCAAGCTGCCCCACCGCAAGCTCACCAACGGCGACCAGCTGAACATCAAGTTCACCCCCACCTCCGTGGAGGGCGACGAGGGCGCGCTGAAGCTCCGCCAGCTCATCTGGACGTACTTCCGCCTGGGCGGCATGCAGGTCCAGTTCAACGTCGTTTCCACCAAAGCCCTGCGCGAGGCCCAGAAGAACCCGGACCAGTACAAAAATCTCGTCGTTCGCATCGCCGGCTTCTCCACATATTTCGTCACCCTGAACCAGAACACCCAGGACGACTTCATCCGCCGGACGGAACAGGCGCTGTAAGCGGCGCAGGGAGTGATTCTGCCGCGCCGGGAAAGGTCCCTCCTTCACGTTTCGCGCCGCTGTATGTAGCATGCTGCCGCGCCGGGAAGGCTCCCTCCTTCAGTCGCCTGCGGGCGACAGCTCCCTCGTCTGAGGGAGCCGGGGAGGGACGCGGCCCAAAAAAAGCCTCCCTCGGCCGAGGGAGGTGGCGCGGAGCGCCGGAAGGAGTGAACTACCGCGTGTCTCTCGAATACAACAGAGCCCTGATCGACCGGGCGAAAGAGTTACGCAGAAGCCTTACGCCTCAGGAGCGAAAGCTTTGGTATGAATTTCTCTCTGCATATCCTGTCAGATTTCAGCGCCAAAAGGTTATAGATAGCTATATTGCCGACTTTTACTGCGCCAAGGCAAAGCTCATCATTGAGCTCGACGGAAGCGGACACTTCGAACCGGAGCAAAAGGAATATGACGCAATAAGGACAGAAATTCTGAATGCCTATGGTCTTACGGTTATAAGGTTTACGAATCTGGAGATCGAACGGAATTTCTCTGCTGTTTGCTCAGCCATAGAGAATTCGGTCAAAGAATCGCTCCTTCAATTGTTGGAAAATGACGGCGCAACCCAGTCGTTTTCCAAGCCTCCCTCGGTCGAGGGAGGTGGCGCGGCAAAGCCGCGTCGGAAGGAGTGAACTTGTTTCGCGCCGCTGTGTGTAACATACTGCCGCGCCGGGAAGGCTCCCTCCTTCAGTCGCCGCGGGCGACAGCTCCCTCGTCTGAGGGAGCCGGGGAAAAACGCGGCCCCAAAAAAGCCTCCCTCGGTCGAGGGAGGTGGCGCGGCGAAGCCGCGGCGGAAGGAGTGAACTTGTTTCGCGCCGCTGTGTGTAGCATGCTGCCGCGCCGGGAAGGCTCCCTCCTTCAGTCGCCGCGGGCGACAGCTCCCTCGTCTGAGGGAGCCGGGGAAAAACGCGGCCCCAAAAAAGCCTCCCTCGGTCGAGGGAGGTGGCGCGGCGAAGCCGCGGCGGAAGGAGTGAACTTGTTTCGCGCCGCTGTGTGTAGCATGCTGCCGCGCCGGGAAGGCTCCCTCCTTCAGTCGCCGCGGGCGACAGCTCCCTCGTCTGAGGGAGCCGGGGGAGGACGGGAATATATGAAAAAGTTTAAAATATATACAGTTCTGCTATTGCTGCTGCCGTCCCTGTTTTTAAGCGGCTGCGCCGGGCATGCGGCAGATAAGAACGGCGACTTTTCATTAAAAATCTATACGGATAAGAACAAATACAGCGCGGGCGAATTGATAGACTGCTACGCCACGCTCCAATATACGGGAAACGCCGATAACGCCACCTTATACGTTGACAGGCCTATGGTTGTTTTTGCCGTCAAAAGCAGCGACGGATATCTGGGCGGGTTGAGATTGCTGATATGCGCCAAAGAGGAATTTAAAAAAGATGAGATAAGAAAGTTTGCTTACGAAAAGAACGGCGGCTATGATGAAAAAAGCCCTGATTGGATCAAAGAGTTCGTAAATAGCAAGGACTTGACCTTGCCCAAGGGGAAATATACTCTTATCGCTGATTTTAAATATTCTTATTCGGATAAAGGCGATATGGAAACGCTGGAGGCCGCAAAGACGATCACCGTCAAATAAGGCTTCAGCGCCGGCGGCGGCCGGTGGATTTCGGGTCCAGCGGGGTCAGGAGCCTGACGGCCGGGAGCTCCTCCCCGGCGCCCAGGCTGCAGATATCCTCCGCCACCTGCAGGGTTTTTACCAGCGTGAGCTTGGCAAACCCGTAATTCTGCTGCTCGATATCCTCGAGCGCATCCAGCATGCCGCCCATCAGCGTCTTATACATCGCCGCGTGATCTACCATTTGTAACCCTCCATATACAATTTCTCAATGAAGGCCTGCCCGAGAGGCCGCGGTTTTTTACTGCCTGAACTTCTCATTTCCTCTACCGCTTAACTTTCGCGGCCCCTCAAGGCTTCCCCCATCGAGAAATAACAAACGCGGTGTAGGATAACACCCTACACCGCGAAACATGCGCAACGCAAGAATACAACACCACCTTGCCAAAATGAGGAAAGGGTATTATAATTCTGGTTGGTACAGCTTTGCTGTTGTGTACGGATGCCTTAACATCCTGCACAGGTCATGGGGTGTTCCCGCACCCCATGACTGCCGCATTTATTATTCTCGATAGGGTAATATTAACGCTATTGGGAGAAAAATGCAAGAGGATATTTTAGAGGGGTCCCCGCCGGGCAGGCGGGGGCTTTTTTGTTGATTATTGTTGGATAAGGGAATATACTCCAAGGTGGGGTTGACGCACATTATAGCAACAATGGGAAGTTGAATAATGTAAAATCTCCAACTAATGAATCTCCAGGCCAGGAATCAAGGAGGATCGGGAGATTGTGGGGTTACTTGAAATGTGCATAACAGAATCTTCTGATTTTCCCACAATGAAAAGCCGGAGATGGAGCCAAATTGATAGTCTCGTAGTTAAATCAGGTTTTCAAAACTGCCATATAGGACCATTACTTCTTGAGAAAGCAAAAGAGTGGTCAAAGTCCAATAATATTGATAGAATTGAATTAAAAGTCTATTCATTCAATTTAGATGCAACCCGGTTTTATACTGGAAAAGGATTTTTGGAATTAAGCAAGACAATGTTTCTGGATTTGTGAAACAGTGATTATCCGCTGAATAATCCTCGTATGTTTATTATATACAGGCCAACCAAATTTTGATTATAAATTGTTGAGGTTGAATCTATGTCAGAACGAATGCCAGCATTGTTTGTCGGGCACGGGTCACCCATGAATGCCATTGAGGATAACCAGTATTCAAAAGCCTGGGCTGAAATCGGCAAGCACATAATAAAACCCGAAGCCATTCTATCCATATCAGCCCATTGGTTTACGAAAGGAACGAAAATAACGGACGCCCCTAAGCCTGAGGTTGTTTATGATATGTATGGCTTTCCCGAGGCACTGTACCGTGTCGTATACCAGCCTCATGGATCGCCAGAGCTCGCCCATGAAACAAAGGCGCTGATCAGCAGAGACGTAAAAATTGACAACAGCTGGGGTATTGACCATGGCACATGGTCCGTTTTACGCAGAATGTACCCGAATGCTGATATTCCTGTTTATCAACTAAGTGTTGATGCCGACGCTAATGCCGAGGCCCATTTCAAAACAGGCCGTGAGCTGTCCGTTCTGCGCGATAAGGGCGTAATGATCTTCGGCAGCGGCAACGTGGTGCACAACCTGTCGCGGGTCAACTGGGACATGGATGGCGGTTATTCTTGGGCATCGGAGTTTGATGGGTATGTCAAAGGCAAGATAGTTGACGGCAAATATGACGATGTTCTGGACTATAGTAAAGCCGGACCATCAGCAGCGATGGCCTTTCATACACCAGACCACTTCGATCCGCTTTTGTATGTTCTGGGCGCGTCCGATAAAAGCGACAAGCTTACGGTCTTAAACGATTCGTGTACTCTGGGCGCGTTGTCTATGACTTGTTATCTATTTGAATAAAACAAATATTTAATTATGTAGTGCCCATCACCCATAATAGCAGGAGCAGCAAGAAAAACGTCCTGTTATGTTTAAACCATGTAGCGAAGGCGGAAGCTAGTATTTAAGATAATTCACAATCAAAAGAATTTCTGCTAATTGGAGGTTCTCCCCAATGTATGAGCTAAATCAGGTCGGGACAAACAGTTATTACATACAAGGTCCAGCAAAGATTGGTATTGTTAAGCTCAACGATACGGATGTATGTCTTATCGACAGCGGAAACGATAAGGACGCCGGACGAAAAGTCAGGCAGATACTGGACGCCAATGGCTGGAAGCTGACGGCGATCTATAATACGCATTCTAATGCCGATCATATCGGCGGCAATAAGTATTTGCAGACTCAAACCGGATGCAAAATTTATGCGTCGGGTATTGAGTGCGATTTTACAAATCACCCGCTTCTGGAGCCGTCTTTTCTATACGGCGGGTTCCCGCCAAAGGACTTGAGACACAAATTCCTGATGGCGCAGGAAAGCAGCGCGGAGTCTCTGGCAGAGGATATTCTCCCTGTAGGGATGAGCAGCATACCTCTGCCGGGCCATTTCTTTGATATGGTGGGTTTCAGAACCGCGGATGATGTCGTTTTTCTGGCCGACTGCCTGTCAAGTAAAGAAACGCTGGAAAAATACCAAATCGGATTTATCTATGATGTAGCCGCCTATCTTGACACCTTGGAAATGGTGAAGACCTTAAAAGCGGCGGCGTTCATCCCTGCCCACGCGGAAGCCACAGACAGCATTGCCCCGCTGGTTCAGATCAACATTGACAAGGTTCATGGAATAGCGGATAAGATACTTGAAATCTGTAAAAAGCCGATTATCTTTGAGAAGGCTTTGCAACAGCTTTTCAATGATTATGGTTTAACAATGAACTTTGAGCAATATGTACTTGTTGGCAGTACAGTTCGCTCATATCTTTCCTGGTTAAAGGATACCGGACGAATAGCGGTAATTTTTGAAAATGGGCAGTTACTTTGGGCAGCAATCGAGTAAAACTACCCTATCAATTTATTTAAGATAATAAGCATACCGGGAAATTCCGCCAGGTTGATGAACTGCGCATTATGTTTAGGCAAATGTAACAGTCGCTATGAAATAGTATCACACAATTACGGAGAGTAGAGCTATGGAGAAATTTGAATATAAGACACTGTTTATCGATGTGAAAGGCGTATTCGGAGGTAAGGTGGATCAAAGCACATTTCAGGATGAATTGAATGAGTTGGGTTTACAGGGATGGGAACTGGTCAACACTGTTGCCGCTGCTCAAAGCTATGGAAGTACAAGGTGTATTATTTCAGTTTTTAAACGCAAGCTGCAATAAAACATGTGATCCAACTTGTCAAAGGCATCATCCCATACGCATCTTGCATCACCCAAAGGCGCCGGACGGCGCCTTTTTGCTTTAATCTCACGGCGGGGCGTGCTATAATGTAGCTAACTACCTAATCAATAGCATTGGAGGTTATCCTATGTATAAGCTTGACCCGGTGACGCCGCGGGTGGCGGCGATGCGGGAGAGGTACAGGAGCACGAAGCCGGAGATTTGTACGGCGCGGTACCGGCTGGTGACGGAGTTTTATATGGCGCACCCGGAGCTTGAGGGCATATTGAAACGGGCGCTCAATTTTAAGAACATCTGCGAAAACATCCCCGTGCGCATTGACGACGGGGAGATCATCGTGGGCGGGCAGTCGGGCAAATACCGGGCCACGGCGATCTATCCGGAAAACTCGGCCATCTGGATCAAGGAGGAGATTGAATCGCGGATGGTGTCCACCAGGGACATCGACCCGTATATCATCTCGGAGGAGGACAGGGACTACGTCCTCAAAACCATCGACTTCTGGCTGACGGAGTGCCTGTCCGGCAAAATCATGAGCTACATGCCGGCGTACCTGAAGGACCACGCCGTGAACGGCGTCACCATGTACGGGCTCTTCGGCGCGGGGCACCAGTGCGGCTCGCCGGTGGGCCACTTTACCGGCAACCACTGGACGGCCACGAACGTCGGCTTCGGCGCGATCAAGTCGGAGGCCGAGGCGAAAATGCGGGAGCTGGAGGAGCGCGGCATTTTTGGGGAATCCATCGACCAGTATAACTTTTACCGGGCCGTGTCCATCGTCTGCGAGGGCATGCTCACGCTGACAAAGCGGTACGCGCGCCTCGCGGAGGAAAAAGCGGCGGCGGAGACGGACCCCAAGCGGAAACAGGAGCTTGTGAAAATGGCGGACGCGCTGAACTGGTGCATGGAAAAGCCGTGCCGCACTTTCCACGAGGCGCTGCAGACGCTGTACATGTACCAAAACTGCATGTGCCTGGACGCCACCATGCACGGCATCAGCTACGGGCGGCTGGACCAGTATTTAGCGCCCTTTTACGAGGCCGACATCGCCGCCGGGCGCATCACCCACGAGGAGGCCCAGGAGCTTCTGGACCTGTTTTACCTCAAGGTGGCGGAGATGAACAAGCTGTGGAGCTACGGCGCGACGAAATCCGGCCCGGGCTATACCTCCGGCCAGCTGATGACGCTGGGCGGCGTGGACAAATACGGCCGGGACGCGTCCAACGACGTCACCTACATGATGCTCCAGTCGGCGGGGCGGCTCGTGCTGCACGATCCCCCGCAGGCGCTGCGCATCCACAAAGCCACGCCCGAAAAGCTCTGGGAGGCCGCCATCGAGACGACGAAAATTTCCGGCGGCGTGCCGACCTTTGAAAACGACGACGTGATCATCCCGGCGCTGATGGCCCGGGGGCGCCTGCCTCTGGAAAGCGCCCGGAACTACTGCCTCATCGGCTGCGTGGAGCCCTCCGGCTGCGGCGACGAATGGCCGGCCTGCGGCGGCTCCGGCACAGAGAGCTATATGAATCTCGCCAACGCCGTGCTGCTGGGCATCAGCGACGGACACTACAACGCGCCGTTCATGGGCGGCATGCCGTCCCGCTACAAACCGTCGGACGCCGGGAGGGCGCAGCGCCCGGCCCGGGCCGGCCTTCCCACCGGGTACCTCTACGAGATGGAGAACATCGAGCAGGTGCTGGAAGCCGTGAAAAAGCAGATCGAGTTCTTTGTAAAGCTGCACGCCAGCTGCACCAACGCCTTTGAATATCTGGCCCGCCAGCTTCTGCCGCTGCCCGTCGTGTCCTGCACGATCACCGGCTGCATGGAGAGCGGAAAGGACGTCATGTTCGGCGGCGCGCGTTACAATTCCACCGGCATCTCCGGCGTGGGCATCGGCAACGTGGCCGACAGCCTGGCCATGATCGAGCACCTGTGCTTCAAGGCGAAGAAGTGCACGACCCATGAGCTGTACGACGCACTGATGAACGACTGGAAGGGTTACGAGGACCTCCAGCGGTATATCAAGTCCCAGGCGCCCCATTACGGCAACGCCCTGAAGGACGTGGACAAATACGCCGGCTGGGCCGCCGGTGTCTTCGCCGACGCGGTCAACGCCTGCACGGGCCCCCGGGGCAAGTTCTCCGCCGGGCTGTACCCCGTCACCACCAACGTCATCTTCGGCCAGATGACCTCCGCCACGCCGGACGGCCGCTCCGCCGGTACGCCCCTGGCCGACGGCATCTCCCCCGTCCAGCAGATGGACACGACAGGCCCCACGGCGGTGCTCTCCTCCGTGTCGAACATCGACCAGGTCAAGTATCCCAACGGCACGCTTCTCAACATGAAGTTCCACCCCACGTCCCTGCAGGGCGAGGAGGGGGACAGAAAGCTCTCCAGCCTCATCCAGACGTATTTCGACCTGGGCGGCATGGAGATGCAGATCAACGTGGTCTCCGCCGAAACGCTCAAAAACGCCCAGAAGAAGCCCGAGGACTACAAAAACCTCGTCGTCCGCGTGGCCGGCTTCTCCACCTATTTCGTCGAGCTCCACGCCGACAGCCAGAACGACCTCATCAGCCGCACCGAGCTGGCAATGTAAGGCGCGGTCAAGTCAACAAACAGCGGGCGGGATGAAATCATCCCGCCCGCCGTCTCTTATTTGTCACTCGTCCTCGATGGGCTCGAAATGGATATGGACGTTTTCCAGCTGGCTCACGGCGCTTTTCAGCCGGCGCTTGATGTTGTCGGACAAAAGCTCCAGCTTGTCGACGGTGAACTCCTCCCGGACGCCGCAGTGCAGGAAGGTGGTGACCTTGCCGCCGCACCGGTACAGCCTGATCTCATGACAGTCCAGGTCGCCGCTGATGCCGTCCACAGCCTCTTTGATGCTGCCGACGAGGTCCGGCGCCGCGGCGGTGATCTCCTCGCTGGGCAGCGCCCGCTCGGCCCGCTCGAAGGACAGGTTGACGTTGTCGATACAGGGGATTTCGCTCTTGAGCCGGCCCATGATCTCGTGGGACAGGCCGTGGGTGGCGTTCAGCGTCAGGTTCTCCCTGACCTCGATGTGGGCCGTGACCTGCTTTTTCCCGTCCAGCTCGTAGACGTGGACGTTGTGGACGTTCAGGCAGTCCGGCACCTGGTCGACGATATTCTCCAGCGCCCTGTTGATATTGATGTCGTCGGGGCTCAGGGGCTCCACGGGGTACGTGCTGACCATGATGTCGCTGTTCGGGACGAGCACCGTGACCCTGTCCTTGATCTCGCCCACGAGCCAGTGGACGCTTTTGTGGTCCCGGAGGGCCTCGACCCCGATATTCAGGTCAATGTACTTGACGGCGCCGGAGGGCCTGATGCGGACCGACTCGATCTGGACCACGTCCGGGATCGCGGAGAGCTCTTTTTCGATCATTTCCTTCATGCCGCGGGGCGCCGTGTCCAGCAGAACGTCGATGGTCTCCCTGCCGAGCTTGAGGCTCACCCTGATGACAAGCACCGCCACGCCGAGGGCGGCAATGGGGTCGGCGTACCGGAGCGCCGGGATGTGGAAGGTCTCGCCGATCCAGACGCAGACAAGGCCCCCGGTGACGACGGCGGAGCTCCAGATGTCGCTGGAAAAGTGCAGCGCGTCCGCCTCCAGCGCCTGGCTGCCGTATTTCTTCGCCGCCCGCTTTAAAACCACGACCCTGGTGGAATTGACGGCGATGGAAACGGCCATCACCAAGGCGCCCCACAGCGCCCCGGTCATCTCGACGCTCTTGCCGAAAAAGAGCTTATCGATGGCCTCGTAGCCGATCCAGACGCAGGTGACGAGCAGCAGCACGGTTTCGATAAGCGCCGAGAAGCTCTCCATTTTCCCGTGACCGTAATGGTGCTGGGCGTCGGCCGGCTTGTCGGAAAAGCGGACGGCCAGGAAGGTGATCACCGTGGCCAAAAGGTCCAGCACCGAATGCAGCGCCTCCGAGATGATGCCCAGGGAGCCGGTGAGCACGCCGACAACGACCTTCATGGCCGTCAGGAAGGCCGCGGCAAAAATAGAGTTCAGGGCGGCGCTTTGTTTTTCACTGTTCAATCAAGACACGCTCCTGTATAAGTTCTCATGTCCCGGAGATAGAAGCTATCAGCCTGCGTTGCGCAAGCTATAAAAAATACCTGCGGAACATATCACTGTCCCGCAGGTACTGAATCCTGCTGCCCTAAGGCCCAGCCCCATGAACGAAACCGTTCATCGCCTGCTCAGTTTGTACTGTAGTAAAATGCAGTGCAAAGAGATAAGATTATACTATCACACATTTTTTGTCCATGTCAACATTTTATTGGCCCGGCGCGGCGTTTGCCCAGATCAAAAAGCGTCCAGAAAATCCTGCAGCGCTTTAAAATACTGTCCCACATGGACGCCGTCGGCCAGGGCGTGATTGACCTGGAGGGAAAGCGGCAGCAGCGTTCTGCAGCCGTCCGGATAGAATTTGCCCCACGATATGCGCGGGATCGAGTCGTCCTTGTCGAGCTTTATGGTATGCGATATGTGGGTGAACGCCACCCAGGGGACGCAGGTCAGATACACGAGGTCGTCCCGCGCCTCATCCCGGCCGTCACCGAACAGGCCCCGCTGCGTCCGCTCCTTTTCCCGGGCCGCTTTTATAAACGTGTCCATGTCGCCGTCCATGTCCACCGTTACGTATTTAAACAGCTCACTGTCCTTATCCAGGGACGTAAACGACGGATGCAGCCTGTCGTGCTCTATGACGGCGCCGTCTCTGAGCCTGTAACGGAGGTTCCGCACCCCGTTTGCCGCGGTGGTCGCGGCGAAAATCATGGCGTGGTAAAACGGCAGGCCGCCGCCTTTGACAAATTTGAGGAATTTCGATATGTCGACAGGCGCGCAGATATCGTACTGCGGATAATCCATCGTGCGGAAATGCGCAAAATGCTCTTTCCTGTCCCACGTGTCCATATCTATCGTCTTCATTGATACTCCCTCCGCGGATTCCGGTTTGCTGCAGCCGCATTATTTTTATCAGTTCACGGCCAGCAGCTTTTCGATATCCTTCTCGATCTTTTGAAGCTTGACGTCCGGGGAATAGCGCTTCAGGACGGCGCCGGTTTTATCCACCAGGAATTTTGTGAAATTCAGCTTGATGTCCGCCGTGCCGAAGAGCGCTTTTTTCTGCGCCTTCAGGTAGGTATAAAGCGGCGCTTCCCTGGGGCCGCTGACGTAGACTTTTCCAAACTGCGGGAATGTCACGCCGAAGCGCACCTTGCGCACCTTGTAGATCTCCTCCGCGTCCGCTTCCTGCTCCATAAACTGATAGCATGGGAAATCGAGAATCTCAAAGCCCTTGTCCTTATATCTGGTATAGAGAATCTGCAGCCCGTCGTACTGGCTGGTGTACGGGCAGCCCGTGGCGGTGTTGACGATGAGCAGCACCCTGCCCTTGTATCCTGTCAGAGCTACGTCTTGTCCGTTTTCATCTTTTACGGTAAAATCATAGATATCCATTTCCAATACCCCCATCTCATCATAAGTTACGGAGTACCGATATGTCAACACGCATTGCCCTCCCTCAGCTTCTGCCTCAGGCCCTTTTGGCCTGGTACAATAAAAATGCCAGGGCGCTGCCCTGGCGGAAGGATCGGGACCCCTACCGCGTCTGGGTCTCGGAGATCATGCTGCAGCAGACGGGCGCCGAGGTCGTGGCGCGGTATTATCCCCGTTTTCTCGAAGCGTTCCCGACGGTGCAGGCGCTGGCGGGGGCGGACGAGCACGCGCTCATGAAGCGCTGGGAGGGCCTCGGCTACTATGCCCGCGCCCGGAATATGCAAAAGGCGGCCCGGGTGATTGCTGAAAAGTACGCGGGCGTCTTCCCGGATACATATGAGGCGCTGCGGGAGCTGCCCGGCGTGGGCGACTACACCGCCGGCGCCGTGGCCTCCATCTGCTTTGACCGGCCGACCCCGGCCGTAGACGGCAACGTGATACGCGTCGTCGCCCGTATCGCGGGCATCGGCGACGAGATCACCGACGCGGTCAAAAAAAGTATCGCCGAGGCTCTGCGCGCGATCTATCCCACGGACAGGCCCGGCGATTTCACCCAGAGCCTGATGGAGCTGGGTGCCGTCGTCTGTCTGCCCAACGGGCAGCCCAGGTGCGCGCTCTGCCCGGCCGCCGGGCTGTGCGCCGCGCTGCGGGACGGTACCGCCCTGTCGCTGCCCGTCAAAAAGCGCAAGCCGGAGAAAAAGCGCGAGGAACGCACCGTTTTCCTGCTGTCCTGCGGCGGCAGCCTCGCGCTCCGGCACCGGGAAAACTCCGGCCTTCTGGGCGGACTTTGGGAGCTGCCGAACGTATCTGGCGCCCTGGACGAGGCCGGGGCGGTCCGGCAGGCAGAGGCCTGGGGGACGCGCCCCGCCGCGCTCATAAAAGCCCTGCGGCGCAGCCATATCTTTACCCATATCCGCTGGGACATGGTCTGCTACGAGATAGCGTGCCGGGAGAAAACGCCGGATTTCACCTGGGTCACCGCGCGTGAGCTGCGCGAGTCCTACGCGCTCCCCACGGCCTTCAGCAAGTTTTTGGACGGGGAAAAGGAATAATTTCCGCCGTTGGAGGCAGCGCGCCGCGCCGCGTCGGAAGGAGTGAATCTTGTTCCGCGCCGCTGTATGTAGCATGCTGCCGCGCCGGGAAGTTCCCTCCTTCAGTCGCCTCCGGCGACAGCTCCCTCGTCTGAGGGAGCCGGGAAGACGCGGAGCGAAAAAGCCTCCCTCGGACGAGGGAGGTGGCGTGGCGAAGCCGCGTCGGAAGGAGTGAATCTTGTTCCGCGCCGCTGTATGTAGCATGCTGCCGCGCCGGGGAAGCTCCCTCCTTCAGTCGCCTGTGGGCGACAGCTCCCTCGTCTGAGGGAGCCGGGGAAGACGCGGAGCGAAAAAGCCTCCTTCGGGCGGTTATACCGGGGTCCGGGGCAAAGCCCCGAATTCAACGGGGTCATAGGGGCGCAGCCCCTATACCTCTGTTGGGCGGGCGGGTGGGCTTTTTTCAGCCGAAGCGCATTTCAAGATACTCGATAAAGTCGGCGACGGCGCCGTCCTCGCAGGGGCAGACGACGACGTCGGCGACGCTTTTTACCTCGTCGGGAGCGCCCGACGGCGCGGCGCTGAGCGCGGAGGCGGCCAGGAGCTCCAGGTCGTTGTAATAGTCTCCGATGCTCATGATTTTGTCGTGCCCGATGCCGGTGAGGCCGGCGAGGATTTTAAGCGTCGTGCCCTTGGAAATGCCCTCCGGCAGCACCTCGTAATAGATCGGCCCTGAGAAAACATAGACGCAGCCGGCGTTTCCCATCGCCTCCACGTGCGCCGACAGCGCCCGCAGCCGATCGGTCTCGCCGCAGAAGAGGATTTTGTTGCAGTCGGCCGGCATATCGTCAAGATCCCTGTCGGTGGCGGTGATGCCCTGAAAGGCCACGTGCTCCTTGGTGTATTTGTTCTTATTGATGTAGTAGACATGCCCGCCGGAATAGATCTCGATGCCGACGTCCGGGAAGGCGGTTTTGACGTCCTTGATGATCCTGTCGTAATCCCGGGGCAGGAATTCGCTCCAAAGGAGCTTTTTTTCGCCGAAGTCGTAGATGCCGCCGCCGTTGTAGACGATGGAGGGTGTGTTTGTCGGGACGCGGGCGGCGAATTTTTCGCAGCCGAGAACGCTGCGGCCCGTGGCGAAGGCAAAGCGGCCGCCCTTTCCGGTGAACCGCTCGATGGCGGCGATGTTGCGCTCGGGTATGGCGCCCTTGCCGGTGACCAGCGTGCCGTCCAGGTCCGTGACCAGCAGGATGCCGCTCATTGAAGTGTCGTTCATAAAAAGCTCCGTTTTACAGTCATTTTTTATAAGCTATTATACCATATGGGACGGCCTCCCGTCATGGCCTCTTCACCGAATTTCATCCGCAGAAAATTCAGTGAAGTTAGAATATTTAGACATATTTTCATGATAATAAATGAATATGGCAGATAAAAGCTTTGCCTGTCACAAATCAGGGGGAAATCGTCATGTTGATGTATTACGGAAACAGAATGATGGGCGGCGGCAGATATATCAGCTACGGCTGGCAGGCGCTTGTATGCCTGGCCTTTCTGATCCTGATCGTCCTGGGCATCATTGCCCTTGTCAGGTATATCCGCTTTACCGGGCACGGACATAAAATCGAGATGCCCACCGTCAATCCGGCGCTCCAGATCCTGCAGGAACGCTACGCCAGGGGTGAGCTCTCGGACGAGGAATACAGGGTCAAAAAAGCGGAACTGCTCAAATAGTCCCTCATATATCAGTAAAGCCCGGCAAAAGCCGGGCTTTACTGATATATGAGGGCCGAAAGGGATCAGTCGGTTTTAAATTCCATATTGTTCTGCAAGCAGAGCCGGTGGGCGGCGAAACGGCCGGAGGCACCAGCGCCGGGGAGGCCGCCGGGCGGCAGTGTCCACATGCCGGCCATGATGAAGCCGTCCAGGCCGGGGAGCACGCCGGGATAGTACCGCGGCACCTCCTTGTCATTTTTGATCCAGGTCATCCAGGAGCCTCGCCAGGCGTTGCAGTAGCGCACATAGGTCATGGGGGTGACGACGTCGGTGACCTCGATCTTTCCGGCGATCTCGGGGTAGCACCTTGTCGCCTCGGCGATGGCGTCGGCCTCGAGCTTTTTCTTTTCGGCCTCGTATTTTTCCCTGTCGCCGTACAGCGCCTGCCAGTAGTCGAAATCCGCCAGGTAATAGCAGCCCAGCACCGTTTTGCCCGCGGGGGCCATGGTGCCGTCAAACCCGTAATGGGTGATCATGGCGCAGTCTCCGGCGATCCCTCCGGCAGTAAAGGGCGTATCGCGGCGCACCTCCAGCCCTCTGTATTTAAAAGGCACGTCGGCATCGACGCCCAGAAAGACAAGGGCGCTGGTGACCGTGGGGTACCTGCCGGGATGGCCGAACAGCTCCTTATAAACGGGCGGTGTGTATTTGTCGTCCAGCAGGCGTGTCAGCGTATGGTGACCGTCGGCGCAGGAGACGACATGGTCGGCCGCGATCTCCCGCCCATCCTCAAGCCGGATGCCGGCGGCCTTCCCGTCCCTGACGAGAATCTTATCGACCTTGGCGTTAAAATGCAGCCTGCCGCCCAGCGCCGCGAACCTTTTCGCCATCCGCTGGGCCAGCGCCCGGGAGCCGCCGCGCGGAAAGCCGCAGTCGCCGGCGTTCATGCCCGCCAGCGTCGTTACAAACGCCATGGCGGTATAATCCTCCGGGAAGGTGGCGAGCATCGCCCTGACGAGCAGCGGATTTTTGAATTCCGCCGTGAGGTCCTTCATGGACATGCCGTTGTAATGCGCGATTTTAGACATGCTGCCGAGATTTTTGGCCGCGAATTTCAGCCCGTCCCCGGCCGTCATCATATCCATCGGCCTATCCAGCGGCATCCCGAAGTCGCCCATCCGGCGCAGCGCGCCGCACAGCTTTTTTATAGCGGGGGCATCCTCCGGCGCAATCTCCAGAAAGTGCTTTTCGAGCTTGCCGGCATCCGTATAGAAATTGACCGCCGCGTCCCCCTCCTCATACCGCACATAAATGTCGTAATGCACGATCTCAACGGTATCGTCCAGCGCGCCGGTGTCCCGCCAGATTTTGTGGAGCGCGGTGCCGGGCTTTGAGCCGACCAGCCAGTGGAGGCAGCCGTCAAAATGATACCCCTTCCTGTCCCAGCCGGTGCACTCCCCGCCGGGGATGGTGTGCATTTCATAGATTTCCGTGTCAAACCCGTTTTTTTGCGCATAGACGCCGCAGGTGAGCCCGGCGATGCCCGCGCCGATGATAACGAGCTTTTTCATGGTTTTCCCCCTTATTATAAAATGATTGATTTATCAGTCAGTCAATTCCTAACACGTTTTTCCCGCCCGGACGCGCGCCGGGCGGGTATTGCTTCAGCCTTTTTTGATTATGCCAACGAGAATTTCAGGGTCCGGCATTTTGAAGTTCGACATGGACAGCTTGTAAATGGCCAGCCCCTCGATGGCCGCGAAGAAGGTGATCGCCATACCCATCGGGTCGCCCTCCCGGAGCTCCCCCGTCCTCTGCCCCTCGCGCACGAAGCCGGCAAGGGTCTGGACGGCGGTGTTCGAAATGTCCATCAGGCCCTTGATCTCGTCGGGCGCCTCCATCACCGAGGCGTGAACGACAATGAGAAAGTAATAGGCGGTGTCCTCATAGTCTTCTATGCTTTTCAGGATATAGCGGGCCGTCTGCCGGATCTTTTCGACCGGGGGGAGCGGCAGCTTGTCGACCATCAGCAGAGACTCCGAGGAGGTCGTCATCGCCCTTTTCAGCAGCTCGTAAAAAATCTCTTCCTTGGATTTGAAATAGTGGTAGACAAGTCCGTGGCTCATGCCGCCTCCGGCCACGATATCGCTGATCTTTGTGGCTGCGAAGCCTTTTGACGCAAAAACCTTGAGCGCCGCCGACAATATCTGTTCCCGCCGCTCGTCTTTGATGAGCGCGTTTTGTTCTTCATTTCTCGGACTCATGTACGCCTCCGTTGACTGACTCGTCTGTCAATCAAAATTTATCACATTATCTCGCCGCTGTCAACGGTTCGGGAAAATATAGTCAAATTTCTTTCCCGTGCCCGGTCAGGCACAATTCAGGGGCGCAACTCATATGCTGTAGTGTAGCATTCCATGCCCTCATGAATAATGCGTGAACGGAGGCAGCATCTTGAATCTCAACAGTCAATACGAATTTTATCCGCCGCAGCCGGATAACCCCACCGACGAGGAGCGGCATCTCCTGCTGAAATACGCGCTGACGCAGCGGGGCTGGCCGGAGGATATGCAGGCGATTCTCGAGCGGATGGCGCCGCCGCTCCCGATCACGTCAGCCGCACGGCCCGGCAGCTTTAAAAATATCCGTGTGGGCGTTATGGGCGGCGGGCTTGCCGGCCTGGCAGCCGCCTACGAGCTCCGGAAAATGGGGTTCGACATCACGGTTTTCGACGCGCTGACGGACAGAATCGGTGGGCGCGTCTATACATATTATTTTGGGAGCAGCCCCGGCCAGTACGGGGAGTTCGGCCCTATGCGCATCCCCGTATCCCACGAGACGGTATGGCATTATCTCCGGGAATTCGGGCTTAAGACATACCCCTTCATTCAGTACAATCCGCACGCCTTCATTTATCTCAGGAACACGCGGGCCCGCAACGACCGGGACGGCGCCGGCGTCAAGACGTCCATTTACCCCAGGTACGACCTGAGCCCCTGGGAGCGGGCCAAAAGCTGGCAGGAGCTTTTGGCCATCGGCACGGACAATCATCTCCTGCGCGCGTCGACGCGGGAGCGCATCGAGATCATCGAGGTCAAAGCGCGGTATTCGGAGAAGGCACTCCAGTGGATTAACAGGTCCAATCTCGCCATGATGGAGGCCGGGGGCCTCAGCCAGAGCGCCATCGATCTCGTCGCCAACTTCAACCCGCTTCTGGAGGGGAACCTGTACAGCAGCTTTATCGATTTCATTCAGGAGAGCTACCCCGCCGACATGTCCTACCTGTACGCCGTCGAGGGCGGCACGGCGCATCTGCCGGCGGCCTTTTACCGGACGTTTTTTGACGAAAATCCTTATTCCGACATCCCGAGGGATGCCGTCGGCCGCGTGACGTACAGGCCGGGCTGCCTGGTGACGGGCGTTTTCCTGAACGACGGCGGCACGGGCGTGACGCTCCGGTACGGACTTTTGTCGGGCGGGGAAAACGTCCGGGAAAGCTTTGATTACGTCGTCTGCGCCATCCCGTTTTCAACGCTGCGCAACGTGGAAATAAATCCGCTGTTCTCCGGCATCAAGATGCGGGCCATCCGCGAAGTGAACTACACGCCGGCGCAAAAAACGATACTGCACTGCAACTGGCGGTTCTGGGAAAAGCAGGGCATCGCCGGCGGCGCGTCCTATACCGACCTGCCCATTGGCTCCATCTGGTACCCCTCCGACCATACGCGGCTGATCGTCCACCCGGACGACGTGGCGGGCGATATTAGCCGCCTGCCGGCAGGCGAGCCGGGCGTGATGATCGGGTCGTTTAATTTCAATCTGGACACGACACGCCTCTTGAATCAGCCGGACGCCGTCCTGTCGGCGGAGGTCATCCGGGAGGTGGCCGCCGTCCACGGTCTGCCGGCGGATACGGTGGCCGCGGCCACACAGGCGATAAAATACGTCAACTGGAACCAGGAGCCTACCTTTCGGGGCGCGCTCGCCTTTTTTACGCCGGAGCAGAAGCGGATCTTCTCCTACGGCATGGCGCTGCCGGAATACGAGGGGCGCGTCTTTTTCGCCGGCGAGCACATTTCAGCCGTCCACCGCTGGATGCAGGGTTCCCTCCAGACCGGCATGCTGGCGGCCGACGCGCTCGTCAAGACCTTGACAAAACGGTGACCGCGCATCGCCTTCGGCATGGGCGGCGGGAGGATTCCCGCCGCTTTTTCCGCCGCCGGCCGCTCGTTATAAACAGAACTTTCGGGAAAAAATAAATAATCGAACGGCTTGTATTGATAAGCGCCGATTGTCTCGATATAATGATGCTGCAATGACGTTTAACCGCCGCAAAGAAGTGATTTTATATCCAACCGCTGCTCTATACGGAACTGAATATATTCTGCATGGCCATCCTTGTCCTGATTTACCTCAATACCCAGCGCCGTTGGGAGCAGATGCTCACCGAGCAGAAGCTCTTTATGCTGCTCGTCTATACCGAAGCCTTTATCCTGATCGTGGATTCGCTGATGTGGCTCCTCGACGGGCGGCCCGGGGCCCTGACGCGAAACATCTATATTGCCGTCACGGTCCTCTACTATATTTTGACGCCGGGTCTCTGCATGGTCTGGTATTTCTATGTGGACTTTCACGTGTACAAGGACGCCGGGCATCTGAAAAAAGTCCTGCTCCCGGCCGTCGCACCTGCGTTTATAAATCTGGTTCTGTCCGTACTGAGCGCCTTTAACGGCCTGCTGTTCTATATTGACGGCGGCAACGTCTACCACCGCGGCAGGCTGTTTTTCATCATGGCGCTCGCCGCGTTTTTCTACCTGGCGTACGCGTGGGTGCTGACGATTATCAGGCGCCGGGCAATCCCGAAGCAGTACTTTGTCCCTATCGCCGTTTTCTCGTTCTTCCCTTTTATCGGGGGCGTTGTACAATGGCTTTACTACGGCCTGTCGCTCATTTGGGCCTGCACCACGATCGCCACCCTGATCATCTTTATCAGCATCCAGAATATCCAGCTCTATACGGATTACCTGACCGGCCTGTTTAACAGGCGGCAGTTGGACAAGTACCTGCAGAGCAAGGGACAGCACGGCGAAAGCGGCCTTTTGGCCGGGCTCATGATCGACCTGGATTCCTTTAAGACCATCAACGATATGTACGGCCACAGCGCCGGAGACCAGGCCCTCATCGACACGGCGGAGCTTCTCAAAAAAACCTTTCGCAAAAATGATCTGATCGCCCGGTTCGGGGGCGACGAATTCGTGGTGGTGATGCACGTCCAGAGCAGGGACGACCTGCAAAAAGCCATCGACAGGCTCAACGAAAATGTCGCGCAGTTCAACGCGCAGGAACGGACCCCCTATACGATCAGCCTGAGCATCGGCTACGACTGCTGCTTTGACGACTCCGTCAACGCCAAGGATTTTCTGAAGCACATCGACGATCTGATGTATCAGCATAAAAATATCGGGCCCGACGGCAGGCCGCCGCAAGACGGCGCCTGACGGCGTCACAATCAAAAAACGGAAGGAGACGCGCCGCAGCGCCGGCGCGGCAGAATAATGAGCGACTTTAAATACCCGCATCTTTTTGAGCCGATCAAGCTGGCCGGCACGCTGTTCAGGAACCGCCTTTTTGCCTCTCCCACGGGATATCAGGACATCAAGGGCGACGGCGTATTGACGGAAGGCGCCGCGGCGTACTACGAGCGGAAGGCCATGGGGGGCGTGGCCTCGGTGGCCATCTGCGAGGGCATCGTCGACGGCGAGCTGGGCCGGGGCGGTGACTATCACATCTGCCTGGATAATCCGCTGGCGCTCCACTCCCTGGCGCGCGTGGCCCACGCCATCCGCCGGCACGGCGCCGTGGCCTCCCAGGAGCTGCAGCACGCCGGGATGTACGCCAACCGCAGCCTGTCCTTTCTCGGCGCGGCGGCGAAGGGCGTGGCCTACGGTCCCGTTGAATGTGAACTGGACGGCCGTACAATCCTCCCCATGACGGAGGAAATCATTGAACGCACCATCAATAAATTCGCCGACGCCGCCGCCTTTGCCAAACAGTGTGGCTTCGGCATGGTGACGATCCACGCCGGCCACGGCTGGCTCCTGCACCAGTTTCTCTCCCCCGAGCTCAACAGAAGGACGGACAAATGGGGCGGCGGCGCCGTTGAAAACCGCGCCAGGCTCGCCGTGGCCGTCTGCAACGCCATACGAAAAAGAGTCGGCCCCGGCTTCCCCATCGAAATCCGCATCAGCGGCTCGGAGTGTTACGCCGGCGGTTACGATATCGACGAGGGCGTCGCCTTCGCCAAAATGCTGGACGGCCACGTGGACCTGATCCATGTCTCCGCCGGCAGCCATGAGGTGGAGGAGGTCTTTGCCGTCACCCACCCCAGCATGTTCCTGCCGGACGGCTGCAACGTCCCCTTTGCGGCCGAGATCAAAAAGCACGTGGAGACGCCGGTGGCCACTGTCGGCGCGCTGGGGGACGCGGAGCTTATGGAGGAGATCGTGGCCTCCGGGCAGGCGGACGTTGTCGAGATGGCCCGGGCGCTCATCGCCGACCCGGACCTGCCGCTGAAGATCCGTACCGGGCGTACCGGTGAAATCCGTAAATGCATGCGCTGCCTGGCCTGCTTCTCCAGCGAGCTTTCCAACGGACAGGACTACTGCGCCATCAACCCGGAGGCCGGGCGGGACCTGGAGCTGAAGTACGACATCCCCGAGGCCGCCGTTTCCAAAAAAGTCCTGGTGGCGGGCGGCGGCATCGCCGGGATGCAGGCGGCGCTCACCTTAAGAGAGCGCGGGCATGAGGTCATCCTCTGCGAAAAAAGCGGCCGGCTCGGCGGCGCGCTCCGCTGCGAGGAAAGAGTGCCCTTCAAAAAGAAGCTGGACGACTATTTGAACAGCCAGGCCGACGCCGTCGCCAGGGCCGGCGTCGATCTCCGGCTGGGCACCGAGGTCACGCCGGAATACGCCGAAAGCGTCGGCGCGGACGTGATCATTTCCGCCCTCGGCGCCCGTCCGGTGAAGCCGAATATCCCGGGCATCGGCGGCAAGACGGTCCTGTCCGCCGAGGAGACTTACATAAATCCCGAAAAGGCCGGCGCGTCGGTCGCCATCCTGGGCGGCGGCCTTGTGGGCATCGAGCTGGGCATTTATCTGGCGATGCTCGGCAGAAAGGTCACCATTATCGAGATGCTGGACCACATCTCCGACGGCGGCAATTTTCTGCACGTGCTGGGTCTCAAGGCGGAGCTCAGGCGGTATAATATCGACCTGCAGCTGAGCACCAGGGCCACGGAAATCACCGATATCGGCGTCCACTGTGAGTCTGGGGGCGCGGGCAAGTTCTTCTTTGCCGATACGGTGGTCTACGCCGTCGGGCAGCGTCCGCTGCAGGAGGAAGCCTCCGCCCTCCGCTTCTGCGCCCCCGAGTTTTACCAGATCGGCGACTGCGTGACGCCGGCAAACATCATGAACGCCACCGGCACCGCTTTTACCATCGCGCGGGACATCGGGCGGTTCTAACAAAGCCCTGCGAGCGCCGGCGCCTGCATAAACAGCAATACAAACTGCAAAATCTAAAATATATCTGTTGATAAATGGCGCGGCGTGTGATATTATAATTTTAATAATAATTCCTATTATTAAAAATAAACAAATTTTGAAGGGAGTCATCATTATGTTGTGGAAATGCTCAGTCTGCGGTTTTACTCATGAGGGCCCGGAGGCGCCTGACGCCTGCCCGAAGTGCGGCGCGCCGAAGGACAAGTTCGCCGCCCTGTCGGAAGAGGACGCCAAGAAGATTTACGCGTCCGACCGCACCAACGACATCCATATGGAAATCGTTAAGCTGGCCATGAAAATCCAGGCGCTGGCCAAGGAAGGCATCGAGATCAATCTTGATCCCCCGTGCGTGGCCCTGTTCAAGCAGGCCCGCGATGAGGCTTGGGTCATCAAGCAGCGCAGCAAGGCCGAGATCGCCGGCCATATCGGCAAAGGCAAATGGTAAAATAACGCAAAAATACCCCCGCCTTCCGGCGGGGGTATTTTGGTTTTTGCTTGTTTCGGCCGCTGTGGCTTAAGCGTTGTTCTTCTGACCGAGCTTGCTCAGGAAGATGGCCAGGACGATGATGGCGCCCTTGATGACCAGCTGCGGGTAGGAAGCGACGCTCAGGAGATTCATGATGTTGGTGATGAGCGCCAGGATCAGGACGCCGACGATGGTGAACACGACGGTGCCCTTACCGCCTTCCAGCGCGACGCCGCCGATGACGCAGGCGGCCACCGTTGTCAGGGCGTAATCGCTGGTGGAGAGGGCCGGATTGCCCAAAGACATGCGCCCCGCGTTGAAAACGCCCGCCAGTGCCGACAGGCCGCCGCTGATGATGTAAACAAGGAACTTGTACTTCGTCACGTTGATGCCAGCCAGCCGGACGGCGGACTCATTGCTGCCCACCGCCAGGATAAGGCGCCCAAACGGCGTAAAGCGCATGATGAACCAGAAGATCACGATGACAAGAAGCGTGAAATAAACCGGCAGCGGGACGCCGATGGGATCTCTGGCGTTGGCAAACCAGCTCAGCGCGTTGGCCGCGGCGATCTCCGGCTTGAGCTGGATCTGAGCGCCGCCCGTCAGCATATACGCCAGGCCCTGTCCGGCGGACATCATGGCCAGGGTGATGATAAAGGGGGCCATCCGCAGCTTGCCGATCAGAAGGCCGTTGACCGCGCCGATGGCGCAGCCCAGCGCGACGGAAAGGATGATCGCCGGGATCAGCATGGCGGCGTTCGTCTGCCCCCACGCCTGAATCAGGATGGCGCAAAGGACGTTGCCGCAGCCGGCGATGGCGGCCACCGACAGGTCGATGCCGGCCGTCATGATCGTCAGCATGACGCCGAGGGAGATCAGGAAATACGGCACCTGTTGCATCAGGACGTTGAAAATATTCCGCCACGTTAAAAAGTGGCTGGAGATGAGCGACGCGATGACGATCAGGGCGACCAGTATCAGCAGCGCGTTATACTTGATCAGGATATCCTTGACCGACAGCGCTCTTTTCTTTTTGGATATTGTTTTCTCTTTCACGGTGGTTTCCATTACACGTTTACTCCCATCGAATAATTAATGAGGTTCTGCTCTGTCAGTTCGTCCTTTTCGAGCTCACCGGCGATGCTGCCGGCCCGCATTACCATAACCCGGTCACACATACCGATGACTTCCATCATCTCCGAGGAGATCATAATGACGGCGTACTTCTGCGCCACAAGGGAGTTGATGATCTTATAAATTTCGATCTTGGCGCCGACGTCGACGCCGCGGGTCGGTTCGTCCAGGATGAGCACCTTACAGTCCGAGGCCAGGAGCTTGGCGATGGCGACCTTCTGCTGATTGCCGCCCGAAAGGCTGCTCGTGTTGTTTTCAACGGAGCCGACCTTGATGGCGAGCCTCTGTACCATATCCTCGATATAGTCTGTCTCTTTTTTCTTACTTATGACGTTGAACAGGCCGGTAAATGATTTCAGCCGGGTCATCGTGATGTTCTGCCGGATCGGCAGATTTAAAAGCACGCCGTGGGCCTTCCGGTCCTCGGGCAGCATCCCGATACCCTGTTTTACCGCGCTGCGCGGCGATTTGACCTTGATGGCCTTGCCGTTTAAGTAAATTTTTCCCGAATCCAGCGGATCGGCTCCGAAGATCGCCCGCATCGTCTCCGTCCGCCCGGAGCCGACGAGCCCGGAAATACCGAGCACCTCGCCCTCGTGGACTTCAAACGACACGTCTTTCACGGCCCGGCCGCTGGCAATGTTTTCAACCTTAAAAATTGTCTCGCCGATATGCGATTCCCGCGCGGGGAAATAGCTCTCCAGCGTACGGCCGATCATCAGGCTCACGAGCTTTTTCTCGTCAATGCTCGGGGTCTCATACGTGCCGACATAGCAGCCGTCCTTCATGACGGTGATGCGGTCGGACAGCCTGAAAATCTCCTCCAGGCGGTGTGATATGTAGACGATCGCGACGCCCTTGGCCCGGAGATCGTTCAGCAGTTTGAACAGCTGCTCCACCTCGCTGGTGGCCAGAACGGCCGTCGGCTCGTCCAGGATGAGCACCGACGACTCGCGGGCCAGCGCCTTGCAGATTTCCACCACCTGCTGGTGGGCGACGCTGAGCTCCGACACCATTTTATTTACCGGAATATTCCCAAAGCCCAGGCTGTCCAAAACGTCCCGCGCTTTCTGGCGGAGCTTCTTCCAGTTGATCAGCTTTCCCTTTTCGCTGAGCTTGTCGATAAAGATATTTTCCGCCACCGTCAGGCTGCCGATAAGGGCAAACTCCTGGTATATGACGGAGACGCCGTGCTCGATGCCGTCCTTCGGGCAGCCGATATTCGCTTTTTTCCCGTTTATGTAAATCTCGCCGCTGTCCCGGACGTAGGCCCCGGACAGGATCTTCATCAGCGTTGACTTGCCCGCGCCGTTTTCACCGATCAGCGCGTGGATCTCGCCTGACCTGATTTGAAAGCAGACGTCCTGCAACGCCTTGACGCCGCCGAATATCTTGCAGATATTCTGCATGTCCACGTGGTATTGCACGTCGGCCGTCACTTTTATTTCTGCTGTTTCAGCCATATGTTCTCTCCCCTTTTGACCTGCGCCGTTTATTTCTCATTTCTCCTGCGCCCCTCGCTTTGGGACGCGAATACCGATACCTGTGTGTCATAATCATAGCCGCTCGGGCAAGGATAAATCAAGCCTAAAATATTAGCAATAACCGTCCGAAGCTTTCCTCGATGAAATATGTAAACCGAAACGCGCAGGGGGCGCCTGTTCCGGCAGCAGTCGTCGTTAAAACCGGGACTGGCAAGTCCTATAGATCCTTCGACCCATAGGACTTGCCATTATTAATGCGTCTTGCGGGTTTATCAGCCGAGTGTCGTAAACGTGACGTCGGGCAGGGTCGAGAATTCGCTGTCGCTGAGCCACTGATCCGCGTTATCCTTTGTGACGAGGACATTCTGCATAAAGATTTCGCTGGGCATATTTGTCGCGTCAAAGCCGTCGTGGAAGATCTTGTAGACGAGATCGGTGGTCGTTTTGGCCCAGGTGTAGGGACTGGCGAGCGTGAGGCAGAGATACGTGCCGTCCTTGACCATCTGAACGGCTTCCTTCGTGCCATCGCCGACGCTTGCCACCAGAACGTCCGTGCCGACCTTCAGGCCAGCCTGCTGCAGAGCCTTGATGGCACCGAAGCCTTCCTGGTCGTTATCGGTGAAGAACAGGTTGATGTCCGGGTGCGCGGTAACGATATCCTGCGCGGCCTTCATGCCGCCCTCCTGGCTCCAGGCGCCGTCGAGGGAGGCGACAACAGACCAGTTGTAATCCGGATCGGAAAACTTCGCGGTTTTGACAATCTGCTGCTCGAGGTTATAGCCGTAGAGCATCGCGTCTTCCCTTGAGGGGAAGGGCTTGCCCATCTGAATCGCTCTTTCATAGACGAAGCCGCCGATAAAGCCGTTGAGCTTGCTCTCCGCGATCGTGTGACCGATCTGGCCGGGGCTCGTGGCCGCGATGACTTCCTTGTCCTTATACTGGTCCGCGGCATACTTGCCGACCAGGAAGCCCTGCTCGTAATACGTGGTGGCCGCCGTGGTGATCGCGGGAGAATCCGCCTGGAATGGCAGGCCGAGGCCGATGACCGGAACGCCGGCGGCGACGGCGTCCTTGATGGCGGGCGTCTCGGTGTTGACGTCCAGGTCGCAGTCGATGATCACGTCGACCCCCAGCGTCACCATGTTCTGAATGTTGGCAACCTGCTTGTTGAGATCGCCGTCGGAGACCGCAGTGGTCAGCTCAAAGCCGTTCTTCTGGCACTCTTTCGTGATCTCCTCCGTCATGGCGGCAAAGAACGGGGTGCCGTTCGTCCAGGTGACGTAGCCGACCTTGACCTTGTCCTTCTTGTTGTCGGCCTTGATGGCCTTGTCGATGCTGGCGCGGGACTTCTCCTGCGGGCCATAGAGGCCGCTCCAGGGGATCCTGTTGGACATCGTATAGACCTCGGAATTCGGGTCGCCGATCGCGGGGATCTCCGGAGAGGTCGTGGCCGGGGACGACGCCGAGGGCGACGCGGACGGCGTGGCCGACGCGGACGGGGACGCCGATGCCGACGGCTCCGTCTTTGGCGCGCAGCCGTAGAGGAGCGATGCGGACATCACAAGAACGAGAACGATAAGGACTGCCATCTTTAACTTTTTCAACTGTTTTTCCTCCTTAGTTTTTCTATTTGCCGTTTCGACGAAATATTTTACGTATTTTCGGTTTATATTCACCCGCTTTCCAATCTGGCTCACGGATACATATCGACACGTTATCTCCCGCCAAGGCGGAACTCATATATGGAACAAAGCAATAGCCTCAGCCATGGTCCGGACGGCGGGGAAATTCCCCGGCGCGCGGTTTTCTGATAATTATTGCCTCTGGAAGAAAGTTTGCCCTTTGTTTTGCAGAGATATTCAATCCGCGCCGTGAGCTCCGGATTATTATATAGCAAAAATCTCATCTGTCATCAAGAGAATATGGGGGACGTATTGTTGCAAACAGGCCCTAAAATTTTGTGCATTTAGTACATCTGCCGATGATTGCATCGCCGCGCACGGCCCATTTGTGACTTTTTACTATAATAGCACGATGGACGTTCCAAGTCTTTGGCGCACCTTACAATGCGTCGCGCAATCTATCGTGCCAGGTATAAAAAAAATTCGATTTTATTCTTCTTTTTTCGAGCGTATGTTTTTGCTCCGGCATAATTTGTACTTTTGCCATACAATATTTAAATTTTATTATATTATCCTACAATATATATTTTCGACCAGATTATCATTCGCTGCCGCCGCCGCAAAACCGGCACCCGATTAACAGAGGAAAATCAACGGCCTTGGGCGGCAGTTGTCATAAAAGGCAGAAATGCCGGCAGCGAAAATGGCGAAGAACTATTCTGCCCAAATTAACAGGGTCGAATTTTGTAGTATATTACAAAATTCGACAGCCAAAATTGACTTCACCTGCCGGCCATGAGATACTTTAAACATTGGTTGACATATTATCGAGAGAGCGGAGGGAAGACAGTTGCAGATTTCACTGAACATCATCCTCGATGTGCTGGAGTCCTATCGGCAGGAAATTCACGTGTCCTCCGGCAGCAAGCTGTCGTTTTCCCGATGCCTGCCGCTGCCCGACGATACCGGGGACATGGCGGGCGACTGCATCTACGTGGGTGGCCTTGCCAAGGCGCTGGCGCTGCGCGGTGAGGGGGTGGATATCTGCTGCATTTGCCTGCGCGACCGCGTCAAGGACGAGGCGGAGACGGACGCTGCTCTCAACGGCCTGATCATCATCAACGAGAACATCTCGCCCAATGCGCTGCTGATGCTGGTACAGAACAGATTCTTCGCCATTCTCGACTGGATACAGCAGATGCACGAAACGATGATCCACGATGGGTCGATGCAGGACATCGTCGATCTGTGCGCGCCCGTTATTGACAATTACATCGCCGTTTCCGATTCCTCGCTGATGCTGCTGGCCTATTCGAGATTTATCCCCTGTGACGACCCGATCTGCGTCAATCTCGTCAAATACGGCTATCACCCGGAGGAATCCATCCAGAAGTTCAAGGAGTACGACCTTTTCAGAAAGTGGGAAATGGCCGACGGCATCTATATCGACGACACGCGCACGACGGCGAAGTATGTCGCCCTCAATAAGATATTCAAATTCCGCAACGTCTATTTCGCCCACGTGGTGCTCACCTGCAACAGGAAGCCGCTTACGCCCGGCATGATCGACCTCTTTCAGATGTTTCTGGACGCGCTGGCCGTCTACATCGAGCGCGCCTGGGAGGCAAAGAGCGCGTGCAACCACATATACGACACGTTTTTGACGGACCTCATCGAGGGGAATATCTCCAGCAAGAAGGTCATCGAGGAGCGGGCCCAATATGTGGGGATACCGCTGACGGGCCGGTACTGCCTCTTTCAGATCATCTCCAACGACTCGGCCAACATGTCCATCGGCAAGATGCTCATGGAGTTTTCCGATCTGTTCCCGAGATTCCGGTTCATCCGGTACCAGCAGCGCATCGTCGCCATCAACAATTTTTTCCCCCACGACGACCCGGAGGAGCAACTGCAGGCCATCTGCCGGAGCCTCGAGGTCTTTTTGGAGAAATACGACGCGCTCTGCGGCGTCAGCCTCTTTTTCGACGCGCTGGACGAGATTCCCTTCTCCTTCAGGCAGTCGACGCTGGCGCTCAAGTACATCGACCGCCTCGGCAGGGGCGGCACGGGGGGCCGTCTGGTCCTCCAGGACGAAAAGCAGTCCCCGCGGATCAACCACTTTTCCGACAGCTATATCTTCTGCCTCGTGGGCGAATACGAGCCGAACGCGGAGCTGTGGTATCACAGCGATTATCACGCCATGCTCAGAAAGCTGCACGATTACGACGCGCGCCACAAGAGCAACACCGTCCAGATCCTGCAGACATATCTGAGCCTGGAACGCAGCGCAACCGGGACGGGCGCCGCCCTCAACATGCACCGCAACAATGTCCTCTACCACATCAGCCGCATCGAGGAAATGCTCAGCGTCGATTTTGACAGTCCCTCCGTCCGCTTTATGATGCTGATGTCGTTTATCCTGCTGGAGCTCTACGGGTTTAACAACGAATAAATCGGAAGCCGTCGCAATACAGGCGATCGCAGATCGCCCCTACGGGTACCACGCACGTAGGGGCGATCTGTATTCGCCTCGTTCCTTCCCGTGTAGGGGCCGCCGTCCTCGGCGGCCCATTCCCCGTGTGTGCTCTGCATGCGGGCCGCCGAAGACGGCGGCCCCTACACTCTTGTTTAAGAGTCATTCATGCTTCATCAAGTACTAATTTCGTACTTTATATTCGTACTTTATATTCGTACTTTATTATGAGTCTTCCCGCGCTTATTTAAATGTCATTCCCGCGAAGGCGGGAATCCAGGCCCGCGCGAAAGCTGTGGATTCCCGCCTTCGCGGGAATGACATGATTGGGCGGAAATTACATGATTGGGCGGGAATTACATGATTGGGTGGGAATGACATGATTGCGCGAAAATTATATAATTGGGCGAGAATGACAGCATGGTGGGCCTTGCGCCTCGTTGCGGCGGCAATGACACGTACATAATAAACGAGCGCCCGCAGTTTGCGGGCGCTTGTTTATTGTTGAAAATCTTACCCCTGGTAATCCACGGTGACGAGGTTGACGGTGGGGGTCGTCTTCGGGTCGGAGCTGTTGTTGACGACGATAGCGCCGCTGACGAGTTTGTCAAAGAGCGCCTTGTACTGGTCGACGGTGAAGGTCTTCAGCCGCCAGGAGTCGCCCTCTGTCGGCAGGCCGACGTCGCCCTCAGCGGCGCCCAGCGTGGCTGTCTTGCCGGAGAGGTCCGCGGGCCACGCCTTGCTATTGTCATACAGCGCCTTGAGCGACTGCTGGACGGAGACGGCCAGCTCTTTCATGGCGGAGGTGATGATCGTTGTGGAGACGGCAGACTGGTCGACGTCGACGCCGATGACCTTGCCGTTGGCGGCCGCTTCAGCCGCCGCGACGATGCTGTTGTAGATGCCGCCGCCGCAGGAGAAGACGACCTCCGTGCCGCCGGTGTACCAGCCGTCCATCTTGGTACGGATGTCATCCGTGGGACCGAAGCCGCCGGCGTACCAGTAATTGATCTGAACGTCGCCCTTCTTCAGGCCTTTTTCGGCAGCGGCCGCGTCGGCGCCCTGGACGAAGCCATAGCCGTAGCGGATGACGGCCGGGACAGCCATGCCGCCGGCGAAGCCCAGCTTGGTGTAGCCGTCCATGACGGCGGCGTAACCGGCCAGATAACCGGCCTGCTCTTCTTTATACAGGATACAGTGGACGTTGGCGTTGATCTTGATTGCGGTGGCGTCGTCGGCCGGATGGGGCTGGCCGTCGAGCAGAAGGAACTGCACGTCGGGATACTTTGTCTGCACGTCGTAGATGGCTTCCTCAAACAGATAGCCGGGGCAGACAACGACTGTGGCGCCCTTGTCGATGGCGGTGGCGATGGTCTCCTCGCGGGCCGCCGTGGAGTCCTCGGTGGGGCGGTAATACGCGTACGTGATGTTGTTCTCCTCCGCGTATGCCTTCACGCCGTTCCAGGACGCTTCGTTAAAGGACTTGTCGTCGATATTGCCGACGTCCGTGATGAGGGCCAGCTCATAGGTGCCCGACGCGGACGACGGCGAGGCGGACGGCGTTGCGGAAGCGCCGGCGGAGGCGGACGCCGAGGGGGACGGGGCTGTGTTCGACCCGCCGCACGAGGTTGCAATAGTGACAAGGCCGACGACCAGCACTACGGCAAGAAGCACTGAAAAGATTTTTCTCATGTTTTATCCTCCTGAAATTTATTAAATGTGGTTTTGAGACTGCATTTGCGCCACATTTTTACACGGTTCATGCGAGGTTTTCCGGCCCGAAGCCGAGAGGCAGGATATCGCTCAGCCTGTACGCCTTCGGATTTCCGCCGCCGTCCGCCAGGACGACCTCAAACGCGTCGGGCTTTGCGAACTCCATCATCACCTGGCGGCAGACGCCGCAGGGCGCGACAAGCGCGTCCGGCCCGCCGCCCTCTCTCCCGCCGCTGACGGCGATGGCCGTAAAATCTCTCTTTCCGTCCGATACGGCCTTGAAAAACGCGACGCGTTCGGCGCAGACCGTCGGGGAAAACGACGCGTTTTCTATATTGGCGCCGATATACACGGTCCCGTCCGAGCAGAGGAGCGCCGCCCCCACCGCAAAATGGGAATAGGGGCAGTAGGAGGCTTTCCGGGCGTCAACAGCCGCTTTTAAAAGCGCCGCGTGGTCCATGCTCAGCGCGCCTCCCGCGCTTTTAAAATCTTGACGATCCGGCTTGTGCCGAGGCGTCCGCTGCCCAGGCGGATAAATTCCTCGGCGTCCTCCAGCGAGGAAATCCCGCCGGACGCCTTGACCTGCACCTTGGGGCCGATGTTGGCCTTCAGGAGCCTGACATCCGCAAAGGTCGCGCCGCCCGTGGAAAAGCCGGTAGAGGTTTTGATAAAGTCCGCGCCGGTGTCGGTGACGATGCGGCACATCGTTTTTTTCTCGTCTTCCGTGAGTAAGCACGTCTCGATGATCACCTTCAGGACGCGGCCGCCGCAGGCCGCTTTTACCGCCCTGATCTCTCCTTCGACGGCGGCAAGGTCGCCGTCCTTCAACAGGCCGACGTTGATCACCATGTCGATCTCGTCCGCCCCGTTTTTAACGGCGTCCTCGGTCTCAAAGACCTTTGTCGCCGTTGTGGCGTAGCCGTTGGGGAACCCGATGACGGTGCAGACCTTCATGCGGTCCCCGGTATAGTCCTTGGCGCGCCCTACAAACGACGGCGGGATGCAGACGCTGGCGGTCTGATATTTCACTGCGTCGTCGCACAGCTCTTTGATCTGCGCCCAGGTGCTGTCGACACCCAGTACCGTATGGTCAACCTTTGACAGGATTTCTTTAATATCCATAATGAATCTCCAATCGTGCGGATATAAGGCTACCGCTGGCCTTTATCGTAGGGGATGCCTTCTGATTTCGGCGCCCTGGATTTCTTTGAGGTGAAGACGAGAACGACCATCGTCACCACGTACGGCAGCATCTGATAGATATACTGCGAGTTGCTGACACCCGTGAAGTGCGGCAGGAACGCAATGGACGAGGCGTAGGAACCGACGACCTTGAACAGCGAGAAGAACAGGGCGGCTCCCAGAATGTTGAGCGGCTTCCAGTTACCGAAGATCATGACGGCCAGGGCCAAAAAGCCGTAGCCGGCCACCGTGGCGACAAAGCCGCTGCCGGCCGCCACCGTAAATGCCAGGCCGCCGATACCGGCCAGAAAGCCGGAGATCGCCGTGCCGGCGTAGCGCATTTTGTAGACGTTGATGCCCACGGAGTCCGCCGCCGACGGATGCTCGCCGCAGGACCGGAGGCGAAGGCCGAACCTCGTCTTGTAGAGGACGACGATGGCCAGGATGAACAGGACGACGGCCACGATCGTCGTGAGGTAAAAGTTCTTAAAGAGGACGCGGTAGAGAAAGCCGTCGTTTTCCGTGACGACGCGGCCGATGCGGAGCCATTTCGGCAGATTGATCGTCGTCTGCCCCTGGCCCTGGATCGCCCAGGTCAGGATGATGGCGAAGGCCGGCGCGAAGATATTGAGGGCCGTGCCGCCGATGACCTGGTCGGCCTTCAGGTTGATGGCCGCAAACGCCAGCAGCAGCGAAAAGAGGATGCCCACCGCCCCGGCCACGAGAATCGCCAGCAGCATGGCCAGCTGCGGCGCCGACTGGCCCCAGCCGCCCAGGTCCGCGGCCCTTAAAAACAGGCACGCCGCCAGGCCCCCGATGATCATAACGCCTTCCAGCGCGATATTGATGACGCCGCCCCGCTCGGTGAACATGCCGCCCAGCGCCACCAGGAGCAGCGGCACGCCGAACATGATCATGGAGTTAATCAGATCGCCGAGAATGTTCATTGACCGGTCACCTCTCCTTCGCTGTCGCTTTTCGGCAATAGACCGCCGCCGGAGGGCCGGCCGTCGTCCTCATGCTCCTCCGCCGTTTTCAGCCCGCTCCTTCGCAGGAGGGGCCTTGAAATAACGTTCCGCATGAGCAGGGCAAAGGCCGACAGATAGATGATGACGGAGACGATGACCGTGATGTTCTCAACGGCGAATTCCGGCTGCATCGCGTCGCCGCCCACCTGGATATAGGAGATGAACATCCCCGTAAAGATCGTCCCGACGGGGTTGCTGGTGGCCAGGAGCGCCACAGGGATGCCGTTAAAGCCCATCTGCAGGAGGTTTTTATCGATGGTGTACTGCCCCGTGCCCGCCAGATAGTACAGCCCGCCGGCAATGCCGGACAGCGCGCCGGAAATGATCATGGACAGGACGATGTTCCGCCGGGCGTTGATGCCGGCATAAATGCTGGCGTTCCTGTTGTGGCCGCAGGCCTTCAGCTCATAGCCGAAGACCGTCTTGTTCAGAATGATATACATCACGATGGCGAGGATGGCGGCCAGGAAAACGCTGATGTTCATATAATTGGAGTTCAGCACCTTGTCGAGGCCCAAATTGGGGATGATGGCCGACTTGTTGGCCGCGGCGAGGGCCGCCGTCCTGTCGGCGTTGGCCGCGCCGTAGTAGTTTGCCAGCACCGAGGGGATATTGGACAGCACAAGGTTCACCGCAAACAGGCCGATCCAGTTGAACATGATGGAGGTGATGACCTCGTTGACGTTGAAGTACGCCTTGAGAACCCCTGGGAAAGCGCCCCAGACGGCGCCGCCGATCATCGAGGCGATCAGCCCGGCCCACCAGGGCATTTTCAGGACGATGCCACAGATGAGCGCCAGGCACGCGCCGACGGTGTACTGGCCGGAAGCGCCGATATTGAACAGGCCCGTTTTGAACGCGAATCCCACCGACAGCCCCGTCATAATGAGCGGCGCGGCCTGATAAAGCACCTTGGCAAACTTCTCCGGGGCGCTGAATCCCGCCGTCAGCATGCTGACGATGCCGTGGGGCGCCGCCGCCGGTTTCAGAATAAAGAGCAGCGCGCAGCCGAACAGGAGGCCGATGACAATGGAGATGAGCGACGATACGATGCTCAGCGGGCCGGCACCCAGTATTTTTTCCCGAAATCTGCTCATTCTTGCGCCCCCTCTCCCGCCGGCATGCGCCGGGCGCCCGCCATATACAGGCCCAGCTCTTCCACCGTCGTCTTTTTCGGATCGAATTGGCCGACGATCTCGCCCTCGTACATCACCAGGATGCGGTCGGCCATATTCATGACCTCGTCCAGCTCCAGGCTGACCAGCAGCACGGCCTTCCCCGTGTCCCGCTGATGGACGAGCTGCTTGTGGATATATTCGATAGCGCCCACGTCGAGGCCCCGCGTCGGCTGGATGGCCACGAGGAGCTCCGGGTCCTTGTCGATTTCCCGGGCCACGATCGCTTTCTGCTGGTTGCCGCCGGACATGGCGCGCACCACCGTGGCGCCGCCCTGGCCGCTCCGTATGTCGTACTGCCCGATGAGCTTGTCCGCATATGCGCGGACGGCGTCCTTTCTGATAAACCCAAGATTTTCAAATTCCGGCTGCCAGTACCGCTGGAGCACCAGATTCTCCGCCAGTGTGAAATCCAGGACGAGGCCGTGCTTGTGCCGGTCCTCCGGGATATGGCTCATGCCGATCTTGGAGCGGTTTCGCACCGTGGCGTTCGTGATATCGCAGCCCCGCAGCCGGATCTTTCCGGCGCTGGGCTTTTCAAGCCCCGTCAACGCCTGGGAAAATTCGGTCTGGCCGTTGCCGTCGATCCCGGCAAGGCACACGATCTCTCCCGCCCGGACCTTGAAGGACACGTTTTTCACGGCATTGTTCCGGTGCTGCTTCGACGGCACCGTGAGGCCCTCGACCTCCAGGACCACGTCTCCGGGCGAGACGTCTTTTTTCTCGACGGTAAAGCTCACGGGCCGCCCGACCATCATTCGCGAGAGCTCTTCCTTGGTCGTGTCCTTCACGTCCACCGTGCCGACGAGCTTCCCCTTGCGGAGCACGGTGCAGCGGTCGGCCACCTCCATGATCTCCTGCAGCTTGTGGGTGATAAAGAGAATAGACTTGCCCTCGGCGGTGAAGCTCTTCATGATCGCCATGAGCTCGCGGATTTCCTGCGGCGTCAAAACGGCGGTGGGCTCGTCAAAAATCAGGATGTCGTTGTCGCGGTACAGCATCTTCAGTATTTCCACCCGCTGCTGCATGCCGACGGTGATGTCCTCGATCCGGGCGTCCGGGTCGATCATGAGCCCGTACTTCTCGCTGAGGGCGCAAACCTTCGCCCTGGCCTCCTTCGTGCTGAGAAAGCCGAGCTTCGTCGGCTCCATGCCGAGGATGATGTTTTCCAGCACGGTGAAAATCTCAACCAGCTTGAAGTGCTGATGGACCATGCCGATATTCAGCGCGGTGGCGTCGTTGGGATTTCTGATCTGTACCTCTTTGCCGCCCATTTTGATCACGCCCCCGTCCGGCTGGTACAGGCCGAAGAGGACGCTCATCAGCGTCGACTTGCCCGCGCCGTTCTCACCGAGAAGCGCGTGAATCTCACTTTTTCTCAGTTGGAGGGTGATATCGTCGTTGGCCTTTATACCCGGGAATTCCTTGGTGATATTCAGCATTTCTATGACATAGTCCATACAAAGCTCCCCTGCAGGTAATGATTTGCCGCTGTCTCCGCATGCAAATTATTGTCAATATTATACCTATAAATGCGTCAGAAAAGCAACGTGATTTAATATTAATCCAGATTCATATTTATACGCTATAAAAGCGATTCACCGGGACGATGAACCGCTTTGTTCAGGCAAAATTCGCGTATATCTTTCCATCCTCCAGGCGGAATTTATATTCATGCCGCCTTATTCGCGTCTTATTCCCTCATTGGAAGTTAACATATGTAAAGACACTAAGCATTATATAACCATTTTGTCTTTTCGTACAGAGCAAATTTTTATTATTTTTTATTTTCGGCCTGCCGCGAGGGCGTTTTCAATTCCCAGGGCGGCGAAATCCTTGAATTCCGCAGCCGTCTCTGATACGATGGGGCCAAAGACGGGAGGTGCGCGCATGAGAGAAAAGAACCTCGCGACAATGAAAACGGCCGTCCTGCACGTGGTGCTGACGGTCCTGCTGCTGGGTGCGGCCACGGCCGTGGGGTATCTCTTCCGGTACCTCCGTTTCCCGGAGACGGCCACGGTCCTTGTATATCTGCTGGCGGTGCTGCTGGTCGCCTGGCAAGCCAAGGGATATCTCTTCGGCTTCCTCTCGTCGATCATCGCGACGTTTGCCTACAACTATTTTTTCACGGAGCCGCACTATACGCTGGAGGTGCGCAACCCCAGCTACTGGATCACGTTTACCGTTATGACGGTCGTGGCGGTGATCACCAGCACGCTCACCTCCCACGCCAAAAGGAGCTCTCAGGAGGCCAGGGAGAAGGCTGCCGAGACGAAAGCCGTCTATAACCTCACCTACCGCCTGAGCGACGCGAAAAATATGCAGGAAATCACCGGCGTCATCCTCGGCGCCATCAGCGAATACTTCTATTGTACGGCGGAGCTTCTGGACATCAACGAAAGCGAGCTGCCGGAATACAGACATTTGAAGCCGCTGTACGTGGCCCCGGAGCGGGACGGCGGGCCCCCGGAACGGAAAAGCTCCTACGTGAGGCTCCAGAAGGACGTCTACGCCGACGAGGCGGCCTGGCCGATTCTGGGCCGGGAGAGCGTCCTCGGCATCATCCGCATCCCGAAGGAGCGGGCGCTGCTGATGAGCGAGGCGGAGCGGCGGCTTCTGCGTTCCATGGTGGAGACCACCGCCATGGCGATGGAGCGCCTGCGGGAGGCCGAAAAAAATATCAAGGCGCGGGAGCTGGCCGAGCAGGAGCGCTACCGCGGCAATCTGCTCCGGGCGATCTCCCACGACCTGCGCACACCGCTTTCCGGCATCATCGGCACGTCGGAAATGCTGATGGCCATGACGGACGAAAGCGACCCCCGCCACGCCCTCATACGGGATATCTGCACTTCCGCCGACTGGCTGCACGCCATGGTGGAAAATATCCTGAGCCTGACGCGGCTGGACGACGGGCGGCTGCTCCTTGAAAAGCAGCCGGAGGCGGCCGAGGAGGTCGTTGACGCGGCGGTAAACCATGTGCTCCGGCACGCGCCGGAGCGCGAGATTGCCGTCAAAACGCCGGAGGCGCTGCTGCTGGTCCCTATGGACGCCACGCTCATCCGGCAGGTCCTCATCAATCTCCTGGACAACGCCCTGAAGCACACGGCGCCGGAGGACGAGCTTTCCGTCACCGTCGATGCCGAAGGGCGCTTTGCCAATTTCACCGTTCTGGACGGCGGCACCGGCATCGCGCCGGACGATCTGCCCAACATCTTTCAGCCGTTTTATACCACGGCGGCGAAGCAGGCGGACGCCGGACGCGGCATCGGCCTGGGCCTTGCCATCTGTCAGGCCATCGTCAAGGCCCACGGCGGCGCCATTACGGCCCGCAACAGGCCGGACCATACCGGCGCCGAGTTCAAATTCTCGCTGCCGCTGGAGGCGGAAAATGAACAGGTATAACGAACATGTCCTGCTGGTGGAGGACGACGCGCCGATCAGGAATTTTATCGCCTTTGCTCTGCAGTCCGAGGGCTTCCGGTGCACGCCGGCGGATACCGGGCACGCCGCGCTCAACCTGCTCCTGTCCGAAAAGGTCGACCTTATGCTCCTGGACCTGGGGCTCCCCGACCTTGACGGGATGGAGATCATCAAAAGGGTGCGGGAGTGGTCCGACATGCCCATCCTCGTCGTCTCCGCACGGGACCAGGACAAGGAGAAGGCCGCCGCGCTGGACGGCGGCGCCGACGACTACCTGACAAAGCCGTTTTCCGCCACGGAGCTTCTGGCGCGCGTCCGGGTGGCGCTGCGCCACCTCTACAAGCAGCGGGGGCTACAGACGCAGACGAGCCTGGAGGTGGGCGGGCTCTCCATCGACCTGAAAAAGCGCCTTGTGCATCTGGACGGTGAGGAGCTGCATGTCACGCCGCTGGAATACAGCCTGCTGGCTCTGTTCTTTAAAAACATCGGCAAGGTGCTGACGACGGGTTATATCATCAGGGAGGTCTGGGGCGCCGGCTACGGCAGCGATACCCAGGCGCTGCGGGCGCTGATGGCGGGCCTTCGCCGGAAGCTCGAGGAAAACCCCGCCAAGCCCCGGTATATCAAAACGGAGATCGGCGTCGGCTACCGGCTGGTGGACGAATAAGCCATGAATTTATGTAAACAGGCCGCGCCGTTATTTCAACGGCGCGGCCTGTTTTTTCTCACGAAATACGCACACGACAGAGCAATTTTTCACTTCCGCTTCACGCGGACCGGCATGATCTCACACCGCGGTCACAGCAAAGTTGTTAGAATAAGGCGTGAAACATTCCGGTCGCGAAGGAAGGGTCTGTTATAAAACTCCGTAAAATCAAATATTTCCTGCTGGGCAGGCCGCTGCAGAGCGAGGCGCTCGGCGACGAGAAATTCTCCGCCGCCTGGGGGCTCCCGATTCTCTCCAGCGACGCGATCTCGTCGGTGGCCTATGCCGGCCAGGAAATACTCTCCGTCCTGCTCCCGGTGGTGGGCGTGATCGCCTACCGGCAGATGACGTATATCTCCGGCATTATTATACTGCTCCTGTTCATCCTGATGATCTCGTACAGGCAGACCATCGAGCACTACCCCAACGGCGGCGGCGCGTACATCGTCGCCAAGACGAATCTGGGCACCATACCGGGCGTCGTCGCCGGCGCCGCGCTGGCGGTGGACTACATACTGACGGTTGCCGTCAGCGTTTCCTCCGGCGTTCAGCAGATCGCGTCGGCCTTCGGGCCGGTGGCGGGCTATACCGTGCCCATCTGCGTTTTCCTGATCATCCTCATGGCCATCGGCAACCTCCGGGGCCTCCGGGAGGCCTCCAGAATCTTCGGCATCCCCACGTATGCTTTTATCGCCGGGATGCTGGCGATGCTCGTCGCCGGCTTTATCAAGCTGGCCGGCGGCTACGTCCCGCCGGCGCCCGTCATGCCGACGCCCGAAAATCTCCTGCAGCCCCTGACGGCGATGCTGATGCTGAAGGCGTTTTCAAACGGCTGCGCCGCCGTGACCGGCTTTGAGGCGGTCAGCAACGGCGTGCCGAATTTCAAGGAGCCCGCCCGCAAAAACGCCCGAAATGTGCTGCTGATCCTCACCATTATCATCCTGGTGCTTTTCGGCGGGACGGCGGTTATCGCCAACCTCTACAAGGTCGTCCCCGACGAGCATAACGCCCTGCTCATACTCATCGCCGGCGAGATCTTCGGCAAAGGCTTCATGTATTACTACGTCACGGTCACGGCGTTCATCATCCTGATACTGGCCGCCAACACGGCTTACTCGGGCTTCCCGATGATGCTGTCGGTCATGGCCAGGGACGGCTATGCCCCGCGCCAGCTGAGCGTCCGCGGGAACCGGCTGAGCTACTCCAGCGGCATCGTGGTGCTCTCCGTTATGGCGGCGCTGCTCATTATCGCGTTTGACGCCAGGGTCGACCTGCTGATCGGGCTGTACGCCATCGGCGTGTTCATCTCCTTCACCCTGTCGCAGTCGGGGATGTTCGTCCACTGGGTCCGGTCCCATGAGCCCCGCTGGCGGCTGAAGGCGCTGGTAAACGGCTTCGGCGCGCTGGTGACGGCGGCCGTCGTCGTCATCATCGCTTTGACGAAGTTCCGCCAGGGTGCCTGGATCGTCGTCATTCTGGTCCCGATCCTCGTGCTGCTGATGCTGAAGGTCAAGAAGCATTACACCGAGGTCCACGACAAGCTGCGGCTGGAACCCGGCGACTACGAGAAAACGCTCAAGAGCGGCGCCATGAAGGTCCACGCCGTCGTGCCGCTGGACAGCGTCAACCGCGCCAGCGTCCGGGCGCTGCGCTACGCCAAGACCATCTCCGGCGACATCGTCGCCTTCAACGTGGCCTGCGACGAGGAAACGGCGCGGAAAACACGCCAGAAATACGCGCAGCTGGGGACGGACATTCCCCTCGTCACCCACCAGTCGAAGAACAGGGACATCGTCCGCTCCATCGTCGAGCTGATCGAGTCGGAGGAATATGCCCTGCCGAAGGAGGACATGGTGGCCGTCATCCTGCCGCAGTTCATCACCCGGGGCCCCCTGCAGAGGCTCCTCCACAACAGGACCCGCCAGCAGCTCCAGCGGCGGCTTTTGAAGCACCGGCAGGTGGTCATCTGCACGATCCCGCTGCAAATGAACACATAGCGCTGTAAGAGGCGAACACAGTTCGCCCCTACGGCGACGCATGCGTGGGGGCGAACTGTGTTCGCCTGTCGGTTTACGATATCCGCGGGGCACACCGCTCCGCCGTTACAGGTACAAATCCATCAGGTCGGCGTCGACAAACGCACCGCCGATGCGCATGGAGCGCTTCTCGTCGCCGATTTTCTGGAAGCCGTGCTTTTCGTAGAGGCGGATGGCCTTGTCGTTGCCGGAAACGACGCCCAGGTGGATGTTTATGATATCGCCGTGGGCCCTGGCATAATTGATGATGGCGCGGAGCATGGCGTCGCCGGCGCCGATGCCCCAGAATTTTTCCCGCACCGTGAGCGAGAAATCGGCGTTGTGCCTGTTGCGCAGGCGGCCCCGGCAATTGAGCGCGGAGACGCTGGCCAACTCCCCGCCGACGAAGCCGGCGAGCATGATGGAGCGGCCGTCCTTATGGAGGTCTGCGATAAACTCCGCTTCCTTTTCGGCGCTCATGTCGAACTCGCCGGCGCCGAACGTCAGGTTGTCGCTCTCGCCGCCGACGGCGCACATATATTCCACAATTGCCGCCGCGTCTTCCGGCACGGCGCTCCTGATGGCGAGCGTCCGCCCGTCTTTCAAAAGGGCTGTTTCAGATAGGGTATTGACTGCTTCCATTCCTGATCCCACCGTTATGTATTATTGGATATGTTTTTTATCGTACTTTAACGGCGGGCAGGTGTCAACAGTGAATATGCTTACGCAATGGACAGGCAGTTTTTCTTTTCAACCGACAGGTAAACCGTCTGCCCGGGCTCGAAGAGCAGGACGCTGCGGAACAAAACGTCCGCCTGCAGGTTCACGCTGCCGACACTCAATGTATAGCGGAGGATATTGCCGTGGGGCGTGAAGTCCTCGACGACGGCGGCGCTCCGGTAGGCGTCCTGCCGCTCCGGGAACGGCTGCGGCTGGACCTCCACGGTCTCGGGCCGGATGGCCACGTCACAGCCCCGGTTCTCGCCCGTAACGGCTTCAAACTGCGCGGGGCTCAAAATGTTGTAGTGGCCGATAAAGCCGGCGGCAAAGCGCGTTCTGGGCGCCGTATACATATCGATGGGCCGGCCGGACTGCTCGATCTTGCCGGTGGAGAACAGGTGGATGACGTCCGACATGAGCATGGCCTCATCCTGGTCGTGGGTGACGAAGATGGCGGTGATCCCCAGGCTCCGCTGTATCTCCTTGATGCGCAGTTGGAGCGCCTTTCTCAGCTTGGCGTCGATGGCCGACAGGGGCTCGTCAAACAGGAGGACCTTGGGCTCGGTGATGATGGACCGGGCCAGCGCCACGCGCTGCTGCTGGCCGCCGGAGAGCTGGGCGGGCAGCGATTTTTCCTTGCCGTGCAGCTCCACCATGTCGATCACACGGGCGATGCGCTCATTGATTTCTTCGGCCGGCAGCTTTTTCTGCATTTTCAGGCCGAAGGCGATATTCTCCCGGACCGTCATGTTCGGAAACAGGCTGTACTGCTGGAAGATCATGCCCACGTTGCGGCGCCGCGGGTCCTTGCCGGTGATATCCTCCCCGTCCAGGATGACGCGGCCGGAGTCGGGCGCCTCGAGGCCCGCCAGCGTTCTCAGGAGCGTCGACTTCCCGCAGCCGGACGGCCCCAGGAGCGTGACGAGCTGGCCCTTTTCTATCGTCAGGCTGATATCCCGCAGCACGTGATTCGCGCCGAAGCGCTTGTTGATTTTTTCAAACTGTATGTATGCCACCGTTAAACCTCCTCCCGGGCGTTTCGTTTCTTCGCCCGCCTGTTGTAGAGAAACAGCGCGCCGTTGGTCAGCAAAAGCGTTACGGCGAAGAGGATCACCACCACGGCGCTGCTCTTCTGGCCGGACTCGAACAGCTGCCTGTACAAAAATACCTGCGCCGTCTGATAATAGCTGCCGGCCACGATGTTGATGATTACGAAATCGCCGAACAGCAGCGAGATGGAAAGCATGACCGACACCGATATGCCGGAGACGATGTTCGGCACGATGATCCTGAAAAACGCCGTGAAGCTGCCGGCGCCCAGCAGCTGCGCCGCTTCCAGAAGCCGCGGGGCGTTGACGGTATTCAGGCTGTTTTTGATGCCCTGATACAGGTAGGGCAGCACCACGATGCAGTAGGTGAACACGAGCATGACGACCCTGTTGGACAAAAGACCCGGCAGGCCGGAATACAGCGACAGGACGCTGATGGCCAGAATGATCCCCTGGATGGCGTAGGGGATCGTGCAGACAAGCTGCATGACCCTGTCCAACCACGGCAGATGCACCACGACGACGTACATCGCCAGGAGGATGAATACAAGGCAAAGCGCCACGGGGGCGACGGAGATGATAAACGTCCTCAAAAACGGCAGGAGGAAGGATGAATCCGTCAAAAGCGCGGCGTAATACCGAAAGGTGACGCCGCCGGGCAGCACATGCTGCCACTCGGTGAAAATGGAGTAAAAAAAGGTCAGCACCAGCGGCAGGATCAGGTAGATGCAGATAACGACGATGACGGCCGAATTGAGCCGCGTCTTCTTCACGACCGCCCGCCTCCCCTCCGGCCCTTGAGGATCAGATTGCTGACGACGTTGGCCAGCACCATCAGCACCATCAAAACGACCGCCAGGGCCGAGCCGAATTCACGGTGCTGCGTCACCTCGCCGACAAACTGCTCGGAAATCCTTATCGGCAGCAGATTGAAGTTGTTCTGCAAAAGCGCGTAAGCCGTGGCGTAGGCGGCGATGGCGTTGGCGAACAGGATGCTGAGCGTGCCGAGAAGCGACGGCAGGAGATTCGGCACAGCCACGCGGAACCAGTACGTCAGGCTGCCGCCGCCCAGAAGGCTCACGGACTCCCGCCACTCCGGCCGGAGCCCGTCAAAGGCGGGAATCAGCAGCAGCGTCGCCAGCGGCACCTGAAAATAGACGTACGTCAGCAGCAGGCCGTTCAGCGAATAGAGATTGAAATCCGTCAGAAAGCCGATGCCCAGCTGTCTGCCCAGGATGACCAGCACGCCCACGTTTCCCATCAGGATGATAAACGAAAAGGCCAGGGGGATACCGGCAAAGTTGGAGCTCATGTTCAGCACGCTCATAAAGAAATTCCTGAGCGGCGTTTTTGCCCCGTGGGCCGCCTTCGCGCCCAGGAAGGCAATGACGATGCCGATCAGCGCGGAAAAGATGGAGACGAGCACGCTGTTCACCACGGCCTGCCGGTACAGCCGCTTGGTAAAGATATCGGCGAAGTTGTCAAGGGTCACGCCGCCGCCCGGCGCGGAAAAGCTCCGCAGGACCACCATTAGCAGCGGGACAAGCTCGTAAAACAAGACGAGCAGGAAAAACGGCAGCAGCGCCGCCAGATAAAGGCGCGGCCGGCGCCATTTTGCCGGTGTGAGGGCGGCGGCCGGCGGGTCTTTCAGCGCCAGGGCGCCGCCCGGGGTATGATTTTTCAGACAGATCAGCCTCCCGCATCTGCTAAATCAGGGGAGAGGACACGACGTTCCCCTCCCCGTTGAAGACGTTTCCGGCTCAGGACGCGTACGCGATGACGTCCTCCTGCCACTTGGCGCCGAGGCCTTCCACCGTTTTTGCCCAGGCGTTTTGGTCGCCGATCATTTTGGCGTTTTTGTACTGCTCGTTGGGGATCATCTTCGCGGCCACGTCGTCGGGCAGCGCGACGTCGCGCACGGGCTTGGCGTAGCCGCGGGCGAGGTTGATCTGGCCGGCGTCGCTGAAGATATATTCGCGGGTCAGCGCCGCAGCGTAGGGATGCTTGGCGTAGGGGTTGATGACCGTGCAGTAGCCGCTCTGGACGGACGCCTCGGACGGGACGCTGACGACGTAATCGGCGCTCGGGTTGTCCGCTTTGATCTGGTCGCGGTAGCCCAGGGCGTTATAGTCCCACAGAAAAGCCAGGGCGATCTCGCCCTTCTGGAGGCGGGCCAGCGAAAGCTCGCCCAGGTCCAGCCGGCCCTGCTTGGCGAGCTTCTGGAAATAATCGATGCCGGGCTGGATGTTGGTCTCGGAGCCGCCGTAAGCCATGGCGGCGGCCAGCACGGCGCACTGGGCCTGCGCGGCCTTGGTGACGTCGCCGACGGAGACTTTGTAGTCGCCGGCCAGAATATCGGCGAAGGAGGCGGGGACGGTCTTGACCAGGTCCTTGTTGACGACGACGGAGATCGTGCCGTAATAGGCGATGATCCAACTGCCGTCCTTATCCTTGGCCCAGTCGGGGATGCTGTCCCAGTACGTCGTTTTGTACGGCAGCGCCAGCCCCTGCGCCACGGCCGTCGGGCCGAAGGACTGCCCCACGTCGCCGATGTCCTTGGTGGCGTTGTTCTTCTCGGAGGCGAAAAGCGCCAGCTCTTCGGCGGAGGACATATCCACGTCGGTGTGCTTGATGCCGTATTTCTCGGTGATCTCGCTCCAGGTCTGACCCCAGTTGGCCCAGCTGTCGGGCATGCCGGCGGAATTGACCTCCCCGTCCTGCTTTGCTTTGGCGGTAAGCTCGTCCAGGGACAGGCTATTGAGATTGACGCTGCCGGCGGTGTTCGCCGTATTCGCGCAGCCGGCCAGCGCGATGGCCGCCGCCATCAGCAGGGCGGCGATTTTTGCCGTTCTGAGCTTCATATGTATCTCCTCTCGGTAAATGGATACTAAGAGGTTATAGGATTTTTATTAAAAGCGACATCAGAGGTTGGTAAAATATTCTTAAAGCGCGCCGGGGCTTTGTTAAATCCGGGAAAACAGCACTGTAGGGGCAATTCACGAATCGCCCGCCTGTATTCGTGCGTCATGCCGCGCGGTGGGCGTCAAAGCCGGAGGAGGTCACCAGCGTGCCGTCCTGGAGCACCCAGAGGGCCTCGACGCCGGCCAGGGAGTCGATGAGTGCCCGGCCTCTCGTGAGCGGCATGTTGAACACGGCGGTGGTGAGGCCGTCGGCAAAGCCGGAATCATGGCAGAGGATCGTCACGGCCTTAAAGCGCGCGGACGGCATCAGCGTTTCGGGATCGATGATGTGGTGGTACTGCCGGCCGCCCACGGTGAAGTAGCGCTCGTAGCCGCCGCTCGTCACCAGCGCCTCATTGGTGCAGCGGACGGACAAAAGCTCCGTTTGGCCGCTGTCCCTGTCGGGGTTGCGCACACCGACGACCCACGGAGTCTCGCGGTTATACTGGTCGAGCTTATTGCCGATGGCGCGGATGTTCCCGCCCACGCTGAGCAGCAGGCGCCGGACGCCCTTTTGTTCCAGGTACCGCGCCGTCTGCTCGGTGGCGTAGCCCTTGGCCACGGCGCCCACGTCCAGGCGCATCAGCGGGTCCCGGAGGAAGACGGAGGACGCGGCCCGGTCGATGACGACGCTGTTAATGTCCGTATGCCTTGCCGCCGCGCGGAGCGCGTCCATGTCCGGCAGGGCGGCGCTTTCGGGGTCCAGAATACCCGCCACGCGGCAGTCGTGCCAGAGCCGCAGCACCGAGCCCATGGCGATATTGACGGCGCCGTCCGTCAGCGCGTATTTCTCCCTGGCAAATTCGAGCAGGTCGATGATCCGGGCGTCCACCGCCACGGGCTTTATCCCCGCGTTGTCGTTGATGGTTTTGAGGTTATTGAGCCCGTCGTAATTATTGTAGACGTCGTACAGCCGGTGGTACTCCCAAAGCTTGGCCCGGACGTCCTCCGCCAGGGAAGTGAATTCCTCCTTGCTGCCGGCGTAGCCGACGACCGTGGTCACCGTGTCGAACAGGGAGAGGAACTCGGCCTGATAGCGCTTCGGCGCCGCCTCCGCGCTCCCCGACGTGAAGGTGATGAGCAGGCAGAGGAGCAATACGGTCAGTTTTTTCATCTGTTGCCCTCCGGTTTCAGCTTAAATGCCCGAATCGGCTTGCTTTTCACGAAAAATGCCTTGTATTCACCCGAAATGGCCTTGCATTTTCGCTTAAATATTACGAAAACATTAATTTTTTGGGGGCCTCGCGGGTGCCAAAGGCTTGCGGTTACTGGATAATCGATTTTTTAAAATCTCAATTTACGCTATATTATATATATTTTTTTGCCGCTGCCTTTTTTGTACGGATTTCCCGGATTCAGTATAGCATGGGCAGCCCTTATTTCGCGTTATACGACGACCCGCTGAACACCCTGCCGCGCGGACAGGTACGGACGGCCGACGGCCATCCGGAGCGACGACGGGGCGATGTGGGCATCGCCCCCTACGGGATAAACGCACTGTTGTCCTTTGCCGTATCATTCCAGCTCAGGCGGAAATGACAAACACGGCGCTTCCGTGGGGGCAGACCTTGTGTCCGCCCTGTAACGTTGCCGCGCTGCGCATCGGGGAGGGCAGACACGAGGTCTGCCCCTACGAGGGGGCGCGGGACGGCGGCCCGCGCGCAGAGCACGTCGGGGGGACGGGCCGAGGGCGTCGGCCCATCGTGGCGTGCCTTCGCCGGGTGGGACGGGCGATTGATAATCGCCCCTACAGGCATCGGCTTGGTTTTGCACCTTGGGAATGCCTCTATGCCATTCCTTTTCCCGCAGCACGGCGACGGAAACGAACGAAGCGTCAAGGGCCGCCGGCACCTCCGGCCCCCGCAATATACGCGGACACACCCCGTAGGGGCGATTATCAATCGCCCGACCCCCAATGTTGCAATATATCTGTTAGATATATATCTTATAGATATATCACACGCCATACCCTTCAGCCCTGTAACATTGCTGCACGGCGCATCGGGGAGGGCAGACACAAGGTCTGCCCCTACGAGGGGGAACGGCGGAAGACGCGGGTATGGCGTTATTCCGAGGAGGCGGCTTTGGTGACGGCTTCCTTGAAGTCGCCGATGCTGATGGTGACGGAGGACTTGATGTCCGAGGAGAGGGCGTAGCCCTTGTCGTCCACGGCGACGCCCCCGATTTCGGCGGCCGTTTTGCCGGTGCAGTATTTGGCGAAGGCCTGGGCCTCCTCTTTCCACTCTTTGCCGATGCCTGAGGCTTCCTTCATGCCGTAGGCCTCGCCGAGCTCGTTTTTCGTCTGGGGATTGACGGAGAGGTCGGTGGTGATTTTGCCGGCGCTGGTAAAGCTGATTTTGCTCTGGGTGCCGTCGATGACGCAGCTGGTGATCTTGCCGCCGGCGTCCCGGGTCAGGGCGAGGTAGGAGGAATCCACCTCCGCGAGCCCCGATTTGTCCGCCGTGGCGCTCGTCGAGCTGGCCATCTTCGTCACGACGCCGATACTCAGCTTGTCCGAGGCGGCGGTGCCGCCGTTCTGGGCGGACTTGACGGCCTTTTCGATCGCGTCCATAAAGCTGCCGACGGAGATGGTGACGGAGGCCTTGAGATCGGCCTGGGTGGGGTAATTGCTCTCGTCGACCTTGATGTTTTTGACCTCGTCGGCCGTCTTGCCCTCCACATATCTGGCAAAGGCCTGGGCCTGCTCGTACCATTCCTTGCCGATACCGGACGATTTCTTCATACCATAGGCGTCGCCGAGCTCGTTTTTCGTCTTGAACACGGTCGCCTCTGGCGTCAGGAGCGCGCCCTTAGCGTCAAAGTTGATCTTGGCCTGCACGGCGTCGATGATGCATTTCTGTATTTTGCCGTCCTTGTCGACGGTGACGGCCACCACCGTGGAATCCACCTCGGCAAGGCCGTCTTCCTTGCCGGCGTCCGCCGATTTGGACAGGGACGTCAGCACCGCCAGCCCCAGCTTGGCCGAGCCGGCCGACGAGGACGGCGAAGCGGAGGACGACGGCGAGGAAGAAGCGGAGGGAGAGGACGAGGACGACGGGGAGGACGACCCCGAAGGGGCGGGCACGGGGCTGGCCTTGCAGCCGGCCAGCAGCGCCGCGAGAAAAACGGCGGCTATAGCAAAGACCGATATTCTTTTCATACCAAACTCCTAATGTATTTTATTGATATTCAGCCGGGCGAGAGCCGGAAGGGAAAAACGAAGGAGCAGCGCGGTGGCGCAGCCCGCGGCGGCGCCGGAGAGCAGGAGCACCGGCAGATAGTACCACAGCGCCACGCCGAGGACGGCCGAGGCCACCGCCAGCTGCCCGAGATTGTGAAAAACGGCGCCGGCCACGCTGACCGGGAGCTGCTCGCTTTTCCGGCGGCACAGGAGGATAAAAAGCGTCATGACGCCGAGGGACGACAGCCCGCCCGCGAGGCTCAGGAGCCCGGCGACGGCGCCGCGGGTCAAAAGCACGAAGGCGGCCTTCAGCACCGCGATAACGAACGCGTCCCGCCGCCGGAGGAAGAACAGCGCGTACATGACGACAATGTTGGACAGCCCCAGGCGGACGCCGGGGAGCCCCGGCGGCACCGGAAGCGCCGATTCCACCAGCGCCAGGACGACGGACAGCGCGAAAAGCAGCGCCGTCAGCGCGAGGCCGCGGACGTCGGGGGTTTTTGGGGCGCGCGCTTTGCCGCCCGTAAATCGCGCCGGCCCGGGGTCCGGGCGGCGAAAAAGCTTTTTATTTTGCAGCCACATCGTAAAGTTTTCCTCTTTTGCCTGCTTTTTATGAAATAAGCGGAACAGGCGCCACGGTCCGGTCACGGCGCGGCGCCCCGCCCCGCCGCCTTGCCGAGGAGGGCGGAGAGCATGTCCTTTTTCTCCGGCGGCGACGGCAGGGCGGCGATGAAGTCCCTTGTCTTTTCAAAGTATTCGGCGATCCTATCGCGGGCATACTGAAGCCCGCCGGCCGAGGACACGGCTTTTTTCAGCGCCGCCGGCCCGAGGCCGGCTTTGATGCGCGCCAAAAGCCCGGCGTCCTTTTTCAGCGCGTAGATGAGCGGCAGCGTGACGACGCCCGTTTTGAAATCGGAAAGGACCGGCTTGCCCGCGGTCCGGTGCGAGGCCTCGTAGTCGGCGCAGTCGTCGGCCAGCTGAAAAATCAGACCGATATTCCGCCCGATTTCCTTAAAGCGCTCCCCGGCCTCGTCCGGCTCGTCCGACAAAAGGAAGCCGGCATAAAACGACGCCTCGAACATCGCCGCCGTTTTGCCGCCGATGATGGAAAAATACTGCCGCTCCGTCAGCGCGAAATTGCCGTTGTTCTGGTCCTGGCGCAGCTCTCCCAGCAGGATATCCGACATGTAATGCGACAGCGTCCTGTCGGCGGACACGCGGCGGTCTGCCGGGGGCTCCACGGCGGACGCCAGCTCCAGCGACAGGCAGAACAGGTAGTCCCCGCACAGGATGGCCGCCTTCTCGCCGAATTTTTTGTGGAGCGCCGCGATGCCCCGCCGCCTGGCGGCGCCGTCGATGACGTCGTCATGGACGAGGGTGGCCAGGTGCAGCAGCTCCACAGCGGCGGCAAGGCAGGCCGCGTCGCTGTGAATGAGGCCGTCGCGCCCCATCGCGCACGCCAGGAGCGATCTCGCGCGGATATTTTTACCGGCGGCCTTGGACAGGTGGACGGTCAGCCGCCGGATAATGGCGGGGGTGCCCTTGAGGCGGGCGTTCAGCTCCTCCGCCGTCCTGCCGGCGGCCGCGTCGAAGGACAATCTTTCCTTGCGCGGGGCGGGCGCGGCGCACGCGTCAGTCATGGTAGAGATACGACCGGCGCACCCAGCCGACGCGGCGCCAGTGCTTTTTGAGCAGCGGCGTGGTGTAGTAATCCAGGCCGAAAACCGAGCCCGCGCCCCAAAGGAAGGCGACCGCCGAGAACACCATCCAGAAATTCGTGAGGAACAGCCCCGTCGTGGTGGCGAACATGAACATCAATACAAGGGCAACGACGCTGGAGGGCGTTGTGAACAGGCCGCCCAGGAGCGACAGGCCGATGAGTATCTCCAGCAGCACGATCACGGTCTGCAGGAAAAGCTGCATGCCGTCGGACGACAGGACAAGCGAATTGACAAGCCAGCTCACGAAGGGGATGTCCAGCTTGAAGGCGTAGTCGGCAAAGGTGGCGTCCGCGGGCGGCTTGCCGCTGACAAAGAGCGCCCGGACAAGGCCGAGGATGTCGATATCGAACAGCACCCTGCCGGCGGCGGCGCCCGTGTCGGCAAGGCCGCCGGTGGCGCTGGTGACCGCGTCGCTGGCCGCCTGGGTGGGCTGGGGGCCGGCGCCGAGGATCGCGTTGAACCACTGGGTGGCGCTGCCGAAAAAGGCGCTCAGCTTGGGGGCGGAAAACCAGCCCTCCACGATCTTCATGATCCCCTCGAACAGCCAGGCAACGCCCAGCCAGAGCCGGAGCGGCACGGCGAGAAAGCTGGGCGTCCTGTTGGAAAAATGACCGCCGAGGAAGCTCCTTTTATTCCTTATGGTAAAGAACTCGTGCTTGAGATAGCTGGCGATCTTGTTCCAGCCGAGCACCTGGGCGAAATAGATGACATTGATGAAATGCTTGACGAACATCGCGAAAAAGGACGGGAGATTGACCATATGCCGGCGACCGCCCACCCGGGCCTGCCCGTACCGCCCGCCGACGCTGACCATGACGCCGTGGAACATGGGCTTGTACTCTTCCTGCTCCTCTTTGGCCTCCTCCCCGGTGACGTCGCACCAGATGTTGTGGGCGACCGTGTCGGCGCTCTGCTCGCAGTTTTCCACCATCTGGGGCACGGGGACCTTTTCTCCCTCGGGGACGTAGAAAATGTTGTCTCCGGCCACATAGACGGACGGGTCGTCCACGCTCCGGAGATATTTGTCGGTGACGAGGCGGCCCCGCTTCTGGCTCTCCAGGAGCGCGCCGGCCTGCTGGGTGATGGCGGACCCCTCGATGCCGGCGACCCAGATGACCGTGCCGGCGGTGTTTTTCGTCGTGACGCCGTCCCGCTCGTAGGAAATGGTGCCTTCGCCGACCTCGACGACCCTGGCGTTCAAAATCATGGTGACACCCATTTTTTCCAGCCGGCGCTGAATCTTTACCGACAGCTTTTCCGGCAGGTTCGGGACGACGCGGGAGAAGGAATCCACATTGCAGATCGTGACGAGCCTGGGGTCCAGCTCAAAGGTGCGGCAGAGAATGGGCGCGTACTCGGCCAGCTCCCCCACCATCTCAATGCCCGTAAAGCCGGCGCCGACGACGTAAAAGGTCAACAGACGCCGTTTCTCCTCCTCGTTCGTCTCCGAGGACGCCTTGCGGAAGCTGTTCTGGATGCGCTCCCGGAGGCTGATGGCGTCGTCGTAGGACCACAGGGGGCAGGCGTATTCCGCGGCGCCTGTGATGCCGAAAAACGTCGGGCGCGAGCCGGCGGCGATGACGAGGCAGTCGTACTCATAGTCGCCGTTTTTGCCGTACACCTTTTTTTCCTTGAAATCGCAGGACTCCGCCGTGTCGTGAATGAAATGAATCCGCCGGCCGGCAAAGACCTTTTTATAGCTGATGCGGACACTCTCCTCGTCCACGCGGCCGGCGGCGACCTCGTGGAGCTCCGTCAGCATCGTGTGAAACGGCTTTTTGTCGATGACGGAAACGGTGACGTCCGCCGGCCGCTTCCTGAATTTTTTGGCGAGCTTTTTCGCCGTCAGGATGCCCGCGTAGCCGCCGCCGATAATCACAATTTTTTTCATGTCCAACCTCTGATCATGGGAAATGGATCGTTTTGAATCTAAATAGTATATTTGAATAAATTTGACTAAATATACCTGACCGAGGCGCAAATTATCTTTCGGCGCGAAAACCGCGGCGAAAGCCGCCATCGCGGCTTTTGGACGCCGGCCGGCGCGCATTTATTGCCTTTCGAGGTTTTATTTAAATAATTCCGGCGGGTATTTCGGTTTTCATCGCGCGAAAAATATGAATGAGAAATTGGAGGGATTCAGCGTGACAATAAAAACTGGAATCAACGGCTTCGGACGAATCGGCAGGCTCGTGTTCAGGGCCGGTCTGGAACGCCGGGATATAGAATTTACCGCCATCAACGACCCGTTTATCGACAGCGACTATATGGCCTACATGCTGAGGCACGACTCGGCCCACGGCAACTTTGCCGGTCATGCCGAGTCCAGGGGCGGGCATCTGTACGTGGACGGGAAAAAATACCACGTTTTCGCCGAGAAGGAGCCGGGCAATATTCCCTGGTCCTCCGCCGGGGCGGAGTATATCGTCGAGTCCACGGGCGTCTTCACCCGGGCCGGCGCGGCGGAGCCGCACCTGAAGGGCGGCGTCAAAAAGGTCGTTATCACAGGGCCCTCGGTGGACGCGCCGATGTTCGTCATGGGCGTCAACCACCGGTCCTACAAAAGCGACATGGACATCGTTTCAAACGCTTCCTGCACCACGAACTGCCTGGCGCCGCTGGCCAAGGTCCTGAGCGACAAATACGGCATCGCCGAGGCGCTGATGACGACGATCCACGCCGCCACGGCCACGCAGAAGACCGTGGACGGTCCGTCGAAAAAGGACTGGCGGGCGGGGCGCTCCATCATCGGCAACATCATCCCCGCCACCACGGGCGCCGCCAAGGCCGTGGGCCAGGTCATCCCGGAGCTGAACGGGCTTCTCACCGGCATCTCCATGCGGGTGCCCATCATCGACGTCTCCGTTGTGGACCTGACGGCGCGGCTCAATTCGCCCGCCGGGTATGAGGATATCTGCGCGGAGCTCAAACGTGCTTCCACCGGCGAATACGAGGGCATCATCAAATACGTGGACGACGAGGTCGTGTCCACCGACTTTATCGGCGACACGCACACCTGCATCTTCGACGCCCGGGCGGGCCTGGCGCTCAACGACAGGTTCGTCAAACTCATCGCCTGGTACGACAACGAGATCGGCTATTCCAACAAGGTCCTGGACCTGATCACCCACATGTACAAGGCCGACCAGGACGGTGGGACAAAGCGCCGCGAGACGGCGGGCGCCATGGCGCAATAAATCTGGCATTTTAACGCAATGGTGGCGAATTCGCCACCATTTATTTTTCCCTTTATCGGTATCGCTCCGGGCGGATGGCCACTGGCCGTCCCTACGGTATGAATTGGTCTTCGTAGGGGCGAACTGTGTTCGCCCGCTCCTGTCGACGCGGCGGCACCCCGAGACAGAGGGACGGGGAACGTGGATTCCCGCCTTCGCGGGAATGACAAGGCTTTAGGATCATTGCAAGATACTTTGGGGGCATTGCAAGGCGGGGTTCCATCCGGCATGGCCGGGGTGATAACGGCGCGACAAAGGCGGGCGAACACAGTTCTCCCCTACGGTATGGATTGTCTTCATAGGGCGAACTGTGTTCGCCCGCTCCTGTCGGCGCGGCTGAGCCCCGAGACAGAGGGACGGGGAACGTGGATTCCCGCCTTCGCGGGAATGACAATGCTTTGGAGGCATCGCAAGATACTTTGGAGGCATTGCAAGGCGGGGTTCCATCCGGCATGGCCGGGGTGACAGCGGCAAGGGACAAAGGCGGGCGAACACAGTTCGCCCCTACGCAGATCATGCAAAACGCGCCGTAGGGACGATCTGTGTCATCCGCCCCCGTTTCGTTTTACATATTTTTCTTCAAATAAAGTCTATAACGCTGTAAAAAATATGAACGATATGTTGAATCAGGAATTCAGACCATAAAAAAGGAGATAGTTATGATGAAAAAGAAGATCGTTTCCGTACTCATTTGCGCGATACTGCTCATCTCCGCGGGCGGCCAGGCCCTGGCCGCTTTCTCGGACGTGCCGGATAATTACCCTTACAAGGCCGAGATCGATTTCTGCCAGTCGAAGGGCTTTCTCAAGGGGACAAGCGACACGACCTTTAACCCGGACGGTCATCTGACCCGCGCCCAGCTGGCCGTGGTATGGTGCCGTTTTCTGCAGCTCCGGGACGCGAACCCCGGCTTTACGGACATCACCGTTCTGAAAAACTACTATGACGCGGCGGCCATCGTCATGAACAGCCTGGGCATCCTGAGCGGCACCAGCGCCACGACGTTCTCTCCCGACGCGGAGATCACCCGGGAGCAGCTGGCGGTGATCGCGACGCGCACGTTTAATCTCGGCGTTGCGGACAGCGACGATTACAAAACGTACACGGACAGCGACGCGATATCGTCCTGGGCGAGGGACGGCGTTTCCGCGTGCGTCAACGCCAAGGTTTTCGAGGGCCTTTACGACGGCGGCAAGGCCTTCAGCCCGCAAACAGCCGTGACGCGGGGCGAGCTCAGCCGGCTGATCTACACGGTCTCGCTGCCCTCTTATACCGTGACGATCGGCCCGCTGTCCGGCGGCACGATCACGGCCATTCCGTCCGTGGCGCGCCAGGGAGCCATCGTCAATCTGCTTGTAAAGCCGGATACCGGCAAGCAGCTGAAGGCCGGCACGCTGATGTACAACGGCGGCCCCGTGACGGGCACCTCGTTTATCATGCCCGCCGCGGATGTGGTGGTAACGGCGGAATTCGAGGATGCCCCGGCGACGCTGTCTTCGATCGAGATCACCACGATGCCCTCCGTCACCTCGTATCTCGTGGGCGACACGCTGGACCTGACCGGCATGGTCGTGACGGCGATATACAGCGACAGCACGACGGCCGTCGTCGACACCTACACCACGACGCCGGAGGAGGGCACGCCCCTGGATGCGGAAGGCTCCCACACGGTCACGGTGAGCTATACGGAGGACGGCGTTACAAAGACGACAGACTTTAATATCCAGGTCAACGCCAATCCGAGCACTTAAAGGAAAAAATGACAAAGACGGCGGGCTGTGTTAAAGCCCGCCGTCTTTTATAGGCCGGTATCGTGGAAAGGGGTTAAGCGATATCTTCCTTCGGCTTGATAATGATGTTTTCCAGTTCTTTTGTCGTCAGGCCGGATTCCTTCAAAAGCTTGTTGAGGCTTTTCAATTCGGTCTGTTCCAGTTCGTCCTGCAGCGAAGACAGCTGCGCTTTCAGCGACTTTATCGCTGATTCGTGCTTTGCGATCTGCGCTTTGATGGATACGATTTCTTCAGGGATATTTCTTTCACGTTTAACTCCGCGCGGCATAGCCATACCTCCTTATCGTTGTAAGAAAGTATACCGCACAGTTATATAATTTCTTGTCGAAAGCTTGGTCCGGCGGGCTGTTAATAATAAATTTTGTGTTTTTATTTGAGCTCTGCCAGAAAGCCGGGGCCATGTTTCTCAGAGTCCGGGGATTCGCGGGCGGCAGGTCTTCTTCACGGCCTGCCCGATTGTCAGGCACATTCTCTTCTCCTTTGTCCCGAAGAACGGCTACGCCGGGCGCATAGTGCCGTCGAACTCTTCCATCACGGCCTGGAAATCGTCGACGATGACCTTTATGAAAACCTCGACGACCGATTCGTCAAACTGTGTGCCGGAACCCTTGATGAGCTGATCCTTGGCGTTGGCCAGGTTCAGCTTTGACCTGTAATGGCGGGTGGAGGTCATGGCGTCGAAAGCGTCGGCCACGGACAGTATCCGCCCCAGGAACGGAATCTCCTCGCCCTTCAGCCCGAAGGGGTAGCCAGAGCCGTCCACCCATTCATGGTGGCATTTGATGAGGGGCACGGCGTCCTCAAACATGGACATCGCCGCGAGGATATGCGCGCCCTTGAGCGGATGCTGCTTGATGATCTCGTACTCCGAACCGCTGAGCATATCGGCCTTTTGGAGGATTTCGTCCGACGTGCCGATCTTGCCGATGTCGTGGAAGATGCCGCCGATGCGCAGCGTTTCCAGATCATGCTCCGACAGGCGGAATGCCTTTCCTACCTTGCCGGCGAAGTACGCCACGCGGTCGGAGTGGCCGCGGGTATATTCGTCCTTGGCGTCCACGGTCAGGCGCAGGGCCTCCACCGTGTCGATATAGGTCTTGCGCAGCGCGTCGTACGTTTTGTTGAGCTCATCGTTTTTCGTATTCACCAGCGAGTGCAAAAACGCGTTGCTGATGGCCGACGCGGCCTGGGCGGCATAGATTTCCAGGAGCTTCTGCGCGTCCTCCGGCGTGTCGCTGTCGATATAGATGACGCCGATGGTCTGCTTGAACTCGTTGATGAGCGGCAGGATGATCCCGCTGTCGATGACGACGGTCTGCTGCGTCATCCTGGACGAACCGATGTGCTCCATCAGCGTGGGGTCCAGCATCGCCATGAAATCCTCGATCGTTTTGTTGTAGTCGCCCACGCCCCGGAAGATGCTTTTGTGGTCGCTGCTCAGGTCGTTGGTATTGTCCACGAGGACAAACGCGCTGGTGCCGCCCACCAGCGTCATCGCCTCGCTGAGAATCCCCTCGAGAATATAGCCGATGGGCTGGAGCTGATAAATCTTCGGCACGGCGTCAAGGATTTTGCTGAGGCCGTCCCGAAAGCGGGCGATCGTCTTTTTCTGGATGATGGACTTGATGGCGGATTCCACGAGCAGAATGAGCTGGTCGAACTTGTCGTTTTTCTCGCAGTAGCCCTGGATGTCCAGCGCCTTGATCGTCTCCAGGGGAGGCGCCATGTCCTTATGCCCGGTCAGCAGGAGGATATACAGCTCGCGGTCAAACTCGCGGATTCTCTCCACGACCTTGTCGCCGTTGATCGGCTGCATCATGTAATCGAGGATGAGCATGTCAAACCGGCCGGACCGTATAAGCTCAACCGCGTCGTTGGGCGACGTGACGCCCTCGAACCCGTAGCCGTTGCGCTTGAGCACAACGGAAAGCGAGTCCAGGATGCCGACCTCGTCGTCTAGGGCCAGAATGTTATACTCGGCAACGCTCTCAGATTTTCGTTTTCTCATTGCAGACCTCCAATTAAGCTGCCGGAATCATAATATAGAACGACGTTCCCATACCATGAACCGATCGGAACCACATCTTACCGCCGAAACGCCCGGTAATCGTGGAATAGGACATATACAAGCCGAGTCCGGTGCCGTTCTTGGCCTTTGTCGTGATCATCTCTTTGAACAGTTTTTCCTGGACCTCGTCGGTCATGCCGCTGCCGCTGTCCCTGACCTCGAACAGGACCATCTGAGAGTCCTGGCTGGTGCGGGATATGTTGAGCTCTATGACGCCCTCTTTCCCCTCGTAAGCCTCGATGGCGTTGATGATGAGGTTGTTGACCACCTGGATGAAGCTGTTGATCTCGCCCTTCATCAAAAAGTCCGGGTCCAGCGCGCAGCTGACATCCAGCCGGCAGCAATATCTCTTCAGCTCGTGGTTCATCAATATCTCCACACGCTTGATGAGCTCCCGGAGCGTGAAGCTGTCGGTGGTGGTCGAGGTCAGCTGGACCGCCTGGCCCTTGACCGCCGAGATGATATCCGACATGTAGGAGGCGTATTCCTTCATTTTGCGAATCCACACGCGCATGTCGCCGGCGATCTCATGGTGGTCCTCCGCCGTGATGCCGGGGTCTCCGACCGACTCGTCATATTCGTCGATGAGGTCCGTGAGCCCCTCGAGGCCGCCGGCAATGGACATGATCGGCGTTTTCAGGTTGTGCGCGATCCCGCCGACAAGCTGCCCCAGCGACGCCAGGTGCTCGCTCTCTATCAGGGCCACCTGGGTCCGCGCGATGAGCTCGGCGTCCCGCTTCTGCTCGGTGATATCCTTGAAGAGCACAATAGTGCAGATAACGGTCCCGCCCGACGCTACGGGCGTGATCTCTACAATGAAAAATTTATTGAATTTTTGTTCCTCAAAATGAACTTCGTAGCTTTCTAATTTTTGGTTTTTTATCGAATTATCTATTTTACATATAATTTCGGCAGATTTTTCCGAAAGTTTACCTTTGAACAGGGCGCCGAAGGGTTCTTTTCTCCGGATGGCCGTGACTGCGGAGAAGTTTTCGACAAACGTCCTGTTATAATCCGTTATCTCCATGCGTTCGTTCAGCACCAGATAGCTGTCCGAAATATGGTCGACAATCGTCTGCAGCGCCACGGGAACGATATTCAGGAAATCAAACCGGAATATCGCGATCGAGAAGCAGATGATGCCGAAGGAGAAGGAAATCGGCTCAAAGTAGATCGGCACCTTAAAGAGCCTGGCGACGATAACCACGTCGGCAAACACGGGGCCCAGCGTCCCGACGATGATGAGGATGGACTGCCTGGAAAAGAAACCGGAATTCTTAATGGTAAACGATACAAGAAAATACAGCCCCATGAGGACAACGGCGTAGCTGACAACCAGCTCCGCGTTAAAATACGGGCCCCTGATGATCTCGCTGCTGATTTCGGAGAACCTGGTAAAATACAGGTGATGGACGTTGTCGGTCCATATCATGGCGGCGTTGCAGACGGGAAATATGAACAGGGCATAATGCCTGGGCTTCAGGGTTTTATGCGAGTTTTTAAAAACAAAGCCAATGTAAAACAGGAAGAAAGAAACGAACCCCGCCGCCGAGAAATAGATGTTGGTCAAAAGCATCCCGGAGTAATTCAGCAGCGCCTTGGAATAAACCTGCAAAAGCGCGATGCCTGTCCAGACGAACGCGACGATGACGACGCCGATGAACAGATAATGCAGGGTCTTCTTATTCCGGATGGTCACGATATAAATCAGAAATACCAGTGTCGATAATACGGCGACATGCAGCAGGATAAACGGCAGATCATAAACAATCATCAGGGGCCTCTTTCACGCTAGACGCTCAGCAGATACTCCGCCAGCGCGTCGGCATGCGTGTTAATAAAGTAATGAAACGCGCCGGGAAGGACCGTCAGATCGACGCTTTCAAAAAACCTGCGCCACTGCCTGTATCTTTTTTGATAACGCCTCGTTGTGGTGTCCCTGTCGCCGACGATCAGATGCAAGGGAATCTCCAGCCGGCCGGCTTTCCCGGCAAGCCGCGCGTATATATAGCCTGTAAAGCACTTTGCGTCGTGCCGGAACGCCTTGATGATGTAATCGATATACGCGCTGTCCTCCAGGAGGTTTTGCGGCAGGCCGATTCTGTTCAGGTACCGGACGATATATTTATCGGAGCACAGGCTCCAGGGGTTCAGCACGCCGCCGTAAAGCCGGATAAGCTTCGGCACCAGCACGCCGCCGATAAAGGCGGCCCTGACCGGTACGCCGGCCTTTTGCAGCCCCGACGCCGTGGCCAGCAGCAGGGCGCTGCCCACGCAGTGCCCGTAAAGCACGATTTCCCCGGTCAGATTTTCCGATATCTCGCGGACCAGGTCGGCCGCGGTTTCTTCGATCGGCCGCAGCGCGAGGTCAACGCCGTAATCGTGGCCGGGCAGGTCGACCGCGTAGAGCTTCGCGTCGGGGTCCTTCTCCAGAATCGCGTTGCTGATATCTCTGTACGCCAGGGCGCTGCCGCCGCCGTACGGGAAGCAGACAATATTCCGGCCGGAATTGTTCCGCCTTCTTGTCATGTCCACCAAAAGGCCGCTGCCGGCATAGGCGCCGTTCAGCTTTTCCGTCAGCTGGCGGATCGTGGGATTGGTGTAGAAATCCACGATATTGATGCCGAGCTTCAGCATGGACACGACCCGGATGGCACTGAGGGAATCGCCGCCGAGCTCAAAGAAATTGTCGTTAACGCCGACCGTTTTCAGCTCAAGCACGTCGGCCCAGGCGTTTGCCATCAGCTCCTCCGTCACGCTGCGGGGCATGATGGTGTCGGCGCTGGAGATCAGCACCTCATTGGGCTTCGGCAGGGCCGGCCTGTCGATCTTGCCGTTGCGGTTGAGCGGGAAAGCCTCAAGCCTGATGAAATAGGACGGGATCATATACTCCGGCAGCACGCCCGACAAATAGGGCGCGAGCTCCTTTGCCGTGAGCTCGGTTTTCGACTTGAAATAGGCGCAGAGCCGCTTGTCTCCCCCGCCCGATTCATGCACGGTGACCACCGTCTCCTCGATATCGGGGTGACGCAGCAGCGCGCTCTCGAGCTCGCCCAGTTCGATCCTGTAGCCGCGGATCTTGACCTGGTCATCTATCCTGCCGAGATATTCGATGTCGCCGTTTTCCAAAAAGCGGCCCAGGTCGCCCGAGCGGTATATCCTGCCCGAGCCGCCGCCGAGCTCCACGAAGCGCTGCTCGGTCAGCGCCTTGTTATTGAGATATCCGCGCGCCACGCCGGCGCCGCCGACGCAGATCTCTCCCGGAACGCCCACGGGCAAAAGGTGCAGATGGCTGTCCAGCACGTAAACCTTCAGCGACGGGATCGGCGTGCCGACATTGCTGATATTCTTTTCCGTATCGGCCAGGGTTATTTCCTTGAACGTCACATGCACGGTGGTTTCGGTAATGCCGTACATGTTGACCAGCTTCGTTTGGGGGTATTTTTCCTTGAAGGTCCGCACCATCGGCGGCTTGAGCGCTTCGCCGCCGAAGATCACATACCGGAGGGCGGGGAGCTCCGACCCTGAAACGGCGTCCTCGCCGATGAGATTGTAGAACGCCGAGGGCGTCTGGTTCAAAACCGTGACCTTCCCGGCCTTCAGGATGCCGAGGAACCGCCTGGTGTCCACCGCGTCTTCCTTGGGAACGACGATCAGCCGGCCGCCGTAAAGCAGCGCGCCGTACATCTCCCAGACGGAAAAGTCAAAGCAGCAGGAGTGGAACAGGGTCCACGTGTCGTTTTTATCAAACGCAAACTGGAATTTGTCGTTGAACAGGAGGCGCACCACGTTGCGGTGCTCGATCATGACGCCCTTCGGCTTTCCGGTGGAGCCGGAGGTGTAAATGATATACGCCAGGTCCGAGGGCTTGCTGACGGAGACGAGGTTGGCGCCGTCGGGGGCGTAGAAGGCCTCGTCGTCAAGGCAGACGGTCATCCCCTCAAACGGCAGCTCCAGGCCTTTTTTCGTCAGCAGCACCTTCGCGCCGCTGTCCTTGAGCATATAGGCCTGCCGCTCGGCGGGGTACTCCGGGTCAATGGGCATATACGCGCCGCCGGCCTTCAGGATACCGAGAACGCCCACGACCATGTCCAGGGACCGGTCGGCCACAAGGCCGGCGATATCGTCCGGACCGACGCCGCGGGCCCGCAGCGTGCGGGCCAGGCGGTTCGCCCTCTCGTTGAGCGCGCCGTATGTCATCGCCTTGTCCCCCAGGACAAGCGCCGTGCTGCCGGGGGCCTCGGAGGCCCGCTCCTCGAAAATCCGGTGTATCGTCTTTTCCCGCGGGTATTCCGCATCCGTATCGTTAAACTCGCAGAGCAGCCGGTGCCGCTCGGCCTCGGACAGGATGCCGATATCGCAGAGCTTCTTGGAGGGGTCCTTGACAATATCGCCGAGCGTGTTGAGGAAATGGGACGACAGGCGCCGGATGGTGTCCTCGCCGAACAAATCGGTGCAGTACTCGATGCTGCACTCGATGATGCCGCCCATATCCGACGCTTCCAGCGACAGGTCGAACTTCGACGTGCCGTCGCCGAAGGCATAGGGCGCGGCGGTGAATTCCTCCGTGGACAGAACCGACAGGTCCATATTCTGCAGGATGAACGTCGTGTCGAACAGGGGGTTGCGGCTGGTGTCCCGCCGCGCAACCACCTTGCCCACCAGCTCTTCAAACGGATACTCCTGATTCTCGTAGGCGTTTAAGAGGTCCTCCTTGACCTCGCTGAGGAACGCCGTAAAGGTCTTGTGCCCCGCCGGCCTGCTGCGGATGGCCAGCGTATTGACAAACATTCCGACCAGCTCGCGCAGGTCGGCGTGCAGCCGGCCTTCCACCGGGGTCCCGACAACGATATCCTCCTGCCCGCTGTATTTTGACAGCAGCACATTATACGCCGACAGCAGCAGCATGAAAAGCGTCGTCCCCGTTTTTGCCATCAGTTTTTTCAGCTCCGCCGTCAGCGCCTCGTCAATGATGAAATACAGCTTGTTCCCGTGGAAGCTCTGGAACGACGGGCGCGCATAATCCAGCGGCAGGTTCAGCACCGGAACCTCCCCTGAAAACCGCTCCAGCCAGTAGGCCTCCTGCGCTATGAGCTTGTCGGACCGCAGCCGCGCGTTGTGCCAAGCCGCATAATCCCTGTACTGTATTTTCAGCTCGGGCAGCGTGCCGCCGGCGTACAGCGCCAGGAATTCCCTGATGATGATATTGATCGACGCGCCGTCGGAGACGATATGGTGCATATCGAACATGAGGACATGGCGGCTGTCCGCCAGCTTCACCAGCCGGACCCGGAGCAGCGGCGCGGCGCTCAGGTCAAACGGGCGGATAAAGCCTTCCATCAGCCTTTCGTAATCCGTCTCCGCCGTTTCGGCGTACTCCACGGCAAACGCCACGTCCTGATGGACGACCTGTACCGGCTCGCCGTCCCGCAGCTCAAAGCTCGTCCGCAGCGTTTCGTGGCGCGCAACGATTTTTTTGAAAACGTCATTGACCCTTCCGGCGTCTATTTTCCCCGTGATTTCCATGCCGCCCGGCAGGTTGTAGCTGACGCCGCCGTCGATACTGTTCAGGATGAACTGCCGCTTTTGCGCGGACGAGGCCGGATACCACGCGCTTTCGGCCACCCGGGGTATTTGGGCGGCTTCCGCTTTCCGGCCCTGCAGCGTTTCCAGGCGGGCGGCGAGCCTTTTGACCGTCTGGAGCTGGAATATGAGCTTTGGCGATATCTCCACGCCGAAGCTTTTGTGGATATCGGTGATAATCCTGATGGCCGTCAGCGAGTCGCCGCCCAGCACCGAATATTCGTCCGACACGCCGACCTGCCCGAGCCCCAGGGCCCGGGCCCATATATCGCACAGGGCGGATTCCGCCCCGTTTGACGGCGGCGTGTATTCGGCGGCCGCGACGTGGTGGTTCTCCGGCGCCGGCAGGGCGTTTCTGTCCGTCTTCCCGTTGTTGTTCAGCGGCATTTTATCCAGAAACACGACGCAGCCGGGGATCATGTATTCCGGCAGCGTCTCGGCCAGATACTGACGGATATCCTCGGCGCCCACGGCCTTGCCGGCAACGACATAGGCGGCCAGATAGACGCCGCCCTCGTCGCGGAACGATTTGACCGCCGCTTCGAGAATGTCGGGGTGGGTGAGCAGCCTGGCCTCAATTTCCCCGGTCTCGATCCGGAAGCCCTTGACCTTGACCTGAAAGTCCATCCTGCCCAGAAATTCGATGTCGCCCTTCGGGTACCATCTGGCCTTGTCGCCGGTCCGGTATATCTTTTCCCCGTGGACGAACGGATTTTCCACAAACCGTTCCGCCGTCAGCGCGGGATTGTTCAGATATCCCCGGGCGACCCCGACGCCGCCGATATAAATTTCTCCCGGGATACCGACCGGCAGCAGATTTCTGTTTTTGTCCAATATGTAAATGCTGAAATTGTCGATCCGCTGCCCGATAGGCACGGAGGTGAGCTCTTCGCCGGGGGAGCAGTCGAAGCAGGCGACCTCCACCGTCGCCTCCGTCGGCCCGTACATATTGTAAAGCCTGGTGCCGTTTTGCTTATATAGAAGCTGATTAAAATACTCCACGGTATTGAGGCTGATGGCCTCGCCGCAGGAGAAAACCTGGCGCAGCGACGCCAGCCTCCCGTCGGAAGCGGTCGTGTCCACATAATTGAGAAACAGCCCCATCATGGACGGGACGAAATGCATGACCGTCACCTGGTATCTTTCGATGGCGGAAATGATGGCCTCGGGGTCCTTTTCGTCGCCCGAATCGATCAGGCAGACCTTTCCCCCCAGCATGAGCCACCAGAATATCTCCCAGACGGACGGGTCAAAGGTGGGCGCCGTCTTCTGCAGGATCACGCTGTCGCTCTTCAGGCCGAACTTCTTCACGCCCCAGCAGAAGCTGTTGACGACGCCGGCGTGCCGGAGCATGACGCCCTTCGGCTTCCCTGTCGAGCCGGAGGTGTAAATGACATAGGCCAAATCGCCCGAGCTGCTGACCGGCGGGAGATTGCGCCCGTCGCCCGTATAGCTCGAGGCGTCGTCCAGGTCAAGGACCTCTCCGGTGAAACCGGCCGTGTCTATCAGCGCGCGCTTTGTCAGCAGCAACGCCGCGCCGCTGTCGGCAAACATAAATTTCCGGCGTTCCTTCGGGTACTCCGGGTCTATGGGCAGGTAGGCCCCGCCGGCCTTCAGGATGCCCAGGATGCCGACGATCAGCTCAAAGCCGCGATAGGCCATGATGCCGACGACTTTATCCGGGCCCACGCCCTTTTCCCGCAGGGTGGCGGCAAGCCGGTTGGCCTGCCGGTTGAGCTCGGAATAAGTCATTTCTTTATCGCGGAGCAGGAGCGCGGCGCTGTCCGGCGACCTGTCGGCCTGCTCCTCAAACATCTGGCCGATCGTCTTGTCCATGGGGAAGTCGGCGTATGTATTATTAAATTCCCGGAGGAGCTTATGCTTTTCCTTCTCCGAGATCATCTCGAGCTTCGAGATGCTTTTTGCGGGGTTGTCCAGGGCGTGCCACAAAAGGCTGATGATATGCTGGTGGATGAACTCGATCTCCTTGATGTCGAAAACATCGCAGAGGAAATCGTAGTCGATGACGAGATTCCCGCCGTCCTCGCGGTCGTTGACGCTGATGATAAGCGACTCCACCTGGCAGCCGGAGAAAAGCCATTTGCCGGTATAATCCTCGTCGGTTTCGTCCTTGTGGAACTTCGAGTTCTGATAGCTCAGGACGATGTCGAACAGCCGGCCACCCAGCTTGTGCTTTTTCTTGAGATCGCGGAGCAGGTAGTTATACGGGTATTTCTGATGTCGGAGGACATCGGTGCTTTCCTTCAGCATCGACGCGGCAAACGTCCTGAAATCCTTGGTGTCGTCCACGGTGATGCGCAGCGGCGCGGCGACGCTGACGAACATCCCCGGGGTCTCCTTGTCTTTGGCGTTCGTCCTGTTCAATATGGTCGTCCCCAGGACGATGTCCTCAATGCCGGTCACGCGGTTGATGTAGACGGCCAGGGCCGACATGAACAGCGTGAAAATCGACAGCTTGCTGGCGCTGCAGAATTCCCGGATCTTGTTGGACAGCTTAAGGGGCGTGATCAGCGTTTTCCGCTTTGCCAGGATCGAAACGCCGCTGGACTTCTGGGGCTTTAAAACCGACATTTCGGGGAGCGTTTCAAATTTATGGAGCCAATACGCCTTGTCATTTTCAAACCTGGCGGACCTTTCGTACTCGGCTTCGTTCACCAGATGCTGGACGAAGGAGGGATTCGGGAAGTCGTCCACGGGCAGGCCTTTTTTTATTTTTGAATAAAAATCGATCACCTGCCTCGTCACAAGGCCCATCGTCCAGGCGTCGGAAATCAGGTGATGCATCTTCATATAAAAGCCGCCCTCATTCTCGCCGACCTTGAAGGTCGCGCAGTAAAAGAGCTGCTCGCTGGTGATATCAAAGGGTGTTCTTGTGGTGCTCTCGTCCCAGGCAAAGAGATTTTTCAGTCCGTCGCCCTGGCTGAAATCAAAGAAATCCACCGGGAATTCTTCGTAATCGGTGACGTACTGCGCCGCCACGCCGTCCGATTCATGGATGCGGATGCGCATGGCGTCGCTTTTCCTGACGAACAGGTTCAGCGCCTTCTGAAGGGCCGGATAGCTGATCTCGCCCCGCAGGCGCAGCGTCCCGGCCACGATATTGATGCTTGTCCCGGGATACGCCTTCTCCAGATACCAGATGGATTTTTGTGATTCGGATAATTGATGGAATATTTTCTCGGAGCTCATTCTTCATCGTTCTCCAATCAGAAATATGATATTTTACGACGCGTAATCCCGCCACAAACCGATCAGGTCCGCTTCCTCTATTTTCTTAAGATCGCTTTCGTCGAATTTCATTTTTGAACAAACGGAAATCACACAGCCGCCGGCCCGGAACGTGGCGAGCTCCTCGCCGGGCAGCGCGGCGGCGGCGTCCAGCGCACGCAGGTCGCCGGTCAGGCCTGTGCCGCGGCATTTTACCAGGGCCTCTTTTCTGGTCCAGAGCTCGAAAAAGCGCAAAACCCGGTCGTCGGCGGCTTCCAGAAGGCGCAGCTCATTGGACGAAAACGCCCGCCGGGCGACGGCGTCGTCCAGCGCACGGAGCCGCTCGATATCAACGCCCACCGGCGCGTCCGCCAACGCTGCGGCGACGGCGTTTTTTGTATGCGATATATTGAATTGGCAAAGGGGCCGGCCAGCCAGATACGGCTTGCCCGACGCGCCCTTCCTGATGTCGATATCCCTGTACCTGACGCCGGCGCTTTTGCAGACGAGGCACCGGAGGAGCACGTCTGAATAGAGGCCGGCCAGCCTGTCGCTCTCCCGGCGGCAGCGCAACAGCCGCTGCCTTTTGTCAGGAGGCAGCGACAGAAGCATCTCGTCATGGACGCCTGAGCTTTGCTGCGGATCAAATTCCATAAAGTACAGCTGTTTCATTCGACATCCCGGATAATTTACATTTTTTAGATAAATATCTATTAATTACCGAAAATTCCGCTGAGTTCATTCTATCATTGATTTTTTTTGTTTTCAAGCACAAAAACCGGATTTTTGCAAAATAATACAACATATTGTAGTAATACCGGAATATTATGCGCATTATTAGTGCCGTCCGGCGCACGCCCGGCCGCCCCGCGAAACGGCAGGGACGGGGCCCCCGCCCCGTCCCTGCCGAACGTGTTCAATATTGGCCGCTGCTTATCCGACAGCCAACTCGAAAACCTTGCGGATATTGTCGATGGTGGCCGCGCCTTCATGCACTTTTTCGCCGTCCACATAAAAGGTCGGCACGCGATAGTAATCGAACGTGTCGGCGTATTTGCGCTCCTTGTCCTCGTCGATCGTGACGATTTCCACGTCCTTATACGCCTCTTTTTCCCCGCGGACCTCGTCGATCATGGAGAACGCCTTTTTGCAGTAGGGGCACCAGCTTGTCATAAACATCAAAACGTCTTTCATCGGTAAAAACCTCTTTATCGTAAAATTCCTTTGGTTTGCGCCATTTTCCTATGGCCTTATTATACCATTATAGTCTGTATTTTGTCAAAATATGTGACCGGGTCACCGGGACCGCCGGCAAGGTTGACCAATTGCTGGTTATATTATACAATAACATCGTTATCCCATACGACGAAGACAGGGGGATTTTGATGTTATGCACCCGCTGCGGCCGCCAACTTGACGACGGCGCCGCCCTGTGCCCGCACTGCGGCCAGCCTCAGGACGCCGGCGGCGGTGCCTCGCGTTCACCCGATGGAGACGCCGCCGAGAGGCAGCGCAAACGGCGCGGCTGCCTGACGGCCTTTATCCTCGTCCTCCTGGCGCTGCTGCTGGCGGCGACGGGGGTGTATTTCCTGGTGCCGCGCATCGTCAAGCCCGACAATCTGGGCGTCAGCTCCTCGCGGGCGGCCTACGACAGCGCCATAGCAAAGCTGGGCATCGCGGAAGACGACGCGCCCCAGAGCGGCGCTGCCGGAGATTATACGGTGAAATACGGCGCCCCCCACGACGTGGACACGGGCCTGACCAGCGAGGAGCTCACGGCGTTTTTCAACGAAAACCGTCCGCCTTACGATGCGGTTAAAAACGCCCAGGTGCGCGTCAACGGCGACGGGACCCTCGAGGCCTCCGCGAATCTCGATACCGGCTACGTGTTCAGCGAGGTCCTCAACGGCCGGTACACGAAGCAGGACGCCCAGAAGGAGCTGCCGATGCTGGGGCTCATCCCCGACAACGTGAACATCTACTTCAAGGTCCGCGCCGGGGTGGAGGACAACAAGCTGACGGACCTGCACATCGTCGCCGTGCAGGTGATGGGCGTTACCATCCCGCCGTCGGTCATCGACTCGGCAGACGACTTTATCACCGAAACGCTGGACGGTTATATCTCCAGGACGTGCGCCCGGGCGGGCGCGGCTATCCGGCACGCCGGCATCAGCAGCGGCACCTTTAATATACGGGGCAGCCTGCCCTCCTCCGTCACCCGGGCGCCCGTCCACCCGCCGCGCAGCACGGGGGCTTGATATGAAAAGGATGATCGCCGCCGTTTTCTTTTGCGTTATTTTGCTGGCCGGCTGCGCAGACACCGACAAGGTCTCTCTGGTGAGCTGGATGCAAAACCTGGATGCCGAACAGACAAAGGTATACTTTTGGTCTATGGATACGCAGGAAGAAGAAACCGGGGAAACAGAGCTGACGCCGGAAGAAAGGCGGAAGCTGATTTCTATTTTAAGCAATTTGTCGGAAGACGACATCACGTGGAACAGGCGCCTTGCGGGGATCACCCCCGAATACGGCTTTCACCTGGTAGCCGGAGACGGCGACCGCTATATCAATCAGGCGGGTGCTCCTCACGGCCAGACCGAGATCAGCTTTGAGAAAAAGCAGTGGTGGATCGAAAGCTCCGAGCTGTTTGAATTCATGAAATCATTTCTTGAGGCTTCTTAAGGGCGGCGGCCCTCCAAGCGCCAATTCTGATATGCCGGGGCCGGAAATAAAAGAACGGTAAGGAGCGCCATATGAAACGATATGTATGCCTGACAGCCGCAGTTGCGATAACGCTCGCCCTCTCGTCCTCGTGCGCCGGGGAAAATGCGCCGGCGCCGGCTGCTACCGACTGGAAATCCGGCGTCAGGACGGACTGGTCGCAGCTGACGGCTTATAAGGCGCCGGAGGAGATATATTCGCGGCTTTCGGCGGAGCGGATGCCGGAGCTTGTCCCGTCCGGGGATTACGGGCCGCTGCTGCCGTATATCGGGGAGCGCACTTACGGATATGACGACGGCAACCTGTTTGGGTTTGTCACCATGGACGGCAAAATAGTCACCGACGCGGCGTATCCCCTCATCGGCCTGGCGGACCAGGGGCCGAAGCCTGTTTACAGGCTGATAAAGTCCCCCGGCGGCGATACGGAGGACGGATGGCGCCGGGCGGATACCTATGGGGTATGCGCCTATGACGGCAGCTGGGCAACGGCGTACATATATCAGGGCGTGCTTTGCCTTGACGAGGTGATCCTGCTTGTCCGCGACCGTAAGACCAATGATGCCGACGTGCTGGATTACGACGGGCAGCATCTGTACAGCCTGAAGGATACGGCGTATTTCGACAGGCTTCTGCCCGGGATGTTCGAGGAATTCTTTTACGGCTACGGAGACGGGCTCCTGACCGTTCCGCTGGCCGACGGGGCGTCGGGGATGATCGACGAGCGCTCCGGAGCGCTCGTCGACACCGGTTTTGCGCAAACCGGCTGGTTTTCCGAGGGACTGGCTCCCGTAAGCAGCGGGGACGACGGGACAGGGCCCTTCGGCTATATCGACAGGAGCTTCAAGGTGGTCATAGAGCCCCGCTTTTACGAACCGCAGGAATTTTTGGACGGGAAGGCGGTCGTCCGCGACAAAGACGGCGATTATCTGATCATCGACAGGACGGGCGCGGAGCTTTTACGCGCCAAGGGCCCGGTCACACGGTATGGCGCCGGTGTATTCCTCGTTGCGGACGGAAACGGCGAGCGCTGGCTGGACGGGGACTTGAAGGCGCTGGCTCTCAGGCCGGGCTTCAGCGGAGAGGTGCACGCGCTGGACAGCTGGTATTGGTATAACGACGCCGAAGAGACCATCCTGTCCGACGGCAGACATGAATACGCGCTGCCAGGCGCCGTCCGGGTCATATCCGTCACGGGGGCGTTTGTCGAATACCGCAGCAGCGACAATTGCGACGGGGTAATGACGCTGGACGGAACGGATATCGTCAAAGCGGACGATCGGTACACGGGTATCTGGACGGTGGAGACAAAAAGCGGCGATATCTTCTTTGCGACAAATCGTTCCGACAATTATTCGCGGGAGTACGCGCTTTTAGACACGGAAGGCCGCACCGTCACGAAGGGCCGGGGCAGTATCTGGTATGACGGGCGGGCCGGGCTCTTCCAGATTTCCGCCGACGACTTCTTCGGCTACTGCGACGGGACAGGCCGCTTCGTGTTCAGGATATCGCTGATGAAATGGATGCCGGACTGACGCACGCTAACGCCCCTGTTCCCATGGTCACCCCCCACCGCGGCGCCGATGGCCGCGCGCTGCCGCCAGGCACCGAAAAATCGCCGGAAAAATGCCCTAATGCGGCATAAACAGCGGCGCTCCGGGAAAAATGCTGATGCGGACATTTCAGCATCAGCTTGCGGGCGAAGGGGAAAGCGCGATGAAAAAAACGACGGCGCCAAAAAAGAACAGGAAAATTATCGGTATCCTGCTGATCATTCTGGGCATTATCGGCATACTCGTCCCGATCATGCCGGGCTGGATATTTATACTGGCGGGCATTTCCATGCTGTAGCCGGGTTTTCTCTTGACTCCGGGTGAAATTGGGCTATGATAATAATTGTCATCGTTCCGGCGGGACGCGCACGGCGCCCGGCCGGCGCGCAATTATGTCGAACAGACGGAGGTATGATAATGGCCAAGCTCACGAAAGATTTTTTCACCGACGGCGAGGTTTTGATCCTCGGCTATCCGCTGAAGGACGACCCTTCCATGAAAATGATCCTGCAGGCTTTCCAGCGCGGCAGCATTGCGGTTTACGCCATGAACCCGAACGCCGAGGGCGACCGGGAGGTCAAAATCTACAAGAGTTTTGCCGAGCTGCCCAAGGTGCCGAGATGCGCTTATATCTATCTTGAGAAGGAAGAAATCACGCCGTGGATCTCCCAGATGAAGGAAAACGGCGTGCAGCGGGTCCTCTTCCACAGCAAAAAGGACGTGGAGCCCTCCGACGTGGACGCCTGCCGGAAGACCGGGCTGGAAACGGCCATCGCCTGCCCGCTGATGCTGCTGGGCGGCGGCATACATAAGTTCCACAAGCTCCTGGCCGGCGTTTGACCGGGCGCGGCAGGGCCAAAGGCTCAAAAATCGCCTGTTGAAATTTTAAAAGAATTGTGCTAGATTAGCAGCAGTTGAATATCGGCGTCAGGTGCCCCCGCTTGGGGGAGAATAGGGAATCGGAGCATAACCGAGCGGTCCCGCCACTGTATCCGGAGAGCAGTTCTCGTTATCCACTGGCCTTGCGGCCGGGAAGGAGAGACTCTGCGTTGATCCGTTAGCCAGGAGACCTGCCTGACGCCACGATCACTTATTCCGGCTGAGAATAGGGTGTAGAGGACCATGGTAAAATCCTTGAAGCGAAAGCTTCGGGGATTTTTTGTTTTCTCCCCTGTGCCGGCCGGAAAACATGACGGAGGCACGCATGAAAATTCTCAATCAGATCGCCGGCGGCGACGGCGCGGCAAAGTTCCTCCTGGGGCTGGAGGATGCGCATACCGTGGAAACGCTGTATATGCACGACAAGGAGCTGTCCCTGACATATCACTCAACGGTCTGCGTCTCGTCGCAGGTGGGGTGCGCCGTGGGCTGCCGCTTCTGCGCCACCGGCGCGCAGGGCTTTATCCGCGATTTGAGCGCGGAGGAAATCTTCGGCCAGGTGGCGGTCTGCGACCGGTACAGGGCCGGCGCCGGCTGTCCGCCCATCGACGCCGTCGTTTTCGCCGGCATGGGCGAGCCGCTTTTCAACGACGGCAATGTGACGCGCGCCATCGAAAAAATCGCCGGCGAGACGGACATCCGGGGCTTTGAGCTGGCAACGGCCGGCATTGTGCCGAAAATCCGCGGGCTGACCGGCTTTGTCCGCGAAAAAAATATCCGCCTGCGGCTGAATCTTTCGCTGCACGCCACCACGGACGAACAGCGCGCCCTGTTGATCCCGATGACAAAAAAATACGGCGTAAAGGCCATTCTCGACGCAGCCTCGGACTTTGCCGAGGCGACCGGGACGACGGCGCGCGTCCGCTATATGCTGATCAAAGGCGTCAACGATTCCGACGCGGATATCGGCCGTTTGACCGGGCTTTTGAAGGGCCGGCCGCTGAAGCTGATTATTTCCTCGTACAATGACAACAATATGAATGGCCTCTCGCCCGTGGGCCCACTTGATGTTTTGGAATTTTATAGTAAAATAAGAGATAACGTCGACTGCGACATCTTCCACAACTTCGGCGGCGAGGTCCTGGGCGGCTGCGGCCAGCTCAGGCAGGCGAGAAAGATATCGTAGATATCGGCAAAAATTTTTCCGGGAGTCATCGCGATGAATAAAGTGATATGCGTCTACAGTTCCTCCAGCAACACCATCGACCCATCGTATTTCGGCGCGGCGGCCGAGCTGGGAAGGGAGATCGGCCGGCGGGGCCACGCCTTTCTCTACGGCGGCGGGCTGACGGGCCTCATGGGCGAAAGCGCCCGGGCCGCCCATGAAAACGGCGGCAGGGTCATCGGCGTCATCCCCGAGGCCCTCAACGAAAAGGGGATCGTTTACGAATCGTGCGACGAGCTCGTCGTCACGGAGAGCATGCGCGAGCGGAAGGCGAGGATGGACGCCCGGTCCGACGCGTTCATCGCGCTGCCCGGCGGCTTTGGGACCATCGAGGAGATCATGGAGATCATCACCCTCAAGCAGCTGCGCTATCACAACAAGCCCATCGTCATCTTAAACGTGAACGGCTACTACAGCCATCTTTTGAAGCAGATCGACGCCGTGGTCGACCAGCAGTTTGCCAAGCCCGCCTGCTTTGACCTCTATCTCGTCACCGAAAGCGTCACCGAGGCGCTGGAGTACATCGAGCGCTACGTCCCCACAGGCTATGAGGAGCGCTGGCTGACCGACGTGGAGCCGGCGGTGGAAACGGAAAGCCGCCCCAAAGGCGGCGGGCCGGCGGACTTTGAATACTGCAAAATCGAGGTCTATATCCCCAAAACCCATCTGGCGCTCTTAAAGGACGCTCTCAGAAGCGCGGACGCCGGGCATATCGGCAATTACGACTGCTGCCTGTCCTACAGCGATTCCACCGGCTGCTGGCGGGCGCTCCCCGGCAGCAGCCCGTATCAGGGCGACTTCAACGTCATCTGCGAGGCGGACGAGTACCGGGTGGAGGCCATCTGCCTGACAAGCAAGGTGGAGGAGACCATCCGGGCCGTTAAGGAAATCCACCCGTACGAGCAGCCCGTTATCAACGCTATACCTCTGTACAGAACGGGGTTTTAACATTCAAAATAAACGGGCGGCAAAGCCGCCCCGTGGGGGACGCCGTTCTCGGCGTCCTATTTTTATTGACGTTACCGCCCGCCCAGCCTTGTAAACTCCTCCGGGGTCAGGTTGTAGAATTCGACGGCGAAGGAATCTCCGGCACAGCGGAGCTTGCTGATGCAGACGTTTTTGAGGACTGTCTGCCCCGTGCCGAGCTCGCCGCCCGACAGCACCGATAAAAGCGCGTTGATGGACGCGCCGTGAGAGACCAGAAGGATGTTTTCAGCGCCGCCGCACGCCTTATAAGCGTTCAAAACCCGCAGGAGCCTGTCCGTGAGGACATCGAAGGGCTCCATGCCGGGGTCCTCCCCGCTGGCCAGGAGCGCCTCCCGCTCCGGGAGCGTGATGCCGGAGAGCCTGCCGAAATCGCGCTCGGTCAGCCCCTCCTCCACGATCACGGGCGGGCCGCCCGTATATTCGGAGATGATCTCCGCCGTCTTTACCGCCCGCTTCAAGGGGCTCGACAGGATGCGGCCGGCCTTGACGCCGCGCAGGGCCCTGGCACACTCGGCGGACTGGCGGATGCCCGTTTCGTTGAGCTCGATATCCTCGATCCCCTGCAGCCTGTTCTGCCTGTTCCAGTCCGTCTCGCCGTGTCTGATGAGGTAAAAGGTCATGAAGCAATATCCCCTGCGTTGTGTTTATTCTTGTATGAAAAGTATATCATACTCGGCGCGCAAGAAAAAGGGCTTCGATTTCCTCTATCGGACATAAGAGCGCGTCCTGGAACTTTAATCCGGCAGCCTGTCAAAAAAACTGCATACAAAGGGGAACGCCTCGCAGAGTTTGCCGCCGGAGCGGCAAATAAATTCAAAATTGTCACGCAGGAGGACATGCGCCTCCGGAGTGACACTTCTCATGCAGCGCGCGGCTGAGCGCGCTGTATGCAGCCCCTTGTCAATAAAGCCCGAAGGGCTTTATCGACAGCTTGAAGCGGCGCTGAACGTCTGTTCAGCGCCGCTTCCGGAAAAGGAGAAAAACTGAATGGGAATACAAGATATGCGCCGGGCGGGTGTCTTTTTTTGTCGAACGGGGGAATTTTTGCGCGATTGGCGCGCCGGGCTTCAGTGATCCGCCGAAGCGCCGGGCATATAGTCGCGCAGGCCGCCGTAGACGGCGGGTATCTCGCGGAGGGCGACGACGGACAGCGTCGCGTCCTTCCCGCTCCCGGGCGGGGCGTTCGGCGCCGGGAAGCTGTCGACGATGACTTTACCGAGCTCGACGGTGTCGATGGAGGTATTTGTGCCCAGGGCGCTGAGCCACGCGGTGTAATCCCAGCCGTACGCCGGCGCCATCTCCTCCGAGCCGATCAGGTAATCGGCGTATGGCTCCAGCATGTATGCCGTTTCGACGGAGCTCGTGAGGCAGGCGTCAAAGCCGACAAAATCGAATTTCATGCCGCTGTCCATGAGCGCGCGGGCGATATCCGGCAGGAAAAGGACGGTGTCCGGGTACAGCTCGTCGGCGCCGTAGCCGTAGAGCGAACCGCCGCTGTGGTCCCAGAAGACGAGCGCATACCGGTTGGCCGGGTAGCTCGCCGCGGCAAAGCTGATGAAATCGCCCAGCTGATCCGGGCTGAGCATGGCCGTGGAGCCCAGGTCGGACAGCTCCCGAAGGCGGCCGTCCTCGATCGACCAGCGCTGGACGGTGCCGCCGGAGATGGCCCCGGTGCTCCAGGACGTGCTGCCGCCCGTTTCGAGGACGACATTGACGTTGTCGCCCAGGTCGGCCTCAAGCATCTCCCTGATGTCCAGCGTGGCATAGCCGCCGCCAGACTCCAGGTCGGACCCGCAGACGTAGATCATAACGGTGGCCTTATCCCTGCCGCCGCCCAGAAGCTGCGTGTAATTCTTGCGGAACCCGTCCGCGGCCGTTCCGGCGGCGCCGGACGCGGACGCTCCGGCCGTTTGGCCGGCGCTGACGCCCAGAACCGGGCCTTCGTCCTTTGTGTCGTTAACCAGGGCCAACAGGATAACAGGCACGAGGACGGCGGCAAGCGCCAAAAGCAGAATCGCGGCGGTGCGGCCGGTATTCTTTTTTCCCGCCGGTATATCGCCGGCGTCCGGCGCCAGGTAAGCGCCGCAATTTTGGCAGAACATTGCTTCATCGGGGGTTATGCTGCCGCATCGAGCACAGTACATAAAGACCTCCAAAGCGCCGTGGCGCAGTTGCCGTAAATTTACTTTTAATAACATTTTACATGTTGTTTCGCCCGAATTCAAGCCTGGCGGCACACATTTGGTATCTTTTTGGCCGCTTCCCCCGGCATGGAGAAATCCCATTATATTATATTCGGCAAAATTATTTTTGTGCCTGCCCCGGCGGCCCTGACGGGCACCGGGGCAGGCACAGGCAGATCATGTCCATTGGACACCATTTACGTCAATCGTACCGGAGAACGGCGACGCCGGCATGCTCCCGGAGGTTTGACGGGCCGACATCGAGAATGTCGTACTTTGTTGCTTCCATGCCCGACGCCGCAATGAAATCGCCGACCTTGCCGAAAGCGAGCCCCAGGGGGCCCATCGCCTTTGTCCTGTAATGCATCGGCACGACCACCGCGGGGCGGAGCTGGCGCATGACCTCGGCGGCCCTGCGGGCGTCCAGCGTGAGCGCGCGCCCGCCGCCGACGGGCACCATCAGGATATCCGCTTTCCCGACCGCGGCAAGCTGTTCGGGGCTCAGAAGATGCCCCAGGTCGCCGCAGTGGCAGACGCGCAGGCCGTCGATGGTCAGGTTGTAGACAATATTCTTTCCCCGCTTCGCGCCCGAGACATTATCGTGAAAGGTCTCCACGCCGGTGAGCTCTATGCCGGCGGCAGTGAAATGCCCCGGGTCCCTGATGTGCTCGAAATCGCCGCACACCGCGCCGACGTGGTTGTGGTCCCGGTGATTGTGACTGGTGGTGACGAGCTCCGCCTCCAGCGGCACCGGCAGCTTGTAGCCGAGCATGTTCTCATAGGGGTCCGTCACGATTCTGGTGCCGTTTTCGGCCGTGATCAGAAAGCAGGACTGTCCGAACCATTTAATTTTCATGTACCTCGTCCTTTCGGATGATTTCATTGCCGCCGAGCCGGCGGTAAACCTTAAAATATACCCATACCGCGTTTAAAAGCAGCAGCGCGCTCGTCACAAAAAATACGTACCGGATGCCGAACCAGCCGGCGATCTGCCCGCCCAGGACGGCGCCGCCGAACACGCCCAGATACCCCGCCGAAATGGTGAACCCGAACACCCGGCCGGTGAGGGCGCCTGGCGTTATTTTCTTGACCAGGGTGTTGACGGAGGGGTTGAGCCCGCCCAGCGTCAGGCCCAGAAGAAAGCGGAGCGCCATGAGCTGCCAGGGGCTGGTGACGAACGCCTGCGGGATATAGAAGATGCCCGCGGCGATCAGCGCGAACAGCATGACCTTGTGCGCCCCGACCTTATCCGACAGCCGCCCCAGCTGCGGCGCGGCAATGATGTTGGCAAGCCCCGAGGCCGAGAACGCCAGCCCCGCGATCAGCGCCACGTGGCTGGCGTCCCGCGTGAGCTGGGCGACGTAGACGGTGATGATCGGCTCGATCGTATAAAGGCCCAGCGTGATGATAAGAAACGTCACCGACAGGGTCACTGTCAGGCTTTTTTCGGGGACGCTCCGCCAAACCTCCCGCATGCTCATCGCCTTTTTGTCCTCACGGACGAACGACTCCTTGACGAAAAGCAGCGTTGTGACAAAGGCCACGAACACCAGCGCGCCCGTGATGTAAAATACGGCCCGCAGGCCGCCCTGATCCTCGATAAGGCCGCCGATCGTGGGCCCCAGGAGAGACCCGGCGACGCTGGCTGTAGAAAGCGTGCCCAGGGCAAAGCCGGCATGCTCCTTGTCTGTCTGGGTGGCGATGAGCGTGGTGCAGGCGGTGGAGTAGCCGGTGATGGCGCCCTGCAGCAGGCGCAGCACGATGAGAACGTAGACGTTGGCCGCAAAGCCCATGCAAAAAATGACGACGGACATGCCGAGACTGGCCCGGAGCAGCATGGGCTTTCTCCCGATTCTGTCGGCCGCGTGGCCCCAGATGGGCGAGAAAACGGCGGAGACGATGTAGGTGATGCCGAACGCCAGGCCCGAAAGCTGCGCGACCAGCGAGGTACTGTCCACGCCGAGATGCTCTATGTACAGCGGCAGCACCGGCGCAATCTGGCTGAGCCCCACGCCGGTGACGAACATCCCGAACCAGCAGACGAATAAGTTGCGCTTCCAAAGCGGCATAAAAAAAGACCTCCTGCCGAAGACATGAATCATATTCCACGACATCATAGTCCATCGGCAGACCGTTTTCCATGCAAAATCTTATACTTCATGAACGATCCTGCTGTAAAATTCAGAAGGGCTCACCCCGACGAGTCTTTTGAACGTCCTGCTGAAATAAAACTCGTCGGCGAAGCCCAGAAGCTGCGATACCTCCCTGACCTTTTTGCCGCCCTCGGGAAGCAGCTCCTTGGCCTTGTCGATCTTCAGCTTCGTAAAATATTCGATGACGGTGCAGCCCGTGGCTTTCCGGAACACTCTGGACAGATACGCCGGCGACAGCTGCACGAGGCGGGACAGCCCATCCAGCGTCACCTTGCCGCCGAGGTTCTCCAGCATAAACGCGATGACCTTTTCCACCTTGCGCGCGGCGGCGTAATTCGGGCTTTCCTCCGTCTCGTTTTGCGTGATCTTTATCAGCAGCTGCTGGAGCTGCGTCTTGGCCTCAAACTCATACCGGGGCAGCTTGGCGTACCAGCCGTCCACCAGCTTTTTAAAAAGCTCTTCCACCCCGCGGGCGTCGCTCAGCGCCCGGGCGGGAGACAGCGGCAGCGCCCGCGCCTCATCCCGAACGTCCCACTTCCCGTCGCTGAGGCGCACACGCGCGCAGGAGAAATGGACGGTCAGGAGGCCGGCGGGCGCGTCGGCCCGCATCTCCAGCGCATGCGGCACATTCGGCGCGATATACAAAAGCATCCCGCTTTGAAACGGGTGCCTTTTCCCCCGGACCGTTATACTCCCCGTCCCGGCGGTGACGAGCAGAAGCTCGTGGTGGGACAGCATTTTCATCATGGTGGGCCGAAACTCCCCAGGCTCGCGCTTTCCACCGTTGCAGTAATGGATATGAAAAAACAGATCATTGACCATGGCTTTCTCCCGAATAAAGCTTTTTGAAAATATCGTAGCACAACGGTTCACCCTTATGCAACGGGCGGCGGCGACGAAAATTGCTGTTGCAATTTCCGGCAGCCTGCGTTATGATATTATTATAAGTTCATATTGTGTCTTCAGGGCAGGGTGTGATTCCCTACCGGTGGTATAGCCCACGAGCGCCAAGGCGCAGATTCGGTGAAATTCCGAGGCCGACAGTTATAGTCTGGATGAAAGAAGATGACATGCGCGCGATTTGCCGTGCCTTTGATTGCTCTGGAATGTAAATTCCGGAGTTTTTTTGTTTAAAGCATTTTCGCAGCGCTGCGCATAATAAACGCCATGAAGATTTTCATGGCGTTTTTTTGTTTGTTTAGAAAGGAGGCGCGCCATTGACACATGAGACGTATATGGCCCTGGCGCTGGAGGAGGCGGAAAAGGGCTGCGGCTGGGTGAATCCGAACCCGATGGTGGGCGCGGTGATCGTCCTGGACGGCGAGATCATCGGCAAGGGGCACCATGAAAGATACGGCGGGCCGCACGCCGAGCGCAACGCGCTGGCCGGCTGCAGCCGCGACCCGGCCGGCGGAACGCTTTATGTGACGCTGGAGCCCTGCTGCCATCACGGCAAGACGCCGCCCTGCACGGACGCGGTGACCGCCAGCGGCATCAAAACCGTCGTCATCGGCGCGTCCGACCCCAACCCCTGCGTGGCGGGGGGCGGCATACGGCTGCTGGAACAGCACGGGATCGAGGTGATAAGCGGCGTGCTGGAGGATGCGTGCTCAAGGCTCAACGACGTATTTTTCCACTACATCACGGAAGGCACGCCCTTCGTCGTGATGAAATACGCCATGACGCTGGACGGCAAAACAGCCACCGTGTCGGGCAAGTCGCGGTGGATCACCGGGGAGGCGGCCCGGGCCCACGTGCACCGGTCACGCCACCGGTACTCCGCCATCATGGCCGGCGTGGGCACGGTGCTGGCCGACGACCCGCTGCTCACCTGCCGCCTGCCGGGGTGCAAGAATCCGGTGCGGGTTATCTGCGATACGAATTTGAGGATTCCGGTCAGCTCTAAAATCGCGGAGACGGCCGGGGCGGTGCGGACAATCGCGGCGACGGCGGCGGCGGAGAGCGATAAATCGGCCGCGCTGCGGGAAAAGGGCGTGGAAATCCTCCCGGTCCCCCTGATGGGAGCGCACATCGATCTGGCGGCGCTGATGGGGGCGCTGGGGGAGATGAAAATCGACAGCGTCCTTTTGGAGGGCGGCGCCACGCTGAACGCGGCGGCGCTCCAAAGCGGCATTGTCCACAAGGTGCAGGCCTATATCGCGCCGAAGCTTTTCGGCGGCACGGCGGCGAAGTCCCCCGTCGGGGGCCCCGGCGCGGACAGCCCGGACGACGCCGTTTTGCTGAGGGACCGGCAGGTTAGAATTCTGGGCGAGGACATTTTACTGGAATACAGGCTGAAATGAGGCGAGAGCATGTTTACGGGGATCATTGAGGAAATCGGGGCGGTGATGTCCGTCCAAAAGGGCGCGAAATCAGCCAGGCTCGCCATCCGGGGCGCGCTGATCTTCGGCGATCTGAAGGTCGGCGACAGCGTGGCGGTAAACGGCGTGTGCCTGACGGCCACCGGCGTCGGGGACCGGACATTTACCGCCGACGTGATGGCCGAGACGCTCCGGCGCAGCAATCTGGGCGGGCTGGCGGCGGGCAGCAGGGTCAACCTGGAGCGGGCGATGGCGGCGGACGGCCGGTTCGGCGGGCACATCGTCTCGGGGCACATCGACGGCACGGGCCGCATCGTCCATACGGCGCGGGACGACAACGCCGTGTGGGTGACGGTGTCGGCGCCGCCGGACATTATGAGGCTCATCGTGGAGAAGGGCTCCGTGGCCATCGACGGCATCAGCCTGACGGTGGCGCGGGTGGACGGGGACAGCTTTGCCGTCTCCCTCATTCCGCACACGGGCGCGGCGACGACGCTGCTCGACAAGGCCGCCGGCGGCACCGTGAACCTGGAAAACGACATTATTGGCAAATACATTGAGCGGCTGGCCGGATTCGGCGGGCAGAAAGAGCGGGCAAAAAACACTATCACAATGGAATTCCTGGCAAACGCGGGATTCTAGAATACTGAGGTGAAGCAAATGTTTGAGTTCAGCACAATCGAAGAGGCTCTGGACGAGCTGAAAAAGGGAAAAATCATTCTCGTCACCGACGACGAGGACCGGGAGAACGAGGGCGACCTGATCTGCGCGGCGCAGTTTGCCACGACGGAAAACGTCAACTTTATGGCGACTCACGGCCGGGGCCTCATCTGCATGCCCATGGGAGAGAGCCTGGTGCACAGGCTGCGCATCCCGCAGATGGTGTCTCAGAATACGGACAGCCACGAGACGGCCTTTACGGTATCGATCGACCACGTGGACACGACGACGGGCATTTCCGCCTCCGAGCGCTCCCTGACGGCGCTCAAAGCTGTCAGCGATGAGGCAAGGCCCGAGGATTTCAGAAGGCCGGGCCACATGTTCCCGCTGCTTTCGCGGAAAAACGGCGTTTTGGAGCGGGCCGGACACACGGAGGCCACGGTGGACCTGATGCGTCTCAGCGGCCTGAAGGAATGCGGCCTGTGCTGCGAGATCATGCGGGAGGACGGCACGATGATGCGGACGCCGGAGCTTATGGCGCTGGCGCGGAAATTCAATCTGAAATTCATCACCATCAGCGCCCTGCAGGATTTTCGCAAGAAGCACGACAGGCTCGTGGAATGCGCGGCCGTGACGAAGATGCCGACGAAGTACGGCGAATTCAAAGCCCACGGCTACGTCAACCTGCTCAACGGCGAGCACCATGTGGCGCTCGTGAAGGGCGAGATCGGCGACGGACGGGATATCCTGTGCCGGGTCCACTCGGAATGTCTGACCGGCGACGCCTTCGGCTCCTGCCGGTGCGACTGCGGGGAGCAGTTTGCCGCGGCGATGACGCAGATCAATCGCGAAGGCCGGGGCGTTCTCCTCTACATGCGCCAGGAGGGCCGGGGCATCGGCCTCCTTAACAAGCTCCGGGCCTACGCGCTGCAGGACCAGGGGCTGGACACCGTCCAGGCAAATCTCGCCCTGGGCTTCCCCGAGGACCAGCGGGAGTATTTTATCGGCGCGCAGATACTGCGGGACCTGGGGGTCAAAACGCTGCGGCTGCTCACCAACAACCCGCAGAAGGTGTACGGCCTGACCGGCTTCGGCCTGGAGATCATCGAGCGCCTGCCCATCCAGATGGACGCCACGGAATACGACGCGTTCTACCTGAAAACGAAGCAGGAAAAGATGGGGCACATCCTGAGCTATTAATTTTAAAGGGGTTACAAATATGAAAGTCTACGAGGGAAAGCTTGTTTCGGAAAACATAAAGGTCGGCATCGTTGCCGCCCGATTCAATGAATTTATCGTGTCAAAGCTGCTGTCCGGCGCCCTGGACGCGCTGAGGCGCCACGACGTAAAGGACGACGACATTGAGGTGGCCTGGGTCCCCGGCGCGTTTGAGATCCCGCTCATCGCCTCAAAGATGGCGCACAGCGGAAAATACGACGCGGTGATCTGCCTGGGGGCGGTTATCCGGGGCTCCACATCCCACTACGAGCTGGTGTGCAGCGAGGTTTCAAAGGGGATCGCCAATGTGGCGCTGAAATCCGATATCCCCGTCATGTTCGGCGTTGTGACGACGGAAAGCATCGAGCAGGCCATCGAGCGCGCCGGCACGAAGGCCGGCAACAAGGGCTTTGACGCCGCGCTGGGGGCCGTGGAGATGGTCAACCTCATCCGTGAGCTGGGCCGGTGACAAATCTCCTCTTCGACTTTGACGGCACGCTCCACGACACGCTGCGCATCTATGCTCCGGCCTTTCGGGCGGCGTACACGTACCTGACCGGCAAAGGGCTGGCGGCGCCCCGCGCCTTCAGGGACGAGGCGCTCGGCGCCTGGCTGGGCTATAGCAGCCGGGATATGTGGAACACGTTTATGCCCGGGCTGCCGGACGCGGAAAAGGGGCATTGCAGCCGCCTGATCGGCGCGGAGATGCTGTCAGCGCTGCGCGCCGGCAAAGGGCGGCTCTACGACGGGGCGGAGGACGCGCTCCGGGCGCTGAAAAGCGACGGCTATAACCTCATATTTCTCAGCAACTGCAAGCTAAGCTATATGCAGGAAAGTATCCGGCAGTTTTCGCTGGCGCAGTATTTCACCTCGTTTTACTGTACGGAGCAATATGATTTCGCGCCCAAGCACGAGATTTTCCGGGACATCGCCGGAATAAACGCCGGGGACTTTATCGCCATCGGGGACCGCCTGTTCGACATTCAGCTGGCGCGGCAAAACGGCTTTCCGTCCATCGGCTGCCGATACGGCTACGGACAGGCGGACGAGCTGGCGGACGCCGACGCCGCCGTCGATTCCCCCCGCGATATCGCGGCCGCGGTGCGCCGGCTCAGCGCCGAAGCATAGCTTTCCGCCGGCAAGGCCCGCTGTTTCCTTTCGAAACGGCGGGCCTTCAGACTGTCGATAAAGCCCTTTGGGCTTTATCGACAAGAAGATGCATGCAGCCCGCTCAGCCGCGCGCTGCATGAGAAGTGTCACTCCGGAGGCGCATGTCCTCCTGCGTGACGTTTTTTTTGGATTTATTTGCCGCTCCGGCGGCAAACTCTGCGAGGCTTCCCCCTGAGGGTTGCTTAAATTGTTAATTTTTAAACTTCCCTCTGTTTCCCGATTTGCAGCAAACTTATATCAAATTATTCACAATATACTAAATGTAATTTTTGAATAATGTATCAGTTGTCTTTCAATGGCATATCAAATGATTTTTTAGAAATATATACATATTTTGAAATCATACGCCTTTAAACCTTGGCGATTAGAGATAAAATTATAATAAAATAAGATTTTACAAAAAGTATAATACAATTAATATACACACGGCAATCGTTATACTATAGTGGTCTCAGTAATAATATTTCCATTTATCGAAATATAGGGAACATGTATTGGAGGTTTTTTATGAGTACCACTGCAACAACGCTCAAGCCTGTCCATGTCATATTGGACAGGTATGACCGCAACCCAAGCAAGCTCATACCGATCCTGCAGGATATCCAGGCGGAATATCAGTATCTCCCCGAGGAAATCATGAGCCTGGTCGCCGCGGAGCTGGACATCTCTCCGTCGACGGTTTACGGCGTCTCGACCTTTTACTCGCACTTCACGCTGGAGCGGAAGGGCAAGCATATTTTAAAGGTCTGCGACGGGACGGCCTGCCACGTTAAAAAGTCGGAGGGCATCCTGAAGCTGCTGGAAAAGGAGCTGGGACTCGGCAAGGACGTCAAAACGACGGCGGACCGGCTCTTCACGCTGGAGACAGTGGCGTGCCTGGGCGCCTGCGGCCTGGCCCCGGTGGTCGTCGTCGACGACAAGGTGCACGGCCTCATGACGCCCGAGAAAACGCAGGAGCTCCTTGACAACATCAGGAAAGAGGAGACGGCAAATGGCTGAGCATATGACGCTGGAAGAGAGAAAGAAAGCATTTGACGACTGTATGGCGCAGTATAAGGCCAGAATCATCATCTGCGCCGGCACCGGCTGCATGGCCAACGGCTCCCTTGACGTCTACGACAGGTTTGTCGAGTACATAGAGAAAAAGGGCCTGTCCATCGCCGTCACGCTCCGAAAGGAAAAGGCGGACTACATCATCTCCCAGAGCGGCTGCCAGGGCTTTTGCCAGATGGGGCCGCTGGTGACGCTGTACCCCCAGGGCATCCTGTACACGAAGGTAACGCCCGGGGACGTCGAGGAGATCATCGACGAAACGCTGCTGAAAGGCCGGCCGATCACCCGGCTGCTCTATCACTCCCCGGTGACCGACGCGCCCGCCACCGACATCGCGCACATTCCCTTTTACAGCAAGCAGAACAGGACCGTTTTAAAGCTGTGCGGCTATATCGACGCGCAGGATATCGACGAATATATCGCCAACGACGGCTACGCGATGGCCAAGAAGGTTTTCCTTGAGATGACCGATGAGGACGTGTGCAGCGAGATGCTCAGGGCCGGCCTGCGCGGGCGCGGCGGCGCGGGCTTCCCCACGGGGCGCAAATGGGACCTGACGCGGATACAGAAAGCCGACGTGAAATACATCGTCTGCAACGGCGACGAGGGCGACCCAGGCGCCTTCATGGACCGCTGCGTCATGGAGGGCAATCCCCACAGCGTTCTGGAGGGCATGCTCATCGCGGCCAAAGCCGTCGGCGCGACGGAGGGGTATATTTACGTCAGGACGGAGTATCCCCTGGCCGTGGAGCGGCTGAAAATCGCCATTGCGGACGCGCGGCGCGCCGGCGTCCTGGGCGGCAACATCTTTGGCAGCGGAAAGAGCTTTGATATCCACGTGATGGAGGGCGCGGGCGCCTTCGTCTGCGGCGAGGAGACGGCGCTGCTGGCGTCCATCGAGGGCAAGCGCGGCATGCCCACCCCGAAGCCGCCCTTCCCGGCGGAATCGGGCCTCTTCGGCAAGCCGACGGTCATCAACAACGTGGAGACGCTGGCGTCCGTGCCCATCGTCATGAAGCTGGGCGCCGACGCCTACGCCGCCATCGGCACGGAAAAATCCAAGGGCACCAAAACCTTTGCCCTCACGGGGCACGTGGCCAACACCGGCCTTATCGAGGTCCCCTTCGGCGCCACCCTGCGGCAGATCGTGGGCGAGATCGGCGGCGGGGCGGTGAATGACGACGGCACGATCTGCGGCGTCGACTTCAAGGCCGTCCAGATCGGCGGCCCCTCCGGCGGCTGCCTGACGAAAGAGCACCTGGATATGCCGCTGGATTACGAAAACCTGGCTGCCGTGGGCGCCATGGTCGGCTCGGGCGGCCTCGTGGTCATGAACAACCAGACCTGCATCGTACAGATCGCCCGGTTTTTCATGCAGTTCACGCAGAACGAGTCCTGCGGCAAATGCGTCCCCTGCCGCGAGGGCACAAAGCAGATGCTGGCCCTTCTGGACGACATCATCGAGGGCCGGGCCACCGCCGAGACGCTGGAGCTTTTAGAGCAGCTGGCGCAGACCGTCAAGGTCGGCTCCCTCTGCGGCCTGGGCAAGACGGCGCCGAACCCCGTTTTATCCACGCTGCGGTATTTCCGCGACGAGTATAACGCCCACGTCTTTGAAAAGCGATGTCCCGCGGACCGGTGCGAGGCTTTCAAGAAGTATTCCATCGCCCCGGACAAGTGCAAGAGCTGCGGCGCCTGCGCACGCAAGTGCCCGATGGGCGCCATCACGGGCGAAAAAGCTGTGCCGTACGTGATCGATAAGGACAAATGCATCAAATGCGGCGCTTGTGTCGAGACCTGCAAATTCGGCGCAATCTCCATTCAATAACGAGGTGACTGGAATGACAAAACAGCAATATGCCGTTATAGATAATATCGAGGTCCAGATCGAGGGCGAGCGCAACCTGCTGGAGCTGATCCGGAAAGCGCACATCGAGCTGCCGACCTTCTGCTACCACTCGGAAATCAGCGTTTACGGCGCCTGCCGCATGTGCATGGTGGAGGTCCAGGGACGGGGCATCGTTCCGGCCTGCTCCACGCCCGCCAGCGACGGGATGGTGGTCAGCACCAGCACGAAGCAGATCCGCGACATGCGCAAGATCATTGTGGAGCTGATGCTGGCCAACCACGACCAGAGCTGCACCACCTGCCCCAAGAGCGGAGACTGCCGGCTGCAGAAAATCGCGCACCAGATGGGGATAAAAACCGTCCGGTTCAAAAAGCGCGAGCAGTTCCCCCCGCAGGACCTCTCCTCCGTCGCCATTTCCCGCGACCCGGCCAAATGCGTCCTGTGCGGGGACTGCGTACGCGTCTGCAAGGAAATCCAGTCCGTCGGCGTTCTGGACTTCGCGGGCCGCGGCGCCAAGGCCATCGTCACGCCGTTCTACAAAAAGGGGATCGGGGAGGTGGACTGCGTCAACTGCGGCCAGTGCGTTAAAATCTGCCCTGTGGGCGCCCTGACGCCGAACAACCAGGTAAGCGAGGCCTGGGACGCCATCCACGACAAGAGCAAGACGGTCGTCGTCCAGATCGCCCCGGCCGTCCGCGTGGCCATCGGCGAAAACTTCGGCTATCAGCCCGGCGAGGTCACTATCGGCCAGCTGGTGACGGCCCTGCGCATGATGGGCTTTGACAAAATCTACGACACGAGCTTTGCGGCCGACTTCACCGTCATCGAGGAGGGCAACGAATTCCTGGCCCGCCTCGAAAAGGGCGAGAAGCTCCCGCAGTTCACCTCCTGCTGTCCGGCCTGGGTCAAGTTTGCCGAGCAGTATTATCCGGAGCTTTTGCCGAACATCTCCACCTGCCGCTCCCCCCAGCAGATGTTTGGCGCGCTGTGCAAGGAAAAGCTCACGAAGGAGCTGAATATCTCCCGGGAGGACCTTGTGGTCGTATCCATCATGCCCTGCACCGCCAAAAAGTTCGAGGCCAGCAGGCCCGAATTCGCGGCGGACGGAAGCCGGGACGTCGATATCGTGCTGACGACGCAGGAGCTGGCCCTGATGATCAAAGAGCGCGGCATCGATTTCGGCCAGCTGGACGTGGGCGCCTTCGATATGCCCTTCGGCTTTAAATCCGGCGCCGCCGTCATCTTCGGCACGTCCGGCGGCGTCAGCGAGGCGGTGCTTCGGTACGCCTCGGACACCATCAACAAGGAGAAATTCACGGCGTACAAGGAGCTGCGCGTGGACGCCGGCCTGAAAATCGCCGAGGTCGCCGTCGGCGGGAAAACCCTGCGCCTGGCCATCGTCAGCGGCCTGGGCAACGCCAGGGAGCTGATCAAAAAGATACGCAGCGGCGAGGAGCACTTTGACCTGGTGGAGGTCATGGCCTGCTGCGGCGGCTGCGTCAACGGCGGCGGCCAGCCCCTGAACAACGAGCACATCACCGTACAGGCGCGCGCCAAGGGGCTTTACGACAACGACGTCATGCTCCAGGTGCACTCTTCCGAGGAAAATCCATACCTTCAGAAAATGTACAGCGACGATCTCGACGCGCACAAAGCCCACAAGCTTCTGCACACGCACTACACAAGCCGAAAATGACATAGCCGTTTTTGCTACGAAAAACTGGGCTGTCCTGTATCGGACAGCCCAGTTTGCATGTTATCTGCTGTAATTATTTGTTGAATTTCTTGCTGGAGTCGACCCAGTCGAGGTCCTTCTTGGCCTTGCCGAAGCCGACGTCAATGGAGGGGCCGGAGGAGCCAAGGGGCCGGGCGGTGACGTCGTAGCCCTCGCGCTCGGACATCATCTTGACCTCTTCCTCCGTGGGGGGCTGCTTCGCCTTCTCTTCCAGGCGCTTCATGCCCTCGGGGCTGGCGTAGTCGGCAAAGCGCTCCAGCGCCAGCTGCACCATGCGCGGTCCGCTGGGATACGGCGCAACGAGGAACTGCTCGTTTTCGACGCCCTTCTTGAGCCAGTCGGCCAGAACGCGCGGGTCCATGCCGTTGGCGTGGATGGAGGCCAGGAGCTTCTGTGTGTCCTCGGTGACGTTGTAGCCGGTGTTTTTGAACTGCTCGGGACGGCCCTGGATGGCCGCTTCATAGATTTTGGACCTGATGTTTGCCGGGCAGAGTGCCGTGACGCCGATGCCGTACGGCTTGAGGGCCACAAAATAGCTCTCCAGGAGGTTGAGGACGCCCGCCTTGGCGGCGGAATACGGGGCCGTCATCGGGCCGGCGCCGAAAGCGCCCCAGGAGACGGTGGAAGCGATGTGGCCGCCCTTGCCCTTTTTGATCATGCGCGGCACGAAAGTGACAAGGCCGTTGACGACGCCGCCGAAGCAGACGCCCACAACCCAATCGTAGTCGTCATATGTAGACGCTTCTGCCGGGCCGAACACATTGACGCCGGCTGTCAGCACGAGAAGGTCCGGCGTCTCACCGAAAACTTTCTCCACCTCGTCGGCCGCCGCGGCATACTGCTCGCGGTTCGTCACGTCCAGCTTGATGGCGTGCGCCGGGGCGCCCTTCTGCTTAAAATATGCCATGGCCTCGTCCAGGTGGTCCTGGCGGACGTCGGCGATAACGACCTTCATGCCGGCCTCGGAAAAGATCTGAGCCTGTCCGAATCCGGCGCCGGACGCGCCGCCCGTAATGAACGCGATTTTACCTGCAAAGTCTTTCATATTCATCGCTCCTTGAAGAATAAATTTTTCCTGGAGACAGAATACCACCTTCGGACGCCCCACGCAAGAGATTTTCGCGATTTTCGGTAATCAGCTACTTATTGTCGCGCCTGTCTGCTGCCTGTGCATCATACTGATATAATTCAGGCCCTTCAGCGTCAAATCCGGGTCAAAAACGTCGATCTCTGTCGTGGCTCCTTCAAAAAGGCGCGAAAGGCCGCCCGTGGCCACGACCTTAAAATCCGCCTCCAATTCCGCCTTCAGGCGGCGGATAAAATATTCAAGCTGACCCAGATAGCCGTAAAAAATGCCGGATTTCATGCTGCTTACCGTATTTGTTCCCAGGACGCTGCCGGGTTTTTCGACGGCGACCTTCGGGAGCTTTGCCGTCTTCTCCCACAGGGCCTCGGCGCAGATACCGACCCCAGGCGCGATGACGCCGCCCAAAAGCTCGCCTTTTTCCGTCACCACGTCGTAGGTGGTCGCCGTGCCGAAATCGACGGCAAGGACGGGGCCGCCGTAGTAATGGAACGCTGCCGCGGCGTTCACCAGCCGGTCGGCGCCGAGCTCGGCGGGGACGTCCGTTTTGATCCGAATCCCGGTTTTTGTGTCGCTGGTGACGACGAGCGGCGGGGCGATCCGCAGGTCCCGCGCGCTTTCCAGAAACGCTTGCCCGGCTTTGGGCACCACGGCGGAGACAGCGGCGGCGCCGATATCGCCGGGGCTTATTTTTTTCTCATGAAGAAAGCTTAAAAGCTCCCGCGTGAGCCCGCCCGGCGCGCCTGTCATGAGGCGGGCCGAGGCGAGCAGCCGCTCCCGCTCAAAAAGGCCGAGCTTTATATTCGTATTGCCCGCGTCGGCGACAAGTACCATGTCTGTACCCTACTCCTCCTTCAGTATGCTGTCGACGATCTGCTCCCAGGGCAGCAGCTTGCCCGCGCCGGTGTCCCCGCAGGCCAGGCGGCCCGAGGCCGTGCCCAGCACCTCGTAGCCGCAGTCCCGGAGCTTTTGCAGATTGTCCCGGACGACGGGGTTTTCCCACATGGCGGTGTTCATGGCGGGGGCGATGATTTTGCGGCATCTGGCGGCCATGATCGTCGTGGTCAGCATGTCGTCGGCAATGCCGGCGGCGATCTTCCCGATGACGTTTGCGGTGGCGGGCACGACGGCAAAAACGTCGGCCTTCCTGGCCAGGGAGACGTGCCTGACGTCCCAGTCGTCCACCGGCTCGAACATGCCGGTGATCACTCTGTTTTGGGACAGGGTCTGGAACGTCAGGGGCGTTACGAATTTCTGGGCGTTTTCGGTCATGATGACGTCCACATGGTGGCCCTTTTTGACCAGCGCGCCGACAACCTCCGCCGCCTTATAGCAGGCGATGCCGCCGGTAACTCCGAGCACAATCGATTTCATTGTCCGCCTCCCGTTTCTCCGCCGGCGTCGCTGCCGCCGAGCATGTGCCCGGCGATGCCCGCGGCGATCTCTTTTTTTGTACCGTAGCTGCCGACCACGCGGCGGCCTTTCAGCAGCAGGCCTTCGTGCCGGTCCGCCCCGATCCTGTCCATGTCGTTGGCCAGAACGAGGTCGCAGCCGCTTTTTTCCGACAGTCCGGCGGCGACGCGGACGAGCGCCTCCTCATCAACGCCCTTCAGCAGCTTGAAGCCCACCAGAAAGGACCCGGGACTCCACTGCTTTATCTTTTCGATCAGCTTCGGCGTCCTGACGAGGGAGAGCATCAGGTCCTCGGCGGACCGGACCTTTGACGGGCCGTCCAGCCGGCAGGCCGGACGCTCGAGAACGCCCCGGACGAGCGCCCGGAGCTTTTCGCCGGACATGCCTCCGCGGTCCCGGGACAGGGCCTCTTCCAGCGTCTCAGAAAGCTCTTCGGCCAGGGCCTCCCGCCCGGCCAGATAGCCTTTTGTAAAATCCGACACCGCCATGGCGTGGATCACATAGTCGGCTTTATATCCGGTAAGCAGCTGTTCAAGGACCGCTTCGACGCTTTTGACATCCGTGACGGGGTAAAACGTGACCGGCAGGTTCTCTTTGATTTCGGGCCGCGCCGCCGTTTCCGATACCACGTAGTGCACCGTGAACGCGCCGCTTTTATGCGCCGCGAGATGCTCGGACAATGCCTCGTAGATGCAGGCGGCGAGGCTCCCCGTGCTGGTATTGCCGATCCGCCGGACGCCGTCGATGGCCTCCGAGGTGCCGCCGGCCGTTATCACAATATGTTTCATGCCGTCCACGTCCTATTCCGTCGTGCCGTGGCGCTCTTCGCGCTTGAGCCGGACGGGCCTGTTGTTATCGTCCAGGACGAGCACCTTCGGCCGAAATGTCCTCGCCTCGTTTTCGTCCATCAGGGCGTAGGCGATGATGATGACCTTATCCCCCACCTGCACGAGCCTGGCGGCGGCGCCGTTTAAACAGACGATGCCGCTGCCGGCCGCGCCGACAATGGTATACGTCTCAAAGCGCTGGCCGTTGCTGACATTGACGATCTGCACCTTTTCCCCCGGCAGGATGCCGGACTTTTCGAGCAGCTCGCGGTCGATCGTCACGCTGCCGACGTAATTGATGTCGGCCTGCGTGACGGTGGCGCGGTGCAGCTTGCTTTTGAACATCGATAAAAGCATTGTCTTTCACCTCCGGCCGACCGGCAGCACCCTGTTGTCGACCAGTCTCGTCTTTCCGAATTTCACGGCCACGGCGGCCAGAGCCTTTTGCCCGGGAGCGATGGCGGCAATGTCCGCCAGCGTCTCGCTGTCCAGAACGCGGACGTAGTCGATGACGGCAAGGCTCCGGCTGTTGATGTGGCTTTCCATAATCTCCGTCAGCCTTGCCGCGCTGGTGCTGCTGGCCGCGCCGGAGGCGGCGTACTCCTCCGCCTTTCCGAGCGCCTCATTAAGGCATACGGCCTGCCGGCGCTCCTCGGGGCTCAGATAGACGTTTCTGGAGCTCATCGCCAGGCCGTCCGCCTCCCGGACGATGGGGCAGACGACCACCTCCACCGGCATGTGGAGGTCCCGGACCATTTTCTTGACGATCAGCGCCTGCTGGGCGTCCTTCTGGCCGAAATACGCCCTGTCCGGCCGGATCAGGTTGAACAGGATATTGACGACGGTGGTGACGCCTTTAAAATGCGTGGGCCGGGACGCGCCGCAGAGCTTTTTGGTGATCTCGCCCGTCACCTCCACGGCCGTGGAGGCGCCGGGGATGTAGATTTCCGCCGCCCGGGGATTGAAAACGGCGTCGGCGCCGGCCTCCCGGGCCAGCGCATAGTCGCGGCCGATATCCCGGGGGTAGTTTTCATAGTCCTCGCCGGGGGCAAACTGCGTCGGGTTGACGAAGACGCTCGCCACCACGAGGTCGTTTTGGGCCCTGGCCGCTTTGATAAGGGAAAGATGCCCCGCGTGCAGGCAGCCCATCGTCGGGACGAAGCCCAGCGTCCTGCCGTGGCGGCCCATCGTATCCAGCCAGGCCTCCAACTCGGGAATTGTTTTGATGAGGCTCATTTTTCACCCTCCCCCGATCAATAAAGTTTTTCCAGAACCTCGTCGCTCATCGAAAAGGTGTGCTGTTTTTCGGGGAACTTCTGCGCGCGGACGTCGCCGATGTAGCCGCCCACCGCCTCGGCGATGGTGCTTTTTAAATTGGCGTAGCGCCTGGCAAATTTCGGGGTGAAATCGGCGTACATGCCCAAAAGATCGTTGACCACCAGCACCTGGCCGTCGCAGTAGCGGCCCGCCCCGATGCCGATGGTCGGTATCTGCACCTTCTCGGTGATGAGGCGCGCCAGGGGCTCGGGCACGGCCTCCAGCACGACGGCGAAGGCGCCCGCTTCCTCCAGGGCCTGGGCGTCCTCGACCAAAGCTCTTGCCGCCCGCTCCTCCTTGCCCTGCACCTTAAAGCCGCCGAAGACGTTGACGGACTGGGGCGTCAGGCCGATATGGCCCATGACGGGGATCTGGGCCCGGACGATGGCCCGCACCGTGTCCGCCATGCTCCGGCCGCCCTCCAGCTTGACGGCGTTCATTTTCGCCTCCTGGATGAACCGCCCGGCGTTCCGGACAGCCTCCTCGGCGCTGACGTGATAGGTCAGAAAGGGCATGTCGCCCACCAGCAGGGCGTTTTTCGCGCCGCGCGCCACGCACTTGCAGTGGTAGAGCATTTCCTCGATGGTGACCTCCACCGTGGAGTCTTTGCCCTGCACCACCATGCCCAGCGAGTCGCCCACCAGGATAGCGTCGATGCCGCAGCCGTCCAGTATCTGGGCCATGGAATAGTCGTAGCCGGTGAGCATGGTGATTTTCCTGTTATTTTTCTTCGCGTCTAAAAACGACTGTGTTGTAAATTTATCAGACATGTGCTGTCTCCTCCAAAATCTGTCGGAATTTTTCGGTCTGGGCGCCCGTCAATCTGCTGCCCTCCAGAATTTCCGCCGTTTTCAGGGCCAGGGCTTTATAAAAGTCCAGCTCCGAGGGCAGCCGCGCCTCGATCGCTTTGAGATGGACGCCGACCGTGTTGTAATCCCCCCGGACGATGGGTCCGGTCAAGGCCTCGACCGGGCCCTTTTCCCGGATATTGGCCAGCGTGGCGTCAACGAGGGGCCCGATGGCCCGGAAAACGTCCTGCCGGTCCATGCCCGCCGCCTCAAAAAACCGGGCGCCGCTCTCCAGGAGCGTCACCAGAAAGTTGGAGACGACGCACGCGCCCGCGTGATAGACGGCCTTGCCGCCGGCCTCCATGAGGCTGTACCTCCCGCCCGTCTCGTCCAGAATCGCCCGGGCGGCGCGGACAGCCTCGTCCGTGCCCTCCAGCGTGAACCAGGCGCCGTTTAGGCGTCCGGCGCTGTCCTCCGGCGTGCCGAAGCTTAAAAGCGGGTGCATGCTGCCCACCGCGCCGCCGGCGGCCTTGATGCCCGCGAGGCAGTCCGACGGGTGCGCGCCGCTGAGATGCAGCCAGACCTTCCCGCCGCCGATGCGCCCGGCGCGCAGCAGGGCCGCGGCTTCGGCGTCGAGCTCCTCCAGCGCGTGGTCCGGGACGGCGATGAACACCACGCCGGCGGGCCCGGCCGCCTCCTCGACGGTACCAAAGGCCGCCGAGGCCGTCAGCGCCGCCGCCTCCCGCGCCGATTGGGCCGTTTTGCTGTAATAGCCCGACACCGTCAGGCCGTGGCTTTTGAAATAAAGCCCCAACGCTTTCCCGGCTTTACCGGCGCCAATGAATCCAATTTCCAAAGACATCACCTCTGTTATTATGTGCAGTTCCCGGCGCCGTACAAGCGTTTCGGACGTCTGAAGCCCGGCGCGCGGCGCGCCGGAAATATCCCGAAAAATGCAAAAAAGTCCCTTTCACCTGTGTGGCCGCTCATGGAAGAGCCGGCCTTCCTCGACAGACGAAAAAGACATCGTTTAAAAACAGAATATAACTGTCTCTGTCACTAAGGATCAAAGCAGGTTTTTTACATGCCGGAATAAGCCTCTTGCCGCGTGCAGCTCATAAAGATACCGCCGCTTGTACGGTTCGTAAAGATACCGCCACCATGGATTATACGTCACGGGTCGGTAAATTACAACATTTTATTGGTCTTGCCAAAGTCGTGTATATACACTATAATTATAATATATGATAATGACAGCAGCCGGGAGGCAGGAAAATGAGCGAAACGGAAAACAGGATCATACGGGAAATAGCGGGCCTTGGCGTGTACGACTATGCCTTTATCAAATCGGACCAAGTCGTTTTTACGGACGTCTTCCGGCGGCTCTGTGAGGAAAACTCGTGCGGGATGTACAACAAGTCCTGGGCCTGCCCACCCGCTGTCGGCACCGTGGAGGCATGCAAAGGTAAGTGTCTGGCGTTTGAAAACGCCTTTGTTTTCACTTCGGTGAGCGAGCTGGAGGACGTGTACGACGTGGAGGAGTGGCTGAAATTCCGCGTCATCCACGAGGCGATGACCGAAAAAGTCGTCGGAGTTTTCCGCAGGGAATTCGAAAATGTCCTGCCGCTCTCCACGGAGGGCTGCACCGTCTGCAAAACCTGCGCCTATCCCGATAAGCCGTGCCGTTTCCCAGACCGGATGTTCCCGGCCGTGGAGGGCTACGGCATCGCGGTCACGCAGCTGGCCAAGGCGGGCGGGCTGTCGTACAACAACGGCCCGGGCACCCTGACCTATTTCAGCGCCATATTTTTCTGAGTCTTATGTGAGCACGCCTTTCAAAAATATCCGGAAAGCCAGTACCAGCTGATCTCCCAGGCTGTCGTTTTCATCTCCGGTGCTCCAGCTGAGCAGGGTGCCGAGATATATCTGCAGCGCGGTCCGGGCCATGACGGCCGGCGGGACCCCGGGCGCAAATTCGCCCGATTGCTGTCCTCTTTCAAACAGCGGGATCATTGACTCCGCCTTCGCCATCAGGCCGTGCCCGCCCGGCGCCCCGGCACTCGTCGCCAGAAACCGCTGCAGCGCCAGCCGCATCTGAACGCGGTCATCGTTCATCGAATCGCCGAGCTCTTTGACGAGGTCCAGTATGCGCGGCGCGTACGGCCCCGGCTGGTCGTTAAGAATCCGGATTTCATTGAAAAACAGCGCCTTTTGAAATTTGACCAAAAGCTCTTCCTTGGCTTTAAAATAATTGAAAAACGTCCCCTTTGCCACGCCGGCCGCTTCCGTAATCTCCGCGACGGTGGTGGCCTCATACCCCTTCTCAGAAAAGAGGCGAAGCGCGGCGTCTATGATCCGGTTGACGGTCTCCCGCTTTTTTTCCTCTCTTTTCACCGTTCGTGCCCCCCCCCTCATCCATAATAGCCATATGTGCGCTCTCAAGCGATATAATGAATTCTTGGAATTCATTATATCATAGCTTTGCTGCATTTAGGAATTATAGAGGCGCAAATTATGACCATGGGTATAATATTTTATTGACCGGCGGTCATATTTGTATTATAATAGGCTCAAATGCAGGATATAACAACCAGGAGGAGCCGCCATGCAATACCGTTCAGATCCGAAATCGGGAAATGCGCTGTCCATCCTCGGCTTTGGCTGTATGCGCTTTCCGAGGAACCTGAGCCAGATAGATATGAACAAAACGGAAAAGCTCGTTTTGAAGGCCATTGAAAACGGCGTCAATTATTTTGACACCGCCTACATCTATGGCGGAAGCGAGGAAGCCCTCGGGACGATAGTACATAAAAACAACGTGCGCGACAGGATTTTCATCGCGACCAAGCTGCCGCATGCAAAATGCCAGCGCTACGAGGATTTTGACGCGCTGTTCAAAACGCAGCTTGAGCGGCTCCGGACCGATTATATAGACTATTACCTGATTCATAATCTGTCCGATACAAAGAGCTGGCAGCGGCTCCGGGAACTGGGCATAGAAAAATGGATCGCCGACAATAAGGCGTCCGGCAAAATCCGGCAGATCGGCTTTTCGTTTCACGGGATGTACGACGAGTTTTTGTCGCTGCTGGACGCGTACGACTGGGATTTCTGCCAGATACAATACAACTACGTCAATACCCATTACCAGGCCGGGACCGCCGGCCTGCAGAAGGCCGCGGAAAAGGGCATCCCCGTTATGATCATGGAGCCTCTTTTGGGCGGGAAGCTCGCCAACGGACTGCCGCAAAAGGCGATAAACCAGTTTAAGGCCGCAAATACCGCGCTTTCTCCCGCGGCGTGGGCGTTTCGATGGCTGTGGGATCAGAGAGAGGTTTTTGTCGTCTTATCCGGCATGAACGACGACGCGCAGCTCAGCGAGAACCTCGAGCTGGCCGACAGGTCCGTGTCAGGCATGCTGTCGGATGAGGAGCACAGGCTGTTCGAGTCGGTCACCGAGGCGTTCCGCGCCTCCTATAAAATTCCGTGCACCGGCTGCAATTACTGCATGCCGTGTCCCCAGGGCATCAACATTCCCGCGTGCTTTTCGGCGTATAACATGTCTTACACCGTGGGTTTTCTGTCGGGGCTCCAGCAGTACATCACAAGCACGGGCGCTTCAAACCCCAACGCCAATCACTCCCCAGGCCACTGCATCAAATGCGGCAAATGCGAAAAGCACTGCCCGCAGCATATTCAGATCAGGGCTTCGCTGACCGCCGTGACGAAGCGCATGGAACCCTTCTGGTTCAATCCCGCCATGAAGCTCTTTGTGCGCGTCAGGGAGAAAAGCAAATAGCCGCCTCTTTATGGCGGGACGTATAAAGTCACAAGGGCAAGCCCCGGTATGCAAATCGATGCATCCGGGGCTTTTCTTTCTTCGCCGCCTGCCGGGCCGGCGACGGATAGCTCATCCGTTATTGACTACTATATATTATAGTAGTAAAATAACTAGCGCTATACTATATAGTCCAATACTTTAACCGGGGAGCAATGTACATGTCGTTTAAGCAATTTGTTTTCAACAAGGGCACGCGCTTTGCCGTGATCATGGCGCTGTGTTATCAGGTTTTTATGCTGGGGATTTATTTTTACGGGTATCACGCGATCCCCGGCAACGTCAGCGCGCTGACTGTGGCGTTTTACAACGGCGACGGCGCGCAGGGGGAACCCTTGCTGGGCAGTCTGGCCGGGAGCCTGCCTTATCGCGTTACCTATGCCGATTCGCTGGACGAGGCAAAAGAGGAGCTGAACACGCGAAAAATCGCCATGATCATCGAGCTGCCGGAGGGCTTTTTTGAGGGCGGCGCCGTCAATTTTTATATCAACAAATCAAACCCCCAGATCACCGTTATGTCGATGCAGCAAACGGCCGAGTCGATCGTTTCGGCGCTGAACGAAAGGGCAAACCCGTCCTCGGCCGAAAAAATCAGGACAAACTATGTATTTTCAAATCCGATGCCGCAGCCGATGAGCGACCAGATGGCGCCGATGTTTTTGACCCTGGCGCTTTACTCCGGCGCGATGATCGCGTCGATCTCGATCGCCTCGGTATTCAAGTCCGCGTGCCAGAAGATGAATAAATGGCGCGCGTTTGCCTATTTTGAGGCGCTGGGCCTGATGATCTCCGTCATCGCGCCGCTCATCAACGTGGGCATGGCCTCTCTGTTCGTCCATCCGGCGTTTTCTCTCGTTCTGAAATTATTTGCGCAGGGCGTCCTGTTTCAGTTCTGCGCTTTTCAGCTCACGGCCATTTTTTCGCTGCTGCTGGGCAGCTACGGCTCGCTTGTCAACACGCCGCTTTTAATGGCGCAGGTCCTGGCCAGCGGCGCCACGATGAGCTACGCCATCATGCCGGTACCATTCAAGGCGCTGGCGACCATTTCTCCTATTTATTCAAATACGCAAATATGCTATAATATTTTATACGGCGGGGGCGGTACCGGCCGCCACGAGCTCCGGCTGGTTCTGGCGGGGATTGCCGCGGCGATGATCGATATGCTTATCGTTTACCTCATGCATAAAAAGAAAAATGAAAAAATCGATTTGGACAGGATCTCCGAGGAATCCGCCATGGCTGCCGCCGCGGGGACCGCTGTCGCAGAATCGGAGATTTAATAATGAAAGACACCATGCTGATCCGGCTGTATATTTTAAGCAGAATGCTCGACGCGCCAACGAATCCTTACCGCATCTTTAAGGAATATCAGGGCAGCCAGACGGGCAGGTTCCAGCCCATCGAGGAAGCGAAATTTTACTACAACATCGACCTGCTGCACAAACAGGATTACATCTCGCAGACGTCGATCGTGCCGGGCGACAACGCGCCCAGCAAAAAAATGTACGCCGTCACGCCAAAGGGCCGGGAATTCTTTGAGGACGCACTTTATAAACGATTCGCCGGCGCCTGTAGCGTGGACGATCTCTATTTGATCTTCCCCTTTCTCGAGTTCGTGGACACGGAAAAAGCCCGGAACATTCTTGGAAAAAGAATTGCGGAGCTGGAACGCGAGCTGGAAAACATTCTGCAGGCGGTATGCGAGAGCTTTATTGTGGAGTATGCCATTGAAAAAAGGCGGTTCCACCTGAAATATCTCAAAAAAGCGCAGGAATTTATAGGTCAGGCCCAAGGCGGGAAAAATAAGTAAGCAACGCGAAACAACGCGAAAGCCGGTAAACTCAGGTTTACCGGCTTTCTCTTATTGAGAAAAATCCGCCTTGGGGACCGGCGATGCGGGAGAACGGTTTAGACGCAGTGGCAGGCGACCAGGTGGTCGCCGCCGACGTCGCGCAGCTCCGGCCTGCTCTCGGCGCATGACTTTTTGGCCATGGGGCAGCGCGGATGGAAGGCGCAGCCGGACGGGGGGTTGAGCGGCGTGGGGACATCGCCCGTCAGGATGATCCTGCTGCGCCGCTCCTCCGCGGCAGGGTCCGGCAGCGGCTGGGCGGATAAAAGCGCCCGCGAATACGGATGCAGCGTATTTGAATACAGCTCCTGAGACGTCGAAAGCTCCACGATCCGCCCCAGATACATCACCGCCACCCTCTGGCTGATATACTGCACCGCCAGGAGGTCGTGGGAGATAAAAAGATAGCTCAGGCGGTCATTTTTGCTTTGCAGCTCCTGCAAAAGGTTCAGTATCTGGGCCTGCATCGACACGTCCAGCGCCGATATCGGCTCGTCGCACACGATCATGGACGGGGCTCCCGCCAGGGCGCGGGCGATGGACAGGCGCTGCCGCTGCCCGCCCGAATACTCGTGAGGGAACCGGTCCATCATGTCGGGCCTGAGCCCCGTCATCGTAAACAGCTCTGCCACCCTGTCCCTGTACTCGCCCCGGCTCCCGGCAAGGCCGTGGATTTTAAGCGGCTCCCCGACGATATCGCAGGAATTCATGCGCGGGTCCAGGGAGCTGTAAGGGTCCTGGAACACCAGCGCCATCCGCCGCCGGAACTGGCGCAGGTCCGACTCCGAAACCTTTGAAATGTCCGTCCCCTCGAACAGCAGGACGCCCTTTGTCGGCTTGTACAGCCGCAGGATGCACCGGCCCACCGTCGTCTTCCCGCAGCCGCTCTCGCCGACCAGCCCCAGCGTCTCGCCGGGCTTTATGGAAAACGACACGTCGTCCAGCGCCTTCACGTCCGCCACCTTTCTCTTCAGGAGGCCGCGCAGCACGGGAAAGTACATCTTTAAATTCACGACGTCGACCGTGTTCCCTTTTTCGACCTTTTCGGTTATGACTGCCTCAGCTCGTCCGCCCATTTAACGCTCCTCCAATCTTCTGTTGCAGGCCGTGGCGTGCTGCCCGCCCACATACGTCAGCTCCGCCGCCGGCTCCTTGAAGCACGCCGCCGTGCGAAACCGGCACCGGGGCAAAAACGGGCACGTGGCCGGCCGGTTAATCAGCGAGGGCGGCATCCCCTTGATCGGCTCCAGCTTCTCGCCGAGCTTCGGCACGCAGCTTAAAAGCCCCTCTGTGTACGGATGCAGCGGATCGGCCCAGATTTCCTTTACGGTCCCCGTTTCGATGATGCGCCCGGCATACATGACGTTGACGCGGTCCGCGTAGCGGGCCACGATCCCCAGATTATGCGTGACCATCACCAGGGCGGTGTGATACCTGCCGACCAGGTCGTACATCAGCTCCAGCAGCTGCGCCTGGATGGTGGCGTCCAGGGCCGTGGTCGCCTCGTCGGCGATGATCAGCTTCGGGCTGCACAGCATCGCCATCGCCACCATCACGCGCTGGCGCATCCCGCCGGAGAGCTGATGGGGATAATCGTCCGCGCGCTTGCCCGGATCGGGGATGCCCACCTGGGCCAGCATATCCGTCGACCGCTCCCGCGCCTCTTTCTTGTCGAGGTTCAAATGCAGCGTCAGGACCTCGGACATCTGCCGGGCAATCGTCATGGCCGGGTTCAGAGACGTCATCGGCTCCTGGAATATCATCGAAATCCTGTTTCCCCGGATGGCGCAGAGCTCCCTGCTCCGGCGGGTATATTTAAGCAAATCCACCCCCTCGAACTCGGCCGAGCCCGCCACGACCCGCCCGGGCGGATTCGGTATCAGCTGCATCAGCGACAGCTGGCTGACCGATTTCCCGCAGCCGCTCTCGCCGACGAGCCCGACAATCTCCCCCTCGTCGATGTTATACGATACGTTGTTGACGGCCCGGACGACGCCGCGCTCCGTTCTGAACTCGGTAGAAAGGCCGTTCACTGTCAATAAGCGTCCCATATATCCGCCCCCTTCATTTGAGCGCGCCACGCAGCTTTGGGTCCAGGGCGTCGCGCAGCCCGTCGCCCACCATATTGAACGCGAAAACCAGTATCATGATGGCAAGGCCGGGCGCGATGGACAGCAGCGGGCGCGTCATCAGGTACTGATATCCGTCGCGGCACATGCTCCCCCAGGCCGCCGCCGGCGGCAGTATGCCGAGGCCAAGAAAGCTCAGCCCCGCCTCGGCCATGATCGACATGCCCATCATGATCGTCATCATGACAATCAGCGGGGAAACGACGTTTCTGACCACGTGCCGCACGATGATTCTCGATTTTTTCGCGCCCATGGAGCGGCTGGCGCTGATGTAGTCGTTCTGCTTGACCGACAGCACCTGCCCGTTGATGAGGCGGATGTACGCCGGAAACAGCGTCAGGCCGATGGCAATCACGACCCCTGTAACGCCGGAGTTCAGCGCGCTGGCGATCAGCAGCTGCAGCACCAGCGACGGAACGGATATCAGGATATCCGTTATCCGCATGATCAGGGAATTCAGCCGGCTGTCCGAAAAGCCGGCGATGAGCCCGATGACCGTCCCGATGGATGCCGACACGAGCACCGTGCAGACCCCGACGGCGAGCGCGATCCGCGAACCGTGGATAATCCGGCTGAGCAGGTCCCGGCCCAGCGCGTCCGTCCCCAGCGGGTGCGACGGGCCGGGCGCCGCGAGCACCTGGTACAGGTCCTGCTCATAGGGATCGTAGGGCGCGATGACATCCGCCAGCGCCGCCGTCAGCAGGACCACGACCACAAGGATGAAGCCCACAACGACAATCTTCCGCCGGAAAAAGGCCCGGACAAAGCGCTTAAGCTCGTTGACGCCGGACAGCTGTTCTTCCTCCAGCACTTCAAATTCGTCGTCCGGTATCTGTTCCCGGACGATTTTAGTCCCATCCATATCGCAGCCCTCCTTTATTCGTACTGGATTCTCGGGTCGATCCACCCGTACAGCAGATCGACGATGAGATTGGCGATCACGACGACCACCGTCAAAATCAGCGTCACGGCCTGAATCGTCGGGTAGTCGTGAGACAGCATCGCGTCGATCATCAGCTTGCCCATCCCGGGGATGACGAAGATGGTCTCGACAATGAAAGACCCGCCGAAAATCTGCCGGATCATCTGGCCCTGCAGCGTGACCACGGGCATCAGGGAATTCTTCAAAGCGTGCCTGAAGATGACCTGCCGCTCGTTTAGCCCCTTGGCCCACGCGGTACGGATATAGTCCTCGCCCAGAACCTCCAGCATACTTGAGCGCGTCTGCCGCGCGGTGGAGGCGATAGGCCCCAGCGCCATGACAAACACGGGCATGATGCCCTGCCGCAGGCTGAGGCCGAAGTCCTTCCACGGCAGCGTGTACCCGTAAAGCGGCAGCCAGTGCAGGACGTATCCGAACAGGTACACGAGGAGGATGGCCACCCAGAAGGTCGGCGCCGTGATGCCGATATTGGCGATAAACGTGACAATATTGTCAATCAGCTTTCCCCGCCGGATCGCGCTGATGATGCCGAGCAGCGGCCCGATAATATTGCTCACAACAAAGGCCGTCAGGCCGAGCGTGATGGTGATGACCATGCGCTCGCCCATGCTCTGCATGATGTCGTCTCCCTTGATAATCGACTTTCCGAAATCGCCCTGGACCACCTTGGCAAACCAGTTGACGAACTGGATGGGGATGGGCTTGTCAAGGCCGAGCTCGTGCCGGAGCTCCTCGAAATACTCCGGGTCCGCCTGGGCATCCGCCAGCTCGGTGCGCGATACCAGTATCTCGATCGGGTCGCCGGGCAGCGCCCTGATAAGCCCGAAGACGAGCATGCTCACGCAGATGACGATCAGCACCGCGTAAAATAATCGCCGTATGATATAATTCACCATTTTTTTCACACCGCACTTTCAAACGATTCTTATCCAAAACACGTCCGGGGAGAGCGGCGCGGGCGGCGCCGGTTTCTCCCCGTGCATTTTTGCGTTCAGCCCTGCGGGAATCGGGTCGGAAAGCGGCCGCCGGCAGAAAGCTTACTTCTGTGACAGCCAGATTTCGAACAGGTTGCCCGAGCTTGAGCCGGTGTTTTTGAAATTCTGCACCGTCGGCTTATAAATATAGGTGTCATATGTAAAATACAGGGGTACAAACAGTGCGTTGTCCAGGATGTACTTCTGCAGGTCAAGCAGCTCGGCGTCGTTTTGGCCGAGTTTATTCGTGGCCTTTTCCACCAGCTCCTGCAGCTCCTGCGGATGCTGTATGGACTTGAAGTAATTGCGCTTATTATCGTAGAGCAGGGTGTACACCGTCTCCATAACGGGCAGGTTGCGGTTGGACTGAACAAGGATGCCGTCCCAGCCGTTTCCGCGCAAATCGGAATAGCCGCCCGAGTCGGGGAAGCTGACCTCCGCGGTAATGCCCACCGCGGCCAGCATGCTCTGCATTGCCACGACGGCGTCCTTATCCGCCATGCCAGGCTGTCCATACAGCGTTGTTTTAAAGCCGTCGGGATAGCCGGCCTGCGCAAGCAGCGCCTTCGCCTTCACAGGGTCATAGCGCGGCACGCCGAAGGCGGGGTCCTCGGAGTGGCCGCCATAGCCTTCCGCGTTGATCTGATAGGCCGGCTTCCACACGCCGAAGCCGCGGGCGTTGCAAATGGCGTCCCTGTCGATGGCGTAGGACAGCGCCTGGCGCACCTCGGGCTTGGCAAACGGGGAGGACGGATCGTCGCTGCTGGGGAGAAAGCCGATGGGCCCCAAGGGGATCGACTGGACCGCGAAGCCCTGATTTGTCAGGTTTTGAATCTGATCGCCGTTATTCGTGTTTAAAATGTCGATGCTCTGGTCCCCGGTGGATTGCAGGGCAATGTTCTGCGTCATGACGTCCTTGATCATGACCAGCTCCACGCTGTCCAGGTACGGATACTCCTTCTGCCAATAGCCGTCGAATTTCTCGCCCTTGACAGAGGCGCCCTTGACATACTCGATAAATTTAAACGGTCCGGTGCCGACAGGGTGCTCCGCCGTCCATTCCTCGCCGTTTTTCTTATAGGCCTCCATCGAAATCATGACGGAGCCGGTGGTGGCCCAGCCCGCCGAGGAGGAATTGTTGATGCCGTCCGGATAATGTATGGAAACCTCGTACGGGCTGACAACGGTGACATTGTCGTATGTGGGCTTGGAGGCCGAGTTGTCGTGGATCATATCGATATTCCACTTGGCGACCTCCGCGTTAAAGTCCGAGCCGTCATGGAACTTGACGCCCTGACGCAGCTTGAAGGTGATCGTATTGCCGGCGGTGTCGATGTCATAGGATTCCGCGAGCAGGGGCGTGCACGTGCCGTCCAGCTGCTGCTTGAGGAGCGTTTCCAGGAAGGGCCATGTCAGCCAGACATCGGACGGCGCGATCTTCCAGGGCAGTCCGATCGGGGCGGCGCCCTCCGCCGGCGTCACCATTCTCAGGGTCCCGCCGTACTGCGGCGCCGCCGGGACGGGTGTCTGGGCGCCGCCGGCGCTTGCGGAGGGCGAGGATTCGCCCGCGGCCGTATTCGTTTTCTGTCCGCAGGCAAGGAGCGAAAATGCCAGAGTCAACGCTAAGAGAATCGATACTGCTTTTTTCACCTTTCTACCTCCAAATTGTTTTTCGCCGGAACGCGGATATGACGTCTTTCCGGCAACATGGACTAAATTGCCCGGCGTTTTTAATGAATCGCTGTTAAATTTATACAGTCCACAGGCAAAACTCTACCGCAGCCCATACGAGAAATCAATACGCCCAGATTTGATATAAATTCGGCTGTTATGACATGCGCGGCAACCCTGAGCAAATCTCCCCATAACACCCGGGACCCGTCTTTCGACGGGTCCCGGGTGTTATGTTCAATGTTTGTCCGGCGGGTATGCCGGCGTCAGAGCTGGTCCTGCGCCAGGCCGCGGAGTATGCACAGGAAATCCCGCTTCTCGGCGGTGGTACGGTCGGGCAGCCACGCGGCCATGATATGGCTCTCGACAAAGCCCGGGTACTTTGGAATCGGATAATAGCGGATCGACACGTCGTACGCCGCGCTGTCGATCCGCCCGGATATCGACACGCCCTTGCCTATGCCGATGGTGCGAATAAGCGAGAGCATGTTCGGCACGAACCGCACGGCCTTTGGGGTAAAGCCCAGATTGGCGCAGACCTTGAACACATGCTTTTCCACAGCGTCTGAGCTGCCGATCAGGACCTCATAAAAGGTCAGGTCAGCCAATCTTTTCACATCCAGCGCATCCGCCTGCGCCAGGGGATGATTCGCGGAGACGGTAAAATACGCTTCAAGCAGGGCCAGCTTCATAGTGGAAGCGTCCTTGAGGTCGCGAATGACGAAGGACGGCCCGACCACAAGATCGACATCCGAAAAAATGAGCGCCGCCTTGAGCTGCTCGTGCTCATAGATCGTCTCGCTGACCTCCACATTGGGATACCGCTCCATAAAATTCGAAATCGCCATTTTGACGATATTGTATACGGGATTGCAGTTGTAGGTGTCGGGACAGCCGATACGGAGGCGCTGCCTGGGCTGCCGGTACATATCCTGGACCTCGCCGAAGGCGTTGACCACGACGTCAAAGGGCCTTCTCAGCCTGTCGTACAAATACTGACCTTCCTTCGTCAGCGCCACGCCGCGGTTTCCCCGCTCGAACAGCCTGACGCCGACGGCGCCTTCAAACCTCGTAATAGTTTTGCTGAGCGCCGACTGGGAGCTGTAAAGCATGTTCGCCGTATCGGCAATATTGAGATGTTCGGCAACAGCCAAAAACGCATCCACTTGCTGAAATGTGACATTGATCATCCTTAACCCGCACCTTTTTCTATATTATGGTATCTTATACATTAATTGTATTTCATTCGAGCCGCATATGTCAAGCGCGTTTACGTCCATGACACCCGATTGACAAGGCGGCCGTCTTTGTGTATATTAGTTTCAAAGGAAACTATAAAGGAGGGGCTATCCGATGGAAAGCATCGGCAGATACAGCGCCGCAATTTACAGGCTCACGCAAAGTATATTTACCAACAAGCTGAAGGCGCTGGACATCGGCAGCGGACAATACGACTTTTTTCTCATCATCGCCAAAAACGAGGGCATCAGCCAGAAGGAAATCTGCGATATGCTGTATGTGGAAAAGTCTACCACCGCCAAGGCCGTCAAATACCTGCTGTCCAGGGGCTATATCGTCAACAGGCAGGTCGAAAGCGACAAGCGGTATTCTTCTTTATATCTCACTGAGAAGGGGCGGGAGGCCTGGACCGCGGTCGAGGCGGTCTTTTCCGAAATGCTGGGCATTTTTTCAAAAAACATTCCGGAAAGCGCCATCGACGAGACGATCGCCGTATTGAAAAAAGTGATCGGCAACCTGCAGGAGGAGAAAAGCAGGTACGCCGGGGAATAATTTTTAAGGAGATCAGGAGGGACGTTATTATGGAGCGCAGCGACAGTCAGACAAAAATCACACTGGTGATCGTCATGATCACCTCGTTTATCACGCCGTTTATGAGCAACGCCATCAATCTGGCCATTCCTTCCATCGGCAAGGAATTCGGCGGCGGACAAAGCCTTTTGAACTGGGTCGTTTCCGGTTTCCTGCTTTCGTCGGCCGCGTTTTTGCTGCCCTTCGGCCGCTTTGCGGACCAGTTCGGGCGGAAAAGAATATTTTTGATCGGGATGATCCTGCTGGCCGTTTCATCCCTGGCCTGCGCCTTGGCATGGTCGCTCGTGTCCCTGGTGTGCTTCCGGGTGGTGCAGGGCTTTGCCAGCGCGATGATCTTTGGCAACTCCATGGCCATTTTAACGTCGGTCGTTCCGCCGCAGTCCAGAGGCAGGGCGCTGGGATTCAATTCCGCGGCCACGTATATCGGCCTGTCGTGCGGGCCTGTGCTGGGCGGCCTCATCTGCAGCGTGAGCAGTTGGCGCGGCGTGTTCTATTTTAACCTGCTGCTGGCATTGATTGTTATAGTCATCACCGTGTGGAAGCTCAAGGGTGAATGGACCGGCGCCGCGGCGAAGTTCGACAGCTGGGGCATCGTCCTGTGCATCCTGTCTCAGGCCCTGCTGCTGTTCGGGCTGACCAATCTGGCCGACGGCCTTCTCTATCAGATCAGCTTTGCCGCGGGGGTTTTCCTGCTGGTCGTATTTTTCCTCTATGAAAAGCGGCATGCCGACCCGCTCATTCCCATCGGGAGCATCGTCAGGAACAGGCCGTTTGCCTTTTCCAATCTGGCCACGCTCATCAACTACAGCGCGACCTTTGCCTTAAGCTATGCGCTGTCGCTGTACCTGCAGACCGCGCTGAACATCGACTCGGCCGCTTCAGGTCTTATTCTGCTGATACAGCCGGTCATGATGGCCGTACTTTCCCCTGTCACGGGCGCGTTGTCGGACAGGATGCGGCCTGCCGTCCTCGCTTCTGTGGGAATGGGTATTCTGGCGCTGGGGCTGTTCTTCTTCATCTTCCTCACCACGGAGACGCCCATCGCGCTGGTCATCCTCAATCTGGCGTTTATCGGCCTGGGCTTTGCCCTGTTCGCCTCGCCGAATACGAACGCCGTCATGAGCGCGGTGGACAGGACGCTGTACGGCGTGGCGTCCTCGGTCATGGGCAACATGCGGCTTTTGGGGCAGTCGATCAGTATGGCGATCGTCTCGCTCATCACCTCGGTTTTGATAGGAAACGTACCAATCGGCGCGCCGGGATATGTCGACAGGCTCATGCCCAGCCTGAGAACGGCGTTTATCATATTCGCCGTACTTTGCGTCCTCGGGGTATTTGCCTCGCTGGTCCGGGGCAGGACCGGCGGCGGGGCCGAGGAGAACTGAGCGCGCGTCGTCTGGCTGCTGTGAAAGGTTTTTTATGAAGAAGGCCATCATTTATGTTTTCACCGGGACGGGAAACACGCGCCGCGCCGCGGATTTTATCGCGCAAGCGCTGTCCGGGTTCCAAATCGACGCCGCCGTTTGGGAGGCGCGTGTCCCGCTGAATACGGCGCCGGACCCCAACGGCTTTGACTGCGCATTATTCGGCTATCCGATCCACGCGTTCAACACCCCGCGCTTTTTCCTCCAGTTTGTAAAGACGCTGCCGAGCGTCCGCCGCCTACCGGCGTTCATTTTCAGGACCTCCGGGGAGCCCTTTGGCGCCAACAGCGCCTCCAGCCGGTCCCTTGTCCGCATACTGAGGAAAAAAGGCTTTATTCCCATGCTGGACCGGCAGCTGCTCATGCCGTACAACATCGTTTTCCGCTATAACGACGCGCTGGCAAAGCAGATGTATCTGCACACGAGGGACATGGCGCTCGTCATCGCATACCGGATCGCCGCCGGGAAAAAGCAGGCGCTCCGTTACGCGCCCTGGGCTGTTTTGCTGACGTATCTGTTCCGGCTGCAGTGGCTGGGCGCCTGGATCAACGGGCCGCTCATCCACGCCGACAAGGGGTCCTGCATCGGCTGCGGCCATTGCGCGGCCATGTGCCCGCTGCAGAACATCCGTCTCACCGGCGGCTATCCGTGCTTTTCGCATCGCTGCGCGATGTGCATGGGCTGCGCGTTCCGCTGCCCGAAGGACGCCGTCCGCCTGGGTCTGCTGGACGGCTGGCGGGTCAACGGGGAATATCCGTTTGAAAAGCTGGCGGCGGACGACGGCGTCCCGCCAACGTACATCGACGAAAACACTGCCGGTTATTTTCGCCTCTTCCGGCCGTATTACGAGCGCACGTATCGGGAGATCGCCGCCGTAAAGACCGAGCTGGCAAAGGCGGCTCCCGCGGCCGCGGGACGCCGGACAGAAGCCCCGCGGTGAAGGCCGCTTTTTCCCCGAACGCACGATACCCCGGGATACGCGCCGCAGAAGCGGCACGGTATCCCGGGGTATGATTTATGTATGACAAATACCTTATTTGAACATGACCTTGCTCATATTGTCGATCTCTTTTGAAAGCGCCTCGTAGACGCCGGGATAGTTGCTCATGGGCAGGCCCTGGGACGCGCTGGGGATGAAGTTCAGCTTGCCGCACTCCTCGCAGGCGCGCCTGACCTCCCGGGCGACGATCTCCTGGGTCCAGCCGTTGAAATCGACGTCGGCGCTGTTGATGCCGCCCATAAAGGTGATCTGGTTTTTATACTTTTTAAGCAGCTCGGGGATATTGTTCGCCTTCATCACGCCCTGCCAGATGTCGATGCCCATATCGATCATGAACGGGACGAGCGTGGCGGCGTACGAGTCGGAGTGGTGCATGATGACCTTGACGCCGTGGGACTTATAATAGCCGTACAGCTTTTTATAGGAGGGCAGCAGGAATTCCTCGAACATGTCGGGGGAAATAAAGGTGGATATCTGGGTACCCCAGTCGTCGTGATGGAAGAACGCGTCCGGCTTGAGGTATTTGCACACCTGCTCGGCGTAGCGCAGCTCGAACTCCGTGATATAGTCGATGAGCTCCTGCATGGCCTCCGGCTCTTCATAAAATGCCACGAGGCATCTGGAAATCTCCATCAGGTAATGGGTCTCCTCAAAGATACCCGGCGCGTAAAACAGCGTGGCAAAATACTCGTTCCGGTCGATCTTCTCCATAGCGGCGATGCTCTGCTCCCACTCGGACGCGGGGAAATCCACCTTGGGCGCCTTGACGTAATCGCGCCATTTGGCAACATCCTTGACGACGATATGCGCCTCGTCGTGCACGGGGAACGCACCGGGGGTGCCTTCCGGCCAGGAGCGGGTGACGCCCCACGCGTCCAGCACATCGCGCTGCCCGTATGCCGGCATCAGGCTCTGCCGCGTGACCGGCGTATCGTACATGATCGCGAAGGGCTCGTACTGGTTGACGAAGCGGTCGGGCTTTCCCCCGGTGATCGTCTCCAGCAGGTTTTGTCTTTTTGTCAGCATAAACAACTTCCTTTCAAGGTATACGGCAGGCATGGCCCTCATTCCGCGGCTCTGCCATCGAGCTGCAGCGCTCTCCTGCCGATCTGTAATTAAGTTGATTATACCTCTGTTTCTCCCGTCCGCGCAACCTCGATTTCCCGGCGGGAAGTACCATAACGCGCTTGGCCGCCGCGTCCCTGTTTCACTGTTTAAACGGGTATTGTTACATCGCCTATTGTGACGCTCTCAACATCCTCCAGATTGATAATGCTCTTGAAGCGGTAAAAAAGCTGGTTTTCGTAAATCATGTTATCTTCATCTATCAGGTAATAACCGAACGACTTATTTCCCAATCCGACATCATCATACGTCAGTTGGCTGCCGTCTTTAAAGTTTACGACAGGCCGGGCACTCCCCACGATATCGTCGCCTCTGACAAGCACGCACAACGACATCGGCGATATCACAAGCCTTGTAACGGTGTCTTTGCTGCCGTTGATGCTCAAAGGCTTGTTCACTTCAATCGTTTTACTTGTATCTGCAAAGTTGAATTCCCATTTCAGATCCCATTTGCCTTCCACAAGCGGTACGAATTTTGTCCTTATTGTCCCGACGTTTTCTGTTGGCGGCTGGATGTCCGGATAATAGCCTAAATTTAAAAATTCAAGTTCAAGATATCCGTTTTCAGAAGGCGCTGTCCTCTGGAGATAAATCAGCGCCGTCCTTTTATTTGCGGTTTGCTCCAGAATTTCCGTTGACTGGGTACCAAAAGTATAACCCTTGTCCGGCTTCACCATTGGCGCATCAAGGTGGCTAAACTCCCATGTGACGCCGTCGTTCAATGTCATGTCCTTGGGGACGGTCATTTCATATAAGACATAGATACCGTAGCTGTCCGCCAGCGTCTGCTTAACCGTTATGGTTACGCTGTTCTTGGTAAGCGTTGCCTCCGGTGTGCCCACGGCGCCGCTGAGCGTCTCCATTTGTTTTTCGCTCGGCTTAAGATATTCGATGAGTTTTTCGTCCCATCCAAGGCTTATGGCAAGCGCAGTCGTCGCGGTGAGAACGCATACGGCGATAACTGCGGCTATTAAGGCGAATCTCTTGGTTGTGCGTTTTACAGGTGCTATTCTTTTTCTGCTTTCCAGGATTATCTTCAGCATTTTTTGCTTTTGTGCCTGGTTCGGAGTTATTTTATCAGCGCTGCTTTTTAAATCATTCTTATCCATTTTCAATATCCTCCTCAAGCAAAAGCTTCAATTTTTTTCTTGCCGTCCGCAAACGTGTCCGCAGCGTGGCATGGTTGACTTTGAGCATCTCAGCAATTTCATCCGTCTTATACCCTTCATAATAATGAAGATATATCGGCAATTTATATTTTTCCTCCAATGCAGTGATTCTGTCCCAAATATCATTTCCAAGGGCATCCGGCAAACAGGTCTGCTCTATAACAATTTCAGAATCCACTCGTTTTGAACGCCACCACCCTTTGAGCAAATTCCTGCAGGTGTTCTGTGCGGTCACGATAAGCCATGCCCTCATATGCTCCTCGCTCTCGAATTCAGAGCCGGAAGTCATCAGCTTGATAAAAACCGTCTGCGCCGCGTCCTCCGCTTCCGGAACATTTTTTAGTGTCATTAAAGCAATCCGGTAGACGGTGTCGATATATTTATTGTAGATATCCGTCATTTCTTCATCCGTACGCAACAAAGAAACGCTCATTCACTCACCTCCCAAATTGCTTGTTCAATAATAATACAATTTACGACGCTAAAATGTTTTGCCCGCATTGAAATATTATCATATTTCCGTAAAACAATAGACCACAGGGCGGCGCCCTGTGGTCTATTGTTCCGCCGGCTTCTCCGGCGGGAGGTTTTCAATTTTTCGTCTGCCCTCAGTACGCTTACATAAAAAACTGTTTTCCCTCATTCAAATGCAGCCTCATGTACTCCCTGGCTTTATCCGGCTGCTTATTGACGATGGCGGCGACAAGATCGTCCTGATACTTGCTCAAATACCGCGTCAGCAAAGACGCGTTCCAGTAGTAGGAATCAAGCAGGCCCTCGATAATCAGGGGTTCAAAGCGGGACAGGGTGTTGTTGTCGCAGCATTGGGCGATGGCCAGGTGAAAATCCGACGCGCTTTGAATCAGCTGGATGATCCCGATCAGTCCCTTATTGTAATCTTCAATCGACGCCGCCAGGTTTTTTGACGCATCTTTCAGTTTGGAAAGCAATACGGGGATCGCTTTCTCCGCGGCCAGCGCGGCGATCTCCGGCTCAAAAAGCAGACACATTTCATATAAGTCCCTGACCAGCTTGTGCTTGTCTAAAAAACGGTATCCCATCGGGTCTTTGATCATACCGGGGTTGCCGCAGACAAACGTACCGTTGCCGCGGCGTATTTCGACCACGTTAATCGCACAGAGCAATTTTATAGCTTCTCTGATCGTCGTCCTGCTGACCTGCAGGCTTTTAGCCAGCTCCATCTCGTTGGGTATCTTGTCACCGGCGCGGTATTCGCTGTTTATGATTTTTAAAATTTCATCAGCAGTTTGTTCAGATAAAGCTCTTTTAACGGTACTCATACAAAGATGTATTTACCTTTCTTTTTTTCTGGCGAACCAACCGCGTCTCCGTGCATTGAATTGCCGGCGTAATTTTCATCATTATAACCGAATTGCACCGGCAATTCAATTCATTCGTCCACCGTCAACAATTCTATGAATGCGGCGCCTCGGACGGCGTTTGTTCGCCGGAGGAATACAATTTGGAAAAATGCCTGTCGTACTGTACGCCGAGGACATAGCTGAAAACCGCGCAGAATATAAACGGGATTGAAACGAAATAGAATAATTTTGACATGGATATGCCGGTGGAGATGAGGATGCCGCCGATGACGGGGCCGATAATAGAGCCGATTTTTGCCAGGGCATTCGATATGCCGGAGCCCTTCGCCCTGATCCTGACCGGATACATGTTCGGAACGATGGAGGTGATCGACGTGTGCTCGCCGTTCATAAAGAAGGAATTGATGCACATCCAGACAAGTAAAATGCCGCCGGTCGCCCCGCCTGTCAGGGCGGTGAACAGTATCGCCAGGAGCGGCCATATGAAGCCCCACCTGAAGCCCATTTTATCCAGCCATACGCCGATGAGCGCGGTGCCGAGTATTCCGAACAGGCCGCTCGTGCCCATCAGGGAAGACGCGTGCGCGGCGGTCAGGCCTTTTAAAACAAGCACCTGAGGCATCCAGTTGCCGATAAAGAAAACAGCCAGCGAGCTGATGATGTAGTAGAGCCAGAGCATCGGAGACACCCACGCCAGCTTGCCGGCGAAGAGCTCCTTCGGGGAATATTTCTCTTTTTTCTTTTCGGTTTTTATGGCGACGAACTGCGTCGTGTCATCAATTTGAAGGTCCGGAGATATCCGTTTGACGATACGAATCAATGTCTCTCTTCTCTGGGGGGTATTCAAATTCAGCGACAGCCATCTCGCCGATTCCGGCAGGAAAATCGCCAGGCAGACGATAACGGGAATCGGAATAATGAACCCGAGCAGGAAGATGGAACGCCAGCCGTAGGCCGGCATCATGCCCGCGGCGATATACGAGCCCAGCGTACTGCCGACCATAAAGCCTGAAAACATGATCGACACAAATTTGGCCTTGGAATTTTGCGGGGCGTATTCACTTGTCATCGTCATGGCGACCGGTACGGCGCCGCCGACGCCAAAGCCGGTGATCAGGCGGATGATGACGAGCTGCGACAAGGTTCTGGAAAAATAAAGGCAGAGGGAAAGCACCGTAAAAATGGCCGCGCCGATAAGCAGGGTTCCTTTCCTGCCGATTCTGTCGGAGATGGCGCCGAACACCACCGCGCCGATCATCCAGCCGAAGGTCGCCACGGAGAACACGGGGCCGAACATGGCGGCCTCAATATTCCATTCTTTCATGATCAGCGGCGAGGCGTTGGAGATGATGCCGTAATCGTATCCATCCATCAAAAGAATGCAGAAGCACAAAATCATGACGATGACAGAGACCTTGCTGATTTTCGAGCCGAGAATATCTTCAATATTAAGGGCAGACGAACCGGGAGAATTTCCAGCTGTATTCATCGAATAACCTCCTAAAATTTAATATCTCTCGTACAAAGACGCAATACGGCGTACAAGCTTTTCAAGTCCCGGTAAAATTAATCCTTGCTTGTGATTTCAACAACGCCCTTGTCGGCATCCACCCTGACCCAATCTCCCGTTTTGATCAGCTGAAGCGGGTCCCGGTCGAAATCGGTCATTGCCGGGGCATGGACGACAACGGCGCCCACCGCGATCTTCGAATTCATGACGTTAAAGAGCATCGCCTTCGGGGCGCTGCCGTTCAATCTGGTCGACTGAAAAACGCCCGACCAGCCCGAGGAGCCCTTTGCCCCCGGAAAAACGAGCACCTTATCCTTAAAGCTCTGGCCGTGCAATTCATGCCGGAGCTCTATGACCGTTCCCGTCGCGGGGTCGACCCCGCCCCAGCCGGAAATCATCTCCGAGGTGACCAGGGCCTCTCCCTCGGCGCATCCGCCGACGACCATCCTGCCATGCAAAATCGTTTTCATTTCAACGCACCCTCCCAACGGCCGGTAACGGCGGCATTTACACATTCCTCCGTCGTGCCGTACCAGGACTCAATCCCCATCATCGACGGCAGATAGTGCGCCTGCTTGGCCGAGTTCGTGGCCAGGACGCGCGTCCCCTTCGGCATCAGATGGCCAAGCGCCGGGCATGTATCGCTCATCAAAACGCCGCCGGCGGACTCGATGACCTTGTCGTACCCGTTGCGCTTTGCCAAATCCTTGATCGCCCTTGGCACAAGGACCCACAGGCTCGAACCGCCCTTTATACGCTTGCCTTCCAGCAGGTCGCAGATCTCCTGAACCTGCTGAATGGAATTATGCGGACAGCCGAACATGACAAAATCGACGTCTGTGTTCTTCCCGATCATGTTTAACTGCTCGTAGGCGTATTTCCGCTCCTCGGGCCCGTATTTCAGGGTGAACGCGGGCGTCCTGCCGCCAAACGCTTCTTCCACCGTGTGGGCGTCCGCCGTTATCCCGGGGATGTGGTACATCTCCACGCCGCCGGAGGACGCGGTGGCAGCGCCGAACTGCTTCAATTCGTCCCGCGAGGGGACAATTTTTATGCCGTCCAGAACGGGCACCTTTTCACCCACCATTTTCCCTATGTAGTAGCCCAGCAGCCCCCATTCCATGAGCCCCTCGACCTTGAGCTCCACATTCACCAGATGCGAGCCGAGCCGGTGCTCGTCGGTATGGAAGCCCCAATATGGGATTTTGCCGGTCAGCATCGCGGCCGTCGTGCTGGTGTTGCCCTCGCAGTTTGTGCGGGCGCCCAGCACCGAATTGATATAGACGACGGCGGAGGATTCCATCCAGGCGCAGTGCTCTCCCTTGACGGGCACATTCCCCACCAGATACGGCGTGCACGTGCACATGAGCTGAACGCCTATTTTTGAAAGCCATTCCTCATTGGCTTTAAACCGCCTGTAATCCTCCTCGTCCTTCCCCTCAATATCACAGTACTCCGGGTCCATGTCCGTTTCAAACTGGCAGGAGAACGCCTTGACCTTTGGGAATTCGAGCGTCTCCTCGCTGTCGAGTCCGGTGAGCGAAAAGAGTGCGTCGAAGCTGCCGAATTTCCTGTAGCTGGCTCTGTCCGCGATCATATACCCGCCGACATTGTTGGTGTTGACGAGCCTTTCGGCGCCCAGCGCCGTGCCGTACTTGACAAGGAATTCAATTGCCTTTTGGCGTGTCTTTCCTTCCTTTCCGTCGAGCATCGCCTTTTCGTCGTCTGTTAAGATCATGAAATCAACCCCCTCAAAAATTTATGGCTTCGCCGCCTGGTCAATGTGGTCGGCACGATTGAGATTGTCCGACAAACGGTTCTCCAATTCTTCAATGCTGATGTCGTGGACACTGCCCTTGCCGGCAATATCCAGGGCGTTTGCGGCGGCCTTTCCCGTGGCGATGCAGGGCCCCATAACGCGGACGCTGGACAGGGCGGCCACGTCGCCGTCAATGCAGCGCCCAACCGCAAGCAGGTTATCCATATCCGGCGGGGTCATGCTGCCGTAGGGAATATAGTGCACATGGTCGCCGGGGAAGACCTCCCATACATAACCGCCCGGATGATCGTGCAGCTCGATCGGCCAGCTGGAGCGGGCCACCGCGTCGGGAAAACGTGTCCCGGCGCAGATATCGTCCACCGTGAGCTGCCGGCTGCCCATAATCCAGCGGGTCTGGCGGATGCCCAACAGCCCGTATTTTTGGACGACGGCGTCACCGAATTCTTTCGGAAATTCATTTTTGAGAAGCTCCACCACCCTGTCGGCCTGATCCTTCCCCTCCATGATTTTCGTCGACGCGCCAAGCGGATCGAGCGGCGTTTCTATGTGCGTCATGTTGACGAAGGCGACGCCTTCCTCCATGACGACCGGGAAGCTTAAAAATCCCGATTTTCGCATGAGGCCATACTGCGGCGCTTTTTCTTCCAGACACTTTGAGGTTTCCGCCTCCAGCTTTGCCTGATCGTCCCCCCGGTGGATATGCACGTTTGTGAGATACATCAGCTGCGAGCCGTAAAGCATGCCGACGTCGGATTCCCTGCAGGGCAGGCCCGCGTTCCAGGCGACCGCGGCATCGCCGCTGGCATCTATAAACCCATCGGCTTCCACGACGACGCTGCCGTACCGGGAGGTAAATTCGATGGACGTTATCCGCCTGCCGCTGACATTGACGCGGTGTATGTAAGAATTGAGGATGACGGTTATTCCGGCTTCCCTGACCTTGTTCTCGATCCAGCGCAAGAGCGCCACTTCATCGTAGACCGCGATCGGAGGCTTCAGGTACAGCCTGCCCGCCGCGCCAAGGTCCCGGAGTATTTCGCTTGCCACGCCGTAAGTCAGCTGAAAGGGCACGACGCCATGAGAAAAGAAGCCGCAGAAAAGGCCCATTGCCCCATTGGCCGCGTTCCCCCCGAGGTTCGGCAGTCCGTCGAGGAGCACCACCTTGTGGCCCAGCCGCGCCGCTTCAATTGCCGCAGAGACGCCGGCGATGCCGGCGCCGACGACGCAAATATCCGCTTTTACCTGCTGGTAAGGCGGCGCCTCACCTTTTTTTACAATCTTTGTCGCTCTGTTGACATGAATTGTTTTCATTGAATAATCACTCCCATTCTCGTCCGATAGACATCATACGTCTCGCCTAGGATTATATTACTATTTTATATAATGTCAATATAAAATAGCTGACATTATCAAGATATTATGTATTATATGATATATAAATATAGTTTTTATCATCATACGTATAATGTTTTGCAACTCAGTGATATTCCGCCGTCTTCAAGTAAATCTATTCTTCATTTGCCGGCCTGAGATAAAAAAACAGGTGCACTTTCTCTGTTAAAAGTACACCCGTTATTTTAAAAATAAGGTCAGATGGCTGGGCTAATTTTTATTCCGGGTCCAACCATTTCTGAACCCGCATGGTTCAGGTCCTTTTGCTTCCGCTCCGTCATTACCTTGTATACGCCTTTAATCTGTCCAATACTTTTGCCCGGCGCATGAGGGTGATCAACAGCACCGAAATGGCCGCGCCGCCGACCGCGCTGATGATAAAAGGGATAACATAAGTAAACAGCGCGGCTTGTTTTGCCAGGATCAGCGTAACAATCGGATACGCCGCGAGCGCACCCAGAATACCGGTGCCTATGACCTCGCCAAGACAGGCGGGAAGAAGCTTATGAGAATATTTATAAAGAAGCGCGCAGCATAACGCGCCGATCATGCTCCCCGGGTAGGCCAGGAGGCTCCCCGTGCCGAGCAGTATCCGCAGGGTTGACGTGACAAAGGCAATCCCCACCGCGTAAACCGGCCCAAGCATAACGCCCGCGATAATATTGACCATCGACTGGACCGGGAAACATTTTGCCGCGCCGACCGGGATGTAAAACGTGGAGGTGACGACGCCCAGCGCCGTCAGCAGTCCCGAAATCGCTATTTTTCTGGTCATTTGCATGGTGCTCTCTCCTTAATAAAATTGCAAAATAAAGCGGGATATGCCAATAAGGGCATATCCCGCGAAAATTCGTTCGTCTGCACTCCCTACGTTGGCATTATCCAAATCAGGTGAACGGGTCGAAGTTAAAAACTCCCTCTCAGCCTATCCATAAGCTCCCCGATGCGATATTAAATTGTCTAGACTATAGCACCTGCCAGCGATATTGTCAACACCTGGCTTCTTAATGAAATTCGCCGGCCACGTTTTCTTCCTCCAGGGTGTCCGCTTCGATCTGATTCATAAAGTGGCGGAGCTTTACGGCGTCCTGCCTGGACACCTGGCCGCTTTCGTAAAATGACTGGATGATATCGCGCCCTGTCTGTACGGCCTTGTATTGGACCATCCTCTTTTCTTTTTCCATATGCGCGATGGCCCTGGTGCTCCGGTCATAAAGCTTGAGCCTGTCGATCAATTCGGTATAGTGGACGATAACAGCGTAATAGCTGTCCTTATTTTCCTCGCTGACGCCGCCGCTCAGCGCCGCGATGGCCGCTTGGGAGGTTTGTATCTTGATATTTTTCATGGTTTGCAATTGGTTATGATTTGCAGTGAATTTGGGCTTTCCTCTCTTTTTGAAAAAATGACGCCGGGCGGCGGGACTTAATTTAGAAAAGAAAGCCATAACGGAAAATATAATACGCAATTTCAGCCGATTGGTGAGCAGCGCCTCCGTGTGGTCCAGCATTTCGCAGGCGCGGGCGGCAATATCGGCGGGGATTTCCCCCTGGTCCATTAAGCTCTGGAGCTTTTCCTTCTCGGCCCGGAGGCCCAGAAGACGGGCTTCCGATTCCGCCCGATAGGCGTTTTTGCCCGCGTTATGGTTATTGGAGAAATCCGTCGTCGTCATTAACAGGCGCCGATAGTCGGAAAGGACGGACATGGTAGCCTCCCTGTTCTCGTCCGTCTGTTCGTCCTTGACGGTATGAATGATGGCTTTGATCAATTTTGCCTTTAGTTCCTGCTCGGCGGCGGTATGATCGGCACTGATTTCGGCCGCTTTTTTCTCCCCGATAAACGGCAGCACAAAGCTTGCTATCAAGAGGGTCAGGAAAATGACACCGGCCGCGAGAAAAATTATGAGATCCCGTTCGGGAAAAGGGCTGCCGTTTTGGAGAACAAGCGGAATGGACAAAGCGCCGGCCAGCGTGACCGCACCGCGGACGCCGGCCAGGGATATCTGAGCGCAGGACCGCAGCGAAGGGTCAAAAACCTTTTTGTGTTTAAACAGTCGCTGGCCTTTCGAGAGGAGAAAAATCCAAGCAAACCGCAGGACGATCAGCGCCAGGGTGATCAAAACGATATATGTGATGACCTGGGCATTATTAAACTGCGCGTCCTTCCAGATGACTTTTATCACGTCCGGAATTTCGAACCCCAGCAGGACAAAGACCAGGCCGTTGAGTATATAAATGACCACCGACCAGGTGCTGTCGGAAACGATGCGCATGCGGGTGGAAAAAGCGGATTCCACATGCCGGCGCTCGATGGCCTGCACAATACCGGCCGCCACCACGGCCAAGATCCCCGACACTTCGAAGTGCTCGGCAATGAAATAGATGGCAAACGGCGTCAGCAGCTGCAGGAGCATGTGCATCGTAACGTCCTCCATGCCCAGCCGGCGAAGAAAAAGCTGAAACCAGATGACGGCAAAGGCCAGCACCGCGCCAAGCGCAAGACCGCCGAGCGCGATGACCAGAAAGCTGACGGATGCCTCGCCCAGAGAGAAGGTGCCTGTAACGGCGGCGGCAATGGCAAACTTAAAGGCGACGAGTCCGGAGGCATCATTCAGCAGGGCCTCCCCCTCCAGGAGATTGAGAACCGTTTTTGGCAAATGGACGCGCCCCGCGATGGAGCAGACGGCTACCGCGTCCGTCGGCGACAGGATTGCCGCGAGCGCGAAAGCGGCCGGCAGCGGGATGGAGGGGATCATCCAGTTGATCGCGTAGCCCAGACAAAGCACCGTAGCGAAAACAAGCCCCATGGCCAAGAGCAGCACCGGCCCGCGCAGCCGCCACAAGCTTTTCTTGGAGATCCGCTTCCCGTCGTTAAACAAAAGCGGCGCGATGAACAGCAGGAAAAACAGCTTTGGGTCCAGTACGATATGCAGGTGAGGGTACAGAACGGCGGCCAGAATCCCCAGCGCAATCTGAATCAGAGGAACGGGTATAAAAGGGAGAAAGTGATTGACGATATTGGAGATGCCAATCAAAATAAGGAGAACGAGTACAAGAAGCAGAGTTTCCATGAAGCGCCCTTTCCGTCTTTCCCGAATTTACGCTGATTTACCATAATTATGACACAGGAAAGGCGAGAAATCAATAAAACGTCGGTATTACATAGTTTATTGACGTGACGCTCAAATATCCGGCGTATAGCTGCCGATCTCAATTAGATTCTTTATGTAATGGACCTTTATTTGTTCTCTTTGCTTTTTTGGAGATAGCTGTGCATTGACTGGAGGCTTTCAAGGCTGATGCTGTGTTCAAAGCTGCAGGCGTCCCTCTCGGCAACAGCTGGGTCGATGTTCAGGACTTCGTTCAGAAACATTTGAATAATGTCGTACTTGTTGGATATAAGCGCGGCTTGCTCCAACCCCTCGTCCGTCAGAGAAATGCCGTCAAGCTTGCTTTTGGAAACCAGGCCTTTGTCTGCCAGCAAATCGGTTGCGCGGCAAACGCTCGCCTTGCTTAATTTCATATGCGCGGCGATATCACTCACACGCGTGGCAGGATTGTGACGGCTTAAGTTATAGATCGTCTTAAGATAGTTCTCCATGGCGGCAGAAAGCTTTTCCATTTACTCCATCACCCCTTATCAACACACCGCCTCCGTTCTTTAATTTTGTCTGCTATGGTCATTCTTCGGTCAACCGCCCCGCCGCCATGGTCAGCACCCTGTTCCCAAATTTCAGCGTGTCGAGCTCGTGCGTCACAAGCAGAACGGTCGTACCGTTTTTATTGATCCGGGCGAGGAGCTCCATGATTTCGCCCGTCGTCTCGATATCAAGGTCCGACGTGGGCTCATCCGCGATCAGGATATCCGGCTCGTTCATCAGCGCCCTCGCGATCAGCACACGGCGCAGCTCGCCGCCGGAAAGCTGGGAGGGCAGCATGCCGGCCAGGGGCGATATGCCCACCTCATCCAGCAGGAACGACGCCCGCCCAGATGCGTCCCCCTGCCGCCTGGAAAGAAAATACGGCAGCCTGATATTATCAAAAACGGTCAGGTTGGAGAGCGCGCCGGCTCCCTGCGGTATATACCCCAGCCGCGCGTTTCGCAGCGCCGAGATTTCTTTGTCCTTCAGGGCATAGAGGTCCGCGCCTTCCAGCTTGATGCTGCCCGAGGTGGGCGGCAGAAACCCGGCGATCATATTGAGCAGCGTGCTCTTGCCGCTCCCCGAGCGCCCGATGATGCTGACGAAATCGCCGCGGCCGACGGAGAGCTCCGCCCGCTCCACCGCCGGAAACGTTTTCCCGCCGCGGGTATATTCCTTGGTTAACCCTTCGATTTCCAGCAGCATCATTCGCCCTCCTTTATGGTGGAATAGATTTCAGAGCGCCCTATTTTAACCGCGGCATAGATGGACGCGAGCGGACCGACGGCAAAGGATATCAGGAGGCTCAGCCCCGCCACAGCGGACAAGGTCCCGTATGAGGGCTGCAAATAGGGCAGTCCCAGCAGCGCGCTGATGTATGTACTGAACGGAAAGATGACAAGGGCCGCCGCCAACATTCCGGCGACGGTGCCGATAATGCTGATCAGGCAGGACTCGCAAAGGATCAGCCTGACCAGCTTGCTCTTTGTGGCCCCCAGGACCCTGAATATGCTGAACTCTCTTTTCCGCCCGTTTAAGGCGACGGAGAAGACGATAATGAGCACGCCGACCGCCAGGGCCCATAAAACGCCCGCCAGTATGAAAATATAAGTTGTAAGCCCGCGCAGGTTGCCGGAGATATCGCTGATCATGTTTTTGGCGACCACCACATGCACGCCGTCCTTGGCGTATGCCTGAAGGATGCTGTTTGCCACGTCCTTGACATCATAGCCGTTTTTGATTTTGACCATGACGGATGAAATCAGGTCGGCATTTTCCGCCACGGGATGGGCTTTGAGCCTTTCGGATTCCCTCGCCACCTGTTTTGCCGTGGCGAGGTTCATGAATACGGAGGTATCGAAGCCCATGCCTGTTTTGTCCAGCTGCGCAGTTACTGAAAAGGTCTGATTGAAGAATATGAGCTTTTGCCCCACCTTGGCGCTGATGCTGCTGCCGATCACAATTTCTCCGTCGGCAAGGGGGTGATCCAGCGCGTTCAGCATCCACGGCTGAATGACAAAATCGGTTTCAGGGTCAAAGCCGATGAGCTGGAGTGGATAGGAGCAGCACCCGGCGCTGAGTGTCGCGATATAGAGCTGCGGCGACACATCCTCCACGCCTTCGACGCCCGCGACCTTCTCCGTCACACCGGCGTCAAAATAAAAGGTGCTGGGTTCTCCCCGGAGCATGGCGCTTTGGATATCCGCCTCATAGCCGTACGGCACGGCAAGAATATCGGCGCCCAGTCTTTTCGACAGGCTGTTCATGCCGTCTTCCAAACTCTTTGAAAGCACCGTGCCGCCGAAAAGCGTAAAGGCAAGCAGTGCCACAAGGACAATCAGGCCCGTTGTCCGAAAGGGCTTGCGCCGCAGGGTTTGAAAAGAAATGTTAACGGTGGTCAGCGGTTTAGCGTCCATCAGTCTTCACCGGCAGGTTTTTATTCTGCCGCCAGAGATAATGCGCGTTGGCGGCGCAGGCGGCGACTGTTAAAATGCTTAAAACGACAGCCGCGGGGAAGGTCGTCATCCTGCAGGCCATGGTGCTCATCTCGCATCCGCCGATCAAAAGCGTGGGGACGAGAAGCCCCAGGACGCCGGCCAGGGCAGTCATAACGCTGACACCGATCCTTGTCAGCGGCGATTTAAACACAATAAGCAGCACCCCGCCGCACAGGATGAGAAGACCCACGCCGATTTCAGCCTGGCCGGACCAAAAGCATTTCATCGGCACCGTGCCGCCCGCCGCGGTTTCAATGACCTTTGCGCAGGCTGGAAAAATACAGACAGGCACAAGCGCAAGCAAAAGTCCGAAAACGGCAACGGCGATGCCGGATAAAAGTCTGTTTTTCATAAGAGCTGCCTCCCTATAAATGTCTCGTATGTATGCGAGAACTCATTTTTTCGCCTCGTCCAGGGCGCTGTTCACGGCCTCTTTAAATTGGTTGTAGGAGATCGTGGCGCCGGATACGGCGTCCACATCCGCCGCCTTCTGGACCTCCACGAGCTTTTGGGCGTACTGCTGCATGGCTTCCACGGCGCGCTGCGCCTTGTCATAATAGTCCTGATTGGAAATCTCGCCGTTGACCTTCCCGTAATTTTCGTCCTTGACGGTCCCGTCCTTCTGCCAGGTAACATACTTGCAGTCTGTGATCTTATTGCCTTCGATGATGATCGTCGCCTCGCCGTAAGCGCCCTTGTCGTCCTCGCTGCTTTTGCCGGTATAGGTGCCGTCCTTGTATGCGGCATTGCCTGAACCGCCGCAGCCCGTCAGCAGCGGCAGGGCAAGCAGCAGGACAAGAAGGATGGAGAAAGCCTTTCTTTTCATGGAACACACCCCTTGTTCATTTTTCATTTTCCACGATTCTCGCGATCCGCCCATGCTCCAGCACAACGGTACGCTGGGCCTCCTCGGCAACCTCGGGGTCATGCGTGACAACAACGATCGTGCTGCCGTCCTTGTGGAGCTGCTTGAAAATATCGAGCACGATGCCCTCGTTCGCCTCGTCCAGGTTCCCGGTGGGCTCGTCGGCCAGGATCAGCATGGGGTAGTTGATCAGCGCGCGCGCGATGCAGACTCTTTGCTGTTCGCCGCCCGAGAGCTGACTGGGCAGGTGGCGGGCTCTGTCTCCCAGGCCGACGCGCTCCAGGGCCTGCAAGGCCTCCTTTTCGTCCGGCATGCTGTGATAATACTGCGCGACCATCACGTTTTCCAGGGCGGTCAGGTAGCTGATCAGATGGAATTGCTGAAAGATCAGCCCGATCTTGTCGCGCCGGATGCCGGTCAGGCTTTTCGCGCTTTCCTTTGAGATGTTCGTGCCGTCCAGGATAACGGCGCCGTTTGACGGCTTATCCATGCACCCGATGATATTCATCATCGTCGTTTTCCCGGAGCCGGACGGGCCCATGATCGCCAGCCATTCCCCCTGCCGGACGGTAAGGTCTATATTCTGCAGCGCCTTGACGTTGCCGTATATCTTTGATATATCCTGAAGTTCCAATAGATTCATTCTGTTTTTCCTCCTTTATTCACCGCGCAGAACGATTGCCGGGTCAACGTCCGTCGCGCTCCTGACGGGCAGCAGGCACGCCAGTCCGGTAATCGCGACCGAAACGATGAGTGTCGCCGGTATCAGCAGCGGCTGAAAGGATATGGAGCGGGCAAAAACATTGATGCTGACCGTTTGCGCAAACGCAAATCCAAGCGCCACGCCCAGCAAGCCGCCCAGCCCGCCCAAGAGCAGGCCCTCGCCCAGAAATTCCTTGATAATGCTTTTGTTGGCCGCCCCCAGCGCTTTCTTCAGGCCGATTTCGCGGCGCCGTTCCGCCACGACCGCCATCATCGTTGTTGCGACACAGATCATGGTGAGCAGCAACACCACGACCGTGACAAGATAAACAAGAGCCTGGAGCTTGGTTAAAACGGTCCCCTCGGACTGGGTGACGCGTTTGACGAGGCGGGGCGTGACGTCATCGACGTTCTCGCCGACCTGCCCGGCGATATCATTCAGTACCTGCTGCGTCGCGGAAATGCTGCATTCGACAACGTCCAGCACGCCGCTGTTCCCCATCAGGCCTTCCAAATCCGACAGGGGCATGAAGATAAACGCTTCCTCCGTGCCTCCGGTTTGAACGATGCCGGATACGGTAAAATCATGGCTGAAGCTCTTGCCGCCAATGTCCGTGCCCGACAGCGTAAAGGTGTCGCCCGGTGAAAGGCGGATGCGCTCCACCACCTCCTGCCCGATGAGTACCGACCCGCTGCCGGCGGGCCACTGTCCCGAGACAAACCAGTAGGGGCTGGTCTTTTTCACTTCATTCAAATCCGTCCCGGCCGCCATAAACGGCTGTTCGTTGATCTTGACCGTCTCATACCGGTAAGGAGCAATGCCGACAATATCCTCCGCCGGAATAAAGCCGGTTGCCTTTTTAACCTCGTCCGCGTTCAGCGCCGAATCGCCGCCGCCGGGAACAAATATGAGGTTTGCGCCGTAGGAGCGGAATTCCTCGCCCATCTGCCGGGGGATGTCGTAATAAATCGTGACGAGGCCGGACAGGATCGTCGCGCCGATGGCCACCGCCAAGAGCGCCACAAGCATTCTGGAACGGCGCCGGATGAGCGAGCTTGTGATCATTCTGAAATACATCGTTTGCCTTTTCATATACGATCACCTCCCATGTAAGACTTCCGCCGGCCGAAGCGACAGCAGAAGCCGGATAGACGGGATGCTCCCCGCCAGGGTGACCAGCGCGACCAGGACGGCTACAAGGGGAATGACCATCGGTTTGATGTCGATGGCGGAGCCGAAGACGGAATGCCCGATGATCTGGGCAAAACCGAGCCCGGCGAAGTATCCCACGACGCCGCCGACAACGGCGGTAATAAGGATCTCCGTTAAAACAAGCCATGTAATCGGGGAATTGCGGGCCCCGACCGCCTTTAGCAGCCCGATCTCGCGGCTGCGCTCCATCACGCTGGCCGTCACAAGATTGGAGATACCCAAGGCCGAGCCGACGAGGCTCAAAATAGTGATGAGCAGCATGAGAAGCTGCGTTTTTTCCAGGATCGCGCCCTCCGATTCCGCCACCTGGCGAATTGGCTTGGCGACGGCATCGGTGATGACTTCCTCGATCTGATAGCAGATTGAGCTGACATAGGCCGTACAGTACCATGTCTCCTGTTCTTTGATCGACAGGCTGTTGGGGTTCTGCGCCGCCCGGCGGGCGAGCTCGTTATCGGGCGTCGTCAACGCGCTGACCTCCACGCTGCTGACGAGCCCCGCCCGGTCCGCCAGCTCCTGCGCGGTCGGCAAGGGGACATAAATTTGTTCATCCTCGTCGCTTCCGGCATTAAAAATGCCCTTGACGGTGAGCTTTTTCGTTCGTTCTCCGCTCTCAAGGGTGATGGTATCCCCGACCTGAATATTGTTCCTGCCCGCGACAAGGCTGCCTACCATGGCGGAATTTTCGTCCTGATCGGCCAGCCACTGCCCGGAGACGTCCCACCAGCTTTTCATGCTTTCCATGCCCGTATCCAGAGATTCCCCCGTGGGAAGATCCAGGTGGTGGCTGAACCATGTTCCCACAAGCTTCACTTCGCTGTCCTGGGCGGCCAGCTTGACCTTTGCATTCAGGTAAGGCGTGAAATCCACGATATTATGAGCCCAGAAAATTGTCTTCATATTGCCGAGCTCCGACTCTTTCAAATATTGGTCCGACACGCCGGAGCCCTCCCCGACGCCGTAAAGGTCGTCAAGCAGGGACGCGCCCTTGGGCAGGACGTTTATATTGGCGCCGTATGTCTTCAGCTCCTGATTTACTTTATCTCCCACGTCCAGCATCACATTGAGCATGGCCGCGGCAAGGGAGGCTCCCAAGGCGATCGTAAACGCGATCATGAGCATTTTCCCTTTTTGCCGCAAAAACGCGCCCTTTACCATTCTCCAGAACATTCAGCCACCTCCCTATTCAAACCTTTTCTTTTCATTTTCCAGATTTTGCGTCTGTATCACCATATTGCCGCCGCTCAGAGTATAGGCCAGGGGCACAGGATTGCATCCGCCCTTGAAGCCTATGGTGGACGTGTTCATAACGACGTCGCACAGCTTGCAGACAACCTCATTGTTGCCGCGCTCATAGTACCCTGTCGGGCCGCAGATATCGCAGGCATCCAGCCCGACCCCATAAGCGTTCGACGCGTTCTTTTTGATGACGATAAACCGGACCTCGGTACCGTTTGAGGCTGTATAGATGAAGCGGTGCAAATGCCCGTCGCCGACGTTTTCAAGAGGTATCACGATCTCACTGCCGACAATATTCATCGGCTCGGCGGGGGAAAGAACAGCCTCCCGCTCATCGTAGGCCCTGACCACCGTCAGGCATAAAACCGAGAGGATGTATCCCACCAGAACAACAGTGCACCAGCGCCTCTGCCGGCGAGACGCCGCGCGGATTTTCCGGTGCTGCGCGGCGTTGGAAAACGCCTCTTTGGGGTGCAGGCTTTTTATCCATAACACGACCGGCAGAAGGAGTGTGGCCGCCATAATAACGTACAGAAAATAGTCGTTGTAGTTCACGGACAGCTTAATAAAGTCAAACAGCCCTTTTGACATGGGGATAATGCGCCTTGCCAGCAGGAACTGCGCAATGGTTGCAATCTGCTTTACCATATTGACGGCAAGCCCCGCGGTCAGCAAAATGCGTACCAGCTTAAACGGCAGGCCCATTCCGGCCTTGTACAGGGCAAGCCCCGAAAGCCCCACGACCAGCAGGCCGCCCAGATATCCGATCGCCCGGAAAAGAAAATCCGTACTGAAGACGCTTTCACCCGCCGTAAGAAAATCGGTAGGATACAGGAATATATCGGGTAGCGCGTAGAGCAGCAGCGCGGCTGCTGAAACGGCATAAACGGCGCTCCATATCCTTTCGTGAAAATTGGGCGCTTTCTTTTGCAGAACGCCCCAGGAAAATATATAGAACAGAATTTCCGCAAGGATCGCAACAGATAATATACCGATGTTAAAGTACTCTCTGTTGATCAGGACGGTTGTGGATTTGAGGACCGCCAGGGCGAGGGCGGACGCGGCGCCCGCGATAAATCCCCAGAACAGCCATTTTTTCTGTTTACCGCCGGGCCGCGCAAGCGCGAACAGCATCGCCAGGAGAATACCGGTGGTAAGCGAATTCTGCACAACCTGTATGAGATATTTCAGCACGATGTGATCCTCTCCCTGTGAGTATAAATGAACCGCGCCATGACAGCCTCGCGCCTACACGCGAACTGACCATGGCGCGTATCATCGTATCCCCGGATACTTAATTAATTGTGTGAATTACCAAACCCGAGGGACATAATCAAAATCCCATTGCGCTACAAGCGGCTCGGTCCAATAACGCCCGCTGACGCCCGTTTCTTTATCCACGTGCAGAAGGAAGCCCTGGGCCTCCGGATTTTCAATGGTGAACTTGACCTTATACGTTCCGGCCGGACCGAGCTTGATATTCGCGCCGTAATGGGGGCCGTCGCTGGCGTTCATGGGCATAAAGGTCCCTTCCACCTTCGTTTGTCCGTCCTCGCTGGTGATTTCATATTTCACCGTCAGCCAGGGTACAAAGTCGCCCACGCCATAGCCGAGGTCATTCTTCAGCGCGGAGATGTCCGCCTCGATATGCATGTCGGCCTCGGAAGCCGGAATACCCGCCCTGTCGGCCGGTTCCATATCCACCGGCTGGAAGTAAACGGCGCCGACGTTCAGCGGCCCAAGCTCCTGATCGTCGCCGATGGGGAATTCCTCGAAACCGGCGGCCTCGCCGGGCGCGGCCGCCTCGCCGCCGTCGTCACTCGCGTCATCGCTCGGGCTGGCACTCGGGCTATCCGAAGGCGTGCCGGAAGCGGTACCACCGGAAGAATTGCTGCTCGTCGAGCAACCGGCAAGCGCAAGCGACAGAATCATCGCCAGCGCGAGAACGAGAACCGATGCCTTTTTAAATTTCACTTTTTATTCCTCCCAGAAATATGTTATTTTTGCGCCATAAGCTTATAGATTTTATGGCTGCCAAATTTGATTACCTGGACTTATCCTCTTTCTGCTCCAAAACGGCCGGTCCGTCTGCGGAAGACGCCTTCAGCGCCCGCACTTTTCTCATCTTCCTGATCTGGAGCACAAACGTGAGGACTGTCAGCGCAAGCAGAAGAACCTGCGGGAGCAGCGTTTCCAGCGTGGGGTAAATACCCAGGATGTCAACCGAGCTGATCCCGGGGATCGGCGTGACTCCAACGAGATTTCCTTCCTGCAGCTCCTTGACGCCGGAACCCACAAAGGTGATGGACATAACAAACAGCAGGATGCTGGTGCCGAGGAAGAACGGCTTCAGCGGCAGCTTAATGCTCATAAAGCGGATCAGCAGATAGATGACCACAAGCGCCACACAGCCTATACCGAGGCCGAGCCAGACCATGTTGAAATACGTCTTTGTCCCGTCCAGCAGCGCCTGATAGAACAGGATTGTCTCGGCGCCTTCCCGGAAAACGGCGAGGAAAGCGGCGAACGCGAGGGAAAACACGCTCCCTTTCGTCACCGAGCTTTGAACCTTTCCTTCGATGTAACTCGTCCACGCCGCGGCCTCCGATTTGGAAACCATCCAGTTGCTGACATAAAACAGCACGGCAACGGCAACGAGCATGGTGAGCCCCTCGGTAATTTCCTGATTGGCACCGCTGGCGCCGGACAGGCTGTTTAAAATAAACGCCATCACAACGCTTGCGCCCAAGGCGATGAGCGCGCCCCAATAGACCGCCCGGGTTTTATCCTTATTGCCGCTTTTCACGAGATAAGCAATGATCGCGCCGACGACGATGATCGCCTCAAAGCCCTCTCTTGTGATGATCAGGAGCGCGGAAAGGAAAACGCCAACGGCGCTCTCTTTTTTTCCATCCAGCTGATCGGCATCCTCCCTGAGCAGCTTAATCAGCTCGTCCAGCGAGGCTCTGACTTCCTCCTTCGGTTTTCCGGCATTTATGGCCTTTTTTGCAGCGCTGAACTGATACTCCACCGTGGCCGCCCGGTTGCCCGAAATATGCGCCATTACCGTCTTTTCAAAGCCTAACTTCTCATAATACGAATAATAGGCCACATCAACCTGTTCCTTAGCGGCTTTCGCCTCTCCGGCTGTATATGTATCGTAAGACTCATCCAAAATGGATTCCATCTCGTCTACGACATCATTCCAGGTTTCATGCGCGGCGGCGGCAGACGCCGTAACAGAGAGCATACTGATGAAAACCAGCACCAGCGCAATCACAGCAAACAATTTACGCACCTTTTATACCTCCCTTCTCTCATTGATCGACAAGCTCCGGCGCATACCGCCTATGCCTACCGGTTTCGTAAAGCACCATACACATGTTAGAGGCTTCTAACCCGGATCACAAGGGCCAGTTTTGGAAATCCGGATGGCTCCAGACGCGATGGCTCCCCGAATAAAAAGATACCGGCCGCAGCCATTGCGAAGCTTCTGCTTTCAATGGCTGCGGCCGGTATTTATACTATGATTTTGCGCGCCAGCGCTCCGCTAATGGCGATGCGCTTATCCTTAACGCGGACAATAAGGCTGTCCTCACATGGCCTTAATACCACAACAAGCTCGCAATCGACGGTAATTCCGGCCTCTTCGAGGGCATTTTTTACTTTATCCCCGGCCCAAATTGCCTTGACCTGATGTACGTCACCAAGCGGCGCCAATGATAAAAGCATCACAGCCAATTCCTGATATGTTATTTGGCCGTCAGCGGCGAAAGGCCGCCATGCCGTCCATAAGCATATTTTAGAATTGTCTAACTCAAAGCAAAAGAACCAGTATCGACGTCTTTTATGGCTCCATGCTTATTTTCATGCCATGCCTCGTAAAGGCGTTCGACCGCATCGGGGATATCCTGATGCGCAATTCCCCCGTAGTTCAACAGCACCGTTCCGCTCCGGCCCCTATCGGGGCGGCTCCAATACCGGGACGTTGGATACACCCCGACGCCGGCCTCCCGGGCCCGGCCGACCAGTTCTTCCTCTTTTACAGGCCACTTGGCCTGAACGAGAAGATGCAGCCCGGCATGAAAGCCCGAAATATATATGCTGCTTCCGAATCTGTTCCTCAGCGCATTTACAAGCGTCTCACATTTCGCCTTATGGATTTTTCTCATTTTCCTCAAGTGGCTTTCCCAACGGCCTTCTTTCATAAAAAGCTCCAATGGTTTTTGCGTCAGAAACGATACGAAGGGCGCGTGGTTATCCAACCGCCTGTGTAATCTGTCCAGCATCGTCTGAGGAACGACCATGTACGAGACGCCGGCGCACGGAAACAGCAGGTCAGAAAAGCTGCCTATATAAAAAACCCTGTCCGCACAGAGGGACTGAACCGCGGGAAGCGGCCTGACACCATGCTGGAAATGACAGTTGCAATCATCCTCGATAATAAAGGCGTCCCTGTGTTCGGCCCACGCCGCAAATTCCTTCCGTCTGGACGCGGGCATGACGACCCCTGTGGGGAACTGATGGGAGGGGGTGACGTATGCCGCTGCTGTATTTGCCGCCGCGAGCGATTTTATATCGGCGCCGTGACGGTCAAGCGCCATGGGGCATATACGCAGGCCGTTATTCTGGAACGTCGTGCGCGACCGATCGTCGCCCGGCTCTTCCATGGCGATGGCCTGTCCCTTATCCGCCGATTTCAGAAGCTGACAGGCAATATCGAGGCAAAATTGCGTGCCTGTTGTCACCACGATCTGTTCAGGGGTGCAATTGACGTCCCGATAATTATGGATAAATTTCTGTATTTCTGTACGAAGCCCCGCTTCGCCGAAAACCGACTCCTGGTGGGCCAGGTCCTCTCTGTAGTCCTGAAAACACCTGCAGATCAGTCTTTGCCACTGACCGCAGGGAAGCTCGGAGGGAAGAATCCTGCCGCGCCGGAAATCGTAAGTAATATCCTCCCGCGCCGGCTCTTCGCCGGGCTTCTCGCAATTACATGTCTCACAGGTGCACACACCGGAACAATTGCAGACGCCGGAACAAACGCAGTCGCCGGAGCAATTACAGGTGTCAGCGCAATTACAGGCATCACATTGCCGAAACATTTCCATGTCCGAGGTTTCCACATAATAGCCTTTTCGCTGCACGCTTGTTATGAAGCCTTCGGCAAATAATTGGCCGTAAGCCAACTCGACCGTATTCCTGCTGATATGCAGCTCCATGGATACCGCCCGGCTCGACTTGAGCTTTGCCCCGGGCTTGAGCGTTCCGCTGAGTATGTCTGCCTTAAGCCTCTCGTACAATTGGGTATATAGCGGTACTTTGCTTTCCTCGTCAATCATCACCATATGCCCGCCCCTTTCTGCCTGCGCTTTATTGCGCAAAATAAGTTAGTCTATTCTAACTCTTGCGTATGATTTTACGACTGCCTTTACGCATGCCGGCCTGGTCCTTCTTTCTTGAATATACCCCTATGGGTATATCGTGTCAATGGCTATTTCAAATGCCAGGGGGCAGGCGATTAGTTAGGGGGCTCTAACTGTGATCCCGGACAAAGCAGCGCCGGGCCGCGCTGCTTGTCGCCGTATCATCGCCTGGGGGTATGTATTACCTTTTTATTTCCCGATCTTCACCGAGCGGAAATACCGGACGGCATCACCCGAAGGGCCCTCATAGCGTTTAAAATCGCTATGACCGCCACGCCGACGTCTCCAAATACCGCCGCCCACATCGTGGCTATCCCAGCGGCACCAAGGATAAGAATGACCGCTTTGACGCCAAGGGCGAAAATAATATTCTGCCAGACGATGCTGCGCGTCTTTTTCGCAATGCGGACTGCCGTGACGATCTTCGACGGTTCGTCTGTCATCAGGACCACGTCGGCGGCCTCGATGGCCGCGTCGGAACCCACGCCGCCCATGGCGATGCCCACGTCGGCCCTCGCCAGCACAGGCGCGTCGTTGATGCCGTCGCCGACGAAGACGAGCTTTCCTTTCGTCGTCTTGCCCTTCTCCAGCAGCTCCAGCTGCTCGACCTTTTGATGGGGCAGCAGCTCGGCGTATACGGTGTCGAGTCCGATTTCACGCCCGATCTGCTCGCCGACGATTCTGCTGTCGCCCGTCAGCATGGCGATGTTCCTGACCCCGGCGGCTTTCAGGTCTTTCACCGCCTTTTGGCTATCCGCTTTCACCTCGTCGGAAATCACGACGCAGCCCGCGTATAGACCGTCGACGGCCAGATAGACGACGGTGCCGATCGTATCGGGTTTGACAAAGTCGACCTGCCTCGAGTCCAGGAGCTTGCCGTTGCCGGCCAGCACCTCCCTGCCGTCCAGCCTGATGCGGACGCCCTGCCCCGCAATCTCCTCGTATTCCGAGATCCTGGAGGCGTTTATATCCTGCCCATAGGCTTTTATGACGGAAACGGCGATGGGATGGCTGGAATTGCTCTCGGCGTGGGCGGCGAAGGTAAGCAGCTCGTCTTCCGTCCAGTCGTTCACAGCCTCCACCCTGCTCACCTTGAAGATTCCCTTTGTCAATGTCCCGGTTTTATCAAATATCACTGTATCGACGTTGTTGAGGGCCTCCAGGTAGTTGCTCCCCTTGATCAGGATACCGTTTTTCGAGGCGCCGCCGATGCCGCCGAAAAAGCTCAGCGGGATGGAGATCACCAATGCGCAGGGGCAGGATACGACCAGGAATACCAGCGCGCGGCCCAGCCAATCGGCAAACAGCGCCCCCGGCACGATAAGCGGCGGAAGGAGGGCCAGTGCGACTGCCGCGAATACCACAACGGGTGTATAATACCGGGCAAATTTTGTGACGAAGTTCTCCATCGGGGATTTTTTGGAGCTGGCGTTCTGCACCAGGTCCAATATTTTCGAAACGGTGGATTCGCCGAATTCCTTGGACACCTCCACTGTCAACAGTCCGTTTTTATTGATCGAGCCGGAGAGTATCTCGCTGCCGGGCTCAACGTCCCTCGGCAGGGCCTCGCCGGTCAGCGCGGAGGTATCCAGGGCCGAGCGGCCTTCAACCACAACGCCGTCCAGCGGCACCTTTTCGCCGGGCCTTACAATGATATAATCCCCGGCGCCGACCTCTTCCGGCGATACCCGCTGTATCTCGTCCCCGACCTTCAGGTTGGCGAAGTCGGGCCGGATGTCCATCAGCGCCGATATGGATTTGCGGGAACGGTTGACGGCAAGGCGCTGGAACGCTTCGCCGATCTGGTAAAACAGCATGACCGCCACGCCCTCGGGATACTCGCCGATCACAAACGCGCCGATGGTCGCGATGCTCATCAGGAAATTTTCATCAAACACCTGCCCCCTGGAGATGTTCCTGGCGGCCCTGAAAACGACCTCTCCGCCTACCAGAAGGTAACTGACAAGGAACAGCGCCAGCCTTGCCGGCTGGGACAGAGGCAGGATTATTCCGACGGCGAAAAGCGCCGCGCCGGCACAGAGCCCTATGCGCAATAACCGCTGTCTTGAGAAAAACACTTCCTCTTTTTTATCCTGCTTTTCGGTGAAAGACACCTGAATTGCGGGCTCGACTTCCAGCGCGATTTTTGACGCCTGACGGATGATGGCCGGCAGCCTTGTTTTGTCCTCCGCCTCTATCAGCAGCTTCTGCGCGGCGAAGTCAACGCTTGCCGCCTTGACGCCTTCGAGCCGGGCGACACGGGCTTCTATCTTTCCAGCGCAGCTGGCGCAGCACAGGCCCAGGAGATAAATCGTCCTTTTACCGGGCGTGACGGCCGCGACCTCGGATATCTCGATCTCCGGCTCGTACTGCCTGACGATCCTGCTTGTCTGCTCCAGGATGCCGCCCAGCATATTGTCGCCGTACACCTCCATCGTGAGCTTCTGCGACGAAAAATCGATCGCGGCGCTGGTCACTCCTTCCAGCTTGAGGATGCGCTTCTGCATTTTTTCGGTGCACGTCGGGCAGCAGAGGCCGTTTAGTATATATTCCTTTCTGACGACAGCTTCCATATGATCCACGCTTTCTATCTATCTGGCTATACGGCCTTTACCACAATATCCTCATCGATCTCAGTGGAAATATCGGTTACAGCTTTTAAAATTCCGCTCTCGTCGCCGTCAAACTCAACGGTGATGGAGGTCGTCTCAAAATCCACCGCCGCTTTTTTGATCCCCGCAGCCTGGCCGACCTCCCGCTCGATGGCGGCGGCGCAGTTGGTGCAGCAAAGACCTTCAAGAATGTACTTTTTTGTTGTGGACATGATGTATCGCTCCTTTTTATTTTATGATTGAACAGTTGACAATGCGTTCAACTAACGCAGCAAATAAAATACTCAGCTTTCGCAGACATGCTCAAGTCCCTGCTGAAAAATGTTGCCCACGTGCTCGTCATCCAGAGAATAATACACAATTTTCCCATCCCGGCGATATTTGACCAGTCTGGTCTGGCGGAGGGCCCGAAGCTGATGCGAAATCGCGGATTTTGACATGCCCAGCAGCGCCGCAATATCGCACACGCACATTTCAGATTTCAATAACGCGCAAACGATCTTGACCCGGGTAGAATCACTGAATACTTTGAACAGATCAGCCAGATTCAGCAATATCTCATCCTCCGGCATCTGCGTCCGGACCTCGGCGACCACTTCTTCATGGATGATATTGCAGTCGCATCTATCAAAGTCGGCGGTATAGGCACACATCGCAAAGCCTCCACGATTGAACAGTTGAATATCCGTACAACTATTATGGTACGTATGGACGATGGAATTGTCAATAGACGTTTAAGTTAATTTTTCATAAATATTTCGTTCATTTTTTGAAGCTTAAACACAAATATCCGGCTTGCTAATGCCCTCTCGGCGCATACATGATAATGGCCGCACCGACAAGGGCTACAGCGCCGCCGATTAAGTCAAACTTGTCCGGTACAGCGTGGTCAACCTGCCAGCCCCAAAGAATGGACAGAATAATAAATATCCCGCCGTAAGCGGCGTACACCCTGCCAAAATTTGCGCCGGAGGGCTGCAGCGTTGGAATTATCCCATACAAAATCAGGACAACGGCCCCAATGACCCCGAACAATATACTCTTCTTTTCACGCAGCCAAAGCCAGACGAAATAGCCGCCGCCTATTTCAAATATTCCCGCCAGCACAAAATAAAAGATCGATTTCAAGGTTTCCATCTGTTGACTCCCATAGTTTCGGTTTTGAGGCTTTCCGAGCAGTTCAAACTATTTTTACATAGAACTTCCGTTTCCTCGGCGGGTCGAACTCACAGAAATATATGCCTTGCCAGGTGCCGAGGACGAGCTTGCCGTTTTCTATAATCACCGTCGCGCTCGAACCGATGCAGCTGGCCTTAAGATGCGCGGCGCTGTTCCCTTCAGCGTGGCGGAATTCTTCTCGGTCTGGAAACGTCTTGTCGAGCGCGAAAAGCAAGTCATGCACCACGTCCGGGTCGGCGTTCTCGTTTATCGTTATCCCCGCCGTAGTATGCGGGCAGTAAACCACGGCAATCCCCTCGGCGGCGGCGCTTTTGGCAACGGCTTCCCGGACTTGCGGCGTGATATTGTAAAAGCTCTGCTTCGGCGCTTCCAGATTAAATTCAAAGAGCATGGCTTTCTCCATTTCTCACGCTGAACGCGCCGTTGTAGGCGTACATTGTCTGTTCATCCTGAAGTATTGCGGCCAGCGCCGGGAAATCCTCTTGTGTCATCTCGCGCAGGATAAGGTGAGGGGTTGCGAGTCTGAACTCAGCCGTCATTTCTTCTTGCCCTCGTTTTCGGCTTAATAAGATCGTAACTGCGTTCCGTCAAAAGCTGCAGTTCCCCGTCCGGTACGTCGCCCTCAAGGATAACGGTGTTCCAGTGTACCTTGTTCATATGATAAGCAGGCGTGATATCCTGAAACGCCTGCCGCAGAAAATCGGCTTCAAGCGGCTCGCATTTGAGATTGACGCACAGTTTACCATTCCGCTCGTAAATCAGCGCAAAGCTCTTTTTATTGGCGCGGTGGCGCATGACCGTCCATGCCGAGGCGTCGGCGGCATCATCAAACGGATAGTCCTCATAAGCAAGCGGGAACGTCAGGCAGTATTCGATAAGCTCACGGCGCGTCATTTCTTCTACTTCCTCATATCGCTCTATACTCTGAGATTCTCTACTGATAATTGTCATATATTTGCTGGATAAGCACCTTTAAAGCCGGGGGATCGATGGGCTTCAGCGCACAATTGATAAAGGGGTTGTGCGCAATGGCACCTTCCGCGCAGTTCATGGCGGCTTCCAGTGATATTCCCTGCTCCTTCAGGGACTTGATTTCGAGCATTTTCATAAGGCTGCGCACTTTAGCAGCGGCAAGCTCACCCACCTCGGCTGCCGTTGCGGCAGCGGGGAAATCCACCCCGAGGGCTTTAGCGATCTTCTTTGTTCTTTCCGGCGCCACATCCGAAGAGAATCTGATCACTTCCGGAACGGTCAGCGCGCAGGCCATACCGTGGGGCATATGAAAGACGACCCCGAATTCATGGGCAATCGCATGGCCGAAATGCAAAAAAGCATCGTTAAACGCCATGCCGGCCAAATTACTGGCCAGACTCAGATTTGTTCGTGCTTCAAGATCGCCGCCGTTGTCACAGGCTCTGGCCAGATTATTCATAACAAGACGCATTACTTCAAGTGTCAATATATCCGCCTTGGGATTCGTGCAGTTTGTGGTATAAGCCTCGATCGCATGGGACAAGGCGTCAAAGCCGGTCATCGCTGTAATCCTTTTGGGGACTGTAAGCGTAAGCTCCGGGTCAACGATAGCCAAATCCGCCGCCCGTAAAACGGAGTCTTTCATGTGGGTTTCTTCATCATGTATAACTGCCATGATGGAAACCTCAGAACCGGTGCCCGAGGTCGTCGGAATCAGAATGAGCGGCATCGTTGTCTTAAATTTGCCGCCTTTGCTGACAAAATACTGTTTGATGGGCAGCGGGTTTTCCATCAGCACAGAAGCTGCCTTTGCCGTGTCAAGCGAGCTGCCGCCGCCGATACCGATAACGATATCGGCCTTCTCTTCCTGGGCCAGCTTCCCGGCGCGGTCGACCATTTTATCCGGGGCGTCCGGCAATACTTCATCGAAGGTAGCGACTGCGATCCCGGCATCGTATAAGGCTTTTGTGATCCTGTCTGAGATTCCGGCAGCTTTCACCCCATCATCAAAAATACATAAGGCTTTTGTGCCGGATAATTCCTTGACCTTATCGGCAAGCCGGCTGACTGCACCTGCCCCAAAAATTACCGGGCACAATTGGCTGTATGTACTGATCATCGTTTTCCTCCGCATCGATTGATAAATAGAAAATAACATACGCATCATAGCACATATTTTGCAATGAATCCACATCCCGATATTTTCTGTGCTGCACAAGACGTACAAGCCAAAGACTATTCATAGCGTTTTCCAGCAATCATCATTGGTATAAAAAAGCCAAGACAGGCAATCAAAACAAATGCTAATTCTCCCACCTCCCAGACCGCAGGGAAAAACCATCGAACCACAAAATACAACAGCGGAAACACAATAGGAACTATCAACAACCATGTGCGGCCCGCACGGAGAATATGCGGCCAGTTGCTGTTATTAAAGCGGATTCCCGCCATATTCATACGGAATATCCCATCACTGTAAGTACTGACTTTATTCTCATCATAATAGGTGGGCAAAGTTTCTTTGACAAACAGGCAGAACCACCCACCGAATCCAAGACACATTCCTTCGACCAGTGCAATATCCTGCCATACTTCGTCAAATGAAAATCCAAGAGCTACTAATCCTATAAATTCCAGTGCAGCTATGGCTACACAAGCAATATAAATCCATATCCTTCTCTTACGCCGTTGGTTTCGTTGCTGCTGTTCCTTTGCCGAAAGCTGAATTGTCCCGGCCACCAGTTTTTCAACTTCCTGTATGTTCAGAAGTTCAGGTTCATTGATACGCTGACCACTCAACAGTTCTGTTGTAGTTACGCCGAGCAGCTCGGCCAGCGGCATAAGCAATGCAATGTCCGGCATGCTTAATCCGCGCTCCCACTTGCTGACAGCCTTATCGGAAACAAATAACCTTTCTGCCAATTCCCTTTGCGTAAAGCCCTGCTGTTTTCGCAATTGGGCTAAAAAAGTACCCACTCTCTCGTTTTCAATCTCATACATAACATATAGCCTCCTGTTAAAAGTATAAGGTAAATGACGGATTGAAACAACCGACCAACAGTAGAGTCGGGTATTTACTTAGGTTTGACATCATTAATTTACCGTGAGCGGTAAGACAGCCCTGAACTCGCCGAAGCAATTCTCAAAAAAACAGAATCGCAAAACTTGCGTTCTGCGATTCTGCACATAGTCAGCTGCAAAAAGTGCGCGCTGCTCTATTCGATGTATTTCCGGGCTTCGCTGTTATGCCAGATGGTCATTTAGTTTGCTGATGAGCTCCTGCACGGGGACGCCGTGCACCATGCAGGCCTCTTCGAGACTTTCGCCGCTCGAGGAGGGGCAACCCAGGCAATGCATGCCCATATCGAGAAAGTACGGGGCGGTGGTCGGGTCGGCGTTTAAAACCTCGCCGATCAACGTGTCTTTTGTTACTGCAAGCTTCATTACAAATGCACTCTTTTCTATGAAATATTTTATTTATCAGACGCCTTTTATGACTCGAGAACCCGTTCGCCCACCCCCTTTTGCAGAAATACGTGCTCGATTCTCGGCAGGGAAATCCCGAGGGTCTCCCGCAGGACGTCTTCCACCGTTTCCACGGGGGTAACCGTCAGCTGGTTTTTCACCTCAAGCGGCACGTCCTTCAGGTCGGTGACGTTGTCCTTCGGGATGAGCACCCTGGTGATGCCGGCGCGCTGGGCCCCCAGCAGCTTTTCCTTCAAACCGCCGATGGGCAGGACGGCGCCTCTCAGCGTGATCTCGCCCGTCATGGCGATTTGCGGATTCACCTTGATCCCCGTGACCAGCGACGCCAACGCCGTAAACAGCGCGATGCCGGCGGAGGGCCCGTCCTTGGACACCGCCCCGGAGGGGACGTGGATATGCAGGTCCCGCTCCTTAAAATTCACCGTATTGAGCGGGAGCCTCGACTTTAAAAGGCTCAGGGAGATTCTGGCCGATTCCTTCATGACGTCGCCCAGCTTTCCCGTGAGCGTGACCTCGCCGCTCCCCGGCATATCGGTCGCCTCGATGAAGAGGATCTCTCCGCCGACGGGCGTCCAGGCAAGGCCCGTCACGACGCCGGGCGGATTGTCCTGCTGGGCCTTGTCATGCCGCGAAACCTGGCGCCCAAGCAGCTCCTCCAGCTCGTCGATTTTGACGGTATAGGGCAGCACCGTTTTATTGGAGACGATTTTCTCGGAGGTCACTCTGGCCAGCGTGGCCAGCTGCTTTTTAAGCCCGCGGACGCCGGCCTCCAGCGTATAATCGCCGATGATTTTCCGCAGCACGTCGTCCTCGATGATCAGCTGCTCCGCCGTCAGGCCGTGCTCCTGCAAAACCGACGGGATGAGATGCGTTTTGCCGATATGGAACTTTTCATCCGTTGTGTAGCTGGATATCTGGATGACCTCCATCCTGTCCAGCAGCGGGCCCGGAATCGTTTCCACCGAGTTGGCGGTGGCGATAAAGAACACGTCCGACAGATCGTAAGGCAGGTCGAGATAGTGGTCGGTAAAGCTGTTGTTCTGCTCGGGGTCTAGCACCTCCAAAAGCGCGCTGGCGGGGTCCCCGCTGTAACCGCCCGTCATCAGCTTGTCCACCTCATCGAGGACCATGACGGGATTCGTCGTCCCCGCTTTTTTAATGCTCTGGAGGATTCTCCCCGGCATTGCTCCCACGTATGTCCTTCTGTGCCCTCTGATCTCGGCCTCGTCCCTGATGCCGCCCAGGCTCAGCCGGATGTACTTCCTGTCCAGCGCCTCGGCGATGCTTTTGCCCAGGCTCGTCTTTCCCGTACCGGGCGGCCCCACCAGCAGCAGGATAGAGCCCTTTTTGTCATTTTTCAGCTGCATGACCGCCAGGTGCTGGATGATCCGCTCCTTGACCTTTTCAAGGCCATAGTGCTGCGCGTTCAGGATTCGCCGCGCCGCGTCCAGATCGACGGGTCTGGCCTCGGCCTTCTTCCACGGCAGCTGGACCAGGAGGTCCAGATAATTGCGGATGACATTCTGCTCGGAGCCGCCGGGGCCCTGGGCCTCCAGCTTGTCCAGCTCCTCGAGGGCGGCGTTTTTGATATCCTCCGGCATCTGGGCTTCTTCGATTTTGGTCAGGTAATCCCTGTCCTTTTTCGCGCCCTCGCGCTTGCCCTCATTCAGCTCCTCCTGAATGACTCTCAGCTGCTCCCGAAGCATCTGTTCCCTGTAGAATTTGTTGGCCTTTTCGGAAAACTTCTCGGATATCTGCATGTTCAGCTCTATGGATTCCTTCTGCTTGAGCAGGCAGTCCATAAAGCGCAGGCTCCGCTCCTTCAGGGAATCCATTTTGAGGAATTCATACTTCTCCTCGTTTGACAGCGGCATGAACTGGCTCAGATACGTGATCAGCGTGTTGACGTCCTTGAACTCGTCGACGATTTTGCTGTATTGTTCCCCGCCCTGGAATTTCCCGCTGATGTCACGGACGATCTTTTTCAGATAGCCCAGCATTTCCTCCCGGCTCTTCTCGTCCAAATCCACCGCATCCGGCAGCAGCGTATATTCGGCGTGCACCGCGCTGCTTTCAATGCGGAGCTCCCGGATCTCGACCCTGTCCGTAATCTTGATCGTCAGATGAACGCCCTTGTCGGTTTTCTCCACGCCGCTGACAAGAAAGGATACGCCGATCTTGAAAAAATCCTCTTCCGTTAACCCTTGCTGGCCGAAATTCTGCTTCAGCGGCAGGGCGATGTTTGCGGTATTCCCGCTTTCCAGATACCGCATCTGCAAATCGTCGGGCGCTGCCAAATGAATCATGGTAACCACGCCCGGCAATAAAACCGTATTTGATACGGGAATGACGATTCCCCTTTGAATGTTGTCTAAGTTTGCCATATTTGCATCCTTTCTGTGTACATCATTATAAGTGAATGTTCGTTTAATCAATTTTGAAATGATGGCGAGATTCCTCTGCGAAATTACTTTCACAAAATTATCCCGCTTGCAGCATCGTTATAGGAGCACCGCGTCCTGTATGATCCTGACCAGCTCCCCCAGCAGCTCCGCCCGCTCGGCCTCGCTTTTATGCGTATCGGCGGCGATGGCCTTGACCGGGTAGAAAATGATCGCCAGCAAATTGTCATTGTTGTAATTTTTTATGATCCGGTTCTGCTTCAGCTCCCCGATCAGGCTGTGAACGTTACAGATGCCCTTTTTCCCCGAACAGCTGTTGGCCAGGGACGGACAGTTTGAAAACTGCTCGACAAAACTGAAAACTTCTTTATGCTCCAGTATATAGTCATAATAGCTTCTGATGAGCACCTCGATCAGCTGAGGCCCTCCCATGCACCTGCTTACCTTACTTAATAAGTAATCAAAAATTTCCTCCGAATATTCGCTGTAGATGTCCTGCAGCATGTTCTCCTTGTTTTCAAAGTATATATAGACCGTTGCCGGCGAGACCCCCGCCATCTTGGCAATTTTTGAGATAGAGGCCCCGTGGAATCCCTCTTGAAGGATGAGCTTTATAACGGCTTCTTTGATACACCGCTCTTTTTCATCGTCTTTTCTTCTCATAAGGACACCTCATGGTTCTATAATAAACGATCATTCGCTTATTGTCAATGTGGTATTTATTGTTTGAATACATCGAAGCCGACGTATTAACGAGAAATTGTAGCTTCAGATTCATCTTCAATGAGCTTCACATCGACGCCGCAATCCTTATAGCTTCTCAAATACTTTTATCGCTAATGTATCCAATACTTGTTATATGCTTATATAATAGCATCAGCCGCTAAAGCGTACAGGGAAAACAGCGGTATACAAGAGCGCGAAAAAACAGCCCGTACCCATTACAGATACAGGCTGTTTTTGAAGTGGAGACGAAGAGGATCCAACTCTCGACCTTACGGATGCGGACCGTACGCTCGCGCGTACTGTGCGCTGCACGGGCCCTTAATTTCTCCGATGTGACTACTCCTTCCCGCGCCATCATTGTTCCTCTGTTTTATTGCCCCAATGGAAACGGGAACATCGCCAGCAGCCTTACCGCAGTTGACGCAGGAAAGTGGGATTAACATCCACCGCTATCCGGTTTATCAGGCATAGTATCCGGCTTTGCATCCGGATGCGGACGCCTCCAGCGCATTCCTTGCCTTTACGGCATCCCCTATAGTCACTAGTCGGTCTCCCAAAAACGCCAATTCATCCTTCAAGCTATTATTTGAATGATAGCCCTTGGCGATAACGACGCAGTCACACGGAAGAAGTCTTGTTTCTCCGCCCTTTTCAAGCAGCACGCCGTTTTCACATATTTCAACAAGATTTGTATTTGTAATAAACTCGATACCTCTGGTGGCCGCCATTTTCAGCGCCTCAACCCGTTTAACGCCATTAAGCTCCTTGGCGACCTTTTCAAGGCTTGTAACAACGCTGATGTCGCCCCGCTCGGACGCGGCCAAATACAAGGCGGTTTCCAGGCCGGTTTCCCCTCCGCCGGCGATAACAATACGGCCTTCCACAGTTTTTATACCAAGGAGGACTTGCTCGGCATAAACCACATTCGCCCTGTTAACGCCCGGCAATTTCGGTTCGTTCGGGACGGCGCCGGTGGCCAGGAGCACGCTGTCGGGACCGAACGCTTTGATGCTTTCCTCGGTAGCCTCCTTATTAAATTCAACACACACACCGGTCTCTTTTACATAATAATTCAGGCACCCGATATATGTAGCGAATTCACCCTTTCCGGGCGGATATGACGCAGAAATAAACTGGCCGCCGAGCCGGTCGCTTTTTTCCCATAAGGTGACCTTATGCCCACGGCGGGCCGCCGCTATGGCGGCTTCCATGCCGGCAACGCCGCCGCCGATGACGAGTACTTTTTTAGGCGTGACTTCGGCCGAGTAATCATACTCGAACTCATGACCGCACTCCGGGTTCACAAGGCACCGGCAGGGCGAGCCTGTGATGAGCGAGCCGACGCAGCCCTGCAGGCATCCGATGCAGGTGCGGATTGACTGAAACTGACCGTGCAATGCTTTCTGCGGTAAAAAAGGGTCTGCCAGCGAAGCCCGCGCCATCCCCACGAAATCACAGTAGCCCATAGACAGGAACTGATCGGCCATCAGCGGGTCTGTGATCCGATTGACGCCGAGTACCGGAATATTGACGACTTTTTTCAGTTCCGCCGCGTTTTTGATCGTCCAGCCGTGCGGCATATACATCGTTGAAATCTGGCTCAGGTTATAAGAGCCGTAAACGCCGTTGGAGCAGTTGATCATATCGACGCCCATCTCCTCAAGAAGCGCCGCAACCATACGCGCTTCGGCGAGATCGCGTCCGCCAAGCTCATGCTCTTCCGCAGCAAAGCGCACGGATACGGGAAAAACCGAGCCGACCCTCGATCGTACCTCCTCCAGAACTTCTCTCAGAAACCGCATCCTGTTTGTAAAACATCCGCCGTATTCATCCGTTCGCCTGTTTTCATAGCTGGACATAAAGCCGGCAATCAGGTAGCCGTTGCCGGCGTGCAGCTCCAGACCATCGAAGCCGGCTTTTTTGACGCGCTCCGCAGCGGTGCCAAAATCCGTGACCAGACCGTGGATTTCGTGGGTGGTGAGCTCCCGTGGCATTTCGCGGTTGACGGGACAGGCGATCGGCGATGGCGCGACAGGCTGGACGCCGCCGTTCACCAGTGAAAAGGTCTGTCTCCCGGCATGATAAAGCTGGCAGAAGATTTTAGTATTATAGCGATGGATTCGCTCCGTAAGCTGGCGGTGGCTGGCAACCTGCTCGTCGTTCCACATGCCCCCGATCCCCTGAAAAGCCATCGCGTGCTCATTCACAGCATAATTTTCGGTGATGATAAGGCCCCAGCCGCCTTTGGCCCGCTCTTCATGATACCTGATGTAACGCTCTGTGGCGAGCCCCTGATTGGTACAATAATTTGTCGCCATTGCCGTAACGACAAGACGGTTTGGGATTTCACACTTGCCGATTTTATAGGGCGTGAAGAGGTATTTAAAATTCATGGCATACTCCTTGTATTGCGGTTTTATTATGTTAACATTCTATCCGCGTCACTTAAAGGCCGCGGATAGAATGTTAACCCGGTATGATATGTATTTACTGTTGAGGAACTATTGTTGACCAACCTTATAGGGCGCGTACTTATCGACCTCGGCCAGATAAGCCTTATAGTTGTCCTTTGTCAGGACCTCAGTCAGGACCTTATTTTCGGCGTATTTGTTTCCTGCGGCCACATATTCAGGCCAGAGCGTCTCGGCCGTCACCCCGCCGTCCATCATCGATACAAGCGCGTTGATGATCGGGCCTGTAAACATCTTCATCGGAGAGCATACGGCCGCGACCCAGCAGCCGTCGTATCCTGTATCCCACGAAGTATAAAGAGAGTCGCCGTTGATGCTGATGGTTATCGCATTTTTGCTTGTATAGCCGAGCGCCTCTTGCGCACGGGCCGCTCCGGTACCGTACAGCTCATTATCCGCGGCGATCATCCAATACTTGATCTCGGAATGCGAGGACATGATCGGCGACACCTTGTTGTATGCCGCGTCTGCGGTAAACTGCTCACCCGCGAGGTCGGCGACAAAGAAATTACCGGGATAGATATCTTTGAAGAGCTCTTTGAATTTATTCTCCGCACCCACCTCGGACTCATGAAGGTTGGGTATCACGGAATAGTCCACATAGATATAGCCGAGCTGCTTGGTATCGATTTCTCCGAAGTATTCCGTATAATTATTATACAGCCATTGTGTCTGCTTTTCTCCGATAGCCTCGCTGTCCAGGGTAACGGCGGGCCACATCATGGTGCCGTCGTCATTTTTAAGCGCCGACGTTGCCGTCATCCAGTTTTTAATACCGAGCTCCTTTGTGAGATCAAGCGTCCGCGAGCCGGTTGTCGGGTCTCCGTCCAGAATATATCCGTCATAGCCCTGATCGGCGTATACCTGCAGTTGATTATAGAAATCGTCCATCGTCTGTGCGTCCATATGGGCATAGTCAAGATTGAGCAGCGTCGACCAGCCCTTAAAATTGTCGTCGATCGTTTGACCAAACGCGCCGGCCTGGTAGGAAAGGTAAACGACCTTATACGGTTCCCTTGAGCTATAGTCTTTGTCCGGGTCATAGATACCGATCGAGTCAGTCGGCGCGGAGGGCGTGGGACTTGCTGCCGATGCGCTCGGAGACGCCGCGCTTGGGGATGTGCTCGGAGAGGTCGGACTCGGCGACCCGGTATTGTCGCCAGCCACTTTGCCGGAGCATGCAAACAACGAGAAAATCAGAAGGATCGCAAAACACGCTGAAATAACCTTTTTCATTCTTTACCTCCTAAATGACTTTAATATATACTTCGCAACAGCCAAGCCGGGGCGGTAAGGGACGGCTGAGCAAAGCAACATCTCTATGTTGCCGGGTTGACATCCTGTGAATATTGACAGTTCGCGCTCTCATTTAGCGCTTTCGCTTAACCATCTTGACTAATATCATATAGGACTCGCAGCATTTAAGTCCAGAGTTATGTGCTCATCCTCTTATAGAAAAAACGAATCAACTTATAACTAATACTTACTTGGGAACGATTATGGAATTCACATGCCGAACGATGCGCCTAATAGCGGCCCAAATATGTTGCCGCGAAATAAGCGCTGCGCGTGGCCTCGGCAATATTCTTCGGCGTGATACAATCGCCGATCTGGCAGAATTCCGGGGCGCAGAAACGCAGGGCTTCCGCTTCCTGCAGCAACGGCTTCATCCCGACGGCGCAAACGACGGTGTCCGCTTCATAAAGCTTCCGCCCATCGGCGTTTTCCGCCAGCACACCGCTGTTATTGATCTCAACGGCTCTCGTGCTGAGCGCCAATCCGACACCAAGTTTTTTTAATTCAATGTCGATAGCCTGGCCCTGAAGAATATTCCCGCCGTCATTCAGTTTTGAGGACATTTCCATAATGGCGACGTCATGCCCTCTGTTTGCCATGAAGATCGCAAGCTCGCTGCCGACAAGCCCGCCGCCTAAAATGACGAGCTTTTTCCCGGCTTTTTCGGGCCGGCGGTACAGCTCCTCGGCATACAGGACATGGGGCATTTCTATCCCCGGGATTTTGAGCGTAAGAGGCCGCGCTCCCAAGGCCGCAATTAAAGCATCAGGCTCCCAGCGCTTAACGAGCTCAGGTGTCACCGCGGTCTCCAAATAAACTTTGATATCGCCGCGTTTGATCATTCGGGCCTGGTGCTCCAGATATTCGTGAAGATATTTCTTGAACGGGACTTTCTCCTCACAAAGCAAAACGCCCCCCAGCCTGTCTGTTTTCTCGCAGAGTATGACGCGATGGCCGCGGTCCGCCGCCGTCAGCGCCGCCTGCATGCCGGCGATGCCGCCCCCGGCAATTAAAACCGTTTTCTTTTCCGGTACGGAGCGCTCAAATTTGATTTCGGTCTCATTACTGATCTCAGGGTTCAGGGCACAGATCACATGGCCGTTTGTCATGAGATTGGAAAAGCAGGTAAAACATCGCATGCATTTGACGATCTCACCGTCTTTCCCAAGCCGGGCCTTGACAGGCAGATCGGGGTCGCAAATGAGCCCTCTTGCCAGCTCGACCACGTCCGCTTTGCCCGAGGCGATGATCTCCTCCAGCAAAGCCGGGTCGGAAAGAGCCCCGACTGTCGCGACCTTCGATTGTAAAACATGCTTCTTGATCTCAGCAGCGTATCCGACATTGACGCCGTCCTCCAGGAACATGCTCGGATGTGTTACGGTAAATACCCGCGGGTCTTCGTGACTGCCCGCCGAAACATGTATGAGGTCAACTTTGCCGTCCAGCGCTTTCGCAATCTCAATACCGTAATCGATACCGTATCCGCCCTCGGAGCATTCGGAGCCGCTGATGCGAATTTCGACAGGAAAACCCGGGCCGACCGCCTTGCGCACCGCGTCGATAACCTCGAGCGGGAAACGCATGCGGTTTTCAAAGCATCCCCCGTATGCATCGTCCCGGGTGTTTTGGGTTGGGGACATGAACTGATGCAGAAGCCATCCGTGCCCGCCGTGGAGCGTCACCATTCCGAAGCCGCAGCGCTTGGCAAACGCCGCGGCTCCGGCAAATTTTCTGATCGTCCGCGCCATGATTTCCAGGGGCATCTCATATGCGTGAATCCGCTCTCCCATATTGCCGGCCGTATCGCTCTCAACGGGGCCGTATATCTTATTTCCTCCGGAATAAGAGATACGGGCCGCGTTACCGCCGTGGGACAGCTCCATCGACGCCACGGCGCCATGCCTTGTTATGGCGTCGGATAACTTCGTCAAATGCGGCCGGACCCCCGGGTCATCCAGCAAAAGATGATTTCCGTTGGCAAGCGCCAGATCGGAATCTATCATGGCGTCGCCGATGCAGACGGACGCCGCCCCTCCTATGGCTTTCCGCTCGTAATAGGCAATGCCCTCCGTGATCGGGCGGTTTTTTGACGTTGTGTACTGCAAGCCGGTGGGTGAAGCGAAAAGTCTGCTTTTAAAAAGCCTGTTGCCGATAAAGATGGATGAGAATAAATTAGGGTATTTACATGAATACATTTTACAGTGCGTGGTTTTCCACGGCTCTCCTTTCGTCTGCAGCGATTTTCGGGTACAGCCTGTTGGTCATAGCGGCACAAACAGTTCAGCCGCCTTTGCGATAAGGTCAGTTAAGGGGAATTTCTTTGGGCAATTGCTCTGGCATATGCCGCAGCCGGTGCATTTCGACTTCTGATGGCCTTCGAGCCGGTAGACGAACCGCGGTATTTCGTGATTGTCGTACATCATCGCGTCGTTGTACAGCTCTATGATCCGGGGAGCGTCAATTCCGATAGGACAAGGCATACAGCATCTGCAGGCGGTACATTGTATGGCACGCCTGGAATTATAAAGGTCACGGAGCTTGCCTGCCCGGAGCAGTTCAAAGACGTCCAGCATATCGGGCGCGCAGTTTTCAGCAATGGATAAAAGCTGGCAAACCCGCTCCGGTGTGTCAAGCTCAAAGTTCACCGTGGATAGCCCGGCATGGTTATAAATCCAGCGCAGCGACCACTCCGCTGGGGTTCTCTTCTCATTCGCCTCATCCCAAACGGTTTGAACACTATCGGGGATATGCTGCAGAAGACGTCCGTCTTTTAAGCCGCCGGATATGATAACGCCAAGGCCGTTCTTTGCGGCTGTCTCGAGGCCGCTGATACCGGGATGATGCCTATAATCCACCATGCTGTACTCGAATTGGACGAATGTCCAGTTATTAAAGTCGTCAATGATTTGTTGAAGAATCTGACAGTCGTCATGAAACGAAAAGCCGACATACCGCGCCTTATTTAAGCCGAGTACCTTCTCAAGCCACGCTCTGATACCAAGTCTCCTCAGTTTTTCCCAGGTCAGGCGGTTTACGCCGTCGAGCATGAGAAACTCCGAATCAGGCAACCCATACCATTCAAGCTGATTTGCCAGATACCTGTCCAGCTCTTCTGTTTTGTCTACCCCGCAAACAGGGATACTGATTGCAGTCCTGATCCTTTCCCGATATCCGTCCGTCAGCGCTTCAGCGATATATGCGCAGCGTCCGGCCGGATTTTCCTGCAGGTACGGAAAGCCAAGGCCGATGAAATTTACACCGTGATCTATGGCGCTGCGAATGGCGGCAATGCGCCGCTTCGCATCATCTGCATCAATTGTCCCCGTTTGCGCTGTCAGCGCCGGTATTTGCATGGCGCCGAGACTGACGGCGGAGATTTCCCAGTCAAGGCGACCGAATTTTTGATATTTCATCTCTGTGTACCGCTGTCGTGTTTGCCGTTCATTTATATTGACAGCTCCGTCCTCCGTATCAAATCCTCCTGGCTGCCCGGCACGAGCTCTACAAAATACGCCGAAAAGCCGGCGACACGGACGACCAGATTCTTATACTTATCCGGTGCCTTCTGGGCATCGCGGAGAATCTCGCTGCTGATGACATTGATCTGCATTTCCATCCCGCCCATGTCAAAATATGTCTCTATCAGCGCCTTTAGCTTCTGTTTGCTATCCTCGGCGCTTAAGGCCGTGGGGTGGAATTTCATATTCAGAAGCGTACCGTCGGGATATTTGCTCTGGTCAAGCCGGGAGACTGAGGCCAATATTGCCGTCGGGCCGTTTTTGTCCATCTGCTGCATCGGGGAGATACCGTCCGACAGCGGTTCCCCGAGCTTGCGTCCGTCGGGTGTTGCCGCCGTGGACAAGCCGTACAGGACATTGAACGCCACCGGGAAGAGCCCCGCGCTGAAGCGGCCCCGCGGCCCGTATGCGGCATTCACAAATTCGGCGAACGTGTCGCCGACCCACGTCAGATATTTGTCGTTGTAGTCATTGGCATTGCCGTAGCGCGGCGCTTCATTGAGTATGTACTGTCGGAGCGCCTCCTTCCCGTCCCAGTTTGTCATCAACGCGTCGTACAGCTCTCGTGCCGTACAAATCTTACGGTCATAAACCAGATATTTGGTTACGGCCAGGCAGTCCACCAGATTACCTATGGCAATCCCGGGGAAACCTGTTGAGTTGTATCTCGCCCCGCCGTCCATGACGTCTTTTCCGGATTCCATACATCCGTCCATTGCCGCCGAGACAAGAGGCAGCGGGAGCTCTCTGTCCGTGATATATTCCTGAATATTGGTCATGCTGACCTGCCAGTCGACAAAGAACCTCATCTGCCTGCGGACGGCCTCAAGGACCTGATCGAAGGATTCCATTTCATAAAGATATCCCGTGGGCAGGCCTGTCTGCCGGGGTGCCGATCCATCCGGATTTGGGAATGGATTGTAACCGTTGTTGATGGCCTGGAGAAAGCAGTTGGCCATATTCCAGTACCCCTCCCAGCCGGAGGCGCCGCACATGGACCAGTGATCGCCGCAGCCGGCAGGCTCGACGCAGCCGATAAGGCAGTAGTTCCGGGCGCTTTCCAGCGATAAGCCGCGCCCCTGAAGTCCGGGGATGATGATCTCGTCATATTCAAACGTGGGGACACCGCCGGCAATCATTGTCGTGGCGATTGCGGCCTCCCAAAGTGCGTCGGGGGTCCCCCGATGAATCCGCAATGCCTGCGGGGGATCGTGCAGGACAAGCCGCCCCGCCGACTGGAGCATCATATATGTCACGTCGTTTGTCGCGTCATTGCCGTTCTTGTCAACGCCGCCGAGCGTCATCAGCATACCGCTCGTGTATCCGGATACGCCGCGCGCCGAGGTGGAGGGGCCCATTTTATTCATTTCCGCGACTTTCAGATAAAACAGATCGAGAATCTCCTGGCCCTCCTCGGGCGTCATGACGCCCGAGGCAAGGTCCGCCTTATAATAATCGCCCAGGTATTGATCGACGCGCCCGAAGCTGATGCCGTGCTGCTGGCCGTCCAGGCACATGCCGATGTGGTATAAATACAGGCACTGGACGGCGTCATGAAAATTGCGGCAGGGCTTTTCCATGATCCAGTCCAGGCTGTCAGCCATTTTTTTGAGCTCTTTTCTTCTTACAGGATCATTTTCAATCCGGGCCATATCCATGCATGCCGCCGCATACCGCTTGGATAATGTGATCATCGACTCGCTGACAATCACGACGGAGCGGTAAAAGGTATATTTTGCGGCGTCTTCTCCATAAAGACGGCCTTCTATCGACGCCATTTTAAAGCGCGCTTCATCTCTGATTGTACCGAACCCCCGGCGGATGACCTTGTCATAGTTTGAGCAGAAATGACCGATCGGCATGATGCATATTTTTTCGCCGAAGGCCGTCACGCCATTCCCGACACTTTTTAAATATCCCTCCGGAACGTATTCGCTCAATTTCGCGCTGTTATTTTCCTTTTCCCAGAAATCCACGACGCTGAGGACATAGTCGATATCCTCCTGATCGATCAGATAATTATCCGTCGGCCTGTTGAGCAGCGTGCCGTTCTCCCAGTCCCGCCTGAACCAGGCGATGCCTCCGAACTCTGGGTTCAGCGAGGAACCCCGGTACGTCGTTGCCTGGCTGCCCACGATAAGCTCATCCTCGTTGATGTGGATCGGCAGCTTTTCGCACAGGATTCTGAAGTTCTTCGCCCGCTTCAAAATACCTGTCAGCTGTGTGTTCTCCTGGTAAAACTCCGTAACTATCTTTAACCGAGCGGTGCAGAGCTTCGGCGTTGTGGAACGGTACCGCTCGCGAACGCGTTTGACACGATCGGTCATAGGCTTTAGCGTGTACATCATTGAAGGCCTCCCAGTTGCTTTTTATGTTGTCAATTGTACAGAAGGACGCCTCAATTGAGAAATAGCAATAACTTTGCTTCATATAAACAATTTCGATAAGCGTTAATGAAAAAAGCCTTCGGATGACGTAATAATCCATCTCTGTGTTGCTTTTTGGGCTTCAATTATAGTTTAATAATACTAAATACCGGATTTAAGGAGGATCACTTTTCGTGGATAACAACAAGCTTGAGTATTTTGTTTCAGCCGCCCAGTCCCTTAATTTCTCTGAAGTTGCGCGCACGCACTATATCTCCCAGCCCGCAGTCAGCCATCAGATCAATCTGCTTGAAGAGGAATTGGGGGTCCAGCTGTTTGTCCGCGTTGGGCGGCAGCTTTTACTGACAAGCGAAGGCGAGCTGTTTCTTCCCCACGCGATCCAGATCCTCCAGAATATGCACGAAACGGTACAGCTTGTACAGCGAAACAAGCAGGGAAAGTCGGGCAAGGTGTCGATCGTCGTCGCCAACACAAACAGCGCGACCTATAAAAAATGCCTTGCCATGTTTTCAAAGCGCTATCCGAACATACTTGTCGACACAACGATCGCCCTGGGCTATGAACAGACAAACGAGATATCGAAGGGAAACTTCGACTTTTGCTTTATTGCCGAGTACATGGTCGCGGACAATGCAAGCCTGGACTATACTGTAACCCAGCAGGACAGAATGTGCCTGGTGCTGCCAAAATCATTTCCGCCCGTTGCCGATTTGAACGACTTCTCTCAGCTGGAGGATTACCCGTTTATCGGCATCAGCTACGAAAGCTCGCCGCTTCTCAAGGAAGAGATACAGAACATCTGCCGGCAGAGAAGCTACACGCCCAAGGTCGTTCATCAGTACAACAGGACAGAGGCCGTTCTCTGGTCCGTTGACGCCGGCGTGGGCATCTCAATTGTCCCGATCTCCCTGATTTCACTTTACGCCACCGAGAACATCACCTGCATCCCCATCCCGGGAGACGACTGCGTCGTCAACTGTGTCGCAGGCTGGCAACGGGTGTCAAAAAACACCGCGGCCCTGAAGTTCAAAGAAGTGGTGCTGGAGCTATATCCGAAGGAGCCGGCCAACACGATGCCTGCAGACGGCGTTTAATACAAGGCTCAGACGGAATCCCGCAAAACCGTCTGAGCTTATTTCTTATCGAATTCTTTTATATGCAGATAAGCATTTTCTATCAGTGGAATAACGGTTATTTTATTGCTTTCACGAACAAATAACCCTACAATTGTCCTGCTGGATACGAAATCTTTTACGAGGGTTGGGCGGCCATGATCATACTTAAAAACGCGTTTCTTATCGACGGACTGCGCCGGGAGCCTGCTGCCGGTGCGGACGTGGTCATCGGCGGAAAGCATATTCTGCAGGTCGGCCGCGGCCTGCCCGTCCACCGGGACGACGCGGTTATCGATCTTCACGGGCTGACGCTCATGCCGGGTCTGGCCGACGCGCATCTCCATCTTGGCGGTCCCTTTCGTTTTGACGAGCCCCCGCTGCTCGGCGGCGAAGCCACCGACTGGTACGCGGACAAAAGAAAGCTGCTGCTGGATTACGGCATTACGAATGTCCGAAGCGGCGGCGATTTTGAGGCCGACATGCTTCGGCTTAGGGGCATGACCGACGCCGGAAACCTGGACGGGCCGAGAATATGGACATGCGGCAGGGCTTTTCAACCTGTGGGAGGTCATCCGGCCTACACGGTGTGGCAGTCGGCAGCGGACATCCTGGAAAAAGCCGTTGCATCGCCCGCATCTCCCATGGACGCCGCTGCCGAAGTCCGGCGCCAGGTCGCGGCCGGCGTAAATCATATCAAGTGTTTTCTGGCCGACGACAACTACATGGCCCCCGGGCATAAAGCGCCACGATTGGACCCGGCGATACTGCGGGCCGTCATGGCGGAAGCGCATCGATGCGGCCGCAGGACGATGGTCCACTGTCAGGACCCGGGGTTCGCGCTGGAAGCCCTGAACGCCGGCGCCGATTCCGTTGAGCATCTGGCCTGCAGCGGCCATGAGGGCAAGGCGCTGCCGGGCGGTCTCATCGGATCGTTTCTTAAACGAAACGCGTTTTGTGTGCCGACGATGTCCGCGGCTTTTTACTACGGGTACAGTCCAGATGCCCAGGCCGGGTTGTCTGGCCTTGTCAAAACGCTTTTTGACAACGGCGTCAATATCGCCGCCGGCACTGATGCCGGGACGCCGAATATACCCTTCGGGGAATCGGTACATAAAGAAATGGAACTGTTTGTCGAAGCCGGAATCCCTCCCATGGACGCGATTATTTCCGCGACGTGTCAAGGCGCCGCTGTTGTCGGGAGCGATGCTTTCGGCACAGTGCTGCCGGAAAAGCTGGCGGACCTGGTTGCCGTTGAAGGGAACCCGCTTGATGACATCACATGTACAAGAAATATCAGACTCGTTATGAAAGAAGGAAGAATACTCAGGCGGGCAATCTAAGCCCTAATAAATTTTTTGATTATAAGTCAATTCGTTTTTTCTATGGACGAGAACGCTTTTTACCGTAGACTTTCAGCTTTCTTCTCCCTTATGATAAATACAGAGCCAGATTTAACGAGGAGGAATATTTCATGGGGCAGAAATCCCGTATCCATCAGCATCTGGAAAAACCGCTCATCTGGCGGGACGGTCCGGAGGGGCTTTACCCGTTTCCGCTGTTCTGGATGGAAGGCAAAAAGGATCTGGAAGGATTCAGCGGCAGCTTATGTTTAACCTTCGTCAAAGAACCCTGTCAGTTTCATCCGGTAGAAGGCATGCTCATACATCCCTATGATGAGGTCCTTGTGTTCGCGTCGGCAAATGTCAAGGATATGCTCGATCTCGGCGCCGACGTCAGTATTGAAATCGGCGAGGAGCGGGAAACGTACACCTTCAGCGAAACTCAGGTCGTCTGTATACCCAGAGGGACGCCGCACGGACCCGTGAAGGTGAGCAATGTCAGGAAACCGTTTCTGCATTATGTCATTTCGCTCGACCCCGTATACGCTGCCGAGCAGATACCGGCGGACGCACTGAAGGCTCCGGTGTTGGGAAGTCAGAAATATAAGGATTACTGCCGTGTTTTCAAATGGGTCGTCGACCCTGTCACCGGGCTGCGCATCCAGGACAAATACGCGAATCCGGAAGAAAGTCTTGCAGTTCAAAAAAGCAATCTGGACGCGCGCGGCGTGTCCCATCCGAGGAATAAGGGCGACAAGGGCCCCGGCAACGCGGAAAACATCGTCTGGCTTTTCGGCTCGGAAATGCTCGGCTTTGAGCTGAACACCTTATGGGGCCATTATACGGACCCCGGCATATGGCACCGTGCCGGAGAATCGCACAGCCATCCGACCGAAGAGGTTCTCGTTTACATCGGGCTTGACGCGGAGGACCCGTTAAATCTGGGCGCCTGCTGCGAGACGGCGCTGGGTGAAGAGGATGAGCGGTATGTCTGTACGACGCCAACCGCTTATGTACAGCCCAAGGGATTTTCTCACCTTCCGCAGATAACGCGCTGGGTAGACCGGCCGTTCGGATTTTTAGTTATCGATCTCGACAGTACGCATGATTCCCCCTGGAAAGACCGGAATGGGTCAAAAACCCTTTATGAAAGCTGACAGACTGCCGTTTGATATAAACAGCCTATTTTCTCTTCCGCTTGCGGACCAGTTCCTATAACCTCCTTTGCTTCGGCGGCATAAGGCCTTGCAGCATTGCCCTGCAGGGCTTTATGTCTGTTTAAGCTTTTTCCGTTATTGATGAAATATATTTATCGCGTTCAAAGAGATTTGAATTTCCCAATAAGAAGTTTTCGAGATATAATATTTGCACAAAAATCAATGCAGGTCAGCGAACTTTTTTACACAAAAAAGCGAGGTAATCTCTTATGTTGGCTTTTATAAATGCAAAAGTTATTGACGGCACGGGTAATTTGCCAATCGAAAAGGCAACGGTCATCGTAAACGGAACGCAAATAGACGCTGTAAGCGCCGGCACAGCCGCTCCCGATGGCGCCACGGTGGTTGATCTTCAGGGGAAAACGCTGCTGCCGGCTTTTTCAGAGGCGCATACGCATTTCGGGGGAAGCGACCTTTTGACGCGCCCTGGTCTGGGCGGCCGGGATATGACATACGACTATGCGCTGAACGGCGCCGTGAATCTGCAGTGGGGCGTGACCACCGTTCGCTCCGCCGGCGACTGGATGCCCGACATTGTCTCCTACCGGGACGATGTCGCAAGCAAGCGGCTCCACGCCCCCCGCATCTTAACGGCGGGGCGCATGTTCGTTGCCGCAGGCGGCCATCCCCTGAATACCGTTTATGCCGGCAACGAGGCAATACGCGACAGCGCCTGCGTCGTTTGCGATGAAACGACGGACATCGATGCCGAGGTGAAGGCACTGGCTGACGCGGGCGTCGACTGGATCAAAGCCTTCCTCTCCACGATAAACAAGATGAATTATCCTCACCCCGTTCCGCGATTGTCCCATAAGACCCTTAAAAAAATAACAGGCGCCGCCCACAAATACGGCAAGCCCATGATGCTTCACATTGAAAACCCGTCCGAGCTCGAGGAAGCTCTGGACATCGGCGTAGACAGCATCGAGCACACCATTGGCGTGGGCAATACATATTTCGAAATCTCCGACGCTTTATTGCACAGGCTGAGCGACGGCAAAACATTCGTCGTGCCGACATTATCGGGCATTAAGGCCCACGACGGCACGCTGCAGGGCGCCGAGCCTGTCTATCCCCACCTGGAGAAGGCCGTGAAAAAGATGGCCGCCGCCGGCGTCAGGCTGGGCGTGGGATGCGATTCCGGCATTCCCTTCCTCCCTTACGGGGAATGTGTCCATACGGAGATGGCGCTTCTCGTGGCGGCGGGATTATCGCCAATGGATGCCATCTGCGCCGCTACCAGAGGCAACGCCGAGCTGTTCCGACTGCAGGATAAGCTGGGTACGATCCAGGCCGGGAAGCTCGCCGACCTTGTCGTCCTGGACGCAGACCCGCTGGCAGATATCCGGAATACACGACAGATAAAGCTCGTCATGAAGGAAGGCCGCATCATGGTCGACCGCCTGTTGGCCGGCTGAAATCGCTGCATTCAGGCGAACATCATAAAGAGAGTCGGCAGTGGTTTTAGCCTGCTGCCGACTCTATACATTAAAGCTTATCGTTTGGTCCGACGCCGCGTTATCGCCTTGCCTTATATATCACGCGTAATATCCCGCTCTGAAGCCTGCGGTCCCGGCCTCCATGGCATTGGTACACGCCTCGGCATCTCCCGCGATGACCAGCTTGTCACCCAGGAAGGAAAGCTCATCCTTCAGCCCGTTATTCGGATGATAGCCCATGGAGACGACGATCGCGTCACACGGCAGCAGCGTCTTTTGACCTTCCTGTTCGACAAGAACGCCGCTCTCACAAATCTCCAGGACTTTTGTGTTCATCATGGTTCTGACGTCTCTCTCCTTCATGAACCTGACCATCGCGACGACCTTCGTGCCGTCGGCTTTGGCGGAGAGCTTATCCGCCATCTCGATCACCGTGATCTGGCCGCGTTCGGCGTCCGCCAGGTACATGGCCGTTTCAACACCCACCTCGCCGCCGCCGGCGACGATAATCCGGCCTTCGGCCTGCGCTTTTCCAAGCAGGATATCCTCCGCGAAAACCACGTTCGGGCGGTCGATGCCGGGAATGCGGGGCTTGTTCGGCAGTCCGCCCGTGGCGAGAATCATCTTATCCCCGCCAAACGCCCTGACGTTTTCCGCCGTGGCTTTCTTGTTCAGCTCCACTGTGACGCCCAGCTTTTTGATCTGGCTGATCAGGTAGCAGGTAAAGGTTATAAAATCGCCTTTCCCGGGAGGATAAGCCGCGGCGACGAACTGGCCGCCCAGCTTATCGCCGGCTTCCCAGAGCGTGACCTTGTGCCCCATACGCGAGGCCGCAATGGCGGCTTCCATACCGGCGACCCCGCCCCCGACGATCAGCACCTTCTTCGGCGAGGGCTTATTTTCATAGGTATACTCGTATTCGCGGTTCAGTTCGGGGTTGACACAGCAGCGGATCGGGACCTGCAGATATGTACCGGACACGCAGCCCTGCATACAGCGGATACAGGGCCGGATTTCCTCAAAGCGGCCCTCTTTGGCCTTGTTGGGCATTTCGGGGTCGGCCAGGGAGCACCGGGACATCCCGACGATATCGCAAAAGCCCGATTCCAGAAGGCTCTCCGCCATGAGCGGATCATCGATACTGTTGACGCCCAGGACCGGGATTTTCACGACCTTTTTCAGCGCGGCCGCGTTATCGATCGTCCACGCATGAGGCTGATACGACGGGGCAACCTGGCCGGGATTATAGGTGCCGTAGACGCCGTTGGAGCAGTTGATCAAATCGACGCCCCACTCCTCCAAAAGCCTTGCCACCATGCGGGACTCGGCAATGCCGCGCCCCGACAGCGTGTGCTCGTCGGCGGAATACCGTACCGATACCGGGAAGTCCGGGCCCACTGCCCCGCGGACCGCATCGTAAACCTCGCGGAGCAGGCGCATACGGTTGTTAAAGCAACCGCCGTATTCATCGGTACGCTTGTTTTCGTAAAACGACATGAATCCGGCGATAAGATATCCGTTGCCGGCGTGAATCTCAACGCCGTCAAAACCGGCCTGTTTCACCCGGGCAGCCGTTGAACCGAACTGCCGGACAAGCTCCTGTATTTCTTCCACGGAGAGCTCCCGGGCCATTTCCCTGTTCCACGGGCAGGACATCGGTGAGCAGGCAACAGGCTGCATTCCTCCGTTGACAAGGGAATTGGACTGGCGGCCCGCGTGATAAATCTGGCAAAAGATCTTGGCGCCATGCTGATGCACGGCATCGGTCAATTTGCGATGCCCCTCTATCTGCGCGTCATCGAACAGGCCCGCGACATATTTGTAACCTTTGGCGTTTGGATTGATGCCGTAGTCCTCAGTTATAATCAGGCCGAAGCCGCCTTTTGCTTTAGCTTCGTGATATTTGATATATTGCTCGGTTGCGTATCCGTCTTCCGTACACATATTGGTGACCATCGCCGTCACGGCGAAACGGTTTGGGATCGTACAATCGGCGATTTTCAGAGGCGTAAACAGGCTCTGATATTCCATTGAGTTATGCTCCTTTCGACTTGTAAAAGCAGGACGCCATTGCGGGCTGCTTGTTCATTAAGAAGAAGAATCGCGGAGTTTTATGATGTCGGGACAGCGTTAATGATATCATAAGATTTTTAACATTTAAAATTCATATTTATTTCTTTACAATAAAATTAATCTATCATAAAGTAATGTAAAACATTTCATTCTTGGGGGCTAAGCAATGGACATAAAGCAGCTGGAATACTTCGTAACGATTGCGCAGACCCTGAATTTCACCCAGGCAGCCAAAGCCCATTACATTACCCAGCCCGCCATAAGCCACCGGATAACCGACCTGGAAACTGAATTGGGCATACAGCTCTTCGTGCGAAGCAAGCATCGGGTTTTTTTGACATCCGCCGGAGAGGCTTTTTTAAATTACGCGGCAAGTATGCTGGATACGGCCGACGCCGCGCTCAACAGAGCGAAAAACATTGCGATGGGCAGGGAGGGGCACTTACGTATTTCAGTGGTTCCGACGTGCAGTAAAACACTCACGGAAATATTGATCGAGTTCAGGAAAAAATATCCGGATGTTGATGTGCAGGTCGATTTTTCAACAGGGCGGGAACAGATCATCGCCATTAATAAAGATGAATATGACTTTTATTTTTCTTTTTCTTCACTGATCCAGGCATGCGAAAATCTGCAGTGCCTTGAAACAGACCAAGACCGCTTCGGCATCTTTTTGCCTAAGAAATACGCCAATCGCGTAGATCCTCGCAATCCTTCCACATTAAAAGAACTCAATCTGGCGGCAGAATTGAGGGCCGCGGGTCCATTTCTTGTCGATCAGATGTTTTCCATATGTACAGCGCGTGATATCGACACGTCCAAAATCGTCGGCTGCAGGAACCATATGTCTGTATTTCTTTTGGTAAATGCAGAAATGGCGTTTACAATGTTTCCTCTCGGGATGAGGGATTGCGTCTCAACCGAGCGAATTATCACCTACCCTCTTGGCGGCGACGATGCCCTTGTGACAAACGCCGTCGGCTGGAATCCTTCAAACAGCAATAATACCGCGGAAGTGTTTATGAATCTCCTCTTTGAAAAGTATAAATAGAAGACAGAACCTTATAAAATAAAAGCTGAAAAAGACGTCTTGCAAAAAGACGTCTTTATTCTTTTCTTGATAGAAATTCGTTATCGTATAGTTAAAGAAATCGATTTCCATTATGATTCTCACTATGTTAATTTGTGAACAAGAAGAAGCGTATTCTTAACGGAGTTTTATACATTTATAACAATGCGGGATAAGGGAAATGGGGGATATGCACAACTATTATTATCAATGCAGGACAAAAGCTGCTCGAGAGGGATTCTTTGCTGCGATCAACGCGTAACAAAAAATGGAGGAGTAATAATGGAAACTCAAATGGCAGCCCCGAAAAAGACACGCGACGCATTGTACTTTGTCAAGAGCATCATCGGTTTGGCTATTATGATTTTCTTTCAATATATCCCGGCGCCGGCGCCGATCACGCCCACAGGCATGGCAGTCATCGGGATGCTGCTTGGTCTGATCTTTCTTTGGACGTTTGTGGATATCGTCTGGCCCACATTCGCCGGTATTTTAATTTTTGGTTTTCACGCATTTGCGATATATCCCAAATCGATTTCTTTGGCCGGTATTTACGAAGCCGGCGCCCAATCCTTCGGCAACTGGTGCGTTGTATTTATCATCGGCTGCCTGCTTTTGACGCTGGCTCTTGAAGAAGCGGGGACGATCCGAAGAATTACGATGTGGTTTCTTTCGCGCAAATTTGCGCGAAAGAGCCCGTGGGCTTTTACAACCATGTTTCTCGGGGCCGCACTGCTGGTCGGACTGTTTCTCGACGTTTCGGCGGCTCAGTTCTTCATGCTGGGTATCGCGCATCAGATGTTCGAGCTTCTCGGCTTTAAAAAAGGTGAAAAATGGCCCACGCTGATGATCATTGGGTTGACCTTCACCACCATCATCGCCTTTGCGGCCACGCCTATCTGCCACGCCGTCCCCATCATGTTCATGGGTATCTATTCCTCCATTACGGGACAGCCTGTCAATATGCTGTCCTATATTCTTGTGGGTGTTCCTATCGGTCTTGTCCTCTGGGGTCTGATGCTCCTCTGGTTCCGATATGTAGGAAAGCCCGACGTGTCCCAATTGGAGAACATTGATTACAACGTCATTGAAAGCATGAAGCCCGGGCCGATGGACAAAAAGGAAAAAATCGTCGTGACGGTCTCCCTGTTTGTCGTCGTATGCTGGCTGCTGCCCGGCTTTATGTCCTTCCTCGCACCGAATTCGCCCGTTTTGGCATGGTTCAACGCCGCCACAGCCACAGCGCCGATGTTTGCGGCCATTCCGCTGCTGGCGATCATCCGTATAGACGGCAAGCCGATCCTCAACGTTATGGACGCATTGCAGAAGCTGCCCTGGTATGTCATCGCATTTTTGGCGGGCATCATGATGATCGCCAGCGCGGTGGGCGAGCAGAGCACCGGCATTCCCGCCTTTATGGCGGCCAATCTGGCCCCGATTACAAACGGCCTGAGCCCATTCGTCTTCGTTACCCTTATCGCGGTTCTGAGCTGCGTGCTCGCAAACTTCTTAAACCACGTCCCGGTTGGCATTATCTTTGTATCTGTCAGCGTGCCTGCCGCAATTGCCGTCGGCATTAATCCGCTTGTAATGTTTATCGCGGCCTGCCTGGGCGCCAACCTGGGATTTGCAATCCCCCCCGCCATGGTCCCAATCGGCGTTGCCTGCGCGGACGAGTGGGGCAGCTACAAAACCACGATCAAAAACGGCTTCTTCATGCTGATCTGCACCTGTGTTGTACTGGCGATTCTCGTTTATCCCCTCAGCAGCCTTGTTTTTGGCCGTTAAGTAAAACTGCCTGCGCGAAGGGACAGGCAAATGGCCCGTCCCCGCGCGCAGAGTACGAACACTTTGGAGAAAAGCTATGGAAGAAGCTCAAAAAGCGGCGGCATTTACCGAGCGCCTTCAGCGTGTCAATAATGCGATTGCGCTGAAGGAAAGCGACAAAATGCCCATTGTTCCTCTTTTCAATTCTGTGATACAGCGCCTCTACGGTTCCAGTTATAAAGACCTCTACTACAACCACAGGCAGGCCGGGGACGCCGTGCTGAAGTTTTACGCGCAGTACCCGCAATGCGACGCCCATTTTTTTGAAGGCTTTAAAAGCGGCGTGGCCAACGAGCTGGCCGGCTCCAGAATGATCGACTGGCCGGGACGCCCGGGTACGGCCGTATCGGATTTCAGCTCCCATCAGGTCATCGAGCACGAGTTCCTTCTGCCGGAGGAATATCCGGAGCTCCTCAACGACTTCACCGGCTTTATGCTCAAGAAATATATTCCGAGGGCTTATGCCAATCTGCAGGGCTTTGGCAGCCTGGCACTCTATCCGGCCGTTATCCTCGGCACCAGTCTTTTAAACTCCGTCACGACGCCGGGCCTGCTGGAGTCCTACGGCAGGCTGGCTGAAATCGCAAGGCCGATGCCGAAGCCTCGGCGCTGACAAACGCGTATTGGGCGAAGCTGTCCGACATTGGTTTTCCCACGCTGGCCACAGGCACCTCCCAAGCGCCGTTTGATATCCTGGGCGACTTTTTCAGGGGCGCGGTCGGCATGCTGGAGGATCAGCTTGAGTATGAGGACGAAATCGCGGCCGTCTGCGATATGTTTGCCGATCAGCAGATCCAGGCCCTTCAGTATTTTCAGTACGCACCGCTGCCGGTCAAACGCGTGTTCTTTCCGCTCCACAAGGGCATGGACGGCTTTATCAGCCCGAAGCAATATGAAAAGCTCTATTGGAAACCGTTAAAGAAAGTCATGCTGGCGCTCATTGATATGGGCGTGACGCCGTTTATCTACACGGAGGGCCGGTACGAGACCCGCCTCGAGCAGCTGGCCGACGTGCCAAAGGGGAAGGTCCTATACCACTTTGAAACCGTCGACATGAAGGAGGCCAAGCGGATTCTCGGCAACGTCGCGTGTATCTCCGGCAATCTCCCCATCGCTCTCATGGAATTCGGCAAAAAGGCGCAGGTCGTCGCTTACTGCAAATATCTTATCGATACATGCGCTCCCGGCGGCGGATATATCTTTGATTTCAGCGGCAGCCTGGAAAACACGAAACAGGAGAACCTGGACGCGATGTTCGACACCCTGGATACTTATAAATAGCAGACCGGCTCAAAATCCAAAACTGAAAAGGTTGAGATGCAATGAATCCTAAAGAACAATTTCTCTCCGCTTTAAAAAACGAAAAACCGCCCAAATGGATGGGCTACGCGTTTAACGCCTATGCCTCAAACGGCTTTCCCGTCATCTGGGACCCGGTGACTATGCTGGACGCCGCGTTTTCCGGCGAATCCTACATAGACCTCTGGGGCGCCACATGGCGCCATCTGCCGACGGACCCCGGCGCCATCCCGATGGTTAACCAGGAAAACAAGGTCATCAAGGACCTCACCCACTGGCGCGACTATGTCAGGTTCCCGTCGCTGGATAACCTTGACTGGTCCGCCGCGATGGGCATGCTGTCCGTTGTCGACAGGGATACGACGCTTGTCATGGTTCCCAGCTTTTATGGCCCGTTCGAGCGCGCGCACGCGCTGATGCCCTTTGACGAAGTCCTATGCGCGTTATACGAGGAGCCGGACGCCACATACGATCTGTTCGGCGCCCTGACGGATTGGAAAATCAAAGCGCTTGGCCTGGTGATCGACCATATCAAGCCCGACATCATTCACTCGCATGACGACTGGGGTTCAAAAACGAGCCTGTTCATGTCCCCCGAAATCTTCCGAAAGCTGCTGAAGCCCCATTATACGCGGCTTTACAGCTATATCAAGAGCCGCGGCGTCCTGGTGCAGCATCATGCCGACTGCTACTGTCAAGGGCTGGAGTGCGACATGGTGGATATGGGAATCGACATGTGGCAGGGCGTCATCCCGGCCAACGATATCCCGCTCATCCAGAGAAACACCCGGGGCAGGCTCCTTCTGCTGGGCGGTATAGACCAGACGGTCATCGATCACGCCGACGCGACAGAAGAAAGCATCCGGGCCGAAGTCCGGAGGGCGATCGATACATACGCGCCCGGCGGTGCTTTCCTGCCGTGCATCGCCAGCATTCTGTGCATCAACGAAGGCGTCGGCGACATTGTCATTGACGAGTGCAATAAATACGGCGCCGAATGGCTGAAAAAGAACAGCTGACCTCGCTCCTCTCTTCTTAAGAAAAGGCCGTCCCTTCGCCCGGGACGGTCCTTTCCTTGAAAATCAGAATATGATAGTGCCTGCCTTTTCTGTCCGACGCTTTAAAATGAGCTACATAAAGAATTGGAGCTGACGTCAATGAAAGATACTGTTATAATTATAATAAATTTTCTATTGATTTTTCAGACTGCCAGGAAATTCATATGAGTATCAAAAAAATTCTCAAGCTTATCGATGTCAAAACCTTTACGGCAGGTCTCCTGCCGGTTATGCTCGGCTCCGTCTATTCTTTATATTTCTTTCACAGGCTCAGCCTGTGCCTCATGATTATTCTTGCGATTGCAATGATGCTCATACAAGGGTCGACCAATATGCTGAATGATTATTTTGATTACAAACGCGGGGCCGACAGCTTGGACAAAGCCGACGAAAAGGCGCTTGCCAGCGGTGAGGTAACTCCAAAACAGGTTCTGACACTTATCGCTGTCTTTGCATCGGCGGCGCTGGTTATCGGTATCATCATTTCGAATAGTGCCGGTTGGGGCGTCATGCTGGTAGCGGCGGTCGGCGCTGCCGTGGCGCTTCTGTATTCTTCCGGCCCAAAGCCTATTTCACACACGCCGTTCGGCGAGGCTGCCGCCGGTATTACAATGGGTCTTGGAATAACGTCAACGGTCGCGTTTATCCAATCCGGCGCGTTTTCCTGGCATTATATTGTTATGGCGGTACCTGAGGTCATATTCATCGCCTATATCATGTTCACCAATAATTTGTGCGATCTTGAAAAAGACCAAAGCGCCGGCAGAAGGACGCTGCCGGGAATGCTCGGTTTCCAGGCCGCAAAATCTATATGGCTGCTTTGCTGTCTTCTGCTTGTTTCTATAACGGTCATTCTCATCATTATAGGCGCCTATCCGGCATGGGACCTCTTAGCAATAGCACTGCTTTTTAATTACCGTACCATGATTAAATTCCGGTCATACGGGCAGGGGCAGTTTGATAAAGGCCGGATGATGGGCATCATCGGCAGATTAGGTATACAATATCACGTCCTGATGGTACTCGGGCTCGTTATTGCTTATTTAGGACAGTTTGAGTAATATATATTTATACGCGATTCATTTCTATACTTTAAAGTACAGGGAGTTTTATTTTGAACCTGCTTCGTATTATCTCAGCGCTGACCGTTGGCGGCGTCGTCGGTTATATAACGAACTGGATTGCCATAAAAATGCTGTTCCGTCCGCTGAAGCCAATTATGATCGGCAGATTCCGTGTGCCTTTTACCCCCGGCATAGTCCCGAAGAGGAAAGACGCCCTCGCCGAAATTCTCGGGGGAGCTATCGTCGATAAATTTTTCAACGCGGATGACCTTGAAATCGTCTTCAAGTCCGATACATTTGCCGACGCATTTGCGGATAGTGTTGTTTCGATGCTCTCCGACGAGAGCTTCAGACTTAAGTCTATCCAAATCAGCAGCGGGACGGCTGACAGCCAGCTGTACGCACGGTTCAGAGATGAGCTCTGCATACGAATACAGGCCGCACTGCTGAGAGCCGATATTACGAAGCTGATTTCAGAGGAAGTCGTCAGGATAATGGAGGCCCGTTCCGCAAATTCTCTTGTCGGGAACATTCTTCACGCCGAGCTACCAGGGCTTATCACCGAATCGCTTTCAGATAAACTGGAGAATTATATCCTGAACGAAAGCCGGTCAGTTATCCTGCACATTATTGACGATGAGTTGAACGAACTCAGGACCGCGCCGATTGCTGAAATTACAAACAATTTATTCCCCGACCCAGAGGAGCTCCACGACATCGTTTTCAAGCTGCACGGGCGGTTTATGCGCAGATATGTGCGTCATATTGTCGAAAGCATCGACGTTGGCGGCATGATCACGGAAAAAGTCAAGCAGATGTCCGCAGGAGAAGTCGAAGGACTTGTTCTTGACGTCGTCAACCGGGAGCTTCGTTATGTGGTTCTCCTGGGCGCTGCCTTGGGGATGCTGATAGGGGCAATCAACATATTCGTATAGAAAAATCGCTTTAACAGTCTATAAACCGCTAAAAAAGCCTGTATGGTCATGGAAAATACCATACGGGCTTTCTTATTAGTATATCCTGCTTATTTCCGGCCATATTCTTATGATTTCATCCAACCTTGGATCACCGACAACGGATGAATTTCCTCTCTCGTTCATGATTGTCGGCTGCAGAATAAAACCGCCGTTCGGGCCATATTCCTCAATACACCGTTTTGCCTCGGCTATCGCCACTTCCACAGTCGCTTCGTTATAGCTGCACGGACCGGAAGTATCCCAGCCGCCTTCAATGACCAGGCGCCCATAAAACTCCTTTTTGATTCTTTGAAGATCGTTCATAATCTGTGCGGAGCTCCAGATCTGTATGCCTAATTCAACAAAATCTTCAAGGATATCTTCGCACTTGCCGCAAATATGCTGTGCGAATACAACACCTTTGGCCGTCACACAGTCAACGATCTTTCTATGGTACGGCTTGATGACCGAACGATAAACCTCCGGCGACATAAATAAGCCCCTTGCCGTCGCAAGATCGTCAAAGTAAGTAATGACATCCGGACGATAAGCGTCAATTACCCCGCTCAGGCACCGCGTAAAATAGTCTGTCAACGCCGAAAAGAATTCACCGCATTCATCGGGATCTTCAAACAGCGCGCACAGCGCGTTTTCAAATCCCATAAATGCAACGAGCCGTTCAAAAAGTCCGGTTGCACTGATCACATTAATCAATCTTTCTGATTTGTCGATATTTTTCAGGTCAGACTTTGCACATGATTCAAAGCCATATTGATTGGGGTCAGGAAAAACAACTTTTTTTCTCCAATCGGATATCTCAGTAAACAAGAATTTATTGGGTTCAGGTATGGCGCCGTCCCGTGTCAAAATCCAATTCACGCCGAACACATCCCGACCCGTTTCATAGGGATGGTTCATTAGAGCCGATGCCGATCTGAAATAATGATATACCTCCGAAGTCAAAGGGACGTATTCGGGCTTACCCCAATTTATGACTTCGAGCCCGTTCTCTCTAGGTGTCAGCGCCATTTATTAATTCCTCCTGATACAATAACTATAGTAGCCAATCTCCAGAGCTCTTTTGAGTCGGCATGTATCGCTTTTTTAAAGGCGGCCAAGCACGTCGATATGTACCTGGCCGCCGCGCTGATTTCAGTTTAATTTTTACGCGATGCCGGCATCCTTCTTCACCTGTTCAAAGAACGCCTTGTAGGTATCCTTTGTGACCATCTGGGGAGGGATGGCGTAGAATGTGACCTTGTCCCCCGGGGCTCTTTTGGTACTCCACAGGGTGTCGGCCGTTGCTTTGCCGTCCATGATCGCAATCAGGCCGCAGAGGGGCGGGATCACGTACTGGTAATCATCAATAGCCATAGCGGCAACCCAGGCGCCGGTGTACCCGTTGTCCCACTCCTTGGCCAACTGATCGCTGCCGACGTCTATGATCAGGGCGTTTTTATTCAGATTCAGCGCTTCCACGGCTCGGGCGGCGCCTGAGGCAAACTGCTCTTGGCACGAGGTGATAAACCAGTATTTTATTTCCGAATGCGCCGTGAGGGTCGCCGTCGCCAGGTCATAGCCGGTCTGCTCATCAATGTTCCCCGTAACGGCGTCTACCTCGAAAATTTTCGAAGCGTTGCCGGGAAGCAGCCTCTCGAACTGCTCCTTGGCCCCATCAAAGCGGTCCTGGAAGTCCTGGTTCACTGAATAATTGAAATTCAGAAGGCCGATTTGCGACGCGTCGATATCGCCCCAGTAGGTTTTATAGTTGTCATAGAGCCATTGCAGTACGGCGTCGCCGGCTGTCTTGCCATCGATACCAGCCACGGGGACTATTTCACTGCCGCTGTCGTCGCGTACGGAGTTCAGAACGCCGACCACGGGGATCTTCGACTCGTCCAGGACTTCCTTGAAGCGCATACGCGTTGCCGGATCGAAGATCATCAGGAACCCGTCGACCTTCTGATCGATAAAGATCTGGATATTCTGCAGATAAGCGTCCATGTCATTGTTGGCGCAGTAGGTCGTCACTTTATAGTTGAATTTTGTCTCAAGCTCCTTTAAGCGATCTGCAATATTCTGCATTGTCGTATTTTGCCTGGGATAAGCCCAAACAATGTTATACGTTCTTCTTGACGCCGGGTCGACACCGTCGTCGAAATAACCGACAGAGTTCGCGCTCGCCGAGACGTCACCGTTCGCGCTGGGGGTGGCCGAAACCGAAGCGCCGGCTGCCGGAGTTGCCGAGGAACCGGGGGTAAGGGCACTGCTGTCAGCGCCGGGAGACGTTGCCGTCTGCGTGCCGCACGCGAAGAGGGTCAGAACCAAGAGAAACGCAAGGACTGCCGAGAGTGCTTTTTTCATTTAAGTTCCTCCTTGTTTTATTTCGAATTATTTGTTTCCAAATAAATTCTTACGTACAATTCGTGCCCCGTTACTTGACCCGTTTCAATACCGATGACAATCAACCCATTCGGATACCATGTATGCAATATTACTATAATATCAACTCTTTTTCATGAATATTTGTGACAATTATTCAATATGTAATTTGACGTTTCGTATACGCAGAGAAAAGCCTGGCTAATTTTCGTTTAAAATATTGGTACTTATTCGAATTTAAATGAAGGTATTTTGCAAATTCAGATTTCAAAACAACATTCATTTTACTAATTATAAGTAATCATGCTGTAAAATTGACTTTTTGACAGCATTGTGCTAATATTTTTAAGTATTATCAGAATTTTTTGGTCTCGCCGAAAAGGATATGAAGACATGAATTTTACTACAAACATGGTCTACGGCGCATTGAACGCATATCGGGTCTCCAAATTCATTCAGAAAGATAATACGCGTGAATACAGATGGATCTCACTGCTGCCCGAAAATTCGCATGATATGGAACGCGACATTTTATACGTTTGTCTCATGACAGAGGCCCTCAAACGGAATAAGGAAAATCAAGGATTTCATTATTTATGTATCTGTGATCGTTACTGGGATAATGACCAAGCATCAGAATTTTCCAGCGGCATGATCGTGATAAACGAGAACAAGGATGTGGCCTGGCTGCTCAATCTTGTCCAACAGCGCTTTCTCCGGCTTTCCGAATGGGAAACGAATATGCAGCTGGCGATTATAGATAATTGCAGTTATCAAAGACTACTGGACCTCTGCGAACCCATATTGTGTAACTTTGTCTCTGTTCTTGATTCAACTTACAAACTATTAGCGCACACCACACATCAAAAAAGTGACGATCCGATCAATGTTTCTCTGCTTGAAAAGGGGTATCATACAGAGGAAACGATTCGTAAATTTCAGTCGCAGAGGCGTCTGAAGCTGTATGCGGAGGAACACGGACTTATTTTTGGCCATGCCGGCGAAATATCAATATATGATACCGTATGCAAATGGTGCCATTACGGCGGGGAGAACCTTTTGCAGACTGTAATGGTCTGCAGTAACACGCCACTGTCTGACGAATTGACTGAGCTATTTGATGTTCTGATGAAATATATCGATATCTGCTTCCAACGCGAGCAAAGGCAACTATTGACGCCGAGCAAAATATACAGCTCCTTAATGCACGATATAATTTATGAAAATCTCAGCAATCCATATCGAATTGCCGATCAGGCCAAGCGCTCCGGAATACCTTACATAAGTAATTTCGATTTTTATAAAATTGTTTTTGAAGATATCGCAATCGTACCGATTGGCCGCTTTATTCAGGAACTGTCGTCATATCTTCCGTTTTCAAAGATAATTTCCCAGGACTTTGAAATCTGTGTCCTAAATATCTACGACTCACCTAAAATTACAGAGTATTCGCATAAAAATATCGAAAAGATTATGCCCCTTTTGGAAAAATACAAGGGTATCTGTGGTGTAAGCGAGAGCTTTTCATGCCTTGCTGAGTTGAAAATGTTCGCCCATCAAGCGACATGTGCATTTAATATTGGAATAAAATTATACAATCTAGGAAACCATTGGAGCCTTGTCGAAAACATCTTCGAATCGGTTATGCAAAAACTTGAAAGCAGGGTGTTCTATTACAACGATATTTATGTTTTCCATATACTGCAGTGTTCAGAAATCGGCTCTGCTGATTTGTTTACGAATTCACCTTATACTAAATCGCTCAAGACTCTAATGGAATATGATAAAGAGCATGACGGCAATCTTATCGAGATACTGTATTGCTACCTACTGTGTGAACGCAGACCAACGGCTGTCGGAAACATACTTCATATGCATCGAAATACCGTTCTTTATCATATTGGACGAATTATTGAAATCATAGGTACCGACCTCGACGATTATTGGGTACGGTTAAAATTAATGCTTGCGTTTCATTATCTCGAACTGCAGGCTGCAAACATTAAAAGTAACGAAGTGCACTCTGGGAAATAGCTGTCTATCAAACAGCCATTCGCCCTCTTAAACAGTCAGCGCGCCGGGATAGAATCCCGGCGCGCTGTGTCAAATCAATATTCACTTTACGCTTTGTACTTTTTGATGGCCTCGGTGAGGGCGGGGAGAACTTCCTTGACGTCGCCCACGATACCGTAATCGGCAACGTCAAAGATCGGCGCGTCGGGGTCGCGGTTGATGGCGATGATGACATCCGACCCGGACATACCGGCCAGGTGCTGGATCGCGCCGGAAATGCCGCAGGCGATGTACAGCTTCGGGCCGACGGTCTTGCCGGTCTGTCCCACCTGATGCGCGTGGGATATCCAGCCGGAGTCCACAGCTGCGCGGGAAGCGCCCACGACGCCGCCCAGAACGTCGGCCAGGTCCTTTACCAGCGCAAAATTTTCCGGCTTGCCCAACCCGCGGCCGCCGGAGACGATGATGTCCGCCTCCTCCAGCTTCACGGCCGCCTCGGCTGCTTCTGCGATCTTCTCTACCAATGTTGTCCGGACGGTCCCTGCCGGCACGGGAATGTCTTCCCTGATGATCTCGGCGGTCCGCGCCGCGTCGGGCATGCCGCGCTTGAACACGCCGGGGCGCACCGTACCGATCTGGGGGCGGGTATTCGGACACTCGATCGTTGCCATGAGATTCCCGCCGAAGGCGGGGCGCGTCCACTGCACGTTGCCGGTCACGGTGTCGATCTCAAGACCCGTACAGTCCGCCGTCAAGCCGGTCTTCAGCCCGCAGGACAAACGCGGACCCATATCGCGGCCCTGGCTCGTTGCGCCGATGAGTATCGTTGAGGGCTTGTACTTATGAGTCAGCTGCGCCATCGCGTATTCGTAGGCCTCGGAGCTGTAATCGGCATAATCGGCCCCTTCCGCTACGATGATCTGATCCGCGCCATAGGCTGCGGCCGACTTTACCGCTTCGTCCACACCGCTGCCGATGACCACGGCGGCCAGCTTTTCGCCCACGGCGTCCGTCATCCTGCGGCCTGGGCCTAAAAGCTCCAGACCTACGCTCTTTGCCGAACCGTTCAAAACTTCAATATATACCCAGAGATTCTTATATTCGCTCATGTTGGGCCCCCTTATATGACGCCGGCGTCACTGAGGAACGCCGTCAGCTTTTCCGCGGCCAGAACGCCGGTTTCTTCCTGAAGCTTTACGCCGCCCTTTTTTCGCTGGGGCACGAAGGTCTTCTTCACCTTCGTGGGCGAGCCCTTCAGGCCGGTGCGCTCCGTATCGATAGCAAAATCGGCTGCGGTCAGTACCGTGATCACCGCGCGGTTGGCCGCCATCTTCGATTTGACGGAGGCGTAGCGCGGTTCATAGGCTGTTTTCGTTACAGTAACCACCACGGGCAGCGACGCTTCCAAGACCTCGTAGCCGTCCTCGGTCTCGCGGCGCGCACGAATCTTGCCGCCCTCCGGCGTAACCTCCAACGCATTGGTGATTTGCGGGTAGTCCAAATGCTTGGCCAGCTCCGGGCCTACCTGGCCGGTGTCGCCGTCGATGGCCTGCTTGCCGCAGAAGATCAGGTCAAAGGGCGCGCCCTCGCGCTTCTCCAGCTCCTTCACCACGCAGGAAAGCACATAGCTCGTCGCCAGCGTGTCGGAGCCGCCGAAGGCGCGGTCGCTGGCCAGATACGCCTTGTCCGCGCCAACGGACAGGCAGGTTTTCAAGGCTTCCTTGGCCTGCTCGGGACCCATGGTCGCCACGACGATTTTCGCTCCTGGGTCGGCGTCCTTGATTTTGACCGCCGTCTCCAGCGCGTAAGTGTCAAAGGTGTTGACGATGCTCGGAACGCCCGCCCGGATCAGCGTGTTCGTATTGGGATCGATCCTGATCTCCGTGGTATCCGGCACCTGCTTGATGCATACCAGTATGTTCATCCGAAGTTCTCCTTTGCTGTTTATCTCATGCGATTGCCGCAATGACCGCCGCTTTAAGCGCATGACATCACGGTACATTTTGTGCGCGCTCTTTTTATTTTATGATGCGCTTCGCCGCCTTCAGAATCCGCGCCGTGAAATCTTCGCCTTCATGCGCCTGGGCGTCGTAAGTGCTTTCGCCCTGAGCCTCCGAAAGGCTTTTCTGCTTTTTATCCTTTTTCAGATTCTTATACCCCACGTAGGCGCCCGCGCCCACGAGGGCCACCGCCGCCAATTTTCCGAGGACGCCCGAACCCGTCTTCCTCTGAACCAGTTCCAAACTATAGCTTTTCATATTATTTGTCCTCCATTCGTAATATTGATGCAATATGGGTTAACAGTATCTCAAACATGCCTGCCGGAAAGCCTGACCGCAAGCTCTTTCAATGCGGCTTTTTCTTTGCTTTGCGGGAAATCGCGCAGCGCGTCGACAGCCTCGGCGGTCTTTTGGCGTATCACCATTTTCGTATAGTCCAGGGCTTTTGACGCTCTGACATAATCGATGAGCCACCTGATATCGCCGTCGTCTTTGTCTTTTGCCCTGAATCTGGTCTTCACAGCTGCCGGGACCTCTTCCTCCAGAAGATATAACACCGGCAGCGTGAAAATGCCGTTTTGGAGATCCTGTCCGGGCTTTTTGCCGAACTCCTGTTTCTCGGAAAAGTCGAGCAGGTCGTCACAAAGCTGAAAAGCGACGCCAAGCTTTTCTCCATAAACCCTCAGCATATTCGCCTTGGATTCCGGAAGTCCGCCGGCGACCGCCCCGGTAAAGCAGCTGGCCGCAATCAGGCTGGCCGTTTTTCTGTATATCTGAAAAAAATACTCTTCGCGCGTCTGATAATCCGATTCATAACGGGCAATGAGCTGGCGAAGCTCACCCAGGCACATCTCCGTCGAGGCCTGAACGAGCGCCTCATTGATGCCGGTACCCTTGTAGAAATGGAGGTACCCCATTGCTTCCGCCAGCAAAAAGTCCCCCGACTGAACAGCCGCGTCCACCCCGCTCGTCGCATTGATCGTCGCGCATCCCCGCCGGAGCACCGCGTTATCCACCACATCGTCATGGATAAGAGACGCCGTGTGCATGAGCTCCAGCATGCACATTAAAGGCTGGATGGGATATCTATCATCACTACCCATTCTATAGCAAAGGTAGGCCAGAACGGGGCGTAGCCTTTTGCCTCCGGAAGCGATGATGCGCTCCAGGTCCGATTGCATCGGAGCACAGGGAATATCCATATGGAGCAGCATTTGCCGCATACGCTCAAGCTCTGCTTGAATGTCCTCAAGAAGCTCTTTGTTTTTCGATATTTTCACAGCTTTTTGAATCGTCTCCGTCACCGCCTTCATCCGAGCACCGCCGGCAGCCTGCGGATGAAGGCTATGTAGTCGTCAACGCCTCCCGACAATTGTATATCGGTCTTGAGATAAGCCGAAAAAGCATCCGTCAGGGAAACACTGTCCAGCGGAATGAGATTTTTCGAAAATTGGCTGAAAAAATAATCGCCAAGCAGCGTTGCCCAGGCGGGGTAATCCAGAACCAGCCCGTGGAGCCTGCGAAAGTACAGGAAGCACTGACAGGCCGCAGCAAGCTCTGCAATATTGGGACCGCCGTACACAAGCACAAGCGCGTCGGCAGCAATGTACCGCTCCGATACCGGAGGAAGCTGAATCCTGCTCTCGTTCCACAGGCAGTACCCCTCCGCGAGCATATTGTCCACAGTGTCTCTCAGGTCCGATGCTGTCAAACGACTATCTCCTTCTCAGCTTGCTTCAAAATACATGACGTTCAGACATGGGCTTTCATCTTTTACTGTGACTTCGCAGCAAACGGGACGATAACCCGGCATCAGTCCTTCGATTTCAAACGTTCCGCTGTTCTTGGGAATGCGGTCGATCTTGAATTCGCCGAAGAAATCCGTGTGCACTTCCTTCAGTATCTCGCCGTCCAGCTTCAACCGCACGGCCGCGTCGGCCGCCGCCTTTTCAACGCCATCCTTCTTATAGGCCAGCGCCCCGGAAATGAAGCAGGTCGTATATCTGTACAGGTTCCTGTAGAGCACGCGCGGCTGGTGATTTCCGTCGTATAACGGCTTCAGCTTCTGATCCTCAACAAGCTTATCGAATTCCGAATCCTCGCAGCGCACGATGCTGAGGGCACGCAGCGGGCAGGCCTGAACGCATCTCGGCTCTTTCCAGCCCGCATCCAGAAGATGCGCGCACATCGTGCACTTCTGCGCGGTTTCGAGTTCCTCGTTCCATGAGATCATCCCGAACGGACAGGCTTTGACGAGCTCCGGGTTGCCCTTTGCTTTTTCCGGGTCCAGCAGGACGATACCGTCCGGCCTGCGGTGCACAGCGTCCGGGCATGTCTTTTCACACGGCGCCTCCGCACAGTGCTGGCACATTTCAGTGACATAACACAGATCGGTAAACGGCGGTGTTCCGCGTTCATGTTTCACCGGATTGATCCATTTTTCCTCGTGCTTCTGCTGTTTTTCCGTATATGGCAGCCAACTGTTGCCCACATGCTCGTCCTTGCAGGCAACCATGCAGTTAAAGCAGCCGACGCATTTATTGAGATCGACGACTAAATGCACTTTTTCCATTTCAGGCACTCCCCTTCCCATTTTCTGACCTCGACAAGGCAGGAGTTGACCGCCAGACCGTGGGCATTTTTTGTGATGAATCTCTTTGGTGTGAGTATATTGATGCACCCATTTTGCTCGGGCGACTTGCCAGGCTCACCGACCGGACGATAATCCGAGCAGGATTCGTAGGAATGGACGATCCCCATCGGCAGCCTTTCCGTCAGGTCCAGGCCGCACAGGACGCTGCCGCGGTCGTTGTACACCTCCACAATGTCGCCCTGCTTTAATCCCCTGGCCGACGCGTCCTTTGGGTTCATACGGAATATCCAGTAAAAATACCCGTCGATCAGCATCCTGTGCTGCTCGATATCGTTGATGAAGGAGTCTTTCCCATCGCCCATCGTGTGAAAGCTGAACTTGGAATGCGGGGAAATGAGCTGCAGCTTGTATTTCTCATAGGGCTCGGAGCCGACGCCCTCCCACGAGGGTATATAAGTGCAGATCGGGAGGCGCTCCTTATCGTCCGGATCAAAGCGCTTGAGCGACTGCGCCTCAAATTCGAATTTGCCCGACGGTGTCTGCAGGCCCTCGCCGTATCTGCCGTAATACTCCGACGGGAGCGGCGTCAGCTCCGGCGTATCCTTCTTGACGCCGCGCGCAAACCAGTTGAGCGCCAGCGGGTCCCTTCTGTTTTCAGGCAGTGGGGGAACGACGTAATAGCCTTTTTTCAGAAATTGACGCCATGAGATCACCTTAGACATGTCGGTGGCGGCAAAGCACCGCCGCACCCAGTCGTACTCGGTGTTTCCCTCGCTGAAGACCTGCCAGAGCCCGAGCCTGTTGGCGATGGCCTGAAAGATATCAAAATCCGATTTTGACTGTCCCAGCGGCTCGATGCACTTATGCTGCATGAAGACGACACGATGATTGTTCTGCAGGTAAGATTTTTCGATATATCCGCCGCAGTTGGCAAATTCTCCGATATCCCAGCGCTCAAAGGTGGTGCAGGCCGGCAGGATGATATCCGCGAAGCGCGCCTCGCCCTCCATCCAGACGGATTGGTTCACGACGCATTCCAGCTTGTCGCTCCTGTACATGTCCGCGTAACGGTTCGATTCCGGCTGCGTGCCGAAATACGAGCCGCCGTATTTGTAAAAGAGCTTGACAGGGGAATGGCCGGGCGCCGGATAACGCACTTTCCTGAACTGCCCATGAATGGTGGAGTTATCCATGTCAAACGCTTCCGCGTGGCCTTCCAGGATGGCCTCCGGAATGCGAAGGCGCGGGATTCTCTGGTACTCGGAGTTGACAGACGGCGATTGCGGCATACGGTTGTACATCTGAACGCCCGAGGCGTTGCCCATATAGTCCCCGGAAAAGCCGCCCTCGGCGTAGCCCGGGAACCAGAAGTGCGTATCCAGCGGCGTGCCATACTGCAGCCCCCCGAAGTTGACGCCCTCCTTGCCCATGCCCTGCATCGCCACCAGACACACCATCGCGCGCGCCCACTCCGTACCGTATGCGGTGCGGCAGGCGCTGCCAAAGGAATGGAGTCCGCCGCAGGCGAGATATGTTTTCCGCTTGCCCCATTCCTCCGCCAGGGCGCGGACCACCCGGGCCTCAACGCCGGTAATCGGTGCCTGCCATTCCGGTGTCTTGGGAATGCCGTCCGTTTCGCCGTTGATATACTCGGCCCACTTCTCCAGGCCCTGTGTGCGCTTGGCCACATAATCCTTGTCGTAGGTGCCGTTTTGCAGCCATACGTACGCGATTGCCAGCGCCATGGCCGTATCGGTGGCGGGCCTGGGGGCGATCCAGCGCCCGCCCATAAAGGACGCCGTACTGTTCAGGTAAGGGTCGATGTGGACAACCGGAATATTCAGCTGCTTCACCCAGTCCCGCCGGATCGTCCCCTCCTGAGCACCGTACACGCCCGATGTCGACTCCGGGTCCGAGGACCAGAAGACGATCATCTCCGCGTTCTTCATACAGTCCTCAACGGTGGAATAGGGCTCGGCGCCGCCTCTTCTGACAGTGTTGCCGTAGTGGTGAACGGCGCCCCACGCAAACCCCTCCCAGCTGTCGGGATTGGCCGCCATGCCGGTTGCCCCGATGCAGTTGAAAAACCGGTTCGATGCGCTCGTAAAGTACCCGACGGTGCCCCAGTTGTGATGCGACCCCCGTGAGTGGTACACGGCGCCGGGCCCGTACGTCTGCCGGACCCGCGCGATCTCCCCGCCCACGATATCCAGCGCCTCGTCCCAGGAAATGCGCTCATAGCCCGAGACGCCCCGGTTCTCCGGGTGCCGGTCGCCATTCACGTCGAAATCGACGCGCTTCATCGGATACAGAAGGCGGTCAGGCGAATAAACGAGCGATTTCCAACCCATCCCGTAAGCCGTCGCCGTCGTTCTTTTGGGCGGCGTGAACTTTTTGCCATGGGCCGTGATCGTCCAGGGATCGGCGTCCTCCTCATCGAATTCGATTGGGGTGACACGCACGATTTTGCCGTCCTTCACATACACAAACAGCGGCCCCCCGTTCGTCCCGGTCACATAGCGCTTCTCCCCGTTTTCCATCGTCACACCATAGTTGCCAAGATAAAGGACGTCAAAAGCAAAGACCTTTAAAAGCAGCGACGAAAACCACATGGCCTTGTCGTCCGGGCCGTTTAACACCAGCGATGTGTTTTTTGCGGCGTTTACGAAATCGACGGTGTCGCCGAGCATCTGACCCATCATGACCTTGCGGGCGATGTTCTCGTCCTCAAAGATCATCTCGACCTCGGCGGTATCAAAAACCCCGGTTTTACCGGTCACCTCACCATTCCTGAAAGTCAGGAACCGTCCTTGACTGTTGTCCCGGATCTTTAGCTGAACCGTCGTATCCTGCGCTTCGAGCTCCTTTTTAAAGGCCGGAGCTGCTTTAGCCAAAGTATTCAGGAGCTTGTCGAGCGTGAACAATGTCCCTTTCAGAAATGTCTTATCAAAAAACTCAACAGCCGCCTCTGTAATCTTGTTTACCATTTATGTACTTCCCTTCCCGCAACGCATGCTTATCCCTGCGTAAATTCAATACCCTTGCCGCCTACCGGATAGCTCCAGCTCTTCACGACCCTGCCTTTGGACAGGACGCGGCATGTGCCGCACTCCAGGCAGCCCTCATGGTTGAAGGAGAGCTTTCCGTTTTCATATTGATAGAGCCCGGCGGGACAGGCCATAACAAGCAAATTGATTTTTTCCTTGTTGTCATAGCCGTCGTTTATCGTGATGTGGGGATTATGCTGATCGATATTGAAGCGGTCGAGCCCCAGCTTGTTGTCCAAACTCATTTTTCCCATCAGTGATCATTCCTTTTCGTGTCGTTCAAATACCGGAGCTACATGGCCCCTACTGCCTTAATCCCCAGCTTGCCGGCTTCAATAAAGCCTCCGATTTTATTGATAGCAGGGACGATGGTTTTGATCAGCTTTACCGGCGTCTTGCCATCCACGACAAAAAGCCCGCGCATAAGCGCGTCGGCCACGGCAGGCAGCTCGTTGAAAAGCTGCGGCGTGCTCATCAGGGACGGCATGTTCTGGTAGTGCCTCAAATCCCGCATGATAAAGCTGTTTTCCAGCAGCGTCAGATAAGCGGACAACCCGTTCATGGAGAAGTCGCCCTTCTCTTTTGCCTTCAGAATGGCCTCGGCGGCCAGCCGCCCGGACTCGATGGCCAGATCCATCCCGCGGATCGTATAGCCCAGGTTCATGACAAAACCGGCGGCATCACCGGCGATCAGCACGCCGTTCCACACAAGCTCCGGAATCATCTTATAGCCTGCCTCCGGCACAAGATGCGCCGAGTATTCCAGGAGCTTGCCGCCCTCGATCAGCGGCGCGATGACGGGATTTGATTTAAACCGCTCCACCATGTCTGGCACTTTGATATTCCCGCCGCTCCCGATATCGCTCAAGGTGACGACCGTGCCGATCGATACGCTCTCCTTGTCGGTATAAAGAAAGCCGCCGCCAACGGCGCCGCCCGTGGGGTCCCCCGCAACCAGCCAGGCGGCGCCCTCGCCCGGCAGGACGCCGAACCGGTCGGAGACTGTCTTTTCGTCGAGACCGATGACCTCTTTGACGCCGACCGCCACCTGGTGCGGCGACAGTTCCTTTTTCATCCCTATCTGCTGCGCGAGAATCGAATTGACGCCATCGGCCAATAAGACGACGTCCGAATAAAGCTCGTCGCCGGCGGCAAGCACGCCGCAGACTCTTCCGTCCTTCTGCAGCAGCTTATCCACCCGGATACCGGTGACGTACATGGCGCCCTGCGCTTCGCCCTGTTCGGCAAACCACTTATCAAACTTCGAGCGCAGGACGGAATAGGACGCGCAGGAGGGGTCTTTTAATTTATTTGAACCGTATTCTATCGTCATAGCTCCCGTCCCGGTCGCCATGGTGACGCGCTCTTTGATGATCTTTCTTTCGACGGGCGCCGTCTCGGCGAAATTGGGGATCATTTTTTCCAGGCTGTGCCCATAAAGCCGGCCGCCGGTCATATTCTTGGCGCCGCAATAATTGCCCCGCTCAATAACGAGCACCTCGAGCCCCGCTTTGGCCAGAGTATAGGCTGCCGCCGATCCCGCAAGGCCGCCGCCCACGATGATGACATCAAATTTTTCTTCGCTCATTAATAACCACTTCTCTCCCATAAACAAGGTTCTTCCGGCATCCTTCTATAATCCCACCGGCTTTTAAGTCCTGGTTCCGGACTTCATTTGGTTGTAACCGTTATTCAATTTAGTTGTGACGTTATTATTATATAACTCGTTTTGATATAATGGAAATCAAATATTTTTGTCGCGGCTATAAAATATATTTATTTAAGTCGTTGTTTATTTTTTTATATCATAAGCTATTGCAATAAACATATTTTATTGCTATCCTGAGCAAAAGGAGTGGTCGCATGGATACGATACAGCTTGAGATTTTCTCTTCAATAGCACGGACAATGAATTTTTCACGCTCTGCAGAGCAGTTTTATATCACGCAGCCAGCCGTCAGCCATCATATCAAAATGCTCGAAAACTCTCTGGGCGTAAAGCTCATCAGCCGCTCCAGCCACGGCGTCACCTTAACAGCGGAAGGCCGGGAGTTTCTGCCGTACGTCAAGCAAATCCTTGAAATATCCGCGGTTGCCGAAAACCGTATTCAGAACATGGCGCAGGGGCGCTGGGGTCATATACGGATCGCGGCCTTATCGTCGACGACCAACCAGCTCAGCGACTGTCTTGTCCAGCTTTATAAGCAATATCCGTCAATTCAGGTCGACGTCGACCTGCTCGAAGGCAGCGAAATGATCGGCGCGCTTCAGAAAGGCGATTATGACTTTTATCTTTCTGTAGAGCACATGGTGACCGATACGAAGGACCTTGACTATACCGTGATCTATAGAGATCACCTCAAGCTTTTCGTCAATAAGGATGTCGCGGATACAATCGATCTCGAGGACTGGTCCACCGTCGAGCGGCAGCCTTTTGTCTCCGTGCCGCAGTCCGACGCCCGGCTTTCCAACCAGGTTCGATTGATCTGCAAAAACCGCGGCATCAAGCCGCATATCATCAACTATTACAACAGAGCCGAATCGGTCGTCCTCTCCGTCAACGTGGGAATCGGAATCGCCATATTGCCTGGAGAGCTGGGCAGGCTCTATCAGCGGCAGAACGTCGTCACACTGCCTATTGAGGGCAACGATGCCGACCTGGTCTCGGTTTTTGCATGGAAAACAGGAGAAACAACAACAGCCTGCAGCATCTTTAAAGAAATCGTTCTGTCCATATTCTCGGCCGACGCCGATAACAAAGGTGATTGACATGAAGAGCAATTTGTCAAGCTGGATCAGCGCCGCCAGAGTACCCACACTGACAGCCTCGGTGATACCGGTGGTTCTCGGCGGTATTCTTGCATATAACCCGGACACATTTCATCTGAGCAGGGTTCTGCTCGCGGTCGTCTCGATGACCTTTTTTCAGATCACCTCGAACCTCATCAACGATGTCGATGACTTTAACAACAAGGTTGATACAAAGGAATCCTTCGGCTCGAGCAGAGTCGTTGTCGACGGGCTCCTGACCCAGAAGCAGGTCCTCACGGCGGCCTGGATTTTCTTCGGCATTGCGATAGCGATAGGCATCTATCTATCAGTCATCGGTGGGCTCGTTATTCTAATACTGGGCCTATTGGGCGCCGCCGGCACATATTTCTACACGCGCGAACCCTTTTCTTTCAAATACAGAGGGCTCGGAATACCGGTCATATTTGTGATGTTCGGGCCGCTGCCGGTTTTAGGTTCCTATTATCTTTCTGCCGGAGTACTCAGTTTCAAGGCGGCACTCCTGTCGATTCCCGTCGGCTTGTTAACGACGGCGATACTCCACGCCAATGATCTGCGTGATATTGAGCATGACGCTAAAGCGGGCGTCAAATCGCTCGCCATCATATTAGGCAACAAAAAGGCCGGAACTTTTTATCTGTTTTTAATCATTGCAGCCTTTGTATCCACTGTCATTTTCATTTTTTCAGGACTGCTGACGTATTGGAGCATGCTCGTTCTGCTGGCGGGGCCCCTTGCAATCATGTTGATACGTACTTCAAATACTTCCGATAAAATCAAAGTCCTTGACCGCAAAACGGCGGCCCTCCAGATGACGTTTGGCGTGCTGCTTTTGATATCTGTCACCTTCTGAGAGGCCCGGCATGAACAGACAATACATAAAAATAACCATCACCGTGGTTTTCGCGGCAGTCTTGTGGTATGTGATATTTGTCGTCAAACCCATGAACTTCTGGCTTTCGATGTGCTGCGGAATTTTACTGCTTCTGCTGGCGGCCGGATTGTCCGATCGAACGATTTTCAAAATTGGGCCGTTTAAATTGAAGTATGCCGTGCTTGGGATCATCTCGGCGGCTGTACTGTATGCCATTTTTTATATCGGCAACGACCTGTCTTCACTTATCCTCCCAATGAAGGACAGCCAGATCGCAAATGTCTATATGAACCGAAACGGCACCAGTATTTATGTTATTAGTGCCTTGCTCTTGCTCATCATCGGTCCCGGCGAGGCGATTTTCTGGAACGGATTTGTACAGAAAGCCTTAATGGAGAAACACGGCATCAAATCTGTCGTCATCGCGGCCGCCTTATACACCGTCGTTCACATCGTTACTTTGAATTTCATGCTCATTCTGGCGGCCTTGGTCTGCGGGCTTTTTTGGGGAGCGCTTTATTTCAGAACCAGGAACCTGTATCCCGTTATCATTTCACACGCTTTATGGGACATGACGGTATTTGTCCTGTTACCTTTTCAAAGATAGAGCAGCGTTACCATAACCTTTTTAGGATCAAGATGCTCTTGCGCGGATAATTTCACCTGCTTTACTAGAGCTCCAGTTATAAATATTTTTTATAATAAATACGATAATAATTGATTTCATTTATCATTTTAAATGATTTATAATTTGCCTTGAGCTATTTGCTCAGTTGCTACTCTTCTTCCTTAATACAAGATGCCGCAGTTCACCTTCTCTGCGGCATCTTGTATTAGGAAATTAAAAAGCTGTGAGTTGAATAACTCACAGCCAGTGCACTCATTCCCACCTATATGTTTTTAAAAATCGTTCAGTCAGCGCACTATATTCACGTCTTAATTGTTTTGCATACTGCTCAATGTAGAATGTTGAGTTACTGGTACGCCAAACGCAAAAAAGCCCTTCCAGAACATCTGTGTCGAAGCGTGCCAGGGACCCGTTTTGAATAGTTTGCGACATTGAGCTGCTGAGAAAGATGCCCCGACCAAGTTCGGCCTCGGTGTATATTGAGTCTCTGTTTGGCAAAACGATAATTTCTTTAGGTTCAAATTTATATGGGGCCAATTCATTTCCGGCTCGTGCTACAGTAGCAATTTGATTCTCGCCTTCAAAAGCATCAATTAACAGAGGGCGAGATTCGAATATATGATAATCGCCGTTGAACCCAATACATAACGGATCCCGCCGTGATATGACGACCTGCATTGGTGTTTTAATCAACAGGAGCCTTCGCAGCTCGCTGTTTATTGGGATAAAACGTTCGTGTATCAATATCATATCGAGTTTGGCGCTTTCCAGCAGCGTTATAAGCGCGACAGGTGAATGGCGCTCTCCGAGCAGATGAAGGTCCGGCGTGCTTTCACGCAATACAGCCATCGCCGAGCCGAGCGCGGGGCCGAATTCCAGCCAGTTCTGATAACCAATTCGGATATTTTTCGTCTGGATCGCATACTCCCCTGCAAGCTCTGCCAATAGAAGCTGAAGCCGCGAGCCTGTCTCCCTGAAAAACTGAAAGAACCTCACGCCGGCTTCAGTCAGCTCCACGGAATTACGGGACCGTTCAAACAATCGAATGCCTAAATCCTGTTCCAAACCGGCAATATGCCTGCTGACCGCCTGTTGGGATATAAATAGCCTCCTGCCGGCCTCCGTAAAGCTCAGCGTTTCCGCAAGACACATAAAGCACTTGACTTTAAGCTCATTGACCACGTTACCACCTTCTATACAAACATGTATTCGGCATCAAACATAAAAATCATGGATTATTTGTTTTGTGATGACTATAGAATTAATAAACGAGTTTGTCAACCGATAAATAATTTGCAAAATGATATACTCTCTGCACCTGGATAGCAGAGAGTATATCATTAATTGGACGGTCTTCATCACTCCGAAGGCTATCCAGCTCAAAACTCAAAGCATATGAACCGAGCCTACCATATTCTCAGCTGGTCCTGCGCATATTTACTCAGATCTGCGACGGCTTTTTCAACGGATTTACAAAGGGCATTCAAGAGCTGCCTGGTCTCGTCGTCAGCGTTGGATTTCTCCACGAGGGTAGCCAGTTCTTTCTTCAATTGAATCGGAATGCGGTCATATTCGCTTCTCAGGAATGAAAATGTATATTGTGCCATCAAGAGCCTTCCTTTCTACTTTGGGGAATAAAGGATGCTGCGGGGCATATTCGGCATTTTTTTCGCCAGCTCCTCTATATCCCCGTAGTGCAGGCTGGCCGTGCCGCAGTGCCTGACGCAGGCCGGTACCGTGTCCTCGCCGGAAGCAAGACGCGCGGCGCAGAGATTACAGTGCTTGGAGAAATAAGGGACATAGTCAAAGTTGACACGGGAAGTATTGCCGTCTTCCATGATTATTTCGGTTATCTTGATGCCTCCGATACCAACGGGATACTGGTTTTCCTGCTTGCAGGCAACCTCGCAGGCGTGGCATCCTGTGCAGTAATGCATGTCGGCTAAAATTGCTTTTTTGGACATTCAGGTCACTCCTTCCTCACTTGCCCCACACACCGACAGGGGGGTTGCAGGGTGTGCCCGTCTCGCTCCCGCCCATTTTGACGAGGCGGACGAGCGTCGTCTTATACCCATTTCCGCCGTAGCCCGTCCGGGCCTGCAACCCGATGGGGATCAGATTGTTGACACCTACGTCAAATGCGCCAAACAGATTTGGGGAACGTCCGTCCGTCTCCGGCAGCCACCAGCCGTGCATACAGGATACGGTCTTCGGATGGATTCCGGCATTGATCTTGACCTTGCGCCGTATGCGGCCGCGGTCATTTTCGACCCAGACCCATTCGCCTTCCTCGACCTTGAGGTCCCGGGCGACGGATGGATGAATCTCAACATCCGGCCATGGATCGCATTCGCGCAGCCAAGGGATATTGCGATGCTCCGAATGGAAAAACACGGGACTGCGCCGGCCTGTGATCATCACGAGCGGATATTTCTTAAAGACTTCCGGTGTTGCAAGCTCGCTTTCGGCCGGTTCCTGATAATGCGGGAGCGGATCGACAATCGTGGCGCCGGTGGAGCCCCAATCTGCATTCTGCGTCGAAAAAAGCTCCACTTTACCGGACGGCGTTCGGAACCCGGGCTTGCCGTCGGCGCGCAAGGCGCCGGTTTTATACCGGTAATAGGGCAGCCAGGGTACCTTTGATTCGAGCTCGCCGGGGTCCTCCGCCCATTTCCATCCGCCTTTATCGATGAGGCTCTGATACGTTTCACCGGCCGGTTCAAGGCGCCAGTTCATATAATCGGCAAAACCATTGGGGAAACGCCTTCTGAAATCCGGATTAAACCGGGCGGCCATCTCGCAGGCGATGTCCCAGTCATTTTTGCACTCGCCTACCTGGACCGCGGGCTGGATGACCTGTACCGGCTCGAACCAGGAGCGGAAGCCTGTCCGCTCGGCAAACGTGGCCGCTGGGAGAATGATATCGGCCACCGACATCGTCGTCGGGTTGTGGAACAGGTCGACAACAACATTGAAATCCATGGCTTTTAGTGCTTCGTAATGAAGCTTCTGGTCAGCGGCGTTTGCAACGGGATTGGCCGTCTGAATCCATGTGGCGCGGATAGGGTAGGGGCGCTGTGTCAGCATCTGCTGAACGGCAACGTCGGGCTGTATGTAGCAGCGCCATTTCCGGAGCCAGCCGTATTCCTCGCTGCCGATGCGTTTTTGCACCACCTGCTCGACAAAGTCGTCCCCGAACATGTCGGCCAATTGATAGTTGTCAAACGGATAGGCGGAAACATGGTACCCGTTGCGGGCGATGACCTGGCCGCCGGGAACATCGAGGTTTCCGGTGATGGCCCAGATATCATTGATCGCCTGAGCGACATGGACACCGTCCGGAGCCTGATCGATCGGCAGCCCCCACTGGATGGCGCAGCCGGGCGAGCTTGTGGCATAGGCCTTTGTCGCTTCATATAGAATTTCTTTGGGGACCCACGTCACCGCCTCAACCTTTTCAGGAGTCCATTCCTTCACGCGGTCGGACAATTCTTCAAAGCCTGAGCACCAGTTCTCAACAAATTCCTTGTCGTACCATTTATGCGTTATGATCAGGTTGAGCATGCCCATTGCGACGGCGCCGTCGGTACCGGGCCGCAGCTGAACGTGATGTTCGGCGCGGGACGTCAGGAAATTCTGTCGCGGGTCGATGACGATCAATTTGCTGCCGCGCTTCACGCAGTCGATGATCCAGTTGCCGTAAAAACCATCAGGGCAGCCGCGCGTGGGGTCCTGCGCCCAGATCATGATATACTTCGGGATCTTATAGCGCGGGTCATCGTATCGTTTCTCAAGAAATTGTGAGCAGTCTGCAATGGCGTTGTCTCCCTGAACGGCGGACATCGCGCCAAGGCGAGGGCCGTAACACGCCTGGCCGCCCAGGCCGAGCTGCGACCAGTTGGCGCTGCCATAATTGTACGCGACAATCGACATTGGGCCGCCGATGTCACGGCCGGTGCCTTGGATAAAAATCACGGCGTTGGCGCCGTAATCCTGTTTTATTTCATTAAACTTTTTTTCAATGGTGTCGTACGCTTCATCCCAGGTGATCCTCTCAAATCGGCCGTCTCCACGCGGCCCCACACGCTTTAATGGATAAAGTATGCGGTCTTTATGATACATGAATTGCGTCATGGCCAATAATCTCGAGCAGCCGCGCCCCTGATTCCACGGATGGCACTCATCGCCTTCCACCTTGACCACTTTATCGCCCTTAACATATAATTTAGCGCCGCAGCCGCCATGGCATCCGGGCCCGGGCGACCATGTTGTTGTTTTCACAATGCGGTCATATTCAACACTCATTTTTATCCCTCCTCATTGACATTGTAACAATGCTAGCACGTTATTTTTCAGGAGTGAAACATCAAAAATTTCAGCTAACAACATAAAAGTTGTAAGTCTTGTTTAAAATTTAACAGGCTTGCTATAGACACAACTCTCATGTTACTCCATGATAAATACAAGTCTTTTTTTTGTTGAATTCTCCAAACCATATATACAGGTTGTTGCTCTGCTGTCCTCTAATTTAGTTTATATGGGCAAATCACATGAACCTTCAGGCTCCAAATAGTCTGAAGTCATTTCAGAGTTTTCTGCGGATATTGCATGCAATATGCCGTGACCGCACCCTTTACACGAATGAAAAAAATGTTATAATGCAGCCGAGGTGAGGAGTTTGGAAAAGTATAAAATCGGTGCTGTCGCGCGGCTGTTGGATTTACCTATCGAAACTCTCCGTTATTACGAAGGCCGCGGAATCGTTACCCCTCAAAAAGATGAGGAAAACGGATACCGTTACTATGACGCCTGGGACCTGAACTACCTGCTGGACAGCATCTGTTATCGAAGCTACGATTTTTCTTTGAACGATATTACAAGAATGATCAATGAGGACGATCAGCCCTCTCTTGTAGACCGGTTTTTCAAGAGAGAAGCCGAGCTCCTTCATACGATTTACATCTATCGGCAGAAGCTGGACGCTCTCGTGAAATTACGGCAGCGCATCTCCCAGGCTCCGAAAAAGCTTGGTACCTTTGAAATATGCGAAAATCCGGCAATGATATATCAGCGCCACAGAATCAAAAATGAGTTTATCTTTGACGATGACGCCCTGAAGCTGACGAAAAAATGGCTTGATTTGATGCCTTTTGTAAACCATACATTTTTGATCCCCAACTATTCCGCAACGGACCTGGATGCTTTCAGCGAATATTGGTGGGGGTTTTCACAGTCGCCCGACGAAGCTATACGTAACGGCATCGATATATCTCCGCCGGTGGAATACATCCCCACTGTCAAATGCATTTATACTGTTTTCACGGCGGGCGGGCCAAATACGTTCACCAATTCTTTAAAGCATCATGTTATTTCCGAGGTTTTCAAAAAAGGCTATAAAATTGTGGGGCCGCCCGTCGGCCATTTGATCGTCCGAATTCACGAGGACGGTGCTTTTACAAGATATTTTGAGATATGGGTCCCAATAGAATAACGCAAAATACTTTAGGCAGCTTCAACAAAATGAAGCTGCCATTTTTTTATCTTGACTATAAAGTGACTAAAGGGTTTAGCTTCACATCAGGAATTTTAAAGGGAGGCTGCGCAATGATCCACGATCTGACAATAACCCTTGATGAAAATACCCTGCCGTTTCCGGACAGCGGCGACCCGCGTATGCGGTGGCAGCACCTGGTCGATCATACGGCTTATAAGTGCCAGGTCAGCCTTTTTTCCCTGGTGACACACCTCGGCACGCACGCGGACGCGCCTTTGCATTTCGTGAAGAACGGGAAGACAACGGCTGCGATAGATCTTGGCCGCTACTCCGGCCAGGCGGTATGTCTGGAGGTGCCGGATATCCCGACGGATAAGCACCTGGATATCTCAGATGTGCTTGAAAAAAACAGTGCGTTCATCAGGCCGGGAGACATCATCATACTGTCCACAGGGTGGGAGGACAAGGTGGGGACGCCCGAGTACTTTAATTTCCCCGAGTTTGACCCCGGCGTCGGCGCCGTTCTGGAGCATTACGAGGCGCACGGAATCGGCTTTGACCTGCCGTCCATCGATAGGAAAGGCGACGCGCATCAAAGTGTGCTTACCCGCGACATGGGCATCATCGAGTCTCTCATCAATCTGAAGCCGCTCATCGGCAAGCGCTTCTATTTCAGTGCCGTACCATTGAAATTCAGCGATGGCGACGGCAGCCCGGTCCGCGCCTACGCCGTTACTGATTAATAACAAAAAAGACAAAGGAAGTAATCTATGAAAACAACTTTGGAAAAGACGTTTACGCCCTTTAGAATTGGAAACTGCGAAATTCCGAACAGGCTTGTCGTGTCACCGATGGTCGCCAACATGAATCCTGAAAAGGATGGGATCAAGGGACTTGCCTCCGAGCAGTACATCCGTTATCACGAGGAAAAAGCCAAGGGAGGCTGGGGACTGATTATCACGGAAGATTATCTGATCAACCCTCACGCCGGCGGCTATCCTCATATCGCCGCTCTCTATGACGAGGCCCAGATCGCCAGCCATAAAAAGCTGACGGACACGATTCATAAATACGGCAGCAAAATCTTCTGCCAGATCTATCATGCCGGCCGTCAGGCCAACCATTTCGTCAACGGCGGTGTGCAGCCCGTCTCCTCTTCCCCGATAGCCTGTGCCTGGAACAAGGAAGTACCACATCAGCTTGCTGCCGAAGAAATTCATCAGATTGTCAGGGATTTTGGTATCACAGCGGCGAACGTGGTCGAGGCCGGTTTCGATGGGCTCGAAATCCACGCCGCCCACGGCTATCTGATCCATCAATTCCTGTCTCCGAACTCCAACAAACGCATCGACGATTACGGCGGTACATACGAGAACCGTACGCGCTTCCTGCGAGAGGTCATGCAGGAGGTCCGGCGCGCCGTCGGTTCGGATTTCCCGATGCAGGTACGTTTTTCTGCGCAGGAGTTCTGCGAGGGCGGGCGGACGATGTTTGAGTCCCGTCAGATCATCCGCGATATCGAGGAATGGGGCGCGGACGCGCTGCATTTGTCTTCAAGCATGTACGGCACGCGCTCGTCTCAGGGGATCGTCCCTTCGTTCTTCCAAAATCACGGCTGGATTGTCAAATTCGCTGAGGAAGCCAAAACGCTTGTAAAGATACCCGTCATCACTGTCGGCCGGATTTCCGACCCGCTCATGGTTGAAGACATCCTCGACAGCGGAAAGGCCGACGCCGTGGCGATGGGCCGGGCTTCGCTGTGTGACCCGCACTGGCCGGAGAAAGCCAAAAGCGGCGACTTCAACGACATCCGCACCTGCATCGGCTGCCTGCAGGGCTGCACTGCTTCCACATATCAGGGCGTTCCGCTTTATTGCCTTGTCAATCCCGAGCTTGGCCACGAATATGAAACGGACTATTCAAAAGCGGCTAAGCAGAAATTCGTCATTGTTGCCGGAGGCGGCGTCGGCGGTATGGAGGCGGCCCGCGCCGCAGCGACGAAGGGCCATAAGGTCCATCTTTTTGAAGCATCAAACGAGCTTGGCGGTCAGTTTGTTACGGCAGCTTTTCCGCCCAACAAAGGTGAATTTGCCACATATCCGGCATGGCTCCTTCGGCAGTTGAAAAAGCTGAATGTCGAAATTCACCTGCATACGCCCGTAACTGCCGAGGTGGTTAAGACCCTTAACCCAGACAAGGTTATCATCGCAACCGGTGCAAAGCCTATTATCCCCAACCTGCCCGGTATCGATCTGCCCAATGTTGTCACTGCCGAAGATATCCTGCGCGGGCGCGTAGATACCGGTATGAACGTTCTTGTGGCCGGCGGCGGTATGATCGGGTCGGAGACCGCGGCTTATCTATGCGTACAGTGCAAATCGAAAGTGACTGTGATAGAGATGCTCCCGGACATCGGTCTGGAGATGGAGGCCGGAATCCGAGACGATCTGAAGACGCTGCTGCTCAAATACTTCGTCGACATCAAAACGGGTACAAAGCTCGCCGGCGTCACCGCCGAAGGGGCTCTCATCCAGCAGGGCGATACGATGACCCTGTTTTCGTGCGATACGATCGTTCTAGCCATCGGCACCCGCGCGTACAACCCGTTGGAAGAGGAGCTGAAGGGCCTTTGCGATGTTGTTGTCGTCGGTGACGCCGTCAAGGCGAGAAAAGCCATCCAAGCATCCCGCGAAGGCTTCCTTGCCGGTATTCAGGCATAGCAGCATCCTCTCCCGCGTTGATCCGCATGTCGATAAAAAATACATCAAGGAGGATCACTATGGAACCAGGCAGCAGTTTAAAAACACGTGGCAGAGTCAATGGGCTCAGCATTCACATCATCGTCGGTATCGTGATTATGTTCGGCTTTGGTTTTATACCGGCCGCACCGCCTTTAACGCCGGTCGGTATGCGGGTGATCGGCATTTTCATTGGCCTTATTTACCTTTGGTCCTTCGTCCAGCTGGACTGGCCCAGCCTCCTCGGGCTGGCGGCGGTCTCCTTCCTTATCGGTCAGATCTATCCGGATTACGCCAATCCCGGCATTTTCAAGGTCACCGAGCTTTCGTTTGGCCACTGGATCATCATTTTCATCCTGACGAGCCTCTTACTGACAAACACTCTCAACGAAATCGGCTTTACAAAACGCATTGCCCTCTGGTTTATGACCAGAAAGCTCGCGAAGAAAAGTCCTTGGGCATTTACCACGCTGTTTCTCATTGCCGTTCTGTTTATCGGCATGTTTCTCGACCTGATGCCGATCCTCCTGTTTGCCATGGCGATTGCCTATGAGATGTTTGACAAGCTCGGCTGCAAGAAGGGCGATTCCTACCCGGTCATGCTCATGATCGCCATAGCGTTCACTGCCAACATTGCCTTCGGCATGACGCCGATCTCTCATACCGTCGTTGTGATTGGCATGAGCATTTTCTCCGAGATTACGAAGCACTCCATCAACCTGATCGAATATATGGCCATCGGTATTCCCGTAGGGATCGTCGCTTTTGCACTGATGATCCTCTTTATGCGGTTTGTCGTCAAGCCGGACATGAGCGCTTTCAAGAATATCGACATCGATAAGCTCTGCGGTGAGCGCCCCGGTCCCATGGACTTGCGCGAAAAGCTCACCGCCGGCATTTTCGGTCTTGTCGTTCTTTTCTGGCTCGTCCCGGGCCTTCTGTCGATCTTTGCGCCGGCAGCCGGCATCACTGCTTTCCTCAACAGTTGGACGATCGTCATTCCGCCGATCCTTGGCGTTGTTGTCATGTGTATCGTCAAGGTTGACAATAAACCGCTCCTCGACTTTGAGGACGGCTTTAAAAAGTCCATCCATTGGGGCGTCATTTTTCTTGTTGCCGGCGCCATGCTCATCGGTACCGTATTGACCGAAAAAACAACGGGTGTGACCGACTTTCTCGTCAGCGTCCTCTCTCCTTACCTTCATATGGGCTTGTCCACCTTCGCCGTCGTCACGATCATCATTCTCTTGACGGTGCTCATTGTCAACTTTGCAAATCACCTGCCGCTGACCATTTTGATGCTGTCTGTCTGTCTGCCGCTTGTTGCCGCCATCGGCATCGACGATAAGGTTCTCGCCATCGTCGTTATACTAGCCGCACAATTTGGCTTTTGCGTTCCATCCTCCCTCGCCTCAATTGCCGTCATCTACGGCGACCCCTGGGTCAAGCCTAAAAAAGTTTTCCTGTACGGTCTGGCAATGATGGTCGTCTCCATGCTCGTTATGACCGTTGTCGGGTATCCATTGGCGACGCTGATTGCCTAAGGAATACCATTATCTCCTGTTGGCCGGAAGCAGGATACCATAGTTAAGGCGCGATTATTAGCGGTCATCTTTCAGAACTCGGAGGTAAAAATCACCTATTATTTGGTGAAATAATAGCAAAAGGTTCGCAAAACAACCCGTTTGCGAACCTTTTGATGTGGTGGAGACGAAGAGGATCGAACTCTCGACCTTACGGATGCGAACCGTACGCTCTCGCGGGTTATGCGCTGCGCGGGCCCTGTTTTAGCCTAGGCGAATCTGTTGCAATGCGTTTGCTTGATCATCGCTATTCGAACCTCGGACCCCTTCTGTCTTATATTTCCTCTTTTATAAGAATAGAATTCGAGGAAAAGCAAAGATTGGAAAGCTTCGCTAATTAGTTCAAAAAAGCTAAAGCCAGCAATCCCATTGAGTTTACTGGCTTTTAGAAAGTTAGGTAAAAAAGATTGCCTTCGTTCAATTATTGCGAACGCTCACTTCTCCCCTTGAACGGCAGTGTAATTTATTTGAGATCCCCGGCGCGCATTCGTGAGTATACCGGTATCCGGATGTAAGACTATTCAACGCCGAGATCAGCCTTCAATGTTGTGACGCTCTCCTTGGCGGTGCAGGTGTTCTTGAAGGCTCGGTTGAAGCCCATTTCGCGAAAACGTCTTTCGACCTCCGGCCAATTCCGCTCAAGCTCCAGAGGCGCGGCGATCGTCCCGCCCACGTAGAGGATGATATCGCCGAGGCCGGCCTCGATGCATTTGTCGCGCATACCCTCGCAGTCGATGAGCCCCATGCCGTAGGAGGAGGAGACCAGGATCGCATCCGCGTCCACCTCGATGGCGGCGTTGATGAATTCCTGATGAGACACCATCGCGCCGAGGAATGCCACCTTAAAGCCCGCGTCCTCGTAGGCGTGCTTGAGGACCCAGCCGCCGATGATATGCGCATCGGAACCGATTGTGCCGATAACGACACTTTTGTTCACATTACGTCTTGTCATACTATTATGCACCTGTCCTTATTTCTGAATAATGGGAAGGCGGGACGCGTACTGCAGGTCGCTGACCACCATGTCAAAATCAAGAGGGCGGCCTTCCTTGGCGGCCCGGCTCTTCAGCTTATCCAGATGATATTGCTTGACTTCATTTGGAAGCGGCATGTCGCCGCAGTTAAAGTAGCGCATGGCATTTTCCGCGTCGCGCATTAAAAGGACGTTGCCTCTGTTGTACTTCCAGGGCGAGATCATGGTCTGCACCCATCCGGCGTCCACGCCGAGGCAGATGCCCAGGGCAATGTCGCCGTCACCGGCCTCCAGGCACTTTTCCATCATCGCGCGGACCTCCAGCTCCAGCATGTGCTCCTCCTCGCGAAGCGCCGCGTTGTCCGGCAGGCGCAGCGCGCCCAGAAGCGTATCCAGGTGGCGCGCCATCCGGACGGAGGCGGCCATCCCTTCCTTGGTCGGCGTGGCGAAAGCCTCATCCTGGCATTTGAGGACGAGCGCGGTACTGCCGCCCATGATACCGATCATGACGGCCAGGTTCATCATGGCGCTGGCCTCCTCAAGCCGGGGCGGAAACGCCCCCTGGAACATATTGTTGTTGACAATGAACCGGACGTCCGTATAGCCGAAGCGCTGGCAGTACTCCTCGCAGAGTTTCTTCGTCACGCGCATCATGGCGGCGTCCTGCACCATATTCATATTAATGCCGAACTCCAGATAAAACTGCTTGATGCCCTGCTCGGACCCGAGGAGGGCCTGGACCACCATAATGAAGGATTTAAAGCCGCAGCTGTCATAGCCCGTGAGGTTACATGAAATATGCGGGCTTTGAGGCACGCCCCGCTCGTGGTAAATGGCGGCAAGCCGGCTCTCATACTGGTTGATGTGGATCTCCTCGTCCAGCCGGATGTTCTTGCAATGGGCCATGCACTCGGTGATGGACCGGCAGTTGCAGGCGTTCCATCCGGCGGCGAGAGCCGTCTCGGAGGCCAGGCGTCCGTCCTCATCCGTCGAGTTGAGTGTCATCGGCGACTTGACGGCGCGTTTGATTTTCCTGGCTTCCTCGACGCCGAAATTGACGATGGGCCAGCCGTTGAGCATGGTGGTGCCTTCCTGAATGCTGCGCTCGATTCCGACGGCCGCCATCTTGTAATTGTTTTTGCGGGTATACGAGTCCGAAAAAACATTCCACAGGCCCGCGGGAACAAGAGGAGATTCGTCCTCGACATAACACATGCCGTCGATCATATATTCCGTCAGGGCACGCCCGAACTGCGGCTGGAGGAGATGTATTCCCTGTTCGTTGGCGTCGCGGAGCGTGATTGCGTAGTTCCTCCCCAGCCCGACGGAAAGCTCATGTGCCGCCGAGATGCACTCGTCCATATTTTCCAGGTCGCGGCCCGTTTCCCACTGAGGGAGGACTTCCTCTTTCCGGATACGGAAGAATTCCTCGTCCGTCAGGCGCTTGTTTCTGATTTCATATTTGGCCATGCTGCGTACTCCTTTCGGTCTGCTACAGTCTGTATGCGGCCCCTTCCGCCGGCATCGTATGCCTATTCCACGGTGGCGGGCCTTAAGTATTTTTTGGCCATACGGAGGGCCGCCTCCGGGTAATCGCCGGACAGGAGCCCGATTCCGTACAGGATATATCCGCTGTCCAGGAAAAAACGGGGCGATCTGGGTTTCAGGCTCCAGGGGTTCGCGTCGCTGGACGCGGCGGCTTTCAAAATCTGTTCCGGCCTCAGGCCATATTTGAAGATGCCGCCCGTGCCGATGACGTTTTTCACGTTCAGCAGGTTTTTACCGTGCTGGACAAATATTTCTCCGTTCGCTCCGTACTCCCTGCTAAGGGCGCCCGCATGCCGCTCCACGGCGATCCCCGCGGCGCATTTGCCGAGGGTGACATCCATGTTATATTCAAGCTCGCCCGTTGGGGTATGCCCGACGTTTGCACACAGCATATCGGTATACGCCTTGAAATCCGCGCCGCCCGGCGCATCGGGCGCGCAGCTTAAAAGCAGGTCCGCGAGCTTTTGCTGTCCCGCCAGCTCATAGATTGTATGCGCGTTCCACCGGATGCCCAGGTCTCCCTCCACCGTCCGCTTGAGCCGGCTCTCGGGCAGGCCGCGCACGACGGTCAGCGGCGTAACGGGCTCCACGTCCGCCACGGAGTGAACATTGATCGTCGCGCCGCCGATCTCGACGACGAGCAGGCTTCCGATGCCCGGCTCCGATGCCGTGCCGTCGGCCAGAAGAGACGCGGCCAGCAGGGATGCCTTCGGCGTCGGTACGATTTCGCTGCCCACAAAGTCCCGCGCCTTTTCAAGACCCTTTGCCTTGACGATATGGCGAATAAAGATTTCCCGTATGAGGGACTGGGCGGGCTCTGTATCCAGGGTGTCCAGCGCCGGCAAGACGTTTTTTGTGACATAAACCTGCTTGCCCGCGGCCTCAAGGATGCCGCGCAGCGCACCGGAGACGGCGCTGTTTCCCGCCACAAGGATAGGGCAGCTCAGGCCGGATTGCGCGAGCGCTTTGGCGTTGTGCAGGATCACGTCCCGGTTGCCGCCGTCCGTGCCGCCGCAGAGCAGGACGATATCGCATTTTTTACTTTCAATATCGGCCACAGCCTCTTGGTCCAGCTCGAAGCCCCTGGCGGAGATAACCTTTGCCCCGGCGCCCAGCGCAGCCCGACTGGCCGCCTCCAGCGTGAGGGACGGGGTCAGCCCGATGGCGGCCAGCTTCAGTCCGCCCGCGGCGCTGCTGCAGGCGTATATTCCCCGGGCCTCGTCCGGATCTGCGCCGCAGGACAGCCTCAGCTGATGCAGGGCCTTGTTCAGGCCGAACATAATATCGGTGTCGATCGTCGTTTCCGACTGGGCGCAGCCCAATACGGTTTCGTCGTCCAGATCGACGGCGGTAATTTTCGTATATGTACTTCCGAAATCAATCAATAAAAATAGACGCACGCGTATCCAACCTCCAAGGTCAACACTTCTGCCTTCGATCACAGCGTTCGGCCAACAGGCAAGGAAATGCAAAAAAGAAGAGCTCCGGTCCCCGCGCGAGGCCGTTTCTTTGCCCAGTCCCGGGGACACCGGACGCCAGCGGGCTAATTGCCGTAAAGCCTGTCCGCGTTCGTTTTGACCATTCGCGCGATCTCGTCCTCCGTGAATTTGTCCGCCAGCAGGCTGGCGATCATCATGCGCATGCCCTGAACTGAGGAGGGCCAGAATTTTAAGCCGAAATCGGTGCCCAGCACAACCTTGTCCACGCCGACCTGCCGGATCAGCTTGCCCAGACCGTTCAGGGGCTCGGATGCCGTTCCGGGCTTCGGCATGTGGTTTTCGAAGCAATACATGATGACAGCGCCCATCTCCGCCAGTTCCTTTTGCAGTTCTACGGGATAAGGCGTCGCCGCCCATTGGTTGGCGTGGGTGACCACGATTTTTTCAAATCCCTGCTTTTTACTCTCTTTTATCACGGCAACCACCTCCTGCGGGGAAAGATGGCTGGTTTCCATAACGCAGTCGTACTGCTTGCACAGAGAAATGATCTCGCGCGCCTCATCCTTCAGGTCTTCCGTCCCCTTATGGAAAACGCTGTAGCCGCCCAGCTCCGTTTTTACGCCAAGGCTTCGGTAATGCTCAATCGGGAAAGGATTACCGGGGGCAAGTATCTGCTTTACTGAATACGCGGAGTCAAGCGCGAACATCCAGACGACCTTGCCGCCTATCCTGAACGTCGCTTCCACCGCCCACGGATTAAGGCCGCCCACGCCGGCGCCGAGCGTCACGCCGCCAATGACGTTTACCTCCGGTATCAGCGCCGAGACGATGGCGGCCTGCGGCGCGGTGGAGAAATGGAGGTCCTTGTACACGAGTCCCTTCATGCCGTACGATTTTGCCTCCTCGGCAATTTCCACGATTGTGTCTCTGCACGGCGTCACGCCGGGCATCGCGTGCAAATGCACGTCGTAGGCCCCCTCCATGAGCCGCAGAACCTGATCCTTCATGGCAAGTTTCCCTCCAGCAATTAATTTATTTGGAAAATTTTATATTAATGTGATAAGATACATACGCCTTTATAACGGAGCGCTCAGTCCAGACTGTAAGTCTGGGCGGCCTTTGCCCTTTCCCGGGCCTCGGCGGCAAACCTGCAAAATACAAAATGACCGGGCGCGGTCTCGACCAGCTCCTGGTTTTCAGCCGCGCAGGCCGGACGGGACATCCAGCAGCGCGGCGCGAACCGGCAGCCGGGCTTGGGATTCACCGGGCTGGGCACGTCGCCCTTCAGGACGATGCGGGCAACCTTGGAGCCGGTGTTCACCCGGGGGACGGCCGAAAGCAGCGCGATGGAGTAGGGGTGCATGGCGTTGGTGAATATCTCGTCCGTGTCGGCCATTTCCACGATCTGCCCCAGGTACATAATGGCGATGCGGTTGGAGATGTGACGCACCACACTCAGGTCGTGAGAGATGAACAGATACGACAGATTGAGCCTTTTTTGAAGATCCATCAGCAGGTTGATGATCCTGGCCTGGACCGAGACGTCCAGCGAGGACACCGGCTCGTCGCAGATGATGAGGTCCGAGTCCAGCGACAGCGCGCGCGCGATGCCCACCACCTGCCGCATTCCGCCGTCCAGCTCGTGGGGGAAGCGGCTGAGAATGTTATGGGGAAGCTCGACGCGGTCGCAAAGCTCGCGGACCGCTTTTGCAATCGCGTCCCCGCCGCCGTATTTATGGATGAAATACGGCTCACTGAGGATTTTGTCAACGGTCTTGCGGGGGTTCAGGGAGGAATACGGATCCTGGAATATGATCTGCATTTTTTTACTGATCTCCAGCTTGTCGGGCCACTCGGTAAAAACGTCTTTCCCACGATAAAGGAGCTGTCCGTCCGTTTTGGGCAGCAGGCGCATCATGACGTTGCCCACCGTGCTTTTCCCGCAGCCACTCTCCCCCACCAGTCCCAGTGTTTCGCCGGGATACACGTTAAAGCTCAGATCGTCTACGGCGTGCAGCACGCCCTTACGGGGGAGCTTGAAGTACTTTTTGAGATGCCTGGCCTCAACCAGCGGCTCACGCCCCGTGTAATCGATACTGTTTGACATTTCTACTCCTTCCCGTGGTTAAAGCACGCGACAAAGTGTCCGTTTCCAACGTGCATCATTGACGGCTGCCGTGTTTTGCATTCCTCGCAGCATTGCGCGCAGCGCGGATGGAACGCGCAGCCATCGGGCAAATTCGACGCGTCCGCGATGACCCCGGGGATAGCGGTCAGCCGATGACGCGGGCCCTCCAGCGACGGCAGCGCGCCCAGCAGCCCCTGCGTGTAGGGGTGCCGGGGCGACGCGAGCACATCCTTTGCCGAGCCGTATTCGATTATCCTGCCGGCGTACATGACGGCCAGCTGCTGGCACAGCTCCGAAATTATCCCAAGGTTGTGCGTTATCATTAAAAGCGAGGTGTCGTACTTTGTCTGCAGGCCTCTCATCAGCTCAAGTATCTGCGCCTGAATGGTGACGTCAAGGGCTGTGGTAGGCTCGTCCGCGATGAGCAGCTGCGGGTTGCAGGCCAGCGCGGCGGCGATGCCCACGCGCTGACGCATGCCTCCGCTGAACTGCGAGGGATAATCCTTGATGCGGCTGCCCGCGATGCCCACCATTTCCAGCAACTCCCCGGCGCGTTTGAGCGCATCCTTGTCATTCATCTTCTGATGCACGCGCAGAACCATGCCGATCTGCTCGCCGACAGTGAACACCGGGTTGAGCGCCGTCAGCGGATTCTGGAACACCATGGACACCTTGCCGCCGCGAAGGGTACGGAGCTCCTTTTCCGACATATCAAAGACCGATTTGCCGTCGAATACGATGGAGGAGCCGTCCTTTGTATCGGCAATATCCCGCCGCAGCAGGTTCAGTATGGAAAGAGCCGTGGTGGTTTTGCCGGCGCCGGTCTCGCCCACCAGCCCCAGAGATTCGCCCTTGCGTATCAGAAGGTCCACGCCGTTGAGCGCTTTTATCAGAGCGCGCTCGGTTTGAAAGTGCACCTGAAGATCGGTAACCTTCAGCAAAGCGTCGGACTCCATCAGCTCCTGCCATTCCCGGGTCTTCACGAATTCGTCCTGCGCGCTCACAGGGGCTGTCTGATTTTCCATGGCTTCCTCCGATTTTTTTTCTTGCTGAAGAACGACTGCCGTTTGGGGTCAAAAACATCTCTCAGGCCGTCGCCCAGGAAGTTGAACGCGAGGATGGTGAGCATCAACGCGATACCGGGGGCGATGGCGAGCCAGGGGTAGGTCGTCAGGTAGCCGCGGCCCACATTGATCATGTTGCCCCATGAGGGAGCGGGCGGCTGGATGCCCAGGTTCAAAAAGCCGAGCGCGGCTTCCATCAGCAGAACCGTGCCGAAGCTCTGGCTGCCGATAATCAGCAGATTGGTGGTGATGTTGGGAAAAATCTGCTTGAACATGATATGGAAGTCACTTCCGCCAAACACTCTGGAGGCCGAGACGAACTCCTTGTTCTTGTAGATTCTGACGTCGTTGCGTATGACCTTGCACAGATAGACCCACATGGTGAGGGTCATGACCAGTATAAGGTTGAATATGCTGGCCCCGATAACGGCGATGACCGCGATTGCAACCAGCATGGCGGGGATCGCCAGGAACACGTCACAGATGCGCATGACGACGGAGTCGACGGCGCCCCCGAAATAGCCCGTCACAATGCCGAGGACGACGCCGATGACATTCTGAAGGACTACGGCGATCAGCGCGATAATGAGCGAGGACCTCCCGCCGATCAGCAGGCGCATAAGCACGTCGCGCCCGAGCTGGTCGGTACCGAGTATATGCCCCTTAAATCCCTCCGAAAATCCTTGCGGCGCCATAAATCGATCAGCCAGGGACTGACGGATCGGGTCCCAATGGAGCAGCATCGGCACGAACACGACGGCAAGTACAATGACAACAGCGCAAATGAATCCCGTCAAAAAGAAAGGATTACGCCGCAACCGTCTGAAAACAAGCTTTTTATCCATAATCGTTAACCTTTACTCAAGAGACATTCTGGGGTCGATCCTTGCATTAATCAAATCGACGATCAGATTGATGAATGTAATGAAAAACGCGGAAACCAGCAGGAGCGACTGAACCATGGCGTAATCGCGGGTGTTGACCGCATCGCACAGCAGAAATCCTATACCCGCCATGCCGAAAACCGTTTCCACGATAACGGCGCCCGCCAGGAACGAGCCCAGATTGATGCCCGCGGTGGTGACAACGGGAATCATGGCGTTTTTAAAGGCGTATTTCCAGTTCACCACGCTTCTGCGGATGCCTTTGGCGTAAGTGGCGGTAATATAGTCCTCGCTGAGGGTGCTGGCCATGCCCGAGCGCGCTATGCGCGTGATACCCGCCGCCACGGTGACGACACCCGTCAGCACCGGAAGAATGAAATACTTAAGGCCGCTGCCGGTTCCAATGGCGGGCAGTATTTTCAGCTTAATGCCGAATATATAGACGAGGAGCACAGCCAGCCAGGGGGTCGCCAGAGACTGTCCGATCAGGGCGAAGAACACGGCGAAAAAGTCCACGGGCTTGCCCCTGTTCGCTCCGGCGATCACTCCCAGAAGAATGGCGATCAGGCATCCGAAGAAAACCGTGCCGAAGGCGATTTTGGCGGTAACCGGCAGCCGCTGCAGAATAATGGGAAGCACTGGCTGATGGTAGGACGTAGACGTACCGAAATCTCCTTTGAAGATACCGGTGATGTAAACCCAGTACTGGACAGGCAGGGGCTTGTCAAGGCCCAGCTTGGTCTCCATCATGGCTACCTGCTCGTCCGTGGCCGTCTGGGGAAGCATCAGGCGCGCCGGGTTGCCCGGCGCGATGCGCACGAGCAGGAAAGCGCATACCGACACAAAGAAGAGAACGATCAGCGTCTGCAAAAGACGCCGGACTATATACCTTACCAATTATTTCTCCTCCTTCATTGCGGCGGATACGTATGCGGTCACAGGACGCGCATACGTATCCACCGACTCAATGCTTTGGTTTTCACCGCTTAAATCGGTGTGTTGCCACTATTTTTATTTTGCGAGAGAGGGATCCCAGCTGATGTGGGTCAGGGATTCGTAGCCGTCGGGATAGAGATTGATACCTGTCGTGCCCTTGGTGACGGCATAAATTCCCTTGACGTTGGCCAGAGCGAGCGCCGGACCATGGAAGTCCTTATTCCATTTGCTGATTTGTTTCGCGAGATCTTCACGCACGGCGGCATCCGGTTCGACGTTGAATTTCTTCACAAGGCCGATCAGCTCGTCATTCTTGAAGTTCGAATGCATAAAGTCCGTGACGAAGCGGGAGTTAAAGTAGAGGAACGGATCGCCGTTGATGCACTGATTGGTCGCGTACATCAGGTCCCACTTGCCCATGGCCATCTCATTGTTGAAAGTCGCGAGATCCTCGACATTGAGGTTGATTTTAAAGCCGACGTCCTGAAGCATGGAGGTTATGGCTTCCATGGAATCCTGGGATTTGAGGAAGGCGCTGGAGCCCAGGAACGTTAACTCCTGCCCCTGGTAGGAGCTTTGAGCCAGCAGCTCTTTCGCCTTGTCCGGATTGTACTCATAGGGCGCCATGGTAGAGTCATAGCCGACATCGCCCGGCACCAGGATGCTCAGGGGGACGCCGCCGCCCTGGAAAATCTGGTCCGCGATGGACTGCCGGTCTATGGCAAGGTCGATAGCCTCTCGGACTTTCTCGTCATTGAGCGGACTGCCCTCGGGGAAACCCATACGCAAATCGGCGTACATGTTCATATCATTCATAACGACTTGAATTTTGTCCTCAGTGCCCTTATACAGGGGCACGACGTCGCTGTTGATGCCACCAAAGGAGATATAGGCGTCGGCGTCGCCTGAAATCTGGGCGCCGGCCGCGGAGGAGGGCTCGCTCACGAAGTGGATATACCCGTCATCGAAGTAGGAGTTGTACTCGTCCTTGTCCCAGTAGTCGGGGTTCTTCTTAAAGTGCGCGTACTGCCCGCTGACCCACTCGTCGAAGATCCAGGGACCGGTGCCGATTTGCTTCATATCGGTAAACATCTGGTCACCCATCTCCTTATTGGCTTCCATCGGGATCATAACGAATTGATGTAAGTAGTTTAAAGCAAAGGGGTAGGGATTATCAAAGATCATCTTGGCGGTGTAATCGTCGATCTTCTCTGCGCCGACTAACGGCGAAAAGTAATTTATCGCAACCGCGAAATCATCTTTGTGACTGATCAGCCTCTGGAAGTTGTAAACGGCTACGTCGGCGTTCCAGGGCTCACCGTTTAAGAACTTAACGCCCTGGCGCAGATGGAAAGTCAACTCGGTAGCGTCCGTGTTAAACTCCCAGCTTGTGGCGAGGTTGCCGACGAATTTGCCCTTGTGGTCGGTGTCCAGCAAGCTATCGTAGGACATTTTCATGACATACTCGTCGGCGGGTGTCGTGATGTTATGCGGGTCAAGCTGAACAAGGCTGTCGCTGGTGACGATATTGAAGGTCTTGCTGTGCGCGGATTCGCCGCCCGCAGGCGCGGTGCCCTGTGCCGCGCCTGCCGCAGGGCCGGATGCGGGTGCACAGCCAAATAGCATGGCCGCTACCGAAATGAGGGCTACTAGTAAAACGAGTCGCTTTTGCATTTTTCGTGACCTACCTTTTCTTCATTTTATTCACGTCATTTTGTCCATTTCGTAAAATATGCCTGTGTTCAAAATGACATTTTAGTAAATTATTCAGAAAACTGGTTTCAGTATAATGCCGTTTTTTGAAATTGCAACAATTATTTCTAAATCTTAAGTAAAATAATTTAGTAATTATTTAGTCATAATTTATAATTATTTCGTTTAGTCAGGCGGGCGCGGGCATTAAAGCACAGTGTATTCCCAGGATGACCGGCAGCTAAAATGTTGTGGAAGTGTATCTTTATAGGATTTAAGCGCTCTATATCATTTAAAATAGTAACCGGTACTTATAGTGCCTGCGTTGCGAAATGCCTGTCGATTTCTTTTAGCTCGCACAATAATTTAGTATATTTTATTAAAATATTGACAATTACCCGGGGCAGTGTTACTATTAACGCAAATTCATGGCAAATTGCCCTTTATTACGCGGCTCCTGAAGCCCGTCGTTTTTGCAAGCACCTATTATTTCTTGAAAGGACATAAACAGATGAAAAAGATCATTGATTCGCCGAAGAACTTTGTAAATGACATGCTGCGCGGCATCTATCTTGCTCATCCCGACAAGCTGACTTATGTTGATGACGACATGCACGCCATGGTGAAAAAGGACATCACCCCCGGCAAGGTCGGCATCGCCACCGGCGGCGGCAGCGGACACCTGCCGCTGTTTCTCGGTTATATCGGGAATGGTATGCTCGACGGCTGCAGTGTCGGCGAGGTCTTTCAGTCGTCCAGCGCGCAGCAGATGCTCTCCGTCACAAAGGCCGTCGATTCGGGCGCGGGAGTGCTCTACATCTTTGGCAACTATGGCGGCGATAAGCTCAATTTTGAGCTTTCCGCTGAAATGGCCGACATGGAGAATTCGATCCGAGTCACCTCTGTTATCGGCAAGGATGACGTGGCAACCGATAATCCCGAGAACCGCCGCGGCGTCGCCGGCATTTTTTTCGTCTATAAGTGTGCCGGCGCCGCCGCCGCCGAAATGCTGGATCTGGACGAAGTAACCCGCATCGCCCAGAAAGCTGCCGACAATGTCCGCACGATGGGCGTGGCCCTGACGCCCTGCACGATTCCGCGCGTCGGGCACCCCAGCTTTGAAATTGGGGAAGACGAGATGGAGCTCGGCATGGGCATTCACGGCGAGCCCGGCGTCCGCCGCGGGCAGCTCACCACCGCAAGCGAAATCGTCACCGAGATGATGGAGCCTATCCTCAAGGATATGCAGCTGTCCGAGGGCACCGAGGTGGCCGTCCTTGTGAACGGCCTGGGCAGCACGCCTCTCGAGGAACAGTACCTCGCTTATGGCCATATCCACGATATTTTGAGTGCCTGCGGTTTGAAGGTCTTCCATGTCTATGTCGGCGAGTTCGCGACCGCCATGGAGATGGCCGGCTTCTCCATATCCGTCTTCAAACTGGACGACGAGCTGAAGCGGCTGCTGGCAAAACCCGCCGCCACGCCTTTTTTTATCCAACCCCAGCTCTGAGTTCCCCCATAGAAGCGTATCGGCGGCCGGCGAGGCTATACGTTTCATAAATTTCGCTTTCGCCGGAGAAACGGAGAAGAACGTGCAGCTGACAGCAAATGATTTTGTTCGACTTTTTCAAGCCTGGACTGAAATAATTAACAACAATAAAGATTATCTTATTAAGCTTGATGCCATTGCCGGCGACGGCGACCTCGGGCTTGCATTGACGGACGGTTTCAACGCCGTCATGGCCAGCCTGGAAAAGGCGGAAACCGACGATATCGGCATGCTGTTCTTTCAGGCGGGCAAAACGATGTCGGTCTATGCACCTTCGAGCCTGGGTACGCTCATCGCTTTCGGCCTCATGGACGCCGGAAAGTCGATGAAGGGCAATAAAGTCATAAGCGGATGCGACCTCTCAGTATTGCTTGAAGAGTTTGAAAGCGCTATTATGAAAAGAGGCAAGGCGAAGCCCGGCGAGAAGACCTTTTTAGACGGTTTCGATCCGGCGGTATGCGTGCTGAAAGCGGCAACGTCCGAGGATGAGATACCCGCGGCGCTGCGCAGCGCCGCCATGGAAGCGCATCACGGCGCAATGAGCACCGTCGGGATGCTTGCCAAATACGGCAGGATAGCCGTTCGCGGGGAGGATTCACGCCAGATACTTGATCCGGGCGCCGTTGTGGCCTCCTTGATGATCACCGCCCTTGCGGAGACGTTTGCCCACTAAAAAACGGTTCTGTGACGAAGCTTGAAGGAACGAAATGTGAGGCCCCTTTTATGAATGAGAATGCTTTGTCTTTAAAAGAGATTGCCCAGACGCTCGGCGTATCCACGTCCACGGTATCCATAGTTCTGCATGGCCGTTCCGGTGTCAGCGTCGCTACGCGCGAGCGTGTTTCTCAGTTGCTGAAAACGCACGGATACCTGGACAGACCCGCCGTGTCGCGAAGCAACGGCCTGTATCTTTTTCGTTATTCCACAATCGGCTACGGATCGGATAAAAACGACGGCTTTGTTACTTCAATTATAGACGCGATCGGCCGCGAGGCGCGGGAGAAGGATTACAGCGTTTCAATTACCGCCTGCCACGAGGGGGAGTTCCTCAAGGAACTCAATATGCTGGATGAAAACCCCATGGAGGGGATCATTCTTCTGGGCTCGGAGCTGCCCCTGGTCTACGAAAACTACTTCGCGGACCGCAGCACCCCCGTCGTCATTGTCGACAGTCAGATGCCGTATTGCCCCATTGACAGCGTAGCGCTCAACAATGAGTATTGTGTGTTCCTCGCGCTGAAGCATCTCCATTCTCTGGGGCATCGCCGTGTCGGTCTTATCCACAGCTGTCTCGAAACAGCCAATTCCCGCGAACGGTTCCAGGGATTTCGTAATAGCGTGGAGAAAACAGGTCTTTCGGCGGATCCCAATTTGATTTTTACGGTAGGCCCGTCCATGGACGACTGCTCGCAGGATATCGGGACTTATATCTCTATCGGGCGGCCTCTGCCCACCGCCTTTCTGGCCGAAAGCGACGCGCTCGCCATTGGCTGCATGAAGGCTCTCAGGGCGTACGGCTACCGCGTTCCCGAGGATATCTCCATCATCGGGTTTGACGACATCCCCTTTTCCCGTATGGTCGACCCCATGCTGACGACGATACGCGTCCCTGCCGAGCACATGGGAAAATGCGCGGTAAATCTGCTCTATAATCGTATTAAGGACCCTTCGACGCCCTTAACCCGTCAACTCGTCTGCGGCGAATTGATACTGCGCGGCAGCACCGTTCCGGTCTCAGCCAAAGCGTTGGTCAGCTCCAGTGTGTGCCCCAGCGCCGCATTAGCCTTGACAGAAGCTGCGGCGCCCTCCATATAACCAGAAGGGCAGCGCTGTTACACCGCCTCTTCTTTCCACCCATAAGAAAACTCAAAAAGAGAGAGCTTTATGTACTATCTACATACAGCTCTTTTGTGCATCTTTCGGCGGAAACTCACCCGTAGGCTTGACGATAAGATCGGGCTGGAACCGTTTTGGGCGGGCTATGACGCCACGAGCGCAGCCGAACGTGCTTAGGTCATTGCGCCGGTACTGAATAAACTGCGTCAGTTTTTGTTGCGACCGGGTCTGATGAACATCTTAGGTCAAACCAAACCGAAGTTTTCTCTGTCCGATCTGTTTTACGAGCGAAAAATTATGCTGGTGCCGCTTAATAGGCCTGATCGGCACCGCGGGAGCACGGCTGCTCTGCCTAACCGACGACTCTTCGGCACACCCCAAGCGCAAGCGCCTGATCGAGCCGTCCTTGAGCTTTTTAAAACATACACTGGCCGTGGCGGAAACCCATGTCCAATTGGTCTCAATTTCGGATCGGCATGAAGATATCGAGCTGCTCAAAGCCGACGTCGAGCCAAGCTGTTGGCGGTCATACGTCGGCGACAGCGGCGCGGCTGCATACGTGAAGCCCGATCTCTATATCGAAACAGCCACGTCGGAATATGCTTATCACTGGTTCTTCGAGATTGACCTGGACAGCGAGTCGCCGTCACGAATTGTACGTAAATGCGAACAATACTGCCGTTATTATAGAAGCGAAACCAAACAACGAAACCCTCGCTGGAGGAAGCCTTATTCGGTAGTCTGAAACCGAAAGCCGCCATTTCCTATTTGCGGGTTTCGACCCGCGATCAGACCGAGCGCGGCGGCGGGGCTGATGAAGGTTTCTCCATTCCGGCTCAGCGGGAGGCCAACAAAAAGAAAGCCGCCTCGCCGGGAGCTATCATCATCAAGGAGTTTGCTAATCGCGGTGCCTCTGCCCGCTCGATTGACCGGCCACAACTACAGGAAATGCTCAATACATTGAGGAGAATAAGGGCCGCATCGACTATGTCATTGTCCATAAAGCCGACCGGCTGGACGGTAATATAACGTCGGAATTTAAGAGTCGTTTAAAATACTCTTGAGTCTTGAAGATTCTAAGATAGAATTCCGTAACTCAGGCGGTTTTTCTGAAAAAAGAGCCAACCCTGATCACATTTTTTGATCAGGGTTGGACTAACAGATTAATGGTGGAGACGAAGAGGATCGAACTCTCGACCTTACGGATGCGAACCGTACGCTCTCCCAGCTGAGCTACGCCCCCATATTCTTTTTTCGGAGCGTTGCCCATTATAGCAGATTTTATTTGGGCTGTAAAGACTTAATTTAATATTGGGGACAGCTTCCAGAACTTTCTGTCGGGAGCAGACTTTGCGGCCTTGTCAAGTTGATAATACACGCTGTATAAAGCCGCGAAGGTCTGTCGGGAACGCCGAAACAATATTCGGCCGGGCGATGAATATGCATTTTCAGTTCATGACTTCGACTATATTAGTCCGTTAAGTTTCTGTAAAATCGACGATTTTTTCCTTGTTCTCACACATAATTGATTTCGTTAGAGTTTACGTAAATTGAGAAATAACGCCGCTTTACAGAGAGTTATTCACATTCTCCACAGGTTTATCCACCACGCTTATTTTTTACAGCGGCAGCGCTTTGATAGAATTTTACCAATAGATGGAAACCTTGGCTCGCGCTGTTTAAGTCATTTTGCAAACATCTTTTTTCATTAACATAATACTGTATTCCTTGATTTCCGATTTTTAAGAAATTATCAGGTTTTTGGTTAAAGTTTTAAGAAATTATAGCGATAACAGCTTTTTTTATTGCATTTGAAGCCGCGGATCGTCCACATCCATCGTCGCGTAGGCATTCAGCTCCATGCCGGCGCGCCGGCCGGCGCAGAACTCGTAGTACCCCTGACAGCCGATCATGGCCCCGTTATCGCCGCACAGCCTGAGGGGCGGGATAAAGAGCGTCCTGCCTTTTTCCGCCGCAGCTTTGACGAAATCGGCGCGGATGCGGGAATTGGCGGCCACGCCGCCGGCGATGGCGATCTTTTCATAGCCGAGCCCCCCAGCCGCCGCCATCGTCCGCGGTACCAGCGTGTCGCTGACCGCCGCGGCAAACGAGGCTGCCAGCGAGGGTCGGTCGAGTACCTCTCCCTTTTGCTCAGCATTGTGCACGATGTTCACAACCGCCGTCTTGAGACCGGAAAAGGACATGTCATACGGGCAGCCGTCAATCTTCGCCCGCGGCAGCTTGAACGCGGTGTCGTCGCCGCCCTGGGACAGGTCGTCCAGCGGCTTTCCGCCGGGGTATGGCAGGCCGAGCACGCGGGCCACCTTGTCAAAGCACTCTCCCGCCGCGTCGTCACGGGAGGCACCGACGATGCGGATGTCGGTATAGCCGCGTACATCGGCAATGAGACTGTTGCCGCCGGAGACGACGAGCGCCAGAAAAGGCGGTTCAAGCTCGGGGTAGGCAATATAGTTGGCGGCGATGTGGCCGCGGATGTGATGGACCGGGACAAGCGGCACGCCCAGCGACAGGGCCAGCCCCTTGGCGAAATTCACGCCGACAAGGAGGGCGCCGATGAGACCGGGAGCATAGGTGACGGCGACAGCGTCAATATCCTTTTTCGTGATGCCGGCATTTTGAAGCGCCATATCGGCCAGGCGGCCGATGACGGCGATATGATTGCGGGAGGCGATCTCCGGCACGACGCCGCCGTACAGGGCGTGCATATCCGCCTGAGAATATATCTCGTCGGCCAGCACCGTGCGCCCGTCTCTCGTCACGGCCACGGCCGTCTCGTCGCAGGAAGTTTCAACGGATAATATGAGCATAGGGATACCTCACAGTTTTGTCATTCTGAGCATGACAGCATCTTAAATCGGGAGGGACATGATAACCGCGTCCTCTACGGGGCTGCTGTAATAATTTTTACGGCGGCCTTCATTTTTAAAGCCGTATTTCTTGTAGAGCCGAATCGCCGCGTCGTTGGACCGGCGTACCTCAAGGTAGACTGAAACGACGCGATGCAAGCGGCAGTATTCAAGTGCCGCGCCCAGCAGCGCACCGCCCACGCCGCGCCGGCGGCAGTCGTCCCGGACGGCGATCTGATACAGCTCGGCTTCGTCGGCGGCGCGCCGCAGGATGCAAAAGCCGGCGATATCGTTGTCCGCGGCGGCGCTCTCTTCCAAGGCGAGGAGAAACAGGCCGTCCTCGCGGCCGATCTCATTTAACAGGGCGCCTTCCGACCATGGGGGCGAGATGGCCTCTCGTTCTATGCCGAGCACCTGGGGGAGCAGCTCTTCCCGCGCGTCAATCAGCCGAATCATTTCGCGTCAGACCAGCTCTTTCCCACGTGTGCCTCCGCCGTCAGGGGGACGGAAAGGCACACGGCATTCTCCATCTCCTCCGTCAGTATCCTTTGCACCTGCCCGGCCTCGCAAGCCGGGCACTCGGCGATCAGCTCGTCGTGCACCTGCAGAATCAGTTGTGCCGACAGACCCGCCGTCTTGAGCCTCTTATAGGTGCCCACCATCGCCAGCTTCATGACGTCGGCCGCCGTGCCCTGAATGGGGGTGTTCATCGCCGCCCGCTCGCCGAAGGACCGCATATTGAAGTTGGAGGATTTGAGCTCCGGCAGGTACCGCCGCCGCCCGAAGAGTGTTGTGACATAGCCGTCCCGCTTTGCTTTTTCCACGGTGTCCTTCATATAGGCGCGCACGCCGCTGTACTTTTCAAAATAACTGTCGATGTAGAGCTTCGCCTCCGCCACCGATACGCCGATGTCCTGGGACAGGGAGAAGGCAGAGATGCCGTAGACAATGCCGAAATTGACGGCCTTGGCGCGGCTCCTCTGCAGCGGCGTGACGTGGGCAAGAGGCGTCATAAAGACCTGGGAGGCCGTGACGGCATGGATATCCTCGCCGTTCTTAAACGCATCCTGCATGGCCTTGTCGTCGGCGATATGCGCCAGAATCCGCAGCTCGATCTGAGAATAGTCCGCGTCGACGAGCACGTTCCCCTCGCCGGCGACGAACATCTTGCGCAGCTCGCCACCCAGCTCCTTCCGGATAGGGATGTTCTGCAGGTTCGGCTCCGTGGAGGACAGCCTGCCGGTAGCCGCGACCGTCATTTGGAAATTCGTATGAATCCGCCCGTCGGACGATATGACCTTCATGAGCCCGTCGACGTAGGTGCTCTTCAGCTTTGTCAGCTCCCTGAAATCCATCAGCAGCCGGATGATCGGGTGCTTGCCGGCCAAGTGCTCCAGCACCTCGATGTTTGTCGAGTAGCCGGTCTTCGTCCTTTTCGGCGCGGGGAGCATCAGCTTGTCAAAAAGGATCGTCCCCAGCTGCTTTGGGGAGTTGATGTTGAACTGCTCTCCGGCGAGCTCGTAAATCGCCGCCTCCAGCGCGGCGATTTTTTCCGACAGCATGTCGCCGTACTCGCGGAGCGCGTTTTTGTCGATGTAGAATCCTCTGTGCTCCATCTTCGCCAGCACGCGGCAGAGCGGCAGCTCGATGGTGTCGAAGAGGCTGTCCATGCCGAGCTCGCACAGTCTCGGCGCCAGCGTGTCCCTGAGACGCGCGATCGCCGCCGTCTCCGACAGGAGCCGCTGGAGCTCCTCATCGCCGCCGTCCAGCATGAGCTGCCCGTTTTGATCCTCCGGCGCGCCGATGGTGAGGTCGGCATACCGCTCGGCGAGCTTTTTCAGCTCATAGGAGCTGTCCGTCGGGGACAGGAGATATCCGGCCAGTGCCGCGTCGAAAATCCAGCCGCCGGACTCAATGCCCATATCCAGGAGCCGGCGCTGGGTATCCTTGATGTCGTGGCCGGCCTTTTTGATCCCATCCGCCATGACGCGGCGCAGCGCGTCCTCAAAGACGCCCGTCCCGCTTTGACGCAGAATATAAGCCGTGTTCCCGGCGTCGTCGAGAACGGCGGCGGTATAAAAGCCCGGGTCGAAATGCACAGCGACCCAGGCGGCGCCTGAAAGCGCCCGCTCCATGGCGGACATGTCCTCCGGGGTTTCCACCGCTATGCTGCGGCACTCGGCTACAAAGGCCGTGGCGACCATGGCGTCCGACGGCGGCTTGAGACCGAACTTGTCCGTCAGGCGCGTAAACTCGAGCCTTTGGAAGAGCGCGTACAGCACGTCGTTGTCGGCGGGCTGGCGGATGTTGTCTTCGGGTGTGAATTCCATCGGCACATCCCGGCAGATGGTGGCGAGGGTGTAGGACATCGCGGCGGCGTCCCGTCCCTCCACAAGCTTTTTCCGCACGCCGTCCTTGACGTCCAGCGTGTCGAGGCTCTCGTAGATGTTCTGAACGCTGCCAAAGCGGCGCACCAGCTCCAGCGCCGTCTTCTCGCCGATGCCGGCAACGCCCGGAATATTGTCCGAGGCGTCCCCCATCAGCGCCTTCAGGTCGATCATTTTTATCGGCTCGAAGCCGTATTCTTCCGTAAAGGACACCGGTGTATATTCGGTCGTCTCCGTCTGGCCCATGCGCGACTTCACGTGCCGGACGTGTGTTTTATCGGAAACGAGCTGAAAACTGTCCTTGTCTCCCGTGACAATGACGCAGTCCCAGCCGGCGTCCTCGCATTTTTTTGAAATGGTGCCGATGAGGTCGTCGGCCTCCCAGCCGGCCAGCTCGTACCGCGGCAGCCTCAAGGCATCCAGAACGTCCTTCAGGACCGGCATTTGGACGGCGAGCTCGTCCGGCATGCCCTTTCGCTGCGCCTTATACGCCTCGAACTGTTCGTGGCGGAACGTGGGCGCGGGCAGGTCGAACGTGACGCAGACGGCGTCCGGGGTCTCGTCGGTCAGGAGCTTTTGCAGGATCATCAGGAAACCGTAAACGCCGTTTGTGGGCGTGCCGTCCCTCGTCGTCAAAAGCCGGATGCCATAAAACGCCCTGTTGACGATGCTGTTGCCGTCAAGCACCATGAGTTTCAATGCGCTTCATCCTCTCAATTGCAATATTCTCAGTATACAATACCCGCCGGGTTTATCCAACTGTTTTTTGCCCTGGGCCCGAATACCGGCGCGTGTCCGGCGCATTTATAAAATCGCCCAATCCAAAGATAATAATACTATTATCGCCGAGGCGAACGCCTTGTATAAAGCTTATCCGGCTACGGATTAAAATCAAAAGACACGGACTGCCCTTGAGGCAGCCTGTGTCTTTTTGCGGCATAACAGAACCGGTTTATTTCTTCGCCAGGGACCATTTGACGCCCTGGGGGGTATCCTCCAGAATGATGCCCATTTCCTTGATCCTGTCGCGGATGCGGTCGGCCTCGGCCCAGTTTTTCTCCTTGCGGGCGGCCTGACGCGCGGCGATGAGCGCTTCCACCTCGACAGCGAGGCTTTGGTCCTCTTCCTCGCCGTACAAAAGGCCGAGGACGCCCGACAGCTCCTCAAACAGCTTAAACGCCGCATCGGCCAGCGCCTTCGACGGGTCCTTGTCGGCGGCGGTCATGACGTTCAGATCGCGCACCAGCTCGAAGATGACGGCGATGGCGTCGGCGGTGTTGAAGTCGTCGTCGAGGGCGGCGATATAGCGGTCGCGGTAAGCAGGCAGCGTGGCGATGAAGTCCTTCTCAGTGTCCTTAAGCCCGTCGCCGCCGTTTTCCCTCAGGAATTTCAGGTTGTCCCGGAACGTGGTGAGCCGCTCCAGGGCGCCCTTTGCCTGGAGCAGTATCTCGCCCGAGTAATTCAGCGGGCTCCTGTAGTGGCTCATCAGCATGAACATGCGGATATTTTCATACCCATAAGCCGCCGCCGCGTCCCGGACGGTGAAAAAGTTGCCCAGGGACTTGGACATTTTTTTATTGTCGATGCTGATGAAGCCGTTGTGCAGCCAGTAGCGCACGAACTGGACGCCGTTGGCGCCCTCGGACTGGGCGATCTCGTTTTCATGGTGCGGGAAGGTGAGGTCCTGGCCGCCGCAGTGAATGTCGATCGTCTTGCCCAGATACTTGTTGGACATGGCCGAGCACTCGATGTGCCAGCCCGGCCGGCCTGCGCCCCATGGGGAGTCCCAGGAGGGCTCGCCCGGCTTTGCCGACTTCCAGAGCGCGAAATCCATCGGGCTCTCCTTGACCTCGCTGACGTCGATGCGCGCTCCCGCCTGGAGCTCCTCCAGCGGCTGATGGGACAGCTTGCCGTAATCCCCGAACCTTTCCGTCCTGTAATAGACGTCGCCGCCGGAGGCGTAGGCGTAGCCCTTGTCGATGAGCGTTTTGATGATGCCGATGATTTCGGGGATGTTTTCCGTCGCCCTGGGGTGTATCGTCGCGTCGCGTACGCCGAGGGCGTGCGCGTCCACATAATATTCCCGGATATATTTTTCGGCGACCTCCCGGCTGGAGATGCCCTCCTCGTTGGCGCGATTGATGATCTTGTCGTCAACGTCGGTGAAATTCTGGACAAAGGTGACGTCATAGCCGCGGTATTCAAAATAACGGCGCAGCACGTCGAACATAATGATCGGCCGGGCGTTGCCCACGTGGATATAGTTGTAGACCGTGGGGCCGCAGGCGTACATGCGCACCTCGCCCGCCGTTACCGGCACGAACTCCTCTTTTTTCATCGTCATTGTATTATACAGCTTCATGACATCGCTCCATCCCGGCGCCCGGCGCCGCCATTCTTATAATGTTATGCCTGATTTTATTTTTCTGTAATCCGATCCTGTACCCGGTCATTCAGCAGCCGCTCCAGCTGCTTGACCCGCGCGCCCAGATCGCTGAACTCGGCGGCCACCGGGTCGGTGACGCTGATCTGATCCACCGCCTCCGCGAAGCTGACCCTGACCCCGGCGATCCGGACGATCCTGGCCGGCACGCCCACCGCCGTGGAGTCCGGCGGCACTTCCTTCAACACGACGGCGTTGGCCGCGATGCGGGCATTGTCGCCCACCTTGAAGGGCCCCAGCACCTTTGCGCCGGAGCCGAGCAGGACATTGTTGCCGATCGTCGGGTGCCGCTTTCCCTTATCCTTGCCCGTTCCGCCCAGCGTTACGCCCTGATACATGAGCACGTCGTCCCCGATCTCGGCGGTTTCCCCGATGACGATACCCATGCCGTGGTCAATGACGAACCGCCGGCCGATTTGCGCGCCCGGATGTATTTCGATACCCGTCCACAACCGGGCGCACTGCGATATGACCCGGGCTATAAAAAGCAGCCGATGCCTGTAAAACCAGTGGGCAAGCCTGTGCATGACGGTGGCGTGCAGCCCCGGATACAGGAGCAGCACCTCTATCGGGCGGCGCGCGGCGGGGTCGCGCGCCTGATACGCTCTTATCGTTTCGCGCAGACGCTTAAACATATTATATCATTCCTCCGGCCGGGGATGCCATAAATTTTAACTGACGGAGCGGCGAATAAAACAAAAACCGCCTCCTGCATACACAAGAGGCGGATGACTCCGCGGTTCCACTCTCATTCGCGCCCCGGCGTTCGCCGGGATGCCTTGACGGCTTTAACGCAGCCTTACGGGAGCCGTTACAGCCCCCCGCTCCCGGACGCACCTTCAAGCACCGTTGTCAAAGCCCGCTTTCAGCCGCTGACGGGCCCTCTCTGATGACGTCTGACGCTTTACTCTTTCCGTTCATCGCGGATATATAGGCAGTATATTACCATGGCGGTGTGAGTGTGTCAAGGGCGGCAAAGCTTCATAATGCCGCGCCCTGAGTGAGCTCAGCTGATGTAATATGTCGGGACGGTGGTCTCCGTCAGGCGCCTGACGGTAAACTTCTGTTCCGCCAGGTACCCCAAAAGAGATTTCGTCAGGGTGACCATTTTGTCCGTGCAGGAAATGTTGACGCTGTACCGGCTGCTGTCAAGCGCGCTCAGCTGGCCCGTCAAGCTGCCAAGAGTCGTCTTGTCGGACTCGCCAAGACTTTTTATAGGCCTCCAGAAAATGAGCCCGTCCGACTTGGCGGCCGCCCTTGCCGTTTTCCCGGCGTCGCCCCCGGCCGATACCAGAATCGTCCTGATTTTCGCAGCCTCAAAGAGCAGGGCGGAAGCATTTTGATACTCCTCAAGGGTCCCGTCCCTGAGCCAGATGCCGATGGTATGTCCGGCGGCGGCCGCCCGCCTGAGCAGGTCGGCATTGGAAACGATCTCATCGGCGGCGACGAAAAAGCAGCTTTTGTAACGGTACGCATCCAAGCTGTCCAGAACCGCCCCAAAATTCTTCGGCGTCAGATTATAAAAACTGAGATACACGGTAACGCTCTCAGAAGTCGGCGCCCCGGAAACCGTCGGCGGCGCGGAGGAAGCCGGCGACGCGCCCGGATCGGAACCCTTGCCAACATAAGCGTCGTAAGACGTCTGCATTTGATTCTTATTCAAGCTGACAAACGTCATATTATTGATAAAACCAGTACCCCGGTAAAAGCGGATAACGGGCGCCGGGTCGCTCAGGACATAATCGTAAGTCAACCCGAATAAATCGCATACATCATCCACAGAAACATAGTTGAGCCCATTCTTTTTCACGGCTGAAATGTTTTGCCGATTATTATACTGATCAGCGGCTATGCCCCGCTCGGTATCAAAAAGCAATCGTTTTGTTGAACTATAGAGCATGAACTGGCTGCCGCCGGGTATATAGTAGACGCCAAGCTCGTCGGACGTAAAGAAGTTGCACGGAATATAGAGCCGGCTCCCGATCATGGCCGGCATCGTATTGTTATCCAAAAGCCGCAGCGTGTTGTTTGCCGCCGTAAAATATATATCATCTGCGGCCTCGGCGGGATGCGCGGCGAACAGTATTGTCAGGCAAAGCGCAAGGACGATAACCGTAACTTTCCGTTTCAACTCTATATTCTCCATTTGCCGGTTAAAAGGCCGGCACTTATTCTGTTGGCACCATATTAGCATGCGGGCCATAGGGTGTCAAGAAAGCCCCAGGCGTATATCATCCCGGCCCTATAAACGGATTATTCCATTGTTTAAAGGTCGTATTATTCTGCTCCCTTAATAAGCCTTAGGCGATATCAAAAGTCTGTGTTACCTTTGGCGCGTCAGCGTTTGTATTTGCCGCTTCCGTCACCTCAACGTCAAGAGGCGTTTTGGTATCCTGCAGCACATAGGCCAACTGCACTTTTTGTATCTCGCCTCTCTTGATACTTTTTAAGGCGTCGGAACCATGATAAATCGTATCATCGGTGATAATTGCGCTCTTACATTCGGCGCCGTTTTGATATACTTTAGCAGATATAACATAAAAGAACCCGGCCTTTTTGCCGTTATTTCCCCACTCATAATTAATAATAACCGCATCTTTGCCATACGCGTCTTTAGTCAATTCGTAACTATCTATCTTAACTATATAATTACCTACCGTCCCACTTCCCGGGCCGGTAATGCTATCGGTTTTACTACATGACGCAAGCAATGCCAGCGTAAATACTGCAATTAGAATATAGCGGACTTTTTTCATTTGGGATACTCCAATCTTACCAGAATTCTCTTATTTAAGCCTCTAATCAAGTCTTTATGAGTTTAATCCAAATCTTAATATATATCAAGACATCGGCAGATATTTCGTAACGTAAAAAAATGGTTATAAGCATCGGACAGGAAAAATGTCAAGCCACCTTGCAAAGATATAAGCAGAGCCCCTCAGATAAATCCGGGGGGCCGACTGCTATCAGAATTTTTTCATACTAACATGGCTTGATGTTGGACGGTCTTACCACTTTATATCAATGGTCTGATTCAAGCCTACTATATAGCAAGTCAGGTTCTTTCCGTCGACCTGAATTTCTTTCCTGCCTTCATCCTTGCTGTCAGCAAGCGCTTTTATAACCGCATCGGAATCCCCGACAAAAACATTAACTATATTTTTCAGAAGTGTATAATCATTTTCGCTTGAGATATTGCTCGCTGCAACTGAATAATACGTATTATTATATCTCGTGATTGTTATATAGCCCGTGTCCGTTAAATACGTATGGATAGTTTCGTTTGCTTCATCATAATAGGCATCCGGCAAAATTTCAAGCAGCGCGGGCATGTAATATTCCTCGTAGGTATCCACATTAATTGTATCCGTTTTTGAATCGTAGGCCACGCTGAAATTCATCGCTCCGCCGATATCCCGTAATTTGAAATAATTATACCCGCCGATCGTATAGGCCGCCAGCTTGATCTGTTTTCCATTGAGATAAACGCTCGAGGTTGTTGCCGTCGCATCCACCACGGATGTTTCTCCGGAGACTGTCATTTCGTCGCCCAGCGGCGCGTAATACCCAGGCGCCAGCATATAAATGGAATTATTGCTGCCATCCCAACTCACTGAAAATTTTACATTGGTGCCCGATAGGATCATAGCCAGATCGCGCAGCTTAAAATAATTGTTCCCATCAATGGTATAGGCCTGAAAAGCGTAAGGATAATTATTTATTTTTACGGTTGACGCCGTTGGCGTCGCCTTTACCCCGGCGGCATACGATGTCGTTACAAGTGCGCTGACCAATAATGCAGCTGTAAGCAGCATAGAAAAGGTTTTTTTGATCAGTCTCATTTCATCAGCTCCTTTATCAAAGTATGACTTTAGTATACTTTGAATTATCGGCGGGTGTCAACAATCTATTTGTTAATAACAGTAAGTTGTATTAATTTAAAAATAAAACGACAAGAACTTTTTCAGTTATCAACTAATACTCTGGGCACATAAAGGAAGCCCCCGCCAATTGGCGGGGGCTTCCGATGCTGATTTACTAAATCGCGAGACGACCTACCGTAACACGAAATGGTGGCTCTCGCAGGAATCTTACGGGTTCGCCACGACCTGGATGTAAATGTAGGAGAGCAGGTCGGCCGAGTCGACGACGGAGGCGGTGAACTGGGCGACAATCTTATCGTTGGCGCCGGTATCGGCGGTAATCGCCGACGGTGTCGTCTGCGTCACGACGCCAGTCGTGCTGATGTAGAACACGACCGTGCTGTCGTTGTAGGAGAATGCATTGCTACCGTCTGTCGTAAACAGACCACCGTTGGCAGCCGTGCTCGTACCTGCCGTACCGGCGAAAGCGTCAGCAGGAATACTCTGAAGGGCGCCTGACGTGATGGCATCCACCGAATTGATAACGTTGTTCCCGTCATAGGTGACCTTAATGAGGTTCGCGGTGGCTACGGCCGTAGTGACATTGGCTTGTGCAGTGGCGTTCATCACAACGTCCTTCTGAGCACCGTCGACAATCGCCTTATAGGTGTAGTTGACAACACCGGCGGAAGGATACGATGTGGAGTAGCTGTTAGGATTAATCAGGTAGACGTACTCCGGCGTACCGGCGGACGCGCCGCTCGTGATGAAGACAATCCTGGCAGGGCCGCCAGCCGCTGTCAATGCACCAGAGTAGTCCGCAGTTGAGATGCTGGCCGGCAGATTGGAAACGCCGGTGACAACTCTGTACGTACCCGCAGCACCGCCGAATACAGTGTTAGCAACAACAAACACCGTATTGGCATTGGCCTTATCTGTGCCGCTGAATGTTACCGTGTTGGCAATCGTAGCACCAGTATCTGAGATCTGGTTCGCAGCTGCCGTGAGGTTATACTCGTTGTTTGAACCGACGGTGTACGAATAAACTGTGCCGTCAACCGGGAATGCAGTCGGGCTGACGCCAACTAAGCCGACCGTAACGATAGCGGTTGTGCCGTCGGCCTTGACAACCTTCGCAGCCCTGGACACGGGATCTGTGCTGTGAGTCGACACAAGCAGGTAATTGGAAGCGCTCACAGCGCCATCCGTAGAAATTGAAATAATGTTGCCGTTATCGTCAAGCCACGCTGTGACAGCGACGTTAAAGTTACCGGAAGTTTCAGCAAACGTTGCAAAGTCGCTTGTAGTCATGGGGCCCGCAAGGCCAGTCAAGCCATGCTTGACGTCGGCAATCGTAAGCGTATAGGTATTAGGTGTACCAGCTGTAACAAGATTCGCGGCAGTTACCGTACCGGTGAGCTTTGTGGCCTTCTGAACGTTAACCACGCCGCCCTCGCCAGTATAATAGAGAACCACGTCGCCCTTGGCAAGGTCAGCGGGATATTTGACCAGGTCGGGGGAAATGCTGCTGACAGCGGAAACACCGGGAATCGTTACCTCACCGTTGAGAACGACAGGAGCCGCACTAACGGTGGCAATTGACTTCTCAATGATGGAAACGACCTCAGCCTTGCTGTCGGTGTTGGTAGAAAGGAAATTAACAATAACACCCGAAGCAAAAGCGGGAGCAGCCGATACTGCGGAAAGAATGGTAGCACTGGTTTCAGTACCCGTAAGCGCAGTACCGCCAACCTCATAAAGGGTATTGCCGATAACAATGAGGGTGTTGGCGGCGTTCGTCGCTCCAGCAGCCCACACAGGCACCAGCGTACCGTTGTAATAGTAGTCAACGGTTGAAGCGAGCGTGGCCTTGTAGTCTGTGTTTCCAACGGTGGTATACGCGGCAATCGTCTTGCCGTTCGTACCCGTTGCGATAACTTTCTCGTTGCCATAGAAGCCGATTCTATCGCCGTTTAAAACCCAGTAGTAGCCGGACACGCCATTAGAGACGCTTTCTTCCTGGCTAAGGCCGAGCTTATCGCACAGGAACGAGGGAGTCGCGGTGTTTATATACTCGTCCGTGGTCTTATCGTAGACCTGGAGTCTCATGGGCAGAGCATTGAGCGCATACTGCGCGACCTGCTCACGGGTAGCGGTGGCGGTGTAATCAACGTTGAGCGTGAGAATTCCACGGCTGACGGCATCCGTCAGAACATTGATTTCCCAGTTGGCGCCAATATACTCGCCGTTGCGGCCGAGGCCGAGAGAGGTGAGCAGGAGCTTGGCGAACTGAGTGCCGCTGATAGCAGCTTCGGGATTGAAGTTACCGGTGCCGTCGCCGTTGATAACGCCTCTGGAAGCGCAGTACTGTATGTACGGAGCGCTCCAACGGGTCGCTGCAACGTCGGCGAAGCTGCTGCCGGTCGCCTTCAGCTTGTCGCCGGCTTCAGCGCCGACGAGGATGTAGGTGATGACCTTTGCGGCCTGCTCACGGGTGAAGGTGCCTGTCGGGTTGAAAGCACCGGTATCGGTACCCGCCAGGACGCCGGCAGCGGTGAGGATGGTGACGGCTTCTTTTTGCGTAATGCTCGAAGCGTCAGAATAGTCCGAGATGGACTTCGCGCTGGCAACAGCCATGAGGCTGAACGCCATAGCGACGACCAGAACCACTGCGAAGACTTTTTTAAGGTTCTTCATGTATTTCCTCCTATAAAATTTGCGTGTTTACACGCATTATTTTGCCTTATTCGGAATTTGTCCCGCGATTCGGTCAAGCCCTGGAACGCCCAAGCCGGTTTTCCGGCGTGGTGAATGTGACGCTTGAGAGCCTGGGGAAGCGAAGGATTCCGAAGTTCGGCGATTTGATATGTACCACATCCGCTTCGGTTCGGCTATACCTCTGCGGATGAAAGCACCGGGAGCATCAGGGCCGGCGGCATATGCGCCGTGGTCCGGCTTGAAGGAGGCAGGGGGCGGCGCGGCTCGCCGCTCCCCATCATACATTCAACCTCCAAGCCCGGTCTGACGCGGCACACCACACACCGTTTTCAGCCCTGCTTGCGTATGGCGGCAAAAAGAGCCATACGTTCTCTTCACATGCAAGATTATAGTGGGCTGGAAACGGATTGTCAATTCTAAGTGCCCACTTTTTATATTACAGTTATGTTACAAGGCACCATTTTCCACAAAACGCGCAGGATTCGCCCGGATTTTCCGTTGGCTTTTATAATAAAATAGGTATTGAGCAAAACTAAATACGGAAAACACTTGCAATTCATTTATCCCAATGGTATAATTCCAACGTTAGACATGCAGGATTTGACGTGAGTGGGTTTTTCCCACTCTTTTTCTTGCACAAAGGCGCTTGTCATTCTGGCAGAGCTGCGCTCGGAATGGCAGAAAGGGCGGGCTATGAAAAAAATCACCGAGATCGTCGCGGCGCTGGCCGAGCCGATCGTTAAAAAGCACGGCTGCGAGCTGTGGGACGTGGAATACGCCAAAGAAGCGGGCGGCTGGTATCTGCGGATTTACATCGACCGCGAGGACGGCGTTTCGCTGGACCACTGCGAGGCCATCAGCCGCGAGCTCGACCCCATCCTGGATGAGCGCGACCCGATACCGGACAGCTACACCTTTGAGGTTTCCAGCGCCGGGGCCGAGCGCGCCTTAAAGCGCCCGTCCGATTTTCAGAGATTCATGGGCCACCTGGTCGAGGTAAAGCTGTACCAGGCCAGGGACGGCCGCAAGGAATATATAGGCACCCTGACGGGGAGCGGCGACGACGCTCTTGAAATAACCATCGCCGGCACGGCGCGTCAATTTAAAAAAAGCGATGTCGCAAACGTCCGTCTGCGCATCGGATAATCCAGTCAAGTAAAGATTATTGGAGGATCACGTCAATGAATGCTGAATTCTTCTCAGCGATCGCTGATATTGAAAAGGAAAAGGGCATCCCGCAGTCCTACATGCTTGAAAAAATCGAACAGGCGCTCCTGGCGGCCCTCAAAAAGGATTCTCCCGCGTCTCAGGACTGCGCCCGCGTCGTTTTAGACCCGGATAAGAAAACAGTCCATATGTACCTGTCCAAAACGGTTGCCGACCCGGTTACCGACACGGGCATAGAAATGTCCCTGGAGCAGGCGCGCAAGATACACGCCACGGCCGAGGTGGGCGACGTGGTGAGCGAGACGGTCGACGCGAAAAAATTCGGGCGCATCGCGGCCCAGGCGGCAAAGCAGGTCATCATCCAGGGCATCCGCGAGGCCGAGCGCGGCATCGTTTACGACGAGTTCACCTCCAAGGAGCACGAGATACTGACGGGCATCGTCTCGCGCGTGGAGCCGAGAAACGGCAGCGTGACGATACAGATCAGCTCAAACGCCGAATATACCGAGGCCATGCTGTCGGCCAGCGAGCGCATCCCCACGGAGACGCTCAAGGAGGGCGACAGGATCAAGGTCTACGTCGTGGAGGTCCGCAAATCGTCCCGCGGGCCCCAGATTTTAATATCGCGCACCCACCCCGGTCTCGTCAAGCGGCTGTTTGAGCTGGAGGTGCCGGAAATCTTCGACGGCGTGGTCGAGATCAAGAGCATCGCCCGCGAGGCGGGCAGCCGCACGAAAATCGCCGTCATGTCCACGGACCCGGAGGTGGACCCCATCGGCGCCTGCGTCGGCCCCAAGGGCGGGCGCGTCTCCTCCATCGTGGATGAGCTCCACGGGGAGAAAATCGACATCGTCAAATACTCGGACGTCGTTGAGGAATACATCGCGTCGGCGCTGGCGCCGTCCGAGGTTATCAGCGTGACGGTGCTCGACGAGGGCAAAAGCTGCCGCGTCGTGGTGCCCGACAACCAACTCTCCCTGGCCATCGGCAAGGAAGGGCAAAACGTCCGCCTCGCCGCGCGCCTGACAGGCTTTAAGATCGACATCAAGCCCGAATCACAGGGGTAAACGATGGGCGATCACAGATCGCCCCTACGGCATAAGCATATAACATTATAATATTATCACCGCGTACCACGTCGGTCGCGCCGACCTACAAAAAACCACAATCAACATGAAAGGCGGTCCATGCAATGCAGAAGAAAATACCGATGCGGCAGTGCCTGGGCTGCCGGGAGATGAAGCCGAAGCGCGAGCTTATCCGCGCCGTCCGGTCGCCGGAAGGCGTCATCTCTCTCGATTTCAAAGGCAAGAATCCGGGCCGCGGCGCTTATGTGTGCAGAAACGCCGACTGCCTGAAAAAAGCGATCCGGTCAAAGGCGCTGGAACGGGCGCTCGAATCGCCGATTCCGGAGGAAGTTATAAACGCGCTGCACAAACAGATGGAGGAAAGCGATGGACAATAGGCTGCTTGGCATCGCCAAGAAGGCCGGGCTCCTGGAGATTGGAGACGAATCCGTCGGCCATGCCGCCCGGGTCAGAAAAGCAAAGGTAATATTGTCGGCCAGCGACGCCTCGGACGGTTCAAAACGGCGGGCGCGCGGCTATGCGGAGCAGTACGGCGCGATCCATCTGGTTTTGCCGTCCTCAAAGGAAGAGCTCAGCGCCATCATCGGCCGGGGCTCTCCGGGCATGCTGGCTATACTGGACACCGGCATCGCCTCAAAATACGTGGCCCTGCTGGCCCAGGAAGACAATGCGCAATACGGCGAAGCCGCCGGTCTGCTCGCCGAAAAAGCCGAACGCATGCGGGGGCGCCGCGCCGAGGCCAGGGCGCATTTACGAAACAAACGAACCGGTAAGAGGAGGACGATATAATGAGTACAATGTTTAAATACAGGGTTCATGAGGTGGCAAAGGATTTTAAGGTGCCCACTAAGGTCATCACCGAGGTCCTGACCGAATATGCCGCCACGCCGAAAAACCACATGCAGGTTTTGACGACGGAGGAGCTTGACCTCATTTTTGAGTACCTCACGCAGCATCATCAGGTCGCCAGCATTGAGGAAATCTTTGCTGTGGCGTCACCCTCCGCGTCCGAGCCCGCCGAGAAACCGGCGGCAAAAGAGACGCCCGCCGGCAGGCCGGCGCCGGGTCAGAGACCTGACGAGCAGAAAAAGCCGGCCCCTTCCGCACCGGCGCACACCGAGCGCCAGACCGCGCCCGCGCCGCGGCCGGAAAACCAGCAGCAACAGCAGCAGCCGGTTAAAAAGCCGGATAAGCCCTTTGTCCCGCGCCAGGCGCCGCAAAAGCGCGTTATCGACACCTCCGGCGCCACGATCAACATCGACAAATACGACGAGCGCCTGGACAATCTCGTCCCCGAGCGCGCCGAGCGCATTAAAAGCGGCAAGGAAAAATTCACCAACAAGAAAAATCAGAGCCGCGGGCAGACGATGGCGTCCGGCGCCAAGCGCCGTCAGGAGGAGCGCGAGCGGATGCAGCGCCTCCAGTTTGAAGTGGCCAAGAAAGCACAGCTCAAGGTTTCCATCCCGGATGAAATCGGCGTGGGCGAGCTGGCCTCCCGCATGAAGAAGACGGGTGCAGAGGTCGTCAAGCAGCTAATCAAGCTGGGCGTCATGGCGTCCCTGTCCGACATTATTGATTACGATACGGCGGCGCTCGTGGCCATCGAGCTCGGCTGCAAGGTGGAGCACGAGGTTGTCGTCACCATCGAGGAGCGCCTCATTGACGACCACGCCGACAAGGAAGAGGACCTCGTTTCGAGAGCCCCCATCGTCGTCGTCATGGGCCACGTCGACCACGGCAAGACCTCGCTGCTGGATAAAATCCGCGAGGCCAACGTCGTCGCCGGCGAGGCCGGCGGCATCACGCAGCATATCGGCGCCTACCGCGTGGCGGTAAACGGCAGCCCGATCACCTTCCTCGACACACCGGGCCACGAGGCCTTTACCTCCATGCGCGCCCGCGGCGCCATGGTAACGGATATCGCGATCCTCGTCGTGGCCGCGGACGACGGCATCATGCCGCAGACCGTAGAGTCCATTAACCACGCCAAGGCCGCGAAGATTCCGATCATCGTCGCCATCAACAAAATGGACGTTCCCGGCGCCAACCCCGACAGGATCAAGCAGCAGCTCACCGAATACGAGCTGGTCAGCGACGAGTGGGGCGGCGATACGGTCGTTGTGCCGATCTCGGCAAAAACGGGGATGGGCATCGACCGTCTGCTTGAAATGGTCGTCCTCACCGCCGAAATGCAGGAGCTCCGCGCCAATCCGGACCGCGCGGCCCGCGGCACCGTTATCGAGGCGCGCCTGGACAAGGGCCGCGGCCCGATCATGACCGTCCTCGTCCAGAACGGCACGCTGAAGCTCAACGACATTATCATCGCCGGCACGGCCGTGGGCCACGTCCGCGTCATGACGAACGACCGCGGCGAGCGCGTCAGCGAAGCTGGCCCGTCCGTCCCGGTGGAGATTTCCGGCATGTCCGAGGTTCCGGACGCCGGCGACACCTTTAACGCCGTGGCCGACGAGCGCATGGCCAGAGAGCTTGTCGAGCAGCGCAAGGCGGAGAAGAAAAACGCCTCCGCCACAAGCGTCAAGGTCTCGCTGGAGGACCTGTTCTCCCGCATCCAGCAGGGCGAGCTCAAGGACCTGAATATCATCGTCAAAGCCGATGTCCAGGGCTCGGCCGAGGCCATCAAATCCTCGCTTGTAAAGCTCTCCAACGACGAGGTCCGCGTCCGCGTGATCCATTCCGGCGTCGGCGCCATCAGCGAATCCGACGTCATGCTGGCGGCCACCAGCGGCGCCATCGTCGTCGGCTTTAACGTCCGGCCCGACAACGCCGCCCGCGACAGCGCCGTACGGAGCAACGTGGACATCCGGATGTACCGCGTCATTTACGACGCCATCAACGAGATCGAAGCCGCCATGAAGGGCATGCTGGCCCCGAAGTTCAAGGAAGTTGTCCTCGGTCACGCCGAGGTACGCCAGATTTTCAAGGCCTCCAACATCGGCACCATCTGCGGCAGCTATGTGACGGACGGCAAAATCATCCGGAACTGCAAGGTCCGCGTCATCCGTGACCACATCGTCATCCACGAGGGCGAGCTGGCGTCTCTGCGCCGGTTCAAGGATGACGTCAAGGAAGTTGCGACAAACTATGAATGCGGCCTGTCGATCGAAAAATTCAACGATGTTAAAGAGGGCGACGTTATCGAAGCCTTCATTATGGAACAGATCAAGGATTAGTGTGGAGTGTGGAGCTTGGAGAGTGACGTTGGAAGGATAACTCCACTCTCAACCCTCAACTCTCAACACTGTTACGGAGTAACATTATGGCATCCAACAAAATAGGCAGAATCAACGAGGATATCCAGCGCGTCATGTCCTCGCTTTTGCGGAACGTCAAGGACCCGCGCGTCAACCAGGGCATGACGAGTATCACGGCCGTGGACACGACCGGCGACCTGCGCTACTGCAAAATTTATCTGAGCGTCATGGGGCTCCAGTCCGAAAAGGAACTGATGAAGGGGCTTAAATCCGCTGCGGGCTACCTGCGCCGCGAGCTGGGCAATTCCCTGCAGCTGCGCTACACGCCGGAGCTCATCTTCCAGCTGGACAGATCGATCGAGCACGGCGCCAATATTTCAAAGATACTGAACAAGCTTGAGGATGCGCCGCCGGCGCAGGACGAAGGGACCGGAGAAAGCCATGACCATCAGTGAAACGGCGCGCTGGCTTATGGAGCGCAACAATTTTCTTGTTCTGACACACAAGAGACCGGACGGGGATACGCTGGGCAGCGCCGCGGGGCTCGTCCGGGGCCTCAACCGGGCCGGGAAAACGGCCTATATCCTCTTTAACCCCGAGGCCACGGCGCGCTACACGACGTATGTCGAAAAGCACTGGGCGCCGGACGGCTTCGTCCCCTCCTGCATCGTGGCGGTGGATACCGCCTCCAAGGAGCTTTTCCCGGCCACCGGAACGGATTATCACAACAGGGTGGACCTGTGCATCGACCACCATCCCTCCAATACAAATTACGCCGGCCTGACGTGTCTGGATACCGGCAAATCGTCCTGCGGGGAAATCATCTACGCGCTCCTTCTGGCGCTCAACGGGGGGCTGGACGCGGAAGCGGCGACCTCTCTTTACGTGGCCGTCTCCACGGATACCGGCTGCTTTGCCTTTGCCAATACGACCGCCGATACGCTCCGCACAGCCGCCGCGCTTGTCGACGCCGGGGCGCCCATCGGCGAGCTCAACAGGGAGCTGTTCCGTAAAAAGGCCAAAAGCCGCGTTCTCCTGGAGGCCATGATCACCGCGAGCATGGAGTTTTATTTCGACGGGGCGGTGGCCATTGCCGTGATCACGCGCGGCATGCTCGACAAAACGGGCGCCGGAGAAAATGAACTGGATGATGTGGCCTCGATACCGGGCGCCATCGAGGAGGTCGTCGCCGGCATCACCATCCGCGAGCTCGCTGGAGGCGAAGTCAAGGTCTCCGTCCGGACGACGCCGCTTGTCAACGCCAACGACCTGTGCGCCAGGTTCGGCGGCGGGGGCCACGCCATGGCGGCCGGTTTTTCACTGTACGCGCCGGTGGACGAGGTCAAAAAGCGGCTGCTGGACGCGCTGTCCGGCATCTTCCCTCTCAGCGCTGCGCAATGAACGGCGTCGTCATCATCGACAAGGGGGAGGGGTGGACGTCTCACGACGTCGTCGCCAAGCTCCGGGGCCTTTTAAGGGAAAAACGCATCGGCCACGGCGGCACGCTGGACCCGATGGCAACGGGCGTTCTGCCCGTTTTTGTCGGCCGGGCCACGCGGGCCGTCGAATTTTGTGAATCCTTCGATAAGGAGTACATCGCCGGCCTCCGTCTCGGTCTCGTCACCGACACGCAGGATACCACCGGTACCATCCTCTCAACGTCGCCGGTCTCCGCCGCGCGGCAGGATGTGGAGGATATCCTCCGGCGCTTTACCGGCGCACAGGAGCAGATACCGCCCATGTATTCCGCCGTAAAGATCGGCGGCAAAAGGCTCTACGAGCTGGCCCGCCGCGGCATCGAGACAGCGCGGGCGCCCAGACCCGTCACCATCAGCACACTGGAGCTCCTGGAGATGAGCGGCAGCGATATCCTGCTGCGTGTGGTTTGCTCCAAGGGGACGTATATCCGTACGCTCTGCCACGATATTGGACAGGCCCTGGGCTGCGGCGGGGCGATGTTTTCCCTGCGGCGGACCCGTGCCGGCTCCTTTCAGCTTCAGGACGCCGTGACGCTTGCCGATATCGAGGCGCTGGCGTCCGCCGGAAAGCTGCAGGAGCTCTTAAAGCCGGTCGACGCGCTCTTTGACGCTTATCCCACCGTCGTGATCGACGCGCGCCAAAAGGCGAAATGCCTGAACGGCGCCGAATTCTCCGTCAGCGCCGCAGACGGGCTGTACAGGGTCTACGACGAAAATCATGTCTTCCTTATGCTCGGCCGGGCAGGCAACGGCGTTATGCGCACTGTCAAGAGCTTTTTTGAGGTCTAGCGCATACTCCATCCCGGCGAAAGGACACAAACCATGACAGAGAAAAAACGCGTCATCGCCCTCGGATTTTTCGACGGACTGCATATCGGCCATTCGGCACTGATGGAACGCGTCCTGAAAATAGCGAAGGAAAAGGACCTCCTGCCTTCCGTCATCACCTTTGACAACCATCCGGCGAGCATGGTTGCCGGCCAGCCGATCCCCCTGATCAATTCCTGCGAGGACAGGGCGGGGCTCATCCACCGGATTTTCGGCATCAACAACGTCATTATCCTTCATTTTGACAAAGATCTGATGCGCATGCCCTGGACAGAATTCGTCGAGCGCTTGTCCAACGAATTTAACGCCGCCTACCTCGTCGCCGGCCATGACTTCACGTTCGGCCACAAGGGCGAAGGCACGGCTGAAAAGCTCGCCCAAAAGAGCCGCGAGCTGGGCATCGGCTGCGATATCATCCCCGCCGTCACCTACAAGGGCGTCGTCAGCAGCTCCACCTACATCCGGAAGCTGATTGCGGAGGGCGACATAGAACAGGCCAATGAGTTTCTGGGCCACCCCCATGTTCTGACCGATATCGTGCACTATGGCTACCGCCTCGGCCGAACGCTGGGCACGCCCACGATCAACATGTGCTTTCAGGCGGGGGTTATCATCCCGGCCTACGGCGTTTACGCCACGCGTGTATACCTCGAGGACGGGAGCGAGCACATCGGCGTCACAAACGTCGGCATCCGGCCGACGGTCAATCATACGGAGACTGTCACCGCCGAGACATACATTCTCGATTATTCCGGGAACCTTTACGGCAAAATGGTACGCGTTGAATTTTACAAACGCCTGCGGCCCGAGATCAAATTCAGCGGCATCGACGCGCTGAAGGCTCAGATCCACGCGGACGCTGAGAGCGCACGGAATTATTTTACCAGGCTGTACAGCAAATAGAAACATATAAATAGGAAAGGCGGGGGCAAGCCCCCGCCTTTCCTATTTATAAAATTATTCGTTTGCCGGGGCGGGCGGCGTGGTCCTGTTGACTTCCTCCAGGACCTTCATGATCTGTTTGCTGACATATTCCTTGTTTTTGCAGATGTACGGCGTCGTGTTCCAGAGCTCCTCAAAATAGCTGTAGATCGCCGTTACGACGGTGAGCTCCTTCGTCACAAGGACGCGGGGCCGATCCCCCACCGTTGAGGAAAAATGTATCCTGGTGTTTTCCTTGGCGATAATCTCCGTATCGGCCAGCCGCCTCAGGAGGTCGGTGGAGGCCAAGCACATCTTTATTTTGTCGCTCTCGCTGACGACCTTCAGCACCTCCGTCATCAGGCGCATAAACATGCGGTGCGGTATAGAGACCGTCCGACCGCAGGTGAAGGACATTTCGTTGAGCACGATGGCGTCTTTTTTCAGCCACTCCCGCAGCCGGTCCAGATCGACGAAAAAGCAGTGCTGCGATTTATTGCCCAGCTCGCTGATCAGGTTCAGCTTCTCGTAATACTGCTCGAACTCCTCGCCGGTAAAGCCGTTCTCGGTGAGGATATCGCGGAGCAGGCCGTCGGACAGGCCGCAGATAGGAAAGGTCAGGCTCCAGTGATACTCATTGGTGTCCTTTTCCATAATGGCAATCAGATAATTGATATATTCATCCTTTGTCTCATATCCGAAATGCTCAAAAACGCGGGTACTCTCGCCGAGATGGCTCTGGAGCATCACCTCAATATCCTTGACGAACTGCGGCTCGTGGGTAATGTAGGTGTTCATTTCGCGGGAGGGCTGCCGGGTCGACCAGTTGTACAGCGCCAGGTGATCCTTGATGAGAAAGTAGGTGTAGACAAGCTCCTCATCCTTATATTTGGGGATGAAATATGCCGTCGTCCGGCCGGTCATATGCAAAGGCATCCACGTGATCATGGAGGTGGCCAGGCTTTCGTAAGAGCTCGAAAGGGGATGGATCACCTTGATTCTGTTCTCCTCGCCCAGCAGGGACATATTCCGCATACACCATTCGTTGAGAAATTCGCTGTTTTCAAAAAACCATTTGGAATTCTCCGTGGTATAGCACCACATCTCAACGCCCGGAGAGAGGGACTGGGCGTATTTCAGAAAAAACTGCACGGCCTGCCGCCTGCCGTTCAGGCCGGACAGCGTATACGTGGTTAGCAGGGACGTGCTGCGCAGGTTTTTGATTTCATCAAAATAGTCGCGGGTGTTTTCGCTGATCTCCTTGGCGGAGGTCAGCCAGTCCTTGAGGAACAGGGTGATCTCCTGCTCAGAGCATTTGAAAATGTTCATGTAATCCTGAGACAGCATGAGCCGGATCTTTGCATACTGGTTGTTGCTGTCGAGCGCCATCACATGCTTGATGATCTGCATCGTATAGACGGAATTGGGCTTGAGATTTCGCTTTCCGCTGCGCCACTTACTGACAAGCGAACTGTCAATATGCAAAAGACCTGCCAAATCCTTGCCGGAAATCGCGAAATTATCCATCAGAATGCTCAGCCGGCTCTCCAATAAAAGCACCTCTGTCGACACCATCGGAATGGTACGTTTTTTTAAGTTTGTATTATATCACAAATATTCTTCCATGTCGATAGGGCTTTCTGACGCAATAACAACAGGGTCCGGTATGAGCATACCGGACCCTGTTTCAGCTGTCAATAAAGCCCTTTGGGCTTTATTGACACAAGGCTGCATGCAGCACGCTCAGCCGCGCCCTGTATGAGAAGAGTCACTCCGGAGGCGCATGTCCTCCTGCGTGACAAATGATGAACTTATTTGCCGCCCCGGCGGCGAACTCTGCGAGGCTTTCCCCCTTGTATGTAGGCTTTTTGACAAGCTGAAACAGGGTCCGGTATGGGCATACCGGACCCTGTTTGAATTTATAAAAACGAGATGAGATTTACGCGCCGATGCTTTTCGGAGCCTTTTTAACCTTCGTGGCATTCCGCGTGCCGATATAGTCCAGCGTCAGGGCGAAGAGGAGGAGGACGCCGGAAGCGACGTTCTGCCAGTAGGGCGTGACGCCGAGAACTGTCAGGCCGTTGTTAAAGCCATTCATAATGACAAGGCCCAGGAAGCAGCCCAGCATGCCGCCGGAACCGCCGCCGAAGGAAATGCCGCCCAGGATGGCCGCGGTGATGGCCGGGAACGCATAGGTGTTTGTGCCGTTGAGGTTACCGACCTTCAGACGTCCGGCGTAGAGGATGCCGGCCAGCGCGCCCAGCGCGCCGCTGTTGGCGAAAAGGATGTAGGAGAGCTTTCTCGGATTGAGGCCGGCCAGTCTGGCCGCCTGCTTGTTGCCGCCGCAGAGATAGATGCTGCGGCCGAATTTCGTCTTGGCAAGAATGATGCCATAGATCAGGATTGCCACCAGTGAGATGATGATCGTAAACGGGATGAAATCGCCGATTTTCCCGGTGCCGATCCAGACGATAGCCTCGTCCTTGATGTTAATGGTTTTACCGCCGACCATGATGTATGCGAGGCCTCTGGCAATAAATGAACCGGTGGCCAGCGTGGCAATAAAGCCCTGGAAGCCGAGCTCATTGATGAGCAGGGCGTTGGCGATACCAAACGCTATGCCGAGCAGCAGGCACAGTATAAGAACGATGAACCAGGGGATACCGGTGCCAGCGAGCAGCGCGGCCATCAGGACGCCGGCGGCCGTACCGACATACCCAGGGGAGAGGTCGATCTCACCAAAGATGATCAGCATACCTTCGGCGACGGCGAACAGCGTATAAAGAACCATCGAGTTCAGGATGTTTTTAATATTGCTGGGCTTCAGGAAAGAGTGGTTCGGCGAAAAAGCCCAGAAAAATATAACAATAACTGCGAGCAGAATTAATAACGTAAATAATTTTGATTTTAAAAACTTTGATGCCTTACTTGTGGTTTCCATGGCTTCCTCCTCCTAATCGTGCATAGCGAGTTCAAGAACGCGCTCTTCTGTTGCTTCTTGCCTGGTCACTTTGCCCGTGATGTGCCCGTTATGCATGACAATGATATTGTCGCTTACGTTCAATACTTCGGTCAGCTCGGACGATATAAAGATGACCCCGATACCCTGCTTGGCAAAGTCGCATACCATCTGGTAGACCTCCGCCTTCGTCCCGACGTCGATGCCCTTCGTCGGCTCGTCCAGGATCAGTATCCGCGTCACCATCTTTTCGGACGTCCAGCGGCCCAGAATGATCTTCTGCTGGTTCCCGCCCGAAAGCTCCATCACCAGCTTCTCGATCGTCGGCGTCTTGATCGAGTACTTCTTGACCGCCTCGAACGCCAGCTCGTTCTCCGTCTTTTCGTCCAGGAACATACCCTTCTTGACCTTTTCAAGCACCGGCATGCTCACGTTGTCCCGGATCGAGCGGCCCAACACCAGCCCCTGCTCCTTCCGGTCCTCGGGGCACAGCGCTATCCCGTGCTCGATCGCGTCTTTCGGCGACCTGAAGTTTACTGCCTCGCCGTCCATCCTGATCTCGCCCGACAGGATCGGGTCCGCCCCGAATATCGCCCGCATAACCTCCGTACGGCCGGCTCCCACAAGTCCCGCAAAGCCCAGTACCTCGCCCTTTCGAAGCTGGAAGCTTACGTCGTGCACGTCGTCCGTTACCAGATTATTTACTTCAAGCAGAACGTCGCCTATCTTGTCGTTCCGCTTCAGATTCGCATATGTATCGCCGATGTCGCGCCCGACCATCGCCTTCACGAGCTCTTTCTCGTTCGTCTCCGCCGTATTGAACGTCTTCACCAGCCGCCCGTCCTTCAATACAACGATCTCGTCCGACGTCTGGAAGATTTCCGCCATTCGGTGCGACACGTACAGGATGATCTTCCCCTGCTCCTTCAGCTGTCTGATCAGCCGGAACAAAATCGTCACCTCCGTGTCCGTCAGGCACGCCGTCGGCTCGTCAAACGCGATGATCTTTGAGTCACGCCGGTACGACTTCATGATCTCCACCATCTG
>NZ_FQXV01000002.1 GCF_900130065.1 Sporobacter termitidis DSM 10068
CTGGCTGATCGTCATTGCCTGCCTTGTTGCCTTTCCGCCGCTGGGGCTGATCTTGCTGCTCAGGAAGGTCTTTGTCGGCGCGCGCGGCAGGAAATCGTCCTCTGGCAGCCGCGGGGCCGCATATCAGCAAAGACCGCCCCAGTACCGGCAGGAGGCGCAGTCCGGGTACGCCTCAAATCCGCGAGGCTATTATAAGCAAGCCGCGCCGTTCCGGCCGCCATATCAGGCCGCGGGCACAGCGGCGTCCGCCCGGACCGCTCCCAGCGGGCAACCTCACGCGCAGGCGGAAGCAGTGCGCCGCGGGAAGCCGGGCAAATCGGCTGAAAAGAAACAGACGCCCGCCAGAAACCTTGCCATCGCCTTAACGGTGCTGGCCGTCGTCTTAGGTATTCTTGGCGTGATCTTTCTTTCCTCCGGTATCAGCGCCCTGGCGACCGCCGGCATCAGCGCAACGAATCTGGGCATGACGATCTTCGGCGCATTTTCGCTTCTGGGCGCCGTCCTGTCCGGTGGAATACGCGGCACCGTGCTCAAGCGCATCAGCCGTTTCAACAAGTACGCCGCCGTCATCGGCAGTCGGGAGATCATGCCTGTCACCGAGATTTCCAAAGCTGTGGGCGAGTCCCCAAAAAAGACGCGCAAATCACTGCAGGCCATGATCGACAGCGGCTTTTTCGGCGAAAACGCCTATATTGACAGTGGACTTGACAGTCTCGTTCTGTCTCTCGAGGCTGCGGAAAAGGCGCGCAATACCGCCGCGGCGGAGGAAAGCGACGCGTCGGCATCTGCCGGCAGCGGCAACCAGTACGTGGCGGTTATCAATGAGCTCCACATGCTCTGCTCTCAGACCTCCGACCCGACCATCTGCGAAAAGATCGGACGCATTGAGGAACTGACGGCCAAAATTTTCAGGCTTGTGGAGGAAAAGCCGGAAAAGCTGCCCCAGATCCGCCGCTTCATGACCTATTACCTGCCGACCACGCTGAAGCTCCTGCATTCTTATCAGACGCTGGAACGTCAGGGCATCGACGGAGAAAACATCACCTCGACCAAGCAGGATATCGAGAGGATTCTCGACACGCTGGCGGCCGGCTATGAGCAGCAGCTGGACAATCTGTTCAAGTCGGATAAGTTGGACATCTCCGCCGACATCAACGTACTGGAGAACCTGATGGAGCAGGACGGCCTCACCAGCGACGGCGGCATTATGAAAGCGGCCGGCGGACACTGAAAATCCTTAATATGTATGGGCGGCCGATGGCCGCCCTTTTTTCGTTTTCGCGTCCCTTGTCGGCTCACTTCACTTAACCAGACAATATATAACGCCGTAGACGACCGACGCGATGATGCCGAAAACGATGACGGGGCCGGCAATAATAAACATTTTTGCGCTCATGCCCATAACGAAGCCCTCGCTTTTGAATTCCAGCGCCGGCGCCGCGACGGAGTTCGCAAAACCTGTAATCGGCACCAGAGTACCGGCGCCGGCAAATTTCGCCATGTTGTCATAAACCTTCAGGCCCGTGAGCAGCGCACCCAGGAAAACGAGTGTGACCGAGGTGGCCGCGCCGGCGCCGTCCTTCGGCAGGATCGTGCTGAAGCCGTTTAAAATCGCCTCGCCGATGCAGCAGATCAGCCCGCCGGAGACGAAGGCCTTCAGCATATTGAGGGCAAGCGGCGATTTGGGCGCTTTTCTTTCCACATACCTGCTGTACTCATTTTTTGTCATCTTCATCTGTATTTCTCACCTCGTTGATAGATTTTCCTGATGACAGATGATTATTCAAAAAAAGCTCCCCGCGCACGGCAAGGGCAGAGCCCTTGCCCTACAGCGATACGCCGGGTTTACCGTGCGCCGTAGGACAAGGGCTCTGCCCTTGCCGTTTTGCCTTTTACTTTATTTCACCAGCTCAATGACCGCCATCTCGGCGGCGTCGCCGCGGCGTGTTCCAATGCGCGTGATGCGGGTGTAGCCGCCGTTCCGCGCGGAATACTGCGGCGCCAGCTCCTTGAAGACCTTGGTCATAACATCTTCTCTTGTGATGAACGACATCGCCTGACGCCTGGACGCCAGCGTGTTCTTCTTTCCAAGGGTAATCATTTTTTCGGCCAGCGGTGCGATCTCCTTTGCGCGGGCCACGGTCGTCTCCATGTTGCCCTTGTCAAGGAAATCGGTGACCTGCTGCCTCAGCATCGCAATGCGCTGGTCGGTTGTTTTGCCGAGTTTACGTATAACAGGCATATCGTTTGCCTCCTTTATGAGATGTGTTGCTTAGCCGTTGTCGTCGGATTGCAGGGAGAGCCCCATCATCGCCAGCTTATGGACAACTTCCTCCAGCGACTTGCGTCCAAGGTTTCTGACCTTGATCATCTCATCCTCGGACTTGGAGATCAGGTCCTCCACCGTATTGATGTTGGCGCGCTTGAGACAATTGAAGCTCCGGACCGAGAGGTCAAGCTCCTCGATCGTCATCTCCAGCACCTTGTCTCTCTGGGTCTCGGCCTTTTCAACGACCGTGGATTTGCTGCTGATCGTCTCGGACAGGTCCGTGAACAGCGCGAAATGGTCGCAGAGAATCTTCGCGCCCAGGGAGACGGCATCTCTGGCCGAGATCGTCTTGTCCGTCCAGACCTCCAGCGTCAGCTTGTCGAAGTCCGTCATGTTGCCCACACGCGTGTTTTCAACCGCATAGTTAACCTTCTGAACCGGCGTGTAGATCGAGTCGATCGGGATGACGCCGATGATCGGCTGCTGGAGCTTGTTCCTTTCAGCCGAGACATAGCCTCTGCCGTGCCCGATCGTCATCTCGATACTGAGCGCCGCCTCGGGGCCCAGCGTGGCGATATGGAGCTCGGGATTCAGGACTTCGACCTCGCTGTCGGGCTTGATGTCTCCGGCGGTCACTTCGCCCTCGCCGGAGGCCTCTATATATATTGTCTTCGTCCTTTGGCTGTGGAGCCGCGCGATGATTTGTTTGATGTTTAATATAATCTCGGTGACGTCTTCCTTAACGCCCGGTATGGTCGAGAACTCGTGCTGTATTCCGGCGATTTTCACCGTCGTGACCGCTGTACCGGGGAGAGAGGACAGAAGAATCCTGCGAAGGGAGTTTCCTAAGGTCGTGCCGTAACCGCGTTCAAGTGGTTCAACAACATACTTGCCATAAGAGTCATCGCCGGGCGTCTCAATACATTCAATACGCGGTCTCTCTATTTCTACCATATATACCCTCCTTCAATGATCAGCGCGATGACGCGCCTACGTGTATCAGCTATCCAATTTGAGGGCTTGTTTGTTACTTCGAGTAGAGCTCGACGATCAGCTGCTCCTGAACGGGCAGGTCAATCTCTTCCCTGGTCGGATTTTCGAGGACCTTGGCCGCCAGCAGGGAAGCATTGTAGTCAAGCCACTTCGGCGGCTGCCTGAAGGAGTTTGCCTCGATCACCGATTTGAATTTGTCAAGGCTGCGGCTCTGATCCCGGAGAGCGATCACCATACCCGGCTTCACGATGAAAGAAGGAATGTTCACCTTTCTGCCGTCGACTGTGAAATGCCCGTGCAGGACAAGCTGCCTGGCCTCAGCGCGGCTCATGGCAAAGCCAAGCCGGTAGACCGTATTGTCAAGGCGGCGCTCCAGGAGGGACAGGAGGTTTTCACCCGTTTTTCCCTTCATCTTGATGGCCATATCGAAATAATTCCGGAACTGGCTCTCAAGGACGCCGTAATATCTTTTCGCTTTTTGCTTTTCACGGAGCTGCGTGCCGTATTCGGACGTTTTCGCCCTGCCCTGGCCATGCTGCCCGGGGGCGTACTGTCTGCGGTCAACGGCGCACTTTTCCGTATAGCACCTGTCACCCTTCAGGAAAAGCTTCTGGCCTTCCCTGCGGCAGAGGCGGCAAACTGCATCGGTATATCTTGCCATAGTATCATTTCCTCCTTAAACTCTGCGTCTTTTCGGCGGACGGCAGCCGTTGTGGGGAATCGGCGTCACGTCTTTGATCATCGTGACCTCAAGACCGGCCGACTGCAGCGCGCGGATGGCTGCCTCGCGGCCCGAGCCGGGGCCCTTGACAAAGACCTCGACGGTCTTGAGCCCGTGCTCCATCGCCGCTTTCGCCGCGGTCTCGGCGGCTGTCTGCGCGGCAAAGGGCGTGGACTTTCTGCTTCCCCTGAACCCCATTCCGCCGGCCGACGCCCAGGAGAGGGCATTTCCGCCGGTATCCGTAATGGTGACCATTGTATTGTTGAAGGACGAGCTGATATGAACTGCGCCCTTTTCGATATTTTTGCGCTCACGGCGCCTTTTAACGACCTTTTTGCCTTTAGCGGGTGCTGCCATTCAAACCCCTCCCTTACTTCTTCTTGTTGGCGATCGTGCGCTTCGGTCCCTTGCGGGTGCGCGCGTTTGTCTTACTTCTCTGGCCGCGGACGGGGAGACCCCTTCTGTGGCGTGTGCCGCGATAGCAGCCGATCTCGGTCAGGCGCTTGATGTCCAGCGCCACGGTGCGCCGGAGGTCGCCCTCTACCGTATAGTTCTTATCGATGATCTCACGCAGGGCTGTCTCTTCCGCCTCGGTGAGATTCTTGACTCTCGTGTCGGGATTGATACCGGTTGCCTCCAGAATCTTCTTGGCGCTCGTCCTGCCGATGCCGTAGACATATGTCAAACCGATTTCGATCCTTTTGTCCTTGGGCAGGTCAACGCCGGAAATACGTGCCATACTTTTCAATCATTCCTTTCGTTCAAATGAGGAATCAGAAGTTAACCCTGTCTTTGCTTATGTTTGGGGTTTTCGCAGATTACCATGACTTTGCCCTTGCGTTTAATGACCTTGCACTTCTCGCACATGGGCTTAACGGACGGTCTTACTTTCATATGAAACATCCATTTCTCCGGCGAAGAATTAAACTCTTGACGTCGCTTATCATCCCTCGCCGGGGAAATGACAAGATATTATCGGGACTCATATCAGTTTTGCTGTAATACGCCGCAACACGTGCTCCGGGTTATTTGCTGCGCCATGTAATCCTGCCGCGCGTTAAGTCGTAGGGGGACATCTGTACCGTCACCTTGTCTCCCGGCAGGATTCGGATAAAATTCATTCGGAGCTTTCCGGAGATATGCGCCAGTATCGTGTGACCGCCGCCAATGTCCACCTGAAACATGGTGTTGGGCAGCGATTCCACAACTGTGCCTTCAAGCTCGATCATATCGTCTTTCGCCATTTTACATACCTCCTTTTTCTCCGCGATATATTGATGCGTACTCGGCGAGGGCTTTCCGCACTTCGCTGTTGGTGACCTTGTCGCCGTTTTTGATCTTCGCAGCGGTCCGGCAGTCGCTCTTCGATTCGAACCGGACGTGCTTGAGCTTTTTCCGTTTCGGTTTGTCGATCCGGCGCGATTTGCCATCGCAGAGAAGCGCGTATATTTCCTCCATGCCGACAACGAAGAAGATTTTCCCCTTGTCCCTGCCGCATAGGGCCACGACAATGTCCGACCGCTCGATGTCCATGGTCAAACATTCCCTGCCACCGTGAGAATTTCCGGCTCTCCGTCGGTGACGAGAAGGGTGTTCTCGTAATGGGCCGACAGGCTTCCGTCGCGCGTGACAACGGTCCATCTGTCGCCCAGAACCTTCACGGCCGGTCCGCCGGCGTTTACCATCGGCTCAACGGCGATGGTCATGCCCCGCACCACGCGGACGCCGTGCCCCGGGCTGCCGAAGTTCGGCACCTCAGGCGGCTCATGCATGTTGGAGCCCACGCCGTGTCCCACGTATTCGCGGACAACGGAGAAGCCGTTTGACTCGACAAAGCTCTGCACGGCATGCGAGATATCGGAAATCCTGTAGCCTTCCCTGGCGTACCGGATACCTTCGAAGAAGCTCTTTTTTGTGACGTCTATGAGCCTGAGCGCCTCCTTGCTGCACCGTCCGACCGGGAAGGTGCGCGCCGAGTCCCCCACATAGCCGTCCAGCGTGGCGCCGACGTCGACACTGATGATGTCGCCGTCGCGCAGGACGCGATCTCCCGGAATACCGTGGATGATCTGCTCGTTGACGGAAGCGCAGATGCTGGCGGGAAAGCCGTTGTAGTTCAGAAACGTGGGCTCCGCGCCGCGCGATTTGATGAACTCATAGACCGCCGTATCGATTTCTTTTGTTGTAACGCCGACTTTGGCCATGGTACCGGCCAGCCGGAGCGCCTCGGCGGTAACTCTTCCCGCCCGGCGCATGAGCTCAACCTCTCTTGAGGACTTCAGCTTTATCATTTTTTATCCCCAGAGTCACAAATATCTCGGCGGCCGTCTCCTCGATGCTATTATCGGCGACCGACCGGAGTTTTTCCCTCGACCTGTAGAAGTCAATGAGCGGTTCGGTCTCCTTGTGGTAGACCTTCAGGCGGTGCTTCACCGTCTCCGGCTCATCGTCGTGACGCCTGATCAGCGCGCCGCCGCATTTGTCACAGACGTTTTCCTTCTTCGGCGGGTTCGTCTCGACGTGGTAGGTCGCACCGCAGGTAAGGCAGGTGCGCCGTCCCGTCAATCGCGCCGCGATACTGTCGTCGGACGCCTGGATCTCGATGGCGACATCGACGTCGATGCCGGCATCCTCCAGCGCCTCCGCCTGGGCGATCGTCCTCGGCATACCGTCGAGGATGTAGCCGCCCAGGCAATCCGGCTCAGCCAGGCGTTCCTTCATGATCCCGATGATCACCTCGTCGGGGACAAGCGCCCCGGACTCCATATAGGCTTTGACCTTCAGCCCGACGGGCGTACCGTTTTTGATGGCCGCCCTCAGGATATTGCCTGTTGAAATCGTCGGGATTGAGAGCTTTTTGCTGATGATTTCAGCCTGGGTGCCTTTGCCGGCGCCCGGCGCTCCCAAAAGAATCATTTTCATAGAGAGCACTCCTATTCAAGGAAGCCCTTGTAATGGCGCATGAGCATTTGGGCCTCGATCTGCTTCATTGTATCCAGTGCCACGCCGACAACGATGATGACCGACGTGCCGCCCAGGGAAATTCCCTGATTGCGCGCTGTCTCCGAGAACAGGCTGATAATAATCGGCGCAATCGCGATAACGGAGAGATACAGCGCGCCGAACAGCGTGATCTTCGTCAGGACCTTCTGGATAAACTCGCTTGTCGGTTTACCGGCCCGGAAGCCGGGGATGAATCCGCCGTTCTTCTTGAGGTTGTTTGCAACCTCGATGGGGTTAAACTGGATCGTCGAGTAGAAGTAGGCGAAGAAGACGATCAGCAGGAAGTATATGACCGCGTACGTCCAGGTATTCGTGTTGAACGCCTTGATAAACCAGCCGTTGGACCAGGCCGGCACAAATGCCGCGATGGTCGCCGGGAGGGAGGCGATCGACTGTGCAAAGACGATCGGCAGAACGCCTGACATGTTGACCTTCATCGGCAGGTGCGTTGACTGGCCGCCATACATCTTGCGGCCAACGACGCGCTTGGCATACTGTACCGGGATGCGCCGCTCCGACTGGGTGACGATGACGATCAGCACGATGATGAGCAGCACGCCGAGGAGGAGCAGGATGTGCAGCAGAAGGGAGGACGGATCCTGCTGAACCTTCGTGACCGCCTGCACCAGATTGTTGGGAAACCTCGAGCAAATGCTGACAAACAGGATGATCGAGATACCGTTGCCGATGCCGAATTCAGTGATCTGCTCGCCCATCCACATCAGCAGGCAACTGCCCGCGGTGAACGAGGCGATGATGACGATCGCCGGCCAGATACCGACGCCGTCAGGCGCCAGCATGCCATTGTTCTTGATAAGGATATAGTAGCCAAAGCCCTGGATAAGGCCGATAAGGAGCGTGGAGTAGCGCGTGATTTTTTCGAGCTTTTTCTTGCCTTCCTCACCGCCTTCTTTCTGAAGACGTTCCAGGGCGGGGATGGCGATCGTCAGAAGCTGGATGATAATAGATGCGTTAATATACGGCTGGATGGATAATGCGAATATGGTAGCTCGCGAGAAAGCGCTGCCCGACATGACGTTGTACAGGCCCAGAACCGTATTCTGCAATGAATCAAAGTACGTGCTGAGCTTTCCAAGATCGACATACGGAACGGGCACCGCGTTTCCCAGACGGTAAAGCAGCAGGATGAAAAGCATGAAGATGAGCTTTCTCCTGATGTCGTCTATTTTCCATGCATTACGTATCGTCTGAAGCACCTAAACCACCTCAGCCTTTCCGCCGGCGGCTTCGATTTTCTCCTTTGCCGACTCTGAAAAGGCGGAGGCCTTGACCATAAGTTTTTTCGTGATGCTGCCGTTGCCGAGTATCTTGACGCCGTACGCACATTTAGAGAGGACGCCGGCGGCCAAAAGCTCCTGGGCACCGATCTCCGCACCGTCGTCAAACGCGTTTAACGCCGAGACGTTGACCGCCTCGAGAGGTTTGGCGAATATGTTGTTGAAGCCGCGCTTCGGGACACGGCGGACCAAAGGCATCTGGCCGCCTTCAAACCCGACGCGGACGCCGCCGCCGGAACGCGCTTTCTGGCCCTTATGCCCTCGGCCGGCCGTTTTGCCGTTGCCTGTGCCGATGCCGCGGCCTTTGCGCTTGGCCACATGCGTCGAACCCGGGGCGGGTGAAAGATCATGCAAATTCATTAACCCTGCGCCTCCTTATTCTTCTGTAACGGAGACAAGATAACCGATAAGCGCGATCTTGCCTCTTGTCTGCGGGTTGTCGGGCTGCACGGTTTCGCTGCCGATTTTCGTCAGTCCCAAGGACTTGGCGGTGGCGACATGTTTCTCAAGTCTGCCGCTTAAGCTCTTAACCAGCTTAATCTTCAAATTTGCCATAACGCATGCCCCCCTAACCCTGGATTTCTTCAACGCTCTTTCCTCTTGTCCTGGCGACCTGAGCGGCGTCGCGAAGCGACTTCAGGCCCACCATCGTCGCAGCGACGACGTTCTGAGGATTGTTTGAGCGCAGGCATTTTGTTCTGATGTCATGGATTCCGGCCGCCTCGACGACAGCGCGGACAGCGCCGCCGGCGATAACGCCGGTACCGGCCGGGGCCGGCTTCAAGAGCACTCTTCCGGCGCCGAACTCGCCGACGACCTCGTGCGGGATCGTTGTGCCGGTCATCGTGATGGTGACGATATTCTTCTTGGCGTCCTCGATGCCCTTGCGGATGGCCTCGGAGACTTCGCCGGCCTTACCGAGGCCGAAACCGACCCGGCCCTTGCCGTCGCCCACGACGCACAGCGCCGCGAACTTGAAGATACGTCCGCCTTTGACAGTTTTCGAGACACGGTTCAAGGAAACGACCTTTTCCGAAAACTCGGACTGTACTTCTTCTCTTCTGTTATCTCTTCTGTTGTTATTGTAAGCCATGTTGTTTCCTCCCCCCGTTAAAAGTTCAGGCCGCCCTCGCGGGCTCCCTCTGCCAGTTCCTGGACACGGCCGTGGTAGACATAGCCGCCGCGGTCAAACACGACGGTCTCGATGCCCTTGGCCTTGGCACGCTCGGCAATCAGGAGGCCGACCTTTTTCGCGCCTTCCTTGTTGCTGCCGGAGCCCTCGAAGCCTTTTTCGACCGAGGATGCGGCGCAGATCGTCGTCATGCTGACGTCGTCGATGAGCTGGGCATAGATATTTTTCTCACTGCGGAAAACGTCGAGCCGCGGGCGCTCGGGCGTGCCCGAGATCTTGCTTCTGACTCTCTTGTGGCGCTTTAAACGCTGCGCGTTTATATTAGGTCTTTTTATCATTTAGGCACACCTCCCTTTACTTTTTGGCACCGGTCTTGCCTTCTTTGCGGCGAATGACCTCATCGGCGTATTTGATACCCTTGCCCTTGTACGGCTCGGGCGGTCTCTTGCCCCGGACATCTGCGGCAAACTGGCCGACGGCCTGCTTGTCGATGCCGCTTATAACGATCTTGTTGGGGGCCGGGACGTCGATCTTAATATTCTTTGTCTCCTCGACGATGACCTGATGCGAAAAGCCCAGGTTCATGACGAGCTTATTGCCCTCTTTTGAAGCCCTGTAGCCGACGCCGTTCACGTCGAGCTCCTTTTTGAAGCCCTGTGTCACGCCGGTGATCATGTTGGCCACGAGTGTTCTCGACAGGCCGTGCAAAGACCGGTGCTTCTGGAGATCGGACGGCCGCGACAGCTTGACGACGCCGGCTTCGACGTCGACCTTGATGTCGGGATTCAGCGCGCTCTCAAGCGTCCCCTTGGGACCCTTCACGGTCACGACGTTTACGTCGGAAACCTTGACGTCAACGCCGGCGGGGATGGTAATGGGAGCTCTTCCTATTCTAGACATTCATTCTCCCCCTTACCAAACGAACGCAAGGACTTCGCCGCCGACATGCGCCGATCTGGCTTTCTTGTCGGTCATGACGCCCCTGGATGTTGAAATGATAGCGATGCCAAGCCCTTTGAGGACCTGGGGCAGCTCCTCGGCGCCGGCATACATGCGCAGGCCGGGTTTGCTCACGCGGCGCAGGCCGGTGATGGCCTTTTCGTTGCCGTTATACTTGAGCGTGACTTTGATGACGCCCTGGATGCCGTCGTTGATGAGCTGATAATTCTTGATATACCCTTCTTCGAGCAGGATCTCGGCGATTGCCTTCTTCATGTTGGAAGCCGGGATGTCTACCGTGGCATGCTTGGCGGAGCTGGCGTTGCGGATACGTGTGAGCATGTCGGCAATAGGATCTGTAATCTGCATAGTTTTCCTCCTTATTAGAGTTACAGGCGGGCGCCTTCGCGCCGGGACCTGTTGTCGTGACGAGGTATCTGCCTGAAGGGCAGACCTTTCGCCATCCGTTATGCGTTTATTTGATGAAACCTTTCTCGCAGAAAGCAGCCGCTATATCTGCGGGACCGGGGATTTTCAGCGAAGCGCTTTTGCGCCGCACCTCATGCGGCTTAGGGAAATTTTCCTTTAGACGAAGCCGAGCGACCGCCGCTGTATAAAGATACTGCAAGGGCGCGAGGCGAAGTATAAAGGAAAATTTACCAAGACGCCTTGCGAACGCCGGGGATCTGGCCCTTATAGGCCAGGTTGCGGAAGCAGATTCTGCAGATGCCGTAATCCCTCAGGTAGGCGTGCGGTCTGCCGCAGATCTTACAGCGGTTGTAGCCTCTGGTGGAGAACTTGGGCTCTCTCTGCTGCTTTAAAATCATTGATTTCTTTGCCATTTTGCTTCTCCTCCTTACGCCTGAATAAACGGCGCGCCCATGAGCGTCAAGAGCTCTCTGGCTTCTTCATCGGTCCCGGCCGTCGTGCAGATGGCAATGTCCATGCCGCGGATCTTCTCGATCTTGTCGTAATCGATCTCAGGGAAGATCAGCTGCTCCTTGACGCCGAGGGCGTAGTTGCCGCGGCCGTCAAAGGAGTTGGCGGAAATACCCCGGAAGTCACGGACGCGGGGGAGCGCGACGTTGAAGAGCCTGTCAAGGAACTCCCACATCTTATCCTGGCGGAGCGTGACCTTGACGCCAACCGGCATGCCCTCGCGGAGCTTGAAGTTGGCCACAGATTTCCTGGCCTTGGTGATGACGGCCTTCTGGCCCGTGATCGCCGTGATGTCCTTGACGACGGCCTCGATCGCCTTCGTGTTGTCGCGGGCATCGCCGCAGCCGACATTGACGACGACCTTGTTGAGCTTCGGTATCTGCATGACGCTCTTGTACTGGAATTTCTTCATCAGGGCAGGAGCGACTTCTTCGTTATACTTTTTCTTCATTCTTGTCATGTCAGTCTCTCCTCCCCGTTATATTTCTGCGCCGCACTTTTTGCAGACGCGGACCTTGCCGCCGTCTTTTGCAAAGCTGTGGGCGGCTCTTGTGGGCTTGCTGCACTTCGGGCAAACGCGCATGACCTTGCTGGCGTAGATGGGGGTCTCCTTGGAGATGATCCCGCCGGTATCGCCCTGCTTGCGGGGCTTCTTGTGGCGCTTGGCCTTGTTGACGCCCTCGACGATCACTTTCCCTTCCCTGGGGTTAACGTCGATGATCTTGCCTTCCTTGCCTTTGTCTTTGCCGGAAAGGACAACGACCGTATCATTTTTTCTGATATCCATTTCGTACCCTCCCTATATCACTTCGGGAGCGAGGGACAGGATCTTCATATAATCCTTGTCGCGGAGCTCTCTGGCCACAGGCCCGAAGATACGGGTTCCTCTGGGATTTTTATCGTCCTTGATGAGCACGGCCGCGTTTTCGTCGAAGCGGACATACGTACCGTCGGTACGGTGCACGCCCCTGGCGGAGCGCACGATAACGGCCTTGACCACATCGCCCTTTTTAACGGTGCCGCCGGGCGAGGCCTTACGGACGGACGCGACGATGACATCGCCGATGTTGCCGTATTTCCGTTTGGAGCCGCCAAGAACGCGGATGCATTTGATTTCTTTGGCGCCGGTGTTGTCGGCGACCTTCAGATATGATTCCTGTTGTATCATGTTGGCGCCTCCTTATTTTGCCTTCTCGATGATCTCAACGAGACGCCAGCGCTTATCCTTGGACAGGGGGCGCGTCTCCATAACGCGGACTCTGTCGCCGATGCCGCACTCGTTGTTTTCATCGTGAGCTTTCAGTTTATATGTTCTTTTGATAATCTTCTTATAGAGAGGATGTTGGACGCGGTCCTCAACGGCGACCACGATCGTCTTATCCATTTTGTCGGACACAACCCTGCCAACCCTTGTCTTTCTGGAACCTGTTCTTACTTCGTTCATCTGCTAACTCCTCCTACAGCCCGAGCTGCTTCTGGCGAATAACTGTCTTGACTCGGGCAATATCCTTTTTGACCTGGGAGATCTTGATCGGATTGTCAAGCTGGTTTGTCGCGTGCTGCATCCTCAGGAAGAATAAATCCTTCTTAAGGCCTGTGAGCTTTTCCTCCAGCTCGGAGGCGGAGAGTTTACGTACCTCATTTGCCTTCATCTTATTCACCACCTGTCTCGGTCTCGCGTTTGATGAACTTGGTCTTCAGCGGCAGCTTGTGACCTGCGAGACGGATTGCTTCACGCGCGGCCTCCTCGGACACGCCGGAAATTTCAAACAGAACTCTGCCGGGCTTGACAACGGAAACCCAATACTCGGGCGAGCCTTTACCGGAGCCCATGCGGGTCTCGGCGGGCTTTGCGGTTACCGGCTTGTCAGGGAAAATCTTGATCCAGACCTTACCGCCGCGCTTTGTGTAGCGCGTCATGGCGATACGGGCGGCCTCAATCTGGTTGGAGGTGATCCACGCGGGCTCCAGAGCCTGCAGTCCATAATCGCCGTAAACCACGACGTTGCCGCGGGTGGCCTTGCCCGTCATGCGGCCTCTCATAACCTTACGGTATTTTACTCTTTTCGGTAAAAGCATTACTGTGCGCCTCCCTCTTTCGGAGCTTGCGGAGCCGGAGCGGCGGGCGGAGTGCTGCCCGCAGCGGCGCCCTGGCCTGCCGGACGATTATAGCCGCCCTGGCCGCCGTGGTTGTAGCCGCCCTGACCAGCCGGACGGTTGTTATAGCCGCCCTGGCCTGCGGGACGATTATAGCCGCCCTGACCCGGGCCGCGATTGTAACCGCCCTGGCCAGCCGGACGGTTGTAGCCGCCCTGACCGCCACGATTGTAGCCGCCCTGGCCGCCGCGGTTATAACCGCCTCTGTCGCCGCGGTCGTTCTGACGGCGCTCTCTCGGCGGTCTCGACGTATCCATTGTCCGCGGTGTGGTGCGGAGCGTCTGGTTCAGGATCTCGCCGTTGTAAATCCAGACCTTGACACCGATGCGGCCATAGGTGGTCGCCGCTTCGGCAAAGCCGTACTCGATATCGGCGCGCAGCGTCTGCAGCGGAATAGTACCCTCATGATACGTCTCGCTTCTGGCGATTTCAGCGCCGCCCAGGCGGCCGGCGACCATCACCTTGATGCCTCGGACGCCGAGGCGCATGGCGCGCTGCATGGCGTTTTTCATGGCGCGGCGGAAGCCGATGCGCTTCTCCAGCTTTGCCGCGATGCTCTCGGCGACGAGCTGGGCGTTCGTATCCGGGCTCTTTACTTCGACGATGGAGAGCGACACGGGCTTCCCGACACGTTTCTCCAGGTTGACGCGCAGCTTTTCGATCTCCTGTCCGCCCTTGCCGATGACGACGCCGGGGCGGGCGCAGTGGATGAGGATCTTGATCTTGGCGTTGTCGCGCTCGATCTCAATCTTCGGAACGCTTGCGGAATACAGGAGCCCTTTCAGATATTTGCGGATATTGTAGTCTTCAACGATCAGATCGCCCACTTTGTCGTTTCTGGCATACCAGCGGGAATCCCAGTCTTTGATGACGCCTACACGGAACCCGTGCGGATTAACTTTCTGTCCCATAAGCTACCCCCTACTCCTTTTCGCTCACGACAATCGTGATGTGCGACGTTCTCTTGTTGATCCTGTAGCCTCTGCCCTGCGCCCTGGGCATCATCCTCTTCTGGATGGGACCGGGGTTGGCAAAGGTCTGGGAGACAAAGAGATTGTCGGGATCAAGATTGTGGTTGTTCTCAGCATTGGAGACAGCGCTTTTGAGGAGCTTCAGCATGAGCTCGGACGCGGCCTTGGGCGTCGCCATGAGTATGGCCTGCGCTGTTTTTGTGTCCTTGCCCCTGATAAGGTCGCAGACGATCTGGACCTTTCTCGGGGAAATGCGTGCGTATTTCAAATGTGCCTTGGCATCCATATCGGTCTACCTCCTTATCTTGTCGTTCTGCTGCCGGCGTGGCCCCTGAAGGTGCGCGTCGGCGCGAATTCGCCCAGCTTGTGGCCGACCATATCTTCGGTGATGTAGACCGGGACATGGCGGCGGCCGTCGTGCACCGCGATGGTGTGCCCGACGAAGGATGGGAATATGGTGGAAGCGCGGGACCAGGTCTTGAGGACCTTCTTGTCGCCGGCCTTGTTCATTTCATCGACCCTTTTGAGGAGCTCGGGAGCGGCAAAGGGGCCCTTCTTAATACTTCTGCTCATATTATTTTTGAACCTCCTTACCTTATTTCGCGTTGCGGCGCTTGACGATGAACTTGCTTGTCGGGTTCTTCGTCTTGCGTGTCTTATAACCGAGGGCCGGCTTGCCCCACGGGGTGACCGGGCCGGGACGGCCGACCGGGCTCTTGCCCTCGCCGCCGCCGTGCGGGTGGTCGTTCGGGTTCATGACCGAGCCGCGGACCGTCGGGCGGATGCCCATATGGCGCTTGCGGCCGGCCTTGCCGAGGTTGATGTTGGAGTGATCCAGATTGCCGACCTGTCCGATGGTGGCGATGCAGTTCATGCGGATATAGCGGAACTCGCCCGACGGGAGCCTGACCTGGGCCAGCTCGCCTTCCTTCGCCATCAGCTGGGCGGCGGTACCGGCCGAACGGACCAGCTGCGCGCCCTTGCCGGGATAAAGCTCGATGTTATGGATGACCGTGCCGACCGGGATAGAGGCGATGGGCAGCGCGTTGCCCGGCTTGATGTCGGCCGTCTCGGAGGAGATGACCGTGTCGCCGGCGCCCAGGCCGACGGGCGCGAGGATGTAGCGGCGCTCGCCGTCCGGATATTCGATCAGCGCGATGTTGGCCGAACGGTTGGGGTCGTACTCCAGGCGCAGGACCGTGCCGGCGGCTTCCTTCTTGTCCCGTTTGAAATCGATGATCCTGTATTTCCTGCGGTTGCCGCCGCCCTTGTGGCGGACCGTGATGTGACCGTAGCTGTTGCGGCCGGCGTGCTTTTTCAGCACCTCCACCAGACTCCGCTCCGGCTTTGCCTTCTTATCGATACCGTCGAAGCCGGAAACGGTCATGTGCCTTCTCGACGGAGTGGTGGGCTTATAAGATTTTACAGACATATCGCTTTACCTCCCTTAAACCATTCCTTCGAAGAATTCGATCGTTTTGCTGTCTTGGGTGAGCCTGACCACGGCCTTTTTCCACGAGGGACGCTGGCCCTGCGGATATCGGCCGGTGCGCTTGAACTTGCCCTGCATGTTCAGCGTCGTGACCTTGAGGACCTTGACGCCGAAGATCTCTTCGACAGCCTTCTTGATCTCGATCTTGTTGGCGTCCTTGGCGACCTCAAAGGCATATTTATTGATATCACCCTGCTCCATCGACTGCTCGGTGATGATCGGGCGGATGACAATATCGTAAACGGACTTCATTATGCGTACACCTCCTCGATCGTTTGGAGCGCCGCCTTGTCGACGATAAACGTCGTGGCGTTCATGATATCATAGGTGTTCAGGATCGTGGCGATCGTTGTCTGGACGCCGGGGATGTTCCGGGCACTCTTGACAACGGTGTCGCGCACCTCGGGCGTCACCACTATGGCCTTGCCGCTGACACCGACGGCCTTCAGGAATTTAACGAAATCCTGGGTCTTGATGTTGTCCAGCTCGATATTGTCGACGACGACGACGGCGTTGTCGATAACCTTCTGCGAGAGGGCGGACTTCAGTGCCAGCTTCCTGAGCTTCTTATTGATGGCGTAGCCGTAGTCGCGCGGCTTGGGCGCGAACGCGATGCCGCCGTGGGTGAACTGCGGGGCCCTGGTGGAGCCCTGGCGGGCGCGGCCGGTGCCCTTCTGGCGATAAGGCTTCATGCCGCCGCCGGAAACCTCGGCGCGCGTGAGCGCCGACTGCGTGCCCTGGCGGGCGTTGGCAAGATGGTTTTTAACAGATTCATGGATGGCCTGCGTATTCGGCGTGACGCCGAAAACGGCTTCGGAGAGCTCGACCTCGCCGGTCACCTGGCCTGCCATGTTTAAAACTTTGATTGTAGGCATCTGACTCTCTCCTTTCTAGCCTCTGGCCGATTTCTTTTGCGGGTTGATGCTCACCGTCACGGCGGTATTCTTGACGCGGTTGTTCTTGACGGTGCTCTTAATATAGACGATGCCGCCCTTGGGGCCGGGGATCGCGCCTCTGACGGCGATCAGATTGAGCTCGGCGTCAACCTTGACGACGTCGAGGTTCTGTACGGTAATCTGCTCGGCGCCCAGGTGACCGGCGCCGATCTTGCCCTTGAATATCCTTGACGGGTCCGTATTGGAGCCCATTGAACCGGCGTGGCGGTGCACAGGGCCGCCGCCGTGCGACGTGGGCGTGCGCTGGGCGCCCCAGCGCTTGATGACGCCGGCATAGCCTTTACCTTTTGAAATACCCGTGATGTCAACCTTGTCGCCCTCGGTGAAGACATCCGCCTTCAGCTCGTCGCCGACGTTCATATTGGCCGTGCCGGCCAGCTGAAACTCTTTGAGATGCTTCTTGAGAGCAACGCCGGCCTTCTTCAGGTGACCGACCTCAGGCTTTCCGAGCTTTCTTTCTTTTTCGTCCTGAAAACCGAGCTGCACGGCGCTGTAGCCGTCCTTGTCCTCGCTCTTCTTCTGCACCACGACGCAGGGCCCGGCCTCAATAACTGTGACCGGAACGACTTTGCCGTTATCATCGAAGATCTGCGTCATGCCGACCTTTTTGCCGATGATCGCCTTTTCCATATCTCTTCCTCCTTGTTAAGGTTATTGGTTGACAAGCACCCATGCAACTCTCAATGTGCGCCTGCCAACATGACCCCGCCCGCCAAGAAAGCGGGCAACGGGTGCCAACTGAATTAATGTGCGGGGACTATTACAGCTTGATCTCGATTTCGACGCCCGCCGGCAGCTCCAGCGCCATCAGGGCCTCCACCGTCTTCTGTGTGGGGCTCATGATGTCGATGAGCCTCTTATGCGTCAGGCGCTCGAACTGCTCACGGCTGTCCTTGTATTTATGAACGGCGCGCAGAATCGTCACGATTTCCTTTTTTGTCGGCAGGGGAATGGGGCCGGAGACCTTCGCGTCCGTCCTCTTCGCCGTCTCAACGATCTGGCCCGCGGCCTGGTCGATGAGCTGGTGATCGTAGGCCTTGAGCCTGATGCGGATCATTTTTTTGTTTGTTGCTGTTGCCATTTTCTTTTCCTCCTGATTTGTAGGATTTTTGACTGCGTGGCGGAAAGCCGCGTCTGCAAACCCGTACGGAAGAGAAAATTCTGTACACATAACCGTGCGTATCATTCCTGCTCATAAATCAAACCGGCGTAGTTTTCCGGCCGGTTTGTCTCTGATCATGGCGATATACGCCTCTAAACAGTACTTTCTCAGCCGCCCGATTGCGTACCGGCAAAGGAGCCGATACCGGACATACTCCTCGGAAGTGACCAGGACGAGTGCCTGCAATCTCCCGAATCATCGCATTTTGCGCCCCCATAGGCATAATACCCCCATAAGGCGCCCTGTTAGAATATCAAATAATATATTCGCTGTCAAGACAAAAATTCGTAAAAATTAATTTTACGGAAATTATTCCACGAATATTTTGTCTGTCCTGACAATTTTTATGCAAGCGAGCGCCGCAGCCGCGTCACAATCCGAATAAACGCCCTATCTGATATACCGCCATCGACGTCACATACGCCACGAAAAGCTGCCAGGCGGCGGAGAGGGCCGTCCATTTAAGGCTGTTCATTTCCCGGCAGATCGTGGAAACGGCGGCCACGCAGGGGATATACAATAATATAAATACCAGGTACGCATACGCCGCCAGCGGCGTAAAGCCTGTCATCGCCGAGGCGACGGCAAGGCCGCCGGCCGTCAGGGAAAAGCCGTAGAGCATGGACAGCGAGGCCACGACGGCCTCCTTGGCGATGAGCCCCGTCAACAGCGCCACGGAGGCCTGCCACACGCCGAAGCCCATCGGCCTGAAGACAGGCGCGATAAACGCGCCGATCCCGGCCAGAATCCCGTCGGCGCTATCCGCCACCAGCTGCAGGCGGCCGTTGAAATTTCTGAGGAACCAGAGGACGACGCTCATGAGAAATATCAGCGTCCCGGCGCGGACGAGAAAACTCTTGACCCGGTCCCAGACGTGTACAAGCGCGTTGCCCAGCGTCGGCAGCCTGTAGGGCGGCAGCTCCATCACAAAGGGGGCCGGTTCCCCGGCGAAGATCGTCCGCCTGAAAAAAATTCCCGAGGCGACGGCCATCGCCATTCCAAGCAGATAAAGCGAAAAGACGACGATTCCCGCCCAGGCGCCGAAGAAGGCCGCAGAGAGGAGCCCGTAGACGGGGAGCTTGGCCGAGCAGCTCATGAACGGCACCAGCATGATCGTCATCTTCCGATCCTTGTCACTTTCCATGGTGCGCGCGCCCATGACCGCCGGCACCGAGCAGCCAAAGCCCATGAGCATCGGAATAAACGCCTTGCCTGACAGGCCGAAACGGCGCAGCAGCCGGTCGGTGATGAACGCCGCCCGCGCCATATAGCCCGAGTCCTCCAGAAGCGACAGGCAGAAGAATAAAAGCGCGATCTGGGGCAGGAAATTCAAAACACCGCCGACGCCGGCGATGACGCCGTCGGTCAGAAGGCTTATAAGCCAGGGCGCGGTGCCCATGCCGGCGAGGGCCGTCCTCAGCCAGCCGGAAAAGTTACCGATAATGAACGCCACGCCGTCGGAGAGCGTCTTGCCCGGCGGCCCGAACGTCAGGGCGAACATCACAAGCATCAGCAGCAGAAAGACGGGCGCGGCGAGAATTCGGTGGGTGACGATTTTGTCGATGCGGTCGGTCACCGTCTCGGCGCGGCGCGCCGGGCCCTTTCGGACGGCGTCCCTGACCGTCTTTTCTATGTAACGGTAGCGGCTGTCGGCGATCAGCGTCTCCCGGTCGCCGGGGCCGGAGGCCGCGTATTCGTCCGCCAGATCCTCGATGGCGGCGCGGGCGTCCCCATCCGGGTCCAGGGTCTCCAGGACGACATTGTCGCCCTCCAAAAGCTTGACGGCGGCCCAGTGGACGGGAATTCCCGCCGCTTCCGCCGGCTGACGGACGAGACGGCCTATGCGGCCGAGGATATCCCGGGTCATACCGTCGTAGAGGCCGTCGGGCTCCAGCGTATAACCGCGGCGCGTCTGCCGGTCTGCCGCGCGCAGCAGCGCATCAATATTTTCGCCCGTCTTGGCCGAGATGGGCACCACCGGGACGCCGAGCGCTTCCGCCAGACGTGCCGTATCGATGGTATCCCCGTTTTTGCGCGCCTCGTCCATAAAGTTGAGCGCCAGAACCATCGGCCGCTCCAACTCAAGAAGCTGCACCGTCAGGTACAGGTTCCGCTCGATATTCGTGGCGTCGACGATATTGATGACGGCGTCCGGGCGGCCGCTGTCCGCCGTGCCCAGGATGCAGTCTCTGGTGACGATCTCCTCCATGGAGTACGGGGACAGGGAATAGACGCCCGGCAGGTCGATAATTCTGATCTCCCCGCCGCCCAGCTTCGCCGCGCCCTCCTTTTTCTCCACCGTGACGCCGGGCCAGTTGCCCACAGACTGACTGGACCCGGTGAGGGCGTTATAAAGCGTCGTCTTTCCGCTGTTGGGATTGCCAACCAGGGCGATCGTCCGCGAGCCGTCGTCCCTGTCGCTTTCATAAGCGGCGGCCCGGACGCCGCGTTCCGCCGCGCGGGCGTACCGCATGCGCCGCAGCGTCTCGGGGTCGGGCCGCCTTGTGTCATAGGAAATGCGCGAGGATATCTTATCCCGCCGCCGGGGGGGCAGGTCGCCGAGGACGATCTGGGCCGCGTCGTCCCGGCGGAGCGACAGCTCGTACCCCCGGAGCCGGACCTCGATGGGGTCGCCGAAGGGAGCGATCCTCTTGACGGTCACGGCCGTGCCCGGGGTCAGCCCCATATCAACAAGGCGCCGCTTGACGGCGCCCGACTGATTCCCCACGGAAAGTATGATTCCGGTCTGGCCCGGATAAAGCCCCTGAAGCGTTTTCTCCGCCGCTGTCATAGAACCGCCCCTTCAGCGATCCCACGCTACCCCTTCAGATAAAGAATCCCCATGATGACGCCGTACAGGACCGGCTGGTGCAGCACATAGATGAGCAGCGATTTTTTGCCCACCGCCGGCAGAAAGGCGATCTTTTTTTCATAAAACCACTCGGGCAGCTTCCGCTCCGCAACGTAAACGCCGGCCCATGTCCCCAGGAGGAAAACGAAGAGCCAGGGGAAGATCGGGAAATAATCGGCGCTGAAGAAGCCCCACTGGTACCACCCGAGCATCCACAGGAACGACGCGTCGATTTTGATATAGCCTGTGGCCAGCGCCGTGCCCACGAGCAGAACAATATAAACGACAGGTGCAACGATCCGCGGAATAGCATCCCAAGCCCTGCGCGTCAGCCCGTAAAAGATCATGCAGAATCCCAAAAGGTGCAGGACGCCGAACCGAATGGGTTCATCGATAAACGGCAGCGACGTCACAATGGTAAAGCCGATGGCAATGGCGAACACCTTAATGCCGCGTTTGACATTGCTCCTTGAAAACTGCGAGGACACGCCGGAAAGAAAAATGAAGAGCCCGGCGAAAACATAATGCAGAAAATTGAAGACCGGATTCGAGAAAAACCAGGACGGCGCGCCCATAAATACCACCAAATCATACATCAGGTGGTCAAAGACCATGAGTATAACGGAAAGGCCGCGCAGCGCGTCGATGATATCGATGCGTTTTCTCGCCGGGGTCTGTTCCACAGGCGTCATACGTTGAATCTGTAGGTGACGACGTCGCCGTCCTTCATGACGTACTCCTTGCCCTCGGAGCGGATGAGGCCGCGCTCCCGCGCCACGGCCATGGTGCCGCAGGCTTTCAGATCGTCAAAGGCCACGACCTCGGCCCGGATAAAGCCGCGCTCAAAGTCGGAGTGGATTTTCCCCGCCGCCTGCGGGGCCTTGGTGCCTCTTCTGATCGTCCAGGCCCGGACCTCGTCCGATCCCGCCGTCAGGAAGGAGATGAGGCCGAGAAGGCTGTAGGAGCACTTGATGAGCCTGTCCAGGCCCGACTCCCTGATGCCCAGCTCCTCCAGGAAGAGCTGCTTGTCCTCGTCGGGAAGCTCCGCGATCTCCTGCTCCGTTTTGGCGCAGATGGGCAGCACCTGGGACTCCTCGCCGTCGGCGTACGTTTTGACGGTTTGATAATAGGCATTTTTCTCATAGCCCGCGGCAAAGCTCTTTTCGTCCATGTTGGCCGCGTAAATGACCGGCTTGAGGGAGAGCAGCTCCGAGGTGGCGATGAGTTCCATATCCTCCGGCGCGCCGTCGTAGCTGCGGGCGGCTTTGCCGTCGTTCAAATGGGCCAGGAGGCCTTCGAATACCTCCGCCTCGTGCAGGAACTTTTTGTCGCCGCCCTTGCCGGCCTTTTTGGCCTTGTCGATGCGCCGCTCCACCATCTCCATATCGGCCATGATAAGCTCGATATTGATGATCTCGATGTCCCGGAGCGGATCGGCGCCGCCCTCCACATGCACCACGTCCGCGTCGTCAAAGCAGCGGACCACGTGCACGACGGCGTCGGTGGCGCGGATGTTCGACAAAAACTTGTTGCCGAGCCCCTCGCCCTTGGAGGCGCCGCGGACAAGCCCCGCGATGTCAACAAATTCTATCACGGCCGGGGTGTATTTTTTTGGCGAATACAGGTCCCGGAGAAAATCCAGCCGCTCGTCGGGCACGGCAACGACGCCCACATTGGGGTCGATGGTGCAGAAGGGGTAATTTGCGCTTTCCGCGCCGGCGTTTGTGATGGCGTTAAACAAGGTGGACTTGCCCACATTGGGCAGTCCGACGATGCCGAGTTTCATTGGTACATTCCTCTCTTCTATTCTTTTGCACGCGCTATATAAGCGATACCGGCGGCGCCGGGGCCGACGTGCGTCCCAACGGTGATGCCGATGTCCATCTCATGATAATTCGCGATGTGAAACTGCGCCGTCAGGTAATCCGCCGTTTCCCGGAGGGCCTGAGGGGCGTTCGTGTGTCCGAATACGACCGTATGCGCCGTATCCGGCGGGTCCAGCGTCATCCGGTCGGCAATAAAATTCAGCCCGGCCCTGAGGCCGCGCGTTTTGCCCACCGATACCACCAGCCCGTCGGTGATGGCGATGATCGGGTTGATGCCCAAAAGCCCGCCCACAAAGGCGGTCGTCGTCGAGATGCGCCCGCTCATGCGGAGATATTTCAGCGTGTCGACGGCGGCCAGCAGACGTACCCGCTTTACAAGGCCGCTGATGCTTTCCGCGATCTCGGCGGCGCTTTTCCCCTCATCCCGGAACCGGATGGCCTCGAAGACGAGGAGTGCCAGCTCGAAGGTGGCCGTCAGCGAATCGATGACGTGGATTTTTTCTTCGCTGACAAGCCCCCGCGCCACCTCGGCGGACTGGCAGGTGCCCGACAGCTTTGAGGAGATAAAAATCCCGACGATCTCGTCGCCCGCGTCGATATACCGCTGAAACAGGGGCGTGAATTCGCCGGGCGGAATCTGGGAGGTCGTCGGCAGCGTCTCCGCGACGGCCAGCTTTTCAAAGAAATCCTTTTTCGTCAGATCGATGCCGTCCTTATAAGCTTCGCTCCCGAAGAACACGGTCAGCGGGACGACAGTCACATTCAGGCGCGCGGCGTCCTCCTGCGTGATGTCGCTGGTGCTGTCCGTGATAATTCTAACCATTTCTTTCTCCTTTCAATGGGATAAAAGGAACAGTAACTCAAGACATTATATGATTCTCCCGATGAAACGCAGAATGATTATACGTCATTTAACGTACAGGAGCAAATATTTTGTTCATTCGCCGCTTAAATCCCGGTCAAAACTGTCGAATCGGACATAAAAAATGCCTCCGGAGCCCGGCTCCGGAGGCGTTTATAAAGCTGATTTTATGACGCCGGGGTGTAGACGACCAGCGCCGTCGTCGCGTCCCCGCTGCCCAGGACGGCCTCGTACTTCTCGCTGATGAGCTGCTCCGCCGTCTGGACGGATACCTCGATGTTAAAGGTGCCGTCGCCGTTATCCGTCTGCTGCTCCGCCTGCAAAATGTCCGGCAGCTGCCCTTTGATGGTGATGACGGCGTAGTATTTTTCCAGTTTTACCGTATCCGCTTCCGTACTTTGAACAGCGCCCAGCATCAAATGCGGCTCGATACTCGGCTCCGGGCTTGCCGTCGTGCTTCCCGCAGTACCGGCGGCGGTGGCTGTCGCCGTACCCGTGCTCTTTTCAGCCGACCCGGCGGCTGTCTGGGTCGGGGAGGCCGCGCTCCCCTCAGTGTCCTGCGTCGATTCTGCGCCATAGTCGTCTGTGGCGTCCGCCTGACCCGCCGGGGCAATCTTCATTTGCGCGTACTGGTCCTCACCGGCGTCGGACAACGCCGGCGGGGATACGGCTGCCGCCTCCGGCGCGGCCGCGTTGGGCGCCGCCCCTGAGGAGCCTGAAAAGCCAAACAGTTGTGGCTTGACGATAAATACCAGCGCCAGGCATGCCGCTGCCGCGACAAAACTGATGATGACCGGCATAATGGTTTTCCGGGTCCTGCGGCCCGATTCAGCCGCGGCGCCCTCCGGCAGCGCCATAATGCGCGCCATGACGAGGCCGGCAAGCTCCTCGGGAGGCTCTTCCATAGCTTCTTCCGCCGCTTCGGAAATGCTCCTGTAGGCGGACAGGAGCGCCTGGCACTCCGGGCACTCTGCAAGATGCCGCTCCAGTCCCGCTTTCTCCCCGTCGGCCAGCTCGCCGTCGGCAAAGCCGCTGATCAGGTCCATGTATTTTTTACACTCAGCCACGCTCCTCCACCTCCTTACTATCCTTATGACGGCTGTTACCATAAAAAGTTCCGTACTGGCTCAGGAGCGCGGCGAGGTTCATCCGCGCGCGCGACAGGCGGGACTTCACGGTACCCTCGCTGATGTTGAGCGTGATAGCAATGTCCTCGTAGCTCATGCCCGTTACCTCGCGCATCACGAGGATTTCCCTGTGCTTCGGCGGCAACGCTTGGATACCCTTTGACACCGCCGCGCGGAGCTCCCGCTTTTCCGAGGCAACCTCCGGCGCGTAACGCAGATCCGGGACCTCCATGTCGGCATATTCTCCGTCGTCGTTAACATAAGTCAGTGACGTGGTGTCTGTCCTCTGCTTTTTCCGGCTGAAATCGATGCAGAGGTTATAGACAAGCCTGTACAGCCAGACGGAAAACCGGCTGTCGCCCCTGAAGCTTTTGAGCCCCGTATAGGCCTTGATGAACGATTCCTGGGCGATGTCCAGCGCGTCGTTTTCGTTGCCGGTCATCTTCAGCGCCAGATTGTATACCTTTTTCTGATTGTCCAGTACGAGCGCCTCAAAGGCCGACCTGTCGCCGCCGCGTACTCTGTCGATAATTTCCAGTTCTTCCGCTGCTGTCATACAGTCACCTCAGCTCTCTTTTTATGGTGTCGCTGACCTTGCAGATATCGGCCATCGTCTCGATCTTCGATATTTTTTCCCTGAAAAAGCCTGCGTGGGGCACGCCCCGCAGGTACCAGGCAAAATGTTTTCTGGCCTCGAGGCACGCAATGCGTTCGCCTTTGAATTCCTTTGCCAGCTCGAATTGCCGCACCGCCGTATCGACCCGGGCGCTGAGCGGCGGGAGCGGGGGGACTGGCTTTCCCTCCAGCGCGGCCCGCGCCTGCTCGAATATCCAGGGATTCCCGAAGGCGCCGCGGCCGATCATCACCATGTCGGCACCGGTATATTTAAGTATCCTGACGGCGTCCTCCGCCGTGAAGACGTCGCCGTTGGCGAGAACGGGGATCGAAACGTTTTTCTTGACCTCCCGGATGATATCCCAGTCCGCCGTGCCGGCGTACATCTGCACGCGCGTCCGCCCGTGGACGGCGACGGCGGCGGCGCCCGAGGCCTCGGCCATCTGCGCAAACTCCACGGCGTTGACCTTGCCCTTGTCCCAGCCCTTTCGAATCTTCACCGTCACCGGGGAGTCGACGCTCTCCTTCACCCGGGCGATGATTTTCATCGCCTTGTCAGGGTCCAGCATCAGGGCGCTGCCATCGCCGGCCTTCACGATCTTCCCCACGGGGCAGCCCATATTGATGTCGATGATATCGGCCCCGGAAATCTCTTGTGCCAGCGCGGCGGCCTGTCCCATGCAATCGGCGTCGCTGCCGAAAATCTGGGCGGCGGCCGGGTGCTCGCGGGCCCCCAGGCGGAGGAGGGCGCGCGTTTTCGAGTCCTGGTAGACGAGCGCCTTGGCGCTCACCATTTCCGTATATGTCAGCGCCGCGCCGAAGGAACGGCAGATCTCCCGGAAGGCCAGATCACACACGCCGGCCATCGGCGCCAGCGCCAGTCTGGAATCGATCTGAATATTTCCGATCTGCAACACCCTCACCCCCGCGCGTTCTTTTTTAATGATACAAGCAGCAGGTTTATTGTATTCAAAACAGGGCGGAAAGTCAATCGCCGCGGCGCTGTCCCCATCGGGGCGCGCCGCGGCAGCTGCCGGCGTTTTATATAATTTCAGTCGGCCACAATCTCCAATTCACGTATTTTGATGCTGTTTTTATAGACTTTTATGAGATACAGCACATTGCCCTCAATGGGTCCGAAGGAAAATTGTCCCTCCTCATCCGTGAATTGCCTGTCGATGAGCTTTTTGTCCTGCCCCGACCGGAACAGTAGCACGAGCGCGTTCTCCACGGCCGTTCCGCCTTTGTCCCGCACCGTCCCGCAGACGGCCGCGGCTTTTTCCTGTTCGACCTTTACCGTTGTCTCAATATGCTCGCCCTCGGCGGGTTTTATATAAAATTTTGCAACCGAGCTCAACCTTTTCAACTCCCTTGTCTGGCGCTTGCGTTGTCTGAGATATACTATTGCCGGGACGGGCTTTCCGTGCTTGACATTCCATGAAGAATTCATTACACTGACTAGTACGCTGAAATATCATATTCCCCCGCCGAAGGCGGGGGAATATACAAGGAAAAGGAGTTTTTTCGATGGCAAAGGATAAGAAGGTCGAGCAGATCACCGATATGGACGTTGATTTTGCCCAATGGTTTACAGACGTCGTGACAAAGGCGGAGCTTATAGACTACTCCGGCGTCAAGGGCTTCTTTATCCTGCGACCGTATGCCTACGCCATCTGGGAAAACATCCAATCAATTCTGGACACGCGCTTTAAGGAGCTCGGGCACGAAAACGTCTCTATGCCCGTTTTGATCCCCGAAAGCCTCTTGCAGAAGGAAAAGGATCACGTGGAGGGCTTTGCCCCGGAGGTCGCCTGGGTCACCCACGGCGGCGCCGAGGAGCTCGCCGAGCGGCTTTGCGTCCGCCCCACGTCCGAGACGCTTTTCTGCGACCATTGGAGTCATGTCCTGCGTTCCTGGCGCGACCTGCCGATGCTGTACAACCAGTGGTGCAGCGTCCTGCGCTGGGAGAAGACGACGCGCCCGTTCCTCCGGGGCCGCGAGTTCCACTGGCAGGAGGGGCATACCCTCCACGCCACGCCCGAAGAGGCGGAAGCCGAGACGCAGCAGATGCTGAACGTCTATGCCGATTTCTGCGAAAACAGCCTCGCCATGCCCGTCATCAAGGGGCAGAAAACGGAAAAGGAGAAGTTTGCCGGCGCCGTGGACACCTACACCGTCGAATGCATGATGCACGACAAAAAGGCGTTGCAGGGCGGCACCTCCCACTATTTCGGAGACGGCTTCGCAAGAGCCTTCGGCATCCAGTTCGCCGATAAGGAAAACAAGCTTGCCTACCCGCACCAGACCTCCTGGGGCATGTCCACGCGCATCATCGGCGGCCTCATCATGACCCACGGCGACAATTCCGGCCTCGTCCTTCCCCCGAGGATTGCCCCGATCCAGGTCATGGTGATCCCCGTCGCCATGCACAAGGAGGGCGTTCTGGATAAAGCCGCCGAGCTTGTATCGCGCCTGAAGGCGGCCGGCATCCGCGTCAAAAGCGACGTGTCCGACCAGAGCCCGGGCTGGAAATTTGCCGAATATGAAATGAAGGGCGTTCCCCTGCGGCTGGAGATCGGGCCGAAGGACATTGAAAACGGCCAGTGCGTGGCCGTCCGGCGCGACAGCGGGGAAAAGATCACGGTGGCCCTCGCCGAGCTTGAAACGAGGATTCCGGCGCTTCTGGGCGACGTTCATCGGGGGCTTTATGAAAAGGCGAAGAAAAATCTCATCGACAACACGCGCCCGGCAAAAACGCTGGAGGAAGCCCGGACCATCGTGGCCGAAAAGGGCGGTTTTGTGAAAACCATGTGGTGCGGCGACCTGGCCTGCGAGCTGAAAATGAAAGAGGATGCCGGCGTCTCATCCCGCTGCATGCCCTTTGAACAGGAGCATGTTGCCGATACCTGCGTCTGCTGCGGGAAACCCGCCAAAAAGATGGTCATTTGGGGCGTGGCGTACTGATTTAACGCCGAATTCCATTGATAGCAGCTATAATTTAACATGAAAAATGTTGTAATTTGTAGTAATTTGTAGTAACATAATTTTAATTTCAACTCTGAAACGGCAAAACCGGCGAAAGCCGGTGACGCAAAGCCACGGGTCTAAAGCATAGCGCCATGATCGCCGGGCCGCCGAAGAGGACATGGTTTATAAAGCTGTGTGCCTTTCTTAGGCATGCAGCTTTTTTTAGCGTACGTTTGGGGGGACTGTTTTGGTTAACATCACGACAATCAAAAACATTTCGCGGGTAAAAAAATGCTCCGCGGGCACCGTTATTACGGGCAGCGGATCCGACAATGTCCTGTTTGTCATCGTCAAGGGCGAGGTCGGCGTCTTCGTCAACTACAGCCAGACGGGTGCCGAGATGATCAGGGAGCTCAGTACGGGCGACCTTTTCGGCGATCCCGGCCTTCTGCAGGACAAGGAGGCCGCCTATACGGCAGTATCCCTGGACGAATCGATCATCATTCCCGTCGAGCGGAATGATATCACCGAATTTTTTCAGGAGGAGCCCGCGCTGGCCTTTGAGCTTTTAAAGGAGCTCTTTATCCGCCTGGAGCAGCCTGCGGATGACGCTGGAGATGCGAAAGCCGCCAATGCCGGCCAAAAGCGCCGTACCGACGCGAAGCCGCCTGAAAAAAAGCCGACAGGCGCGGCGCGCCCGGCGCCGGCTGTGCCCGCAGCCGCCCCGGAAAAAGCGAAGCCGGCGGCCGAACTGTCGCCCGTCACGGCGCAAAACGGCAAGTTTGCGCTCTTCCCCGAGAACCACGGCGATTACGAATTGTCTCTGGCCGAGCAAAACAGCGCGATCCTCATGAATAAAACCCACACCTGCCCGGTCTGCCGCCAGACGTTTACGGCGCTCGCCGTCAGGCCGTCCAAGCTCGTTGTGGCTGCCACGGACAGTGACCTGCGCTACCACTATAAAGGGATCGAGCCCCTTTACTACGAGGTTCTGACATGCCCGCACTGCCTGTACAGCGCCCTGTCGGACATCTTCGACGCGCCTGAGAAACCGAAAGGCGAAATCGTCAAGGCGCTGGAAATGCTGCAGAATAACGTGGGGATCGACTTCGGCGCCGGCAAAACAACGGTATCTGTCTTTGCCGGATTCTACCTTGCGCTCTTCTGCGCGCCGGTGGCCTTTACGAAATATCAGCTTGTGGCGGCAAAGCTCCAGTACAAGCTCAGCCGTGTCTACGGCGACGCCGGCGACGCGGACATGGAAAATCAAACGGCCGTGAAAGCGCTGGACAATTATCTTTACGCCTATTCGCGGATCGGCGTTCCTCCGGCGCAGGAGCAGCAGATCTGCGTGCTGATCGGAGAGCTGTACCTGAAGCAGAACGATCTCAAAAACGCCATCACCTTTTTCAATAAAGCCCGGACCTGCCCGGGCGGCAGCCCCGCCCTGAAAAACCACGCGGAGAACAGGTCCTACGAAATCCGGGAAATGGCCGCAGACAAGAAATAACTGAACTGATAGGGTAAATCGGCAAGGGCAGGGCCCTTGCCCTACAGATTGCGGACCGTCGTTCCGTTGTAGGGCAAGGGCTCTGCCCTTGCCGGTCATTTCGGCTTTTATTCCTCGTACAGCCCCCGCAGCAGCGCGATCTCCCGGCCGTAGCCTTCGAGCTCGTTGGGCGTCTCCAGGTAAAACGGCAGATGCTTTAGCCTGGGGTGGTTGATGACCGTTTTCAGCACCTCGACCCCGAGGGAACCGTTGCCGATCGTTTCGTGGCGGTCCTTATGGCTGCTGAATGGGTTTTTGCTGTCGTTCAAGTGAATGGCGCGCAGGCGCTCAAGGCCGATCACGCGGTCAAACTCCGCCAGAACGCTGTCGAGGTCCCCGGCGATGTCGTAGCCGGCGTCATAGATGTGGCAGGTGTCCAGGCACACGCCCATCTTATCGCTGAGCATGACCTTGTCGATGATCGCCCGCAGGTGCTCGAAGCGGCCGCCCACCTCGGTGCCCTTGCCCGCCATCGTCTCTAAAAGGACCATCGTCGTCTGTTCGGGGTACAGCACCTCGTTGAGGATTTCCGCGATCATGCCGATGCCGGCCTCCATCCCCTGGCCCATATGGGCGCCGGGGTGGAAATTATACATGTTGCCGGGCAGATATTCCATGCGCCGGATATCGTCGGCCATCGTCTCCCGGGCAAACTGCCGGATATGCGCCTTGTCCGAGCAGGCGTTCAGGGTGTACGGCGCGTGGGCCAGCAGGTCCGAAATACCATGCTCCTTCGCCAGCGCCTGAAACGCCGCGATATCCTTTTCATCGATGGCCTTTGCCGCGCCGCCGCGGGGGTTGCGGGTAAAAAACTGAAAAACATTCGCGTCGATGGATACGGCGTTTTTCCCCATGGCCAGATATCCGCCGGACGTCGACAAATGGCAGCCGATCTTGAACATATATATTGAATCCTTTCGTTCTGATGTATTTAATGCTCCTGCCACAATTGTAACACGTCCGGGCATTAAAGTCATTGTGGAATCTATGGCCGAATGCTAAAATATCATTAGCAAGCTATTTCGTTAAAATCTTCGGAGGATTCCTATGAGAGAGATCGACTGTTCTGTTATCGCCGAGGCCGTGGAGCGGCTTTGCATCGAGGCGGCGGTACATTTGCCCAAAGACCTTTGCGCACTTTTGGAGGACGCAGCCGGGCGTGAGGAGTCTCCTGCCGGCGCCGAGGCGCTCCGCGATATCGTGGCAAACTTTAAGCTGGCCGCCGAAACAGGCATTCCGATCTGCCAGGACACGGGCATGGCCGTTGTCTTTGCCGATATCGGGCAGGAGGTCCACATCACCGGCGGGCTCCTGGAGGACGCCGTCAACGAGGGCGTCCGGCGGGGATATACGAACGGCTATCTCAGAAAATCCGTGGTAAAGGACCCGCTCCGGCGGGAGAATACGGAGGACAACACCCCCGCGGTGCTGCATCTCCGGCTGGTGGCCGGCGACAAAATCAGCCTGACGGTAGCCCCTAAGGGCTTTGGCAGCGAAAACATGAGCGCCATGCGCATGTTCCTGCCGTCGGATAAGCTGGAAACGATAGAGGATTTTATCGTGGACGTCATGAGTGGAGCCGGCTCCAACCCCTGCCCGCCCGTCGTCATCGGCGTAGGGCTCGGCGGGACGATCGAGCAGGCGGCGCTTTTGGCCAAGCGAGCACTCCTGCGGGATATGGGCAGCGCCAACGGCGACAAGTTTTACGCCGACATGGAGGCGCGGGTGCTGGAAAAGGTGAACCGCCTCGGCATCGGCCCGCAGGGCTTCGGCGGGCGGTTCACGGCCGTCAAGGTCAATATCGAGACGTACCCGACGCACATCGCCGGTCTGCCCTGCGTCGTCAACATGAGCTGCCACGCCACCCGGCACGCCGCCTGCGTTTTGTAAGCGCCCCGTTTTCCGACATAATAAAGCAATGGCCCCTGGTATAATGCCTGCGAATGCAGGCATTATTTAGCCTGTCGGCAAAGCCCTCCGGGCTTTGCCGACAAAAAACCGCATGCAGCTCGCTCAGCCGCTCCCAGCATGAGAAGTGTCATTTTCGACGTACACGCCGCCGGAAATGACAGATTCCATCTTGTTTCCGCCGTGCGCGGCGGAAATTCTGCGAAGCTTTTATCTCGAAAACAAGTTTATCTACAGGCTGCATAATGCCTGCGAATGCAGGCATTATTATATATATGGTAAAAATCTGGCAAAACCTATCGCGGCGGGGCTGTCCGTGGTATAATAGATTATGGACAAACAGCTCTCATCGTCCATACAACACTTTATAGAAGGAGATGACTCGAATGAAATTCACATTTACAGAAAAGAAGGTACAGGTCTCTGACGAACTCCGGGAGTATGCCGAGAAAAAGATCGGCAAGCTGGACCGCTTCTTCAAAATCGAGTCGGAGGCATTTGTCACATTCGGCATCGAAAGGGGCCGCCACAGGGCGGAGGTCACCATCAACAACAACGGCATGTTCTACCGCGTCAGCGAGGCCACCGGCGATATGCACGCCTCGATCGACTCTGCCGTGGCCGGCATTGAAAGCCAGATACGCAAGAACAAATCGCGCCTGGCCAAGCGGCTCCGCGACGGCGCCCTGGAGCGCGAGGTAAAGCCCTCCGTCAGCTATGCCGCGTCCGACGACGACGGGGGCGAGGCAGACTTCCAGATCATGCGTACAAAGCGCTTCCCCATCAAGCCCATGACGGCGGAAGAGGCGATTTTGCAGATGAACCTTCTGGATCACGAGTTCTTTGTCTTCAGGAATCAGGATAACCGCGACGCCTTCTCTGTGGTCTACCGGCGCAAAAGCGGCGGCTACGGCCTGATCGAGGGTGCCGACTGACAGCCTGTTTTCGGCAAAATTTTATCAAAAATCCGGGAGTGCCTCGTTTGAGGCACTCCCGTTTCATTTTTATTGTTAGGCCGCGGCGGTGAAAAGCTCCCGCATCCGGTCCAGGATCATACTTAAAACATAATATGTGGTTTCGTAATGAATATACTGCGTCGTATTTGCGTCCCACAGAAACGCAACCGTGGGAGGGAATTCGTCGTCTCCGTCCCAAAACTGAAAATAAACCGGCAGCTCGTCAAAGGCCGGCAGGATATACCCCACGTCGCCGACCGACATTTTATGCCCGCCCAGCTGTTTGCACACCTTGTCGAGCTCCTCTTTATATCCCGAGAACGCCTGCGCGTATTTCGCATACAGGCTCCCGTCCCCCTCCAGCAGGTTCGTATGAAACGAGTGCCCCATATTCTGCATGGATATCCACCTGCCGGACAATTGGCGGTCCTCCCGGGACCAGCACAGGTAGTCGTATATAGACAGCACCGTGTTATAATCCTTGTCGTCGATATAGCCGCCGTTATCCGCGGTCCGCTGGGCATGGCCGCTGTTCCGCTCAATGCGATAGGTCATGTCCAAAAAGCGCAGATATAAATACGTATCGTCAGCCTTCAGGCGGAACTTTTGAATCAACTTTTCCTGGTCCTCTTTCAGAAATAACAATCTGGCGTTTTCCGCGGCTATTGCGTAGTTGTTCTGCTTTAAAGTCATTATTTAACCCCCCGCTGCAATCAGATATGCCGGCAGACCCAAATAGCGCGTTTCAGGCACCGAGCCATCTTACTTGTGTCTTCCGAATACAAGTGTACGAATAAAGCGCTGTGCTTTCAAGCCAATTTGCCGCGGTTTTTATAAGAATTCAACTTAAATTTCAGTCCGGCGCAAAGCTCCGGTAGGTATCCCCCTCGATATCCTTCCACTTAAACAAACCGTCCTCCAGCGTCATGTAGCTGTGGGGGCTGTTCTCCTTCGGGATAGAGACGGAGCCGGGGTTCAGGCTGATGAAGGTTTCCCCAACCTCGCACAGCGGGACGTGGGTGTGGCCGTACAGCAGAATATCGCCCTTGTGCAGCGGCGGCGGGTTGTCCTTGTCGAAGCGGTGCCCGTGGGTGGCAAAGATCATGCGCCCGCCGAGCCAGAGGACACAGTACTCCGCCAGGACGGGGAACTCCAGCACCGCCTGATCCACCTCGGCCTCGCAGTTCCCGCGCACACACAGGATATGCGCTTTAAGACCGTTGAGCAGCTCGATGACTCTTTTGGGCCGGTAATCCTCCGGCAGGTCGTTTCTCGGGCCGTGATACAAAAGGTCGCCCAGAAGGAGCAGCCTGTCCGCCTTTTCCTTGTCGAAAGCCTGTATTAGCTTTTCGCCATAATACGCCGAGCCGTGGATATCGGATGCGATCATCAGTTTCATCATTGCTGTCCCTTCGCCGTTTCCGTTTTAAAAACGATTTTGACGGTCGTCCCCACGTCGGGGACGCTCTCGAGGATGATCTTTGCGTTGTGATAGGCGGCGCCGTGCTTGACGATGGAAAGGCCGAGGCCCGTGCCGCCCAGCTGCTTTGAATTGCTCTTGTTGACCCGGTAAAATCGTTCGAAAACACGCGTCTGCTCACTCTTGGGTATGCCGATGCCGGTATCGGAGACGGAGAGCTCCACCTCCCCCTCCCGCTTTGTGACCGAGACGAAGACGCTGCCGTTGTCCTTATTATATTTAATGGCGTTATCGCACAGGTTGTGGATGATCTCGTCGACGATCTGCTCGGCGCCGAATATCTCCGCGTGCTCTCCCGACAGGACGAACCTGACCCCCTTGGCGTCGGCCGCCGGCTTTAAGGACGCCACAACGGACGCGCAAGCGTCATATAAATCCAGGCGGACCTTTTTGACGGGCAGCTCGTTGTCGTCCAGCTGCGAGAGCTTGATGATGTCGCCCACCAGAGAAATGAGGCGCTGGGCCTCATCGTAAATATACCCGGAAAAGCGCGGGATGTCCTCGCTTTTCACAAGCCCTCCCTTCATGATCTCGGCAAAGCCGGAAATGGAGGTCAGGGGCGTTTTGAGCTCGTGGGAGACATTGGCCGTAAATTCGCGGCGCATTTTTTCCCGGGCCTCGTGCTCGATCTTCAGCTCGTCCATCTGCTTGGCGATGATGCTGTTCTGCTGGGCGATCCTGGAGATGAGAGGGCTCAGCTCCGGATAGACCCTGCTGCGTTCCGGATGCTCAAAATCGATGGCGTTGATCGGCCTGATGATCGACCTGGATATCCTGAAGGCCAGCAGGAGGGAGAACACCACGGCGGTCACCAGGACGATGACAAACGGCTCCACAAGGCCCGGCAGCAGCGTAAACATCGTTTTTTCCGCCTCCGCCGTCCTGAGGACGGTGCCGTCGTTGAGCCGGAGCGCGTAGTAAATCATCTGCTCGGACAGTGTTTTTGAATCGCGGTCGCTCCGTCCGACGCCGGTGGCCAGCGCGGCCTGAACCTCCGGCCGGCTGCCGTGATTCTCCATCGTGGCGGGGTCGGCAAAGTTGTCGTAAAGCACCGTGCCGTCGGCGGCGATCCAGGTAACACGCAGCTCGGTCTGTGCCGGCATTCCGTTCAGATAATCCAGGCCGTTCAGCTCCACCGCCCGGGTGATAAAGGCCGTTTCTTTTTCCATCCGGTCCCCGTACTCGCCGGAATAATAGCTGTAGACGACGCCCAGGATAAGCAGCAAACATGCCAGGAATACGGCGACGGCGACGAGAAATATCCCCTGAAAAATCCGTTTGCTCATATGTAGCCTCCCGTCCGCCGATATTTTAAATCAAAAACCCGTTGTGCTGATTTTATACCCGATCCCGCGCACCGTCTCGATATAATCGCCCGCGTGCCCCAGCTTCTGCCGCAGCGTCCTGATGTGAACGTCCACCGTCCGGCTCTCGCCGTCAAAGGAGTACCCCCAGACCCTGTTGAGGATCTGGTCCCGCGTGAGGACGATGTCATGGTTGTCCAGGAGAAGGCACAGCATTTCAAATTCCTTCAGCGTCAGCGAGACGTTTTGCCCGTCCACCCTGACGATATGCTTTGAGGGGCAGACATACAGGCTCCCCAGCGTGTGCTCCGACGGGGTGTCCACCTCCTCCGTCCGGCGCAGGAGCGCCTTGATGCGCGCCATCAGCTCGATCATGCCGAACGGCTTCGGCACATAATCGTCGGCGCCGGAATCGAGGCCGAGAACCTTATCGTATTCGCTGCCCTTCGCGGTCAGCATCATGACGGGCAGCTTCTTTGTGGCCGCCGCGCTCCGAAGCTTTTTCAAAATTTCAAGCCCGTCTTCTTCCGGCAGCATGATATCCAGCAAAACGAGGCTCGGAAGGGCGTTATCCATGGCGCGCCAGAAATCCGAGGGCTTTTCAAAGCCGACGGCCTCCAGACCGGTGCTGTTGAGCGTGTAAATCACAAGCTCGCGGATACTGTTGTCATCTTCGACAAAATAGATCATTTATCTCCCCCCTTATCGAGTTTCTAATATTACCAAGTCCACATCAATTTGATATCACAAATGTGTTAAATCCGGGTAAAATACGGCCTTGACGCCATAGTAACACACCGGCGCGCAGTTTTAAAGTCTTCCGGGCGCCGCGGCGGCATAAATCCCGGCGCAGCCATGAAAAATATGATAGAATAAGCAGAAAAACATAATCTGCGGGAGGCGGCAATGAAAGGTACGATCACGCATTTTCAAAAGGACGGGCGGCCCGTTTCCGTCTATCTGCCAAAAACGGCGGATCGGCTTATCCCGGTCGTCTATATGCTGGCCGGCCCCGACCCCGGGCTGGAGCTGACCGGCCCGGCGGAGCGCGCGGAGGCGGCCACCGAAAGCGGAGAGTGCCGCCCCTTTATCGCCGTTGCCGCCGGCACCCGGCACTGGAACAGCGACTACGCGCCGTGGCCCGCGCCGCCCCTTCTGGACAGCGAGCCGCCGTTTACCGGCGGAGCGTCGGACCTGCTGCGCTGGCTGACAGAAGACCTGATGCCATTTATTGAAGGAGAGTTCCCCGTTCAAGCAGGCGCCCACGGCCGTGCCGTCCTGGGATATTCGCTGGCGGGGCTCGCGGCGCTGTACGCCATGTACGTCACCGACGCTTTCATCGCCTGCGGCTGCTGCTCAGGCTCCATGTGGTACGACGGCTGGCCGGAATTTATGGCCGCAAACAGCCCTCGCCCAGGTTCCAGAATCTATCTGAGCCTCGGCAAGAAGGAGGAAAAAGCGAGAAATCCCCGCATGGCCGCTGTCGGCGATGCCACCCGGGCCGCCCACGCGCGCCTTTCCGCCGACGCGAACGTGGCGGAAACGGCGCTCATCTGGCACGACGGCGGCCATTTTTCCGCCGTCCCCGCCCGCGTCTCCGCCGCCATGACCTGGCTTTCTCGTTAAGGTCTCCGGTTGTCGGAAAAAGCCTCGCAGAGTTTTCGCCGCGACGGCGGAAATAAAATAAAGTCCGTCATTTCCGGCGGCGTATACGTCGGAAATGACACCGCCCGCACAGTGAGCAGCTGAGCTTACCTGTGCGCAAACTTTTTCACCAAATTGCAGACAAGGTTACGGCCCAAAGGCCGTAACCTTGTCTGTTAATCTGTGCGCCTTTAGCTCTCCATCTGCTTGCCGAGGAAACCGGCAACCGTCTGGGCGAGCTTGTACTCGACCTCGCCGAGGAGCTTGTCCCCCTCCGAGAAGAAGACGACACAGCCCATCACGTCGCCTTCGGAAATGATTGGCGCCGCCGTTTCGATGACGTATTTATCGCTGCTGTCGATGACAGGCAGGCCCTTTTCGCCGCTCTTGCGCTGGTAGAGGCGCCGCGCCTCCATCAGCTGCTCCAGATCGCTGGAGATGTGCTTGTCGGCCAACTCCCGCTTCGGCACGCCGCAGACGGAAATATATGTGTCCCTGTCCGCGACTGTGGCGCAGCAGCCTGCCGTTTTATACAGCGTCTCGCAAATCTGGTTGGCGCTTTCCGACCACTCGCCCATGGGCGAGTATTTTTTAAAAATCACTTCGCCGTCTTTCTCCGTATATATCTCCAGCGGGTCGCCCTCGCGGATACGCATGGTACGGCGGATCTCCTTCGGAATAACGACGCGTCCAAGATCGTCGATACGGCGCACGATTCCGGTTGCTTTCATATTTATGACCCTCCCTTGTTTTACAACATTAGTATCCACAGTATTATTCTGACTATTCAGCGCATTTTTGTTTGCCTTCATTTGCCATCAGACCAAATATCTGTTTTTTCGCGGCAAATAATGCATAGTATACGCAGCTTCCCCCTGTTAAAAGGCCCACTTATTTACAATCGCTCCCGCATGTAAAGTGCTGCTTTCATGCGGGATTTTTATTGTCGCGCCGTCCGGCCTTTGTCCGTTTCATAAAAAACCTCTTTTCACCGGGCTTATCTTATTGTATAATAATTACTATAATGTAAATTATTACCTTAATGCTCATATATAAATTTACGGAATATTCTTTCAGCGGCGGCTGTTTATAAATCTTTGGAAAGGTGTGAAAGTCATGGCGGAAAGCCGGGCGGCGGCGGTAGAGTCCGAAAACGGTTATCGGGTGGATATGCGGCACATCTGCAAGAGCTTTGAAGGCGTCCGGGCGCTGCAGGATGTGCAGCTGCAGGTGCTGCCCGGCGAAATTCACGCGCTGGTGGGTGAGAACGGCGCCGGGAAATCGACGCTGATCCGCGTGCTCTCCGGCGTACATATGCCCGACAGCGGCGAGGTGCGGCTAAACGGCAAAACCGTATGCTTCGGCGACCCGAAGGACGGCATCCTGGCCGGCGTTTCGGTGATTTATCAGGAATTCGCGCTGGTGCAGCATCTATCGGTGGCGGAAAATATCCTGCTGGACGATTTCCGCGACAAGAGCTTCGTCAACTGGAAAGCGATGCGGAAGAAGGCCAGAGAGTTTCTGGAGAATATCGGCTTCGGCAATATCGACGTCACCGCGCGGGTGGGCGATTTGTCGGTGGCCTACCAGCAGGTGGTGGAAATCTGCAAGGCACTGACGCGGAACGCCTCCGTCCTGGTGCTGGACGAACCGACCGCCGTGATGACCAACAAGGAGGTGGAGCAGCTTTTCCGGCTGCTTTTGAAGCTGAAGGAACAAGGCGTGTCCATCATCTACGTCTCCCACCGGCTGGACGAGATTTTCCGTATCTGCGACAGGATCACCGTGCTGAAGGACGGCCAGTACGTCACCACGGTGGATAAAGAGGCCATCGACAAAAACGGGCTGGTGTCGCTGATGATCGGGCGCGATCTGAGCAGCTTTTTCCCGCCGCGGGTGCCGGATATCGGCGAGGTGGTGCTGACGGCGGAGCATATCCGGGCCGGCACGGCGGTGCGCGACATCTCCTTCAGCGTCCGGGAGGGGGAGATTCTGGGCCTCAGCGGGCTTGTGGGCGCCGGGCGCACCGAATGTATCCGGGCCATTCTCGGCATCGACAGGCTGGACGGCGGAACAGTGACGCTGCGGGGGAAGCGATTGCATCTGGGCTCGACGAAGGAGGCGTACGCCCACGGCATCGGTTTTCTGCCGGAGGACCGGAAGAATCAGGGCGTGCTGCTCCGGCGGCCCATCTACCAGAACATTACGCTGTCCTGCTTAAAAACTGTCTCCCGGGCCGGCTGGGTCCTGAAAAGGCGGGAAACGCCGGTGGTGGAGAAATATATTTCCGAGCTCGTCATCAAAACGGCTTCCCCCATGAACAATGTGGAGAGCCTTTCGGGCGGCAACCAGCAAAAGGTGGCCATCGCCAAGATGCTGGCGGCCAACTCAAGGGTCCTGTTCCTGGACGAACCGACCCGCGGCGTGGACGTGGGCGCGAAGATCGAGATTTTTAAAATCATCAACGAGCTGGTGTCGCGGAAATACGCCGTGGTGATGGTGTCCTCGGAGATGACGGAGATCATCGGCATGTGCGACAGAGCTGTGGTGATCAAGGAAGGGCGCAGCGTGGGAGAGCTTGCAAGGGAAGAGCTCACAGAGCTCAACATCATTCAATATGCAATGGGGGTCAAGACAAATGGAACTGAAGAGTAAGGAAAAAACCATGGCGGAGGTCAAAAGCGACGGCGGCGTGCAGCGGATGTCGCTGCGGGCCTTCCTGATGCGCTACAACGCCATCATCATTCTCGTGATCCTGTGCATCATCGCGTCCGTCCTGTCCCCGCTGTTTGTTTCCAAGACGAACATTTTCACCCTGCTGCGGCAGCAGGTGCCGTATCTGATCATCGCCATGGGCATGCTGATGGTGATCATCACGGGCGGCATTGACCTGTCGGTATGCTCCGTGGCGGCGGTGAGCAGCATCATGGTGGCCTATTCCATGATGAAATGGGGCCTCTCTTCCGGCGGCTGGGACACCTGGGCCGCCATTGCCATCGGCGTGGGCGTGGGCGCGCTGTTCGGCGCCCTGAACGGCTTCTTGATCGCCAGGCTCCGGATGCCGGCCTTTATCGTGACGCTGGCAATGATGTACGCCGGGGAGGGCATCGCTTACATAATAACAAAGGGCAACACCCTGATGCTGGATAATAAGAGCGGCGGCTACGCCGACCTTGTGGGCTTCTCCACGGGAACCACCGTGCTGGGGATTCCCTATGCCGTCATCTTCGCCCTTGTCATCGTCATCATCTTCTATTTTGTGATGCGGTACACCACCTTCGGCCGGATGGTCTACGCCATCGGCTCCAACGAGTCGGCGGTGCAGCTGGCCGGCATCAGCTCCAAAAAGCATCTGTTTTTCGTCTATCTGCTGTCCGGTATCCTCTGCGGCGTGGCGGGCGTGATCATCACGGCGCGCTCGGGCAACGCCTCGGCCCTGACGGCGGGCGTGGACTACAACATGTCCACCATCGCCGGCGTCGTCATCGGCGGGGCGAGCCTGATGGGAGGCGAGGGCACCGTTGTCATGACAGTGATCGGCGTTTTCATCATCGCCGTCATCGGGAATATCATGAACCTCATCAACCTGGCGTCCTATCCGCAGATGGTCGTCAAGGCGGCGGTCATCATTCTGGCCGTGCTGCTGAAGAGCCTGAGCAGCAGGAAGCACGCGTAGAGATATATGAGGAGGACCGCTCCTTCATATATAGGGACAATGAATTAGGAGGTAAAGTAGAATGGAAAATCGTCTGAAGCTCCCGGCGCTCGCCTTGTCCGTACTGATGCTCGCCGCCCTGTTCACCGGCTGTGCCGGTACAAGTAATACCACCCCGCCCGACGCCGCGCCGACGTCATCCGGGCAGGAAACCGCCAGCGCGTCCCCCGCGTCGCCGGCCGCTTCGCCGCCGTCGGCCCAGTCCGCCCTGGAGCAGCTCCTGTCCATGGAGGATAAGCTGCCTCTGGGCGGCCTGCAGCCGGCCCATCTGGACAGCCGCGCCGATGTCGGCAAGGCCCTGCCCATGAAGAAGACAAACAGCGACACCATCACCATCGGCTGGGCCAGCGCCTCCCAGGGCTCCAGCTTCTTTACGGAAATGCTGAAATCCGCCCAGCAGAAATGTGACCAGTACGGCTACAAGCTGCTTTATCAGGTCGCCAACTTTGACGTCAACGCCCAGATGACCCAGATTGAGAACTTTCTGACCCAGCAGGTCGACTTCCTCGTCGTCAACGCCGTGGACATCGACGCCACCGCCAGCTACTATCAGCAGGCCGTCAGCCAGGGCATCCCTGTGATCGTGGTGGGGCCCACCGCGGCCAAGGCGGATTATCCGCTGGTCACCACCGTCCTCTCCGGCAGCTTTGAGTCCGGCTTTGTGGTGGGCCAGTACCTGGCGGAAAAGCTGTCCAAGGACTATGAGGGCAAGGAGCTCAAAATGGGCTTTGTCATCAGCCGCGCCGGGGACGCAGACTCCAACAGCCGCCCCTGCGGCGTCGTCAGCGGGTATCTCTACAAACTGGCCGAGCTGAACGGCAAGCCCTACGCCTCCAAGTGGGACGCCACGCTGGACGGCTACAACGCCTGGGTCAAATGCCGCGATTCCGGTTCCTCGAAGGTTGACGGCAGCCTCGACCTGGTCGGCTACGCCGCCGCCGGCGCCACCGATGCCAACTCCGGCCAGACGGCCGCCGGTGACCTGCTCACGGCGCACCCCGACATGAACCTTGTCTTCGTGGAGACGGACTCCCTGTCCCCCGGCGTCCTGCAGGAAATGTCGCAGCACGGCGTCACCCCGGGCAAGGATATGCTGGTCGCCTGCGGGGCCGACGCCGCCAAGTATACCCTGGACAACATCAAGGCCGGTAAAATTCTCGCCTGCGGCACCAACGCGCCTTACTATACCGGCGCCGGCGTCGTCGACCTCATCCACAGCATTCTGGACGGCTTTGACGCCAACGACCTGCCGGCCAATTCCTACACGCCCACCTACTGCGTCAACGTGGACAACGTGGACCAGTATTACGACCCGAACCTGGAGTTTGCCCCGATGCTGGACTGGACGCTCCAGACCATCGACGAATACAACGCCGCAAACGCCGGCTGAGCCCTGACAGAGCCCCCAAAAAACAGATTGAGCGGATGGCGGAAAAGATTCCGCCATCCGCCGCTTTTTGCGCCGCCTCAATCCGCGCTTTTATTCATCGGGAGAGCTTGCTATAATGACGACAGGTGAAATATATTGAAATGCAAAATTACCCTGACAGCCAACGCGGGCGTTATCGTGTCCGCCGGCGGCAAGGAACTCGTGATCGACGCGCTGCACTGCGACAAGGTGCCGGTTTTCAGCGCCGTTCCCCCGGAGGTGCTGGACGCGGTCTGGGACAGGTACCGGGACAAGCCGCCCGACCTGGTGCTGGCCACGCACGCGCACTATGACCACGTCTCCCCGGCGCTTTGGCGAAAGGCGCGCCGCCGGTGGCCGTCCAGCGTTTTTATCGCGCCGGTCGGCTATCTGGGCGGTACGGTGGTGCTGGCCGGGCAACGCCAGACGGTATCGCTGCCGGGCATTACCGTCGACGCCATGCGCCTGCCCCACGACGGCGCGAAATATAAGCTGCTGTACCATTACGGATATTTTATTGACATCGGGGGCTTTACCGTTCTCGTCCCGGGCGACTGCGCCGCGGCCGCGTCCGACATGCTCCTGGAGCTGACCGCCGGCCGCCGGACGGACCTGGCCCTCCTGAACTTCCCGTGGATCACCCGCGCCGGACCCCGCGCCTTTGTGCGGGACGTGCTTACCCCGGTGCACACGGCCGCTTTCCACCTGCCCTTTGCCCAGGACGACAGCCGGGGCTGGCGCCCCGCCGCCTTCAAAGCCGCCGCCGGGCTTTCTCCACTGGATGTCCGCGTATTGTCCGAGCCTTTGCAGGAGATTACGATCGACTGACGATTTGATACGGAATGACCGAGGGGTGATGTGTTCATCGCCCCCTACGAGGACAAAAAGGAGGCAGGAGCAGAGCCTTTACCCCACAGACCTGTCTCACGCCGTAGGGCGGGGTCTCTGCCCTCGCCGCTCTTGCCGGCGCGGCATGGAGCCGGGACGCTGAAAACAGCATCCCCTGCGGAAACGCACTTTACATAACGAAAAGGGCAGACACAAGTCTGCCCCTATGTTTTTCGGTCTGTTTACTTGGCCTTCATGTCCGCGAGGATGATATCGGCGAGCTTTTCGATCTCGTCGAGGCCGAGAATGGGTCTTGTTGTTGTCACCGGCACGTCCGACAGGATGGCCAGACACTCCTCGGACGGGAGTGGCAGCGGCTTTCCGTTGCCGCCGCGCTGGAGGGCGATTTTGGGCCAGGGGCCGTGCTTGTACCCCTCCGTCAGGATGACGTCCACATCGCTGATGCGCTCGATGACCTCGTCTATGGGGATAAACCGGTTTTCCATGATGACGGCTTTTGTGGCCGAGGAGAGCGCCGTCACGTCGGCGCCGGCCCGGGTCATGCGCCAGCTGTCCTTGCCCTCGTGGTCGATGTCAAACTCGTGGGCGTCGTGCTTGACGACCGCCACCCGGAGGCCCCGGTGTTTGAGCTCCGGTATGAGCTTTTCGAGCAGCGTCGTTTTGCCTGTGTTGGAGAAGGCCACAAAAGAATAAACGGGTATGTTCATACTATTTCGCTCCAAGGTCGTCAGACTGATGGGTCTTTTCAAGATTTGAGGCAAAGGCCTCCACGGCGGGATTCTCCTGGTCCTCATGCCAAAAGCACTGCAGCTCCTCCGCCTTGCCGATAGGATAGCAGATGAGCTCGCTGTGCAGGCTCATCCGGCTGAGCATCGTGGAGACCATGATGCCCTGGCCAAATTCTGTCGCCATATAGGCCGACTCGATATTCGGAGAGATGATGATCTCAGACGGCGTAAAGCCCAGCTCCCGGCACTGCCTTCTGGCCCGCGCGCGGCTTTCCGAATTCGTCTCATGGCTGGCCGCCGCCTTGATAAACGGCTCGCCCTTGAAATCGTCCACCGTAGCGCCCTCTTTTGCCTTGGGATTTTCCGGCGAGACGAGAAGCACCAGCGGCGTTTCCAGAACCTTCATTTTTTTGATGCCGGTGCCCTTCGGGGCAAACTCGGCGTAGGTGATGATCAAATCGAGCTTTCGCCCCATAAAGAGCTCGATCAGCTGGTACTGCGGGTGCATCTCGCCGATGAAGCGCAGCTCCGGGTTTTCCTTTTTCAGATTCTTAAATGCCGCGCTGATCTCCGACGATATCTCCAGCCACTCCAGATAGCCGATGCGAATGGCGTTGTACATGGTGCTGTAATATTGCTTCGTCTTTTCAGTGACCTTCAGGAAGTCCTCGTCAAATTTGGCGAACAGCTCATAGAAATACTCCCCGGCCTTTGTCAGCATCACGTAGTGATGCGTCCTGATAAAAAGCTTGAAGCCCACGTCTTCTTCAAACTTGGCGATATATTTGCTGACAGACTGCTGCGTCATGAACATCAGCTTGGCCGTCTCCGTGAAGCTGAGTGTCTTTGCAAGCGTGAGAAAGCATCTTGCGGCAACCTCGTTGATCAAAGGCGCACCTCCCCGGTCACTGTTTGTTAGTATTATAAAGGCGCGCGCGCAATTAATCAATCGCCGCGTCGTCATTTTGCAGGCGGCGCGTACAAGATGGGGCTTTTACAGAAAAAGAGGGGCCCACCCCCTCCTCTCTGTGATTGCCGCCGGCTGTCCGGGCGGTTTTGTCACGCGGACATGCCCGGCCGGCGTTTATTCCTTGATCATGCTCCCGATCGTCTCCGGGATGATGAGGACTGCGTCCGTTTTGGAGATAACGTCCTGTGCGGTAACGCCCGGAGCGAGCTCCTCCAGCACCAGTCCTTTTTCCGTGCGGTGCAGCACGCAGAGCTCGCTGACGATGTAATCGACCTCCGCCGCCGCCGTCAGCGGGAGCGTGCATTTTTTAAGTATCTTGGGATTTCCTCTCTTGTCGCAGTGCTCGGTCATGATGATGACCTTCAGCGCGCCTGAAACCAGGTCCATGGCGCCGCCCATGCCGGCCACCGTCTTGCCCGGCACCGTCCAGTTGGCGAGGTTACCCTCCTGGTCGACCTCGTAGGCGCCCAGCACCGTCGCCGCGACGTGGCCGCCGCGAATAAGCCCGAAGGACGTAAAGCTGTCGAAGCAGCAGCCGCCCGTGCGCAGCTTTGAGACGGCGCCGGAGGCATCGACAACATTGGGGTCGAACTCCTCGCCCTCCTGCGGCGCGCCGGTCAGTCCGATAACGCCGTTTTCCGAGTCGATCCAGACGTCGATGCCCTGGGGAATAAAGTTCAGGCACTGGGTCGGCATGCCGATGCCCAGGTTTACAAGATCGCCGTCCTCAAAAAATCTGGCGGTTCTGTAAGCAATCAGATCTCTTCCTTGCAATTCCATATCCGATGCCCTCCTCAAGCCCGAACGATCATGTCGACAAGACAGCCCGGCGTATGGATGACGTCCGGGTCCAGCGCGCCGACCTCGACGATCTCCTCGGCCTCGACGATGACGAGGTCCGCGGCGGTGGCGAAAATCTGGTTAAAGTTGCGTGCTGTCCTGCGGTACACGAGATTGCCCATTTTGTCGGCCTTCCAGGCGTGTATGAACGCCACGTCGGCATGCAGCGGCTTTTCGAGGAGATATTTTTTTCCGTCGACCTCGATGACCGGCTTGCCTTCGGCGATCGGCGTGCCGAGCCCTGTCGGCGTCAGGATGCCGCCGATGCCGGCGCCCCCCGCGCGGACGCGCTCGCACAGCGTGCCCTGAGGAACAAAGGTAACGTCGATCTCGCCGGCGACCACCTTTTCCACGGTCTCCGTATTGCTGCCGATGTGCGAGCAGGTGATATGCCTGATGCGGTTCTCGTGCACCAGGAGCCCGATGCCGCGCCCTTTGATGCTGGTATTGTTCGATATGACGTTGAGATTTGTATAGCCCTTGTCGATGACACCCTTGATGAGTGTCTCGGGCACGCCGGTGTTGACAAAGCCGGGAATGAGTATTGTCAAGCCATCATGCAGCTTTTCCAGGGCTCTGTCAATGGAGACTACTTTGTCCATTGGGGTCAGTTTCCTTTCATATGCCGAGCGCTCCGGGCACCCGGCGGATACCCGGAGCATCGTTTCCCTTATTTATCCCTTAAAGGTCGCCTCGTGGGTGACTTCGTCGCGCAGGCAATTACGGGTGATGCCGAGAATCTCCCTGGCGTCTTCGGCGGTGGCGATTTCGCGGCCGGCCAGCTTGGAGAGCTCAACGGCACGCTCGACGAGCTGCACGTTGGTGGCGATAACGCCCTTGGAATAGTAGATGTTGTCCTCCAGGCCGACGCGGAGGCCGTCGCAGCCCAGCGCCAGGCCGGCGAGCATCATTGACATATGCGTTTTGCCGATACCGGACACGGACCATGTGGCGCCCTTCGGGAGCTTGCCCACAAGGAAGGCCAGGTTCTCAGTGGTGCCGGGCATGGAACCGCCCACGCCCATGATGAACTGGATGTGCGGGGGCTGAGGGATGTTGTGCTTGTTGACATAATACATAACGCTGTCGACGTGGCCCGTATCGAAAACCTCGAACTCGGGCTTGACGTCATATTTGACGACTTCCTGGCTCAGAAGGTTCAAAAAGCGGGGGCTGTTCTCGAAGATGTAGCTGTTGGCCCAGTTGATGGTGTTGGGGTCAAAGGAACACATCTCGGGGCGCAGGGCGCCCAGATGCTGGATGCGCTTGACGTCCTCGTATTCGCCGCCGGAGGTGGTGAGGTTTATGAGGATGTCCACACCGGCTTTTTTGCAGGCTTCGCGGGTCGTCTCAACGGCCTCGGTGAATTTCTGCAGGCTCATGGACTTGTAGCCGATCTGCATCTCGCCGTTTACCAGCTTATCCTCGCGGACGTGGATGTGGGCGATGGAGGCGCCGGCCTTGGCGCAGTCGACGATCTGCTCGGAAAGCTCCTGAGCGGTGTAGGGGACGGTGGGCGCCTGCTCTTTTTTTGTGCCGGCGCCGCACAGGCAGACCTGGATGATGACTTTATTGCTCTTCGGCATGACTATTGTATTCCTTTCAAATTATGATTTAATGGATCACACAGGGTCATCCATGAACTTCTTGGCAAGGCGGAAAACCTCAAACAGCTGCTTGTCGCGCTTCGTCTTGAGCGCGCCGATGTCGACGCCCTCGTAATCGTAGAAGCCCTTTCCCGTTTTGATTCCCAGATCGCCGGCTTCAACCAGCTTGGCAAGAGAAGTTGGCAGCTCGTCTCCATGCTCCGGCATGGTGTAGCTGCGGTTCTTGTAGTTGTTGGCGGTCATGTCCAGTCCTCCGAAGTCAGCGCGCTTCAGGAGGCCGAGAACAACGGCGCGGGGAATGAAGGACGCCTTTGCGGCGAGGTCGATAGCCTCCGCGTCGCAGTAGCCGTTATCCATAAGGTAAAACACCTCGCGGTTGAGGCACTGCTGAAGGCGGTTGACGATATAGCCCTGGATAAACTTCTTCATCAGAACGGCGGTTTTTCCGCATTTTTTGAGCATGCTGACGGCGATGTCCGCATACTCCTGAGGAGCCTGCTCGCTCTTGACGACCTCAACAAGAGGAATGAGCTGAGGCGGCGCATACCAGTGGCAGATGATCTGCTGGGGCAGCAGCTTCGCCGGAATGACCTCGAAAATGTTGAGCGCGGAGGTATTGGAGGCAACGATAACGTCGCTGGGCAGGATTTCGGCCAGCTGTGCGTAAAGCTCTTCCTTGGCTTCCCTCTTCTCAACGATGGTCTCCATAATAAAATCGGCGCCCTTGACAGCTTCCGCAACGTTTTCCTTGAAGCTGATCCTTGCATAAATGGCGTCGATATCCGCGGCCTTGATTTCGCCTTCTTCGGCAAAGGTCTTCAGGCTGGATTTAAGCGCGTCTTTGGCTTTCTCGCGGGTAGCCTCGCTGCGGGTCCACATCGTTACCTCATAGCCGCCCATCGCAAAAGTCTGGGCGATGCCCGGTCCCATGGTTCCCGCGCCGAGAACGGCGATCTTTTTTATGTCGTTGATAGTTTTCATTTAATAAACCTCTTTAGCCTCTTTTTGAAAATTTTGCCCCACAAGGAGCGCTTGTGGGGCAAAAGTGTCATATTATGCTTAGAAAGCCCCTTGTTCCCAAGCAACCAGCCGGACGAAACCGCCGTCGGCCATTTCACAGCGGAACGGGAACGCGGCAACGATCATGCGCTTGCCGGTGCAGTCGTCGATATCGCCGCCGGCGTTTTCGACGGTGCAGCAGCCCGCCTGCATGAAAATTCTGTGGCAAGGCTCATAATCCGGGAACTCCTTGGTGGGATCCTTGCCGGTTGCCTGACGGTAAGCCGTATCGAGCCAAGGCATCTGCTCCTTGAGCGGATGGTGCCACAGCGGCGCGTCAGTGGCGCCCCATGTGCCGGAAATGCCCTTGATTTTCTTTTCGTGCACGAGCCATTTGGCGACGGTGGGGCCCATGCCGGGATAGTAGTTGTAATACTTGTCGTTGTTCTTTCTCCAGTAGTGCTGGAAGCCTGTGTTCACAACGACCCAGTCGTTTTCGCGGATCTCGAGGCCGTCCTTCTTGGCGGCTTTCTCGAAGTCCTCGGGCTGCAGCTCATACCAGAGGCCGTCCTCAAAGCCCGTCTTCCATTTCTTTTCGAACTCGTCCTTCAGGTAACGCATGTCGAGGATGACGCCGGTGCCGACGCAGTACTCCAGCGGGATCTCGTTGAGGGAATAGCCGTTTCTCTCGCGGTCAACCTCTTCCTCGTGGAGCACGTGGTTCGGCGCGTCCATGTGGGTGCCGGCGTGAAGCGTGCCGGTGTAGGTCATCGTTCTCTTGTGAAAACGTCCGAGATACTGGCCGCGGGGGAAGATGAGGTCCTGACGGGGACCGGGGAAGGGCCACAGCGGGGTGTCGACGCCCCAGGGCTGCGACAGATCGTAAATCTTCGTCATCTTGTTCCTGTCAAGATACATCTTGCTCTTGTCGAGCGGCATGTAAGCCATATGATAACCTCCAATAATATTGTAGAATTTTGTTAACTGCGCGTATAACTATTAAGATTCTAAACCTTGGGACTATTCCAAAGTCAAGGGAATTTATTTAATTTTATTGGACTTTCAATAAATATCAGATTATAATGGCTGTAAGAGCGGCTATTATACGCGCGTATGGGCACAATGTGCCCATACGCTGTAATTTAAGCCGCGGCCCGTCCCGCGCCGGCGGTAAATTATATCAGGCGTTTATCCTGATATAATATTAGCAATGTCAGCAAAATTACGCATCTGACCGGAAAAGGCGCCTGAAGGCGCGTTTTTGTCATATGTGTTGCCGTAAAGGAGGTTTAAGCCAGTGCGTTACAAGATCGGGGATGTGGCCAGAATCCTCGGGATTTCACCCGACCTGATCCGGTATTACGAGGAAAAGGGCGTCGTCTCGCCGCAGAAGGACCCGTACAATAATTACAGATATTACGATACCTGGGATATCAATTTCCTCATTGACTGCCTCTGGTTTAAAAATTTCGGTTTTGGGATCGAGCAGGTGGCGCACATCGTATCGCAGAATACATACGACGCGCTGGTGGACAATCTCTCCGCCCGGGGCGATGAGCTCCTTGCCGCCATCCATTACCAGGAGCTGCTCCTGCAGCGTATCCAAAAATATGCCGAAAGCCTCAAGAGCCTGCGCGGCTATCTCGGCCAGTGCGACATCCGCCGCAGCGCCGAGTTTGTCCGCTATTTAAACCGCTATAACACCATCTACGACAACGACTCCGAGCTGCAGACGCTGAACAGGCAGTGGCTTAAGTTTATGCCGTTTTCGCGGCGGTACTTCGAGGTCCCGGAGGACGGCCTCATGGGCGAGGGCGACGATTACGCCTGGGGCTTTTCCATCGGCATGCAGTACGTCGAGGAATTCAATATCGAGATCAGCTCCCCTGTCAAGCACATCCCCTCCCAGCTTTGCATTCATTCGGCGTTCACCTCGACGGGCAAGGACCGGTTTACGGCGCGCCACCTGGATTTTCTCACTGAATATGCCGAAAAGAACAGCCTGAAGGTCGCCGGCACCGCCTTCGGCAACCTCGCCTGCAGCGTCGTTGAAAACGACGAGATTACAGGTTTTTTTGAAGTCTGGCTGCCGATAGAAGAGAACTGACCGTCTCAATAATGCCGGGCCAGTCCTTGAAACCCCGCCCTGACGGCATAATATATCTGCGCCCTGAACGCCCGGATTTTACGGAATTGACGGTGTAATTCGTGAAGCTTATAAAAAAGAAAGCCATTCGGCTGATTATTATTGCCGTCATAATTCTCTGTCTTGGCGCAGGCGCCTTTATGGCATATGCTTCATATCGGATGAGCCTGCTGCCTTCCATGACCTTTGATGAAATGATGGCCTATACAACCCGGAATAACGATAAAGCGCTTATTACCGTCGGCATCATCCGGAACGGGGAAACGACGTATACCGTCTATGGAAAAAACGGTTCGGTTTTGCCAGGCGAGGACCATGTTTATGAAATCGGTTCATTGACAAAAACCTTTACCGCGGCACTGCTCTGCAAGGCCATCAGCGAGGGGAAAGTCAATTTAAACGATGAAATCAGCAAATATATCGCCCTGCCCGGCGGAGGTTATTATCCGACGCTGAACCGACTTGTCACCCATATCTCCGGCTATAAAGAATATTATCTTGAGTGGCCGATGATCACCGGTTTTCTTAGCGGGCAGAAGAACAGTTATTATGGCATTGATCGTGAGATGCTCGTCAAGAGGCTGGCGGATATCGCGCTGGAGGACAAGGATTACGCTTATAAATACTCCAATTTCGGCATGGCCGCCATCGGAGAAGTATTGGGAAAGGTATACGGCGCAAGCTATACAAAGCTCATGGACGACTATCTCGCCAATGATCTCAGGCTTGAGCACACCAGGGTAAGCGACGGGACGGGTGACCTCAGCGGTTATTGGCGCTGGAAAGAAGACGACGCTTACGCGCCTGCCGGCGCTCTGACATCGACCGTCAGTGATATGATGCGCTATATCAAGCTGCAGATGTCCGGCGAACTTCCCTATTTGGCTCAGGGGCATGATATCCTGGCCCAAATCGGCGCCACGCCAAAGCAGTATGAAAAATTGGACATCCGGCTTGACGCCGCCGGTATCGGCTGGATTATCGATACAAAAAACAATATTATCTGGCATAACGGCGGGACGAGTTATTTCAACAGCTACGCAGCTTTTGACAAGGAAAAGCAAATCGGTGTCGTTATACTGTCAAACTGTTCGCCAAAATACCGAATACCGTCAACCGTCATGGGTGTGAAGCTGATGAAGACATTGCAAAATGAAAGCGGCGCGCCCAATCACAACAAAGACGCATGAACAACACCTTTGAACAAATCTATAATATAGCCCGGCAGATTCCGTACGGACGGGTGACCACGTACGGGCGCATCGCTTTTCTCATCGGCAACCCGCGGCTGTCGCGCGTCGTGGGCTATGCCATGAGCGGCTGTCCCGACGGGGCCGATGTGCCGTGCCACCGGGTAGTGAACCGCTTCGGCGGCCTGGCCGACGCTTTCATGCCGCTGGGGAAGGAATCGCACCGGCTGCTTTTAGAAATGGAGGGCGTGGCGTTTACGCCCGACGGCAACGTGGACCTGGAGCGTTTCATGTGGTACGGGCCGCACGACGGCTGAAGCCGCAGCCTCAAGCCGTATCGGCACGGCCCGGAGCCGCGCAATTATTAAGGAGCTGTATTTGTGGAAAATGACGCCGGGAATAATCTTCTGAAAGCTAAGGGCATCAATCGGCTGGACCACGAAAATGCCAAAAAGGTTTTTCGCGCGGGAGACTTGTACAACAGCTTGGGTCTTACGAGAGAAACAATTCGGCACTATGAGAAGATCGGGTTACTAAAGCCGCGTCAGAATAAGGATAACAACTATCGTGAGTTCAGCACTTACGATTTTACCCGATTGCTTATCGTTGATTTTTATAAAAAACGCGGGTTGACCCTGAGCGAAATACATCAAATAATAGAGGGCTTATCCTTATCTGAGATATATGGTGTCCTTGAGCGTAAACGGGTGGAAATAGAAAACAAGCTCAGGGAAGAGCAGAGAATTCTGAAAATGCTTCAGGAAACGAGCGATTTCCATGCGGAGTTTGAGAGCAGTCTTAATGTTTTTTCCATTCGGAAAGCGCCTGTATATGAAATACTGGGAGAGCTCTCGGCCATAACGGCATTTGAAGAGTACCCCGAAAAAGCCCTTGGCATCATGGACCAAAATGCCGAGGACTTATTTGGCAAGATGCTCAGGGAAATCACATTTGACCGCACCGGCTATACCGGTACAAAAATGTATATCGTCAATAAGCTCGCGCCTGAGCGGAAAGCCCCGCCGGGACTGCTGGATATCGGCAGCTGCATGTATACCGTGACGGAATCAGGCAGATTTAATGACGCGGACGACGCAATGATCGGTGAAATCCATGAACGCGGATATCGGTGGGCGGATGCACACAATGTTAAGCTCAAGGGTGTTGTATATATTAATATAGCTTTAGTGGCTTTTCAGGACCAAAAGGAGCGCCTGTTCTTCGAGGCATGGGCGCCAATTGAAGAAGACTAAAAAAACTTAAAAAAGCTCTTGACCTGGGGGTTACCCCCACCTTTAAAATCAAACCGGCAGCAAATTTACTTGTTGTACGACGTATTTTGAAGGTGATCGCATGAAAAATGCTTCTATGAAATATGTAATCTTTACATATTTATTTTTTTGGGCGTTTATTGGCGTCATAGGCTTGTTTTTAATGGTACTGCAGCTTGATGAGGTTGCGTCGGTTTTGCAGATAATTTCCGCATGGTCTCCGACAATCGTCATTTTATTCATGTTTGGTAAGCTGTATAAAAATGAAAAGCTGCTGCCTTTTCTAAAACGCCAGTTTTCGGGAAAAATTAAAATTTCAGTAGTCCTGTGGATACTTGCCGTATTGGGCCTCACCTGCGTGGGTACCTTGCTGTATTTCAATATAACCGACAAGCTTCCCCTTCAAAAATTATTGATAGCGCCAGGCGCCGTTGGCGCTTTGCTGCTGAATTCGATTATAACAGGAGCCACAGGCGAAGAGCTCGGCTGGCGCGGTTATCTGCTCAATGCGCTTACAAAAAAGTACAGCCCGCTGAAAGCTGCGATAATCGTCGGAATCGTCTGGTCTTTCTGGCATCTGCCGCTATGGTTTTTAAGCGGATACGCAGGCTGGGAGGTGGCCGGGTATGGGCTGCTGTTCACCGTATCCTTAACCTCGGCATCTATTCTTATAACAATGTTTTATAGCTTGAGCCACAATTTACTCATCCCCATACTGATTCACTTTTTGATGAATTTCCTGATGGGCCTCGTTGCGCTCGAACAGTCGATCGCGTCGTTCGCTGTTACCTCCGCGCTTTATCTCGCAGCTGCGGTTATCGCCATACTGGTAAACTATAAAAAGGTGTTATACGGCAGGCCGGCGCGCGTATCACCAATGACGGACAGCGAGGCCGGCAGCCTATAGAACAGGTGCGTCATAAGAACTCACCGTAAGTTAATGGTTGCGCGTTACGCCCCTGCCCAATCGCACCTCCACAGGCTCCGCCGCCGTGATACTGTTCTCGGTCACAAAACAATCGACGGCCAGGACGTTGACCCCCGCCTGATATGCATCCCGCAGCGCGCTGCCGAAGGCCTCGTGCGTGGCCCAGTTGGGCTCCATATAACGCACGCCTTTCATCTGGATGACAAAGACAGCGTACGCATCGTAGCCCGCCGCCGCGGCGGAAACAAGCTCCCGGAGGTGCTTGACGCCCCGCTCCGTGGGTGCGTCCGGAAAGCGGGTCGCGCCGTCCTCCTCCAGCGTGACGCCCTTGACCTCCACCAGGGCGCGGCGGCCGCCGGCCTCGATGTAAAAATCAAAGCGTGAGCTGCCATAGCGGTACTCCGGCCGGAGAAGCGTGACCTCCCGGAACAGTCCCCCGGCACGTACCCACTCGGCGAAGACCTTATTCGGCGCGGCGGAATCCATATTGATCAGCCGCTCGCCCTTCTGTACGGCGATGAGGTCATACTTTGTTTTCCGGGCGCGCGGCAGGCCCAGAGGGCCGCCGAAATCCTGCACGAACACTGCCGTCCCGGGTATCAGCAGCTCCCGGCAGCGGCCCGTATTTTTCACATGGCAGACCTCGCTCCCGCCGTCAATCTCAATATTGGCAATAAACCTGTTCGGGCGGTCCAAAAAGACCGCCCGACGGATGTTTTCATAGATCATTCGCACTCCTCCGGTCTGCTTAGAATCTGTTTTTTTTGATATAAATCTGCAGCGCTTTTATCGCATAAATCAAGGCGATAATGCCACAAACCATCAGTCCGATCTCCAAAAGCGGCAGTAAGAAAGCGAACCCTGCCAAGTAGGATGCTGAAACCATATGTTTCACCTCGATTCGATTCTTTGGGTCTATTATACATTATTTATACCGCGCCGGCTATAATCAAGGGAGCTTCCTTCTCGGAAGCTCCCTTGATCTTTATGTTTTGTTAAATCTTGTGTACTCTTAGCCGATCGCGGTGAGGCCGCCGTCGGGATAGAGGATGTTGCCAGTCATGAAATCGGAAGCGCTGGACGCCAGGAAGATGGCGGTGCCCACGATGTCCTCGGGCATGCCCATCTTGCGCATCGGGTTGCCGGAGCCCTGCTGCTTCAGATATTCCTCGACGGAGACGCCGGCTTCCGCCGCACGCTTCTCAAACACCGGGACCATCATCGGGGTGGCCGTGATGTTCGGGCCGATGGCATTGACCGTCACGCCGAAGGGGCCGTACTCGGAGGCCAGCTGCTTTGTGAGCATGTCGACGGCGCCCTTCGTGGTGCAATAGCCCGCGTTGCCGGTGCCCTTCGTGGCGATCTTGCCGCGGACGGAGGAGAGATTCACGATTTTGCCGTAGCCGTTTTCCTTGAAGTGGCGGCCGAAATGCTTGGCGGTCATCATAAAGCTGACGACGTTGGCTTCGAGCATCTGGCGGAACGTGTCCATATCGAAGTCGAGCGCGTCCTGCTTCTTGTTGAAGCCCTGGGCGTTGACGAGAATGGTGATCTTGCCGCCCAACTGCTTCTTCGCGTCCGCGACGAGGGCCTCAACCTGCGCCTCATTCGTCGCGTCGGCGGCGCTGTACGCCACGGTGACGCCGGTGGCCGCCTTGATTTCTTCCTGCGCCTTTTTCAGGGAATCCTCTTTACGGCTGGAGATGAGCACCTTCGCACCCGCCTCCGCGAGGCCCTCTGCGATCGCCTGTCCGAGTCCGCCCGCGCCGCCAACGACGACGGCCGTTTTGCCGGTGAGGTCAAAAAGTTTGTTTGCCATGATATTTGCTCCTTTCAAAACAATAAGATTACGTTTATTAAAGGATGTATGCTATTAAGTTCCGTCGCCGCGCCAGCGGCGCGGCGAGAGAATTTAGTCGGATTACCGGCCGTAAGGCTCTATTAATACAGCGCCTCAAGGACCGTTGCCTGGCCCATACCGCCGGCGATGCAGAGCGTGGCCAGTCCGTATTTGTTGCCGCGGCGGCGCATTTCGCTGAGCAGCGTCACCATGATGCGGCAGCCGGAGGAACCAACCGGATGGCCCAGCGCGATGGCGCCGCCATTGACGTTGATGATCTCCTGATTGAGGCCGAGCTCACGGATGCAGCCGAGAGACTGGGCGGCAAACGCCTCGTTGAGCTCGATGAGCTCGATGTCCTTCAGCGTCAGGTTCGCCCTCTTCAGCGCCTTCTTGGTGGCCTCCACGGGACCCAGGCCCATGATGCGCGGGTCAAGACCGGTGGTGGCGTAGCTGACAAAACGTGCCAGCGGCTTGAGGCCCAGCTCCTTGGCCTTGTCGGCGGACATGATGAGCACGGCGGAGGCGCCGTCATTGCGGCCTGAGGAATTGCCGGCGGTGGTGACGCCCTCTTTTGTAAAGGCCGGTTTCAGCTTTGCCAGCTTCTCCAGGGACGTTTCCCTCGGGAACTCATCGACCTCGAAAACGATCGGGTCGCCTTTTCTCTGGGGGATAACGACGGGGACGATCTCGTCCTTGAACTTGCCTTCCTTGATGGCCTTTGCCGCGCGCTGCTGGCTCTGGAGCGCGAACTTGTCGGCGTCCTCGCGGGATATGTTCAGCTTGGCGGCCACGTTATCGGCCGTCGCGCCCATGTTAAAGCTGCCGTATGTCTCCTGCGGCTGGCTCTGGAACTGGCCCTCGGTAAGCGCGTCCACCAGCGTGGTATTGCCGGTGCCCAGGCCGTAGCGGGCGCCGCGGATATAGAAGACGGCGGTGGACATGCTCTCCGTGCCGCCGGCGAGGACCACGTCGTTGTCGCCGACCTGGATGCTCATGACGCCGTCCAGAACGGCCGTCATGGCGGAGGCGCACTGGCGCATAACGGTCTGCGCCGGCACTTCCTCGGGGATGCCGCAGCGCAGGGCCGCGATGCGGGCGATATTCGGGTTATCCGACGTCTGGCGGCAGTGGCCCATGATGACCTCGCCGATTTCCTTCGGATCGATTTTGCTTCTGTCCAGAATGCCCTGGACCACGACGCGGGCCAGTTCCTCGGCCGGGACGCCCTTCAGTGTTCCGCCGATGGAGCCCACGGCCGTCCGGCAGGCTTCCACGATGACTACATCACGCATGCTAAAAACTCCTTAAATGCGAGGGGAGCGAAAGCCCGCCTCAAACTTGATATGGCGCCCTGTCCTTTTCCCGGTATACATGTATGCCGTCTCCGCCGGGCAAAGCGCTCTTTCTCTTGCGGAGAGCCTGGGTTTTTTCCCGTCAGCGGCATTTCAGAGGCCGCGCCGATGCCTGACGCGGCGCCTGAGACACCGCTGGCGAGAAAAAACGATGCCGGGCCTCAGCCCCTGCAAACCCGTTATCTGTGCGGGAGACTCAGTCTCCCGCACAGAAACGCTGCGCACAGTTTATGCCTTTTCCAGATATGTCATTCCGGTATAGTGGTCGATGTCCGTGTGCGCGGAGCATTTGACCGGCTTATAGCCCTTAAAGGTGATCTCCACGTCGATGTTCTTGTTCTTCGGCAGGAACTCAACTTCCCAGTCGCCGAAATAGTTCGTCTCGGCCTCCCAGGTCTCGCCCGTTTCCTTGCACGTCAGCTTGACCTTTGCGCCGATGACGACCTCTTCCGTCTCCTTCGGATAATAGACCGTGCCGGCCAGGAAAACCGTGGGGACGTTCAGCCATTTGACGTTCGTCTCCTTGCCGGCCAGCGGCTCCAGCGGCGTCACGCGGTTTTCGGCAATCGCCTTGGAGATTTCGCTGTTCGGGTCGTCCAGGTCGCCGAAATAGAGGGCGTGGTTCGGGCACGCCTCGACGCAGCGGGGCACCTTGAACTTCGGGTCGCCCATGTACGCCAGATATTCGGGATCGTCCAGAAGCTCGGCGCACATGGTGCACTTCTGGGGGATCTGATATTCCTCGTTCCAGTAGACGGCGCCGATGGGGCAAGCGTCGGCAATGGCCTTCTGGCCCTTGGATTTTTCGGGGTCAATGATGACGATGCCGTCGGGTCTTTTATACACGGCGCCGTTTTTGGCAACCTTGGCGCAGGCGGGGTCCTGGCAGTGAGCGCACAGCGTGGGGACCGTGGCTGTCTTGATGTGGCGGGAATCGTCTCCGCGTTCCCATTCGCGCACGTCGATCCAGTACTGGCCCATCATGGGCTGTGCCGCGCTCAGCTTGGAGGCGTAGCCGCAGTGTTCGTCTTTGCAGGCTGTAAAGCAGCAGTAGCAGGCCATGCACATACGGGAATCAACTGCAATACCTAATCTCATCTCGCTGCAGCTCCTTTCTTCAGATAGGACGCTCTGACCTTGGCCTGAATCTTTTCAAAGCCGTGGCCTTCAATGATCTCCTTGCAGGACTCCGCGTCAGGATCGGCATCCTTGGCGACGGCATCGAGCTTGTATTCAAAGCACTGGCTGTCCGGGATCGGGCCCTCGTATTTGCACACGTCCAGCAGGGTGGAGTTCGGCGCCATGCCCGGCACCATATCGCCGATCAGTCTGCCCGGCGACAGGATGTTGACGCACCCGCCGATGTCCATGGAGGTTTCGCCCGGGTCAACGGGATTGTAGATACCCGAGGAGCCGTAAGCGTGAATGGTGTTTTCCTCAACGCGGTAGGTGACGCGCGCCACGCACAAAACGGAGCCGCGCTCGTTGAACAGCAGCATCATATCGCCGTCCTTGATGCCCTTCTCGGCGGCCTTCTTCGGATGGATGCGGGCGACGAGGTAGGGGTTGCCGTTGATATACACGCGGTTTTCCGGGATCTCCCAGAACCACGGCGTGGACTCGTTGTGCTGCGTGTGATAGTCGAAGCGCGGGTGCGGCGTGATCAGGTGGAAGGGATATTTCCGCGCCTTGATGGAGTGGTGGCCCTCCCAGCTGTGCTTGTAGGTGGCGATGGGCGTGCGGGCCTCGTCGTTGGGCGCCCAGTACAGAAGGCTCTCGGAGACGAACTCGAACTTGCCGGTAAAGGTGCCCAGCTTGCCCTCCTCCTGGCACGGCTTGTGGTTGGGTGTGTCGCAGGGATAGCCCTCGGCAAACCAGCGGAAGCCGAAGTGGCGCTCCCACTCCTCCGGCACGCCGGCGACATAGTAGCCCTTCTTGGTAAAGTCCTCCCAGGAGATTTTCTCGCACAGGTCGGATTTTTCCCAGAAGCGCTTGCACCAGTCGAGCTCGGTGCGGCCTTCGGAGAACTCCTGACCGAAGCCGAGACGCTCGGCCACCTGCGCAAAGATCCAGTAATCGGACCGGGACTCCCACAAGGGCTCGATGGCCTTGTCCTGGAAGATGACGATCTGCCAGCTGTTGCCGGTCTGGGAGTGGGACTGATAGCCGCCGTTGCCGGAGTTGCAGAGCTCGCCGATATCGTACCGCTCCAGATTCGTGCAGGCGGGCAGGATCACGTCGGCAAAGCGTGCCTCGCCGTGGAAGTGGATATCCTGGTTGACGACAAACTCCAGCTCGGGGGACTTGTACATCTTGACCCACTTGTTGGTATCCAGCATGGTGCCCATGAAGCAGCCGCCGTAGCGCCAGAACATGTGGACCTTGTTATAGCCCGGCTCGGGATAGATGTGCTCCGTAAACTCCAGGTCGATGCCGCCGCCGCAGAAGCCCTCGCCGTACCACTCGTAGTGGCCGTCCAGGATCGCGTCGGGGACGTTGGGGCGGTAGAGCTTCTGGATCACGCAGTTCACCGCCGTCTTGTCGGCGATGGGCTGGTTGGCGATCTGAGAGAGGGGGTCCGAGTAGCCGCCGAACCAGAAATTGTAATCCATGGGCGCGCCTGTGGTGCCCGCCCAGATGTTCTGGCCGGGCTTGCCCATGCCCTGCATGACGAAGAGCTGGATCATCAGACGGGCGAATTCCGTGCCGTTGGCCGTGCGGCACACGCCGCCGAAGCCGCCGCGCATGCCCGAGCCGCCCATGGTCTTGGTGGAGGCCCAGCGCCGTGCCAGCGCCTTGATGTCGGCTGCGGGAATGCCTGTTTCCGCCTCGGCGTATTTCGGCGTTTTCGCCGTTTTGTCAACGCCCTTGCCGAGGATATAGTCGGCCCATTCGTCGAAACGGTGAGCGTGCTTGGCGATATAGTCCTTATCGTAGCTGCCCTCGGTGATCCAGACATAGGCGATGGCTTCGCAGAGCGCCGCGTCCGTGCCGGGGCGGGGACCGAACCACTTGTCCGCCTGCTTGACGGAGGAGAAGTTGTTGTAGGGATCGATATAGATAAACTGGACGCCCAGGTCGTTGAGCCAGTGCCGCCACAGGGTCGACTCGCTGCCGGCGTAGCCGCCGCGCGTGGTGTCGGGGTCGTGGGACCACATGATCATTGTCTCCACGTTCTGCAGGCCGTCTTCCAGAAGGTCGAACGCTTCCGTGCCGCCCAGGCGCCAGTAGTAGCCGTAGGTGTGGGGGGCGCCCCAGGTAAAGCCTTCCCAGGAGTCCGGATTGTCCTTGATTTCGGTGTAGCCCAACATTCTGAAGAAGCGGGCAAAGGTGGAGAGCTTGTAGCCCACGAGGCCCCAGGAGTGGTGGGAGCCGGTGCAGGCCGTCACCGTCTCTTTGCCGTATGTGGCCTGGAGGCGTTTGATCTCCCTGGCCACGAGGTCGAGAGCCTCGTCCCAGGTGGCGCGGCGGTAGCCGGACTTGCCGCGGTTTTCGGCGTTGCGGTTTTTACCGTCCGGCGTCTCGACGAAATCCTCGCGGATCATCGGATAGCGGATGCGGTCATAAGAATAGGCGCGATTTTTTTCCGTCAGGGCAATGAACGCCGGCTTCACCTTCCGGTCTGGTGTAAATTCCTTGCCTCTGGCTTTAATAACCCAACCCTTCGGGTCGTTGTCATCCAAAACGATCGGCCGGATTCGGCGGATGACGCCGTCGACCGTGTGTATAGCGATGGGGCCGCCTACACAAACGCTGTGTGTTATTTTTTCAGCCATTTTCTTTCCTCCTCGCTCAAGTTTGAATATATGCCCGGCGCCTTACCGCCGGCGTGAGGTCACTGCACCTCGACGAGTGATTTTGCCAGCTCGGACGTCGGGTGGATTTTGATCATACCGCCGACCATATTGCCGTTAACGATTTCAAAGCAGCGGAGGTTGTACACCTCTGAGCAGACAACCTTCAGCACCTTGCCGTCCGGCGTCTTGTACAGGCCGTTAAGCTTGAACATGTGCTGAATCATCATTGTGTTGGCCATTTTAACAACTCCTTTCAGCCAAATCCTGATTACTGGACGCGTTTCCAGCTGTTCTGACCGCCGAATTTCTCATAGCGCTGGGTCCCGACGTTCTTCCAATCGCCGAGGCCGTTCAGAACGGCTTCCATGGCTTCCACATCGGTCGGATTCGGCACGCCGCAGCCGCCCAGGCCCTCATACCAGATTTGTCTGGCACAGATGAGCTCGCCCGGGAACTCCTTCAGCCACTTTGTCATGGCGCTCTTGAGCTCCTGGGTATTGCCGGTTGAAACTTTACTTCCCATTCTCTCTTCCTCCTGTTCTCGTATTCTTAATTCGCCGGGTAATCGCGAGATTATTGCTTGTCGTCGTCGGTTTTGTTCTTTTCGGGAATAATAAACTCGATATCCGCGTCGCTGTCGCGGTCGTCGCCGGGATACAGAGACAGTATGCCTTCCTCCGCGCTGACCATGACGCCGTAAAGATTGAGCCCCTTGTCGAACTCCGCCATATAGACGTGGTCGGACAGATCGGCCAGCTTTTTTATAACGGCGGTATGCTTTTCGTCTTTGTCAAACTGCTTCTGCCCGCCGCCCGGCGCGCCCGGTGTATGAGAAAACATGTGAAACTTGCGGTCAAAGTCCATGATATAGAGGAAATCATTCTTGGAGCGGACGATGACCATGTTGCCCTTGCCGAGCTCCTCCAACATTCTGCCGCCGTCCTTCGGTATTCTGCTGAGGTTGACTTCTTCCATATATTTCAATACTCCGCCATTCATTGATTTGGGCAGGCGCACAGCAAAACACGCGGCGGCAATGACCATCCCGCCGCCGGTATGCCGTGGCACCCTTCGTGACACCCTTATTATGCTCGAATGTTCCTCTTCTACATATTCTTGATGACAATATTTTCTTGTTTTCTCCATGCCGTCCTGATAAACATAACAAAACGGCACGGACCAAATCGGCATACTGTACATTGTCCTAGGTACGTCAGAACATTTATAATGATTATAAACCTTGGGACAATACCAATGTCAAGTGTATCCCTCCGTTTTTTATTTTTAAAAATATGGAGAATCGCCGGCGACCCAAACCATTTACAGCCTATCGGTTGTAACCATTCATCCCTGATTGCGTTTCCCTTTATACATAATATTATGTATACTAAAGGTGCACCGGTGCGAGCATTCCGCGGCGCGCCGGCAGCTCATCAGAGGTATGATATGGACAAGAAATTCAAACCCGATAAACAAAACATTATCAGCTTCAGCCTGATGGGGCCGGAGAGCGGCGGGCCGTGCCTGGTCGACTCGACGGATGGCAGGATCACCCGCATCAGGCCGTATCACTATGACAAGGAATATACGGACAAATACTGCAACCCCTGGAAGATCGAAGCCCGGGGCAGCACGTTCATGGCCCCGGACCGCGTGACCATCACGCCCTTCGGCCTGGGCTACAAGTCGCGCGTTTACTCCAAAAACCGCGTGCGCTACCCCTTAAAGCGCGTGGACTGGGACCCCAAGGGCGAGCGGAACCCGCAAAACCGCGGAAAATCCGGCTATGTGCGCATCTCCTGGGACGAGGCGGCGCAGCTCGTGGCGGACGAGCTCGTCCGGATCAAGGAGACTTACGGCCCGGAGGCCGTTTTGTGCCAGGCGGACATGCATGGTGAGGGCAAGCACGTGGCCCCCAGCCACGGCTGCCCCAACAGGCTTTTATCCCTCATGGGCGGCTACACGCTGCAGATGCGCAACATGGACAGCTGGGAAGGCTGGTTCTGGGGCGCAAAGCACGTCTGGGGCTGCGAGCCTGTGGGCGAGATGATGCCCATGACGAACCTCTATCCGGACATCGCCAAAAACGCCGAGCTGCTCCTCTTCTGGGGCTGCGACCCGGAGACGACGCCCCTGGGCGTCGTCAGCCAGCTGCCCAGCCGGCTCTGCTCTTGGTTTACAAAGATCGGGCTCAAAAGCGTTTACGTCTGCCCGGACCTGAACTACGGGGCGGCCATCCACGCCGACAAGTGGATTCCCGTCCTCCCCGGCACCGACGCGGCGCTCCAGCTGGCCATCGCTTATGTCTGGCTGACGGAGGGCACCTACGAAAAAGAGTACATCGCCACCCACGCCTACGGCTTCGATAAATTCGAGGATTACGTCCTGGGCCGCGAGGACGGCGTGCCGAAAACGCCGGCCTGGGCCAGCGAGAAGTGCGGCGTCCCCGAGTGGACGATCAAGGCCCTGGCCCGCGACTGGGCCAAAAAGACGGCCTCCATCCTGCACGCCAACGGCGGCGGCTACATCCGCGGGCCCTACGCCACGGAGCCGGCGCGGCTGGAGGTCATGCTCCTGGGCATGCGCGCCGTGGGAAAGCCGGGTGTCCACCAGGCGAAAATGATCGAGTGGAACCTCTGGAACAAGGACTTCCCGCTCCCGTACCAGGGCGAGTTCATGCCGGCCGTCCCCCATATCGCGGACCCCCTGCGCCCCGTTGAGGGGGACGTGGACCCGTCCATCAACATGAAGCGCTTCACGCTGACGCCGGATCAGGCCAAACGGGCGCCGGAGCTTATCGAGCTGTTCCGCCAGTTCCCCGCGCCCAAGCAGTTCATCCCCCGCGTCCTCATCCACAAGGCGATCCTGGAGGGGCACGCCGAATGGTACGGCCTGCAGTGCTTTTCCTCCAGCCAGATCCCCAACGCCCAGAACTGCCGGCAGCCGACGGCGGAATATGAATTTGAAAAGATCGTCTATCCCCGGGAGGGCTGCTCCCGCGTTCATATGATGTGGACGGACGCGCCGTGCCAGGTCACCTGCTGGAACGACGGCAATATGTCCATCCGCGCCATGCAGCACCCGGATATCGAATGCATCGTCGCCCAGCACCCGTGGCTGGAAAACGACTGCTATTTTGCCGACATCATCTTCCCCGTCTCCACAAAGCACGAGATGAACGATCTGGCCAGCGACCTCTCCAGCGGCGCCTTTGTCTCCGTTTACCTGGAGGAGCCCTGCTGCCCGCCGGTAGGCGAGTCCATATCGGACTTCGACGTCTGCGCCAAGGTGGCGGAAAAGCTCGGCAAGGAGTATTACGACGCGTACACCTGCAACATGTCCGAGGAGGAGCGTGTCCGCTTCTTCTACAAGGCCTCCGGCTGCGAGGAGCGCATGAGCTGGGAAGAGTTCCGGAAAAAGAAGATTTACGTCGTCCCCTGCAAGCCGGACGCCCAGGAGCTGCCGGCCGGGCTCTATGAGTTCTTCAAGGACCCGGAGAATAATCCGCTGACCACGCCCACGGGCCTTTTGGAATACTCCTCCACCCACATCGAAAAATATATGCCCGACGACCCTGAGCGCCCGCCCGTCCCCCGGTGGATCGAGCGGGGCGAGACCCACGACGAGCGGCTTTCCAGCCCGCGCGCCGAAAAATATTCGCTTCTGTGCATGTCCAACCACGGGCGCTGGCGCATGCACGCCCAGTGCGACGACATCATCTGGAACCGGGAGGTGGAGACGATGAAGATCCGCGGCAAGGACGGGTACCAGTACGAGCCGGTCTGGCTCAACACCGCCGAAGCCGAAAAGCGCGGCATCCGCCACGGCGATATCGTCAAGGTCTTCAACGAGCGCGGCACCGTCCTCTGCGGCGCCTACGTCACCGAGCGCCTTATCCCTCATACCTGCTACGTGGACCACGGCGCGCGGCTGGACCCCATTATCCCCGGCGTCCTGGACCGCGGCGGCTGCATCAACTCCATCTGTCCCACGGCCCTGACGTCCAAGAATTCCACCGGCATGGCCACCTCCGGCTACCTGGTGGAGGTGCAGAAGGTGACCGATGAGGAGATGGCGGCCTGGCGCCGCGATTACCCCGGGGCTTTCGCGCGCAAAATCGACCCGGCCGCAGGCGTCTGCCTCGAGGGCTGGCTGGTCGGATAAAGAAGGAGCTCACCATTATGTCTAAAGTATTCTGTATCGACGTGGCCAAGTGCAACGGCTGTTATAACTGCCAGCTGGCCTGCAAGGACGAGCACGTGGGCAACGACTGGGCGCCTTACGCGCGCCCCCAGCCCGAGATCGGCCAGTTCTGGATCAAGGTCAAGGAAAACGTGGGCGGCACCATTCCCAAGGTGAAAATCCACTATATCTCCCAGCTTTGCAACCACTGCGAAAACGCCACCTGCATGAAGGCCTGCGGCAAAAACGCCATCTACCGCCGCGAGGACGGCCTTGTTATCATCGACCCCGAAAAGTGCGACGGCTGCAAGGCCTGCATAACCGCCTGCCCGTACGAGGCCATCTACTTCAACGAGGAGCTGGGCATCTCCCAGAAATGCACCGGCTGCGCCCATCTTCTCGACAACGGCTACAAGCTCCCCCGCTGCGTGGAGGCCTGCCCCACGGACGCCCTGATGTTCGGCGAGGAATCCGAAATGCAGGACTTCATCGTCGGCGCCACCGTGCGCCGGCCCGAGACCGGCAATCATCCGAAGGTCTACTACCGCAACATCCCCGGCAAATTCATCGCCGGCACGGTCTACGACCCCATTGAGAAGGAAGTCGTCATCGGCGCCCGCATCAGGGCCACCAACGGCGGCAAAACGGTGGAGGTCCGCTCCGACGAATACGGCGACTTCTGGCTTAAAGACTTAGCCCAGGGCAAATACGACGTGGTCATCGAAGCCCCGGGCTTTGAGTACAAGGTATTCGAAAACGTCGACGCCACAAAGGACGTCAACCTCGGCGACATTCCGCTGGCGCGAAAATAGTCGAAGCATGTCGAAACCGGCCATCGTTACACATGGCCGGTTTTTTCGTTTACGGGAACATATTCTGAAATTCCCGCAGCGTATAGTCCGCAAATTTCTCGTTTGGCCGCCCGATGGCCGCCAGGATTTCATAGCAGCCCGCCTGATCGGCCAGAAATTTGATGTCGACGTTCGGGCCGACGACCTCGGCGTACCTGTATTTCTCCAGGATATTCTCCGGGATATCCGTCACGTCGACGGTGGTCATCCCCAGCGAGATTTTCCCGATGATCGGCGCCTTATAGCCGCCGATCACCATGTAAACGCCCTTCGGGGCGGCGTCCGTCTCGCTGAGGTTTCTCAGGTAGCCGTCCTTGTAGCCGATATGCACGAGTGCCAGCTTCGTGGCCCGCTTTGTCGTATAGGCCCCGCTGTAGCCGACGGTTTCGCCCTTTTTGATAGCTTTGATCTGCGATATTTTTGCGTAGATCTCCAGGGTGTGCCTGGCGTCCGGCGATATCGGGGACCGGGCGTTGGGCGCGCCGCCCACCAGGCCGATTCCCGGCCGTATGATATCCATATTGAAAATCGTGTTGTCCAAGAGTATCACGCTGTCGGTGCAGGCAAACGACACGGGCCGGGCCGGCAGCAGTCCGAGGTACCGCTTTAAAACGTCATACTGGCGAAAGCAGTTTGTGTGGTCGTCTCCCTTGATGTCATAAAAATGGCTCATGTAAAATTCCACGGTGAGATTTCCGGTCAGCGCCGAAAAGTCCCGGCCGAGCAGCGCGACCTCGTCGTCCAGGAGCCCCAGCCTGTTCATATGCGTGTCCAGATGGATGACGACCGGGGCGCCGCCGTGCGCGCCGCAGTAGCTGTTCCAGCGTTCGAGCTGTTCCAGGCAGTTGACGCAGGGGATGATGTCATAATCCTTGAAATACCGCTCCTCGCCATGCAAAAGCCCTGCCATGGCGAAAATCTTCGCGTCCCCATGCGGCAGGAGCCCGCGGAGCTTTATGCCCTCGATCAGCTCCTCGACAAAGAAATACCGGGCGCCCGCCTCGTATAACGCCGGGGCCGCGTCCTTCATCTGCAGCCCATGGACCTCCGCCTTTACCACCGCCGCGCAAATGGAATTTGTCCGCGCCGCTTTTTCCCTGAACAATCCGTAATTGTGAACGACCGCATCGATATCCCGTATACGGACGACAGGCCTTGGCCCAAAAGCCTTCTCCGGTATCCATCTGAACGAGCTCATAGCACACATCCTCATAGAAAATCTTGCTTTTCGATTCTAACACAGATGCCGGATGATGTAACTATACATCAGAGATATTCTCGGCATAAAAAGAGCCGAACCTCAAAGAGTCCGGCTCCCTTGCTATTCAGTACAGTAAATGTTATTCCTGCGGCGGGGTGATCAGGACGACGAGCATCTGGCAGGAGGTCGTGCCCGTGTTGAGCACCGATTTCTTCGTGTTCGGGCCGCAGTGATAGGAATCGCCGGCGTACAGGGTGGTCTTGATTTCATCCGGCGTGCCGACTTCGCTCTCTAAGTACATCTGGCCCTCGACGATATAGTAGACCGTCTCCTTGGCGTTCGCGCCGTAGTTGCAGCCGCCGCCGGGCAGGAAGTGGGAAAGCCCCATCGTGATGCCGCCCTGGTTGACGTCCTTGGCGTCGTGCAGGCGGGTGGTGCGTACATCAAAATGGCCCGGAGCCTCGTAGGTATAGGCTTCATTCTTCCTTGTAATCTTGTAACTCATGAAATCATTCCCTTTCGTTTATTCAAAATCGCCGATAACCGGCTGCAGCACTGAGTAAAAGCTGTCCGTACATAAAAATGATTACATGCGGCATTGTAACACGGCGCCCGGCAAAGTTCAAGTGCGCGCGCCGGGTTTTGGTAATAACGCTTATAAATCCCGCCTTTTTTCGCGGATCAGTTTTTCGTAATCCTCAGGATAATTGATGTTGAGCAGGAGCTTGTCATGCCACAGGCCGCCGAGCTCCGATTTTGACACGATGCGCACATCGACCTTGTCGAAAAGCGCCGCGAGCTTGTAGCTGCCGCTTTCAAGGGCGGCGGCCACGTGGGGCAGGACCGTTTTTTTGTAATATCCAAACAGCGGCTCGTACCGCGCGGTAACGCCGGCGGTGATACATATATCGCTCGTCCCGGCCAGCTCCATAACGCGGCGCGCGGCACGGGGGTCGGCGTAGGGCAGGTCGGCCGCCACCAGGAACACCCCCTCCTCCTCCGTCGCCGTGAGCGCGGCGTGCAGCCCGCCCATCGGGCCGCAGCCCTTATAGATGTCCACAATGCGCCCGGCCTGGATTTCCGGATACTTTTCGGCATCGGCCACACTGATACAGACCGTGTCGAAGCATTCCGAAAAGCGGCGGACGGCCGAGGCCAGCAGCGAGGAGGCGCCGTATGGCAGCGCCAGCTTGTCCCTTTTCATCCGCCGGCTTTCCCCGCCGGCCAGAATTACCGCCGTCGACATGCGCCATCCCCCCTTTCGTATCAGTGCATTGTAACATAATTCCCTTTATCGGAAAATACTATTATCGCCCATCCCCCAAAAAAGGGCGCTCCGGGTTGACTTTTAAGGGCCGCGGTTGTATAGTTAAAGCCGTTATAAGGCTTTTTTATTGCGTTATAAGCTATTTTGCGTACCGTTTATCGGGTGAGGAGGAAATTTATGAAAGATATCTATTTGGTCAGCTGCTGCAGGACGGCCGTCGGCAGTTTTGGGGGCAGCTTAAAGGATACCCCCGCGGCCAAGCTTGGGTCCATTGTCGCCAAGGCCGCGCTTGAGCGCGCCAGCCTTTCTCCGGACAAGCTGGATGAAGTGATGTTCGGCTGCATACTTACGGCTGGCCTCGGCCAGAACGTGGCGCGCCAGGTGGCCATCGGCGCCGGTATCCCCAACGAGGTGCCCGCCTACACCGTCGGCATGGTCTGCGGCTCGGGCATGAAGAGCGTTATCGAGGCCGCCCGCGCCATCGCCTCCGGCGACGCCGAGATCATCCTTGCCGGCGGCACCGAGAACATGTCCGCCGCGCCGTACGCCGTCCCCACGGCCCGCTTTGGCGCCCGCATGGGCAACGCCAACATGGTCGACACCATGGTCAACGACGGCTTGACGGATGCTTTCAACAACTATCACATGGGCGTCACCGCGGAAAATATCTGCGACCAATGGGGCATCACGCGCGAGGATCTGGACGCGTTCGCCCTCGCCTCCCAGGACAAGGCCGCGAAAGCCATCGCCTCCGGCCGGTTTAACGACGAGATCGTCCCCGTCCCGGTGAAGGTCAAAAAAGAGATCGTCGACTTCAAGGTGGATGAGTTCCCCCGCGCGACCTCCATGGAAGCGCTGGGCAAGCTGTCCCCCGCGTTCAAAAAAGACGGCCGCGTCACGGCCGGCAACTCCTCCGGCATCAACGACGGCGCCGCCGCCATCATCCTCGCCTCCGGCGACGCGGTGAAGAAGCACGGCCTCAAGCCGCTTATGAAGCTCGTCTCCTGGGGCCAGGGCGGCGTGGACCCGACGATCATGGGCGTCGGCCCCGTCCCCGCGTCCAAGCAGGCGCTGAGCAAGGCCAGCCTGAAGATTTCCGACATGGACCTCATCGAGGCCAACGAGGCTTTCGCGGCACAGTCTGTGGCCGTGGCCCGCGAGCTCGGCTTTGATATGAGCAAGGTCAATCCCAACGGCGGCGCGCTGGCGCTGGGCCATCCCGTCGGCGCCTCCGGCGCGCGCATCATCGTTACCCTCGTCCATGAGATGCTCAAGCGGGACGACGCCAAACGCGGCCTTGCCACCCTGTGCATCGGCGGCGGCATGGGCGTCGCCACCATCTGGGAAAAGGTCTGACAGCCCGATCCCCGCTGCCCGAAAACGTATAACGCATAAAATATCCCGCCGCTATCTCACGATAACGGCGGGATTTATTATTACCGGCGCGGCATCAGCTGTCGTTTCTGTCCTGCGCGCCGAAGCCGGGCTGGGGTTGGATTGCCGTGGCGGTGACGCCCTGCTCGTCAAAGGTGATGTTCAGCGTCTGCTCCTGGCCCTGTCTGTTGACGACGATCGTGGTGGTATCGCCGGCCTTAAACATATTTTTCGCCGTTTTGAGCGAGCCGACGTCGGTCACCGCCGTATTGCCGAGCTTTACAATGATGTCGCCGACCTTGATGCCCGCTTTATCAGCGGCCGAGCCGCTCTGGACGCTGTCGACGTACGCGCCGGCGACCATCTTGTAATACTGCGCCGCCGTGCTGGACACTGTCTCCACCGTAACGCCGATGGACGGCTTGCCGGTCACGCGGCCGTTGGAAATAAGCTCCGAGATGATGCCGCTGGCGTCGTCGATGGGGATGGCAAAGCCGAGCCCTTCGATGCCGGTGCTGGAATATTTGGCCGAAACGATGCCGAGGACCTCGCCCTTGTCGTTGTAAACGGGGCCGCCGGAGTTGCCCGGGTTGACCGCCGCGTCGATCTGGAACATGTTGATGCCGGTGCCGTCTTCCTCCGTGATCACCCTGTCAAGGGCGCTGACGATGCCGCTTGTCATCGTATAGGTGAGCTCGCCCAGCGGGTTGCCGACAGCGTAGACCGCGTCGCCGACCTTCATGTCCTTGTTGGTTCCGAACGTCGCCGCGTTCAGCCCCGTGGCGTCGATTTTGATGACGGCCAGGTCGTTGTCCTGATCGTATCCGACCACTTTCGCCGGATACGACTTTCCGTCGTGCATCATGACCGTCAGCGTGAAGCCCTGCTCGACGGCGTATGAAATGACGTGATAGTTGGTGACGATATACCCGTCCGTCGAGATGACGAAGCCGGAGCCCGAGACGGCGGCGTTCGTCGCCTGGCCGAAAACATTGGACGTTTTGTCCTCGGAATTGACACCGACAACCTGGTTGACGGCCATATCGTAAATGTTCTCGGCACTCATGACGGCGCCCGAGGCGGTCAGATTCGTCGCGGAGGAGCCTCCCGGCGAGCTGCTCGCGGCCGCATCGTTATCCGAGGCGGACCCGTTGCCGGAGCCCACGATGACCTGGCGGTTCCCGCCGCCGCTGAGCTGTATGACGCCGTACGTCGTGCCGCCGGCGGCCAGCGCGCAGACCAGTACGAGGCAGACAGCCTTCACCAGGCCCGCCCAGAAGGTTTTCTTCTTTTTTACAGGCGGCTGCTCAAACACCGGGTATCTTTGATGTATATAGTACGAGCCGCTGTGGAGCCCGGGGGAAAACGGCTCCTGGCCGGGTGCCGCCGGGCGGTACACCGGCTCCTGCCAGGGCTCATAATAGACGTTGGGGCCCGCGGGCCGCCTCAGCTCCTGTTCCGGCTCGGGCGGCTTCGGCTGCTGGGGCTCGACGACGACCCCGTCCGTATTTTCCGGCGCGATCCGGGGCTCCTGCGTATTTTCCGGCGACGGCGCGCCGCCGGTGAAATCGGCGCCGCTTCTATTTTCATCTTCATTAAACATTAAACGGTTCCTCCTCGCTGTGAAAATTGCTCTCCCAAAGCAGAATATTTCATTAAGCAATCGTATCATAAAGCTTCTTTATGTATAATGCATGAATAAAATTAAAACATTTTTAAAAAAACATGATATTTCGTGAGAATGTGTCATGTCCCGACGCGCTTGACACGTTTTCGTTATCATGATAGTTTATAAATTTATAGGAGATGATACGAATGTCCGATAATTTGTATACATTTGAGAACGAGGATTACAAGAAAGCGTACCGCCATACCACGTCGCACATTCTGGCACAGGCTGTCAAGCGGCTTTATCCCGGCACGAAGCTCGCCATCGGCCCCGCCATTGCCGACGGTTTTTATTATGATTTCGATACCGAAGAGCCCTTCACGCCCGAGACGCTGGAAAAGCTCGAGGCCGAGATGCGGAAGATCATCAAGGAAAAGCTGCCCCTGGAGCGTTTTGAGCTCCCCCGGGAAGAGGCGGTCAAATTCATGGAGGGGCTCGGCGAGCCGTATAAGGCAGAGCTCATCCGCGACCTGCCCCAGGATGCCGTCATCAGCTTTTACAAGCAGGGAGAATTCACCGATCTCTGCGCCGGGCCCCACGTGGACAGCACGGGCCGGATCAAGGCCAACGCCTTTAAGCTCACCAGCGCTACAGGCGCCTACTGGCGCGGGAATTCCGACAACAAGATGCTGCAGCGCATCTACGGCACCTGCTTTCAGACCCGCGACGAGTTGGACAAGCACCTGGAGCGCATCGAGGAGGCCAAGCGCCGCGACCACAGAAAGCTGGGCCGCGAGCTGGACCTGTTCGCGCTGTTTGACGAGGGCCCCGGCTTCCCGTTCTTCTTCCCCAAGGGCATGGTCATCCGAAACGAGCTGGAGAGCTACTGGCGCGAGCTGCACCGGAAATGCGGCTATCAGGAGATCAAAACGCCGATCATCCTGAACGAAGAGCTCTGGCACCGTTCCGGCCATTGGGACCACTACAAGGAAAACATGTATTTCACAAAAATCGACGAGGGCGACTACGCCGTCAAGCCCATGAACTGCCCCGGCTCGATGCTCAGCTACAAGCGCCGCATGTGGTCCTACAAGGACCTGCCCATGCGCGTGGGTGAGTTGGGCCTTGTCCACCGGCACGAGCTGTCGGGCGCGCTCCACGGCCTGATGCGCGTGCGCGCCTTCACCCAGGACGACGCCCACATCTTCATGACGGAGGACCAGGTCCAGGACGAAATCCTCGGCGTCATCAATAAAATCGACAGCGTGTACAAGCTCTTCGGCTTTAACTACCACATCGAGCTGTCCACGTGCCCGGAGGACTTTATCGGCAGCCAGGAGATGCGCAATTACAGCGAGAGCATCCTGAAGGAGGTTCTGGACCGCCACGGGCAGGCTTACGTGCTGAATCCGGGCGACGGCGCGTTTTACGGCCCGAAAATCGATTTCCACCTGGAGGACGCCATCGGGCGCACCTGGCAGTGCGGCACGATCCAGCTGGATTTTCAGATGCCGGAGCGCTTTGAGCTGGAGTACACGGGCGCGGACGGGGCAAAGCACCGCCCGATCATGATCCATACGGTGGCCTTCGGCTCCCTGGAGCGGTTTATCGGCATCCTGACGGAGCATTTCGCCGGCGCGTTCCCGCTGTGGCTGGCGCCCGTGCAGGCCATCGTCATGCCCATCACGGACCGCAGCCGCGACTACGCCGAAAGGGTCGCCGCGGCACTGAACGGCAAGGGCTTCCGGGTCGAAACCGACCTTCGGAACGAAAAAATCGGGTACAAGATCCGCGAGGCGCAGATGCAGAAAATCCCCTACATGCTGGTGCTGGGCGACAAGGAGGCCGAGGACGGCACAGTCACCGTCCGCAAGCGCGCCGGGGGCGATCAGGGCGCAATGAAGCTCGACGACTTTATCGCGGCCATCACGGCGGAAAAAGATACGCGCGCGGTCTGATCTCTTTCAAAGCCGCAATCGAAATATTCTAAGCACGGCGGAAATTCTGCGAAGCTTTTATATCGAAAAAGGGTTTGTCTACAGGCTGAGCACGGCGAAAACGCCGTGCTCTTTTTTTTGCGCTTCAACGACGCGTCGACAAAATTTACATTACATAACATCGCGGCAGTGCTCGTACACTATGATTACAGCCACTATGATTCAAAGGAGTTTTTACTTTGCAGAATAAAAGAAAGCTCGCACTGTCACTGGCTATCATTTTTGCGATCAACATCATGGTGATCTCTTTGATCCAATGTGTGCAGAGAGCGGACGCCGCCGCGTACAAGAAAGGTTCCACCGGCTCCGTCGTGACCCAGATACAACAAAAGCTCTCCGATTGGGGCTATTACTCTGACGGTATCGACGGCGTTTACGGCAGCCAGACGGAATCGGCCGTCAAATATTTTCAGAGCAAAAACGGCCTGACGGCCGACGGTGTCGCCGGCGACAAAACGCTGGCCGCCATCGGCATCAACACCTCCTCCGGCGCCACGTCGCGCTCCAACGACGTCAACCTCCTGGCGCGCCTCATCTCGGCCGAGGCGCGGGGCGAACCCTACACCGGACAAGTTGCCGTCGGCGCCGTTGTGCTCAACAGGACAAAGCATCCCTCGTTCCCGCACTCGCTCTCGGGCGTCATCTATCAGCCCGGCGCGTTTACCTGCCTCTCCGACGGCCAGTTTTACACGCCTGTCTCCGACAGCGCCTATAAGGCCGCCCAGGACGCGCTGAACGGCTGGGACCCCTCCGGCGGCGCGATTTATTACTTCAACCCGTCCACCGCCACCAGCGCCTGGATTTGGTCCCGCCCCCTCATCGTGGTCATCGGCAAGCACCGCTTCTGCTCGTAAATGCCCGCCCACCCGCCCAATAAAGGTATGGGGCTCCGCCCCATACCCCAAGCCTTCCCCCCCGGGGAAGGCGGCGCGGAGCGCCGGACGAGAGGGAACCTTGCCCCTGTGATCCCCAAAGGCGGAACCACGCCGAGTACCCCGTACTGTCATTCCCGCGAAGGCGGGAATCCACGTCCCCCGACTTTCACAAAGGCATATAAAAAACTGCCGCATATGCGGCAGTTTTTTATGCGCAGTTATACATATTCATCGCCTTGTCGATGCCTCCGCGATAACCCAATGCGCGGCGCACCTTGACAGCCGAGTACCGGAACCGTATAATCACATCAGGGAGTGATACAAATGACGAACGAGGAACTGTTGGATCAAGTTTCAAGGCTTATTGAAACCCAAACGGTAAAAATCAATCTTATGATTGAAAATGCCGTTACAAAACGTATCGACTCCCTGTTTGATGGATATAAGCTTACCCATGAAAAGCAGTGGGAGCTCGAACGGGAAGTCGAGGATTTAAAAAAGCGTGTCGAACATTTAGAAGTAAAAGCCGGATAATTCTACTTTTTATCGCACCAAAAAACTGCCGTAAACGGCAGTTTTTTTATGCTCAGTTATACATATTCATCGCTTTGTCGATGCCTTGGGCGACGATGGTTTCCACGGCGGCGGCGGCGGTTTTTACCGCGTCCGCGATGAGCTCCTTGTCCTTGCCGGCAAAGGCGCCAAGCACCCAGTCGGCCATGTCGTAATCGGCGTGGGGCGGCTGGCCGACACCGATTTTGACGCGGGGAAAATTATCCCCGCCGCATTTGGCGATGATGTCCTTCAGGCCGTTGTGGCCGCCGGCGGACCCGTTCCGCCGGATTCTGATTTTGCCGGCGGGGAGCGCCGCGTCGTCCGAGACGGCGATGACGCGGTCGATGGGCAGCTTGTAAAACCGCACGGCCTCCTGGACGGCATCCCCACTGAGGTTCATATACGTCTGGGGCTTCATCAAAAAGACCTTTTCGCCGCCCAGCGTCCCGGCGCCTGTCAGTGCCTTGAAGCGGAGGCGGTCGATTTTGACGCCGGCCGTCCTGCCGATTTCATCGGCCGTCATGAACCCGACGTTGTGGCGCGTCCCGGCGTATTTGGCGCCGGGGTTGCCGAGAAAAACGACGATCCAGGAAACCGGCCCGGTATTTTTTCTCAAGAACATATCAAAAGCTCCGAAACGGCGACATATACTGCTTCATCTGAACAGCGTGGAGATCGATACTTCTTCGTAGACGCGCTCGATGGCCTCCGCAAACAGCGGCGCCGCCGAGAGGTACCGGATTTTCGGACTGGGCACAGCCCCCGGATACGGGATGGTGTCCAGGCAAAGGAGCTCCTTGATATAACTGTCGTTGACCCGCTCGATGGCCTGGCCGGAGAGGACGCCGTGGGTGGCGCAGGCATAGATTTCCTTGACCTTGCCGACTTCAATAAGCGCCTTGGCCGCGCCCACCAGGCTCCCGGCCGTATCCACCATATCGTCATACAGGATGACGCTCTTGTCCCGGACCTCGCCGATGATGTTCATGACCTCGGATTGATTGGCCTTTTCGCGGCGCTTGTCGATGATCGCGAGCCCGAGCCCCATTTTGAGGGCGAACGTGCGCGCCCTGGCCACAGAGCCCACGTCCGGGGAGACGACGATCACGTCGTCGGCGCCCTCGCCGAATCTTTTGATGTAATATTCGGAGAAGAGCGGGCTGCCCAAAAGATTGTCGACCGGGATATCAAAAAAACCCTGTATCTGTGAAGCATGCAAATCCATCGTGAGCACACGGTCGGCTCCTGCCGATGTGATGAGATTTGCCACCAGCTTCGCGGATATAGGGTCCCTGGCTTTTGCCTTTCTGTCCTGGCGGGCGTAACCGAAATACGGGATGACCGCCGTGATACGGCCGGCCGACGCGCGCTTACAGGCATCCACCATAATGAGAAGCTCCATAAGATGATCGTTGACGGGTCCACAGGTAGACTGGATTATGAAAACATCCGAGCCGCGTACCGACTCATAAAGTGAAACGGAAATCTCTCCGTCCGAAAAGCTTGTGACGTTTGAATCCCCCAGCCTGATCCCAATGTTGCGGCAGATGTTTTCGGCCAGCGGCTTATTGGCATTTCCCGCAAAGATTTTTATATCTTTTCCGTGTGAAACCATTGTAATCCCCCTCTTTCGCTGCAGGATATCTGTGATGTCCGTATTATATCAGATAACTTTCCGAAAAAAAATAGTCTGGCTCATTTTTCACGATTTACCGAAATTCCCGCTATTTTTAATTCTTTTCTTGTTATGTCTCAATGATAAACCAATTCCATTTGCCCTAAACGGATGAAAGAGGGGGAAACATCGTGAGAAAGCTGCATCGCCGCCCCGACCCGGCGGCGCCGGTCAGCCGCCAGCGCCTGCTCGTCACGGCGCACGGCGTCTCCGCGACGATCCGGTGCCTGGAAAAGCGGCGCGGCTTCTGGCATTTCGCCGCGGAGCCCGGCGCGCTGGCCGGCTTTGTGGGCAGGAACGGCGTCTCCGGCGACAAGCGGGAGGGCGACGGCCGGACCCCAACGGGGCTTTACCCGCTTGGCGCTGCCTTCGGCGTCCGGGAAAAGCCGGACACCAGGATGCCGTACCGGCGCATCACGCCGCAAAGCTATTGGGTCGACGACCCGCTGTCGCCGTACTACAACACCTGGGTGGAGGCGCCCGGGGGCGGCGATTGGCGCGGCGCCGAGCATCTGCTCGATTACCCGGACAGCTACGCCTGGGCCGTCGTCGTCGAATACAACATGGAGAATATCATCCCCGGCAAAGGCTCCGCCGTCTTCCTCCACTGCGGAACGCGGCCCACCTCCGGCTGCATCGCCGTCGACGAGCCCGGCCTGCTCCGTATCCTGAAATGGCTCGACCCCGCGCTGTCCCCGGAGATCATGATCAGGCCGGAGCGAAGCGGGCTGTAGCCGGGGCATATCATTTTTTGCCGCTTCAGCCGCCCAGTATCTCGGCGATCAGCGGCAGCTTCTCCGTCAAATCCTCGTCGCCCTGATACCAGGCGACAAAAATTTGATTGCCCTTGTAAGCCACCAGCTGCTGCCCGTCCAGATTTTGCGCATAGACGGCGCCCTCCAGCGCTTCGGGGTCCAGCACCTCGTAATTCTTGTTGGCTCCGTTCATTCCACAGTACATCTTGACGAGCTCGTCAAAGAGCGGCTTTGTCAAAAAGTCAAACGCCGGCCTGTAATAATACGTTGTCATATTTACGTTTCCCCCGTCTTTAATTCCACCGTGCTGGGAGATCGAATACTGTACGGGGACAAGGAGCGTATACCCGCGCCAGTAGGTGTCTCCGACAAGGCTCACAATGCTGCCATAATCAGCGCCAAAGTCCGCGCTCTGCTCGATCTCCGACAGCCGCAGGACCGGGATATCCGCGCTCAGCTCAGACAGCGGCTTTATATCGTCAAACCTGCCTGAATTCAGGCTCAAGCCGCTGTCGACGGTAAGATTGGCGATCCAGACGGCGACAAGGACGCAGCAGAGCGTAAGTTCCATGATTCTTGCCGCCATACCGTGTTTGTAGCTCTTATGATGCTCAAAAGGGATTCCGGCACGCAGCCGCTTTTTCAGCTTTATCATTCTGGCGGCATAAACAATCTGCAATCCGCCGAGAAGCAGCCATAGCACCAAAAAGGGAAAGACAAAGGCGTTGGCGTTGAGAATATAATCGCTGACAAAGCTCCCACGCGCGGCGGTACGGACAATGGTCCCCGCAATCAATGTGAATATCACGGCAAACAATATCATAAACGCCTTCATTTGCCGGTTTAAATTGTTCAGCGTGTAGCTCTGGATGCGCGGGTCGGTATGGAGCTCGGGCGCGGCGGCATCCTCCGCCATAAAAACGTGGTAGAGCTTGCGGATGGTGGCGATATAATGCCAACCGCGCTCCATATACAGCTGCCGTTGCTCCACGTCGGGATAGTCGTCGTCCTTCCCCGCGGGCTCCAGCCGGTAACGGACGGTTTTCGGCGCGCCTTTTGTAAACTGCCAGAACAGCCAGCCGAACTCGTAAAAGAAATAACCCTTTTCCGCCATGTCGGCAAGCCATGTCTCCAGGCCCGAAATGTCGTACAGCTGAACGGGACTGAGTCTTCTGTACAGCCTCTCGCTTCCCATCGCGCGTCCTCTCTTTCAACACTATTTCTCTTTATTGCCCGTTCAGGGCCTTTGCCACGATATCGAGCTTGCCCGATAAATCGGCATCGCCCTGGTATAAAACGAGGATCACCTGGCTGCCCTGATACGCCACCAGCCGCTGCATCTGCCCGCCCTGAGCCTCCTCACGCTTCGTGTAGACCGCGCCGTCCAGGTGCGGCGTGTCAAGCGTCCTCCGGTCAGCTTCGGCGCCGGTCCCCCGGCCCTCACCGGCAAGCGCATCGAAGAGCGGTTTCGCCAGAAACGCAAACGCGGGCCTGTAGTAATAGGCCGTCATCGACACCTGTGGCATCCCGTTCCCGCCGGTCTGGCCCGCCGTCTCCGTGAAGCCGTACTGTGAAATCACATACTGGACCGGGACAAGCAGCGAGTATTCCTTCCAGCCGCTTCCATACTGATTCCCGCCCTCAGCGGTAGTCCTGCCCTGCTCGATGCTTGACAGGGCTACGATGGGGATGCCTTCTTTTTGCAGCTCCGGCAACCGATAACTATGATTTAGCCCCATATTTGCCTGAAGGACCCAGCCCGATATCAGCGCCGCCGCGGCGATGCCCCAAAGCGCAATCTCAGCGTACTGCGCCGCCGCGCCGCGGCGGTAATTTTTTCGATGCGCAATCGGCAGTCCGGACCGGAGCCGTTTTCTCAGCCTGTAAACCTGAATCGCCCAGGTAAGGCTGCGGGCATCGACGAACAGCCAGAACAGCAAAGCCAGAAGGTTCGCAGCCGTGGCATTGAGAATGACATTCCTGACGAAGCTGCCACTAATAATGACGTATATCAGCGCCGCTAATAAAGCCGCCATCATGACAGCCGATATCGCCGACGACACGACGAGCTCCCTGGTCAGCTTGTCGAGCGTATAGCTCTGGACCACCGGGTCGGTATGGAGCTCGCGGGCGGCGCTGTCCTCCGCCATAAAGATATGAAAGCGCTTCTGGAACGTCGTGATATAGCGCCAGCCGCTGTCACGATAGAGCTGATAAATTTCGGCGTCGGGGCCGTCCTTCTCCTTTCCCGCCAGCTCCAGGCGGTAGCGCACCTGTTTCGGCGCGCCCTTTTTGAAATCCCCGAATCCGAGCGTAAAGCCCTTGAGAAAAAGGCCCCTGGCCGCCATGTCCTCAAGCCAGCTCTCCATGCCGGGGATATCGTATTTATTGACAGGGGCGTATCTGCTGCAGGTCTTGTCCTTATCCATCACGCGTCCCCGCTTTCCGCGTCGGCGATGCAGGCCCGCAGCCGGGCCAGCTCCTCCCGGTACGCCGCTTTGCCTTTTTCGGTGATCGTATAAATTCTTTTCCGCCCGCTGACGTGGACCTCCGCGATCAGCTTTTCTTCCTCGAACTTGGCGAGAATCGTATATAGAGTCCCGGGGCCGAGCGTGAGCCGGCCCTTTGTCTTTTGGGCGATATATTCCGCCGCGTCCGTCCCGCACATGTCCCGCTTATTGAATGCCATCAGGACGTAAAACATTGTCTCCGTCAGCAGCTCCAGCGTCTTCTTTGCCATACGGCCTCCACAAAAAGCAATATCGTGTGTCGATATCATTATATTATCGACATACGATATTGTCAACGGCGCGCGCCGTTTTTTGTAAAAGCCCTGTGGAACGTTTTTACAACTCTTTTTCAACACCATGATGATTCCATGAATATGCCCTAGATACAATTGATACGACAATTGTACGAAAGAAAGGAGACATATTCATGAATCCGGGATATCCGAAAGCCGGCAGGCGTGCTTCGAATTTGCGAAGGAAACGGCGGGACAGGCTTGAAAGGCTTCTGATCGCTCTGCTATGCGCCGGCGCAATCACCGCATGCTTTTTCTTCGTTAATTCCATCACCGCGGAAGCGGTCGCCAAAAATTCAAAAGAGGGCCTCCCGGCATCCGATGGCAAGTCATACAGCCCGGCAGACACGACGGACGGCGCCGTCATACATAAAGCCCCGGACGTTTCCAAGGCGCCTGAGGACACGGCAAACCAGTGGCAGCTTGTGCTGGTCAACGGCAAAAACCCGCTGTCCAAAGACTACGTGCCGCCGCTGGCCGCTGTGGGCCAGTATAAATTTGACGAGCGTGCCGCCGACGCCCTGAAAAAGATGCTGGCGGACGCAAGGACCGCGGGCCTGTCGCCGATCATCTGCTCGGCCTACAGATCCTACGATAAACAGATGTCGCTGTATAACAGCCAGGTGAGCAAGCAGGCGGCAAAAGGCCTCTCCTATGAGAAAGCGCGCGAGGAAGCGAAAAAAGTCGTGGCCTGTCCGGGGACAAGCGAGCACAATCTGGGCTTGGCCGCGGACATCGTTTCAAAAGACTATCAGCTGTTGGACGACGCGCAGGCGCAGACGCCCGAGGCGCAGTGGCTCAAGGACAACTGCTATAAATACGGTTTTATTCCCAGATATCCGCCGGACAAGTCCGATATCACCGGCATCATCTTTGAACCGTGGCATTACCGCTACGTCGGTGTCGAGGCCGCCACATATATCACGGAAAACAATCTGTGCCTTGAAGAATACTTAAATCAGCCGTAAGCCAACGCTCAGCCGGCGACCCCTTGCGCAGAAAAAGGCACCCCGCCGGGGTGCCTTTGCTGACTTCAGTAAACACACAAGCTGCCGCTGCAAATTGAGCAGCCTCACCACTCGCCCTGGACGACCGCGTACTGGTGGTCGGCGTCAAAGCCGGCGCGGTCGAAATAGCTCCTCCCGCTGCTGCCGAACGTCGTATCGACATTGATCCACCTGTTTCCCGCCGGGTCGTACACCTGATTCCACGCGTGATCGCCCCATTCCGTGCCGCTGTAGCCCAGGCCCGTGACGAACCGGACCTTCACGTCAACGGCCCGGCACATGGCCACGTAGAGGCAGGAGTAGTCAAAGCAGATGCCGGTTCTCGTATCGTAGGCGACGACGGCCCCGGAGGCGACCCTGGAGGAATCGGCGGCAACCGCCGCCGCCTTTTTGCTGTCGTAATCGATATTTTTGGCGACCCAGGTATAGAGAAGCTTGGCCTTGGCCTTCTGGTCCGTCTCTTTGCCGACGATGCTTTTTGCCTTCGCGTCGATATCCGCGTTGGATTTGACCGCGTCGCCGAGTGTCATCCCGTTGAAATAACGGATCAGATGGATATTGCGCGCCTCCAGGGATTCTGCGGCCTGTTTGAAGGAGTCGCCGAGCAGGACGGGGATTTTCTGCGCCCACTGGGAGCTTAAGAGCGGATCGAGGATCGTTTTGTCGATATACTGATACGCCCCGGACGCGTCGATGCTCTTTTCCAGGGTCGAATTGCCGTTGTAGCTCACGTAAAAATTTAATAGGAGCGCGCAGATGACCACAAGGATCGCCGCCTTCGGCAGCTCCCATATCCCGCCCAGAATCCGCCGGACGACCCCGTTCATCCTGCCCATCGCCGAGGAAATCTTGTCCGTCAGCGGCACGATGACAAACCGGTAGACCGGCATGGTCAGAAGATATAAAAGCCCGCTGAGAAGCGCCGTGAGGATGGCCGCGACAATGACGAAAGACCAGATGTCCCTGCTCGTCACGAGGCTGTAAAACGACGGGATCACCTTAAAAAGCTTTGTCAGGAGCGGGCTTTGGGTATCGTAGAGGAAATGCGTCGTCAGGTAGACCGACAGGATGATGGACGCCAGGAATATCAGGCTGTTGAGCAGCGAGCCCAAAAGCCGCTGCATCCTGTAGCTGGAAAAGGGGCTGACCACGCCGATCAGGACCGGCACGGCCACCAGCCCGATCAAAACGACCGTGATGATATTGATGCTGCCGAAAAAATCCATGGCTTCTCCTTCCGCCCGTCTTTGTCCCATTGTACCACATCGGGCGGATATTCGCCAAATCCGGAATCACTATTTACAACATATCCGGGGAGGCCTTTCCAGGCAGCCCGCGGTAGAGCCGCGAGATATAAAGGGCCGAGAGCATCGCGAAAACGGGGAGCAGGAAGTAGTGATACCTGTTCTGGCTTTCAAGCACCATGTGGAGGACCACCGTGCCGATCACCAGCAGAAAAAGCGCCAGCTCCGGCCCCGCGTCCTTTGTCCTGACAAGCCTGAGGCCGCAAAGCGCGGAAAAGAAGATGCCGAGCAGGTAGACATAATCGCTCCACCGGGTCATGGTGTCAATGACGCTCTGCCGTTCCGGCGTCAGTCCGCCCTGCTGGCCGAGGAAGAGGGAAACCCAGTACGCGCCATAGTCGTCGTTGCCCCACAGGTCCGTGAATTTCTCCATCGTCAGATTCAGGACACCGGCGGGGTCGGCCGCGATGCGCCGGAGCGCCACATCGATGCAGGCCCGGTGCGCCGCTTCGGCGGAATCCGTGGCCGCAAACGCCTGGTCGAAAAACTCCGCGTCCTGCTGATTCCAGGCGCCCTTGGCGTCGATATTGACGCCCACCATGAGGTTATACCCATAGGAGACGGTGGCGCCCGGCAGCTTGTAGCCGATGGTATCGGAGATGGCGGCGGAGATGAGCCCGGAGCACAGCACATAAACCAGCAGTATGACAAGCGCGCGGAACCAGCCCTGGCAGGCGGCCCGGCTCAGCTTTCCGTGGAGCATCCTTTCGTTGACGTCGAACCGCACCCTTTGGGTCAAAAGGCTGAGCACCGCCGCCACCAGCAAAATCTGCGACAGAGGCCGGATCGCCGCGGAGAGCGCGAGCACAATCCCCGTGATGACGCATAGGAACATGGACCCCTCCGTATTGCCCAGCGTGGACGGATACTTGAACAGATAGACAAAAAGCCAGACGGCCAGCAGCATCAGGCACGTGAAAACGGGCTCCGACGCGAGCACGGCCCCGTACAGGATCTGCGACGGCCAGAAGGCCGCCAGGACCAGGGCGATCAGTCCGCCGAGCCGGGAGCTGAGCCGGCGGGCGATCCTGTAGGTCAGAAAAGCCGACAGCAGGCCCGCGGCCGCGTTGAGGTACAGCCCCGCCGCCACGGACGGCCCCGTGAGCCTGAAGAGCAGCGACAGAACGAACGGATAGCCGATAACGTGCGGAAATTTGGCAATATACGCCGAAGCGCCGAGCCCCCCTTGAGACAGCAGCACCGCGACATCGTAATACGTTTTGTAATCCGACGCGGGCGTGACCGGCATGTGCGCGATGACCAGGAGCCTCGCGAAAGCGCCGGCCGCCAGGACAGCCGCCGCGATAATACGCTCCGTTATTCTGCCGGCCGGCGTGTCCCCGGCCAGCCGCCGATGCAGCCGGAGGCGCCTTATAAGGCGCAAAAGCGCATACAGCAGCAAAAACGCGGCGGCGAGGGCGCAAATGGCGCCGCCATACCAAAGATACGGGTACTTTTTCGAGCCGGCCAGACTCAAAAGCCCGCTGAACAGGGCATAAGCGGCGCAGATTTCAAAAATCACCAGCGCCGCGTATGAAAACCAGCCTTTTTTTGTCGCCAAGCACATCGGTCCTCTCAGGTTGACGCCTCGGACTGCGCCGGGCCTCCGGATTCATATTGCCTCGCGGGCAGCAGTTTATTCACGTCGCCAAAGCGACCGGCGCCGGTGCGGGCTCTGTATCCCGGAGACCCATGTATTCCAGGATATCCGGCGTGAAGGCCTGATATCCCAGCGCCAGCACGGCCTGCTCCATGGTGATGGCGTCCCTGTCCAGCAGCCGGCCGACCGCCTCCCGCGCCGCCGTGGCGGGTCCGGCGCCGCCGTGAAGCGCCGCCAGAATACTCTGCCTTGCCGAATAGACAAAGCCGCAGTTTTCCCGCGCGACGCCAAGCAGCCCCGGGATTTTCTCGATGGGCGTGGCGTCGGCGGCGGCAAATACATAGCGTCCCTTTGAGGAAAACAGCGGATATACGGCCAACTCTTCCAGCAGGGTCCCGTCGAAATCCGCCGCCGCCCCGTTTGCAAACGGCGCGATGTCCCGGATGAACAGGCGGTGCTGGACATTGGCCACGGCCTCCATCAGCTGTTCCTCCGTGACGGCGCCCTCGCTCAGCAGAATGTCGCCGATGCGCCGGCCTTCGGTCCGGCTTCGCCGCAGCGCCCCGCTCAGCGCGCTGACGCTCAGATACTGCTTCTCCAGGAGCACATCGCCCACATTGCGGTAATACCGGTAGAGGACGTGCCTGTTCAGAAAGGTGTGGTCGGTTTTGTTCCAGGCGACCTTTCCCTTTTTCTTTTTCGTTCCGGCCCCCAGGAAATACAGCTTCCACGCCTTGAGCGTGGCCGTCAGGTTGATGATATTGCCCCAGACGAGCCGGACGGGCATCAGCGGCGGAAGCAGGCAGGCCACGGCCATGCTCTTGAAGCCGTAAAAATTCGCGATGGCAACGGCCCGCATCGTCTGGCGGAAGACCATCATAAAGGTCAGGAAGACGCACAGCCCCCACGCGAGGGAGTGGCGGGTATACATGTCCGGCAGCGGGAGGAAAAGCGACAAAAGGAAATAGATAAAAACGAGATAGCCGGGCAGGACCATCAGGTTGCTGGCCTTCGCCTTGGCGTCCTTGTACAGCGAATATCTGGCCGCAAAGCCCATTTTGCCGGTCCTGAATATATCGGAAATTTTGATGGACTGCATCGTAATGCCGTAGATCCAGCGCATTTTCTGCCTGGTCGCCGTTCTGAAGGTGTCGGGGAAGAAGCTGCGCGTGGCCACATAGTCCCACCGGACGGTATTGTTGTCCATGAGGCGCGGCACCCTTTCCAGCACGAAATGGATATTATAGCCCTTCTGCGTCAGCATGAGCGACAGCTTATAGTCCTCGGTCAGGCTGTCCTCCGGGAAAAGCGGCGCGCCGTGGAGCCCGTCCAGGATCACATGCGATATGACGAAGCCTGTCCCGGCCGAGGGCACCACCGCGGACATGGACTCCCGTGTGCCCATCGTCCTGTAATGGTTCTCGGCAAATTCGTCGGCATATGTACCGGTGGTCATGCTCCGGAAAACACTCCTGATATCCGGCATCTTCTGCAGCGGTATGACCGGGAACTGCAGCACGTCGTGCCGCTCTATGAGATAGTTCGTCAGCTTAAGCTCGTAAGGATGGACCACATCCTCCGAGTCGTGCACCGTCACCGAGAAAAACCTCCAGCGACGCTCTGTCTCAAACTGCCGTATGTACCGGAGCATATTGTTGATGTTGTCCGCCTTGCAGGTCGGCCCCGGGCGGCTGTTGACCACCATGTGGACGTTCTCATATTTCTCCCCGAGCCTTTCCACCGCCGCGATTGTCGGCGCGTCGTTGGGATACACGCCGATAAAAACGTGGTACATGGAAAGCGGATACTGCAGCGCGGCGATCATATTGTCTATGACGGGCTCTATAACGTTGTCCTCGTGCCAGGCGGCGATCATCACCGCCAAAAGCTTCGGCGGCACGGCGTCCAGCCGTTCGATGGGCAGGCGTTCCGGCGCGCCGTCCCTGATTTTCCTGACAATACTGATGATATCCCAGATGAGGTCGTCAATGCTGAACAGGACAAATCCCAGCGCGACCACGACCCCGATTATGCGAATGATGTGCTCCATTAATATCTTTTACTCCTATGGCTGCCGATATTAATGATTATACATAATTCACAAATATCTCGTCAACATTCTGTTATATTTGTTAAATTTTCAAGAATTACCCTTCGCCTCAAATTACTTCCTGGAAAAAGATATAATGAGCTTTCCGTCGGCCCAGGCAATAGGACTCTGGCGTTTCAGGACGCCGCCGCTTTTATCCCTGGCAACGTCCCCCGTTCTGAAAACCGACAGCATCAGGCCGATCAGGAACAGGTTGATCATCATGGCTGCATTTCCGTAGGAGATGAGCGGCAGGGAGATGGGGTCCATCAGCGGATACCCCAGGTTGTACAAGACGTAACCGAACACCTGCGCCGAAAACGTCAGCATGACAGACATCGCGATCAGCCGCCCGATAACGCTTTTCTGCCGGGCGCACAGCATAAAGCCCCGGACGGCGAAAAGCAGCAGCACGGCCATCACCGCGATAAAAGCCAGCCAGCCGGCGCTGTGGATGAGATTTGCCAGCAGCTGCGTCGTATCGGTCATCGGAGAGCGCAGCAGCTGCGCCGTATCGGCCGGCAGCGGTGCGCCGGGTCCGAGCAGCCTGGCGCTTGCCAGCATCTCCCTGATCGCTATGGCGAAATATCCGTACCCGTTCGGGTCGGCAAACGGGTCCAGCACAGCCGTAAGCCGCATTCCGAACATCCGCGACACCAGCAACAAAGCGGCGGCGAACGGAACGGCGGCGATCAGGCCGCCGAACAGCTTGCTAACACCGAACCAATTTTTCACGATGGCCAGGAGCAGCAACGCAAAGCCGCAGAAGGCGAAAAGCAGCAGTCCGGCCACCGTCGGCACCTGCAGCGCCATGAGGCACGGCAGCAAAAAGGCCAGGCAGCAGGCAATAAGGCCGCGATACCCTTTATTTCTCAGCGCATAGATGACGGCCGAGAAGCCCAGAGGAAAAAGCAAGGTCATAAACTCCGCATAGTATCTCCTGCCATTCAGGAGCGGCGAAAGCAAGGCGGCGGTCAAGGCGGCGGCCATGAGCAGAACGAAAAACGTCTTTGGATGCCGGCCGATCAGAGTGAAATCTGCGAAATAGGCCGCCGCCATGAGGCCCAGCCCGGCGGCCATAGCCAAAAGCTGGACCGGCAGCTCCCGGTCCCAGCCGCTGCGGACGATAACAAGCCGGATCACCAGCCCCGCCAATAAAAGCGCCGCCGTCAGAAAGAGCATGCTCCACTGGGGCTTGGGCCGGTGCGTGCGGTCCAGCCGCGCGCCGATGTCCACCGGGTCGCCCATCTGCGCGAGCGCGCGGCCGGTGGCTTCGTCCTCCGGCGCGCCGGCGGCGATATAGGCGTCCCGCTGGTCAACCAAATGATTTTCTATTTCCTCCGCGATCATGCCATGGGCCTTTTTCCACCGGACCTGGTCGCAGACCGTCTTTGAATACGCCTGGATTCTCTCAGTTGCCTGCATAGCTGACCCCTCCGCCCAGCACCCTGTTTATCGCGCCGGAAAACCTGGTCCACTCGGTCTGCCTGTCCTTCAGCTGCGCCCGCCCCTTATCGGTCAGATGATAATACTTCCTGACCCGCAATGAATCGGCGTGGTCGTCATAGGAGCTGACCATGCCCTCGTTTTCAAGACCGTGCAGGATGGGATAGAGCGTGCCCGCCTTCAGGTTGAAGACCTCCTCCGATTTGCGGGCAAGCTCCTCAATCATCTGATATCCGTACATATCTCTCTCTTCCAGCAGCTTTAGTATCATCAGTGTCGTTCCGCCCGACAGCAGCCCTTTGTCCACCGCCATAAAATCGCCTCCAATATATAGATAGTCTATACATATAATATATCGACCATCTATATATGTCAAGTACCAAAAGGTGCTGGCCCCATAAAAATTCCCGCGGGGCTGCCCGGTCCTTAAGCACGGGACGCGGCGCACCCTGCGGGAGTTTTTTGCGTTTCCTTATCCGATAGGATCAGTAATATTTATACTTGAGCTCGTCGACGGCTTTGTGGAGCATTTCGTTCTTTTTTGTGATTCTTTCGTCGCCGACGGCGCCCAGATACATGCCGAGGAAGCAGTAGCCGCCGCCCGGCGTCAGCTTGTCGAACTGGCCTTTTGTATACCCGTAAATCTCCTCGTATGTAACATTGTCGGACAGGAGATTGTCGCGGGCATCCCAGCCGCCGGCGATGACCAGCCTGTTGCCGTATTTTTTCTTGATGCCGGCGAGGTCGTTGCAGGTCTGCGCCGGGTCCCACATGGTAACGCCGATTTTTACCAGGTCGTCCAGGAAGCACTCGCACTTGCCGCAGTTGTGCATGGAGATGGGCAGGCCCCTGTCGCGGCCGATTTTGGCCTGGCGGTCATAGAGCGGGATAAGAAACTCGCGGTACATCTCGGGCGATATGAAGGGGTTGGCCCACGCCGCCGTGTCGTCCATCATCGTCCAGACATCGGGCTTGCAGTAGTCGGCATACTCTGCGGCGACCTGGCAGTAAAAGTCGCACAGGTACTCGAACAGCGCCTTGACCTCGTCCGGCTCCTCAAACATCGCGCACAGGCCGTTCGAGAAGCCCATAAACGACATCAGCGTCTGAAAATAGCCCATATGCAGATTCATGCCGACAGCCGTCACGGCCCGGTTCAGCTTCCGCCCTTCAAAATCCTCTCTGCACATCTTTTCCCAATCCACGCCGGAGAGGTCGGGGGCCTTGATCACGTCGCGCCATTTGGTGATATCGTCCAGAATAAAGTCTGAGGTTTTCGGGATGAGCGCGTTGCCGGTGGATTCCGTGGGGACATATTCCACGCCCCAGATATCCTTGCCGCCGCCGCGCACGCGGTGCTCGCTGATGATTCTAGGTTCCACCAGCATGTCGGACGGCGGGCCGTCCACCACGCCGATCATCCCCATCGTGTACGTCGGCACATAGTCAGGAACTTCCCCGCGCAGGCATTTCAGATAATTTTCTTTTGCAGATAACATATCATAGCCCCCCTCAAGTTTAATTTACTTATTGTTATCATACCAAGCCCAGAGCAAAATGCAATCGGCCGCTGGTATTATTTTCAATGACTTTTAAAACCCGCAGGGCAGGATGCGCCCGGCCGTCGAAGCACGGCCGTTCCTGACTGTATTATAAGCGCCGCGGCGCCGCGCCGTAAACGACAATCTTCGCATCACCTTATACATTTTGCACATCACGCATGACATACATATGCCGAAAGCCGCCGGCAATAGAATAAACGGCCCAAGGCCGCCAGGCGATGCCTGACGGCCTTGGGCTTAAGCTCGGGCCATCTTCGGTCCAGGCTATCTGTTATCGATTTTCTCCGGGTACATGTCGTGCATGAGGAGCCTTTTCCGCGCGGTGCCGAGCCAGACGGTACCGGCCTTGCCGTAATTGCAGTAGGGATCGATGGAGATGCCGCCCCGGGGGAGGAATTTGCCCCGGACCTCGATATACTTCGGGTCCAGGAGCCCGATCAGGTCCTTCATGACGATATTCATGCAGTCCTCGTGGAAGTCCCCGTGATTCCTGAAGCTGAACAGGTACAGCTTCAGCGACTTGCTCTCCACCAGATACCGGTCCGGGACATAGGAGATATAAACCGCGGCAAAATCCGGCTGGCCCGTAATGGGGCACAGGCTTGTGAATTCCGGACAGTTGAGCTTGACGAAGTAGTCGTTGTCCGGATGCTTGTTTTCAAAGCGCTCCAGGAGCCCCGGGTCGTAGTCGAACACGTATTGGACGTTTTTGCCGCCCAAATTTTTAAGGCCCTCGTTTTCTCTCGTCATAACGCGCCTCCTATATTCTTGACAGCGGTTTTTCCAGGTACTTCACGATAAAAAATCCGATAACGGCCGGCATGATCTGTCCGATACCCACGCTGATAACCAGCACCCCGTACGGGACCTGCAGCAGCGGGGACAGCCAGACCGGCACCAAAAGCGTGGGGATCACCAGAATCGGGAGGGACGATACATAAACGCTGAGCTTTTTCATGAAAAAGCAGCCGGCCGCCGTCAGCGCGCCGGCAATAAAGCCGCCGACGATATCGAACGGCCCCAGCCCGCCGAACAGGGCGTTGCTCAAAAGATTGGCCAGCCCCAGCGGGACGATCAGATAAGGGTGGATGGCGGCCAGCGCGTAAAGGCCTGTGGCCACGCGCATCTGATAGGCCCCGAAAGCGAAGCTCTGTGTCAGGTACATGGCGACGATGTAGACGGCCATAACGATCCCGGATGCGGCCAGTGTTTTCGCGGTGACGGGCATATAGCGGTTTGGGGTGCGCAGCTTTTCTTTCATATCATGTCTCCTTGAAATAAAAGAGCAGTCCGGCCCAAAATGCCCGCAAAAAATAAAAAATGGCACTAAGGCGCCATTTCTGTATCCCTAGTTTTGTTTATAGACAGGATGGTTTTCGAACTGTCTTTATTTGATTGTTCTTTTATTGTACCACATGTCCCCCGCCGGGGCAAGGACAAATCACAGGATGGAGCGCCGGTTAAGTTTTTACAAATTGCCCATACTAACGCTGAAATCCAATCATAAGGAGCGATGACGATGGACCCTCAACGCGCGCGTGAAATCGCCGCCTCGCCGGTCATGGCGAACGTCACCCACAACGGTGTGCCGATCTATATTGAAAGCATCCTGCAGGACGACGTCACAGCCTTTGTGCACCCGCTCAACGCGCCGGGCAACCGGCAGCGCGTCAGCATTTCCAACCTGATCAAGCAGTAACAATACTTCCCCGCCGCCTCATAGGCTCCCTTTATTGCGGCACGGCATAGCGTTGACTTCTTACGCGCAGCAGCGGCCCCAGACGCACCGGCAAAGATGGCGCGGTGTTTGGGTGCCATGTCCATCGGGGAAGCCGCGGCTGCGCAAACGCCATAGTTTACCGCACACCGTAGGGCGGGACGACCTCGGCCCGCCGTCGATCCGGCCGCCTTCGGCGGCCCGTTCCCCGTAGTGCGCCGCGGTGGGACGCCGAGGACGGCGTCCCCTACGAAGGATGATTAGCGCAAACCGGTATCGCAGAGACTGACAACTCCGCGGCCCGCCATCCCTGCGGACCGGCGGCGGGCCAGGTCGTCACAGCTACGACGGCGCGCTCGGCACAGATCGGCACCTGCGGCGCGGAACAGGGGGCGGACGGCCATTGGCCGTCCCTACGGCATATATTGTCGTTTTTCGTAGGGGCGAACTGTGTTCGCCCGCTCTTGCCGGCGCGGCAAAGCACGGGGGACCGACGGGGCGATGTGGACATCGCCCCACGAATACTCGGGCCAGCCGGCGAATTATAGTCGCCCCCGGCGAATTTTTCGCCGCCGTACCGTTGTATCAGCGCTGTCGCCTCCGCACCGGCACGCTCAGTATAACATACTGAGCGTGCTTTTTCCGTTATAAGAAAGCCGTCTTCCCACCCGCATACTCATTCGACATAAAACGCCAAACGCCCCCAATTGGCGTTTTTAAAAATATAAATATAGCACAAATCGAGATTTTCAAAAACCCATTATCCAGCAACCGCAGCGCTTTGACCGATTTTCAAGCCTCAAATGCTTAATACTTTCGTAACATATCAAGGAAAATACAGCATCCCTCCGGCCCCTCTTCAAAGCTTTACAAGGCATTTTTAATCAAAATCAGCCCCAAAACATCTAATAGAAGCCCCTTTTCATCCAATACAAGCCTGTTTTCCTGTCGAATCCCTCGTAGGGGGCGATGCCCACATCGCCCCGTCGGTCCTTATCCACAGGTCACCGTCGCGCCAACAGGAGTAGGCGAACACAGTTCGCCCCTACGAAGACAATCCAGCCGCCGGCAACCCATTCTTCCATGCCGTCCCCGTTGTAGGGGGCGCCGCCCTTGCCGTCCCCTCGCACCGCACCCCGGGGACCGGGCCGCGCGCGTATCCCCGTTTTCCCCGGCTCCCTCAGACGAGGGAGCTGTCGCCCGCAGGCGACTGAAGGAGGAAACTCCTCCCGGCGCCGTACCGCACAAAAAGGCGGGCATGGAACCCCGCCTCTACAGATACCCTCATGGTTTCACGAATCGCCCGCCGTCCTCGTCCTCGTCTCCGTCCGCGTCGCCCCAAGGCTCCTTTTTGAAAAGAGCTGTCGGCGAAGCCAACTGAGGATTGCTCCCGTGCCGCGCGGCACCGCAGCCCCATGCCGCGCCAACAAGAACGGCGGGAGCAAGCCCCCACCCCACCAGTCGTCAGCGTCTCTTGTGGACGCGGCTGGCCTTATCGACAGCGCCCGCTCTACGCACAGGCCTCGCGGGCCTCTATCTTATTTAAAAAATACCGGTGCACCCGCAGATTGTCGGTGAGCTCCGGGTGAAACGACGTCACCAGGACGCTGCCGCACTCGGCGGCGACGATGTGCCCGTCCACGACGGCGCGGACGGCGACGCCGGCGCCAGCGGCCTCGATGTAGGGCGCGCGGATAAAGGTCATGGGAATCTCACCGATACCGTCGAACCGTGCCGTTGCGGCAAAGCTGCCCAGCTGGCGGCCATAGGCGTTCCGCCGCACGGACACGTCGATGGCGCCGAAATACACGGCCGGCTCATCCACGATTTTTTTCGCCAGCAGGATCATCCCGGCGCACGTGCCGTAGACAGGCAGGCCGGCATCCAGCAGGTCCCTGAGGGGCGCAAAAAGCCCCGTTTCATTCAGGAGCCGGCCGATGACCGTGCTCTCGCCGCCGGGCAGGATGAGGCCGTCCAGGCCGGCGCGAAGGTCGTCCTTTTTCCGAAGCTCCGTGACCGAAGCGCCCAGCTTTTCAAGGGCGGCGATATGCTCGGCAAAGCCGCCCTGCAGGGCCAGAACCCCGATGTTCATACGCCCCGCTCCGCCATCAGGAGCTTGATCTCCTGCTCGTTGATGCCCACCATCGCCTCGCCCAAATCCTCCGACAGCGCGGCCAGGATGGCCGGATCGTTATAGTTCGTCACGGCCTGGACGATGGCCCGCGCTCTTTTTGCCGGGTCGCCCGACTTGAAGATGCCGGAGCCGACAAAAACGCCCTCCGCCCCCAGCTGCATCATCAGCGCCGCGTCCGCCGGGGTAGCCACGCCGCCGGCGGCAAAATTGACCACTGGGAGGCGGCCGTTTTGATGGACGCTGCGGACAAGCTCATAGGGTACCTGGAGCTCCTTGGCGGCATCGAAAAGCTCATCCTCCCGCATGCTTTGAAGCCGCCTGATCTGCTGGTTCATAAGGCGCATATGGCGGACGGCCTGGACAATGTCGCCGGTGCCGGGCTCTCCCTTGGTGCGGATCATCGCGGCGCCCTCGGCGATGCGGCGCAGCGCCTCGCCCAGGTCCCTGGCGCCGCAGACAAAGGGGACGTCAAACTTCGTCTTGTCGATGTGAAACGTATCGTCGGCGGGCGAAAGCACCTCGCTCTCGTCGATATAGTCGATCTCGATGGCCTGCAGAATCTGGGCCTCCACAATATGCCCGATCCGCACCTTGGCCATGACCGGGATGGAGACGGCTTCCTGAATGCCCTTGACCATCTTCGGGTCGCTCATGCGCGAGACGCCGCCGGCGGCCCGGATATCGGCCGGGATGCGCTCCAGCGCCATGACGGCGCAGGCGCCGGCCTCCTCGGCGATCTTCGCCTGCGCCGGCGTCGTCACGTCCATGATGACGCCGCCCTTCAGCATCTGCGCCAGATTTTTGTTCAGCTCGTACCTGTCGTTCATAATCTCAACCCCGTCATTGATATTTTCAAGCGTTTGTTTTATTATAAAAGCAAACTGGGCAGGCTGAAAGTATCAGTTTATGATTATTTCATAGTATCAGATCGGAGCTTTTAAATGAACGAAATTACCTTGCGCCTCAGTAAGGCGTCGGCCGCGCCGCTTTTTGAGCAGCTTTACGCATACATAAAAAAAGAGATCAAAAGCGGCAGCTTCTCTAAAAATGAAAAGCTGCCGTCCAAACGGCAGCTGGCCGCGGCGCTGGGCTGCAGCCAGAACACCGTCCAGGCGGCATATAATCAGCTGGTGGCCGAGGGGTATCTTGTATCCAGAGCCAAAAGCGGCTACTATGTGGCACCGCTGGACGGCATACTGAGCCTTGGCGCGGCGCGGAAAACACCGGCCGCGCAGGATACCGAGACGGTGCGGTATCTCTATGATTTTTCCCATCAGGGCGTCGATTTCGAGTCCTTCCCGTTCGCGGCGTGGCGCAAGCTCACCAAAGAGGTCATCAACGAATATGACAGGGATCTTTTGAAAACAGGGGACCCCAAGGGGTATCCGCCGCTCCGGGCCGGCATTGCCCGGTACCTGCATCATTCCCGCGGTGTTTCCTGCACGCCGGAGCAGATCATCATCAGCTCCGGGACGGAGTTTCTGCTCCAGCTGCTCATCCAGCTCTTCGGCGGGGGCGACGTCTACGCCATCGAAAACCCGGGGTATGAAAAGCTGTCCATGATCTTCAAAAGCAACCGGGCCTCTTACCGCTCCGTCCCTCTCGACGCTCACGGCCTGCGCCCCGGCGCACTGAGCGAAAGCGGGGCGAACATCGTCTGTGTCACGCCCTCCCATCAGTTTCCCACGGGGCGCATCATGCCCGTCAGCCGGCGGATACAGCTCCTCAACTGGGCGGGCGAAAAGCCAGACCGGTATATCGTGGAGGACGACTACGACAGCGAATTCCGCTATTCCGGCAGGCCGATCCCGTCCTTGCAGGGGCTGGACCAGGGCGGAAAGGTCATTTATCTCGGTGCCTTGTCAAAATCCATGTCGCCGGCGCTGCGGGTCAGCTACATGGTGCTGCCGGAGCCGCTGCTGGCGGCCTATGAGGAAAAGCTGAATTTTTACATCTGCCCCGTCCCGACGATCGAGCAGAAGGTGCTGCAGCGGTTTATCGATGAGGGGCATTTTGAACGCCACCTGAACAGGATGCGCAACCTTTACCGGTTAAAGCGCGAAGCTCTGGTGGCCGCCATACGGGAAATGCTGCCCGGTGCCGAGCTGGACGGGGCCCCCGCCGGTCTGCACCTCACCCTGCGCATGCCGGGCGGGGCGGACGAGGCCGCGCTTGTACAAAAGGCAAAAGCCCGGCAGGTCAGGATCTACGGCCTTTCCCGGTATTACTCCGAAAGGCCGGAGGCCGGGTATCCGAACGATCTGCTGCTGGGCTTTGCCACATTGAGCATCGACGAGATTCCGAAGGCGGTCGACCTGCTCCGGAAAGCGTGGGAAAATCCCTGAGCGCGGTTATTCCGGCATCCGCAGGATCGCCTTGATCACCTTGCCCTTGTGGGTATCCTCAAACGCCCGGGAGATATCCTCAAAGTCGTAGTAGGTGATGAGCCTGTCGAAGGGGAACATGCCCTTTTTGTAATACTCCAAAAGCTGCGGGATGAATATCTGGGGGACGCTGCAGCCCTCCACGATGCCCACGAGCTTCTTTCCCGCGCCCATCAGCTCGTTTTCCACATGGATGGTGAGCTCCTGGGTGGCGCCCAGGACGACGCAGGTCCCCAGGCTGCGGACGCAGTTCAAGGACTGGCGGACGCAGGCGCCGATGCCCGTGCAGTCGATGGCGTAATTCGTCCCGATTCGGGTCAGCTTTTTTACCTCGTTGACAACGCTGTCGACATTTTTGCTGTTGATGGTATGCGTCGCGCCCAATTCCCTCGCCATCTCGAGGCGGGAATCAACCACGTCGCAGGCAATGATGGTGGTGCAGCCGGCGATCTTCGCGGCCATGACGGCGCTCAGGCCCACCGGGCCGCAGCCGGTGATGATAACGGCGCTGGCGGGGTCGGGCTTTAAATAATTCAGGACCGCGCCGGCGCCTGTCTGGATGCCGCAGCCCAGGGGGCCGACGAGCTCCAGCTCCACGCCATCCGGCACGCGGATGAGGTTGTGCACATGGACGACGGCATGGGTGGCGAAAGCGGCCTGGCCGAAGAAGGAGGAAACCTCTTTATCCTCCGTGCGCAGCCGCTTCGTCCCGTCAAACTGCAGGCCGAAAAAGTTGAGGCGGCGGTTTTCCTCGCAGCCGTATGTATGCCCCGTGCGGCAGGCCTCGCAAACACCGCAGTAACCGTAGGAAAAGCCCACGCGGTCGCCTTTCTTGAACTCCGTCACGCCGGGGCCCACGTCCTCGACGACGCCGCAGCCCTCGTGGCCGAAGACGGCCGGCAGCGGCACGGGAATGATCTGCTGGCGGGCCACCTCGTCGGTATGGCAGACGCCGCAGGCCGCCACCTTGACAAGCACCTCGCCCGCTTTCGGCGCGTCGAGCTCCAGCTCTCTGATCTCAAATGGCTGTCCCTTTTCAAAAACAACCGCCGCTTTGATTTTCATGCTGTTCCTCCTTTGAATTCGGCCATCGGACATTCATCCCTCCGGCATTGTGATGCTTGTATTCAGCATATTATGATTGCCCGAGTTTTTCAAGTGCGACTTGCCCCCGGGTCTCTCCTTGTCTTTTAAGGCATACCAGGCGCAAAAATCCTTATGGCGGGATCGCCGATATTTGCGCGCCGCCTCTTGTGACGTCTTCAGGATTGTATTACATTGGAGACAAATAATGTTTTTCCAGAGAAAGGAGATTCATCGGATGGAAAATTTGCAGGGCAAGGTCGCCTTTATTACGGGGGGCGCCAGCGGTATCGGCCTCGGCATCGCCAAGGCGTGCGCCAAACACGGCATGAAGGTCGTCGTCGCCGACGCGCGCCAGGAGGCGCTGGACGAGGCGCTCAAGTGGTTTAAAGAAAATAATTACCCGGCCCGCACCATAAAGCTGGACGTCACCGACAGGCCGGCTTACGAGCGGGCCGCCGACGAAGCGGAAGCGGCTTTCGGGAAAATCCACGTGCTGATCAACAACGCCGGCGTGGCCGCCGGCAGCGGCCCGATGCAGGAGGCCTCCTTTAAGGACTGGGACTTCATCGTCGGCGTCAATATCACCGGCGTGTTCAACGGCATCAAGATCATCCTGCCCCGCATTTTAAAGCACGGCGAGGGCGGCCACGTGGTCAGCACCGCGTCAAAGGGCGGCCTCATCACCGTGGGCATGTCGGGCCTTTACTGCACGACGAAATACGCCGTGGCCGGCATGATGGAGACGCTGGCCACAGACCTGCAGGGGACCAACGTGGGCGCCTCCGCCTTCTGCCCCGGCCCCGTCACGTCCAACCTGGGCTTCTCCTCCGCCCAGGTCCGGCCGGCCGGTCTGAAAAACGACAGTGAAAAGCTGCCGCCGCCACCACCGCCGGGCAGCGGCCCCATGCCGGACTGGTCCAAGATCTTTATGAGCCCCGAGGAGGTCGGCGAGCGCGTCGTCCGCGGCATCCGGCGGGGCGACCTGTTCATCCTGACGCATCCCGAGTTCAGGGAGGGCCTCATCGCCCGCAACGAGGCTATTCTGCGCGCCGTACCCGACGAGCCCCTCAACGTGGAACGCAAAAATGTTCTCAAAACCTTCGGCTCTTTGATCTACAACCCGGTCTACGATACCCAGACCCAGGTCGGTCCCCCCGACTGGGAATAAACATCCGGCGCGCCTGTCGATTATCGATTCCCCGGCCCGGGCGAGAGGAAGTTGATGCGCTGATTCATGAGCAGCGAGACGATGGAGTTGATGGTATTGTAGGATTTGGCACCATAGATATCGATGCGCTGCAACAGCGCCATCGCGCCGAGCAGGACGTTCATGCCCTTGGACACGGCGATGCTCTGCCCGATGCAGCGGTACGCTTTATTTGACAGCGTGAGCAGGTCCGGCAGCCTGTCCATGTCCCGCTCAAAGATGACGCAGTCGGACTGGAGCTTGACCTTGTCGCAGGCGGCGTCCACAAAGCTGACGCTGACGTCGGCGGCCCGCATGGCCTCCCGGTCGTTGACGCCGTCGCCCACCATCATGACGGCGCCGGTCTCACGGAGCCGGCGGACAATGTCCGCCTTCTCCCCGGCGGCGCAAGCGCTGAAAACAGCGTCGATGCCCAGCGCCCCTGCGGCGATTTTCGCTCGTTGTTCGGTATCGCCCGTGACCAGTGTCACCTCCACGCCGAGGCGCTTCAGCTTTTGGATGAGCGCCGGCGCGCTGTCCCTGAGCGCCTCCTTCAGCGCGAAGATAGCCGCCAAGCGGCCGTCCACGGCCATAAAGACCGGCGTATAATCCGCCGCCAGGCGCTCATAAAGGCTCTCCCCCTCGGAGATATCAACGGCGCTGGCCAGCATGAGCTGCCTGTTGCCAATCAGCACGTCCAGGCCGTTATACCGGGCGCGGATGCCCCGGGAGGGAATCAGGCACGATTCGGTGACGCCGCCGTCGTCCGGCGCGCCGGCGGCCTCCCGGAGCGCCGAGGCGGCGGGATGGTAGTGCCCGGCCTCACAGGCGGCGCAGATGCTTAAAAGCGCCGCGCCGGAATAGCGCCTGTCGTAAACGGCGGTCTCACAGAGCGTCATTTTTGGGCGCGTCAGCGTGCCGGTCTTATCGAAAACGACGTGCCGTATCCCGGCGAGCTTCTCGATGATATACGGATTTCTGAGGTAAAGGTGATTTTTGTTCAGCAGGGCGGCGTAGTTTTTAATGCCTGTGCCGAAGGCGGCGTTGGCCGACGAGGGGCTCAGCGTCATCATCATGCCCAAAGCGCCCGAAAAGGACCGGGTGGTCAGAGCATTCAGCAGCGACAGCCCCAGGGCCGGCGCCGTGAGACGGTATGAATAGGCCTTGGTGTTCCGGTACGCGGCCACGTCCTCCTCTTTGATATCGGGCGCAGGCGGCTGCTTCTGTGCCTGGGTCACGCGCACGGCGAGCTTTCCGTCCAGCACCGCCATGCCCTCATGGACCTCCTGTCCCGGCGTGCAGCGCCGGACCATGGGATGGCCGGCGTAATACAGCCCGTCCACCTGGGCCGCCCCCTGGGCGACGACGCCCCGGGCGGGCACAAGCTCCCCCTTGCCGACCTCGATAACATCGCCGATATCCAGTCGGTCCGCCGGGATAAAGCCCTTTCCGTCCGGCGTTATCCTGACGGCCAGGCCGAAGGTCTTGTTCAGGTTTTGGCCCAGGATGCGGAAGCAGTCCGCGTCCGCGGAGAATTTGACGTAATCGCTCAGCTCCTTGAGCCAGAGGAGAAAAACGCCCTTTGCGCTGCCCCGGGTAAAGGTAAAAAACTGCGACGCGGCCCAGAGGAGCTTGTCGGGGTCCGCCGGCAGCGGCCGCGCCAGCGCCCTGTACGCGTTTTTGAGCAGCGGATAGCCGCCCGTCACAGTGACGACGGACGCGGCCTGCAGCAGCCGGAGGCCGCCGCTGAAGGGGGCCTTCCCAAAAAGCGCCTGCTTGGTCCGGAGCGCGATGTAAAAAAGGCCATAGAAAAACAGCTTCCGCCGCGCCCCGTCCCGGCGGTTCTCGGCGGTCAGCATATGCCCGAAGACGTCCAGCCAGTCCCGGTCCTTTTCGGCGCCGATTTCAATAGCGGCGTCGATTTTTTGCAGCAGCAGGTCCGCCGTTGTTTTTTTCTCGTCGTAGACGACGAGGACCGTGGCTGTTCTGGAGTTTGCGTTGCAGCAGGTCACGCCGAACAGGCCGTCGCAGTATACATTGATATACTGCGACAGCCTTTTATCGTATAACCGGTTGTGTTTTGCCCTGAATCTGCCGGGCAGCTGGTGGAGCACGAGCAACAAAATCGCCTCGGTCAATTAAACTTCAAGCGCGCCGGCGTCACAGAAATATGGCTTTTGTCAGGTTCCGCCGGATATACCGCGCCAGCTGCCGGTTCCCCGTCCTGTCGGCCTCCGACTGAAAATGCGTTCCGATCCTTTTGCAGCAGGAGACCCAGAGATCGATATATTCCTTTTCGTTGTTCGATTCCTCACGGATCTCGTTCAGGCTGAGTTCTATCGCCTCTTTGACAGCCGCTTCCGCGCGGTCCAGCGCGTCGGCCACCGGCTTTGCTACCGCCATACAATAACTCCTTATTTCATCTCCGGCCGGCTAAGCGTCCGATTTGCTGCCCTGCTTTCGTATCTTGTTGTTGTAGCTGGCCTCGGCGACAATGTCCTCCAGCCCTTCTCTGGCGCAGGCCAGCTTTTCCGCCGAGAATTCGCCAAGCAGCATCGCGGCGCTCACCGTCCCGACGGCCAGCTTCCGCACGGATTTCTTCAGTGCGGCCGAAAAGAGTCCGCTGTTTTTATGCAGCATATTTTCCACAGCCATCTTCTGGTGCTCCTCGGAGATCACCTGCAGCTGTTTCATCATTTCCTCAACGCTTTGGCTGATTTTCTCCATATTGCCGCAGATGGCGTCCACATTGCTCTGCAGCGCCGACTGGCCGGCATTCAGGCTTTTGACGTCGTTCAAAACGGCATGATATTCATGATGCAGGGTTTTGACGTCGTCCTGCACTTTTTTATATTGGTTATCTGACACCTGGTCTTCCATCAACAGGCACTCCTATCGTGAAACGTTATTAGGTATTTATGAGCAGATCGCGCCTGATTTATGCGTTTGACGGCGCGGGCGCCGCCGGAGAATAAATGATTTTCCCCCATGGAATAATCACTTTATACCTATTATTCCGGGAGCGCATTATGCAAAACGCCATCAGCAAAATACAGACGCCGGAGCTTTCTCTGACGTATCGAAGAATCAGGATTTTTCATCGGGCGATACACCATAACGAGGAAAACGCCCAGGCCCTGGCGCGCCATGTGCTGGCGGCCAAGGGCGTCGTCTCGGCCGCCGCCAGCGCCCTGACCGGGAAAATCCTCATCGTGTACGACGCGGCCGTCACCGATGATTATCAGCTCGGCAGCCTTCTTTATTTATTCGGCCGGAACGGCGCCGGGCAAAGCCTGTCCAACGTCATCAGCCTGGACGAGGCGCGCCGCCGGCAGGGGCTGCCGGCCGCCGCCGCTGAGACACCGCCCGCCGGCGCGGCCGCGCGCGGGGCCGCGCCGTACCACGCCATGCCCAAGTGGGAGCTGACGCGGCTTTTGAACACGAACGCGGAGCGCGGCCTCAGCGAAAAGCAGGCACAGGAGCTGCAGAAAAGCTGCGGGCTGAACGTCCTGTCCGAAAAGAAACGGAAATCGCTGATTGCCAAGCTTTTCGGCAATCTTTTCAGTTTTTCCAACAGGCTGCTTCTTGGGGTGGGCGTCGTCTCGCTGCTCGCGGGCCAGATACCGGACGCGCTGGCGATCTTTGGCATCGTGGCCATGCAGACGGTGCTCAGCACCGTCCAGAGCCACAAGGCGGAAAATTCCATCACTCTGCTGAAGGGCTTTATGGTCAACAAGTCGCGGGTCATCCGGGAGGGACGGGAGCGCGTTATCGCATCGAAATACCTTGTCCCGGGCGACGTCATCGTCGTGGAGGCCGGCGACAAGGTCCCCGCCGACGCCCGGATCGTCGACTGTACCGAGCTGCGGACCTCGGAAGCCTCCCTGACCGGCGAGGCTGCCGCCGTCGAAAAAAATATGAAGCCCTGCCGGGAGGACACGGATGTCGGCAGCCGGCACAATATGCTGTATATGGGCTCCGACATCCTGTGCGGCAGGGCAAGGGCCGTCGTCACCGCCACGGGCATGGATACGGAGATAGGCAAGATCGCCCTGATGCTCCAGAACATCCGCGAGGGCGTGCCGCCGATCCAGAAAAAGATCGGCAAGCTGACAAAAACGATCACCCTCGCCGCGGGCGGCCTGAGTCTTCTCTTCGCCGGCGCCGGACTTCTGGCCGGAAAGCCGCTGGGGGAGGTCCTCGTTTTGTCCATCTGCTTTTCCATCGGCGCGATACCGGAGAGCCTGCCGGCCGTCGTCAGCGCGTCCATGGCCAGGAGCGTGCGGCGGATGGCGGGGCGCAACGCCATCGTCCGGTCGCTGCCGGCGGTGGAGACGCTCGGCGCCACGGACGTCATCTGCTGCGACAAGACCGGCACTCTGACCATGAACGAAATGACGGTCCGGCGCATCTGGGCCGACAATTCGTTTTACACCGTCACCGGGAGCGGCTACAGCCCGTCGGGCGAAATCACCCTGGACTGTGGGAGCGGCGCGGCCTCTCCGGCGCTGGAGCGGCTCCTCCTGGCCGGCGTCCTCTGCAACAACGCCTGCCTCACAAAAGCCGACGGGAAGTGGGCCGTGCAGGGAGACCCCACGGAGGGCGCGCTGCTGGCGGCGGCCGGAAAGTATGGTATGGACACGGCCGATATCGAGTCGCGCTGCCGCCGGATACGGGAGGTCCCTTTCGACAGCGCCAGGCAGTGCATGATCGCCCACACCTCCGCCGACGATGGAGAGACCGCCTACTGCAAGGGCGCCTACAACAAGGTCGCGGAAAAGTGCGCCTATATCCTCCGGGACGGCGCGGCGCGGCCGTTTACGGCGCCGGAGAAGGCGGCCGTGCAGAAAATCTGCGACGATATGGGAAACGACGCCCTGCGGGTGCTGGCCTTTTCCTGCAAAAAAATGGACGGGACCCATCGGGGCCTGGACGGGGATTTTGTCTTTCTGGGCATCGTGGGCATGTCGGACCCCGCCCGGCCCGCTGCCGGAGAATCCGTGGCGCGGTGCCGGAAGGCCGGCGTCAACGTGGTGATGATCACCGGGGACAATAAAAATACCGCTGCGGAGATCGCGCGGCAGGTGGGACTTTTAACGGACGGCCTGATCGTCACCGGCGCGGAGCTGGACCGGATGACGGACGGGGAGCTGGCCGCCCAAGTGGACAGCGTCCAGGTCTTTGCCCGGACCTGCCCCGAGCAGAAGCACCGGATCGTCCGGGCCCTGAAAAAGGCCGGCCATACCGTTGCTATGGTGGGCGACGGCGTCAACGACGCGCCGGCCATGAAGGAGGCGGACATCGGCATCGCCATGGGCAAAAGCGGCAGCGACGTGGCCAAGGACGTGGCGGGCATCACCCTTGTGGACGACGATATCCTCACCATTGTCGACGCCATACAGGAGGGGCGCTCGGTGACCGAGAACATCAAAAACTCCATGCGCTATCTCCTGACGGGTGCCCTGGGCGAGGTGGCTGCCATCGGGCTGTGCGCCCTGGGCTTCGGCGTCCTGCCGCTGTTGTCCATCCAGATACTCTGGACAAACGTCATCGCCGAGACCATCCTGGGCTCCGCCGTGGCCGTGGAGCCGCCCTGCCCCGGCGTTATGGACCGACCGCCCTACGGCCGGGACGACGCCCTCGTGGACAGGCCGACGATGATAGAGATTTTGAAAAAGGGGCTGCTCATCGGCCTTGCCACCTTCGGCGTATTCTCCGGCGCGATGCTCGGCGGCCTCGGCCTCAAAACAGCCAGAACGGCCGCGTTCGCCGCGCTCATCCTCTCGCAGATGCTCAGCGCCTACCGCAGCCGGCTGAACAAGGACCGCCCCGCGGGTGCTTATATGAAGGTTGCTCTCGCCGCTTCGGCGGCGATGCTGGCGGGTATCCTGTATCTTCCGCCGCTGAGCTCCTTTTTCGGCACCGTACCCTTAAGCGCGGCGGATGCCGGCTCTGTGCTCCTGGCGGGCGGCATCGGCGGACTGTAAAGCGGCAAAAAAGCAGGCGCCTGAGACGCGGCGTCTGCTTTTTGCGGTACTTTATTGCACCGGACGATATTTTCACATATAATAGCAGCGGCTTTACAAATACGGATATATTGGGGAGTTCAGTTGTGGAAAACGGCGTCAGAGCGTTATTCAGCAAAAAAGAATTGGGCCGGACCTCGGGGGCGCTCTTCGGCACCCTCATCTATGCGGCCGGCATCAACCTGTTTATCGTCCCGGTCGGCGTTTACAGCGGCGGTATCATGGGCATCTGCCAGATCATCCGCACGATTTTGATCCGGTTTTTTCACGTGGATTTCGGCGCATACGATTTCGCCGGCATCATCTATTATATTATAAATATCCCGTTGTTCTTCCTCGCCTTCAGGACGATGGGCAAGCTGTTTTTCGTCAAAACAATGATCTGCACGGTGGCGGTGACGTTCTTCCTCACCGCGATCCCCATCCCGGCACACCTGCTTGTCAAGGACGATATTCTGACCAACTGCCTGATCGGAGGCATCGTCTCCGGCGTGGGGAGCGGCCTGACGCTGATCATGGGCGGGTCCGGCGGCGGCATGGACATCATCGGCCTTTATTACGTCATGCGCCGGAAGCGCTCCGGTGTGGGCCAGGTTTCGCTGGCCGTCAACGTCGTGCTCTACGCCGTCTGCTTCGCGCTTTTCGATATCACGACGGCGGTCTATTCCATCATCGTCGCGGTCGCCGACTCCATCGCCATCGACAGGCTGCACACCCAGAACATCAACGTCGAGGTCATGATCATTTCCAAAAAAGACATGCGGCAATTCCAGTCGGACTTCATGAGCCAGCTGGGGCGCGGCCTCACCAAATGGAACATCACCGGCGCCTATACGAACGAAAACTCCGAGATCTTTTATATCATCCTGTCGAAGTACGAGGTCGCCCAGCTGAGGCATCTCGTCCGCAAATACGATTCGGAGGCCTTTATCGTCGTCAACGAGGGCGTCCGGGTGGACGGGAATTACCTGAAGAAGCTGTAAGCTCAAAGCTTTCAGTAATTGGGATAAATATACCCGTCCACCTTTTCCGCCGGCGTTATTTTTGTCACGGTGATCTGGATATCGTCGATCGTCTGGCCGTCGTAAGTGATCTGTGCTTTATGCAGCGTCCCTTCGACGGTGACCCAGCTGTCCTCTTCCAGCGTTGAGGCCTTGTCATACTGGCACAGCAGCCCGCAGGGCGACAGGTCCGCCACGCAGCACGACATCATCAGGCGCGCGGGCACAAATTCGTTTGCTTTCATCTGATTCGGGTCTTTGAAGACAAAGCCTTTGATCGAAATCTGGTATCCCGCGTATTGATCCATATTATCGTAGAACTCATACATCCACGCGCCAAAATCATCGTCCGACACGGTGATTTTTTTGTTTTTGACGTCCAGCCCGGCCAAACCGGCCGTTGCTTCGTCCTGCAGGGGCGCCTGCGCGGCGGCGGGCGCGTTGTCCTGCGGCGGCACGGCCGGCGTATCAGACGGCGCGGCGTCGGCAGACGCGGCGGGCGTGGTGATATTGATTTCCGGGACGTCGCTGCCGGCGGCCGGCAGATCGACGGACGGCGAGACTGCCGGCGGGCTCGGCGAAAGCGCCGGCGTTTTGGCGGATACGCCGGCGGATTTTCCGGCGAAAGCGTTGGCGCTCACGTAGCCGGCGGACAAGTCGGCGGTGCCGAGCGCCGTATGGGGCAGCAGCAGGAGAATAATGGGCACCGCCAGAACAAGGCAATGGGCCGCTCGGATTCTGTGCTGGCGCCGCCCCAGCCGGAAGCACCCGGCCACGGTCCAGACGAGCATCACGGCGCTCGTAAAATAAAAATACGGCACCATTTTGGGCGTCACGTACATCTGATACCTGCCGGAAAGCAGCAGGTACAGCATCAGTACCGCAAACACCAGGGAGCACGACAGCTCCAGAAAAACCTGCGGATTCAGCATCCTTTTAACAGTACGCATATCAGCCTCCTACGGCAAAACGGCCAAAAAGGTATACGACGATATAGCATGTCACAAAAGCGGCGGCAAATAAGGCCGCGACAAATTTCTTTGAAAAGCTGCCGGACAGCATGATGACATTTTTAACGTCGATCATCGGGCCGAAGACCAAAAAGCCCATCACGGCGCCCATCGGAAAGCTCGAGGCGAAGCTGCGGGCGATCACGGCGTCGGAAGACGAGCACAGGGACAGCAAAAATGCCGTCACCATCATCAGCAGCAGCGCCAGATCAAATCCGATCCCGCTCTGGAAGGACACAGACCTTATACCGGTCTGGAAAAGCGCGGCGACAAGGGCGCCGAGCATCAGGTATTTGCCCACGTTGAAAAATTCCGCCTGCGAATGCCGGATGAAAAGCCCCAGCTTGTCCCCGAGCGTCATCTCCGCCGACACGCCCTCATAGCAGCCGCAGCTGCACATCAGCCCGTCGACGCCCGGCAGCATATCGGCGCGCGCCGGCTTTTTTGAAAACCACAGGCCGATCAGCACGGCCGCGATAACGCCGAGCCCGGCGCGCGCGGCGACAATGCGGAGATTGCCGCTGAAGGCGTAGTAGGTAGACAGCATCACGACGGGGTTGACCACGGGCGTCACCGTCATAAAGGTCACGGCCGGCGCTAACGGCACGCCCTTTCTGACCATGCTCCGGAATATGGGGATGGACGCGCAGTCGCAGACCGGGAGGCAAAAGCCCAGCAGCACAGCCGTCAGCATACCCCCCACGGGGTTTTTGGGGAACCGGCGCTCTATGTATTCCTGCGGCACAAAAACCTGGATGATCGACGAGATCATCACGCCGATGAGCAGAAACGGCACGGCCTGGAGCATGATCCCCAGGTAGATGTTGATGACCGTGTTGACCGGCGTCTGCGAAAGATCGACGAACCGGGCCGCCAGGAGATACATCCCCACGAACAGTAATAAGCCCACGGAGAACGCGTTGACGGGGCGGCTCTTTTTGCGGTATATCTCGCTATAAATACTCTCTGCCTGCCGGATGCGCAGCAGCTTCACGCCGGGATTCAAATTGCGCAGCAGCCTTTTGACGCGCGCATAATCCTTGCCGGACCGCAGGCCTCTGGCCACCGCGAAGTCGCACCCGGCGATCTGCTCGGGCAGCGCCCCGCCGGTTTTCCCCAGCAGGCTCTCCAGCGTCTCCGCGTCGAGCATGTGGATGATTTTTTCCAGCCGGCATAACCGGTACAGCGCCGGATGCCGGAAAATATCCTGCAGCAGCGCCAGCGGCGTGACACCGTTCCACTCTACCCAGACCTCCCGGGGGGCGCTGCTGTTCAGGCGGGCCTCAATCTGTTCGGCTACCTGCTCAGGGTCCCGGTCCAGGGTCCTTTTGGGGATCACCATGACGTCGCAGCCTTTCCGGCCGGTGAATTCCTCCTCGCCCGCTTCAAACTGAATGACGAGCAACGGCACGCCCCGATACTGCCTGCCGTTCAGCAATCTGTTTAAAAGCGTCGTCTTTCCGGAATCGAGAAAGCCGGAGATCACGTAAACGGGAATCTGCAAGAGCTCACTCTCCATCAAAAAGCCGGGCCAGTTCCTGCCTGTTCAGATTCTTTCCGATCATGCTCAGCATGTCTCCGGGCGCATCGCATTTGGTGATTTTCAAGTCTCCCGGGACATACTGCAGGTCTATGTAGCCGTCCAAGCCGGAGATGATGCCCTTGGCGCGCAGGACGGTGCCGGGCAAACGGCCCAGCGCGTCGATACGGGAGCGCAGCTCCTCGGCGGTAAAGCGCCGGCTTGTCCGGATCGTCACCGTGTCAAAAATCTCCGCGGCCGCATGCTGGTGCCCGCAGCCCTCATGATGCTCATGATGCTCGTGATGCTCGCGATGCTCGTGATGGTCATGATGGTCATGGACCGGACTTCCGGACGCGCTGTATGCCGAGCGCGCAAGCCGCGGGTTTAAAATTTCGTCGGCGGTGAGCTGATCCCAGGCCTTTGATAAAACGACGGCCCCGTTTTTGATCTCCTTGACTAGGCGGCACGCCTCAACGATCTTATCGGGATATTTCTCCGTCCGGCTGAGCAGGACAACGTCGGCGTTCTGAATCTGGTTTTCAAAAAATTCGCCGAAGTTTTCATAATATACGCCGCAGCGCTTGACGTCCACGATCGTGACTTTTGTCTTGATGGCGGCGGCCTGTTGAATCCGCGGGTCCGCGCAGGCCCGTATGACGTCGGAAAGCTTGCCCACGCCCGACGGCTCGATAATGATTTTGTCGGGCCGGTACCGTTCCAGGACCTCCAGCAGGGATTTGACGAAATCCCCGGAGAGGCTGCAGCAGATGCAGCCCGAATTCAGTTCCCTGACCTCCACGCCGCCGGACTTGAGCAGGGCGGCGTCCACGCTGATCTCACCGAAGTCATTTTCGATCAGCACGGTTTTATCCTTGTGAAAAGCCTCTTTTAGCAGCTTTTGGATCAGCGTTGTTTTGCCGGCGCCCAAAAAGCCGGAAATCACGTATATTTCTGACGGCATAGCAGTTCCTCCAGATAATCGGCAAATATCATTGGTGCAAATGAAATACATTTGCATTTTTCGTTTATTATAATACTTATGTCCGAGCTTTTCAATTGAGACTTTCTCAGAAATTTATTGATATTACTTGAAGAATCGACTAAAATAATAAAAAAAGACGGAGAAGGACGCAGATGCAAAAAGAAATATACGGCGATATCCTGAATAAAGAAAATCTGCGCATCACGAAAAGCCGGCAAATGGTCCTCGACATCCTCAAGGACTCCCCGCCGAAATCGATCGACGAGATTTTCATGATCGCCAAGGAGCGGGACGCGAAGGTCAGCATCTCGACAATTTACAGGACCTGCGAGACGCTGTCTCAGAAAGGCCTGCTTTATAAATCGAATTTCGTTGAGGACGGCAAGGCGCGCTACGAGTATCCCGGCAAGCAGCATAAGCACCACGCGGTATGCATGAACTGTCACAACATCATTTCGATAGACGACTGTCCCTTCGGCGAATTCGACGAGGTGATGAAATCCAAATATCACTTCGACGTCAAAAGCCACAGCATTGAAATATACGGCTACTGCAGCGACTGCAAATTAAAGCAGCCCCAGTAATCCCAAGCAAAAAGAGCTTCCGGAATCCGGAAGCTCTTTTATAATCTTTATGATGTCCGCCGATGATGTCAGACCGTCTGTTCTTCTTTGGCCTTGGCTTTTTCGGGGAGGCACACGACGGAGCTCTCAATCCTGTGGTCATGTATCTTCGTGATCTTGACCAGCAGGCCGTACGCTTCAAGCTCGGGCGTACTTCCGTCGTCCGGTATCGTGCCGAGCATGCCGAACACGAGCCCGCCGAAGGTTTCGTACTCCTGCTCGGGCAGCATGACGCCAAGCTGCTCCGAAACCATATCCAGCGGCGTGACGCCCTGTATTCTCCAGGTACTGGAATCGATTCTTTCAATCAGGGCCGGCGGCTCTACGGCGCCGATATCGTCGTCCAGGTCTCCGACCAGCTGCTCGAGCAGGTCGTTCATGGTAACAATGCCGCTCATGCCGCCGTATTCGTCCAGCACGACGGCAAAATGCCGCCGGTTTTTCTTCATATTGCGAAACAGCACGTCGGTTTTTACCGATTCGGGCACAAAATACGCCGGCCTGACCGCATGGTCCATGACGTTTTGGCGCGTTTTGTCTTTAAGCCTCAGATAATCCTTCGCGTAAAGAACGCCGACAATATCGTCCGCGCTGTCGTGGCAGATCGGATACACGGAATGCCTGCTCTCGGTGACGGTTTTTTCCCACTGCGCGTCGTTTTCGTCCTCCCAAAGTATCGAGACCTCGGTGCGGTGCGTCATGATTTCCGCCGCCGTCGTGTCGTCGAACTCAAATATGTTGTGAATCATGTCTTTTTCTTCGGGGTCAATGGCGCCCTTTTCGCTGCCGGCGTCCACCATCATACGTATTTCTTCCTCGGTGACCTCCTCGTCCTCGGCGCGGGGGTCAATGCCGAGCAGCCGCAGGAGCCCGTTTGTCGAAACCGTCAGGAACCAGACGACCGGCGCGAATATTTTCGATATGACAAAGATGAGGCCAGACATCCCCAGCGCCAGCTTCTCGGCTTTTCTCATGGCGATGCGCTTTGGGACGAGCTCTCCCAGCACCAGGGTGAAATATGACAGTATGATCGTTATAAGGATAACAGAGATCGTATCCAGCGTCGCGGCGGGAATTCTGACGCCGAGGGATACAAGCCACTCCGTCAGCTTTCCTGAAAAATTGTCGGCCGCGAAGGCGCTGCCGAGAAAGCCCGCCAGCGTGATGCCGACCTGGATCGTCGCGAGGAAGCGGGCAGGCTGCGCCGTCAGCGACGATAGCCGTACGGCCCGCTTGTCGCCGGCCGCGGTCAGCTTCGCCAGCTTATTGTCGTTCATGGATATGACGGCGATCTCCGCGCAGGCAAACACCGCGTTCAGCGCGATTAAGAGCAGCTGCAAAATGATCTGCCATAATATAGGGTCACTGTCTGTCAAGTAAAAAACCTCCCGATAATATCAAAAATGCTTTCATTAAAATTATTCTTTCCGCTTTCGGCGGCGATCTTCTTGCCACATTCTATATGAAACGGCAGCAAAAACGCGCACAATGACAAGCCGGCCTACTCAAGCCGCCTCATTGTGCGCGTTTGTATGTATATGGATTTTAAAGAAAATACGCCGCTACTTCGTTCCGAGTCGCCCGTGTCTTCCAATGATGCCACACCTATCCTTTTATTTTATTATACCATAAAGTAAGACATTGTCAATTTACTATGCTCAATCCAGCTCAAATTGGCCGGTGTAGAGCTGGAAATACCGGCCCTTTTCCTCGATGAGCTCGTCGTGGCTGCCGCGCTCCAGGATCGATCCGTTTTCCAGGACGATGATCGCCTTCGCGTTGCGGATGGTGGACAGCCTGTGGGCGATGACGAAAACCGTCCTGTTTTCCATCAGATGGTCCATGCCCGTTTCGATCAGCTTTTCGGTGTGCGTGTCCACCGAGCTCGTCGCCTCGTCGAGGATGAGAACGGGCGGATTTGCCACAGCCGCTCTGGCGATGGCCAGCAGCTGCCGCTGGCCCTGGCTCAGATTTGTGCCGTCGCCGGTCAGCAGCGTGTCGTACCCGTCCGGGAGGCGCTGGATGAAGGAATCCGCGTTGGCCAGCTGCGCCGCCGCGACCACCTGCTCCATGGTCGCGTCCGGAAATCCATAGCGGATGTTGTCCGCGATCGTACCGGTGAAGAGATGGGTGTCCTGCAGCACGACGGCCAGCGAATGGCGCAGGTCGTCCTTTTTGATGGCCCGGACGTCGATGCCGTCGTAGGTGATGCTGCCGGAGGTCACGTCGTAAAAGCGGCTCAGCAGGTTGGCGATCGTCGTCTTTCCGGCGCCGGTGGAGCCCACGAAGGCGATCTTCTGGCCCGGCTTGGCGTAGAGATTGATCCCCTTGAGTATCGTATTCCCCGGCTGATAGGCGAACACAACGTCGTTGAAGCGGACGTCGCCGCGCAGCGGCACAAACGCAAAAGCGCCGTCCGGGGCCGCCGTCCGCCATGCCCACTTTCCCGTCCGCGCGGCGCTCTCCCGCAGCGCCCCGGACGGCTCCTCCGTCACGTTCACCAGCGTGACGGTCCCCTCGTCCGTCTCGGGCCGTTCGTCCATGATCTCCAGGATGCGCTCCGCGCCGGCCAGCGCCGCCAGGACGAAATTGGCCTGCTGGGAAAACTGGTTGAACGGTATGGCGATCTGCCGCACGTAGATGAGATAGGAGGCCAGCGTGCCGATATCGATCCGGCCGGAAATGGCGAAGAACGCGCCGATGCAGGCGGACAGCGCGTAATTGAAATAGGAGATGCTGACGATCACGGGGATCATCAGGCCCGAATAGGTCAGCGCGCCGGTGGCGGCCTCCTGCAGCCTTTTGTTCCGCTTTGAAAATTCCACAAAGTCCTTGGCCTCGTGATTGAATATCTTGACGACCTTCTGCCCCTCCACCATTTCCTCCACAAACCCGTTCAGGCTGCCCATATACTTTTGCTGCGAGGTAAAATATTCATGGCTTTTCTTCCCGCTGTGCCGGATGAACAAAAACATGCACAGAAACGCCGCCGCGACGATCAGCGTCAGCGTGACGTTGAGAAGGAGGAGCACCGCGAAGGTCCCGATGATGAGGATGACGCTCTGTATCATCGGCGCCAGGCTGTTGTTGAGCGCCTCGGCGATCGTATCGATATCGCTCGTAAAGCGGCTCATCAGCTCGCCGTGGGTCTTCGCGTCAAAAAAACGCAGGGGCAGCGTCTGGACCTTGCGGAACAGATCGTCCCTGAGCTCCCGGACGAGCTGCTGCGCGACCTTTACCATCAGCTGCGTATAACCGTACGTAGCGAGCACGCCGACCAGATACATCGCGGCCATGAACAAGAGCTCTCTGGCCAGCCCCGGGATATCCCCGGGCATGATAAAGTCGTTCACCACCGGCTTTAAAAGGTAGGTGCCGTAAACGTTGGCCAGGGCGCTGACGGCGATCATAACGGTGACAAGGAGGAGGACGGCCTTGTGCTTTCTGAAATAACGCCATAAAAACTTCAGCGTCTTCTTCATGTTCTTCGGTTTGGCATGCTCTCTGACTACCGGCGCCATTACGCACTCGCCCCCTTTCTCTGAAACTCGTAGATATCCTGATAGATCGCGTTGTGCTGCAAAAGAGCCTCGTGGGTGCCGACCTCATTGATTCTCCCGTTGTCCAGCACCACGATCAGGTCCGCCTCCTCAATGGAGCCGATGCGCTGGGTGATGATGATCTTGGTGGTATCCGTCAGCTCCTCGGCGAGACCTTTCCGTATCTTTGCCTCCGTGGCGGTATCCACGGCGCTGGTGGAATCGTCAAAGATCAAAACGCGCGGGCGTTTGAGCAGGGCCCGGGCGATGCACAGCCGCTGCTTCTGCCCGCCGGAGACGTTGACGCCCCCCTGCCCGAGGTCCGTTTCATAGCCCTCGGGGAACCGGCCGAGGAATTCGTCCACGCACGCGATGCGGCAGGCCCAGTCCAGATCCTCGTCGGTGGCGTTCTCGTTGCCCCACTTTAAGTTCTCGCGGATCGTGCCGGAAAACAGCGTGTTGTTCTGGAGCACCATGCCGACCGCGTCGCGCAGGCCGGCGAGAGGGTATTCCTTCACGTCCCGGCCGTCTATTTTTATGCTGCCGGCGGTGACGTCGTAAAGCCGGGGGATCAGCTGTACGAGGGAAGACTTTGCCGAACCCGTCCCGCCGATGATGCCCACCGTCTGGCCGGCCATGATGTGCAGGCTGATATCCGACAGGACGTATTCCTTCGCCGAGCTCTGATATTTAAAGTAAACGTGCTCAAAATCGATATCGCCCCGCGCCACCCGGCCTCCGCCCGTGCCGTCCGAGATGGCGGGCGTCTCGTCCAGCACCTCAAGGACGCGGCTCATGGAGGTCATTGAGCGGCTGAGCATCAGAAAGACGGCGGAGATCATCATGAGGGAGTTGAGGATCTGCATCACATAGCTCAGAAAGCCGGTCAGCTGGCCGACCTGCATGGTGCCGGTATGGATAAAGTTGCCGCCGAACCATAACAGGCAGGTGATCGTGGCGTACATGACAAGCTGCAGGCAGGGCATATTCATGGCGGCATAGTGGTAGGCGCGCTCGGACGCGCCCTTGTACTCCGCGTTGACCCGGCTGAATTTTTTAAATTCGCTGTCGCCCTTGACAAAGGATTTGACCGTCCGGATGGCGATCAGGTTCTCCTGCACGATGGAGTTCACCTTGTCCATGGCCTTCTGCATGCCGGCGTACAGGGGGCTCAGCTTCCGGAGGATGAGAAACAGGCCGACGCCCAAAACGGGCAGCGCCACGAAAAAGACCACCGCCAGCTTCAGGCTCATGGAAATCGACAGGCCCAGCGCGACGACCATCATAAACGGGCCGCGGACGATCGGGCGGATGCCGTTGCAGATGGCGTTCTGCAAAATCGTCACGTCGCCGGTCAGGCGCGTGATCAGAGACGGCGTGCTGAAATGATCCATGTTGGAAAAGGAGAAGCTCTGCACCTTTTTGTATTCGGCCTCGCGGAGCGCCGCGCCGAAGCCCTGCCCGGCCCGGGCCGCAAAGCGGGCGTAAAGCGCCCCCAGCAAAAGCGCCAGCAGGGCGCAGACGACCATCGCCAGGCTCCTGCCCAAAATATAACCCTTATCCCTGTTCATGACGCCCACGTCGATGATCTGGGACATGATCAGCGGTATCGCCATTTCAAACAGGCCCTCGAACGCCACGCAGACCACGCTGCCGATCAGGTCCTTCCGGTAATCGCTGAAATAAACCGAAAATCTCTTTATCACATATTTTCCCCCAATTGCCGCAAACGCGGCCTTTTAATTATTCCAGGGTTTTACCCGTAAGATTCTGATACATGCGGCCGAGATAATCCAGGAACTGCTCTTTTTCCGTTTGAGAAAACCCCCCCAGGGAGATTTCCTCCACCTCCCGGCAAAGCTTCAGCCATTTTTCATAGTATTCCCTGCCTGTCTCCGTGACGGAAACGGATTCGGCCCGCCGGCGCTCGGCGGGCTCCGAGCGCTTGACCAGACAGGCCTGCTCCATATTGCTCAGCAGCTGAGAGACGGTGGCGGGCTCAATGTCCAGCGCGGCCGCGATATCCTTCTGCATGCAGTTGGCCCGCCTGGACAGATAACCGAGCACCTTGGGCTGTCCCGGCGAAAGGCCGAGCGCCAGCATGCCGGGCCGGATTTTATTTTTCTGCGCGTGGAACGCTCTGTAAAGCGCCATTTCCAGCAGCGTTTTCATGTGTAAGCCTCCTAATGATTAGCTTCCTATCTATTAGTATGCTCATACTAATCTTCCAAATCACGGTTGTCAAGTTCCATAAAATGCACAAAAGACCCCCGGAATTTATCCGGGAGTCTTTTATCTTAAGCGTGAGACCCCTATTTTTTGGTATACCTCCGCATATTCTCCGATTCATAATAATGCTTGATGACGTTTTTGCGGGTGATGATCCCGATAAACTTTTCCCTGTCGTCGACGACGGGCACAAAATTTTGCTCCATGATGCGCAGCAGCAGCTCATCCATGGACGTATCGATTTTCACTGCCGGGTTCCAGCCCTCCCGGAGTATCTCGGAGATCGGGTAATCCTCCTGTTCTTTCATGGAATACGCGCCGCTGTTCAGCATATGCCACAGGAAATCTCCCTCGCTGACCGTGCCTATGTAGGTGCCGTCCTCGGCAACGACGGGCATGGCCGTGTACCCGTGATGCTTCATTTTCTCAAGCCCCTGCCGCAGGGAGCAGCGTTCGTCCAAAAAGGCGACGGACCCTTTGGCGGTGAGAAAAAAGATGATGCTTTTATTCTCCCCGGGGTCTCGGTCCTTATCGAGCGCATCAAAATAAATACTTCGGTCTTTCACCGCTTCTGAAACGATTTGCATATATCAAGCCACCTTATTATATTACTTTTTTAATTGCCATACCCAAAGCCTGGAGCAGCATGGCGCCTCTTTATTATAACAGCATTGTCATTAACAAAGTGTAAAGGAAAAATTAACGGTATGAAAATTATTCTGGGCCTCGGGCCTCGCGGCATTTATTATAAAACGAAATATATGCCATAAAATTTATTAATAACTATGATTGGACTTCTCCCCGGCGCCTTGATATGATGATATCGGAAAACAAAAATAACTGATAAAGCTTTGAAGTGACGCTATGATTTATCTCGACAATGCCGCCACCACCCTGCACAAGCCCCAGGCCGTCGTCGACGCGGTGGTTTCGGCCATGCAAAATCTGGGCAACTACGGGCGGGCGACCCACGAATCGGCCCTGAACGCCGCCTATACCGTCTTCTTTACCCGGGACAAGCTGGCAAAGCTGTTTCACTGCCCAAAGACGGAGAATATGGTCTTTACGGCCAATTCGACGGAGGCGCTGAACATCGCCATTTCGGGCCTCTTCGGCCCGGGCGACCATATCGTCAGCACCGACCTGGAGCACAACTCCGTCCTGCGGCCCCTCTACCGGCTGGAGGAGGCCGGCGCGGCGCTGTCTTTTCTCCCGGCGGACACCTCCGGGCGCATCGATTATGACGATTTTGCCCGCCTTTTACGGCCGGAGACCAGAGCCATCGTCTGCACCCACGCCTCCAACCTGACGGGCAACGTGGTGGATATCGCGCGCGTGGGGAAAATCGCCGGAGAGCACGGGCTGCTGTTCATCGTCGACGCCTCGCAGACGGCCGGCGTCTTCCCTATCGACATGAGCCAGATGCATATCGACGTGCTCTGCTTTACAGGCCACAAGGGGCTGCTGGGCCCCCAGGGCACCGGCGGGCTCTGCGTGGGCGAAGGCGTCGCCATCCGTCCGTTCAAGGTCGGCGGCACCGGCGTCAAGACCTTTGACAAAACGCAGCCGTCCAGCCTCCCGGAGGCGCTGGAGGCCGGCACGCTCAACGGGCACGGCATCGCGGGCCTGGGCGCGGCCGTGGATTACATACAGTCTGTCGGCATGGATGAAATCCGGCATAAAGAACAGTCCCTGGCGGGAAGCTTTTACACGGCCGTCTCGGCGCTGAAGGATGTCGCCGTCTACGGCGATTTCACGCAGGCGGAGCGCGCGCCCATCGTTACGCTGAACATCGGCACGCTGGATTCCGCGGACGTCAGCTTCCGCCTGTCGGAGGATTACGGCATCGCCACCCGCTCCGGCGGCCACTGCGCGCCCCGGATGCACAACGCGCTGGGGACAAGCGGACAGGGCGCCGTGCGCTTCAGCTTTTCCTGCTTCAACACGGAGGCCGAGGCGGACACGGCGGCAAAGGCCGTTGCCGAGCTTGCCTCGGCATACCGCGCGGGGCGGCTTTGATACTGCTTTTGACATGAAAAACACGGGGGAGTTCCATGGCAGCCATCGGCATTGATATTGGTTCCACCAGCGCAAAAGCCGTTGTTTTGGACGACGGCGGCACGCTCGTTTTCAAGTGCATCCGCCCCACGGGTTGGAGCAGCGCGGAGGCGGCCGACGGGCTCCGAGGGGAGCTGGCCTCGGCCGGCTTCGACCCGGCCGGACACGCCTGCGTCGCCACCGGCTACGGGCGGCTCAACGTCCCCTACGCCGGAAAGCTGGTGACCGAGATCACGTGCCACGCCAGGGGCGCGGCGTACCTTTTCGGCGAGGGGCCCTTCACGGTCATCGACATCGGCGGGCAGGATACGAAAATCATCAGCGTCGCCGGCGGCCGGGTCAGCGATTTTATCATGAACGACAAGTGCTCTGCCGGGACAGGGCGTTTTCTTGAAATCATGGCAAACTCCATGGGCCAGAGCCCCGCGGCACTCATCGAGCTTGCCCGGCAGGGCTCCGGTGTCTCCATCAGCTCCCTGTGCACCGTCTTTGCCGAATCCGAGGTCATCAGCCTCATCGGCCAGGGGAAGGCAAGGGCGGATATCGCTTTCGGGATCGTGGAGTCCATTGTGGACAAGGTGTGCGCCCAGTGCCATAGAGCCGGCGGCAGCGGGCCCTTTTATCTCACGGGCGGCCTTTGCGAATGCCCCGGCCTGCTGGAGCCGCTTTCAAGGCGCTTAAGGTCCGATGTCAACACAAGCCCCCTGGGTCGTTACGCGGGCGCCATCGGCGCCGCGGTCACCGCCGGGACCATCGGTAAAGGATGAGGATTCTATCCATGAAATAAAGAATATTAATTGATGGAGGAAAGTTTATGGCTGACTACCGAAAGATGTGGGAAGAGCTCGGGATGGACCTGGAATCGCACGATACGCTTTGCGCGGTCCTGCCGGTGGCGTTTGGAGACACGTATCTTTCCCAGGAGAACCGGCCCGAAAACATGGCGTTTTACGATTTTGTCGTCTCGGAGATCCACGGTGTCCGTCCTTCCGAGCTCATAGAGCATCAGAAAAAGGGCGGCAAGGTGCTGGGCACGTTCTGCGTCTACGTCCCGGACGAGGTCGCCGTCGCCGCGGGCGCCGTCGTCACCGGCCTTTGCGGCGGCTCCCAGTTCTGGGTGCCGGGCGGCGAGAAGGTGCTGCCTAAAAACACCTGCTCGCTCATCAAGGCCTCGGTGGGCGCGCGGCTGGACCGCACCTGTCCCTTCTTCCGCATCGCGGACATGTATATCGGAGAGACCACCTGCGACGGCAAAAAGAAGGCCTGGGAGATTCTCGCGGAGGATGTGCCCGTTCATGTAATGGACCTGCCGCAGATGAAGCGCCCGCAGGATTACACAAAGTGGGCCGACGAAATCCGCATTTTCATCGGCGTGGTGGAAAAGCTCACCGGCGGCAAGGTCACGGCGGAGAGCCTGGGGGCGGCCATCCGGCTTATCAACAATAAGCGCCGTGCCCTCGCCCGCGTATACGAGTGCCGCAAGTCGGAGGTTATCCCCATCAGCGGCAAGGACGGGCTGCTCATGACGCAGATCGCCTTTTTCGACGATCCCGCCCGATGCGCCGAAATGGCAAACAAGCTGGCCGACGAGCTGGAAAAGCGCATCAAGGACGGCGTTTCCGTCTTCCCGAAGGGCACGAAGCGCATCCTGCTCACCGGTACGCCGCTGGCCATCCCGAACTGGAAGCTGCACCACCTCATCGAGACGTCCGGCGCCGCCGTCGTCTGCGAGGAGATGTGTACCGGCACCCGGTACTTCGAGCACCTGGTGGACGAGAGCCAAACCACGCTGGACGGCCAGGTCGACGCGCTGGCGGCGCGCTACATGAAAAACAACTGCGCCTGCTTTACGCCGAACACGGGCCGCATCGACGATATCCTCCGGCTGGCCCGGGAATACAAGGCCGACGGCGTGATCAATACGAATCTCAAATTCTGCGGGCTCTACGATACGGAAAGCCGCTCGGTGATGCGCGCGCTGAAGGACGCCGGAATCCCCGCGCTCAACATCGAAACGGATTACACCGATACGGACGCGGAGCAGCTCCGCACGCGCATCCAGGCTTTTCTGGAGCTGCTTGGCTGACCCCATGCCCGTCACCGATTATTACGTGCTTTTTTTCAGCCACACGTCGGGCATGGCGCTATACGAGTTCGTCCGGCAGCGCGGCATCCGCGTCAGGATCTCTCCGGCGCCCAGGGCCGCGACCTCCTGCTGCGGCATGTCGCTTTTGGTGGAGCAACGGGAGCTCGAGGCGGTAAAAGCCTGCATCGAGGTCTCCGGCATTGAGATCGATAAAATCGTCCTGCTCCCCCGGCAGATCGACCCCATGCGCCATAAGTTCTGCTGAGGCCGGCGCGCCGCGCGGCAGTTTTCCAAGCTTCTCCGCGGTAATTTCGCTGTACAGATACAGTCACAAAACACACGAGAACGGTTCTTTGCTTCCGGCAAGGAACCGTTCTCGTCTCATTTTACCCGTTCGGTCAGCCTGCCGGAAGCCATCGTCAGCACGCGGTTCCCGTAATCGACGGTATCCAGCTCGTGGGTCACCATCAAAACCGCCGTGCCGCTCCCGGAAATCCGGCGGAACAGCCCCATGATCTCGGCGGTCGTCTGGGTGTCCAGGTCGCTTGTGGGCTCGTCGGCAATCAAAATCCCCGGGTCGTTGATCAGCGCCCGCGCAATGGAAACTCTCCGCAGCTCGCCGCCGGACAGCTCCTTCGGGTACGACGGCGCCAAATGCGGGATACCCACCTGCCCGAGCAGGGAAAGCGCTTTCTCCTCCGCGCCGCCCGCGCGCTTAAAGAAATAGAACGGCAACCTGACGTTATCCAAAACGGTCAAATTGGCGAGAACGCTGTGCCCCTGCGGAACATAGCCAATTTTGGAATTCCTGTAAAGAGACGCGGCCTTGTCGTGATACGATAAAATGTCCTGCCCATCCGCCTCAATGCTGCCCGAGGTCGGGCTCAGAAGCCCGGCGATAAGATTCAGGAGCGTGCTTTTCCCGCTGCCCGACCGCCCGATGATGCTCACAAAATCGCCGGACGATACCGACAGGTTTACACGATCTATCGCCTTGAACGGCGCTTTGCCCCGCTGATATTCCTTGGTGAGATCCTTTACTTCCAGCAGCATGCTACTCCCCCTCCCGCATGGTCATATAGGTTTCCGCCCGGCTGATTTTGACGGCGGCATACAGGGACGTTATGGGCCCAACGGCGAAGGACAGGAGCAGACTGAGCGCCAGAGTCCCCAGGATACCGCCGGTGCCCGGCTGCAGATACGGCAGATTCAGCCTGCTGCCGATATACGCGCTGAACGGGAACACCACAAAGGCGGCGATCGCCGTCCCAAGAACGCCGCCGGCCGCGCTGGCGAGAAGCGCTTCGTTTAAAACGATGCCGATCAGCCGTTTCCGCGTCGCGCCCATTGCCCGATAAATGGCGAACTCTTTTTTCCGCTCATTCATCGTAAAGGGAAAAACGGCCGCCAGCACGACAACGGCAAGAATCCACAGCACGGCGGATATGGTATTGATATAGCCGACCAAAGAGCCCAGATTGCCGGATATGCCCGAAATCATGCTTTGTGACACAATAACCTCCACACCCGGTACGCCCGAACGGATGCCCGCGGCGACCGCGTCCGCGTCATAGCCCTTATCAATTTTCACCAGCACGGCGGAGACGGCGTCCTCCGGCGCCTCGTCGGACAGGAAATTCATCCCGGCGTTGTGCGCCGCGGCGGCCAGCGCCTTTATGATATCCATACTCATGAAAACAGAATTGTCCAGGCCGGTTGACGTTCTTTCCAGCTGCGCCGCCACCCGATACGTCTGGTTGAAAAATTTCAGCGTCCCGTCGTCCCGGATGATAATGCCGCTGCCCGCCAGCAGCTGCCCGTCTCCGGCGGCGCCGCCGTAAGCCCTGGCAATCCACGGCTGTATCACAAAATCAGTACCGGGATCAAAGCCGATCAGCTGTACCGCCTCGTCGCAGCAGTCCGCCGAAAGAGACGACAGATAAAACTGCGGCGTTGCCTGTGCGACGCCCCCCACCTGCGCGACCTGCCGCGCGACGGCGCCGCTGAAATAAAAATAGGCCGGCTCTCCTCCCAGGAGAATGCCCTTCATGTCGCTTTCGTGTCCGGCGGGAACCACCATAAGGTCTGCGCCCAGCCGCTGCTGCATGCTGTTCATCCCGTTTTTCAGGCTCCCTGTCAAAATAGCGCCTCCAAACAGGGCAAAGGCCAGAATGGCGACGACGATAATGAGGCAGGCCGCGCGGAAGGGCTTGCGCCGGATGTTATAAATCGATATCCGGTTAGTGGTTAACGGCCGCTGCTTCATTTTTTTGCCGTTCCTTTTTGTCGGATTGATACAGATATACCGCGTTGGCAGCCGCCGCGATGATAGCAAGGCTGCTCAGGATCGTCAGCGCCGGCAGGGCCAGCATCCGGCAGCTCATCTGCGCCCCGTCGCAGACGCCTATTAACGCCGTCGGGATCAGCAGGGCCAGTATCCCGTTCAGGAACAGCGCGATACTCAGGCCAAGGCGCGTCTGTTTTGACCGCAGCAAAATCAGCAGGACGCCGGAAACCGCGATGAGCGCCCCGAGGCCAAGTGCCGCCTGCCCGGTCCCATGGCACTTCATCATCATGTTCATGGACGCGGACATGGCGTCCCCGTCAGCAGCGCATTGCTCGGACTGGTCCGTTTCCTGGCTGTTCATCGGCATACTGGTTTGCTCGGCGCTTTGCGCCGCCGTATGTACGCCGCAAACAGGGAAAACAGTTTGCGGCCCCACTGCTATGAACAGGCCTAAAATGATGAATATGATCCCCGAGATCAATCTGTTTTTCATACCGGAACCCCTTTTTCGCTAAATTATATAATACATATATGATTAATATGTATTATATAAAATAAGCATACCATAGGGCCGGCGCAATGTCAACGGCCTTGATGTGAAGATATTATGTGGAAATCATGAATTTTTTGTGAATTATATAAAGCCGTAAAACCGGCCGTCAAAAATCCGGATTCGTACACATTCGTATTGACAAGAAAAATGTAATATGTTAGCTTTACAGGGAAAAGAATAGCATTTCAAGTGTCCCCGCAGGCGTTCGGCTTCCGGGGAAGAATAGAGAATCGGGTGAAAATCCCGGACGGAACCGCCGCTGTATGCGCTTGATATCCGCACTCGTTGACGAAAGTCGGTCACTGGGAAACCGGGAAGGCAGAGTGCTGAGCGGGAGGAGACTCCCCCAGGCGCAAGTCAGAAGACCTGCTTGAAATCCATGTAGCCCGTCGGCCCGAGACGCCGCGGTTATTTGTTGTGTGTACAGGAATCCGGCTGTGACAATGCGTCACAGCCGTTTTTTATTGCTTATAATCCGGAACCGACCGAACAACGGAGGTTCAGCAGATCAGAGAGGACAGGCATCCCCTCTGATTCGCTGGACTTTTTTTGTTGCGCGTCATAGCGCGCGGCAGCGGCGGCGGCACTGTTCGTCAGCGCCGCTGCGGTCAATATAGAAAAGGAGTAAAAAAATGAAAAAAACAGCGTTCGTATTACTGACCCTTGCATTATTAATGTCCTTTTATGCCTGTGGGGCACAAACTCCCGCGCCGTCAGGCAGTAATTCGCCCTCCGCCGGCACCTCCTCCGCGCAGCCGGCTTCGTCGCCGGAAACGCCGGCGTCTCACTATCCCGTGACGATCACGACCTATAACTACGCCAAGCAGCCCATTCAGGAAACCTTTGACAAAGCCCCGGAAAAGGTCTTCGCCGTTTATCAGGATTCGATCGAAACGCTCCTGGCGCTTGGACTCGGGGACAAAATCGTCGCCTGCGCCGGCCTCGACCAGGATGTCAAGCCGGAGTATGCCGACGCATTTTCAAAGGTCAATTATCTGACGGAGTTCTCCCCGGATAAGGAGAGCGTCGTTATGATGGCGCCGGATTTCATTCTCAGCTGGTACTCGTACTTCAGCGACAAAAAGCTGGGTGAGGTGGATTACTGGCAGGGGAAAGGCGTCAATACATATATGATGCTCAATTCCGGCTGCGCGCCCCAGGAAACGCTTGAAAACGAATACACCGATATTCTAAATCTCGGGAAAATATTCGACGTTGAGGAAAAGGCGGAGGTCATTGTCAGTGAAATGAAGTCGGAGGTCTCAAAGGTTGCCTCGGAAGCATCAAAAAGCGCTGCAAAACCGAGCGTTCTGGTGATGGAGTTTGAGGATGACGGCATCCGCGTCTACGGCGAGAACACGCTGGGCGGCGATATGGTCAAGCAGCTGGGCGCAAATCTCGTTGCGGCGCCGGATAACCATCTGAGCGGCGAGGACTTGATCGCCAAAAATCCCGATGTGATCTTCACCGTATACTTCGGCAGCTCCGGCAGCATCGCGGACGCGGGCGCGGCCACAGCAAAGCTGCTGGACGACCCGAAATACGCCAGCCTCTCGGCCGTAAAGAGCGGTAAGGTCTACGCCATTTCGCTGGGAGAGGTGTACTGCAGCGGCACCAGGACGCTGGACGGTATCCAGCGGCTGGCGAAAGGCATATATCCCGAACTCTACAAATAGATAAATGGAAAACCATCCTGCCAAAAAGAATAGCGCAAAGGAAGCGCGGTGGGGAACGCCGGTCAGTATCGGCGTTTCCCTCGCTTTGCTGGCCGCCGTCGTCGTGTCCGTTGTCACCGCCGTCACAATCGGCTCCACCCACATCTCCGTTAAGGATGTATACTCGGTGATCCTCTACGAGCTTTTCCACCCGGATGAGCTGTCGCCCTATGCCCAGGGTGCCGTTCACGACGTCGTCTGGCTCATCCGCCTGCCCAGACTGGTGCTGGCGGCGGCCGTGGGCGCGGGCCTGTCCGTCTGTGGCACGGTCATGCAGGCCGTCGTCAAGAATTCTCTGGCGGACCCTTACATCCTCGGTGTTTCCTCAGGGGCCTCCTTCGGAGCGACGCTGGCGATCATGCTGGGCGTCGGCGCGGCGCTGGGCAGGAACTTTGTCGGCATCGTGGCGTTTTTGTGCGCGCTGGGCGCCTCCGCCCTCGTGATGATGATATCCAACCTCGGCACACGGTCGAATCCTGTAAAGCTGCTGCTGTCGGGAATGGCCATCAGCGCGGTGTTTTCGGCCTTTTCCAGCTTTATTGTCTATTTGTCCGACGATATGGAGGGGATCAAAAACATCACTTACTGGCTGATGGGCAGCCTGGCCGGCGCGGCCTGGTCCTCCAACGCCGTCGTGCTGTCCGTCGTCCTTGTCGGGACGCTCTTTTTCATGACCCAGTATCGTACGCTCAACCTGATGCTGCTGGGGGATGAGGTCAGCATTACGCTGGGCACGAATCTGCACCGATACCGGCAGGCATATATGCTGGCCACCTCCCTGATCATCGGATTTGTCGTCTACTCTTCCGGAATGATCGGCTTTGTGGGCCTCATCATTCCGCATTTCATGCGGATGCTTTTCGGGTCCGACCATAAAAAGATATTGCCGACAGCCGCGCTGACCGGTGCCATATTCCTGATCTGGGCGGACGTGCTGTCACGGATCATCATTCCGCATACGGAGCTGCCGATCGGCATCCTGGTTTCCATGGTCGGCGCGCCGTGCTTTGTTTACCTGCTCGTCAGGCGATCCTATGGCTTTGGAGGGGATAACTAGTGGAGCTGCGGTGTGACGGGGTATCGGCCGCCCTTGGCGGGGCCGATATCGTCAAAGAAATCTCAATGCGGGCGTCTGCCAACGCGTTCGTCGGCATCATCGGCCCTAACGGCAGCGGCAAATCCACGTTGCTGAAGTGTATTTACCGTGTACTCAAGCCGTCGGGCGGCACGATATATCTTGACGATTCGCCGCTTGGGGCGCTGTCGTATAAGGAATCGGCCAGAAAAATGGCGGTGGTGGCCCAGCACAATTATTATAATTTTGACTTCACAGTCCGGGAAGTCGTCATGATGGGCCGCGCGCCACACAAAAAGCAGATGGAGCGGGATAACGCCGAGGATGTCGAGATCGTCAGCGATGCCCTGCGCCAGGTCGACATGGAGGCGTACGGCGACAGGATCTTTTCGACGCTCTCCGGCGGTGAGCAGCAGCGGATCATTCTGGCCCGCGCCCTGGCCCAGCGCACCAGGTGCCTGATCCTTGACGAACCGACGAATCACCTGGATGTCAAATACCAGCTCCAGCTGCTGAGCCTTGTCAAGCGCATGGAGCTCACAGTGGTCACGGCCCTCCACGACCTGAACATGGCTGCGATGTACTGCGACTATATTTACGTGCTGAAAAACGGGCGCCTTTGCGGGAGCGGCACACCGCAGGATATCCTGCGCCGGGATTTCCTGAAAGAAGTTTTCGACGTCGACGTCAAGATCATTCGCGATGCTCAGTCGGGTATGCTCCACATCCTCTACCTTCCGCCCCGCCCCGATAAAACGGAGGCGTGATAATATTTTTCTTTGGCAGCTGACACTTACCTCCGATTATCCGCAAAACTTAAAGTCCCGAAAACCAAATTCCAGGTTTTCGGGACTTGTTATTTGTATATTATCTTCATATTAAATACTGCTAAATGGGTATTAAATTCCGCCACCATTGATATTTTCATTTTGCTGCCGTATAATTAAACAGGTTGTAAGGAGGTATTTTTTATGTCAGATGATATTTTAAGTCTTGAGCAAGCAATTGAATTTTTGGGGGTCAGTGAAAAGACGCTGATAAAACTGCTCCGGGAAGAACATATCCCAGCCCGTAAGATTGGCCGGGAGTGGCGGTTCAGCCGGGAGGCCTTGGTTCAATGGTTTTCTTCCGGGGATTCGATTGACTATATTAATCAGAACGAGCGATATATGGTTTCCGAAGATGTACCCGGCACATCCAACGCCTTGTTCGACAGGATCCGCGAAGCCTTGTCCAAGGTAAAGGAACACGACAATAATATCAAAATCATATTGAATGAACTCAACCGTGATATTATCATCCCCGACAACGCCACGCTTCGTGTCAGCTATAAACAGCAGCGTGAGGTTGAGAAATTGGAGTTTAAAATCTTCTGGGATTTGCGCGAAGATTCCAAGCTGGAAGCCAATCAGAAATACGTGCCGTCAGGCAGAGGACCAGAAAAAAATGACCAAATATAAGCGAAGGCATGAAAATGTTTTTCTCATGTAAAGTACATCAGCATCTGCCATACTTGGAGTTTTGTCGTACTGTTTTATTGAAATATTGAAAAGGAGTGCGCGAATATGGTAACAAGAAGTGGGCCAAGGCTTACGTCTGCCGTTAAAATCATTATTTTGTTCGGCGTTATCAGCCTGCTGGGGGACATGGTCTATGAGAGCGCTCGCGGTGCAAACAGCCAATATTTCAATCTCCTGAGCATCAGCGCAGCACAGGTTGGCCTTGTATTCGGCATCGGAGAGTTCCTCGGGTATTTTTTAAGGCTATTGGCCGGGGTCCTGTCGGACAAGAGCGGCAAACACTGGATTTTTATTTTTGCGGGCTATGGCATGCTGCTCGTTGTGCCTTTTATGGGTTTTACAATGAACTGGAATATTCTCGTTATCCTCATCCTGATGGAGCGAATCGGTAAATCACTTCGCAATCCCGCAAAAGACACGATTTTGTCCGGAGTCGCTGAAAATCAGGTCGGTATGGGGTTTGCTTTTGGACTTCAGGAGGCTCTGGATCAGATTGGAGCCCTTTCCGGTCCTCTGATTTTCACATTCGTATTCTTATTTACAAGCCAAAACAGGATTCCGGAGTACCAGCTAGGCTATAAATTGCTTTTTATACCGTTTGCGCTCCTGATGCTTTTTGTGGCCTATGCCTACCGCAGCATCAAACGAAACAACCTGATCACCGACATAAAAAAGAAGGAATTCCGATCGGAGCGGCTCAAACCGATCTTCTGGATATATACGGCCTTCACCTTTTTCTGTACCCTGGGGTTTGTCAATTTCAGCATCATTGGTTATCACTTGAAGGCACATAATTTGATGTCCGATGGTAATATTACGCTGCTGTATGCGGGAGCTATGGCAGTAGATGCCGTGGCGGCACTGGTAGTCGGCAAAGTGTACGACCATTTGAAAAAGAAAAGAGAAATGAAAACGGGAGGTCTTGCTGTTCTGATGGCGATCCCCTTTATTACACTGCTGCTGCCATTCACAACAATAAGCAGCTCAGTAATACTGATTGTTATTGGTATGATAATTTTCGGTATCGTTATGGGCACCCACGAAACCGTCATGCGTTGCGCCATTGCGGATATTACGCCCTATTATAAACGCGGCACCAGCTATGGCGTTTTCAACGCTGTCTACGGTCTGGCCTTTTTGATCGGATCAGCGCTGATGGGATGGCTATACGACCTGAATCAAGCGTGGATCATTATTGCTTTGACCTGTATCGCGGAAGCAATAGCCGTTTTGCTGTATTTTAAAATGGTTTGCAGGGTAAAAGCGGACGAGTAAAAAATCCGATGATTAAACTGTAGATAAACTTATTTTCTCAATTACGCTTTAAACCGGTAGCCCGCACCCCGGACCGTCTGGATATAACGCGGATTGCTCGGATCCGCTTCCACTTTGTCCCGCAGGCGGTTAATGTGGACGGCAACCGTGGCGTTGTCGCCCATGGCGTCCATCCCCCAGATGCGCTCGTAAAGCGTTTCGCGGCTGAAGACCACATCCACGTTGAGTATCATAAACAGCAGCAGTTCGTATTCCTTATTTTTCAGGTCGATTTCTTTTCCGTTCACATAGACCCGGTGGGTATCGGTGTTGATTCGGATATTGCCCATGCCGATCTGCTGGGCTGGCCCGGTTTTACCGGCCTGTTTCAGGCGGGAGTAACGCGCCAGATGTGCCTTGACCCGCGCCACAAGCACGCTCGGCGAAAAAGGCTTTTCGATATAATCGTCCGCCCCGAGCCCGAGTCCGCGTATCTTGTCGATGTCTTCCCGTCGTGCCGTAACCATCAGAATCGGAATATCCAGCCTCTCCCGCAGCTCACGGCAGACGGTAAAACCATCCATGCCGGGGAGCATAAGATCCAGCAGGATCAAGTCAAGCCCGCCCTGTAAAGCTTTTTCCATTCCGCTCTTGCCATCTTGTGCGAGCTCTACCTCAAAATGGTCAATAGCGAGATAATCCCGCTCTATGGCGGCGATGGCGTCGTCATCTTCTATTATCAGTATTTTTTCCATACTACTCCTCCGCTTTTGGGAGACAAATCACGATTTCCAAGCCGCCGTCTTCTCCGGCTTTCGCCTCAATGGTTCCGTTCATACGGTGGATCGCATTGGCAGCGATGGCAAGTCCAAGACCACTGCCGCGATGGGGGTATTGCCGCGATGGATCAGCGCGGTAAAATACCTCAAACAGATGGGGCAGCGCGTCCTGTGAAACACCGGGGCCATCGTCACGAAGAGACAGGCGAAATCTGCCGGTTTCCTCCTGCAGAGAAATGATCAGCTTTCCCGTCGCCTTCGTTTTATACTTCAGGCTATTCTCCATAATATTGATAAGCACACGTTGCAGCTGATCCGGGTCGGCCATAACGGTTGCCGGTGCGAGTGCATCGGCGGAGAGAAGAAGTCCCTTTTCCTCATACTCCGCTCCCAATGCCCGTACAAGCTGGCGCACCTCGTCGTCAAGCCGCAAAAGCTCTGGGTTGTCCGGAAACTCGCCAAGCTCCATTTTGGAGAACAAAAAGATCTTCGCCAACATTCGGTCGATATCCTCGGCCTTGCTTTTTATTGTTTCCAAATACCCTTTTTGTGCGTCGTGTGTTTTGGCGACACCATCCAAGAGCCCCTCCACATAAGCGCGGATGGAGGTCAGCGGGCTGCGAAGATCATGTGAAATGCCAACAAGCAGTTCCTTACGGCTTTGCTCATGCTGCTGTGACAGCTCGACCGAGGCTTTCAGCCGGGCGGCCATTTCATTGAAATCCATACAGACAGGCGCGAACTCATCCTGTGATCCATAGTCGATGCGATGCCCCAAATTGCCCTCGCTGATCTGTTTCACGCCATTGGAGAGAATGTCAAGAGGGCGCTTGATCTTCTGGAACACGAATTTGGTAAGAAAACGATTGGTGAGCAGGATGGAGAAGACGATGGCAGCCGTCAAAACGATTGCAGACAGTGCAATAGCGATCTTTAAAGAGCTATAGGACAACTCCGAGGGGCTGGCGAAGAGCGCAATGCGGTAAACGATGCCGTCAATTTCTGTCTGCCGGACGTATAGCTCCCGGTTCCCGTTGGAAACAAAGCCCTCACCGCCCAATGTGTCCACTGCTGTCAGCAGATTCCCGTCGGCAGCGGTACCCGTTCCGTAGTGATAAATATTTTCGCCGGAGGCATCCACGGACAGCGCCATGGAGTATTTATCAAGCGCCCTGCTGAGTCCTGGCAATTCCTTCGGCCGGCCCGAGTGAGAGATATCCTTAAGCGTGTTTTCGACAAGCATAGTAATGCTCCGGCTGGCCTTATAAAAGTCCTCGCTGTCTTCGAATCCGATTCCTGCGTTGCGTGTCACCGAATACCAGATCACACCCACGCACGCAAGCGCGATGAGCGCGGTGATCACCACCGGCACGAGGATCATCAGAATATTTGAAATGATGAGCCTTTTTTTAATCGTCATATCAGGCGCCGCCTTGCGAACTTAATGTCCCCCAATTATAGCATGAATCTTTTCGTCAATGTTAAACCCAGCATAAACAATGCTAAAGACAGATTGCCATTTTCTCCTTTTTTATCCGCCAATCAGACACCCGTCAATCCGAAAAGCAGTCATATAGTTTAAGAATAGTTTAACTCCAATTTGACTGGAGTTTAAGTTGGGCGGCTATTATAAGACTTGGTACTGCAGCGTTAAGCCGAGCGGAGAGAAGGAACAGGATGAATAAACGCAGAAAATGGTTTGTTATAATGCCTATTATTCTTTTTGCGATGCTGGCCGTATGTGTTCGGGCAAATATTTCTTCGCCATTTGAGGGCTGGGCCTATGGAGAAGCAGTTGAAGATATGACGCCTTCTTTAACTATGGCCATGAAAGTTATCACATATTTAGGTGATTCGATCGTTATTATTTCTTTTTGTTTGATACTGTTTATTATACCAAAATTGAAAAAAACAATTGCTTTGCCAATGTCGATTGCAGTTATTTCATCTACTGCCCTCAATATTTTGCTCAAGCAGGTCTTTGCAAGAGCCCGGCCGGATATCTTGCGGCTTATAAATGAAACAGGCTACAGCTTTCCCAGTGGTCATGCGATGATCAATGCCAGTCTTTATACTATGCTGATTTTGATGATTTGGAAATACGTTAAAAACACTCCCCTGAAGGTCTCCCTTTCCGCGATTTGCGCTGTTCTTACAATTCTCATTGGATGCAGCAGGGTTTATTTGGGAGTACATTATGCAGGAGACGTTTTAGGCGGATGGTTATTCGGATTTGCTATCTCAATATGTATCTATTATCTTTGGGATGACAAATTTTTAAAAAAGAACAGAAAAGCCGACTTATCAGATTAAAAAAGGAGTTAGAAGATGCAGGATTGGATTATCGACATCATGAATCAGTTTGGGTATCTTGGAATTGCTTTATTAATAGCAATTGAAAACATATTTCCGCCCATTCCTTCTGAGCTTATCTTGACTTTCGGCGGCTTTATGACCACGTATACCAATATGAATATCTGGATAGTGGCATTGTCTGCTACCATTGGTTCGGTTGCAGGCGCAATTATTCTCTATGGCGTTGGCCGGCTGCTGACGGTGGAGAGATTAGAATGGATAATCGGTAAATGGGGACATGTTCTCAGGTTAAAAAAAGAAGATGTAAAGCGGGCAGAGGATTGGTTCATCCGGCGCGGTACGTCATCCATCTTTTTCTGCCGGTTCATTCCTATTGTCCGAAGCCTAATTTCCATACCAGCGGGTATGGCGCGTTTGCGCGGGGGAAAATTCCTCCTTTTCACAACTCTCGGTACCGCTATTTGGAATGTAGTTTTAGTATGCCTTGGTGCCTTTGCCGGAGCCGGCTGGGAACGCATTAATAAATACATGGATGTTTATTCGTACGTTGCACTTGGTGCTATGGCTGTTATCGGCATTGGTTTTATCCTTTGGTTTATAAAGAAAAGAAAAGCCCGCAGCGAGATTCAGAATAATGACGGCGACTAAACACTACAGATTGAGCTTGTAAAAGGAAGATGCAGATCATATGATCTGCATCTTCCTTTTATGTAAGCTTTATATAAACAGAATTACGGTGCCGTAAGGCGCCAACCGGTTGATGACGTGGGTTATAGAAGCCAATACTGAGTCATACGCGGTATCAGGGGGTGTCTTATGATTAACTGCCATGACTTTCTTGTCGATTTGCCATATCCGCCTGTCGAGATAACCGAATATAATACATATTACGCAACGCTTATTTCGGGCGTATTTGCTGGCCCCGGCTCTGAAACAACAGCGATTACCCAGTACACAGCACACAATTTCTTCACTTTTGTACAACCGCAGATTACCGAGGCCTATCAATGCATCATCTCTGTCGAATTGCTTCACCTGAATCTGCTCGGAAATCTTATTAGAGACCTGGGGCTACCGCCAAAATTCCTGACATACGAGACAAACCAGTATTGGAATGGCAGCTACCCGGTCTATGCATACGAATTGAGGCCTATATTGCTCACCGGCATGGAGGGGGAGCTACTGATGAGCAATAAGAATCCCCAGGCCGTGTCGCTTATAAAAACCTCGATCGACACCATTTGATATACTTTCGACGAAAACAATTGGATACTGTCTCTATCGATTAAACACCTTTTTAATTTGATACACAATAACCATGATTACCGGTAAGATAAATCCAAACAGCGTGACTTCGGGTGTATAACCGACATTAACCCAATTGAGCTGCTCGTTTGTATTTGGATAGACAATCCATGCCAAAAGGAGGACAATGAATCCCAGCGGCATGGCAATTTTCTTGTGATCTTTTAAGCCGATCAATTCCGCCAGGGATGTGACGCTTGAATAGAAAAAGAAGATACCGACCATAAACTCCGTCACTGTCCAAATGCTTGAAATTGCATATTCAAATCTTGTCAGCAGCGTACCGACGTTAATTTCCGTTGCCAATTGCAGCGTTGGAAAAGATGATTTTGCAACGACATCGTTACCAAGTACCAGTCCCGAAACAAGAACGGTGATGAAAACAACCGAACCGCACCAGACAAATCCTTTGATGATCGCTTTTTTCCCGCCGCTTACATCCGAAGCGTGCCGCGGGAAAAACATGAGAAGAACAATACCGGGAAAAACAATAAAAGGAAGAAGCAAACAGACGCCTTTAAGCACTGGAGCAATACCGTTTTCAAGAATAGGCTTCATATACTCGATTCTGGCGTTCGGCAGCACGAGTACAATGGACAGGACAAAAAGAACCGTCACAAAAATATACGCCAGTTCCGACATTCGGACGATCGCTTCGATACCGTAATAAACGGCGATGACCAGCGCCGCGGCATAAGGCAGAATTATTATAGGCACCGGTGTCTCCGACATAACATGTGTTCCGAAATTGCCGATCCACCACGGGATGCCGTATGTCGTTGTAAATATAAAGATGAAATAGCACGCGCCGACGATTTTGCCGAGCCATTTTCCGAAAATCCGCTGACAGATTCCGACAAGCGTCAATCCTTCATATCGTGTTCCAAGATATCCATACAGGCACATCATCAAAATGCCGAGCACCAGAACGATGAGCGGAGAGATCCAGGCATCCTGCTTCGCGACCCCTGCGACCGAAGCTGATATCACAAGCAGAGAACCACCGAGCAGCGATAAGCCTGTGAAAGTAAATAGCTGATGATTCGTAATAATTTTATCGTCCATCGATTCTACCTCTCAGGATTTAATGTTATGGCGGCCTTACTCATGGCTTCAAAAGAGATTTCATCAGGTCAGCCACCGGCGAAAAAAACCATTCCTGCCATTCTGACGGATTTGGGACATTGATATTGAGACATTTCAGCACTGCAATAGTTGTTCCCACCAGCAGCAGCACGGAAAATGTAACAAATTCTTTTATGAGCTTCTGGCTGATCATTTTGGGTATTTCCACGATGCATAAGACGATGTCAAATACTATTATTGCAGCGAATGAGACGATTGCCATAATAGCCGCCTCCTGCTTCCCGCTAGTTTTTCTGCGTTATTGATTTTGTGATGTCGCCTGTCGAATTCATTTTTGCCGACAATTCTAAAGTGACGGGGATATCCACGAAGACCTCATTCCATTTGTCCTTGACGGTCTTCCAGTAAGCTTTATCGGCGTCGTGCACACGCTCTCCAAAACCAAAAATATCCGAACCCAGCTCTTTTTGTGCTTTGTGGATGGCCGATTCACAAATAATTCTGAGTTTTTTTTCAACCAGTTTATTGATCAATTCAATATTTTCAACTTTTGAAACATTAAGGTCACCCTTCACGTCGACAATGTCGTAGGTGAGTTTCACCTCGACGGTGATGGCAGGCTGGTTATTTCGTACGACTGCCTTGATCTTCGAAGCTGTTTTTGGTATGTCATAAGAGACCATGCCGTTATCTCCATAAGTCTCAAAGCCTACTGTATGCAGGACTTTGTCCGTAATATAGTTGTATCCCTTTGACTCAAGCTCGTCCAGCCATCCGACAAGCTTGTCCTGTTTAAACACCCCGATATCGGTAAATTTAAGTTTTTCAAACTCTCCGCTTTTTTTAAGCGTATCTGTTGAATTGGTTGTGTCGCCGTCGTCAACTTTTTCAACAGCGGTGATTGTCGCATTAATGCCGTCTGCTGTCAGGTCGTTGGCCAGCTCAATAATCCTGAGGCCTCTTACAGGAGCCCATTCTTCAGTGGCCATTTTCAGTTTAGTGAACATATCGACGCCGGGTATCAATTCGATCGGCGTCAGGACACTGAGAATTTCTCGGGCTGAGGAGCCTCTTGCTATAGCAAAATAAAAGTCCGTTCTGAATTCAGGATTCCGGAGCAAATAATCAACGATATTTGAAATACCCTCTCTGGCAATCTCCTCGCCGAGAATGACCATCCGAAGATGCGAATGATATATTTTTCGGGAAGTTATTGTCGTCATTCTCGTGATGGTCTCATTGATGTCTTCGCCTTCTTGAGTATACACGACGACCGGGGACTCAGATGTCATCTTTTTTGAGGCGATTGTTTTCGGATTAATCACCTGCTCGGAAATAACGTAGCCCTTATCGGATTTATCGATTCCCAGACAAACACTGATGCCGAGCGTGTTGACCTCACGACTGCTCCAACAGCCTGAGAGGAACAGATTTGCCAGCAAAACAATACCAGCCAGCACTCTTCTTGATTTCATAGGGACTACCTTATTTCCGGTTTTTTCGTTATATTCGGGTCCATAGTATTTCGGCCGTTAGTTCGCGCCTTACCGGTGCCGCTGATACCTGCGGGACGGAATTTCAGTTTAAAAAGAGGAAATCTGACCAGTGTATCTTTATTAGCTCCCTTAATATAAGGCGCCGCCGGCGTAAGGTAGGGAACTGAAGCGGATTTAAGCTTGCACAAATGCAGGAGAAGAATGATAAGGCCCATGGATATGCCATACAGTCCGAGTATCCCTGCGATGCAAATAAAGGCAAACCTTAACAATCGAACGGCATTGGACATTGCATAATTCGTAATTGCAAAGCTCGATATAGCCGTGAGCGCTACGACAATGACTGTGGCCGCCGATACGAGGCCCGCCTCGACGGCCGCCTGTCCTAAAACAAGTGCCCCGACAATCGAAATGGCGGAGCCGATGGCACGCGGCATCCTAACGCCGGCTTCCCTCAAAATCTCAAAGGTCAGATCCATCAGTAATACTTCCAGCACGGCGGGAAACGGTACGCCTTCACGTTGCGCAGCAATACTGATGAGAAGCGGCGTCGGTATGATCTCCTGATGAAAAGTGACCAAAGCGATAAATACTGCCGGAACTAACAGCGTAAATATCAGCGCAATATATCTGATAATGCGTATCAGTGATTGTACATAGAAGTTTTCATAGTAATCGTCGCCCGATTGAAGAAAATCGGAAAAAAGCGCCGGCTCCAACAGAACATAGGGTGTACCGTCGCATAGAATCGCGACCCGGCCTTCCAGCAGCCCAGCCGCGACCGTATCGGGCCTTTCCGAATTCAATATAGTCGGAAAAATCGAATATGGATCCGTTTTTATGATTTCTTCTATATAATTGCTGCCTAATACCCCGTCATAATTTATTTTGGATACCCTGCTGCGGAGGTCGTCCACAATATCCTTTTTGGCAATTCCATTAAAATAAAGCAGCTTGACTTTTGTATGCGTGACGGTGCCCAGCGTGATGTCTTCAATGCGAAGCGCTTCGTTTCTCACCCTGCTTCTGATCATAAAAACATTTTTATCGATGTTTTCCGTAAAAGCATCCTTCGGTCCTTTAATGACAGTCTGTGTTGTCGGCTCCGATATGGCACGACCTTCGTCAGATGCCGTGCTGACGGAAATATAGATATCATAACCGTCAACTAAAAAAACAGTGTTGCCGGATAGGATTTCTTCGTACATTTTCGTATAGTCGTTTCCTGATCTTGTCGCTCTGAGTTTTGTTACAGTATTGAGCAAGAAATCAAAAACAGATTCCGATTTGCTCTTTATGCGTTCTGCGTCAATTTGAGACAGTTCATTTGAAATTGAGTTAATCACGGTGTGGTCGATCATTTCCGTCAGATAGACGGATGCATACAATGCCGTATTTTTCCTTAGTTGCGCAAGATTGATGATCAAATCGGGGCTATGTCCGAAGTCGGTTTGTAGGGTGACAATATTGGCTTTTAAATCCCGGCTGAGGAGCTTTTGGTTTTCTGAACTAATATGATCGGCCGCTTGTGTACCCATACAGATCGCTCCTTAATTATGTTTTTGTTCCTTAGAATTGTATTATTGCCTGGTTCTCCCTAACATATTTGTACCTAATTTTGCTTACTGCCGCTGTTAAATAATGGTGTTATACGTTGGATCTGACTAAATCGAAATGGATCCATTAATATTCTTAACACCCTGCATCGTAAGGTTAAAAAAATATACGCAGGAAATGGACTTCACAACATTTCCTGCGTATTTATCTATCAAATTAATTTTTTATTTGTTAAAATAGCTGTAAGCAGGTCTACATGAATTAATTACCTTAGGAGGAAAAGGCAGTGAAAGATCGCCTGGTGATGGAGCAATGGTCAGAGCGGTCACGGAAGGAAGATTGGAAAGCAACGTCGACACAACGCGCCGGGCCAATAGGCCCGGCGCGTTGTGTTTTATTACAGCATGATGACTGTATTCCTGATTTCCTTTGCCTCGTATAGCGCCATATCCGCTAGTCTTAGTAAATCGTTGATGCTTACGCATTTATATGTCGTTGCGACCCCGATGCTGATTGTCATTTTAATAGTATTTTGCTCAAAGCTGAAATCAAAATTTTCAACGATATCCCTCAACCGCTCTGCAAGTCTGTAAGCATTTTCAGAATCGGACCGAGAGAGTACGATTGCAAATTCCTCGCCGCCTAATCTTGCTCCCCAATCCGATTTTCTGATGTTGCCGGTCAGAATTTCAGTGACCTGCTTTAGAGCTTCGTCGCCCGCTAGGTGCCCGTAAGTGTCGTTCACTTTTTTAAAATTGTCTATATCGATCATCAGCAGAGCTAAAGGGAAGTCTGCTTTTGGAATCTCGCGTAATTTTGAGAGGAAGAACCGACGATTGTACAGTCCCGTCAGGCTGTCCTTGATAGCTTGCTGGTGCAACTGCTTCATTATTATACCGCAACAAACCAGCAGGACCCCCTGACTTACGATGCAAGTAACAAAATTGATAATATTGTGCAGCAGAAATGCAATAAGCCATATTATTGAACTGACCGCCAATAAGATAATAGGCGCATATTTAAAAAGTTTTTCCTTCAAATCCGTCACCTGTCATTTAGCTTACTATTTATTATGCCCTTGATCGCTTTGTCGTACAGCGTAAACAATGGGAAACCTATTAAGCAAAATATCAGCGCTTTTCAGAAAGGCCAATCATCTTTTGAGCGGGGACCAAGCCCCTTTTTCTTTCTGTATATACTGTCAACAATCAATGCCAAGACAAGGGCAAATATTAACCCGCCTAAAAGAAGTAGATCAACAACCGGATTACCTGTTGTGAACATCATCACCAAATATCACCTCAAAAAGTAAATTAATGACATGGCCCATTATAGAAAATTAATGGATCGGTGTCAACACTTTAGTTCTTTAAAATATATAAATCAGAATAAAAGTAACTTGCATAATTTATTACTAAAATATACTTTTACCTTGTCTATGTACAAGGAGTGGTGTCAATAGATGAGTAATATTGTAAAAATTGTTGGTGAAAGAATTAAATACCATAGACTTGAAAAATCATTGAGCCAAGAGCAGTTGGCTTTAATGGCAGGGCTAAGCCCTACCAGCATTGGTAAGCTGGAGAGGGGCCAAAAAAATCCTTCATTATTGAGTCTTGAAAAGATACTTAATGCGCTGGAGGTTTCCTTTGAGGAATTTTTTAAATATATCCAGCCTTCAACAAAGGAATACGAAGATTTAATCGTTCCATTAATAGTGAATAAAGTGATTCGGTTGAGCAAGCAAGATCAGAAAGAAGTAATGAACATCTTGGATTCTATAGTTAACATAAAAAAGTCTGACAGATAATCTGTTGGACTTTTTTTATTTAAGCAAAAGGTCGGCATTCCTTTACAACGGCAAACAGCGGTGCTAAGAATAAAATCAATCTGTGCGGCTGAATGAAAAACGGGCAGACACTTTACGGTGCCTGCCCTAGTTTGTCAAACATGCCTGTAACTGAGTAGAATACAACTGTATTTTAGGGTCGGAACATTGAGGGCGGAGTAAGTAGGGAGGACAATTTTACCCGGGTGTAGTGCGCCAAATCTCTAAGGGGTCAAAATTGGGGTCAAGCACTCCTTTAGTAACGAATAAAAACCCGCAGATCCCTGTAAAATCAAGGTTCTGCGGGTTTTTCAGTCTGGCGGAGAAGGAGGGATTCGAACCCTCGAGACCGTTTTGCGGCCTACACGATTTCCAATCGTGCGCCCTCGACCAAGCTAGGCGACTTCTCCATAATTCTATTCAATTTTTCCCCGCCTTGGGCAGGCTTTGTTATTATAGTAGATATGCTGGGCAAAGTCAAGATGTTATATTTCCCGGCAGGGCAAATATTCTGACCGCGCCGACAAAAGCGAAAACGCCCGTGGCTTGCCGCTTTGACGCAGCCGTTATATAATTACCACATATTGGTGCAAAGCCTCTGTGAAGCGATCTTTCCCGAAAGGATGATACCATGAAAAAGACTATCCTGGTACTGGCTTTATCCGTGTTACTACTGGCGGCGTGCTCGGCCGAAACGACGCAGAATTCGAAAGAAGCCTACATAGAAAAGCTGCCGTTGACGGCAGCGGAACAGGAGCTTGTCAACCTTTTGAATAACGGCGGCAATGCGAGCATCTATCATTATGCCGTCAACGAGGATGTCAAAAGCCTGAAAATATACCTCGACGTCTATCAGGATGGCACCCTGCTTGACAGAAAGCTCTCCGGTGCCGTCGGCTTAAACGCTGCCGAAGGAAAAATGGCTGTACTGCCTGATCAGAGCAGCAACACCGCTTTTCATCTCAGCATTGTGACAGGCAGCGGCGGCGCGTACTTCAATCTGCAGAACGCGCTGGACGTCGGCGCGCTGTCACAAATTGACGTGCCGTCAAACGGCCCGCAAGCCGGCATTAAAGCCACAGACACTTATGCCCTGTTCGCCCGGCTGTTTTGCAAACCGGAGAGCATGTTCGTTTATGCCGACACGCTCAGCAATCCCGACAGATTAAAGGCATACAGCTACGCTTACATTATATCCTGCGAGTTCTCCTCGGACCGGCTGGATTCCCAGTCTCCATAACGCGGCCGTTTCATTGCGTTTTCGTGGACTTTTTCATGCCGATGCAGTATACTCTATGCAACAATAAAGGAATCCGGAGGCTCCGCCATGCTGACCTGGGAAGAACTCGAAAATGCCTGTCTGGCGTGCACAAGGTGCGCGCTGTATGAGACGCGGACGAACGTGGTGTTCGGCGTGGGGAATAAAGACGCGGAGGTTCTCTTCGTCGGCGAGGGACCGGGCGAGCAGGAGGACTTGCAGGGGGAACCCTTTGTCGGGCGGGCCGGCAAGCTCCTGGACGACATGCTGAAGATCATCGAGCTTGACCGGAAGACGAACATCTACATCGCCAATATCGTCAAATGCCGCCCACCAAAAAACAGGGACCCCCTGAACACGGAGCAGGACGCCTGCATCGACCATCTGCGGGCCCAGTTCCGGCTCATCAAACCAAAAATCATCGTCTGCCTCGGGCGCATCGCCGCCTACCGGCTCATCGGCGAGGATTTTAAAATCACGCGGGACCACGGCAAATGGTACGACAAGGACGGCGTCAAATTCATGGCGCTTTATCATCCCGCCGCGCTCCTTCGTGACCCGGGGCGGCGGCCGGAAACGTTTGTGGACCTCAAGGAACTGGAACGCGTCATCCGGGAGACGTGCCCGAATACCTACGCCGCGCCATGAGCGGCCGCGATAATATCGTTCGGACGGCCTACGCTCAGGACGAGTCCGCGCTCAAAGCACTGTGGCGCGCCGTCTTCGGCGACGACCCGGCGGACATTGACCACTTCTTTGAGACGTATTTTTCCCCGGAACTGACGGCCGTTATCGACGAAGACAAAACGCCCGTCTCCGCGGCGTATATCCTGCCCGTGGGGCGGCTTGTCCGCCCGGGCCGCACGCCGGTGGATTGCGCGATGATTTACGCGGTGGCCACACAGCCGGCATGCCGTGGCCGCGGCTACGGCGAAGCGGTGACGGGGGCGGCGGGAAACCTGGCGGTCAAGCGCGGCTTTCCCGCCGTCGTTTTAAAGCCAGCTGACGACGGGCTTTTCGACTTTTACGGGCAGCGCTCCGATTTCCGGGAGTTTTTTGACGTTTATGAATACCGGTACCGCCCTTCTGCGCTGCCGGCGCCCACATTGACCGCCGCGCCGGCCACGCCCGAAGCCTACCGCGCGCTGCGGCGGCACTTTCTGGACGGTACCGTGTACATCGACATGGACGAGCGCGGCCTTGCCTACCAGCAGTATCTCTGCGCGGCTTCCGGCGGCGGACTGTACGCCCTGTCCGACGGCGGCCGCGACGCCGGCTGCGCGATCGTCGAGCCGGACGGGCCCGCCGTCCATGTCAAAGAGCTGCTGCTCGACAGTGACCGCCGCCCAAAAGACGCCGTATCCGCCCTGGCGGCACACTTTCCGGCGGCGGAATACGCCGTCCGGACAACGTCGCCCTGCGCTGTAACGCCGCCGACGGGGAAAAAACGCTTTGGAATGCTGCTGGCGAACGCCGATTTGGAAAACGGCGCGGCGCATAATATGAAATGGTATGGCCCGGCTTTCGACTGATATTACAAATAATTTTCCGAATTGCATAAAAAAACATTTAAAAATTTTCAATGTTTAATAATTTCGCAACAATTTAATGTATATTTGTTAACAACTCCCTGGTAATATAACTGGTGTAGGGTTGCCAATTCCATCTTTTTATCTTTTTTCATTTTATTATCCTCATAACCTTTTAGGCCAACGGGAGCTGCAAAAGCTCCCGTTGGCCGCTTCTTTTTAATAACATCCTTCTCCTCCCCACGCATAGTTTACTGAAATAAATCAGTATCATATTAACCTGGCCGTTTGCGCGCCTGTCCTTTTTAGTATATAATAGCGTCTGGTTATTAACATTTGGATTTGGGAGTATCGCACATGACCGGACTGACATTTACAGAAAGATTTATAAAGGCGCGGCATGACGTGATCGCCCTGGATTTTAAGCATTTAAACGACATGCAGCTTAAGGCCGTCATGACGACGGAGGGCCCGCTCCTGCTGCTGGCCGGGGCCGGCAGCGGCAAGACGACCGTGCTGATCAACAGGATCGCAAACCTCTTGAAATACGGGCGCGGCGCCGACACGACCGAGGTGCCGGACTTTGTGACCGAGCAGGACCTTCAGTTTTTGGAGCACTACGCGAAAAATCCGACGCCGGAGGGCAGCGGGCGCGCCTTGTCCCTCTGCGCCGTTGAGCCCGTGGAGCCCTGGCGCATGATCGCCATCACCTTTACCAACAAGGCCGCCGATGAGCTGAAGGCGCGCCTGGAGCGGGTGCTGGGCGAGGGGGCAAACGACGTCTGGGCCATGACGTTCCACTCCGCCTGCGTGCGCATCCTGCGGCGCGACATCGACCGTCTGGGCTTTGACCGGTCGTTTACCATCTACGACTCGTCGGACAGCCAGTCTCTGATGAAGCGCATCCTGAAAGAGCTGGACATGGACGACAAAACGTATCCCCCGCGCACGCTTTTGGGCTACATCAGCCGCGCCAAGGACGAGATGATCTCCGCCGAGTCATTTTACGAGTCCGCCGACAAAAGCGGCGACATCCGGCGGCGGCACATCGGGCGGGCGTATCTGGAATACTCCAATCGCATGAAGGCCTCCAACGCCCTGGACTTTGACGACCTCATTTTATTCACCGTGCGGCTCCTGCAGGAGCACGAGGACGTTCTGGAATATTACCAGCGGAGATTCCGCTACGTCCTGATCGACGAGTACCAGGACACGAACAATCTGCAATACCTGCTGGCGAGCCTTCTCGCCGGCGGCCACGAGAACATCTGCGTCGTCGGGGACGACGACCAGAGCATCTATAAATTCCGGGGCGCCACGATCGAAAATATCCTCAGCTTTGAGAGCAACTATAAAAACGCCCGCGTCATCCGCCTCGAGCAGAACTACCGCTCCACAGGCTACATACTGAGCGCCGCCAACGACGTCATCAAAAACAACCAGGGCCGCAAGGGGAAAAAGCTGTGGACCGAAAAGGAAAACGGCGAAAAGCTGACGCTCCACGTGGCTCACGACGAACGTGAGGAGGCCTCCTTCGTCACATCCCGGATCATCGCCGATCTCGCCGCCGGGGACAAGTGGAGCGACCACGCCGTCCTGTACCGCTTAAACGCCCAATCCAACGCCCTGGAGTATGCGTTCAAACGCAGCGGCGTGCCGTACCGCATCATCGGCGGCACGCGCTTCTTCGACCGGGCCGAGATCAAGGACATGCTGGCCTACCTCTGCGTCGTCGTAAACCCATCGGACGATCTGCGGCTGATGCGCATCATCAACAACCCGCCCCGCGGCATCGGCCAGGTGACGCTGGACGCCGTGGAAGCGCTGGCCGCCCGGACGGGCCAACCGGTCTTCGAGGTCCTGAAGGAATCAGAGGCCTACGAGGACCTCCGCAAAGCCGCGCCGAAGCTGCACCAGTTCGTGAATCTGATCACGGACCTGCAAAGCGCGGCGGCAGAGGCCCCGCTCGACGGCTTTTACGACACGCTCATCGAGCGCACCGGATACGTCAAGGTCCTGGAAGCCAAGGCCACAGACGAAAACCTGACGCGCATCGAGAACGTCCAGGAGCTTAAAAGCAACATCGTGAATTTCCTGCGTGAAATGCCCGAGGGCACGCTCTTTGACTTCTTAAACGAGATCGCTTTATATACCGACATCGACCAGTACGACAAAAACGCCGACAGTGTCGTCATGATGACAATGCACAGCGCCAAGGGGCTGGAGTTCGACACGGTGTTCATCGTGGGCGCCGAGGAGGGCATTTTTCCCGGCGTGCGCTCCATCGGCGAGGCGGAAGAGATGGAGGAGGAGCGCCGGCTCTGTTACGTGGCGATGACCCGGGCGCGAAAGAAGCTCTATTTTACCGCCGCCCGGCAGCGCATGATCTTCGGCCGCACCACGGCGGGCCGAACGTCGCGCTTTGTGGACGAGGTTTCCAGCGAGAACATCGAAAAGCCCGAGGCGGTCAGCGCGCCGGTCGGCTATATCTTCGACGACGGCGAAGCCTCCGAAAAGCACGAGACCGCAAGCCGGTCGTTCTCCCGCGTCTACCGTGCCGAACGCCAGGACTATAAAAAGCGGGATCTCAAGCCAATTACCCCGCCCGGCGCCGCGGCGGCGCCCGTTCCGGCCTACAATAAAGGCGACGTGGTAAATCACAAGGCCTTTGGGCGCGGACTTATTACGGACGTGCAGCCGGCGGGCGGCGACGCGCTGATTGAGGTCGCCTTCGACAGCGTCGGCACAAAACGGCTGATGGCGAAATCCGCCTCGGCCTATATGCAAAAAATTTAAATCTGTTCTCTTCTCAGAGTAAAGCAACGGGGTTTTATTGTGACTGATAAAAAAAATCTTGGGCGGGTATCGCTGTTTCTGGCCACTCTCATATGGGGCGTGTCCTTTGTCCTGATGGATCTGACGCTGAACAGCGTCCCGGCACTGTATATACTGGCGATCCGGTTTCTGGGCGCCGCCGTCATCCTGCTGGCCGTCGGCGCGCGGGAACTGAAAAAAATCGACAGGGGCTATATCCGGGGCGGCGTCGTCATGGGCGTCATCCTCTTGGCGGCGTACTGCTTCCAAACCTTCGGGCTGCCGCTGACGACGCCGGGGAAAAACGCCTTCCTCACCTCGGTATACTGCGTCATGGTGCCGTTTCTGTACTGGTTCATCATCAAAAAAAGGCCGGATAAATATAACGTCATCGCCGGCGTGGTTTGTCTTGCCGGCATCGGCTTCATTTCCCTGGACAACCACTTCGCCATCGGCCTCGGCGACGGCCTGACGCTTATCTGCGGTTTTCTTTACGCCGTGCATATGGTCATCTGCGGCGCCGTCGTGGAGGAGCGCAGCCCTATCCTCGTCTCGATGCTGCAGTTTGCCGTCGCCGGCGTTCTGGCGGCCATTATGGCGCTCATCTTCCAGCCCGCCCCTACGCATATCCCGGTGAGCACGGTCTGGGTGCTGGTGTTTCTGACGGTGATGAGCACCGCGCTGTGCCTGTCGCTGCAGATCTTCGGGCAAAAGCACACGCCCACGGCCCAGGCCTCCGTCATCATGACCTTCGAGGCCGTCTTCGGCGCGGCCACCTCGGTCCTCTTTTACGGCGAAACGCTGACGCTGCGGCTGGTCATCGGCTTTCTCCTGACGTTTGCCGCCGTCCTCATCAGCGAGACGAAGCTCGGCTTTTTCAGAAAAAAAGCAACAGCCGCTTCGGCAAAAGAGACGATAACCACCGAATCGGAAACAGTGGAACTGAATCAAACCGGAGGCAATAATCCATGAAATCCTACCGCACGGAGCTGTACTTCAACCTGCCCACCCGCCGGGGCCTTGTGAACATCACGCCCCTTGTGGAGGAGGCCGTCGCCGAAAGCGGCATTACGGAAGGGCTGGCGCTCATCCCATGCACATCACCTCCAGCGTTTTTATTACGAGTTCGACGGCAAGCGCGACAAGCACGTTCTGATCAAGATTATCGGCGAGTGACTCAGGGACTTACAGAAAGGGTTGTGCGACAATGTTCACCGGTTTTAACGAGAAAACGACGGAGTTCCTGTGGGGCATCCGTTTCAACAACAGCCGCGCGTGGTTTTTGGAAAACAAGCAAAACTACCTGGACCATCTGCAAGCCCCCATGCGGGAGCTGGCCAACGACGTCTGGACCCGCTTCACCGAAAAAAATAAGCTGGACCTCGGCTACCGCGTGGCCCGCATCTACCGGGACGCCCGCCGTGTCCGGGACGGCAATCTGTACAAGGAGCATCTTTGGTTCTCACTGGAGAAGGACCATGAGGACTGGCAGTCGACGCCCGTATTTTTCTTTGAGATCGAGCCGGAGGGCTACATGTACGGCCTGGGCTATTACGCGGCCACGGCCGAGACGATGAAAAAATTCCGCGCCCGGGTGGACTCAAACCCCGCCGAGCTCGAGCGCATCGCCTCTGACCTGAAGAACAAGAAGCGTTTTCAGATCGATGGCGACGAATACAGCCGTAAAAAAGGCGAAAAGGAAGGCCTCCTCGCCGAGTGGTACAACCGCAAAACAATTTCGCTCATCGCCTCCGGCAAGGGCCACGAGCCGCTTTACTCCCCGAAATTCGCCGAAAAGCTCTGCAAGGATTTTCAAGCCCTCGTCCCGCTGTACAATTTCTTCTGGTCCCTGGAAGGGGAACAGGCCGAATAATACCACAGAATAAAAGCGCCGTGTTTCTTAATTTCTTAAGAACACGGCGCTTAACTTAAGCGGTTGAACCGATCAATCCAAAACATCAAAAAAGCCAATCGGACGCGCGTGCCACAGATAGAGCGCCGTCAAAACGACCATTGCAAGCGGCACAAACGAGATCAGCTTGTGCCGCCTGATCTTCATGAACGCAAAGATCACCGACCAAGCGGCCGTAAACCCATAAAGCAGCGGGAAAAGAACCATAAGCACCGGGATTCCCAGGACGGCAAGGGGGAAAACGGCGCACAGCGCCGCCAGGAGCACCCCGCCGAATTCAGCGTGAAAAACGGCAAGCACGCTCTCAATGAGGACGACAAGGATCGTCCGCTTTGTTACCAAATCATATTTTTTCAATATCGGCTGTCCGTTTATTTCATCCGCTGTGCAGGGCGATTGCATCCGGCGCCTCACTGCTGTCTGACATAGACGCTGCCGACATCCATCAGCCCGCGGACAAATATCTCCCCATGCGACTTGTCGCCGTCATATTCGCTGATCCAGACGGGCCAGATCAGGTCCGTGAAGGACCGTTTCGGGAAGACGCCGATACCGATGTTCTTCCCGACGTGGCTGTTCATATAGCCGAGGGCCGCCTGCAGGTCGGCGTCCGTCTCATACTGCTCCTTTTTGGGGATATACGTTTCGCCTTTAAACGTGATCGTTTCCCAGTCCATCGATATGGCATACCGGTCGACACAGAAACGTGTGTAGGTAAACCATCCCGCCGGAGCCAGTATCAGGAGGGCCAGAACGAGGAGGACGGCGAATTTTACGGTTCTTTTCGGGCGCTTCATGCCGTGTTCCCTCCCCCGCTTAAATTCCCGCTTCCCGCGGCTCGCCGTAGTGCGGCAGCTTTATATCCTGCAGCGCTTCCCAGGTGCGCTCCTTCTCGACCGTGTGGCGGAACGTGCCCCTGTACGCGGTGGTTTTCTCTTTCTCAAAGACAAGATACGATTCGATCTCGTTTTTCAAGGCGGCATCCTTCGTCGTCTCATAGACCTCCAGCGCGGGGCGGACACCGGCGGGACCGGAGCGATAGAGAATGGCGCTGTCATAGGTGGCCAGCGTTCCGGCGAGGTAACGCTCCGTATTATACCGGACGATAATTCCGTCGACGTTGACGAGGCAGAGCGCCGCGAACAGGACAGCCCCGGCGGCCAGCGACACGCGGGCAATGGAAAAGCGCATCCTCTGCAGCAGGACGACGGCAACGCAGACGACGGCCAGCAGGAGCATGAAAACACACGGCAGGATGCGGAGGATGGTCAGGCCGAAGGCCCCGATATACAGCGCCATTTTGCTCATGGCCGTGGCAATCAACAAAAGCGTGATCAGCGACAGGGCAATATTGAATACCTTGAGAACAGCGCTTTCTTCCCGCGGCTTTTTGCTGAGAATATTGGCCGCTAGCAGCATTGCAAGATTGATGGCCGAGAGGCGGCACAGCTCGAAAAAGCCCTGGCGGGCATAATCCGAATAGGAGAGCCAGCCGTCCGGCCGGACACCGGAAAAGGCGGAGAAGAAATAAGGCACCTGACAGGCGATGAAAAGGACATACAGGGCACAGGCGGTACCGAGTACGGTATAGATCGTGACCGGGGCGAGGATGCGCAGGGCCGCGACGGCCTTTGCCGTCTTGTCCGCCTTAATCGTATCCGTCGCCCGCCGCGCGGCGCTGCCCGAAACGAGGCCGAACAGGTACGCCGCCGTCGGGACGGCCAAAAGGCAGTAAAACAGAAATTCCAGTACCTTTGACGTGTCGAATTTAAAGAGCCCCGTGACGTCCTTCAAAAGATTATTAAAACCGCCGCTGTCCGCGCGCAGGAGCTGCGGCGTGACGACGAGCAGGACAAGCAGCGCCAGAATGATGCCCAAAAGGACGGGCAGCGCCTTTTTGAGGTCCCGCTCCCGCTTTCCTCTGAGCGCGCCGAGCGCCCTGTATTGATTGGCGAAATTCCTGAAGGGGATGAGCAGCACGCTGTTGATCCCGTCCAAAAGGAGCAGATTGCCCGTTTTCCCGCCGATCTGGACATTTGTCGCCGCCGCGACCCAGTAGACGGCCGCGCAGGACAGGAACAAATTGCGCAGGGGCATGAGCCCCGTATTATCCCAAAAGGCAAAGCTCCAGCCGGTCAGCAGCGTGACCGCAAACCAGAACCAGGACGATTTCGGCAGCCGGACGTCTTTGACAAGCAGGTAAGCCAGCACCGAGGCCAGATAAACCGTCGTGAAAACGGCTGTGCCCCAGCCCTGGACCGTTCCGAGCACCCATCGGGAAAAGAGATACCCCAGGACAAAGGCAAATATCGCAAAATAGCCGTCTCTTCTGTCGGCGGCAAGCGGCGGGAGCTTGGGCACCGCTGCCGGCGCCGGCTGCAGATAATGATTTTCAGGCTGAGGATTCAGCGCATTTTCGTTCGGTTCGCTCATGAGCGGGCCTCCTTGTTTCTTTATTCCTCCCGGTATTCCAGGATGTCGCCGGGCTGGCAGTCCAGCACCCTGCAGATGGCCTCCAGCGTCGAAAAGCGGATGGCCCGGGCCTTGCCCGTTTTCAGGATCGACAGGTTCGCCTGGGTCAGGCCGATTTTCTCGGCCAGCTCGCCCGAGGACATCTTCCGCTTTGCCATCATGACGTCAAGATTTACGACAATGGACATATGACGCCTCCTAAATCGTGAAATCCGCGTCGTCCTGCAGGGAGACGGCCCGGGCGAACACATTTTTCACGACGCGGACGATGAGCGCCACAAACGCGGCGGCGACAGCCACCATGATCCAGGAGATGTAATAAAGCGCGGAGACGGCGCTGATGACCGCCCCGGCAAAGCAGAACCAGGAGATGTGCCGGAGGCTCTCGACGTTCTTCTGTATAAAGACCTCTCCCCGCTCGATGCGCCGGAGGAGGCGATACAGACTTAAAAGCAGCGCCGCCGCCGGGATACAGCCGGTGTAGATCGTCACGAGAAACCATTTGTCCCACCCCGGCTTGACGGCGTAACTAAAGGTCATGCTGACGATCCACGGCGCAAATATGACCGCCAGGACCAGCAGCACCATAAACGCGATGACGCTGATTCTGCTCAGAACGATGGACTTGCTGTCATTCCACATTGTTTTTCCTCCCCTTGGCACTTTCACCCGCATTATATCAAACCCGTTATTGAATTGCAATAGTTTTTTATCGATAAACAATAATAATCTCTATGGTGACGGATCCGTTTTCAGGAAATAAACGCATGGCACAAGATTGGAATAAATGAAAAAGATTTGACATTTCAGGACATTTTGAGTAAGATTGAGTTCATGAAAACAGAATATCATTTCGAGTGTCCCCTTGGGCGTATGGCCTTTGGGGAAGGATAGGGAATCGTGTGAAAATCACGGACGGTACCGCCGCTGTAAGCGTTTGACGGTCCGCGCTCGTCGGCCAAAGCCGGTCATTGGGGAAACCTGAGAAGGCAGAGCGCGTTTCGGGAGAATAAATCTCCCACAGACGCAAGTCAGAAGACCTGCTCAGAAATGGCTCCGCACACAACAGCTATGCCATCCAGCGGAGCACATAAGAACACAGATATACGGCTGTGGCGATCATTTTGATTGCCACAGCCGTTTTTTATCCCACAGAACCCGATACGGCTCCGGCCGGAAGCTGAAGCCGATATAAAAACCGAATGATTGTGGCATCAAATCAAGCCACAAACTGACCGAACAACGGAGGTTTAACAGACAGGACGAGCGTCCCGTATCTGTTTTACCTCCGTTTTGTCATGCCTGGGGCCGATGAGAATAAGCTATGGGGAATTTCCATTTCGCCGCTAAAGATATAACCGTTGGCAATGGAGCTCCTTGCTTCTTATAAAAACAAAAGGCTTTGGAAGCCGTGTGGGAGGTGATTACAGAAGATATATAGCCGAAAGCTTTTCTGCCTGTTGTGGAATGACAGGCAAATCAAAAAGAGGAGAAGAACATGATTAAAAAACGTTTACAGAAGAATATCGCGGTGTTATTGACGCTCCTGATGGTCGTCGCGCTGCTGCCCGCGCCCGCCCTGGCCGCCGACCCGCCGACTGTCGTCGACCTTAACGACGCAGCCGGGGACGTTACCATCAGCGAAGGCGGCTCTTACATCGTTTCCGGCTCGACAACGCAGTATACCCTGATTATCGACACCACCGGCGCGGCAGACAAAGCTGTCGACCTGACGCTTGACAACGCCAGTATCCGGCTCCCTTCCGATTACGCCGGCACAGGGCCTTACGCGCTGGCGATCAAAGGCGGCGCGATGGTGAACCTGACGGCAAAGGACGGCACCGTGAACACCCTGTCGGCCGAAACGCTCAACAGCGGCGGCAGCAGCACAGGCCGCGGCATTTCTCTTGACGCCTCCACGCTGAATATCGGCGGGACCGGCACGCTGAACGCCACAGGCACCTCATATGCGGCCTATTCAAGCGCCGGCAGCGCGATAACGATTTCGGATGTCACGGTGAATTTCTCCTGCTCTGTAAGCGGCCCGAATTTCAACTGCCTGTCGCTCAACGACACGTCGCTGACCGTTAACAGCGGCGCCGTCACCCTGACGATCCCCGAAAAAGAGGGCAGCACCTCGTCCGGTACCTCCGGCGCGCTGTCCTTCAGCGGCAGCAGCAGCGCCTATACGCAAAACGGCGGGTCGGTCATCATCAATAATTTTACGACGCTGACGTCCTACGCATACGGCGCAATTTTTTACGGCACCGCGGTCATGAACGGCGGCACGATGTTCGCGTACGGCGCGGGAAGCGGCGTGCGCATGTATACGGGAACCGCCTTTGCAATCAAAGATGCGGCGTCCCTGATAGCGGCCGCCGGCAATAAGGGCTCGGCGGCGTACAGCGTCCAGTCCACCGGCAAGTTTACCCAAGCGGACGGTGCGGACAAGGGCTTTACATCCCTCAAGCTCGCCGAGGGCGGTCCGTTGACCACCGGCAGTATACTAACGCTCAAAAAGCTGTCCGGCGGCGCGCCGGCGGACGAGCTGTCCGTAACTCTGCCCGCCGACACATACTACATGGGCTTCGCCGGCTCTGTGGGGAGCACGTATTATCTTGAAACGTCGGGCAGCTATATCACGACCCTGAGCAACGGCCTGTATAACCCCGGGTTGATCGGAAGCTTCGCGGAAAAGCCGGCGACCGTCGACGCCTATGTCAAAACGCTGCCGGCGTCGTTTACGGTCACCGCGCCGGGCAATACGCACACATTGACGCTGAACACCTCCATGCCGTTGGGCATTGACCCCGCCCTCGTCTCGGAATGGACGAGCAACAATACGGCCGTTGCCACCGTGGACAGCGCGGGCGTCGTTTCAGCAGTGGCTGAGGGAACGGCGACGATCACGGTCAGCTGCCTCGGTGTGACCGGTACGTACGACCTGACGGTTGTCCCCATGATGAATCCGCGTACCGCCACCCTGACCGTGGACATTGCGGACCCCGGCCTCAACGTCGTCGTCTCCAAGGGCGATTTCAGGTATTCCCCCGTCTCCTCGTCTGACGGCGTATATACATATCAGCTTGAGGACGGAGAATACGCCTACGCCGTCTCCAAGGACGGCTTCCCGACGCGGACAGGCACCTTCGCGGTCTCGGAGGGCGGCGCAAACAGCGCGTCCGTTTCCCTATACTATAGGGCCACCTTCAATATCCGGGCTGGGGAGGGTGTAGCGAGCACGGACGGAGCCGTCATTACCGTCTACGACAGTGACAACGCGCCTGTGTCCGGCTCCGGCGGCACGTATTCGCAGCTTAACGGCGCGTATACCTTTACCGTGACGCTCGACGGCTGCTATCCCGCCTCCGGCGCCTTCAGCAGCGAAGGGACCGTCCCTGTCGTTATGAACAAGGACCGCGGCATCGACGCTCCTGCGGCCGACTGGAGCGGCGCTTACAACCACACCAACGGCAACGCCGTTGTAGCCAAGACACTTCCGACAAGTGCCGACGGCACCTATCAGAAGTGGTCCGCAATGGTCGGCACAAACAACTACGGCGCCGCCTACGCCGGGCAAAGCGTCGTGGTCAACGGCTATCTGTATATCACGGGCAACGGCTACCTCAATAAAATCGACGTGGATACGGGAAACATCGTTGCCCAGACACAAGCGGGCGTTACGAGCTACGTCTATGATTACCTGGCCTACGGTGACGGCATGATATTCCTGTCGACCTCGGGCTATATTGCCGCGTATGAGGTCGGGTCGCTGACCTTCCTGTGGCGGACCAGCGTGGGCGGCCAGCACAGCACGATGGTCGGCGGCAGCCAAAACAGCAACGGGACGATCAACACCTTCCGGCCCATCGTGTACAGCAACGGGTACGTTTTCTGCGGAAAAAACGCGTTCCGCGCCACCAGCTTTGCCGTAGACGCCAACGGCTACAACGCTCCCGCCTGGAGCATTAATGACGACTTCAACTGGAACACCGGCGTCGTCGTGGGCGACACTTACTACGTGGCCGCGGCCAAAAAGATCTACGCCGTCAATTACAAGACGGGTGAAATTCTCAACAGCTACACCTTCGGCAGCAACACGGCATATACCTGGGGCGGCGTGGCGTATTCCCCGGATACGGGACGGCTGTACTGGGGAACCTACGGCGGAAAGATGCTCTATTCATATAAAATCGATCAGGCCACGGGAAAGCTGATAACAGCCTATACCCCCGCCGCGGACAAGCCGCTTTCCATTGATCTCAGCCAGTCCACCGTATGTACGCCGGTCATCTATAACGGACGGGTCTATGTTACGGGGCAGAGCGGCAATGTTGACGTGCTGCAAACAACAGCCAGTACGCTTACAAAGCTCTATACGATCAATGCACCGGGGGCCACAAAAATCCAGAGCACGCCCATTTTGTCCACCGCCTATGCCACGGATGAGAACAAGACCGTCTACCTTTATTTCCAGGGCTATTCCGAGCCGTCGCCCATTTATGTCATGAAGGATTCGGCCGCCATCACAGCAGCCGATCCGGCAAATGTGAGCGTCCTGGCATCGCCGACGGCGAGCCAGTTCGCGTATGAGCAGATCGCGGCGGATAACGACGGGCGGCTTTATTTCTTCAACGAATCCGGATACCTGTTCTGCTTTGAAAAGCTGAGCATGGCAACGGCGGCTTCCGTTACGGCGCTGCTGAACGCCCTGCCCGCCAGCGCCAGCGTCGTCAAAAGCGACGAGGCGAGGATCACAAACGCGCGGAAGGCCTATAACGCCCTGAGTCCGGAGGTCCAGTCAACGATTGCCAGTGCAACGTATAAAAAGCTGACGAACGCGGAAGCGGCGCTGGCAGCGATTGCAAATCAGCCTGAACCGCCGAAAACAGACATCACCGTGACCTTCAGTCTCCTCGGCGACACGGTCCACGACTCCGACACGGACGGTATCGTCCACACGCTCAAGGCCGGCAATCTCACCCCATGGATCAATCCGCCGGAGTCCTTCACGCTTCCCGCAGGCTCCACGGTTATGGACGTATTCGCGGCCGCTCTGATGAAATACGGCTACTCCTGGTACAACAAGGGGCCGAACGGCACACTGCTCAACGATACCACGGGCTACTACATCACCTCCATTACGACGCCCGGCGGCGTGACGCTGGCCGAATTCACCAACGGCGCCAATTCCGGCTGGATGTACACGTTAAACGGAACGCACTCTCTCAACTCCCTGCGGGATCAGAGGCTCTCCAACGGCGACGTGATTGTCTGGCACTACACGGACGATTACACGCAGGAGGAGGGCAGCGAAAAGTGGAACGACACCGGCAGCGGCTCCACCGCCGGGACGGCACAGACCCTGACGCCGGTCGCAACCGTCAAGGATGGCGTGGCCAGCGTCTCCATGTCGCTGTCCGACCTGAAGGACGCCATCGTCAGCGCCAAGACGAGCGGCGGTGCCATCACCATCGCGCCCTCTGCGAGCGGAACGGTCACAGCGGCCAAGCTCGAGCTGAGCAAGGAGGCATTGAACGCCGTCGCCGTCCAGACGAGCGCGGATCTGACGATCAAAACCTCCCTCGGGAGCATCACGCTCTCCAACGCGGCGCTCTCCTCCATCGTGTCCCAGGCATCGGGTTCGGCGGTCACTGTAAGCCTTGAAACTGTCAACACAGCGTCGCTGACGGACACGCAGCGGGCCGCCGTGGGAAACGACACGGTCTACAGCATCTCCGTCCTTAGCGGCGGGACGCATATCTCCGGCTTCGGCGGGGCGAATCTCACGATCTCGCTGCCGTATACCCTCAAGAACGGTCAAAGCGCGTCAAACGTCGCGGTGTGGTACTTAAATGACGCCGGCGCGCTCCAGCGGCTGACGTGCTCGTACGACGCGGCGGCAAGGCTGGCGACCTTCGTGACGACGCATCTGTCGTACTACGCCGTGGGTTACGACGACTGGGCGAATCCATATACCGACGTCCTGACAGACGACTGGTTCTACGACGCGGTGCAGTATGCCGGCCGGAACGGCCTGATGGGCGGCACGACCGCAACCACCTTCGACCCGGGCGCGAACACGACACGGGCGATGCTCGTCACAGTGCTGTACCGGCTGGCGGGCAAGCCGGCGGCAAGCGGAATAAGCAGCTTTACGGATGTGAAGAGCGGCGAGTGGTACGCGGACGCCGTCGTCTGGGCAAGCGCCAACGGCATCGTCGACGGCTACGGCAACGGCCTGTTCGGGACAAACGACGCGATTACCCGGGAACAGATGGCGGTCATCCTGTACCGCTACGCCAAATATAAGGGCTGCGATGTCACAAAAACAACAGCGCTGACGGCGTACGCGGATGCGTCGGCCGTTGATTCCTGGGCCTCCACAGCCATGACGTGGGTTGTCGCCGAGGGCCTGATCACCGGCACGACGGCCACGACGCTCTCCCCAACGGGTATCGCATCGCGCGCGCAGGCGGCGACGATCCTCATGCGATATGTCAAGAACGTGACAAAATAATTTAGAATAAGCAGCAAGGGGGTTGACCGTGACGACGGTCATCCCCCTTGCTGCTTGCTCCCGCTATACCGGCAGCCGATTGCCTCCTCAAAATACATATATAATATCCGCCTATTTCAGCTGGTTTCTCAGCTGCTCCACGGCGCGGCGCTCCAGGCGCGAGACCTGCACCTGGGAGACCTTTAAAACGCGGGCCACCTGGTCCTGGGTCATGCCCCTGTAATAGCGGAGCTTGATGACGATCTGTTCCTTTTCAGCCAGCGCCCCGATGGCCTCCCGCAGGGCCACGTGCTCGATGAGATTTTCCTCCTGGCACCAGTCGCCCAGGACGTTTTCCAGCGTGAAGCCGTCGTCACCCGTCTCCCGCTGCAGGGATTCGGGCGCGCCGGTGGCCGTCTCCGCCACGGCGATCTCCTCCACGGACACGCCGGTTTCGCCGGCCAGCTCCGACAGCGTCGGTTCCCGCCCCAGCCGCTGCTCCAGCGTGCTTTTCGCGCTGCGGATGGCGTGCGCCCGCTCCTTGATGCTGCGGCTGACCTTGATGCTGCCGTCGTCCCGCAGAAAGCGCCGTATCTCGCCGGCGATCTTTGGCACGGCATAGGTTGAAAACTGCGTGCCGTAAGACGGGTCGAAGCCGGCCACGGCCTTTAAAAACCCGACGCAGCCCAGCTGGTATAGGTCGTCCGGGTCCACGCCCCGCCCGAAATAGCGGCGCGCGATGCTCCAGATGAGCCCTGAATTCATACTGACCATCTCGTCGGCCGCGTCACGGTCCCCGTTCTTTGCGGCGAGCAGACGGTCCAGCGCCGTCTGCTCCATCACTTACCGCTTTTGCGGACCAATATCCGCTTGCGCATGGTGACGGTCGTCCCCCGGCCCGGCTTGGAGCGCACCTGCAGCTTGTCCATAAAGCTCTCCATGATGGTAAAGCCCATGCCGCTCCTGTCGTCCCCGCCGGTGGTGAACATCGGCGCCCGGGCACGGACAATGTCCTCGATTCCGCAGCCCCAGTCGCGGACAACGATTTCCATGGAATTGTCGTCGAACAGGCGGGCGCGCACCGTGATTTTGCCCAGCGTGTCCGGATAGGCGTGGACGATGCTGTTGGTGACCGCCTCGCTGACGGCGGTTTTGATATCGCCCAGCTCCTCCAGCGTCGGGTCCAGCTGCGCGGCGAAGCAGGCCATGGCCGTCCGGGCAAAGCCCTCGTTGGCCGACCGGCTCAGGAACTCCATTTTGATAGAATTGATCTCCGTCATTATGTATCAGGCCTCCTTCGTCAGGGCGATGACTTTAATGATGCGCTCGACGCCGGAGGCGTCCAGAACGCGCCGCGGCTGCTTGTTGACGTTTTCCACACGCACCTTGCCGCTGATCTCCTTCATGCGCCTGTATGTCTTGAGTACGACGGCGATGCCGCTGGAATCCATGAAGGACAGGCTTTTCATATCCAGAACGATCTCAGGCGGCAGATGCGTGTCGATTTTCTCTTCGATATAGGCCACGGCCTTTTTCGCCGCGTGATGATCCAGTTCGCCGTCCAGATAAATCGTCAGCACCCCGTTTTCAAACATTGAGCCGACCGTCATCTTTTCCCCTCCTTTGCAAACGAATAACCGGTTAGTATATGCGCCGGCGGATAAAAAAATACCCGCGTACAAGCTGTTCACGGGTATTCTATCTGATTTTGCCCGCAGTTTTTGTCGGTATATGGGGCGCCGGGCAAATCTCATGCTCAGGCAAGCGCCCCCGCGCCGCTTTGAAGCCGTAAAGTTATTCCTTTCTCCGCCGTATGTTATAATCGAAGCATCAGTCCGCGGGCCTGCACGGCGCGCGGAGACAGGGAGGCAGATATATGATTGAAACATTACGGGCGGAGCTTGCCGAGCTTTCCGCCAAAATCGAGCGCCGGAAGAAGCTCGACGTTATGCTGCAAAGCCTTAACCGGGAGGAACAGGAGCTGGCACAGCACGCACAGCAGCTGAACGCGGCGCTTTCCAAGGAGGACGCCGACGTATCCCGGCTCGAAAAAACAACGGCCACGTCGATTTTGTACGCCATGCTGGGCAAAAAGGAGGCCAGACTGGATAAGGAACGGCAGGAGGCCTTTTCCGCCCGCCTGAAATACGGCGCCGCCAACCGCCAGCTGGACGACTGCCGGGCGCGCATCGGGCAGCTGAGCGCGGAAAGAAACGCCTTTTCAGACTGCTTCAAGCAATATGACCTGGTTTTTGAAGCCTTGAAGGAAACGCTCCGGGAGGACCCGGACTACGCCGAACGGCTTTCCTCCCTGGAGCGCCGGCGCGGCGAAGCCGCGGGCCAGCTTAAAGAGCTGGACGAGGCCATTTCTGCCGGCAGGGCCGTCCTGAACCAGATCGGGTGCATCGAAGAAAATCTTGACAGCGCCGAAAGCTGGGGCACCTGGGACCTGTTCGGCGGTGGGCTGTTCGCCGACATGGAAAAGCATTCCCACCTGGACGACGCGCAGGCTGACGCCGAACACCTGCAGGTTTTGCTGAGCCGGTTCCATACGGAGCTGGCGGATGTCCGCGTCAGCGCCTCATTGGAATCCATCAATATCGACGGGTTCCTGCGCTTTGCCGACTATTTCTTTGACGGGCTGTTTGCCGACTGGTCCGTCCTCTCCCGCATCCGGGATTCCCAGGAGAGCGTACAGCAGCTCCGGCAGCAGGTCAGCGGCGCGCTGTCGAGGCTGTCCGCCATGAAAGACGCGCGCGTCTCGGAAAAATCCGCCCTCGAAAAAGAGCTCGCCGCGCTGGTGACAAAGGCGTAAGCCCGCGCCGCGCGGGTACATACGCCTTTTATCCGAATTCCGCCAGGGCGGAAAATAACATCAGGGCCGACGGAAGGATATCGTCGTTGAATTCATAGTTCTCCGTATGGAGCTGAGGCCAGTCCTCGCCTGCGCCGATGCCGGCCATGACGGCTTCGGCGCTTTTGCCGTACCAGCCGAAATCCTCCGACCAGCGGAAGGGCTCGGGGACGCCGACGCAGCGGAGCCCCGCCTTGCGGCAGACGCTCTCCAGACGGTCGGCGGCGGCGGGGCTGTTGACGGTGGCGGGAAAAGCGTCGCGGAAGGAGACGGCGGCCGACACCCCGTCTTTCGACGCTTCGGCTTCGGCGGCGCCTTTGACGGCGGCAATCAGCGCGTCCAGATCGCCGTCATTTGCGGCGCGCAGCGTCAGATACACCTCGGCACTGCCGGCGGCAGTACCGAACGACGTGCCGCCGATGTCCGCGCCGATCAGCGTGGCCATGGCGGGACCGTTATACCGGCCTTGCCTTGTCAGCGCCGGCAGGGCGGCGATCAGCCGGGCGGCGGCAAAGCCGGGATTGCGCCCGTATTCGGGATAGGCCGCGTGGGACGGCGCGCCGGCCATTGATATGACCATGCCGCGCGAAGCGCAGGCAAAGGTGCCCCGGCACAGCAGGACGGCTCCCGCAGGCCAGCCGGGAATGTTATGAAACGCGTAGACGCGGCCGACGCCGTATTTGTCCAGCGCCCTGGCGCAGATTTTGCCGCCCTCGCCCGTCTCCTCGGCGTGCTGAAAGATGAGGACGATGTTCTTCCCGACCCTTTTGCCCTCCAGCCAGAGCCCCAGCCCGGCCAGGACGGCACAGTGGCCGTCGTGCCCGCAGAGATGCGCCGCGCCGTCCCCGGACGGGAGCGCGTCCATGTCCGCCCGGAAAGCGACCGTATCGCCGGCGACGGTGCCGCACGCGCCGGGCTCCTTATGTATGGCGCAGAACCACTGTCCCTCGTCCACAAGACCCAGGGAGGTGTGCTCCCTGAGGAAGGCCATCAAACGCGCCTTCGTTTTCTTTTCCTTGCCGGAGCGCTCGGCCAGCCCGTGCAGCTCGGCCCGCAGCGCCCGGACGGTATCGATGATGTGCTGCTCCATAATAAGCCTCCTGACTGTCCCGGGACGGTTCATCCCGGGGAATGGGCCGTTATCAAACGGCCCGGACCGGCGGCGTGCCGGGGCCGCCACGACCCTGCGGGAGGGGGTGTATCGCCCCGAAAATGCCCGATAAATTTGAATTCAGGCTTGTATTGCGCGAAATTTGCCGTGTATTTTCCTCAAATTGCTCTCTTTTGGGCCTGTTATTTGGATGAATTGTTACAGAATTATGAACCTCTGATGGTTCGCGCAGGCTTCAAAGCGTTGCGGCTGCTGGATAATCAAATTTTGAAATCTCTTTTTGCGCTATATTTATTTATTTTTTTCAGCCAACCTCGAAGTTGACGTCCGCGTTCTCAAATGTCAGGCAGTACGCGACGGGCGACCTGTCCAGCCCGCGGGCGTTTGTATTGTGGACATGCGCAAAATAAAGCTCGTCCCGGGTCGCTCTCGACCTGACGGACAGCGTGGCCCCATTGCCCCTGTCCCTGCGCACGGCGAAGCTCATTCCGGAAAACTGCCGGATCAAATCCGATATAAAGACCGCCATTTCCGTCGCCGCGATGTAGCGGGCGCTCCCGGTGCCCCGCTCGTAGCCCCTCGCGAACTTCCTGACAAGCCTTTCCGTCGCCGTTACTCTTTCCGTTGTTGTGACCCTTTTCATACCGACACCTCCAAAATAGATTTTTTCAGCATCAGTATAGCACGGGAAACGGGGAATTCGCGTGATACGACCGCCCGCTGCCCGCCCGCTCACCCCTGCCATTCCCGCTTACCTCTGTCATTCCCGCTTACTTCTGTCATTCCCGCTTACCTCTGTCATTCCCGCTTACTTCTGTCATTCCCGCTTACTTCTGTCATTCCCGCTTACTTCTGTCATTCCCGCGGAGGCGGGAATCCAGGTCCGGCGGAGAATGTAGATTCCCGCCTTCGCGGGAATGACAAAATGGGGACGAGAATGACAGAACGGGGCGGGAATGGCAGAACGGGACGGGAATGACAGAACGGGGCAGGAATGGCAGAACGGGACGGGAATGGCAGAACGGAGACGGGGAACGACACGGCGGGGCAAGGGCATGACAGGGCCGAGATGGCGAATGACAGAGCGGGAGCAAAGGGCGCGGCAGAAAGGGATACGGAAATGGCAGGAGGATGAAAAAAGGTGATTTTCCGGCCGGAAAATCACCTTTTGCATCAATTAGCCCAGGGCCTTCAGGCTTTCCTGCAGGTTCCCGAGGAGCGCTTTCAGCTTTTCGACACGCTCGCGCTCGGCGTTTACCACGTTTTCCGGCGCCTTGGAGACGAAGCTCTCGTTTTGAAGCTTGGCCTCGGTCCTCCCCAGGTCGTCCTGGGCCTTTTTGAGCTCCTTTTGTATGCGCTCGCGCTCCTTGTCCAGGTCCACAAGCTCATTGAGAGGCATGTAAAGCTTGGCGTCGTTTGTGACAACGGTGACCATGCCGTCGGTCGACGGCGGCGGGACGCTGCCGATGGTGAGTTCCCCGGCGAAGGCGAGCTTGGACAGGTAGACGCGGCCCGTTTCAAACACGGCGGTCTTGTCGGCGGCGATAATGAGGTGCGGCCTTTTGGACGGCGGCACGTTCATCTCCGAGCGGCGCTGCCGTATGGTCCGGACGGCGGCCATGATCATCTCGAAATTTGCCTCGTCCTCGGGGAAGGCCAGCTTTTCGGAATACTCGGGGTATTTTTCCACCATGAGCGCCGCGCCCTCGTGAGGCAGCGCCTGCCAGATTTCCTCGGTGATGAAGGGCATGAACGGGTGCAGGAGCTTCAGCGTTTCAATAAGCACATACAAAAGCACCTGCTGGGCGCCGACCCTTGCCGCAGCGTCGTCGCCATTCAGGCGCGGCTTTGTCAGCTCGATATACCAGTCGCAGTAGCTGTCCCAGATGAAGTCGTAGATTTTCGAAGCGGCGATGCCCAGCTCGAACTTATCCATGTTCTCGTTCACTTCGCGCACAAGCGTGTTGAGCTTGGAGACGATCCATTTGTCCTCCAGCTCCAGCTTATCCGGCAGCGCGTTTTTATCCACGGTGAGGTTCATCATCACGAAACGGCTGGCGTTCCATATCTTGTTGGCAAAGTTGCGCATGGCCTCGCAGCGCTCGGGATAAAAGCGCATGTCGTTGCCGGGGGAATTGCCGGTGATGATATTGAACCTGAGCGCGTCCGCACCGTAGGTGTCAATGACCTCGATGGGGTCCACGCCGTTGCCGAGAGATTTGGACATCTTGCGGCCCTGGGCGTCCCGGATGAGGCCGTGGAAGAGGACCGTTTTGAACGGCTCCTTTTTCATATGCTCCATGCCGGAAAAGATCATGCGCGCGACCCAGAAGAAGATGATGTCGTAGCCGGTGACGAGGACGCTGGTGGGATAGAAATACTCAAGGTCCGGGGTCTTGTCCGGCCAGCCCAGCGTGGAAAACGGCCACAGGGCGGAAGAGAACCAGGTGTCCAGCACGTCCTCGTCCCGGGTGATGCTTTTGCCGTGGCAGTGCTCGCACGCCGCGGGGTCCTGCCGGCTGACGGTCACATGGCCGCAGTCGGCGCAGTACCAGGCGGGAATCTGGTGGCCCCACCAGAGCTGGCGCGAAATGCACCAGTCGTGGGCGTTGGTCATCCAGTTGTTATAAATCTTCACAAAGCGGTCGGGCACGAACTGGATCGTCCCGTCCTCCACCACGCGCAGCGCGTCCTCGGCCAGGGGCTGCATCTTCACAAACCACTGGGGAGAGGTCATCGGCTCCACGGTGGTGCCGCAGCGGTAACATTCGCCCACGCTGTGGGTGTGCTCCTCGACCTTGACGAGCAGGCCCAGCTCTTCCAGATCCTTGACGATCTGCTTTCTCGCCTCGTAGCGGTCCAGACCGTTGTATTTGCCGCCGTTCTGGATTCGGGCGTTCTCGTCCAGGACGAGAATCTGCTCCAGGTTGTGGCGAAGCCCGACCTCAAAGTCGTTGGGGTCATGGCAGGGCGTCATCTTGACGCAGCCGGTGCCGAACTCGCGGTCAACATATTCGTCGGCCACGACGGGTATCTCCCGGTTCATGAGCGGCAGAACGACCGTTTTGCCCACGAGATGCTTATACCTCTCGTCGTCCGGGTGGACGGCGACGCCGGTGTCGCCCAGCATCGTCTCGGGGCGGGTGGTGGCCACGACGACATACTCGTCGGAGCCCTTCACCGGATATTTGATGTGCCAGAAGTGGCCGGCCTGCTCGGCGTGCTCCACCTCGGCGTCGGAAAGCGCGGTGGTGCATTTGGGGCACCAGTTGATGATGCGGTTGCCTTTATAAATAAGGCCCTTTTCGTAAAGCGAAACAAAGACCTCGCGGACGGCGCGGGAGCAGCCCTCGTCCATGGTGAAGCGCTCCCTGCTCCAGTCGCAGGAGCTGCCCAGCGTCTTGAGCTGCTCGACGATCCGGCTGCCGTATTTGTTTTTCCAATCCCAGACGCGCTCCACGAATTTCTCACGGCCCAGGTCGTAGCGGGTGAGGCCTTCCTTCCGGAGCTGCTCCTCCACCTTGATCTGGGTGGCGATGCCGGCGTGGTCCGTGCCGGGCACCCAGAGGGCGGCGTAGCCCTGCATGCGCTTATGGCGCACGAGAACATCCTGCAGCGTCTCGTCAAAGGCGTGCCCGAGATGGAGCTGGCCCGTGACGTTGGGCGGCGGGATGACGATGGTGAAGGGCTTTTTCCCGGGGTCGATGACGCCCTTGAAATACCCGCCGTCCATCCACAGCTTATAAATCTTCTTCTCCACGTCCCTGGGGTCGTACACTTTCGGCAATTCTTTATTCATAGACACGCTCCATGCTCCGCACCACATTTAAATAAGTTTAGCCCAAAAGCACGGCGCTTATCAGGCTTGTGCAGCGGTACCGCTGTTCAGGCGCGCGGCGCGCCGTGATTCAGGTTTCTTCCTGCAAAAAACGCCCGCGGGGATGTCCCGGGGGCGAATTCCTATCCGCATTTGTCTAAAAAGTATAGATGATTTCGATAAAATTGTCAAGTGCCACATGGCCGCGGTCAGCCCCCGCGCGCCGCTTTCCGGACCGGAATCGACAAAATTTTACAAGTTCGTAGCAATTGCGTTACTTTTTCGAAATATTTCTATTGTATAATAGAAGCAAATTCGCGAGATATGTCGAAAAGCGGGGTGCGGTATGGCCGTTATTACACAAAGAAGGACCCGGCGCAGAAGGCGCCTGACCGGGAGGCGGGTCGGTACGTTTCTGATTATCGCCCTCGTCATCCTGGGCGTCGCGCTGGGGTTTCAGGTGTTCGGGACGCAAAAGGCGGAGGCCGGGGAGGCCAAGCCCGGCGCCACCGGCGCGGGCAGCATCAAAAATGTCAAAAACATCACCATGCCGGCGTGGGTGACCGCCGACCTGCTGCCGGTCAACGAGTATTCGCGGCCCGGCACGAAGCTCGCCGCCGTGAACGCCATCGTCATACACTACGTCGGCAATCCGGGCACGACGGCGGAGCAGAACCGCAGCTACTATGAAAATCTGGCTGAAACCGGCGAAACGTCGGCCAGCAGCAATTTTGTGATCGGGACGGACGGCGGGATACTGCAATGCGTCCCCACGGACGAAGTGGCCTACTGCTCCAACTGGCGCAACGACGACACAATCTCCATCGAGTGCTGCCACCCGGACAAGACGGGAAAGTTCACCGACGATACATACGCGTCCCTTGTGAAGCTCACGGCCTATTTATGCCAGGCTTACGGCCTGGATTCCTCCGACGTCATCCGCCATTACGACGTCACGGGGAAGGTGTGCCCGAAGTATTTCGTGGACCATCCGGACGCATGGGAGGCTTTTAAAAACGACGTGCAGGACGCGCTGGAGGCGCTGCCGGAAAACGAACCGGGGCAGCCCTGAAACAGCCTGTCCTCCCGAGCGAAGCGAAGGATCTTTTCCGGCAAACGGCCGCGGGAAAAGATCCTTCGTCATTTCATTGCTCAGGAGGACACATCTATATTTATTATGTCCCCTATTCCTCTTCTCCGGTGTTGGCGGCCTCGGCCCCGGACGCGGCGGCCTTTTCCGGCGCCAGGAAGTTTGTGTACACTTCCTTGGGCTGGACGCCGACAAAGCGCTTGGCCTCCTGCCCGTTTCTGAAAACGATGACGGTGGGGATGCTCATGACGCCGTACTCCGCGGCGAGCTCGCCCTCGGCGTCCACGTCGACCTTGCCGGTCTTGACGCTGTCTTTCAGCTCCTCCGCCAGCTCCTCGATGACAGGCGCGAGCATTTTGCAGGGCATGCACCAGCCCGCCCAGAAGTCGACGAGCACGGTGCCGGAGGCGATAACGTCGTTAAAATCGTTTTTTGTGAGATGAAGAATTTCCATAGTAACCAGCCTTTCTTAAATCATCGGATGTTTTTTTACCGGTGCGCCAGATACTCCACGGCGGAGAGCACGGCGATCTGACCCTCTCCGGCGGCCTTTGCCACCTGATAGGGCGTGCCCGTGCAGTCTCCGGCGGCAAAGACGCCGGGGATATTCGTTTTCATGGCTCTGTCCACCTTGATATGGCCCTTGTCCGTCTCAAGGCCGGGCAGCAGCGCGGTGGGCGCGATGGTGGCCCGGAGGATGAAGACGCCGTCGCACTCGAGCTCGTTCCCGTCCGCCGTGACGGAGGTCACCTTGTCTTCGCCGTTCACCTTGATCTTTTTCGTCTTCAGCCGCGTCACCCTGCAGCCGATGGACTCCAGGAAATTGGCCTCTTCCTCCGCGTCCGGCGACAGGCAGACGACGCAGACCTTTTTGCCCTTGTACAGCATGCCGTCGCAGGTGGCGCAGTAGGAAACGCCGCGGCCCAGAAGCTCCGCCTCTCCGGGGAATACGGAGGACTGCACGACGCCGGTGGCCAGGATGAGGCTGGCCCCCGTCGCGATCTCGGACCCGTAGCTGACGCTCAGTTCCCTGCCCACGGGCAGGATCGTGGTGACGCGGCCCGTGACGTGCTCGGCGCCCATGCCCACGGCGTGCATCAGCATTTTGCCGGAGAGCTCGGCGCCGGAGAGGCCGGGCAGGCCCGGATAGTTGCCGATCTCGGCGGCCTTGGCCAGTCCGCTTTCGGCGCTGCTGTTTCCGATGATGGTGACGCTTTTCCCGCGCATCCGCGCCGTGATGGCGGCCGACAGCCCCGCCGGCCCGCTCCCTACAACAATAATATCGACCATAGCGGCCTCCTTGAGGTTGATCCTTAAATACATTTTACCATGTAAGAATTGTAATTTCTACTCTATTCGTTTATAATAACATTTTAAGATGCTATTGGAGTTATTGGAGTTGAAGCGCCATGGAAGAGACAAAAAACTTTATCCACGCCTTTATTGAGGAAGACCTCGCCCCCGGCGGGCGTTTTGAGGGGAAAACGGTGCACACGCGTTTTCCGCCCGAGCCGAACGGTTACCTCCACATCGGCCACTGCAAGGCCCTGACGATCGATTTCGGCTCCGCTGAGCGTTTCGGCGGGCTCTGCAACCTCCGCATGGACGACACGAATCCCGCCAAGGAAGACGAGGAATTCGTCGACGCGATCCAGGAGGACATCCGGTGGCTCGGCTTTACGTGGGGCGACCGGTTTTATTACGGCAGCGATTATTTTGAAAAGACATACGAGCTGGCTGTGGGCCTCATTAAAAAGGGCCTGGCGTATGTGTGCCAGCTGTCGCCGGAGGAATTCAAGGAGCGCCGCGGCGACGTGGGCGTGCCGGCCACGAGTCCGTACAGGGACCGGCCGGTCGAGGAGAGCCTTGACCTGTTTCAGCGCATGAGAAGCGGGGAGTTCAAGGAAGGGGAGATGACGCTCCGGGCGAAGATCGACCTGGCCAGCGGCAACTTCAACATGCGCGACCCGGTGCTGTACCGCATCCGCTACGCCCACCACCACCGCCAGGGTGACAAATGGTGCATCTACCCCATGTACGATTTTGCACACCCGATCCAGGACGCTTTGGAGGGCATCACCCATTCGCTGTGCTCTTTGGAATATGAGGACCACCGGCCGCTGTACGACTGGGTCATCGAGAATACCGACGTGCCGTCGAACCCCCGCCAGATTGAGTTTGCCCGCCTTGGCATCAACTATACCGTCATGTCTAAGCGCAAGCTCAGGCGCCTTGTGGAGGAGGGCTACGTCTCCGGCTGGGACGACCCGCGCATGCCCACGCTCTGCGGCCTGCGCCGCCGGGGCTACACGCCGGCCGCCGTGCGCAATTTCTGCGACAGGATCGGCGTGGCGAAGGTCTCCAGCACCGTCGAATACGGCTTTTTGGAGCACTGCCTCCGGGAGGACCTGAACCTGACCGCCCGCCGCGCCATGGCCGTGCTGCGCCCGGTAAAGCTCACGATCACCAATTACCCGGCCGGGCAGAGCGAGGAATTCGAGATCGAGAACAATCCCGAGGACGAAGCGGCGGGTACCCGGCGCATCACCTTTTCCAAACACCTCTGGATCGAGCAGGATGACTTTATGGCCGAGCCGCCGAAAAAATACAACAGGCTGTTTGTCGGTAACGAGGTGCGCCTGAAGTCGGCCTATATCGTCAAATGCACCGGCTATACGACGGACGACAGCGGCGCCGTCACCGAGGTGCTGGCGGAATACGACCCTTTGACAAGGGGCGGCAACACGCCGGACGGCCGCAAGGTGCGCGGCACCATCCACTGGGTGGACGCGGCCAACGCGCTGGACGCCGAGGTGCGCATCTACGACAATCTGTTTTCCGACCCGGACCCCGACGGCGGCGACAAGGACTTTATTACATGCCTGAACCCGAATTCTCTGGAAACGCTCACCGGCTGCAAGGCCGAGCGCTCCCTGGAATCCGCCAAATCCCCCGACACCTTTCAGTTTTTGCGCCTGGGTTACTTCACCGCGGACAGCCGGGACTCAAAGCCGGGGCAGCTCGTTTTCAACAGGTCCGTGCCCCTGAAGGACAGCTTCAAGCCGTAATAGCCGCCCCCATGTCATTCCCGCGAAGGCGGGAATCCATCCCCGAAACAAAATATCTCAAAAAAATTCCTGAATATGGTTTAAACAGCGTGTCTGCCGTCAAAAATAGCGGCAGACACGTTTTTTTATCGTTATACCATACTTATCGCCGCGTTGGTATAAATCAAACGACAATAACAGGAGGATTCGGTGTGAAGGATAAAAAGGCATTTTCAAAAAGAATAGGCGATTTTCTCGCGGGCAAGGGCTTTTACGTCGTCCTTTTCGTCTGCACGGCAGTGATCGGCGTCTCGGCGTGGATCCTGCTCTTTACGGGGAACAAGGTCGATAAGACGGACACGAACAGCATCGCCAGCCCGCAAAGCAGCCAGCAGGTCATCGCGCCCGTCACCGGCGACCCCGGTGATTCCGCCATCGACACGCTGGAGAAGAAGCCGGAGGTCTCGGCAAAGCCGTCCGCTTCGCCGTCCGCCGCGCCGTCCGCCTCGGCAAAGCCGAGCGCGAGCGCCGCGCCCACGACGGGCAAAACCGACAACAACGCGGGCAAGTCCGCCGCGGCGATGGCCAAGGCGACAAGCTTTGTCTGGCCGGTCGTCGGAGACATCTCCGTTGTTTTCTCGCAGGATGAGCTCGTCTACAACCAGACCATGGGCGATTGGCGGACCCACAACGGCATGGACATCTCGGCGGCCATCGGGGCCAAGGTCATGGCCGCAGCCGACGGTACGGTCACCGACGTCTACGCGGACGATCTTCTTGGCACGACCGTCGTCATCGACCACGGGAACGGCCTGAAGAGCATCTACGCCAATCTGGCAAAGACCCCCGTCGTCAGCGAGGGCGACAAGGTCGAAATGGGCTCCGTGATCGGCGCCGTGGGCGACACGGCCCTGGGCGAAACAAGCCAGGCGTCGCATCTCCACTTTGCCATAACGAAGGACGACCAGCCGGTCGACCCCGCCAGCTATCTGCCCAAGAAGTAAGGGCACAGCGGTTTTAAAGAAGCCAACTGAATATGGCGCGAACTGATACCTGAACAAAGCTGTCATTCTGAGAAGCAATGTGACGAAGGAGCTTACGCAATACGGCCCTGGCCGCAAAAGCTCCTTCGCCGCCGCTCAGGATGACAGCGTCTTATTACGGCGCGGCATCCGGGCCGCCGTCGCTCACCGCCGCCGGTACCGGCGCGCCGGCGCCGTCCCCCAGCTTCCGCCGGAGGCTCATAAAGTAGATGAGGCACAGGATCAGCGAGCCCAGCGACGTCAGCGGGGCGGCGCAGCCGATGGTCGACAGCGTCACGCCGGCCATGCCGCCCGCGATGAGTACAAAGGGAATCCTGATCAGAAGCGTCGTCAAAAGCGAATGGGCCATGGAGAAAAGGGACTTGTTGCAGCTGGAAAAATAGCCGTTGAAGTTGAAGACGAAGGCGATGCCAAGACTGTCGAGAACGTAGGTTTTAAGGTAAAGCGACGCCTCGCGCACGACCTCCGGGTCCTTGCTGAAGATCGATGGCAGGGCCGTACTCTGCGCCCAGCAAAAGGCGGTGAACACGGCGGCAAAAAGGAGGGACAGGCCGATCCCTGTCCAGAGACACTTCCGGGCGCGGTCATACTGCAGGGCACCGAAGTTGTGCGCGGACATGGTGGCCACGGCCATGGACACAGCCAGCGTCGGCATCGACAGAAAGCTCATAATCTTTTCAACGGTCCCGGCGGCCGCCGAGGCGTACAGGCCCATTCCATTCACAACGGCGGTAATGAGCACGAAGGAGAAGTTGACGAGCACCTCCTGCAGCGCGATGGGACCGCCGATTTTGATCATGCTCCAAAGCAGCCTGAAATCCGGCCGCAGGTCCGCGCGGCCTATGCGAAGGCCCGTGTCCTTCCGTTTTTTGATATAAAGGACGGAGAACAGAAGACTCGACGCCTGGGCCGTTACCGTGGCCAGCGCCGCGCCGGCGGCGCCCATGCCCAGCCCTATGATAAAAATCAAATCCAAAACGACGTTGACGCCGCAGGCGGCCGCCACGAAAATCAGCGGCGTCTTTGAATTCCCGAGGCCCCGGAAGGCGCTGCTCACCACGTTGTAGCCGACGATGAACACGGTGCCGAAGGAGCAGATGAAGAGGAATTGCCAGGCCGGCAGAACGGCCTCCGCCGGCGTTTTCATGGCTGTCACGATCGGGCCGCTCAAGAAGGCCAGCAGGATGGTCAACACCGCCGACAGGGCGGCGAAAAAGACGACCGACGAGCCGACGATGCGCTTGATATTCCCCTGGTTCCCCCCGCCGACAAACTGGCCGATGAGCACCGTCAGGCCCGTTGTGAGGCCGGCCACGCCCAGCGTTACCGTCGTCATGACGCCGCTGCTGACGGCCACGGCCGACATGTCGGCCGTGGTGGCAAATTTCCCGACGATGAGGAGATCGATGGCCGAGTAGAACACCTGCAGGAGACTGGACAGGAGCACGGGAACGGCAAACCGGACAAGGGCGCCCGCGATGCCGCCCCGGAGCAGATAGTCGTTTTGAACCATAACGCCTCCGAATTCAGTATTATGAAGCGCGACGCCTTTTTCTCGCACCATCTTATGGTAGCAACAGGCGTATTCAATGTCAACAAGAGGCGCGGGGAATAATATTGAAAGTTTGCTCTTCCAATTTTACCGCAAATAGTTTAAAATACATGGGAAAAGCTTCTTGGAGGTGCATAAATGGCTGTTGACAAACCTGTTTTCAAGCGCGTGTTGCTTAAGATCAGCGGTGAGGCGCTGTCTGGCGATAAGCATTTCGGGCTTGATTTTGATGTGATAAAGAGCGTCTGCCATGTTATAAAAAAATGCGTTGAAATGGGCGTGGAGATCGGCATCGTCGTCGGCGGCGGCAACTTCTGGCGCGGCACGAAGGACGGCGGCGGCAAGATCGAGCGCACGCGCGCCGACCATATGGGCATGATGGCCACCGTGATGAACTGCCTGGCCCTGGCCGACGTGCTCGAGCAGATGGACGTCTCCGTCCGGGTCCAGACCGCCCTTGAGATCAAGGCCGTCGCCGAGCCGTATATCCGGCTCAAGGCGGATAAGCACCTGAAAAACGGGCGCGTGGTCATCTTTGGCTGCGGCACAGGATGCCCGTATTTTTCTACCGATACAGCCGCCGTTCTACGCGCCGCCGAGATCGAAGCCGACGTTATCCTGCTGGCCAAGAATATCGACGGCGTTTACAGCGCCGACCCGAAGCTCGACCCCAACGCCGTCAAGTACGACACCATCTCGTATGACGAGGTGCTGGCTCAGAAGCTGACGGTGATGGATTCAACGGCAACGTCTCTTTCCATGGACAATCATATCCCGGTCATCCTCTTTGCGCTCAAGGACCCTGAAAACATTCTACGCGTCATCACGGGTGAAAAAATCGGCACGATTGTCGGCTGATCATCAATACATCAGGAGGTATAGCCATGAACGCCATGTACGCTGAATATGAAAATAAAATGAAGAAAACGGTTGAAGTATTGCATTCGCAGTTCACCTCCGTGCGCGCCGGGCGCGCCAACGCCTCTGTTCTCGACCACATCAGGGTGGAATACTACGGCGCTCCCACGCCGATCCAGCAGATCGCTTCCGTCTCGTCGCCGGACCCGCGGACGCTGGTGATCCAGCCCTGGGACGCCTCCAGCCTCAGGGAGATCGACAAGGCGCTCCAGACCTCCGACCTGGGGATCAATCCCACAAACGACGGCAGAGTCGTCCGGCTCCTGTTTCCGCAGCTGACGGAGGAGCGGCGCAAGGAGCTGGTCAAGCAGGTCAGCAAATACAGCGAAGAGGCGAAGGTGGCCATTCGCAATATCCGCCGGGACGCGATGGAAGTGTTCAAGGCGCAGAAAAAGAAATCCGAGATCACCGAGGACGATTTGAAGGATATCGAGAAGGACCTTCAGAAGATGACGGACGATTATACGAAGGAAATCGACAAGATTGCCGAGAAGAAGGAAAAAGAGCTGTACGAGGTTTAATTAAGGGGACGCCCTTCGGGGAGTCACTTTTCTGCTCGCACAGAAAAGTAACCAAAAGATGCGCCAAAGGGGGAGGCTTTTTACAAAGCCGCCTCCCCCTTTGGAAACCCTCACTCCGAAGCATTTAGATTGTGCAGCCATGTCAGGTCTAAAGCGATTCTGTTTTAATCGGTTCTTGACTCGGCCTGGCGGCCTGGTGCGGTGTGGGTGCGGCGGTTTAGCTTTTGGGTGCTGTATTAGGCGGTATATCCGCTCGAGGTCTATGAAACTATTCGGAAAAAAAGAATTGCAGGCGGGGAGGCTGGATATGACGCGGCTCCCCCGCCATATTGCGGTGATTATGGACGGGAACGGACGGTGGGCTAAAAAAAGAGGACTGCCGCGGCAGGCGGGGCATGCCGTGGGGGCGGAAACCTTCCGGCGCGTGGCGACCTACTGCAAGAATATCGGCATAGAATATCTGACGGTTTTCGCTTTTTCCACGGAGAACTGGAAGCGCCCCGCCGACGAGGTGTCGGCGATCATGGACATCCTGGAGAAATATCTGCACGAGGCCATCGCCACGATGGAGCGCGACCGGGTGAAAATGAAGTTTTTCGGCGATACCACCTTCCTGTCGGCAAAGCTGCAGAGGCTCATTGCCGAAACGGAGCGGATCTCCGACAAGTTCGAGGGCGTACAGGTCAACATGTGCGTCAACTACGGCGGGAGAGACGAAATTTTGCGCGCCGCCCGCGCTTATGCCCAAGACTACAAGGAAAAGGGCGCCGCGCTCACAGAGGAGAAATTTTCCGGCTATATGTTCTCAACGGGGCTGCCGGACCCGGACCTTATCATCCGGCCCAGCGGCGAGATGCGGCTGTCCAACTTTCTCCTGTGGCAGGCGGCGTATTCGGAATTTTATTTTACGGATGTGCTGTGGCCCGACTTCAGCGAACGGGAAATGGACCGCGCGATCATCGCCTATCAAAGCAGGGACCGCCGGTACGGCGGCGTGAAAGGACAGGGAAAATGAAAACGAGAATTATCGTCGCCGTCGTTTGCGTGCCGCTGCTTTTCGTGATACTGTTCTTCCTGCCGGCCATTTCGGTGACGATACTGATTTCCGCCATCGCGGCGGTCGGCTCGTATGAGCTTTTCCGGGCGACCGGTTCCGCCGGCGTCAGGCGGCTGTGCGTCTATGCCGCCGTTTCCGCCGTGGCCATCCCCTTCGCCGTGCAGCTCGGCCCGGAAGACCTCATTTTCCGCGCCGTTTTGTTTTTGCTGCTGGCCGTCGTGTTCGGGGACGCTGTATTGTCCTACAAGACGGACCGTAAGATCACGCTCGTCCAGCTGACGGCCGCCGTGTTCGGCGGGGCTGTCATCCCGTATTTTCTGTCCGCGATCGTGAGCCTCAAGCTCTTTGAAAACGGCCGGTATTTTGTGCTGATCCCGTTTATCATCGCCTTCATCACCGACGGCGGCGCTTATTTCACCGGCGTATTTTTCGGAAAGCATCATCCCTTCCCGAATGTCAGCCCCAAGAAAACCGCGGAGGGCTGCATCGGCGGGATACTGACGGGCGTTGCGGCCATGGTCGTCTACGGCGTGATCCTGCACCTGGCAGCGGGGCTGAACGTCAGCTTTTGGGCGCTGGCGGCCTACGGCCTCGTCGGCGGCGTTGTGACGGAGCTGGGCGATCTGGCGTTCTCTCTCGTCAAGCGGGAGTTTTCCATCAAGGATTACGGCAACCTGATCCCCGGCCACGGCGGCGTGCTGGACCGGTTTGACAGCATGATTTTCGCCGCGCCGGTCCTTTATCTGCTCGTGGTTTTATTCCCCGCGTTTTAGTCTGGTGCTCAACGATAATGCCGTATGGCGGGGGCTTGCTCCCGCTTGTCCATTGTCGTCCCTGATTTCCCCTTGTCATTCCCAACTCCCTTTGTCATTCCCGCGAAGGCGGGAATCTATATTGTTATGCTTGCGCATGGATTCCCGCCTTCGCGGGAATGACAGGGGGGCACCGTATGGCGGGGGCTTGCTCCCGCCGTGCTTGATTTGTTCACAATTATCACGGTATAATGGACGGAGAAGCAGATTTTTACAAAAAACTTTCCGTATTTAAAACAACGGTACAGGAATAGTATAGACCGAGGCGGTCAAGGCATCGCTTGGTTCGAGGTAAATTTCGTGGAAAAAAAGAAAATTTCGCTCCTGGGCTCCACGGGCTCCGTCGGCCGCCAGACGCTGGAGGTCGCGGACCTGAACGGCCTTGATATCCGCGCCCTGAGCACCAACCGCAGCACGGGGCTTTTGGAGGCACAGGCCAGAAAATACGCGCCCGGCCTCGTGGCTGTCTACGACGAGGACGCGGCCCGGGACATGAAGACCCGGCTCCGGGACACGCCGATAAGGGTCGCCTCCGGGCCGGAGGGCCTGATCGAGGCCGCCGCGGGCACGGATGCCGACATTGTCGTGACGGCCGTGGTCGGCACCGTCGGCTTACCTCCCACGCTGGCGGCTATTGAGGCCGGCAAGTGCATCGCCCTGGCCAACAAGGAGACCCTCGTCTGCGCGGGGGCGCATGTGATGCGCCTGGCGAAGGCGCGGCGGGCGGAGATACTGCCTGTCGATTCGGAGCATTCGGCGATTTTCCAGTGCCTGCGGGGGAACCCCGGCAAGGCGTTTAAAAAAATCCTGCTGACGGCCTCCGGCGGCCCTTTCCGGGGGAAAACGCGGGCCGAGCTTGAACATATCACGCTCAATGAAGCGCTGAGCCACCCCAACTGGTCCATGGGGAAAAAGATCACCGTGGATTCCGCCACGCTGATGAACAAGGGCCTGGAGTTCATCGAGGCGATGCACCTTTACGGCGCAGCGCCGGACCAGATCGAAATCCTCGTCCACCCGCAGAGCATCGTCCACTCCATGGTGGAGTTCTGCGACAGCGCCGTGATCGCGCAGCTGTCCGTGCCGGACATGCGCCTGCCGATCCAGTACGCGCTGACGTATCCGGAGCGCCGCCCGTCGCTGACGGCGCCGCTGGACTTTACAAAAATCGGCCCGCTGACGTTTGAAGCGCCGGACCTTGACGTTTTCCGGTGCCTGAAACTGGCGCTGGACACGGCGGAAATCCCCGGCACGGCCTGCGCCGTTATGAACGCGGCCAACGAGGCGGCGGTGTCCCTCTTCCTGGAGGAGAAAATTGCTTTCAGCGCGATTTACGAATGTGTTGCCGCCGCGCTGGACAGGATAAGAAATATCGAAGCGCCGTCGATTGACGATATTTTGGCCGCCGACCTGGAGGCCAGAGGGTTTGTCGCGGGCTTATATCATAAATAACTGACACCCTGTCGGAAAGGGCGGGATACTATTGTATATTATTATTGCGATCATTGTTTTCGGCATACTTATCGCGGTGCATGAGCTGGGCCACTTCGCCGCGGCCAAGGCCTTCGGCGTCAAGGTTCTGGAGTTCTCCATCGGCATGGGCCCCAGGCTGCTGAAAAAGCAGGGCAAGGAAACGCTTTATTCCCTGCGCGCCTTCCCCTTCGGCGGCAGCTGCCTGATGGAGGGCGAGGACGAGGAGACGCCGGACCCCCGGTCCTTTACGGCCCAGCGGCGCTGGAAGCGGGTCATCATCCTCGTGGCCGGCGCGTTTATGAACTTTGTATTCGGCGCGGTCGTCGTTTTCATTCTTGTATCGCAGATGGGCGGCTTTACCGGCACGACCGTCACGCAGCTGGCGGACGGTTTCCCGACTTCCCTCCAGGGCCAGAACGGGCTGATGGTGGGCGATAAGCTTATGTCCGTCAACGGCGAGCGTCTTTATTATGTCAATGACTTTTCCGTGTTCATGGAGCTGGCCAGCGGCAAGCCGGTGGACCTCACCGTCCAACGGGACGGCAAGGAGGTCACTTTGACCGACTTCCCGCTCCAAAAGCGCGAGTATACGGATGACGGCGTTAAAACGATGCGCTACGGCATCTCCTTCAACGGCATCCAGCCGACGGCAGGCGAAAAAATCAAGTACGCCACATATACCACCTTAAATTACGTCCGGCTCGTTCGCGTCAGCCTGACCATGCTCTTCACGGGCGCCGTCGGCCTCAACCAGGTCTCCGGGCCGGTGGGCATCGTCTCCGTCATGAACCAGGCGGCGGAAGGGCAGGCCTTTTGGGCCGCGCTGGCGAATATCGCCTCTATCAGCGCGCTGGTGGCCGTGAACTTGGCGGTGATGAACCTCCTGCCGATCCCCGCATTGGACGGCGGGCGGATATTCTTCCTGATCGTCACGTTTTTCGTGGAGAAAATCAGCCGGCGGCGCGTGGACCCGAAATACGAGGGGTATATCCACACGGCGGGCTTCTTCCTGCTCATCGGGCTGATGTGCGTCGTGCTGGTCAGCGACGTGTTGAAACTCGTCCATGGCTAAAAAACAGCTGAGCGTGGGGGGCGTTTTGATCGGCGGCGGCGCGCCGGTCACCGTCCAGTCCATGACGAATACAAAAACGAGCGACGTGGCCGCCACGGCGGCCCAGACGCGGCGCCTTGCGGCGGCCGGGTGCGACATCGTGCGCTTTGCCGTCCCGGATATGGCGGCGGCTCATGCCATTGAGGCGATAAAAAAAGAGGTTTCTGTGCCCATCGTGGCCGACATACACTTCGATTACCGGCTGGCGGTGGCCGCGGCGGAGGCCGGCGCCGACAAGATCCGCATCAATCCCGGCAACATCGGCGCCGAGGAAAATGTGCGCGCCGTGACGGATATCTGCCGCCAAAAAGGCATACCCATCCGCATCGGCGTCAACGGCGGGAGCCTGGAAAGAGACATTCTGGCCCGGTTCGGCGGCGTCACGCCGGAGGCGCTCCTGGAGAGCGCCATGCGCCACGTCCGGCTCCTCAACAGATTCGATTTTGACGATATCTGCATCTCGGTCAAATCCTCCGAGGTGGCCCTGACCATCGACTCCTACCGGCTTTTGAGCCAGGCCACCGATTATCCGCTGCACCTGGGCGTCACCGAGGCGGGCACGGAGTACATGGGCATTATAAAGTCCTCCGTGGGCATCGGCGCGCTTTTGGCCGAGGGCATCGGCGACACGATCCGCGTGTCATTGACGGCCCTGCCGGAGCGCGAGGTCAAGGCCGGCATCGCGATCTTAAAGGCCCTGGGCCTCCGGGAAAGCGGCGCCGACCTCATTTCATGCCCCACCTGCGGGCGCACAAAAATCGACCTCATCCCCATCGCCGAGGAAGTGGAAAAGCGCCTGGCCGGAATGGACAGGCCGATCACCGTGGCCGTGATGGGCTGCGCGGTCAACGGGCCGGGCGAGGCGCGCCGCGCCGATTTCGGCATCGCCGGCGGGGATGGGGAAGGCGTCCTCTTCAGGCGCGGCGAGATCGTCAGAAAGGTGCCGATGGCCGCGCTGGTGGACGAGCTTTTCAAACTGATCGGAGAGTCTTATTCAGAGAAATGATCCGAAGCTTCGAAAGGGAGTTATTATTTGAGCGGGCAGAATCATATACCTTTTTTCGAGATGTTTTCCTGCTGCCGGGACACGCTTTCCGGCACCCTGGAAAACTCTTTTGTCGTCTCCGCCACGGTGGACAAGACCAAATTGGCAATGAAGCTCACGCTGCTGCTGCCGCAGCCCATCGCGCCGATCGACATCGCGATGATCGAGCAGGGCATCAAAGCGGAATTCGGCCTTAACGCCGTCTCCGTCCTGCCGGTTTACCCCAGGAGCGCGGAAAGCGACAGGCGGGCGGAGCGGCGGGCCGACAGAAAGCCCTCTGAAAACCCCGTCATCTACGGCCGGGAAGCGCGGGGCAGCATCACGCCCATGGACAAGGTCACGCTGGAGCTGGGAAAGGTGACGGTACGGGGCGAAGTCTTTGACGCCCAGCCCAGGGAGATCACAAAGCGCAACGCCTGGGTCATGAATTTCGATATCACGGACTACACCGGCTCGGTGCACGTATCGAAGTTCATGACGGAGGAAAATGCCGGAGATATCATCGCTAAAATCAAAAAGGGCATGGTCCTGACGGTCTCCGGCAATCTCGGCTTCAACAGATTCGACGGGGAGCTCACGCTGGAGCCCACCGGCATCGTACGCGCGGAAAAGGAGCCGCGCCTCGACACGGCGGAGGAAAAGCGCGTGGAGCTGCACTTACATACAAAAATGTCCGCCATGGACGCCGTTACCGATACGGGGGACGTCGTCCGCCGGGCCATCGAGTGGGGCCATCCGGCCATCGCCATCACAGACCACGGCGTGGTCCAGTCGTTCCCCGACGCCATGAAGGCCGCCGGCGACAAAATCAAGGTGCTCTACGGCGTGGAGGGCTATTATATCAACGATGTGGACGACAAGCTGGCGGTGTTCGGCGACTGCGCCGGCGGCTTTGAGGACGAGATCGTCGTCTTCGATATCGAGACGACGGGCCTTAAGTCCCAGTCGGACACCATCACGGAAATCGGCGCCGTCGTCATGAAGGACGGCAAGGAGATCGACAGGTTCCAGACGTTTGCCGACCCGGGCATGCATATCCCGCCCAACATCACCCAACTGACCGGCATCACCGACGCCGACGTGAAGGGGGCGCCGTCCCAGGAGGAGGCCGTGCGCGCCTTTTTAGGGTTTGCCGGGGGCAGAACACTCTGCGCGCACAACGCGAGCTTTGACATCGGCTTTATTTACGAGGCCTGCGGTCGGTACGGCATCGATTTTGAACCCCGGTACATCGACACGCTCGCCGCGGCGCGGGCGCTGCTGCCCGACCTGAAAAGCCACCGGCTCAACACCCTGGCGGACTTCTTCTCCCTGCCGGAATTCAACCACCACAGGGCGTCCGACGACGCGGTGACGGCGGGCCTTGTGCTGATGAAGCTGTTCGAGCGCCTCAGGAAAAACGGCGTGACCGATATCGCCGATATCAACGGCTTTATCACCCGCTCCCGGGCCGGCGTCAAGAAGGGCCGCTTCAAGCCGAAGCATATCATCCTGCTGGCGCGGACCCAGGCCGGCGTTAAAAATATGTACAAGCTCATCACGAAGAGCCACCTGGACCACTTCAACAGATACCCGATCATCCCGAAAAGCGAGCTCCAGGCCCTCCGGGAGGGAATACTGATCGGCTCGGCCTGCGAGGCCGGCGAGGTATTCAACGCCGTTGTGGAGGGACACAGCCGCCTGGAGCAGCGGCGGCTGGCCGATTTTTACGATTACCTGGAGATCCAGCCGATCAGCAACAACAACTTTATGCTGTTCGGCGAGCACCCGAAGGCGAAAAACACCGAGGACCTGCGCAACTTCAACAGGCGGATCATCGAGCTGGGACGGGAACTCCAAAAGCCCGTGGTCGCCACATGCGACGTTCACTTCATGGACCCGCACGAGGAGATTTACCGGCACATCCTTCTGACATCAAAGGGCTTTGAGGACGCGGACAGGGCGCTGCCGCTTTACTTCCGCTCCACAGACGAGATGCTCGAGGAATTTGCCTATCTCGGGAAAGAGACGGCGTATGAGGTCGTGGTGAAGAACACGCGGGCTATCGCGGAGCTCTGTGACGTGGTGCGGCCGCTGCCGCCGGCCAAGACACTGTACGCCCCGAAGATCGAGAACAGCGCCGAGGACCTCAAAAAGCTCGTTTACGACCGCATGCACGAGCTCTACGGCCCGGAGCCGCCGGAGCTCGTCACAAAGCGCGTGGAGACGGAGCTGAACGACATCCTGATGCGCCACTACGACGTCATCTACATGAGCGCCCAGAAGCTCGTGGCCGACTCCCTGGCCCATGGCTATCTCGTCGGCTCCCGGGGCAGCGTCGGCTCGTCCATCGTGGCGTACATGTCCGGCATCACGGAGGTCAACGCGCTGCCGGCCCATTACCGGTGCAAAAAATGCGGGCACTCCGACTTTCAGGCGGGGAAGGGCTACGGCTGCGGCGCGGACATGCCCGATGATAACTGCCCCGTCTGCGGGGAACTGTATTTCAAGGACGGATTCGACATTCCGTTCGAGACGTTTTTGGGCTTCGGCGGCGACAAGGTGCCCGATATCGACCTGAACTTCTCCGGCGAATATCAGGCGAACGCCCATAAATATACCAACGAGCTGTTCGGCTCCGACCACGTGTTCAGGGCCGGGACCATCGGCACCGTGGCCGAGAAGACGGCGTTCGGCTACGTGAAAAAATATCTTGAAAGCGTCGGCCGCAAGGTGCCCCGCGCCGAGGAAAACCGGCTGGCGCAGGGCTGCGTCGGCGTCAAGCGCACCACGGGGCAGCACCCCGGCGGCCTAGTGGTCATTCCCCAGGACATGGAGATCACCGACTTCTGCCCGGCCCAGCACCCGGCGGACGACAGCGACACCGGCATCGTCACCACCCACTTTGAATATCACTGCATGGAGGACAACCTCCTAAAGCTGGACGAGCTGGGCCACGATGACCCCACGATGATCCGCATGCTGGAGGACCTCACGGGCGTCAACGCCAAGGAGATCCCTCTGGACGACCCGGACACCATGGCGATCTTCAAATCACCGGAGCCGCTGCGGCTTGCCCGCGGGGACGAGATCATCGGCGAGACGGGCTCCATCGGCATCCCGGAATTCGGCACGGGCTTTACGCGCCAGATGCTCAATGACACGCAGCCGGACAAATTCGATACGCTGGTGCGCCTGTCGGGCTTCTCCCACGGCACGGACGTGTGGCTGGGCAACGCCAAGGACATCATCTTAAGCGGTACGGCCACCATCAGCGAAACCATCGGCTGCCGCGACGATATCATGCTGTACCTCATATCAAAGGGCATGGAGGAAAAGGCCGCCTTCAAGATCATGGAAAGCGTCCGCAAGGGACGGGGGCTGCCGGAGGGCGCCGAGGAAAAAATGGCCGCCGCCGGCGTGCCGGAATGGTACATAACCTCCTGCAAAAAGATCAAATACCTCTTCCCGAAGGCCCATGCCGTGGCCTACGTGACGATGGCCTTCCGCATCGCGTGGTTCAAGGTCCATGAGCCGCTGGCGTTTTACAGCGCGTATTTCTACCGCCGCAGCCAGAAGGACGGCTTTGACGCCGAGTCCATGACCCGCGGCATCGACGTGGTTCTGGCGAAAATCCGCGAGATCAGAAACAATCCGGGCGCCACGGCCAAGGAGGAGGACCTTCTCACAACGCTGGAGGCGTGCTACGAGTTTTACATGCGCGGCTTTGAATTTGCCGAGATCGACCTTTATGAGTCCGACGCGGTGCGTTTTAAGGTCACCCCCGACGGGCTCCTGCGTCCGCCCTTCGTGGCCATCAGCGGCCTGGGCGAGACGGCGGCGCGGGACATCGTGGCAAACCGCGACGGCCGGCAGTTCATCTCCATCGAGGAATTTTCCATGAGCTGCCCGAAGGTGTCCAAGACGCACATCGAGCAGATGAAAAATCTCGGGGCCCTGGCCGCGATGCCGGAAACGAGCCAGCTGACGCTGTTCTAGGTACATAATGATCGGATCAAAAAAGAGAGGGGTTACCCTCTCTTTTCAGTTTGTAGACAAACCATTTTCGAGATAAAAGCTTCGCAGAACTTCCGCCGCGTGGGATAAAGCCCTTCGGGCTTTATCGACAGGCTTCATCATCGAATCTCCGAAAATCCTCATTGGGCAGCTTGATAAACTGAAGATGCAGGATCGGCAGGAGACCGCTGATATTTTCGATGCACTTCCGGACCTCTGTTTTCTGGGCATCCTGGGGTACGTTGCTGTCCAGCATGGGGCTCCTGATGTAATTGATAAACGCGTTTTTTTCAAGGTCGGCCAGCTCCTTGAGCTTTCCCAGAATATCCTTTGCGACGGCGATGGGAATTCCAAGGTCCAGGAAGTACTTCACAAACCGGCACACAGTCAGGCTGTAGGCAGGAAACTGCGTATCATTTTTATCTTCCGATATAATGATCCGCATTTTAATCAGCGTTTCAAGGTCCTCATCGTTGAACCCGATATCTTTAATCTGCGTTTTGGTCACAGGCGCTTCAGCGCCTTCAAGGGGCAGCAGTCTGTTAACCGACTCCAGAATCTGAAGGCCGAATTCGTTGACAGTGTTGGGATCGTAGCGGATGAGCCGCTTGATCTGATTGAGGGTAAATTCGGATTTCCGCATTTTTTCGATAAACCGCAGCTTTTCAATAAACGCCTCATCATAATAGGCCATGTTCTTCGCAGATTTCTCCGGGGGCGGCAGCAAGCCTTCCTTAATATAAAAATTAATTGTGGCACGCGTTAAATTCGTCAGTTTTTCCAGCTCACGCATTGGTATCTTCTTTCGGTTTTGAGTATCCTCCATACAAATCACCATCCGTTAAAAGTATAAACTATTACTTTTTACATGTCAACGCATTGACACACTGCCTCTTGTTTAGTATGGTGTATCAAGTAATACTTCTTACATTTATACAGGAGAGACCCTATATGAAGCATTCGGCAGAAATTTTTGACCTGGTACAATATTTGTTTGATACGACGGGCTTTAACGACCATCAGCTGCACTGCGTTATCAAGTATAAAAACAAAGTGAACGCAGCCATTATGGAGAAGGCTTTCCGGCTGCTGATTGACGCCGTGCCTATCCTGTCGAGAGTTTACAGAGACCACGGCGGAAATTCATACTGGGAGGATACGAGCGAGCATCGTTATCCCGATTTATTCTCCGTCGTCGACAATGCCAAGGCATTTGATGCGTTTACTTTTTCTAAAACAAGTGAAACGGCCGGACCGCAAATCAAGGGCTGTCTCCTCTTCGGAAAAAGCGATGCGCTGTCGATTGTTATGAACCACATGGTCACCGACGGGGCCGGCATGAAAGAGTGTGCCTGTCTGCTGTCTCAGATATATTCCGGCCTTATTAAAGACCCGGCGTATAAGCCGGACTTTGTAATTGACGGAATCAGGAGCTACAATAAGGTACTTACCGGGCTCCGGCTTCAAGACAGGCTTGGGATTCTTTTTTTCCGCGGCAAGGATAACAATTCGTCCGGCGACGATACGTTCCCCTTATCAGATGGGAGATGTGTGCAGCCTTTTATCTGCACCCATGCGCTAACCCCCGAAAAGCTCCGTGATATCATCGCCTTCAGCAAGCAAAACAACGCCACGGTGAATGATGTGATCCTCACCGCTTATTTTCGCGTGCTTTCTTCCATACCGGGCCTGCAGGGAAAAACACTCAGCGTACCGCTCATGATCGACATGCGCCGTTATTTAGAAGACAAGAGCTTCAGCGCTTTGGCAAATCTGGCGTCGACAGAGATACTGCGTATCGCTGCCAGTCCGGGCGAGACTTTTCTCGAAACCTTAAAAAAGGTCGCCGGTGAGACCGCCGCCATGAAAGGCCGCAGCTTTGGACTCAATTCATTTGTAAAGCTCTATACGCTGTTCAAAATCAGCGGACGCGGCAAGGCCTATAAGCTGCTTGAGAAGCACTTGCGCAACCCCAATATCTGCATCACAAATATCGGCGTCATCGACGCCGGACGCCTGGTTTTCGACGGCGCCGAAATCGATAACGCCTATATTACCGGCTCCATAAAATACCGGCCGCATTTTCAGCTGTCCCTCAGCAGCTTCGGCGATAAAATGACCCTTGCCGTCAACCTGTACGGCGACAGCACGGATCACGAAAAAATCCAGGAGTTTTTGGCGCAAATGGATCGGGCGCTTGACGATGCGGCACCGGTATGATGCCTGACGGGTTTTAAGCGATGTGACGTCATTCAAACAAAGCCGCCGGTTAGAAGCCTGCGGCTCTATCGGCATTTCTGCTGCCATGAACAAAACGTCTTATAAAACAAAGCGATTGTCACTACTCTTTATTTGCGTTAAAATACAGGTAGCAGAATTTTAAGAGCTACCGATTTCAACGCTCGGAAAAGAGACGGATTTATGGCAATCCCACATTACAGGGGCGTCCACTTCAGCGGGGACACCCCGGAGAAGCCCAAAATCACAAAGGCGCTGCTGCTCAGGATACTGTCCTATTTCAGGCCGTACTGGAAGCTCCTTATCGTCATGCTGGCCGCGATCGTCGTCACCTCCGCCCTGGGCGTCGTGTCCCCGCTGCTGACGAAGGACATCATCGATATCGCGCTGCCGAACAGGGACATCCGGCTGCTGGTTTATTATATCCTGCTGACCTTTGGCACGCTGGTGGTCCTCAACCTCGTCACCGTCGGCCAGAGCTATCTGAACACGCTGATCTCCAAGCGGATCATCCGGGACCTGCGCTCGGAGATGTTCAGCCATATGCAGGACATGTCCCTGAAGTTCTTTTCCAACGTCAAGGCGGGAGAGATCAATTCCAGGATCAATAACGACATCGGCGGCATCGAGAGCATTTTTTCAGGCACGCTCATCCAGATCGTCCAGGGCGTGTTCATCTTCGCCACCACGACGGCGACCCTCTTTTATACGAACTGGATGCTGGCCCTCATCAGCCTTTTGACACTGCCGCTGTTCCTGGCCCCCACCAGGAAGGTGGGGAAAACGCGCTGGAAGATCGCGGGCGAGACCCAGTCAAAGCTGGCGGAGCTGACGACGCTCATCACCGAGACCCTGAACGTGAGCGGGACGCTGCTGATAAAGCTCTTCACCCGGGAGAAGGATAAAAGCCGGGAATTTGAAAAGATCAACGAGGAGGTCACGCAGCTGGGCATCCGGGAGGCCGTGGTAGGGCGCTGGTTTTTCATGACGCTGCAGACCTTTGTGGCCCTGGGCCCCATGCTCATTTACCTTTTCGGCGGCCTTATCCTGATCAAGTACCAGACCGTCACCATCGGCGGCATCGTGATGTTTGTGACGCTGCTAGGCCGGCTGTACGGGCCGGTGAACACCTTTGCCAACATCCATGTGGACGTGGTGCGGTCCATGGCGCTCTTCGAGCGCATTTTCCAGTATTTCGACCTCAAGAGCGAGATCAGTGAAAAGCCCGATGCCGTCGACGTGCGCGGGATCAAGGGCTTTATCAGGTTTGAGGGCGTCGGTTTTTCCTATAACGAAAAATCCGCCGTGCTCAGCGACATCACCTTTGAAATCGTGCCGGGGCAGATGGCGGCGTTTGTGGGCCCCAGCGGCGCGGGCAAAACGACGATCACCTACCTCGTCCCGCGGCTTTACGACGTCACGGAGGGCGCGGTGCTGATCGACGGCACCGACGTGCGGGATATGACGCTCACGTCGCTGCGCGGCCAGATCGGCATGGTGACGCAGGACACATACCTGTTCAACGCGTCCATCCGGGAAAATCTCCTGCTGGCAAAGCCCGACGCCACGGAGGAGGAGCTTGTCTCCGCCTGCAGGACGGCCAATATCCACGATTTCATCGCCGCCCTCCCCGACGGCTATGACACCGCGGTCGGGGACCGGGGCATCAAGCTCTCCGGCGGCGAAAAGCAGCGCATTTCCATCGCGAGAACGCTTTTGAAAAACCCCGGCATCGTCATTTTCGACGAGGCCACCTCGTCCCTGGACTCCAATTCGGAGTCGCTCATACAGCAGGCGGTGGAGCCGCTTTTGAAATCCCGCACCAGCCTCGTCATCGCCCATCGCCTGTCCACCATCGTCTCGGCGGACGTCATCTTTGTCGTCAAGGACGGCCGCATCGCCGAGCGCGGCAGCCATCACGAGCTGCTGCAGGCCGGCGGGGTCTATAAGGAGCTGTACGACAAGCAGTTCGGCGCCATGTATGAGGCGGCCGATTAATATATCCGGCGGACCGGCATATTAATAAAGCGATCAGACACCTGATATGACGCTGTAAGGATGAAGCCGATGCAAATTAACGACAAATCCCTGAACGAATGGACAATCGACGATATTATGACCCTCATCGGCGACGAGCAATGGCGGGAGTCGTCGACGATCGACTACAAGCGGGAGTTCAAGGCCCGGGACGAGGGCTTTAAAAAGGACGTCTGCGCGTTTGCCAACGCCCAGGGCGGCTATTTGTTCATGGGCATCGACGAGGACGACGGGCTGGCCACCGCCGTGGCCGGCATCGAGAATGTGGGCATCGACAGCTTCAATCTCGGCATCAGCAACGCCCTGTCCTCCAGCATCGAGCCCTCCCGCCCGGCCTATGAGTCGCACCTGATCCCGATGGAAAACAACAAATGCGTCCTGATCATCCATGTCTTCGAGGGCTACGACAAGCCGTACCGGGTCCGGAACGAGGGCCGCTTCTGGATTCGGGGCAACGCCGGGAACGAGGTGATGAGCTATCTCGTCATCGAGGAGATGTTCCTCCGGACAAACGCGCAGAAAGACAAGCTGGGGCAGATGATCGACGCGCGGCTGTCTTTTCTTAAGGAGCCGAACAACCCGCTGTACATCCAGTACCACGGCAGCCCCTTTCTGGCGCTGCATTTTATGCCCCTGTCCTCGATTTCCGGACACGAGAAGCGATACCCCATCAAAAATTACTTTGAAAACTCCGACGCGCTCTTCGGGCTTGAGGGCACCGAGGCCGGCAGGCTGTTCAAGGCGGCGCAGTCAAAGATCAATATGGACGGCCTCGTCAAATTCAGCGCCGGCGGCGGCAAAATGTCCCACATCCAGCTGTTCTGGAACGGCATCGTGGAGCTGGCGTCCAACAGGAGCTTCAGCGAGGGGCGCGGCGCCATCGCGGCGCCGCATTTCAGGGCGGATTTGATGTGCGGCGTGATCCCCGGCCTTGTGAGCGCCGTTATCGGATATTACGAAACAATCGGCATGAACGAGCCGTTTTCCACGGTGCTGAGCATTGAAAACGCCGGCGGCTACCTCGCCTCGGTCAGCCCGCGGCTGTCCGCCACCATCGACCGGGCCCGCCTCAGGACGCTCGCCGTCCGGATCGGCGAAAAAAGCGCGGACGCGGTTCAGGCCGACATCGACGCGCTCTTGGATGAATTCGGCTATCTTATCGGGATCAATAACTTCCACGCGGTGGAGACCCGCTCCCGCGGTTAATTTCCTCCTGCCCGCCTCTTATCATTTGGCCGTGACGGCGAATATGATAAATGGTGACAGGAGGATATTTTTATGCTCATACATATTGTAAAACCAGGAGACACGCTCCGGCAGCTGGCGGGCCGCTACGGCGTCACCATGGCGGCGGTCGCCGCGGTGAACTCTTTGCCGGACTTGAACCGGCTGGCCGTGGGCGAAGCGCTGGTCATCCCGACGGAGGATATGAATTACACCGTGAAATCGGGGGATTCGCTCTGGCGCATCGCGGATACGCTGGGCACGACCGTGCAGGCCATTATCCGGAAAAACCCGGACGTCGACCCCAACCGCCTGACCCCGGGACAGGTCCTGTACATCCCCGCGGGCCGCTATACGGTCAGGACGGGCGATACGCTTTATGGCATCGCCCGGCGCTACGGCGTTCCTCTCGAGCGCCTTTTGCAGGCCAACGGGATTTCCGACCCGAACCTGATCTACCCGGGGACCGTGCTTGTGATCCCACTGAAAAGACAGCGGCCCGGCATCGACGTGAACGGCTACATCTATGTTTTCGGGCAGGAGGCCGTCCCGATCGTCACCGAGGCCGCCGGCAGCCTAACCTATCTGACGCCGTTTGCGTATCTCATCCGGGAGGACGGCAGCCTCCAGGAGGTGGACGACACTCCCGCCATCGCGGCCGCTTACCGCGGCAACGTCGTCCCCATGATGTGCCTGACCAACTTTACCTCGACGTCGCTGGGGGATAATCTGGCGCACGCGGTCCTGTCGAACCCGCAGGTTGTTGAAAGGCTCCTTGACAACGTGATCGGCGCCATGCAGTATAAGGGGTATCTGGCGCTGAACATTGACTTTGAAGCCGTGCTCCCGGCCGACCAGGAGCTGTACAACAGCTTTCTCCAGCGGGCCGTGGACCGCCTGCATCCGCTGGGGTACCAGGTTTCCTCCGCCCTCGCGCCGAAATACAGCGCGGCGCAGGCCGGCGCCTTATACGAAGCGCACGATTATGCCGCCCACGGCAGAATCCTCGACTTCGTCATACTGATGACGTACGAATGGGGCGCCCGCAGGGGCGAGCCGCAGGCGATTTCGCCGCTCAACGCCATCAGGCGCGTGCTGGATTACGCCGTGACCGTCATCCCCAGAGATAAGATTTTCTTCGGCTTTCAGATCTATGCCAGGGATTGGCTCCTGCCGCACGTGGCCGGGCAGGAGGCCGAAACGTTCAGCTGCGAGGAGGCCCGGCTCCGGGCCGTCCGGTACGGCGCCGAGATCCAATTCGACGAGGCGTCCCAGTCGCCGTATTACAGATATACGGACGAGCGGGGCCGGGGGCACATCGTCTGGTTTGAGGACGCGCGCAGCGCTCAGGCGAAATTCGACACCGTGAAGGCTTACGGCCTGAGAGGCATCAGTTACTGGGCTTTAGGCTACCCCTTCCCGCAGAATTGGGCGCTGCTGAACGACAATTTTACGGTGCGCAAGCTGCTGGGGACGTAAGTCCCCCTCTTTTCCAGCGCCATAAGGCATCAACAGCACCTCGAATCGGCTTGATTTCAGGTGCTGTTCATTATTTTTCATAAATTAGTAATAATTATTATTATTGAATTTCTCATTTCTGTACATTTCTTTTTGCGGAAATATACTATATAATCCTTATCAGTAATAATTACTATTATTGTTTAGGAGATGCGCTTATGGATTACATGACGGTTAAGGAAGCCGCTGAAAAATGGGGCGGCGGCAGCAGAATGGCGGCGCTCTACTGTACCCGCGGCCGGATTGACGGCGCCGTAAAAAAGGGCAACATGTGGCTGGTGCCAAGCGGGGCTCCAAAGCCCCGGGACTGCCGGAAGGAAGGCAGCCGGTAAATAATCGCCCGCGATGAAGCACCCGGAACAGAAACAGAACCGAAGGGAATGACCATCATGAATAGAAAAAGGCCCCTGGAGGCCGGCGCGGATAACGGCGGCACTCCCGTGAAGCTGCCCTTTTTCAGGCGCCTCGGCTTCAAGCTGGCGGTTTTCACCGCCTGCGGTATTTTACTTGTGGGCCTCTTTACCCTCATCTACATGTCGACCATCTACCGCGGGGTCGTGGACCAGATCAATACCGACCGCAGCCATATGGCTCTTGTGACGATGGAGACGGTTTTCGGCGATTACGAGCTCCGCTCCAAAAAGGCCGCAGACGTCGTTTCCAGCGCCACGGCCGTGGTGGACGCCGTGAAAGGCGGCAATAAGGCGGATGTGCTTTCCGCCGTCAACGGCGTGATCGACACCGTCCAGCTGGATGTTGATTTTATCAACGTGACCGACGCCAGGGGAAACGTCATAACGAGCACCCTTGACAGCGGGGCCGGGGATTCGGCCGTCGACAAAAGCGGCATCCCGGCGGCGCTGGCCGGTCAGACCGTCACACACACCGGGGCCGACGCACAGGCGCAGTTGGGCATCCGCACCGACACGCCGGTCAAAAACGCGCAGGGAGACGTTATCGGCGTTATTTCGGCAGGTTATTCCCTGGTAAAGCCCGACGTGGTGGACCGCCTCAAGAAGATGACCGGCAACGAGTTCACCGTGTTTATCGGCGACACGCGCGCCAATACGACGATTATAAAGGACGGGGAGCGGGTCGTCGGCACGACGCTCGATCCCAAGATCGCGGATGCCGTGCTGGGCAAAAAGACCGTTTACCTGGGCCAGGCGGATATTCTAGGCGCGCCTTACGCCACGGCCTACCAGCCGATACTGGATATCGACGGCAACGCCATCGGCGTTTATTATCTCAGGCGTCCCCATCTCGGCCGTGAACGCGCTGATGGACAGGTCGGCCGTCATATCCGCGGTGATCGTGCTGGTGCTGATCGCGGCTGTGATTTCGGTACTGCTGGTTTTTGTGCGGCGGGTCATATCGAGGCCGGTTGCCGCCATGTCCAGGGTCGCCTCTGAGCTCTCCCGCGGGAATCTGGACCTGGAGCTCGGCTTTACCGCCAGGGATGAGCTGGGCATATTGGCGGGCGCGCTCCGCACCACGGTCTCTTCCCTGAAAAGCTATATCGGCGATATCTCCGACAAGCTCGGGCAGATGTCCGGCGGGGATATGCGGGTAAACGTGGACCTGGACTATATCGGCGACTTTGCCGCCATCAAGGGAGCCATGGTGCACATCGCCTCGAACCTGAACGAGACGCTTGCCCGTATCGGCGGCGCGGCGCGCCAGGTCAGCGCCGGCGCCTCTCAGGTCGCGGACGGGGCGCAGGAGCTGTCGAGAGGCTCCACAGAGCAGTCGGCCTCCATTGAAAATCTCAACGACGCCCTTTCCAAAATTGCCGGGGACGCTTTGGAGAATTCCGAGAGCGTCAAAGAAGCGGCGGGTTATGCGGCGCAGGCCGGGGACAGCGCCAATGCCGGAAACGCGCATATGGGCCGGCTGACGGCGGCGATGGCCAACATCGGCGTGGCGTCAAATCAGATCACAAACATCACAAAGGTCATGGAGGATATCGCGTTCCAGACCAATATCCTCGCCCTGAACGCCTCCATCGAGGCCGCCCGGGCCGGCAGCGCCGGAAAGGGCTTTGCCGTTGTGGCGGACGAAGTCCGTTCTCTTGCCGCCAAATCCGCCGAGGCGGCCAGGCAGACCGCCGACCTCATTTCCGTCTCCGTCAGCACCGTTTCCGAGGGGACGCAGATCACGGCCCAGGCAGCGCAGGTCCTCCGCGACGCGGCGGAAAAGGCGCAGAAGGTCAACGACAGCATTACAAAAATCGACCGCGCTTCCGCCGAGCAGGCGGCCGCCATCGAACAGGTCAGGACCGGGCTGAGCGAAATTTCCACTGTTGTGCAGATCAACGCCGCCGCGGCCGAGGAAAACTCCGCTACCAGCGAGGAAATGTCCACCCTTGCCGCCATGCTGCGCGAGCAGGTCGCCAAATTCAGGCTGAATAACGATGAGAGCGCCGACCAGGTCTCATCCGTCCAGGTGCACCCGGCGCTTTTGGAAACCGTTTCGGATTTCGGAAAGTATTAACGCAGCTCCCTCGGGCAACTGTACGGCAAAAACGGCGGGGGGGTTTTCACCCCGCCGCAAGTATTGGCCTTTAAATTTTACAATTTCTCTTCCAGTATATCCGCGATTCTCCTGGAGGCGTATCCGTCGCCGTAGGGGTTGGAGGCGTGGCTCATGGCGTCGTAGGCGGCCTTGTCGACGAGGAGCGTTTTGAATTCGCGGTAGATGGTCTCCTCGTCGGTGCCGGTGAGCTTTAAGGTCCCGGCGGCGACGCCCTCGGGGCGCTCCGTCGTATCCCGGAGGACGAGGACGGGCTTGCCCAGGGACGGGGCTTCCTCCTGTATCCCGCCGCTGTCGGTGAGGATGATATACGACCGCGCCAGGAAGTTGTGGAAATCCAGCACGTCCAGCGGCTCGATGAGATGCACCCGCCCGTGCCCGCCCAAAACCTCCGACGCCGCCTCCCGGACGGCGGGATTCATATGGACGGGATAGATGATCTTGATGTCGGGAAACTCCTCAACGATCCGGCGGATGGCGCCGAAGATGCGGCGCATGGGCTGGCCGAGATTCTCGCGCCGGTGGGCCGTCAGCATGACGAGGCGGCTGTCGGAGGCCCAATTAAGCTCCGGGTGGCGGTAATCGCGCCGCACCGTGGTCTTCAGGGCGTCGATAGCGGTGTTGCCGGTGACGAAGATCGACGCCTCGGCTTTGCCCTCCTTGAGGAGATTGGCCTTTGAGACCTCCGTGGGGGCGAAGAGGAACCGGGTGACGATGTCCACGGCCTGGCGGTTGAACTCCTCCGGGAACGGGGAGGCGATGTCATAGGTGCGCAGGCCGGCCTCCACATGCCCGACGGGGATGTTCATATAAAAGCAGGCCAGGGCGGCGGCGAACGTGGTGGTGGTATCGCCGTGGACGAGGACGACGTCGGGCTTTGTGCCGCTTAAAATCCCCTGCATGCCGCGCATGACCTTTTCGGTGACATCAAAGAGCGTCTGCTTGTCCGTCATGACGGACAGGTCATAGTCCGGCGTGACGCCGAAGGCCTCCAGCACCTGACTGAGCATTTCCCGGTGCTGACCGGTGACGCAGACGCGCGTTTCGATATCGGATCGTGCCTTCAGCTCCAGGACGAGGGGGCACATTTTGATCGCTTCCGGCCGCGTGCCGAAAACGAGCATGACTTTTTTCATGGAGTAACCTCGATCATTTTATCTTTAATTTAAACGCCCCAGCTGCCGAGATATTTTTTCTGCTCGCCGGTCAGCGTGTCGATGGCAAGGCCGCAGGCGGAGAGCTTTTTTATGGCGACGGCCGTGTCGATCTCCTCCGGCACCGGGATAACGCCGGGAGACAGCGTCCCCCGGTGGTCGGCGAGGTACTTGGCGGAGAGCGCCTGGATGGCAAAGCTCATGTCCATGATTTCCACGGGGTGCCCGTCGCCGGAGGCGAGGTTCACAAGCCGGCCCTCGGCCAGCACAAAGAGCGTTTTGCCGCCCTGGAGCGTGTAGCCCATGATATTCGGCTTCTGGGGGTCTTTTTTAACGGCGTGCTCCTCGAGATACTTGACGTCGACCTCCACGTTGAAGTGGCCGGCGTTGCACATCACGGCCCCGTCCTTCATAAGTCCGAAATGCTTTTCGGTGATGATATCGCGGCAGCCGGTGGCGGTGATAAAGAGGTCGCCGCGCTTTGCCGCCTCGGCCATGGGCATCACCTCAAAGCCGTCCATCATCGCCTCCAGGGCCTTTACCGGGTCGACCTCGGTGACGATGATGCGCGCGCCGAAGCCGCGCCCCCGCATGGCGATGCCCTTGCCGCACCAGCCGTAGCCGGCCACGACGACGTCCTTCCCGGCCACGATGAGATTCGTCGTGCGGTTGATGCCGTCCCACACCGACTGGCCCGTGCCGTAGCGGTTGTCGAACAGGTATTTGCACTGGGCGTTGTTGACGGTGATCATCGGGAATTTCAACAAACCGTCCCGCGCCATGGCGTGCAGGCGCATGACGCCCGTGGTCGTCTCCTCGCAGCCGCCGATGATGTCCGGGATGAGGTGCGTCAGCTTTGTGTGGACGAGGTTCACAAGGTCTCCGCCGTCGTCGATGATGATGTTCGGCCCCGTCTCCAGTGCCGCGGTGAGATGGCGCTCATATTCTTCGGTCGTGGCGCCGTGCCAGGCGTAGACGTCGATGGGGCCGTCATGCCCGTTCCCCACGGCCAGCGCCGCGGCCACGTCATCCTGGGTGGACAGGGGATTGCAGCCCGTGACGTGCATCTCGGCGCCCGCGGCCTGCATCACGCGGCAGAGGCTGGCCGTCTTGGCCTCCATATGGACGGAGAGCGTCACCTTCAGCCCCTTGAAGGGCTTTGTGACGGACAGCTCCTTTTCGATGCTGTTTAAAAGTGGCATATTCCGGCGTGCCCAGGCGATTTTCCTCTCGCCGGACGCCGCCAGGGATTTATCTCGAATTTCGCTCATCGTGTCCCGATCCTTTCGCAGACCCTGTTTGCTTCAAACAGGACCTTTTCTCTGTCAATCGTCGTAAAGCTTCTGTTTTCCATAAGAATTTTGCCGCCCACCATGACGGTCTCGACCTCCGTGCCGGTCGCGGAGTAAACAAGCGCGGCAATGGGATCGTTCAGCGGCTGGATATTCGGGCGGTCGGGGTCGAATATGACGAGGTCCGCCTTATAGCCGGCCTTGATTTCGCCGACACCCACGAGCCCCAGCGCCCTGGCGCCGTTTTTCGTGGCGATACTGAGGGCCTCCGGCGCGGTAATCATCTGCGGGTCGCCCGTCGTGCCCTTGTGAATAAGGGACAGGAGCCCCAGCTCCCGGAACATATTTAAGGTGTTGTTGCTGGAGGCGCCGTCGGTGCCCAGCGCCACGTTGACGCCGGCCTTTATCAGCTTCGGCACCGGGGCCACGCCGTTGGCGAGCTTTAAATTGCTCACGGGGTTTGTGGCCACGGAGACACCGCGCCGGGCCAAAAGCGCGATATCGCTGTCCGTCAGGTGCACGCAGTGGGCGGCGACGGTCCGGTCTGTCAAAAGGCCGCACCCGTCCATGAGCTCCGGCGGCGTACAGCCGTACTTTTCCCGGATGGTCTCGATCTCACTCCGACTCTCGGAGATGTGGGTGTGGATGCGGAGGCCCAGGCGCCCAGCCTCGGCGGCCACATCCTTTTGATAGACGTCGTCGCAGGTGTACGGGGCGTGGGGCGCCAGCATGAAGCTGATATTTTCAAAGCCCCGCCATTTCTCGAGCTCGGCAAACGCCTCGTTGAGCCGCATCTGCCCGCCCTCGGCGTTGTCCCGGCCGCCCACGAGGCCGCGGGCGAGAACGGCGCGGATGCCCGTTGTGTGGGCCGCCCTGGCCGTCGCGTCCACAATGGGATACATGTCGCTGAACGCCGTTGTGCCGGTGGACAGCATTTCCATAAAGCCCAGGAGCGTACCCCAGTAGCAGTCCTCCTGCGTGAGCTTATCCTCCAGCGGCAGAATCCTGCCGAAGAGCCAGTCGTTGAAGGTCAGATCGTCCGCGCAGTTGCGGAAGAGCGTCATGTAGACGTGGGTGTGGGCGTTGACGAGGCCCGGCATCAGGATTTTCCCCGAGCCCAGAATGGTCTTTTCGGCCTTGAAGCCCTCAGGGGCCGCGTCGATCGCCGCGATGACGCCGTCTTTGATATAGACCGTTGCGACCTTCACCCCGTCGGGCAGGACGGCGAGAATGTCCCGGATGATGATATTCATAAAAGCCCTCCAAAGAAAATATGAGGTCCCGTTTTTTTACCAATATATCATCTGTGCGGCCCGATTACAACAGCAAAGGACCGGCGCGCCGGTACGATTGATGTGATATTCGCCGCCCGTTATGCTGAAAAAGCATAAAATCAGGCGTCCCCGGCCGGGGACGCCCTTGGTTTGATATCAAAGCTTATAAGACATACAGCGCCAGGACCCACGCGAGGGCGGTTGCAGCCGCGCCGAAAGCGGCAAAGGCGGGTGCGGGCAGTCTGGGCAATCGTCTTTTTTTGATATGATACCGGACGTAATTGTCGGCTACCTCCTGCGCCTGCTTGATGATCTCGTCGCCTGTCACGCCGCCGCCGCGGAGCGCTTCCTCCTTGACGATGAATATCGCCTCTTCAAAAAGATGGCGGTCCGGCGACTTGATAACAATGACGCGGCGCGATACACCTTTTACCACTTCCATCACACCCCTACACGATTTGGTAACATTTTGCCCGTTTAGGTGGTGGAATATACAGGTAACAAAGGGGCTTATTCTCTCTCCGTGACGAAGATGGCGATAACCGTCATATCGTCCTCCGCGCCGACCTTCGGCGACGCCGCTTCAATGATCGAGGCCGCCAGCTCCCGCGGCTCCTTTCCCTCATATTTGGCGATATGCTCGCAAAGCCAGTCGTCCTCGAGGCCGGCGGTGACGCCGTCGCTGACGATGACCGCGGCGGAGCCGGCCTTCAGCTCCATTTTCAGCTGGTCGGGCGCGTCGTGCGGCGGCACGCCGAGGCCGGCGGCGAGGCTCTTGCCCTTCATCCGCCGCACGGTGCTGCCGTGGCGGAGGTAAGACGGCGCGGCGCCGTACTTGAACATGCGGGCGGAGCCCGTAAAGAGGTTGATGCAGACAAGGTCGACGGTGGCGCAGCCGGTGTCGTCCTCATTTTTCAAAAGCATCAGGTCGTTTAAAAGCCGTACCGCCGTCTCCGGCGCCACGCCAGAGCGCAAAAACCGCTCCAGTATCCGCACGGCGTCTCCGGAATAGCGCGCGGCCTGATCGCCGGTGCCCATCCCGTCGGACAGGACGACATACAGGATGCCCTCGTCCGTCTTGAAATAGGCGCCCTTGTCGCCGCTCTGCTCCTTTTCGTTTTTCTTCTTGCTGCAAATGCCGACGGACGCCGCCAGGGGCTCGGCCTCCAGAAGGAATATCCTGTCGGACTCCGGCGGGCCGTCCACGGTGCACAGCCGGACATTGAAGACCGCCGACAGCCGGTCGAGATAGTCGGGGATTTTTTTCAGGGCGCCAAAGTTGGCGCCGAAAATCTCCCCATGCAGCCGGCCGCTGCGGTCCCGGAACACGGCCGTCTCGGCCTGGACATTGACGCTGCGGAGATACTTCCGAAGGCGGCTCTCCAGCTCCGGCTCAAAGCTTGACCCGCCGCCCAACTCGTCGGAGATGCCCTTTAGTATGGCGGAGATGTCGGCGTACTGGTTGAAGGCGGCGCTCTGGTTTTCCCGCAGCCGCTTTTTATACTGGCGGCGGTACAGCAGCGCCTTGAGCTCCTGATTGGCCGCCTTTGTAAATTCGCCGACATTGATGCAGGAGCGCCTGAAATATTCCGGCAGGTCGTCCTCCAGCAGGCTGCCGCGCCCCATCATGGCCGCGGTGGCGTTGTTCATGGCGTCGACGGTCTGCTGGTAGTCGTGGTGCCAGCACTTGGCCGTTTTCGTGCAGGACAGGCATACCACGTCGGCGGCCCTGTCGAAAACCGTGGCCACGTCGCCGTCGTTCACGCCCTCCCCGACCGCCGTTTTCACGGTTTCATACAGGTCCTTGAAAGCCAGGGCCGTCTGGTCGACGCGGCCTTTCGTGTATTCCCGCGCCCGGATGATGCCGAAGCCGGAGCCCGTCCCCGGCAGGAGCACCGACAGGCGCGACATAAAGGACGGCGGCAGCACCATGAAGATGACGGAAGCGATAAATACCTCGTATAAAATGCCCGGGACGCCGGCGTTTCCGATGGAGACCGCCGCGACAACGGCGTCCACCAGCACATAGGAGAGCGCGAAAACGAGCTTGCTCCGCTTTGAGAATATCCCCGAGATCATTCCGGCCAGGCCGTACGCCGTGCAGAACATCGGCGCGGCGCCCGAGGCGGCGTCCATCGCCAGCCCCACGGAGATGCCCGTGGCGCAGCCCATGCCGACCCCGCCCTTAAAGGCGGCCAGGAAGACGAGGAGGGTGGCCAGCGTGCGGCCGACCGAGATGACGCCGAGTATTTTGAGCTGCGCCAGGGACAGGAGCAGCGTCGATATCAAAATCAGGACGCTGACGGTGTGGACGATCTCCGAGCCCTGCTCCAGGTTAAAGCGCCCGGACCACGGCGACAGCGCCGTTTTGTAGAAATACGCGCTGGCGCCCGCCAAAACCGTATCCGACAGCAGCAGCGCCACGGCCGGCAGGGCCCACCCGTCGTCAAACGCCGGGACGATATCGACGCACAGCGTGACAAACGCGGCGAAGGCCGGCATGAACCAGGCGGTGTGGAAGACGCCCGTGTCCCTGAAGACCACGACCGCCGTACAGACGATGACGGCGATACATATGTATTTGATGGCCCAGAACATGGAGCCGCTGAGCAGATATCCTCCGACGGCGCCGAGGAGCGACGCGGCGCTGCCGGAGGCACTGCCGGCTGCCGCCGTAAAGCCGACGGCAAACGGCGCGATCCCGGAAAAAATCTGCGATCCGGAGAGCACGAACGCCATTGCGAAGCGCACGAAACATTCCACAAGCAGCGGCCTGTCCATTCTCGTCAGCGCGGCGGTACCCCTTCCCGGCGAGGTGGCCCTTAACTCAGAAAGCTTGTTCATAAGCGTATTTCCGGCCATAGAAATCGTCCTTTCAGAAGGGGCATATTTGCCTTAAAGTCGTCATAAAATAGTAACTTAATTCTAAAAGACGCCTCCCGAAAATACGGTCAAACCATGACAGCCCAGGATGTAACATTAGGTCGGGAAATACTTGGAAATGCCGGATTCATTATATCTCCCGCCGGCCCGGGAGCTGTCTGCGGCGTTTATTTTGTTTACATAACCCTGTGATGCGGAAGCTTCGGCAATGATATTTGCGGCCTCCGGCCGCAAGTGATATTACCGCTTTGCGGCAGTGATATCATATTCGCCCTGACTGCCCACAGGCAATATCACTCGGCGAAGCCGAATACCCCTGCCGAGCAATATATCTCGTCTAAGGCGAATATAGTTGAAAAAACCAAGCCGTCGGCTTGGTTTTTTCAAAGGCGGCACCCGGATTCGAACCGGGGGATGAGGGTTTTGCAGACCCGTGCCTTACCACTTGGCTATGCCGCCGCGAAACTATTATATGACGGCGCACCCAAAAAGATGAGCCGCCCTTTTGGGCGGCTCACCAGCTTATCAAAAAACCTGCAAACAGAGGACAAGGCCTCGCAGCGCTTGCCGCCGGAGCGGCAAATAAATTCATCATTTGTCACGCAGGAGGACATGCGCCTCCGGAGTGACTCTTCTCATGCAGCGCGCGGCTGAGCGCGCTGCATGCAGCCTCTTGTCGGATAAAATCCAAAAGGCTTTATCGACAGTCTGATTATATCATGAGAGAGCTCACGAGCTCGGCGAAATGGGCGGGGTCGTCCAGGGAGACGCCGGCGATGAGCTGGGCCTGGCCGTAGAGGAGCTCGGCGTATTTGGCGGCTTTTTCCTTATCCGTCGGGAAGGTGCTTTTCAGCGCCTGGAAGACGGGGTGGCCGGCGTTCAGCTCCAGGACGCGCTCGGCCTTCATGTGCTCGGCCATGTCCCCCTGCGTCGCGGCGAAATAGCGCTCCATCTCCAGGGAGATGCCGCCCTGGGCCGTGAGGCAGACGGGATGGCTCTTCAGCTTGTGGGAGAGCTTGGCCGCGGCGATTTTGCCGCCGAGGCTCTCCTTAATAAAGTCCAGAACGTCCTTGTTCTCCGTCTCGAGCTTCTCGGTCTCCTTCTTTTCTTCCTCGGTCTCCAGTCCCAGGTCGTCGTCGTTGACGGAGCGGAACTCCTTTTCTTCAAAGCGGATCAGGGTCTTGACGACGAATTCGTCCACGTCGTCGGTGAGATAAAGGATCTCGTAGCCCTTTTCCCGGACATTTTCCGCCTGGGGCAGCTTGTCGAGCTTTTGGACGCTCTCGCCGCAGGCGTAATAGATGTACTTCTGGTCCTCCGGCATATTTTTGACGTAGTCGGCCAGCGTGATGAGCTTTTCGGCCTTGGAGGAATAGAACATGATGAGGTCGGACAAAAGGTCCCTGTTGGCACCGTAGCCGTTGACGATACCGTATTTCAGCTGCAGGCCGAAGCTTTTATAGAAGGCCGCGTATTTGTCGTAGTCATTCTCCAAAAGCCGCTTCAGCTCGGCCTTGATCTTCTTTTCCAGGTTCGTTTCGATGACCTTCAGCTGGCGGTCGTGCTGGAGCATCTCGCGGGAGATGTTCAGCGACAGGTCCTGGGAGTCGACGATGCCGCGCACGAAGCGGAAATGCTCCGGCAGAAGGTCGGCGCACGTTTCCATGATCATGACGCCCGAGGTATACAGCTGCAGGCCGGACTTGTACTCGCGGGTGTAGTAGTCGTAGGGCGCCTTGGCGGGGATGAAGAGCATCGCCTTGTAGGTGACGGCGCCCTCGGCGCTGATGCGGATGACGGACACCGGGTCCTCCATGTCGAAGAACTTCTCTTTATAAAACTGCATGCACTCCTCGTCGCTGACCTCGCTCCGGGAGCGCTGCCAGATGGGGACGCGGCTGTTGACGACTTCCTTTTCGGTATAGTCTTCCCAGGTTTTCTTCTTGCTGCCGTCCTTGTCGGTTTCGTCTGTCTCCACCTGGCGGCTCTTGGTGACGTCCATGACGATCGGCCAGCGGATGTAGTCGGAATACTTCTTGATGATCCTGTGGAGCTCGTGCTCCTCCAGGAACTCGCCGTAGCTTTCGCCCTCCTCGTCCTCCTTCAGCGCGATGATGATTTCTGTGCCGGCGGAGTCCTTCTCGCAGGGCGTGATCGTATATCCGTCCGAGCCGGTGGAGACCCACATGTTGGCCTCCTCCTGGCCGTAGGCCCGGGTGACGACCGTGACCTTGGAGGCGACCATGAACGCCGAATAGAAGCCGACGCCGAACTGGCCGATGATGTCGACGTCCTCCTTCTTGTCCCCGATGTCCTTCTTGAACTGCAGGGAGCCGCTCTTGGCGATGACGCCGAGGTTCTGCTCCAGCTCCTCGGCCGTCATGCCGATGCCGTTGTCGCTGACGGTGATGGTGCGGTTTTCCTTATCTGCCGTGACCGTGATCTTAAAGTCGTCACGATTCAGGCCGACCTTGTCGTCGGTCAGGGAGATGTAGCAGAGCTTGTCGATGGCGTCGGACGCGTTGGAGATGATCTCACGCAGGAATATCTCCTTGTGCGTGTAGATCGAGTTGACCATCAGGTCGAGAAGCCTTTTCGATTCCGATTTGAATTGTTTTTTTGCCATATTTCTTTTGACCTCCTTAAGCTTAAGGTTTATATTCGACTCCCGCAGGGGAGCAAATTACCGCGTCAAAACGGGGCTGGCGCGCCAAAAGGGCGGGAACTTGTCCCGCCGCGGCTAATTTAATATTACAGCAGAAACCCGATTCTGGCAAGCATCAATTCAAGATTTCATCTGTTTCCTGCGGGCGAGGTTGATCGTGCCCTCGTGCATGTCGTTCACAAGCTCCAGGGATTTTCCGATGCCGTAGCCGACGCAGAGCTCCGCGTCGTCGGCGATGTGGGTGGGGATGTTGGTCCTGGTCTCGATGAGCTTGTCGAAGCCCCACAGAAGGCTGCCGCCCCCGGTGAGGACGATACCGTTCTGGGACACGTCGGCCACCAGCTCCGGCGGCGTGCTCTCAAGGACGCGGTGGATCGTTTCCAGGATGCGCTCGGTGACCTCCTCGAACGCCTCCAGAATCTCCGTTGTGCTGATGGGAACGATGCGGGGGAGGCCCGTCATGAGACAGCGGCCCTTGACGTCCACGGACGTGGACTCCGACCGCGGGAAAACGCAGCCGATGCTCTTTTTCAGCTCCTCCGCCGTGGAGTCTCCGATGAGCACGTTGTGCTTGCGCCGGATGTACTTGATGATCGCGTCGTCAAAGGCCTCGCCGCCGGCTTTGATGGATTCCGATTCCACCACGCCCGAGAGTGACAGGACGGCCGCGTCCGTCGTCCCGCCGCCGATATCGACGACCATATGTCCGTCCGGCTTGGCAATGTCGATCCCGGCGCCGACAGCGGCTGCCAGCGGCGCCTCCATGAGGTAAACCTTGCGGGCGCCGGCCTCGATGCCCGCGTCGATGACGGCGCGCTCCTCGACCTCGGTGATGCCCGAGGAGACGGAGATGATGATGCGCGGCTTGAAGAGGCCGAAATTGATAGCTTTGCGCACAAGCTCCTTGAGCATGCGCTCGGTCATGTCGTAATCGGAAATGGCGCCGTCCCGCAGGGGGCGGATGGCCACGATATTGCCGGGCGTCCGGCCCAGCATGCGCTGCGCCGCCATGCCGACGTTTAAAAGGCGGCCTGTATTTTTATCCATGGCGACGACGGACGGCTCGCGCAGAATGACGCCCTTGCCGCGCGTCGAGACGAGCACGGATGTCGTACCAAGGTCGATGCCGATATCTCTACCAAAAAGCATTTGATACCCCCAAAATAAGAAGAAAGTATACCGCAGCGGGCGCTGCGGCGATCAGTCGGGCGGTCGTTCAGCCCGCCGCGCGTCGAATAACCGGCGGATGGCGCACTATGACGCCCTTGGAAAATTTATCCTAGTATTTTAGTATAGACGTAAATGGCCGGGCCAAAACATTATTTTGCGGGCAAAAGCGTCATGCCCGCGCCAGCGTGGCGCAGACGACGGATTCCGCGCCGCCCATAAGGAGCGTGCGCGCGCATTCGGAGAGCGTTGACCCTGTGGTGACAATATCGTCGATGAGGAGGATGTGCTTGCCGGCGATAAGCTCCCTGTCCTTCAGCTCGTAAACGCCGCTGACGTTGGCGCGCCGCAGGTCCTTGCCGGTGATCGACGACTGCGCCTGGACATGGGTGCTTTTGACGAGTGTTTCAACAGCCACGTCGTCCAGCGTCAGGGCCGCCGCCAGCGCCAGGAGCATCGCCTGGTCGTAACCGCGATCCTTGGCCCTTTTGACGCTCAGGGGGACCCACGTGATCAGGTTGAATTTCCCGGCGAGGTTTTCTTTGATGCAGTCCCCAAGCAGCCGGCCGTAGCAGTCGGCGTAAGCCACCGCGCCCTTGAATTTGAAGCGGAGGATCGATTTCCTCACGTCGCCTTCGTAGAGGAGCGGCGAGACGCACACGTCGTAAAACTCGCCCTTCTGGCTGACATTCGCGCCCTTTGTGAACGGCAGCGTTTCGCTGCAGGCCGGGCAGAGGCAATCCGAGCCCTTTTTCAGAAATTTACCGCAGAAAATACATTTTGGGGGAAATAAAAGGTCGAGAATGCTGACGAATATACTCATTTGAACCCCTCCCTGAACGCCGCGGGATAAAATCGTCCTGCCTTTTTTATCAGAGCCGCTCGGCCAGCCTCGCGCGGAGGCCGGAATATCTCCTCTGCCGCTTGTCGTTATGCACCATCGTCGCCAGTACGCCCTGGTCACCGACGATGATCAGAAGCTCACGCGCCCGCGTGATGGCGGTATATAAAACGCTGCGCACCAAAAGCTGCGGCGCGCCCTGGGACGCCGCCAGTATGACGGCGCGGTACTCGCTGCCCTGCGATTTATGGACTGTGAGGGCCCAGGCCGGCTCCAGCTCGGCCAGCTGCTCGAAGAGATAGGTGACCAGCTTGTCCTCATAATCGACCGTGACGGTCTCGTGGACAAGGTCGATTTCCTTAATATAGCCGATATCGCCGTTAAAGACGCCGGCGCCGCTTTCAAGGCCGTCGGGGTTTCTCCATATTATATCATAATTATTCCTAATTTGCATTACTTTGTCGCCTTCGCGGAAAATATATTCCCCGAAGGTCTTTTCTTTTTTGCCGGCCGCCGGCGCGTTCAGCGCCGTCTGCAGGCGGGCGTTCAGATTCTCCGTCCCGGCCACGTTTTTCCGCGTCGGGGAGAGCACCTGGATCTGGGCGGGATCGATCCCCATGTTCTTCGGCAGGCGCTCCGTGCAGAGCTCGACGATCGTCTCCAGCGCCTTGTCTGGCGTTGCCCGGCGCAGGAAGAAAAAGTCGCTTGATTTCACGGACAGCTCGGGCAGGACGCCCTTATTGATAAGGTGCGCGTTTTTGACGATGCCGCTCTCGGTGGCCTGCCGGAAAATCTCCGTCAGCACCACCGCCGGGACCGCTCCGCTGCGGATGATATCGGCAAAGACGTTGCCCGGACCCACTGAGGGCAGCTGGTCGGCGTCTCCCACGAGGACGAGACGGGCGCCCGGCCGCATTGCCGCCAAAAGCGAGCGCATCAGCAAAAGGTCCGCCATGGACGTCTCGTCCATGATGACGGCGTCGGCGTTCAGGGGATTGGTCTCGTCGCGCTCGAAAACGAGGGTGTCCCCCTCGCCGATCGCGGCGCCCAAAAGGCGGTGGATCGTGGCCGATTCGCGGCCGGTGAGCTCGCTCATGCGCTTGGCGGCGCGCCCGGTGGGCGCGCAGAGGGCGGTTTTCAGCCCCAGCTTGTCAAACAGCGCGATGATGCCGCGCACGCACGTGGTTTTCCCGGTGCCCGGCCCCCCGGTGAGGACCATGACGCGGCTTTCCGCCGCCAGCTCCACCGCTTTGAACTGGCTTTCGGCGTAAGTGATGCCGTACTCCCGCTCGATGGAGGACACAAGCTTTTTAACGTCGGCCTCGCCCCGGGCGGGGTCGGCGGCCATGTCCATAAGGCGGCCTGCCACAAACTGCTCCGCCTCACGGAAAAGCGCCAGATAGCAGGCGTCCTGCCCGGCCACCGTCTCGCGGACCACAAAGCCGCTTTCGCACAGCGCCTCCAGCGCGTCGGCCACCGTCTGATAGCCCACGTCGATGAGTTGGTTCGTCGCCGCCACGAGCTTGTCGTACGGCAGAAACGTGTGCCCGTTATCGAGGTTGTGGCCGAGCTCAAAGAGGACCGCGGACTCGACCCGCTCGGCGCAGTCGCTTTCAAAGCCGAGGGCGAGCGCCATGGCGTCGGCCTCGAAAAAGTCGGCGCCGATCTCGTCCACGGTCATGAGGTAAGGGTTGTCCTTCACGGCGGGCAGCGCCTCGTCGCCGTACAGCTTAAAAAGCTTCATGGCCACCAGCGGCTTGAGGCCGTACTGGGCCAGAAATTCCATCAGCCGCCGCAGTCCCACCTGCCGGCGGAACGCGACGCCCACCTCGCGGGCGCGCTTTTCCGTGATCCCGCGCACCTGAGCGAGCTTTTCCGGTTCGTTTTCTATGATCTCCAACGCCTTATCCCCAAACTTGTCCACAATGTCCCGGGCCTTGGCCGGCCCGACGTTTTTGATGGCGCCCGATGCCAGATAGCTGTAGATGGCGTCCCGCCCCGTCGGCATCCGCCGCTCGGCGAATTCCGCCTTGAACTGCTCGCCGTAGCTGTGGTGCGTCGCCCAGGCGCCCGTCAGTATGAGCGCCTCCCCGGGGTTCAGACCCGGCATGCACCCCACGGCGGTGACGACGCCGTCCGGCGTATCCAGGCGCAGGACGGCATAGCCGTTTTCCGGATTCTGATAGATGAGGGAGACGACCGTACCCTCTATTTGTATGTACTGCCGCCCCTCGTCCATCGTATCCCTCCAACAGGTGTTGTATCATGTCTGCATAAACATATGTCTTTGTGCACGGGCCCTTGTTCTGCCGCATCCATGCCTCCCTCGGACGAGGGAGGTGGCATTTGCGCAGCAAATGACGGAAGGCGTGCGCTTCGTTCGCGCCGCTGCGGGTCAGATTCTGCCGCGCGAGACGCGGGGGGCCTCCTTCAGTCGCCTGCGGGCGACAGCTCCCTCGGCTGAGGGAGCCAAAGTAGGGCAAGCTGCCAATCCGGACACTGTATTATGCCCAATCCTACTCTACCGGCAGCCCTGTCAGATGCCGCCGGATCATGTCCAGCGCGTGGCTGGAGGCCGCCGTCCTGACGCGGGCGCGGTCGAAGGGGAGCGCCAGGCTCCGGCACCAAAGGCCGTCGGGGGTCGCAAGGGCCACGAAGACCGTCCCCGGCGCGAGGCCCGAATCGTCGGAGTCCGGCCCGGCGATGCCGGTGATGCCGACGCCCAGGTCGGACCCGAATTTCTCCCGGACCTGGAGGGCCATCTGCTCCGCCACCTCCCGGCTGGCGACGCCTTTCTCGCGGATCAGGCCGGCGTCAACGCCCAGGATGGCAGTTTTCGTCTCGGTGGCGTACGTGGTGATGCTGCCGGGGAAGACGCGGGAGGCGCCGGGTATATCGGTGAGGCGCTTGGCCAGGAGCCCGCCGGTGCACGATTCGGCGCAGGAAAGCGTCTTGTTTTTCTCTTTCAAAAGCCCGACGGCGGTATTCTCCAATGTCTCCGTGTCGATCCCGTAGATGATGTCGCCCAGGACGGCGCGGACCTTTTCGAGGACCGGGGCCATCATCGACTCCGCTTCCTCTTTTGAACGGGCCCTGGCCGTCACGCGCAGGAGTACCTCGCTGTCCTTGGCGTAGGGGGCCAGCGTGGGGTTTTCCAGCGCGAGCATCATGTCCCGGAGCCGCGCCTCGACGGCGCTTTCACCCAGGCCGAAGATGTGGATGTTATGGGAGTGTATCTCGGCGTCGGAGAGCTTTTTCAAATACGGCAGGGCGCAGGACTCCAGCATGGCCCGGCACTCTCTGGGCGGGCCGGGCAGCATAAGCACATGGGTGCCTCCGGACTCGAAGGCGCAGCCGGGCGCCGTGCCGCAGCCGTTGTGGAAAATGGTGCAGTCCTCGGGCAGGTACGCCTGCTGGTAGTTGTTCTCCGTCAGCTCCATATTGTGGAGGCGGGTTTTAAAGAACGCGCGGATCTGTTCCGCCTCGTCCTCATTGAAAATCAGCTTTTTCCCGAACGCCTCGGCCAGCGTCTGCTTGGTGAGATCGTCGCAGGTGGGCCCCAGGCCGCCGGTGGTGATGATGATATCGGCGCGGGCGCGGGCGATGGCCACCGCCTGCTTGAGCCGCTCGGGATTGTCTCCCACCACCGTATGGAAGTACACGTTGACGCCGATCTCGGACAGCGCCCTTGAAACGTCCTGCGCGTCCGTATTGGCGATATTCCCCAAAAGCAGCTCTGTGCCGACGCCGATAATCTCCGCCGTATAAGCCATGCTCCAAGCCTCCTTACGGTCAAATTGGCCGATATAATTCTATTATTTTAGTCGGATATCCGGGCGCCGTCAATGCGTGCGGATAACAGTTTACATTTCAATATCGATCCTGTCGATGTTCTCAAAAGCCTCATTTACCAGCGCGTCCACGTCCAGGGCCGATTCCGCCGCCACAACGTCGTCAAGCCGCGGCTTCGTCCTGGGGTGGCGGGGGGTGAAAACGGTGCAGCAGTCCTCGTACGGCAGGATGGACGTGTCGAACGTGCCGATCTTCACCGCCGTCTCCACGATCTCCCGCTTGTCGAGGCCGATGACGGGGCGCAGGACAGGCAGCCCGGCGCACGCCTCGGTAACGGCCATGGCCTCCAGCGTCTGGCTGGCCACCTGGCCGAGGTTTTCCCCGGTGACGATCGCCTTACAGCCGTTATATTCCGCCACCTTGGCCGATATGCGCATCATGAACCGCCGCATGATGACCGTAAAGAGCTCCTCCGGGCACTTTTCCCGGATCTCCTCCTGGATGTGTGTAAACGGCACCACCTTCAGCCGGAGCCGCCCGCAGTATTTCGTCAGGAGGCGGGAAAGCGTCACGACCTTTTCCTTGGCAAGCTCGGAGGTGTACGGGAAGGAAAAGAAATGCACCGGGATGACCGACACGCCGCGCCGGGCGATCATGTAGGTGGACACGGGGCTGTCGATGCCGCCGGATAAAAGCGATACCACACGGCCGTTTGTCCCCACCGGCAAGCCGCCCGCCCCCTGCTCGCTGGGGCCGTGGACGTACGCCGCGTAATCCCGGACCTCCAGATGGACGGTGAAATCCGGGTTGTGCACGTCGACCCTGACATGGGGATACGCGTCGGCCAGCAGCCCGCCCACGTACTGGGATAGCTGAATGGACGTCATCGGAAAGCTCTTGTCCGCCCGCTTCGTCTCCACCTTAAAGGACCCGGCCCGGCTCAGCGCGTCGCCCAGATAGCGCTTCGCCGTTTCCAGAAGCGCGTCCTTGTCCTTCTCGCAGGCCGCCGCGCGGGATATGGCCACGATGCCGAAAATGGTCTTGACGGCCTCATACGCGCCGTCCATGTCGCAGTCGTCGCTCTGCGGCTCAACGTAAATCGCCGACTGCACGCTGTAGACCCTGAATTTTCCGAACGGCTTCAGCCGCCGGTTTATGTTGGAGACAAGCTTCATCTCAAAGCTTTTCCTGTTGAGCCCCTTGAGGACGATCTCGCCCTGCTTGAGTAAAATAATATCTTCCATGTATTTGTCCTGTTCTGCTTCGTTATAAAAACTCCCGTGGGAATCTTCATTGTTTTAAGTATTTAAATTCGGTTTGAGCACTATCCGCCTTCTCTGAAATCGTACGTCCTGTATTGTATAGCCTCTGCCAGGTGCTGGCGTTCTATGCTCTCGCTTGAGGCCAGGTCCGCGATGGTGCGGGCCACGCGCAGGATGCGGTCGTAGGAGCGGGCGGTGAGGCCCAGACGGTCGTAGGCGTCCTTCATGAGCTTTTCGCAGGTGCTGTCCAGGGCGCAGTATGTGTCTAAAAGCTTTGAACCTATGTAGGCGTTGCACTCGGCGCCTGTCCCGGCATAGCGGGTCTGCTGCAGCGCCCGGGCCGCGTTGACGCGCTCGCGGATGGCGGCGGACGACTCGGCGTTCGGCTTGTCGCGCAGCTCCTCGAATTCCAGCGCCGGCACCTCAATGACCATGTCGATGCGGTCCAGAAGCGGGCCGGACAGGCGCTCGTGATATCTTTGGACGGCGTTTTCCGAGCAGGTGCAGCGGTGGGAGGGGTGACCGTACCAGCCGCAGCGGCAGGGGTTCATGGCGCACACCAGCATGAACCGGCAGGGGTACGTCATGGACGCGCTGGCGCGGGAAATGGTGACCTGTCCGTCCTCCAGGGGCTGGCGCAGGGATTCCAGCACGTCGGAGGTGAATTCCGGCAGCTCGTCCAGAAAGAGGACGCCGTTGTGGGCCAGGGAAATCTCACCGGGCCTGGGGTTGGAGGTGCCGCCCGCCATGGCGGTGGCGGAGATGGTGTGGTGGGGCGAGCGGAAGGGCCGCGTCGTCACGATGGGATTGTCCCGGTCCGTGAGGCCCATGACGGAGTGAATCTCCGTACATTCCAGCATTTCAACCCGGCTCATGTCCGGCAGGATCGTCGGCAGCCGCTTGGCCAGCATGCTTTTTCCGGCCCCGGGCGGGCCCACCAGCAGGATGTTATGCCCGCCGGCCGCCGCCACCTCCAGGGCGCGCTTGACGTTGTCCTGCCCCTTGACCTCGGAGAAGTCCAGCGTCTGCGGATAGACGGGCGCGGGCTCCTTCGGCTCCACGGGCGCGATGGGCTCCGTGCCGTCGAGATGATTCAAAAGCTGGCTGACGTTTGCAATGGGATAAACCGTGACGCCGGAGGCATACGACGCTTCGGCGGCGTTGTCCGCCGGGACGAAGAGCTTTGCTATCCCGGCCCGCTCGGCCGCCAACGCCATCGGCAAGGCGCCCGTCACCGGCCGGAGCTCGCCCGACAGCGACAGCTCTCCGAAAAAGGCGCCGTCCTCCGGCAGCGGGCCGATGTAGTCCGCGGCGGCGAGGATGCCCAGCATAACCGGCAGGTCGTAGACCGTGCCGGCTTTTTTCGTATTGGCGGGAGCCAGGTTCACCGTAATGCGGCTGACCGGGAATTTGATCCCGCAGTTTTTAATCGCCGCCCGGACGCGCTCCCGCGCCTCCTTGACGGCAATGTCGGCCAGCCCGACAATATCAAAGCTGGGCAGGCCCCCCGACAGATAGCACTCGACGGAAACCTCATAGCCGGAAATACCGCCGAGGCCGAGGGAACGGATTTTGGAGACCATGCGATGGCTCCTTTCGTTGGCGTTATTTTTCGAAATCCTTGTACATCAGGCTCGGCTGGATTCCGGTATTGTTCTGGTATTTGCCGCTGTTATACAAGTCGTATTCGCCGCTGATGTCATGATAATATATCTGGCAGACCTCGACGTTGGGATATATTTTCACGGGCTGGACGCAGAATATCTCCAGGGTCCAGTACCCGGCGAAGCCGACGTCGCCAAAGCCGGCGGAGACATGGACGAACAGTCCGAGCCTGCCGGTGGAGGAGCGGCCCTCAAGCATCGGCACGTATTTATCGGTCTTTGTGAATTCGTTCGTCCTGCCCAGATACAATCTGCGGGGCTCCAGCATCAGCCCGCTTTCAGGTATCTCAATCTTCTTTGCCGGATTCGGCTTTTTCATATCGAGGACGTCATTTTCATAAACCAGCAGCTCGTTGGCCAGTGACAGATTGTAGCTGTTGGGATTTATCCGGCTTTCATCAAACGGCTCAATAATGATTTCTTTTCCGATATGGCGCAATATCTCTTTGCCCGACAGAATCATATAATAACAATCTCGCTTTCAAAAATAACGCTGCAGTCAGCAGTGCTTTTCATTTTTCATTCTCTTTTCAGCCGCATTTCATAGTAACACAGGTAATCGCCGTTCGCCGGGAGCTTGTGATAGGCGCGCTCCTCATAGCCGCGCTTTATGTACATGGACTGCGCGGGCAGCGAGGCGTCGAGGCGAATCTCGCCGTAGACGGCGAAGAGCATTTTCTCCATAAAATCGAGGAATTCCCGGCCGAAGCCTCGCCCCTGGAAGGCCGGCAGGACAAACAGGCGGTAGATCTCGTTTTCCTTGACAGAGCCGGTGCCGATCACGGCGCCGCCGGCGCTGAAAACGTAGACGCGGCCCCGCTCAATGTCCTCCAGAATACCGGCGTCGTGGTGGTGCGCCAGAAAAAAGTCCACCGCCCCCTTGGGGTAATAACGGGGATAGACCGCCGTGATCGTCTCCCGGACGATCGCCCTGACCGTATTGAAATGTTCTCCGGACGCTTTTTCTATCCGCATGCCGTAAACCCCGCAAATTCGCCGCCTTGCTCTTTTCTTTTCATGTGGAGGGCAAAATATGTCAGTTAAGTATATCATCAATCATGTTATTATTGCAACGGCTGACATTCGATCCCCGGGGTAATTCATGGAAAAATACAATTTACACCGTCTTTGGGGAATGATATAATAGTCTGACTATACGTTAAAGCGATAAACAGCGGATAAATGATGAAAGATGGAACAAAGATAAAATCAAAACCAGGAAAGGATGAACACTTATGGCTCGTAAGCTCAAGACCATGGACGGCAACAACGCAGCCGCTCACGTTGCGTACGCCTTTACCGACGTCGCCGCAATCTATCCGATCACCCCGTCCTCGACGATGGCGGAATACGTCGACAAATGGTCGGCGAACGGACAAAAGAATATCTTCGGCCAGCCCGTCAAGGTGCTTGAAATGCAGTCGGAAGCAGGCGCGGCAGGCGCTGTTCACGGCTCGATCATGTCGGGTGCGCTGACCAGCACGTTCACAGCATCCCAGGGGCTTCTCCTCATGATCCCCAACATGTACAAGTGGGCGGGCGAACAGATGCCCGCTGTCATCCACGTCTCCGCCCGGACGGTCGCCACCCACGCCCTCTCCATTTTCGGCGATCAGGGCGATGTTATGGCCTGCCGGCAAACGGGCTTTGCCATGCTGGCCTCCAGCAGCCCGCAGGAGGCAATGGACCTGGGCGCCGTGGCGCATTTGTCGGCCATCCGCGGCAGCATGCCGTTTATGCACTTCTTCGACGGGTTCCGGACCTCTCACGAAATGCAGAAAATCGAGGTGTGGGACTATAACGATCTGGCCGAGATGCTCGATTACGACGCGCTGAACACCTTCCGCCGCCGGGCGAACAACCCCAATCATCCGGTCCTCCGCGGCTCGGCGCAGAACGGGGACATCTTCTTCCAGGCCAGGGAGGCCATCAACGGCAAATATGCGGCGCTCCCCGACGTGGTGGAGGGCTACATGAACACGATCAACAAAAAGCTCGGCACGGACTACAAGCTCTTCAATTACTACGGCGCGCCCGACGCCAAGCACGTCATCGTCGCCATGGGCTCCGTCTGCGAGACGGCGGAGGAGGTCGTGGATTATCTGAACGCCTCCGGCCAGAAGACCGGCCTTGTCAAGGTCCGCCTGTACCGCCCCTTCAGCGTGCAGCACTTCCTGAACACTCTGCCGCCCACCGTGGAGACTATCGGGATTCTGGACCGCACGAAGGAACCCGGTTCCGTCGGCGAGCCGCTGTATCTGGACGTTTACTCGGCGCTCTGCGGAAAGGGCATCACCGTCGTCGGCGGCCGTTACGGCCTGGCCAGCAAGGACACGACGCCCGGCGCCGTCATCGCCGCGTTCCGGAATATCCAGGGCAAAAATCCGAAAACGAACTTTACCATCGGCATCGAGGACGACGTGACGCGCCTGTCCCTGCCCATCACGGAGGAGCCGGACACCACGCCGAAGGACATCATCTCCTGCAAGTTCTGGGGCCTCGGGTCCGACGGCACCGTCGGCGCCAACAAGAACTCCATCAAGATCATCGGCGACCACACCGACCTGAAGGCGCAGGCGTACTTCCAGTACGACTCCCGGAAATCCGGCGGCGTGACGATCAGCCATCTCCGCTTCGGCAAGAGCCCTATCAAATCCACATACTACGTGTCCAAGGCGAACTTTGTGGCCTGCCATAACCCGTCGTATCTCGAAATCTTCGACATGGTGCAGGACGTCAAGCCCGGCGGCGTCTTCCTGGCAAACTGTGCCTGGGACGTTGAAGAGCTTGGCAAGCGGCTCCCCGCCGGCGCGAAGAAATATCTTGCCGACAACAACATCCGCTTCTACACCTGCGACGCGGAAAAGATCGCCCGGGAGCTGGGCCTTGGCAACAAGACCAACGCCATACTGCAGGCGGCCTTCTTCAAGCTGTCCGATATCCTGCCCCTTGACGACGCCGTCAAATATATGAAGGACGCCGTCAGGACGACCTACGGCCGCAAGGGCGAGGACATCGTCAACATGAACGTCAAGGCCATTGACGCGGGCCTTGAAAGCCTCGTAAAAATCGACATTCCGGCCTCCTGGAAGACCCCGGCCGCCGACAAACCGGCCCCGGCAATCGAAACCGACAGGCCGGACGTGGCGAAATACGTCTGCGGCGTCATGGAGACCATGAACAGCATGCGCGGCGACAAGCTGCCTGTTTCCGCGTTTCTGGACACGGAGAGCGGCTCCTTTGTCCCGGCCGGCACGGCGGCCTTTGAAAAGCGCAAGATCGCCATCGACGTGCCGACATGGATTCCCGAAAACTGCATCCAGTGCAACCAGTGCTCCTACGTCTGCCCCCACTCCGTCATCCGCGCGTTCGCCCTCGACCCCGAGGAAGCAGCAAACGCGCCCGAGGGCATGAAAATGGTCCCGATGACCGGCAAGGGCAACGAGCAGCGCAAGTTCGCCATCACCCCCTCCGTCTTCGACTGCACGGGCTGCGGCTCCTGCGCCAACGTCTGCCCCGCCAAGAACAAAGCCCTCGTCATGAAGCCTCTGGATGAGCAGGCCGACCAGCAGAAATATTTCGATTACGCCGACAAGCACGTCTCCCGCAATAAGGACACCGGCTTCGCGCCCGCCTCTCTGAAGGGCTCCCAGTTCAAAAAGCCGCTCCTGGAGTACCCCGGCGCCTGCGCCGGCTGTGGCGAGACGCCGTACGCCCGGCTCGTCACCCAGCTCTTCGGCGACAGGATGTTCATCGCCAACGCCACGGGCTGCTCCTCCATCTGGGCCGGCAGCGCGCCCACGACGCCCTACACCGTCGGCCCCGACGGGAAGGGGCCGGCCTGGTCCAACTCCCTGTTTGAGGACAACGCCGAGTTCGGGCTCGGCATGGCGACGGCCTCCGTCCAGCGCCGGGAGGGCGTCCGCCTGGCGGCCCGTGAGCTCACGGACAAGGTGGGCGACGCCGCCGTCAAAACGGCCATCGAGAACTGGCTCGCCGCCTTCAACGACGGCGACGCTTCCAAGGCGGCCGGCAAGGCGCTGGAGGACGCGCTGGAAAGCGCCCTGAAAAAGCCCGGGGATTTCCCCTTCAAAACGCAGCTGCAGGCGCTTTATGACCTGCGCGACCAGTTCGTCAAGCCCTCCGTCTGGATCTTCGGCGGCGACGGCTGGGCCTACGACATCGGCTACGGCGGGCTCGACCACGTCATCGCCTCCGGCGAGAACGTCAACATCCTCGTCTTTGACACCGAGGTCTACTCCAACACCGGCGGCCAGGCCTCAAAATCCACGCCCACCGGCGCCGTTGCCCAGTTCGCCGCGGCGGGCAAATCCGTCAAGAAAAAAGACCTGGCGCAGATCGCCATGTCCTACGGCTACGTGTACGTGGCGCAGGTCTCCATGGGCGCCAGCCAGCAGCAGACGCTCAAGGCTATTCTCGAGGCGGAAAGCTACGACGGCCCGTCTCTTGTCATTGCCTACGCGCCCTGCATCAACCACGGCATCCGGGCCGGCATGGGCAAATCCCAGACCGAGATGAAAAAAGCGGTCGATTCCGGCTACTGGAACCTGCTGCGCTTTGACCCGAGGCTCGCCGCTGAGGGCAAAAATCCGCTCAGCATCGACAGCAAGGCGCCCACCGAGAGCTACAACGACTTTATCATGGGCGAGGTCCGCTACAGCTCGCTGAAGCTGGAATTCCCCGAGCGCGCCGAGGTGCTCTTCTCCACCGCCGAAAAAGAGGCGCAGGCGCGGTATAACAGCCTTGTGAAGCAGAAGGAAATGTATGACGCCAAATAGCGGCAATCTATAAAACCGAGCGAGACATTTTGCAGCATGTAAAATGTCTCGCTTTATTTTGACAGGATTTTCATATATACTGGGATCGTTTCAATCTCTTGCAGAAGAAGAGCTTAGCAAAGGAGCGCGATATATATGACCGTCAGCGCATGCCTGATCGTAAAAAACGAGGAGGCCGTCCTCGCCCGGGCCATCGACTGTTTTAAAGGGCTCGTCGATGAGATCGTCGTGGTCGACACCGGCTCGGCGGATAACACGAAAAACATCGCGCTCGGCTTTACCGACAAGGTTTTTGACTACGCCTGGCACGACGACTTTTCCGCCGCCAGGAATTTCGCGTTTTCAAAATGCACGATGGATTACATCTATTCCGCCGACGCGGACGAGGTGATCGACGACGAAAATCAGCGGAAGCTGAAGGCCCTGCTCGCCGCGCTCCCGGACGACGTGGATGTCGTCCAGATGCACTACACCAACCAGACCGATAACGGCTCCGTGTACAATTTCGATACGGAGTACCGCCCCAAGCTCTTCAGGCGCCTGCGCCCCTTTCGCTGGATCGACCCCGTCCACGAGACTGTCGACACCCAGGTCCGCGTCCTGAACAGCGATATCGCCATTATCCACCGGCCCGCGGCGCGGCATTCAAAAAGGGACTTTTCGATTTTCCGGCGCGTGGCACAGCCCGGCGCCGCCCTGTCACCCCGGCTCCACCGGCTCTACGCGCAGGAGCTCTTCCTGTCGGGCGACGAGGAGGACTTTCTCGGCGCGTATGATTACTTTGAGTGGACCCTGCACGAGGAGGGCTTCGGGGCGGACACCGTCAGGCAGTCCCAATGCGTTGCGGCGAAGTGCTGCTTTCTGAAAAAAGACGACGGCGGCCTGTTCAAGGCCGCGCTGAAAAACGTGGTCGGCAAGCCGAGCGCCGAGGTCTCCTGCGTCCTGGGCGATCACTATTTTGACCAAAACGATTACGAGGAAGCCGCCACCTGGTATTATACCGCGGCCTTCGGCGCCGAGTGCGAGCTGAGCGCCCGTGCCGGCGGCGCGGAGCCGCTGGCAAAGCTCTCGGAATGTTATCGCCTGATGGGCTTTCAGGAGGACGCCGAAAAATATAAAAAGCTGGCCGGCGACTGGTCACCGGGACAATAAAGGCCGGGAGGCAGGATGATTCCCGCCTCCCGGTATATCAGCAAATAAAGCCCTTTTGACTTTATCGCAGACTGAAATAAAGCGCACCGGGCTTTATCGACAGCCATTTTATTTGTTTGCCTTCGGGATTTTGATCGTCAGGATGATCTCCTCCTCCGTCTCGTCGCGGCCGTACCGGGCGGCGATGCCGGACTGCTGCATCATCGTCATGCCGCGCGCCACCGTGTTCATAAAAAGGCGCACGTCCTTCAGGACGTAGACGGGCTTTTTCGGCGGCGCCTTTTCTTTTTGCCCCTTTTTCTGCAGCAACTCCTCTATGTACTCCTCGGTGTTCGCCACGTTCAGGTTTTTCTTAACGATCTGCTCGAAGGTCTCCAGGCGGTCCTGCTCCTCCTCCAGCCTTAACAGCGCCCTGGCGTGGCGCTCCGTCAGGCCGGTGTCCCGGATCATAAAAAGGAGCTCCGGGGAGAGCTTCAAAATGCGCAGCTTATTGGATACCGCCGACTGGGACAAGCCCACCAGCCGCGCCACCTCTTCCTGCCTGTAGCCGTGGATATTCACAAGCCTGTACAGCCCTTCGGCCTCCTCGATAAAGTCCAGATCCTTCCTCTGGAGGTTTTCCACCAGCGCCAGGATGGACGACTCCTGCGAATCTACGTCCAGGATGATGCAAGGCACCTCCTTGAGTCCCACCAGCTTTGCCGCCCTGAGCCGCCGCTCGCCGGAGACGAGCTCGTATCCGCTGCCGCGCTTCCGCACCGACAGCGGCTGCAGGATGCCGTACCGCGAAATGCTGCCGGCCAGCTCCCGCATCGCGTTCGGCTCGAACGTTTTGCGGGGCTGCGCGGGGTTCGGCAGAATCTCACCCGCCGGAAGATAGACGATGCGGCTGGCTTCATAGAGCCCGCGCTTTTTCATGAGCTGCATACGACTGCGCTTCCCTTCGTATATATAGTGGTCATGCTTTGATGTTACACTATATATAGCAAGAAATAGGCAGAAAAAAGGCGGGAAATTTATTCCCGCCCGATTTTTTTATATTTTCGGCTTAAATTTTCAGTAAAATTTCTTTTTTCGGCTTCGGATTACGCCGCAGCCGGTACGATATGCCGGAAACCGACGAGGTCACCGGCATAAAAATTCAGCTGGCTTTTATCTCAAGCTGCTCTATACGCTTTTCCAGAGCTTCAATTTTGCGCTCAAGCTTGCGCTCAGTCTCGTACTGCTTTTCATGGGTCAAAATATATCCGTCTGTCAATGAATCAAGACGCTTTACGATATCGTTTTCTATCTTGAGATTTGTTTTAACGACCTCTTGCTCAATAGTGGTCAATCTTTCGCCCGTCTTGACGGCTTCCTGCTCAATACCGGTCAATCTTTCGCCCGTTTTAACGGCTTCCTGCTCAATACCGGTCAATCTTTCGCCCGTTTTAACGGCTTCCTGCTCAATATTGGCCAATCTTGCGTTCATATCTGACAGCATTTGCAGAATCTTCTCTTCGTTCGTCATAGAAGCACCCCTTGATGGAATTATATGTTTCCGGTATCAGGTTGTCAAGGTGTCGCGGGTCAGACCGATCTTCAGCTCGTCCAGCTGTTTTTTGTCGACCGCGTCGGGGCTGCTCGTCATGGGCTCGGAGGCGTTCTGCACCTTCGGGAAGGCGATGACGTCGCGGATGCTGTCGGCGCCCACCAGGAGCATGACAAGCCGGTCCAGGCCGTAAGCGAGGCCGCCGTGGGGCGGCGCGCCGTATTTGAAGGCGTTGATGAAATACCCGAACCGCTCCTGCGCCTCCTCACTGGTGAAGCCGAGGGCCCTGAACACCGTTTCCTGCATCTCGGGGGTGGAAATACGGATGGAGCCGCCGCCCAGCTCGATGCCGTTCAGAACAATGTCGTATGCCTTGGCGCGGCAGTTCTGCTTGTCCGTCTCCAGCTTGTCGATATCCTCGTCCATAGGCGCCGTAAAGGGATGGTGCACGGCCACATAGCGCCCCTCCTCCTCGGAGTACTCGAACATGGGAAATTCCGTGACCCACAGGAGCTTGTAATCGTCCTTCCGGATGAGGCCGAGCCGCCTGGCGCACTCGATGCGGAGCGCTCCCAGAGCGGTGAAAACGGTTTTATCCCTGCCGTCGGCGACGATGAGGATGAGGTCCCCCGTTTTCGCCCCGGCACGGGCGATGATCTTTTCGTTTTCCTCCTCCGTCATGAACTTGGCAAAGGAGGAGCTCACGCCGTCAGCGCCCAGGCGCATCCACGCCAGGCCCTTGGCGCCGTAAGTTTTGACAAACTCCACCAGAGCGTCGATCTGCTTTCTCGGAAAGGCCTCCGCCCCGCCGGGGACGCTAATAAGGCGCACGCTGCCGCCGGCGGCGACCGGGTCGGAAAATACCTTAAAGCCGCAGTTTTGAACGAGGTCGCTGACGTTTTTGAGCTCCAGGCCAAAGCGGAGGTCCGGCTTGTCCGAGCCGTAGCGCTCCATCGCCTCGGCGTAAGGCACGCGCAGAATCGGCGTATCGATGTCGATATTCAGCACATTTTTAAAGACTGTCTTTAAAAAGCCCTCGTTGACGGCGATCACATCGTCCGTCTCCACAAAGGACATTTCCAGGTCGATCTGGGTAAATTCCGGCTGGCGGTCGGCCCGGAGGTCCTCGTCCCGAAAGCAGCGGGCGATCTGAAAATACTTGTCGAAGCCGGCCAGCATCAGCATCTGCTTATACTGCTGGGGCGACTGGGGCAGCGCGTAAAATTTGCCCGGGTGGACCCGGCTGGGCACGAGATAGTCTCGCGCGCCCTCCGGGGTCGACTTTGTGAGCATCGGCGTCTCGATCTCATAAAAGCCGCTCTCGTCGAAATAGTCCCGGGCGGTTTTGACCACCTTGTGGCGGACGGCGATGGCCCGCTGCATCTCGGGGCGGCGCAGGTCCAGATAGCGGTACTTGAGGCGGAGCATGTCGTTGACATCGGAGTTGTCCACGATCTCAAACGGCGGCGTTTCGGACTCGGCCAGAACACGCAGCTCCGTCACCTCCAGCTCCACCTCTCCGGTGGGCAGGTCTTTATTCTTGGAGGACCGTTCGCGGAGCTTTCCGCGGGCGGCCAGTACAAATTCGCTCCGGACGGTAAACGCTTTTTTGAAAATCTCTCTGTCGGTACTGTCGTCAAACGCCAGCTGCAGGATGCCTGTGCGGTCCCGGAGGTCGATGAAGATGAGCTGCCCCAGGTCACGCCGGCGCTGCACCCACCCGCAGACGGCCACGTCCCTGCCGATATCGCCGGGCCGCGGCGTCCCGCAATACGTTGTGCGTTTGAAGCCTTTGAGAGATTCCATTTGATACACTCCTGATTCGTTATTTCTTTATTTCTGCGGTTCCTTCACCGGCGCGCCCTCGCGCAGGCCGGATATCTTTGCCTTGACGGCCGCCGTGACCATGGCGGCCGACGCCGTGGTCTGCGCGCCGGTGGCCATATCCTTGACGGTCACCAGGTCCTGTGAAATTTCGTCCTCGCCGAGAAACACTGCAAACGGGATCTTCAGCTTGTCGGCGTAGGAGACCTTGGCCTTGAACTTTTTGTTTTCGCTGTACACCTGCACGCGCAGCCCCTCTTGGCGCATCATCGTGGCCAGGGCGATGGCCGGGGCGCGGTCCTCCGTCATGGGGAGGATGAGCACGTCCGCCGGGGCGGTCAGCAGCGCGCCGTTTAAGTACCCCTGATCCTCCAGGACGAAAAACAGCCGCGTCAGGCCGATGGAGATGCCCACGCCGGGGAGCTTGCGGTCCGTATAATACCCGGCCAGGTTGTCGTAGCGCCCGCCGGAGCATATCGAACCGATCTCCGGGTGGTCGAGCATCGCCGTCTCGTAGACGGTGCCTGTGTAATAATCGAGCCCCCGGGCGATGGTCAGGTCGACTGTAAAATGCGTCTCCGGCACGCCGAAGGCCGACATGTATTTCGTAACCGTCGCCAGCTCCTCCAGCCCCAGGTCAAACGCCGCGTTCCGGCCCCGGTATTCGCCGAGCTTTTCAATCGGGTCGGCCCCGGTATCCTGGCAGGTGATGATATCGACGATCCGGCGGGCCACGTCCTCCGGCACGCCGACGTCATTTTCCAGAAGGCCGAGGACCTTCTCCCGCCCGAGCTTATCGAGCTTATCGATGGTGCGCATCACGTCGCCGGCCTTGCCGCCGACGCCCAAAAGCTCAAACAGCCCGTTTAAAACCTTGCGGTTATTGACGCGGATGACGAAGCGCTTCAGCCCCAGCGTGTCGAAGCAGCGGTAAATGATGCTGGGGATCTCCGCCTCGTTGATGATATCCAGTGTCCCGTCCCCGATGACATCGATATCCGCCTGGTAAAACTCCCGGAAGCGGCCGCGCTGGGCCCGCTCGCCGCGGTAGACCTTGCCGATCTGGTACCGCCGGAAGGGAAAGGTCAGGTCATTCCCGTGCAGCGCCACGTACTTGGCCAGCGGCACCGTCAGGTCAAAGCGGAGGGACAGGTCGCTGTCGCCCTTTGTAAAGCGGTAAATCTGCTTTTCCGTCTCGCCGCCGCCCTTGGCCAGCAGGACCTCGGAGGACTCGATGAGCGGCGTGTCCAGCGGCGTAAAGCCGTAAAGCGCGTAGGACGCGCGCAGCGCCTCGACCATTTTGTCGAACAGCACCTGGCGCTCCGGCAGAAGCTCCATAAAGCCCGACAATGTGCGGGGTGTGACTTTTTCCATGTTTTTCTCCTTGTTCAGCGGGAATAAACAAACATAGGCGGGGGCACGCCCCCGCCCAGCCAAATGTTGCCCTACCGCATTAGTGTTTTGGGTTGACGATGTCGCGCCAGTCGAGGTCGCCGCGCTTGAGGCCCTGTATGAGAACCTCGGCCGTCGCCACGTTGGACGCGAACGGCACATTGTACTGATCGCACAGCCGCGCGATGTCGTTGACGCTGTTGCCGGAATCCGTGATGGACGGGTCGCAGAAATACAGCACGAGGTCGAGCTCGTTATAGGCGATACGCGCGCCGATCTGCTGGTCGCCGCCCTGATTTCCGGACAGATATAGTGTAATCGGCAGCCCTGTCGCCTCGGAGACAAGACGGCCTGTCGTATTCGTTGCGCAGAGTGAATGTCCGGCCAGAATGCCGCAGTAGGCGATACAAAATTGCACCATCAGTTCTTTTTTCCGGTCGTGTGCCATAAGTGCTATGTTCAAAACAGCCGCCTTCTTTCTGAATTTATTCCGTCAGATTATGCTCTTGACCATCGCTTGACAAGAGGGATGCGTTCGCCGGTGAGGCGCCGGGCGATCTGGAGGAATTGCAGAGCCGCCCTTTTGTTTTCATATAAAATCAGCGGCGTCTCGCTGTTCGATGCGAGAAAGACCTCCTCGTCCTCCTCCACAAGGCCAACGAGGCGCGCGCCGATGGCGTCGATCACATCATCCACCGTGGTCGAGAGCTTTCGAAAATTCCGGCCGCTGACGCGGTTGACAATGAGCCGGAGCTCCCGGACGCCCAGACTGCGCAGCTCTTCCGCCACCCGCTGGCCGTCCCGCATGCTGGACATGTCGCCCACGGTCACGATGAGCGCCATGTCGGCGCCCTGCGCGGCCAGGCGGAAGCCGGGCCCGATGCCGGCGGGCGCGTCGATGAGGCAGTAGTCAAACTGCTCCCTGATTTGCGCCGTGAGCCCCGCCATATCGTCGGCATCGATCTCCTCCGGGCCGTGAAAGGCCGGCGCCGGCAGAAAATACAGGTTTTTGATTCTCGGATGCTCGGCGCAGGCCTCAAGAAGCTCGGTACGTCCCTGGAGGACGTCGAAAAAATCGGTGACCGTATACTCGGTCATCCCGATGATGATGTCGAGGTTCCGAAGGCCGGCGTCGCAGTCGATGCAAAGCGTCTTATGCCCCAGCGCGGCCAGACAGGAAGATATGGCGCCGACAGATGTTGTTTTGCCCGTGCCGCCCTTGCCGGAGGCGACAACGATAACCTTGCCCATGTCCGTCTCCAATCTGCCACAGAATTTTCTTATCATTATATACAATTTATTGCCGGTTGACAAGTCGCAAATTCGTACAGAATTGTTAATTTCATCGGCCTATCCATACATAATTTGTCTCATATTATCTAATTTCGGCACAAATCGGCACGCCATTACGGCTTTACGAAACTTTTACGCGGGCAGCGGAACCGGCAATCACGGCAGGAGGGTGTTGTCCTGCGCGACGGTGACGTCCGGCTTGTTCCTGAAGTAATAGCTCATGATGTCCTTGGCGATCTGCGTGATCGTGGAGCCCGACGTTCCCTTTTCGACGACGACGGAGATGGCGATCTGGGGGTTATCGGCCGGCGCATAGCAGACTAGGACGCCGTTGTTGAGCAGGGAGTTGCCCATCGTATTGCTCGACTGGACCGTGCCCGTCTTTGCCGCCACAGGAATGAAGAATTTCTTAAAGGCGCTGGAGGCTGAGCCTTCCGAGGCGACCAGCTTCATGCCCTCCTGGAGATATTTGATATATTCGTTGCCGGGGACCGTCCCCTCCGGCTGATGGGCCGGCTGGTCGACGACGGACGTGAAATCGGCGCTCCGGATGCTGTTGAGGATCGTCAGCGGGTATTTCGTGCCGCCGCTGGCGATGGTTGCCGCGTATTTTGCCAGCTGGACGGGCGTGTAGTAGTTGATGTCCTGGCCGATGGCCGAAAGGACGGTATTCGCCGCGTACCATATGTCGTCCGTTTTAAGCAGCCGCTGTTTGTTCTCCTGCGTCGGACGGGCGCCGAGAGCCTCCGGCAGCTCGATGCCCGTCGGCGAACCGAGCCCAAAGTCGGCCGCCGCCTGGGCCAGCGCTGGCTGTCCCACTTCGTCGCCGACCGTATAGAAAAAGACGTTGCAGGAGTCCCGGAGCGCCGTGACGACGGTTTCGTTGCCGTGGCCGGCGTGGGTTGTGGGATATATCCAGCATTGGGGAATGAACGGCGGGTTCGTGGTGGCGTATTTCATGAATCGGCCCCCATCGAAAATGACCGTCGACGGCGTGATCGTCCCCGTCCTCAGGCCGGCCAGCCCGGTGACCATCTTAAATGTGGAACCGGGGTTATAGGTGCCTTTTATCGCTCTGTTATACAAAGGCTGGCTCGGATTCTGTACAAGGTCGGCATAGTCGGTGAACAGCGTCGACGGATCGTACGACGGGTAAGAGGCCAGGGCCAGGACCTCGCCGGTATTGACGTCCGTCACGACCGCGGCGCCGCCGGTGACCCTGTCCTTATCGGCGCGCTCGGGATCGGCGTTGATGACGTCGATCTGGGCGGTCAGCGAGTCCTCGGTGGCCGCCTGCAGGCCGATGTCGACGGACAGGAAAACATTTTTCCCGGGGATCGGCGCCGTCGTCGTTTCCACGTTGAGGACGGTGCCGTCGTCGGCGGTGGTGACTGTCTGGCTGCCGTCCGTCCCGTGGAGCTCCTGCTCATAGACGACTTCCGCGCCGGACTTTCCCACCTGGGCGCTGTAGGAATACCCCCTGGCCTTATAGGTGTTGTTATACTCCTCCTGGCTCATGGAGCCGATATACCCCAAAAGATGCGCGGCGTAGGTCGTATGGTAGACGCGTTTGGCCGACGTCTCGATATTGACGCCGGGATAGCGTTTTTCCTCCAGGAGGGTGATAAAATCGATGTCAATGGCGCTGGCGAACACATACGAATTCATGTAGATGACCGCCCGGAGCTCCAGCTCGTAGCGGACGCCGATAACGAGCCGCGCGTCAGAGATGTTCATCGTGTAGTCGATGCCGTAACGCTCCTTCATCTTCACGATCAGGTCGGAGGCCGAGATGTCCGGGCTCCAATGGCAATAATCCAGATACGCATTGAGATATTTTCTCTGGGTATCCGACATATCGAGGACATACGCAAAGGGCGCGCCGGGCGTCACCGGGAACGTGTCGGTATAGGCGACGTCGTTGTCGATGGCCGTATGGATGAGATCCAGGATAACCGTATTGATATCGTCCCGGCCCTGGAACGCCGGGCGCGAAATCGTGACGTTATAGACCGGGCTCGACGACACCAGCGGGACGCCGTTTCTGTCGAGGATCTCTCCGCGGTTGGCCGTCAGCGTCTGTGTTTTTGACGTGCCGTCTGCCAGGTACGCCGCGTTGGCGTCGGCGCCGGAGTTAAAAAGCTGCAGCTTGTAGAGCGTCGTCATATATATGGCGAGCAGCAGCCCCATGAGCACAAAGATCACGACAAATCGGGACGGTTTGTAATATTTTTGCATACGAATCCTTTCTTAAAAAATGCGGCGCGGAGGACTGCCGTCATTCGGCCGAAACTCTCCGCCCAAGGGCCCGGACAACAAAATAAATCGGAATCGTGAATATCAGCGAATACAGCGTCTGCTGCGCCGCCGTTTTCAGCAGCGAGGTCACGTCCACACTGCTGAAGAACAGCAGCGAAAAGAAGGAAACAAACGCAGTGAGGACAAGCGCGGCGAGACAGCCGAGAAAATACGTGGGGAAGCCCCGGGCCATCACCGTCTCCGAGAGCACCCCGACCACGATGCCGACAATCGTCAGCGTGATCGTCATCACGATGACGGGATGGTTAAACGCGATGTCACAGAGCATTCCCGCCAAAAGGCCGTACCCGCCGCCCCTGGAGCTGCCCTCGAAGGTGGCGATGCCGACGACGGCGATAGGCAGCAGGACGGGGACGGCCCCGCTGACGGGAAGATAGGTAAAAACCATGGCCTGGAAGATGTAAACGGTGACGATAAAGATGATATGTGCGATCAGGACGAACGGTATGCGGATTTTCGACATCTCAGCCTCCGCTTTCCGTGGTTTGGTAGCTGGTGATCAAAAAGACGTTGGACAGGCTTGTGAGATCCGCCGCCGGCTTGATGGTGGCATACCGGCTGATGCCCGTCGGATCGGTCAGCACCTCCTGCACGCTGCCGATCACGAGCTTGGCCGGCAGCGTGCCGCCGTTGCCGGAGGTGATGATCGTGTCGCCCGTGACGATCTCCGTCGTGTCCTGAAGATAACTCAGCTTTAAAAGCCCCTGCTTCATGAGCGTGAAGTCCCCCGTGGCGACGGCGCGCTCGTCGTTGCGCTCAATGTAAGCGCCGTAAGAAAATTTGGTGTCCACCACGGTAATGACGGTGGAGGAATTGGCGCCCACCTCGCTGACGACGCCGACCAGCGCGCCGACCTCGGTGATGACGCAGTCGCCCGCCTTGATTTTCGAGTTTGACGAGCCTTTGTCGATGGTGAAGGAGGAATCCCAGTTGGAGGAGCTCCAGGAGATGACCTCCGCCATGTCGTACTGCGTGTAATCCGGATGCCGGGAGCTGAAATCAAAAAGCGCGTGCAGATCGTCGTTTTCCTTTGAGATCTCATCGACATTCTGATTGTCCTGCGTCTGCTTGTAAAGCTTGGCCTTCAGCTCCTTGTTCTCCTGCTCGAGCTGCTCATACTTATACATGTAGCCGTAGAAGCTCTCAAAGGTCTTTGCCACCGACGAGGCGGCGCTCTTCAGCGGTTTGGATAGCGACATCAGCGAATTTGTGATAAACCCGGAATTGCCTCTTGTATTGACCGAGATGATCGTCACCGCCGCGATGACGACGGCAATGGCCAAAAAACCGATGACTCTGGGTTTTAAAAATCTTCTCATGGTGCCACACGCCTTTCTGCAGTGTATGGAGCTTTTTCACTCTTCGGTGTTAATCAGGTCGACGCCGAAGCGGCGCAGCATGGTAACCAGCCGGCACAGCGGCAGGCCCATGACGTTGAAAAAATCGCCGTCGATCCTTTCAATAAAGACCGCGCCGCGCCCCTGCGCCCCATACGCGCCCGCCTTGTCCATCGGTTCCCCCGTTTTGACGTAGGCGGCGATCTCCTCGTCCGACATGGGCCGGAAAAAGACGCCGGTGCTTTCGGCAAAGGTCATTTCCCTGCCGTCTTTTACGAGCGCGACGCCGGTGTATACCGTATGGTCGCGGCCGGAGAGCCGCCGGAGCATCGCCCCGGCCTCGTCCGCGCTTTTCGGTTTGCCCAGGGCCTCGCCGTCCAGATAAACGAGCGTGTCGGCGGCGATGACGAGCGCGCCGGCCGGGCATTCCTCCGAGACCTTTCTGGCCTTCATCAGCGCGATATGGCAGACAGCGTCGGCCGGGCCGGCGTCCGGCGCCTCCTCCCCCGTCTCGGCGGGGATGATTTTAAAGCCGCGGACGCCGAGCATCTCCAAAAGCGCCCTGCGGCGCGGCGAGGCGGAAGCCAGTACGATCTCCATTACTCCACCCCTCTGAAATAGAGCCCGCGCGTAAAGGTGCCCGGCTCATAATCGCCCTGGCCCAGGTACCGCTTCATGACGGCGGCGCACTCGTGGGCGTTTTCGGTCGTGAACATGAGGCGCTCCGCCCAGAGGCCCGCCGAGGACGTGGCGGCTCTCTTGTCCGCCAGAAACAGCTTCTTGGAATTGAGCACCACATTCCGGCATTTATATTCCTGCACCACGGGGAACGACGCGCCCTGCCTGTCCAGAAGCCCCGAAAAATTGTCGCAGGTGCACACGCCCGTGCTGTTTTTGATGATGCAGTTTTCCGTGAGCATAAGCGGCAGGCGGCCGTAAATGATCAGCTCCGTGTCGATGCATTTCGACATATCCGCAATCTGTTCCATGCGGAGCTCGAACGACAGCGTGGCCGACAGAAGCCCCAGGTCCTTCATCACCCGCAGCGACTGTGAATTGTAAATGTTCAGCCCGAAATCGCCCCTGGCCTCAAAGCCCAGCCCCTTGACATACTGCAGGTGGCCGACATTGCCGATCAGCGCCTCTTTGACGCCCAGCTCCCTGGCCGACTCCAAAAGCGCCGTGACCTCTTTTTTCTCGCTGTCGAAGATAATGCGCGGCAGCCGGGCGACAATGCTGATATCGCTGTCCTCCAAAAACGGCTCCAGGCCCGTCCTGTCCTTTTTCAGCTCCTCGACGGGAATATACAGAATACGCGGCTTCATGGCGGCCAGTTCCTTAGACAGCTGCGATATCTTCATGACGGAGACCGTCATGATCGGCTTGTCCTCCCTGTTCAAAAGCCGGTATCCCGGGGAAAACTCGCCTTCTCTCCGGGGCGGCAGGTCCTTTCTTTTTTCCAGCAGCTCCGCCAGAAGGTCGCGCCGCATCTCGTTGATGGCCGAGGTCGGCAGAGACAGTCCGCTTTCCACCTCGCTCTTCACGCCGATACAGCAAAAAGGCGTGCCGCCCGTTTTATGCAGCTGCGTTTGCAGCATGGTCGACGTGATTTCCTTGTGGAACGCCGGTTCCGGCGTCGGCCCCTGGGTGACGGCGTTATTGCCCTTGTCGTCGACGGCCGCCATTTTTGCCGGCTCGCCGCGGCGGATCATGCCGGCAAAGCGGACGGGTATCCGCTGGAATTCGCCGTTCAGGTAATTCTTCCGGGCGGTGGCAAAAATGACCTGATCGCTCTTGCTCTCTTCCTCGCGGACGCCGAACATGTCCGGCCCCTTCTGGTCGAGATAGTAGCCCGTCGTAAAGCCCTGGCGCGAAAACGCGCTCTTCAGCGCCCGCATATCATCCAGCGACGGGCTCTTTTTATCCTTGATGGCCCGGGAATATATCCCCGTGACGACCGCCGCGTACTCGGCCCGCCGCATGCGCCCTTCGATTTTGACGCAGGCCACGCCCAGCCGCTCGATCTCTTCAACAAACTCAATGAGACAGTTGTCCTTCAAGCTCAGCAGATACTCCGCGTCATGCCCGCTGGCGGCGTAATTGAGCCGGCAGGGCTGTGCGCACAGGCCCCTGTTGCCGCTGCGCCGGCCGATGACGGCGCTCATATAGCACTGGCCGGAATAGCTCATGCATAAGGCGCCGTGGGCAAAGACTTCCGTTTCGATCGGCGCGTATTTACAGATATAGGCGATTTCGCTCCGCGACAGCTCGCGCGCCAGGACAACGCGGGAAAAGCCCATGGCCGCCGCCAGCTTGACGCCCTCCAGGTTGTGCACGGTCATTTGCGTGCTGGCGTGAATGGGAACCTCCGGCACGGCCTGCTTCAACGCCCGCATCACGCCCAGGTCTTGGACAATAAAGGCGTCCGCCCCGTAGCGGCAGGCGACCTTTGCCTGCTCGGCGACCGCCGGGAGCTCCCTGTCCGAAACAAGCGTATTGAGCGTGACGTAAACCTTGACGCCGCGCGCCCGGCAATATTCCGCCGCTTTCCTGAACTCCTCCGCCGTAAAATTCTTCGCGTTTTTGCGGGCGTTAAAATCTCCGAACCCGACATAAACGGCGTCGGCGCCGTTCTGGACGGCGGCAATGACCCCCTCGGGAGAGCCCGCAGGGGACAGTATTTCAAGCATGTGTCATCTGCCTTTCAACAGGGGCTGCAGAATGTGTATCCGATCCATCGGCGGGTCCATGGGACGCCGCGCGGCTTTGCAGCCGTAACTAATGATTATAGTCAATCCGGCGCCAAAAATCAACGCAATTTTCCAATTTTTAAGATAACACCACTGAATTTAATACCAGCAGCGCCGCATGCCGCCCGCCCATATCCTGACGGTTCAGGTTATTTCAATGAAACGATCCTGGATAAATTTGGCCCGGCACCGGCGCCGCCCCGACAATTTTTAATTTTGACAAAATGACAAGGATTTAATCTTTCGCGCATTGCCGCGCCCGGCAAATGCTGTTATAATGCAATATCATAATGGCGCGGGCCGGCAGCCCGCGCGCGATATACGACGGAAAGGAGCACGGGCAGTGGCGGACATGCGTTTTGTTTTATCCGGTACCGATACGATCACACTGAGCGGACAGGCGGCGGACAAGCTCATCCGCGCCGGCGACGGCGGCGCCGTCCTCCTCTATCTCTATGTGCTCCGGACAGGGGGCGCCCTGTCGGTCAGGGAGGCCGCCAGGACACTGGGGCGGGACGAGAGCTCTATTGCCGAGTCCATGGCGCTCCTCAACAGGCTGGGCCTTCTCAAATGCGACGCGCCGGCGCCGGCGCCCCAAAAGGACGAGCTGCCGGAATACACCGCCGAGGATATAAAGCGCGAGCTGGACAACGGGACGGTGTTCTCCTCCCTCGTGCAGGAGGTCCAGCGGAGCCTGGGAAAAATCCTGTCCTCGGACGATCTTATCAAGCTGTTCGGCATCTACGACAGCCTGGGCCTGCCGCCGGAGGTGATACTGCACCTGGTCACCCACTGCATCGACGAGAACAGGCGGCGGTACGGGCCGGGGCGCCTCCCCACAATGCGGTACATAGAAAAGGCGGCCTACACCTGGGAGCGCGAGGGCGTTTTCACGCTGGAGGAGGCCGAGCGGTATCTGAAAGTCCTGGAGTCGAAGCGGAGCCTTACCGCCGACATTAAGCGCGTCCTGCAGATCAAGGACCGGGAGCTTTCCGCCGGCGAGCGGAAATATGTCGAGAGCTGGATCGCCATGGGCTTTCCCCCCGAGGTCATCGAGCTGGCCTACGACAAAACTGTGCTGAAGACCGGCAGGCTTGCGTGGAGCTATATGGATTCGATCATCGGGAGCTGGCATCAAAAGGGCCTGCGGACGCTGGACGAGATCCTTAAGAAGGACGGCCGCGCCGCCCCCGCGCCGAAAAAGGACCCGAAAAAGCCGGCGCGCCCGGCGGGGGACGACCTGGCCGATATAGAACGCATGAAAAAATACCTGGAAAAACTGAGGGAGGAGTAAGTATGTCTCTGGACGGAAAGCTTCTTAGCCGGGCCAAGCTCAGGCTTGAGGCGAAAAAGCGGGACAACGAGGCCCTCCAGGCCAAGCGGCTCGAGGAGGTCTACGCAAGGTGTCCCCGCGTCCGCGCCCTCGACCTGGCGCTCAAAGCCTCCGTGATGGACGTGATCGGCCTTGCCCTACGCGGCGACGGCGACCCCGCCGAGGCCGTCGACGCCATCCGCGACAAAAACCTCGCCCTGCAGGCCGAACGTATTCAGGCGCTGACGGCGGCGGGCTTTCCCGGCGACTATCTGGATCACGAATATTTATGCAATACCTGTCACGATACGGGGTATGCCGGCACCGAGCTGTGCTCCTGCCTGCGGGACCTGTATCTCGAGGAGCAGCGCGCGTCCCTCAGCAGCCTTTTCAAGCTGGGGAGCGAGACGTTCGACAGCTTCGACCTGTCGTGGTACGACGATACGCCCGACCCCGCCACCGGCGTGTCCCCCAGATATAAGATGGAATTCATCTACGACACGTGCGTGGATTACGCCACGCGGTTTCCCAGGCGGTCGACGAACCTCTTTCTGTCCGGCGGGACGGGCCTGGGGAAAACCTTTCTCTCCGCGTGCATCGCCCGCGTCGTGGCCGACAAGGGCTTCTCCGTCGTCTACGACACGGCGGCCTCGATCTTTTCAAAATTCGAGGAGGAAAAGTTCTATAAAGGCGGCGACCTCACCGCCACGCGCGACGAGCTCCGGCGCTATCTCGACTGCGACCTGCTTATCATGGACGATCTGGGCACGGAGATGACCACGTCCTTTACGGTGAGCGCGCTGTACGAGCTCGTCAACTCCCGGCTTATCGCCGGCCGGAAGACCATCATCAGCTCCAACCTCTCCGCCGGCGAGCTTTACGGGCGGTATTCGCCCCAGATCGCCTCCAGAATCGAGGGGGAATATCACGTGCTGAACTTCTGCGGGCGGGATATCCGGCTCCTTAAAAAGGGGTTTTAAAGCGGAGTATTCAGTCTGTTTGGATATTGCATCATACGTAAAAATTATTTCCCACAGGAAATATCCTTTGGAATAACACAGGTTTTGCACATTATCCACATGTTTTTCCACAGGCGTTATGTCAACGCTGCCGCCGTTTTATGCACAACAGCCGCGCCGCAGCTTGATTTTTGGCCAATCGGGGTGTAAAATGAGCCGCCTGTGAATATAGATGATACGCATTCGTTTATAATTCCGACAGGTGATTTAAAGGGTGGTCTGATTGTCCGAAACAAAAAAACAAAATTATCTGAAGGGCGCGGCGATTCTGGCGGCGACGGGCATCCTCACAAAGATCATCACCGCCGTCTACAAGATCCCCGTGCTCAATCTGCTGGGCGATACGGGCGCCGGACATTTTCAGATCGCGCTGAATCTGTACACGCTGCTTTTGACGATCTCGACGGCCGGCATACCCGTGGCGCTTTCCAGGCTCGTTTCGGCGGCCTCCTCCACGGGGCGGGACCGGCTCGTCAAGCGATACTTTTCTGTTGCGCTTCCCTTTTTTGCGCTCCTCGGCCTTGTTCTGACACTCATCATGCTGATTTTCGCCGACCCACTGGCGTCGTTTATGGGGGACGTCCAGGGCGGCCTCGGCATCCAGGTCCTGGCGCCCGCCGTATTTTTCAGCTGCGTCATCTCGATCTACAGGGGCTATTTCCAGGGCCACAACAATATGATCCCCACGGCCGTGTCGCAGCTGATGGAGGCCCTGAGCAAGTTTATCATCGGCCTTTTGATCGTCTGGCTCCTGATCCAGGCGGGCTACGACTCCTCCGTGGCCACGGCCGGCTCCTACGTCGGCAGCACCATCGGCCTCGGGCTCTGTATTCCCGTCCTGATTTTCCTGAAATTCCGGTTCGATAAGCGCAGCGCCCATCACCGCCTGCCGGTCCACGACCGCGAGACGGCGGGGAGAGGCGCCGTCCTGCTCCAGATCTTCAAGGTCAGCATTCCGATCACGCTGGGCTCGTCCATTCTGAATATCATGACCTTTGCCGATACAAAGATCGTCATGAGCAGGCTTCAGGACGGCGCGCATTTTACCTATGAGCAGGCGCTGGCCCTCTACGGCGTCTATACCAAAGGGCTTTCCGTCTTCAACTTCCCGTCGTCGCTCATCGTCCCGGTCGCCGTCAGCATCGTCCCGGTGATCGCCGCGGCGATCGCCACCGGCCGCCACCGGGAGGCCAAGGGGATCATGGAGTCCTCCCTGAAGCTGACGAACCTGATCGCCATGCCGGCCGGCGTCGGTATGGCCATCCTGTCCGTGCCGATCTTCAAGGTCCTGTACTGGAACAGCAACCCCATCGGGCCGGCGCTGCTGGCCACATTCGGCATCGCCTCTTACTTCATGTGCGCCCAGCTGGTGACCATCGGCATACTCCAGGCCACCGGCCATGAAAAAATACCGCTCGTCACATGCACGGTCGGCGGGCTATTTCAGATCGCGCTGGACGCGTACCTCACCGGCCAGCCGGATATCAACATCATGGGCTCGCCCTTCGGGACGCTCATCTGCTACGGGGCCATCACGATACTGAACCTCATGTTCATCAATTTCAAGGTCTCCGAAAGGCCGGAGCTGTCGAAGGTCTTTGTAAAGCCCGCCCTGTGCACCGCCGTGATGGGCGTTGCCGCCTGGGCGGTCTACGAGCTCCTGTTCAAGGCCGGCGCGGAGACGCTGGGCGACGGCCGTTTGGCCCTCGCGGTGTACTTGTTCGGCGCCATCGCGGCCGCCGTACTCGTCTACGGCATTCTTGTTATCGCCACCAAAACGGTCACCAGAGACGACATGAGGCTCATTCCGAGGGGCGAAAGGATCGCAAATTTCCTAAAAATCAAGTGAAATCAATGTTTTTTTTTAAAAATATTCAGAAATAGGCTTGCGGAACAGGGGAAAGTATGGTAAATTTTGAAAACAAAGATCGCTACGGCGTGGAAGACCTCAGAAAATTGATCTCTGTCCTGCGCGGTCCGGGCGGCTGCCCGTGGGACGCGGAGCAGACGCACGAGAGCATCCGGCGCAATTTTCTGGAGGAAGCGTACGAGGCGGTCGAGGCCATCGACGAACAGGACCCGACCCATCTCTGCGAGGAGCTGGGCGACGTTTTGATGCAGGTCATGTTTCATGCCGACATCGAGGCCGACGCCGGGCGGTTCAATCTGGACGACGTGGCCGATATGACCGTGAAGAAGCTGATCTCGCGCCACCCCCACGTCTTTGGCGACGTGGCTGTCAGCGGGAGCGGCGACGTCCTCGCCAACTGGGATGTTCTCAAGCGCATCGAAAAGCACCAGGAGACGGTGGCCGATTCCCTCGCCGCGGTGGCCAAAAGCTTGCCGGGCCTGTGGCGCGCCGAGAAAATCCAGAAAAAGGCATCCAAGGTCGGTTTCGACTGGCCGGACGCGGCCGGCGCCCTGGACAAGCTCCAGGAGGAGCTGGACGAGCTGGCGGACGCGGTCAGGACGGGCGGCAATACCCGCGAGGAGCTGGGCGACCTGTTCTTTTCCGCCGTCAACGTGGGGCGCTTTCTGAAAATCGACCCCGAGGAAGCGGTCCAGGCCTCCTGCGACAAGTTCATCCTGAGATTCAGGCATCTGGAGGCCGCAGCGCTGGCGCAGGGGCGCAAGCTGGAGGAAATGACCCTCCAGGAGCTGGACGAGCTCTATAAATCGGCCAAACTTGCATTAGAGAACAAATACGACGCATGATTTCGTATTTTTCTTTAACAATAAAAGAAGCACATATATAGGAGGATGGTACTAATGAATAAAGCAGACCTCATCAGCAAAATCGCCATGAATTCCGGTCTTTCCAAAAAAGACAGCGAAAAGGCTCTTGCCGCCGCCATCGACGCAATCACCGATTCCCTCAAGGCCGGCGAAAAAGTTCAGCTTGTGGGTTTCGGCATTTTCGACGTCAAGGAGCGCGCCGCCCGCACGGGCCGCAACCCGAAGACAAAAGAGGCGATCAAGATTCCTTCGTCCAGAACGCCGCAGTTTAAGGCCGGCAAGGCTCTGAAGGACGCTGTTGCGAAGTAGTCTGCCTGCTGCGCGCGCCTGTTTATAGGGCTTGTAAGCGCAGCGGTTCATCGTTTTTCGCAATGCCTGCCGAGCAGGTATTATACCGTGCATGGGCGCATTGCGCCCGTGCACCTGAATTTACGCCGCGGTGCAAAGCACCGCATGACATATACCACATCTGCGCGCAGGTGTGATATAATAACGGCACGGATAAATTCGTGCCGTTATTTTTATATCCGCGGGAGGTACTATGAGGCTCGACAAATACCTGAAGGTGTCCAGGCTGATCAAACGGCGCACCGTGGCCAACGACGCCTGCGACAACGACCACGTCACGGTCAACGGGCGGCAGGCCAAGGCGTCCTACGAGGTAAAGCTCGGCGACGTCATTGAAATCCGCTTCGGCCAGCGCCTGTTAAAAGTGGAGGTCCTGAGCCTCAGCGAGCACGCGCCAAAGGCGGAGGCCGGCGCGATGTACCGCGAGATCGTCTAAAGCGGCGGGGTGAGCATTTGAAACCGTTCAAATGGGATAAGAAATACCTCTACTGGGGCATCACCGCTTTTCTTGTCATTATCAGCAGCATCGTCTTTTTCCTCGGTCTCAGCAGGCTGTCGGTCATCTGGGCGGCGCTCAGGCGCATCGTCGCCGCGCTTTCGCCGATCCTCTACGGCCTTGTCTTCGCGTATCTTCTCAACAAGCTGATGAGCTTATTTGAAGCCAGCTTCCTTGACCGGGCCGGCCGGCGCCTGTCTCCCGACAACCCGGCGCGGGCCAAGAGCATCTCCAGGGCCTTCGGCGTCATCCTGACATTCATCGTCCTGCTCGTCATCGTCGGCGGGACACTGGCGCTCATCATCCCGCAGATCTATGTGAGCGTCCAGAGCCTCGTGCACCGGCTTCCGAGCTACTACACATCGGTAGTCGGCTGGTCCAGCGCGTTTCTGTCGGACAACCCGAACCTGGAAAGCTCCGTGGCGGAATTTTTCGGCAACATCACGAACAGCCTGACAAGCTGGCTCCAGACGACGCTGCTGTCCAGAACGGACCAGATCATCACCAACGTGACGACCGGCGTTTTCAACTTCCTGAAGGAGCTCGCCAGCATCGTCATCGGCTTTATCGTCTCGATCTACCTCCTCCATCACAAGGAGCGGTTCAGCGCCCAGTGCAAGCGCCTTCTCTACGGCTTTTTCAAGCCCCGGCGCGCCAACAGCATCCTCAAAAGCGCCCGCTTTCTCGACAAGACCGTCGGCGGCTTCTTCCTGGGCAAGATCATTGAATCCATCATCGTCGGAATGATCAGCTACATTTTCCTGGTGATTTTCAGGATGCCTTATGCGGTGCTCATCGCCGTCCTTTTGACGGTGACGAACCTGATCCCGTTTTTCGGCGTCTTTATCGGCGCTGTGCCTTCCGCGCTCATGATCCTCCTGGAGGACCCCCTGAAATGCCTTATCTTCGTCATATATATCATCGTGCTGCACATGTTTGCCAGCAACATCCTGGCGCCCCGCGTCCAGGGCGAGACGATCGGCCTGGGCGGGTTCTGGGTCCTGTTTGCCATCCTGCTTTTCGGCGGCCTTTTCGGCTTTTGGGGGCTGCTGCTGGGCGTGCCGGTCTTTGCCGTGATTTATGCCGCCATCTCGGGCTATAATAGAAATCAGCTCCGTAAAAAGAATTATCCGGTATCGACGGCGGCCTATGAGAACATCCTGTGCATCGATCCGGAAACCGGCGCCCCTGTCTGCAGGGCCGACGGGGAAACGGGCAAAAAAGCGAAAGGGAACACGGCCAAGAAACATGATCAGGACCATCAGGACGACGCTCCAAAAGACCATTGAGTTTTTGAAGAGCCCCCGCGGTGAAACCCTCCGGTACGTCATCATCGGCGGCTGCACGACGCTTGTGGACTATTTCTCTTATCAGATGATGATCGCCTTCCTGCACATGAGCGTCACCGCCAGCAACGCGGTCAGCACGGCGCTGGCCATCCTGTTTGCGTACATCACCAACAAGCTTGTCGTCTTTTTCAGCCGGACCGTGGGTCTTGCCGGGCTGGCCCTGGAGCTTGCGCGGTTCCTCGCGTCGCGGCTTTTTACGATGGTATTGGAATTCGCCGGCGTTTACCTGCTCGTCAATATACTCGGGCAGGACTACCGGCTGGGGAAAGCCGAAACGATCGTGCTCGTCGTCATCGTCAACTATGTCCTCAGCAAGCTGTTCGTCTTCCGCAAAGATCAACCGCAGTAAAGCTCCTGCCGGCCTCGGGTAGTCACATGCTGCCCGGGGCTGTCGTTTGCGTATCGCGCCGGCGCGTGCTGTCAGGATATACCTTCGGAGGCGGATATCAGCGCCATTTCGATGCTTTCGGCCCCTTTAAGGTACTTTTACAAATTGTTCACCATTATTGCAAAAAGCGTATTATGATAGTATCATCAATCTCAATGATAAACTTTATATGTTTTGTACATAATTGTACTGATAAAGACGATTCAAGGGAGGTATTTCAGTGCCGAAAAAAGCGCTTGTGATCGAAGACGACATCAATATCGCCGAGCTTCTGCGTCTGTATCTGGAAAAGGACGGATTCGAAGTCCACATCGCCGACAACGGCGGCAAGGGTGTCTCCGACTTTGAGCGCCTGAAGCCGGACCTCGTCCTTCTCGATATCATGCTGCCCGTTTTAGACGGCTGGGCCGTCTGCCGCGAGATCCGCAGCACCTCCAAGGTCCCCATCATCATGCTGACGGCCAAGGGCGAAACCTTTGACAAGGTCTCCGGCCTGGAGATGGGCGCGGACGACTATATCGTCAAGCCCTTTGAGGTCAAGGAGCTGCTGGCCCGCGTCCACGCCGTCATGCGCCGGTCCGAGACGGACGACGACAAGGAGACGAAAAAGCTCGTGTTCGACAAGCTGGTCATCGACATGGACTCCTTCGAGCTGCTGGTGGACGGAAAGAAGATCGACGCCCCGCCCAAGGAAATGGAGCTTTTATACCACCTGGCCCAGACGCCCAACAGAGTCTATACCCGCAACCAGCTCCTGGACGAGGTGTGGGGCTTTGACTATTTCGGAGATTCGCGCACCGTGGACGTACATATCAAGCGGCTGCGGGAGAAGCTCGAAAACGTGAGCGACAAGTGGTCTTTGAAAACGGTGTGGGGCGTGGGCTATAAATTCGAGCTGAACGGCGCATGAAAAAAAGCATCTATATCCGCAATTTCTATACGACGGCCAGCATCGTCTTCCTGAGCTTTCTCATCCTCGGCAGTGTGTTTGTCACGTGGAGCTACAGGCTCGTGGTCAGTGAAAAACAGAAGGCCATGGCCTACAATCTGGACGAGGTCGCCAATTTGGCCGTCGCTTTCAGCGAGGATTCAGACCTCTCCGATGTCCGGCTTCGCATGTTTCTTACCAGCATCTCCCACGGCACGGGCTTCGAGGTCCTGCTGGCATACCCCGACGGCACCGTGGCCTCCACCTCCGACCCTCGGTACTTCAGCCCGCAGCTGGGCAAAATCGTGCCCGGCAATATTTTGTCGCAGATCAAATCGGGCAAGGGCTTTAGCCAGAACACCAACCTGGACGGCATTTATGACGAGGTCCGGTATGTCATGGGCGTCGCGCTCGTCAGCCCGGATTACGGCAAGACCATCGGTTACGTCTTTCTGTCCGGCGACTCCACCGACACGGTCCATCTCTGGCGGCAGTTTGCGGGCGTCTTCCTTTTCGTTTCGGCCATCGTTTTGCTGGTTGTCTTTATTGTATCGTTCATTACCACCAAAAAGCAGGCCAAGCCGCTCAACGAGATGGCGCTGGCCGCCCGGCGCTTCGCCAGGGGCGACTTTTCGACCCGGGTCAACAACGAGGACTGCCGGGTGGACGAAATCGGCGAACTGACGGACGCGTTTAACACCATGGCCGACTCCCTGGAGCGGTCGGAGAGTCTGCGGCGGGACTTTATCGCCAACGTCTCCCACGAGCTGAAAACGCCCATGACCGTCATTTCCGGATTTTCCGACGGCATCCTGGACGGCACCATCCCGCCGGAGAACGAGAAAAAGTATCTGGAGGTCATCTCCTCTGAGACAAAGCGCCTGTCGCGCCTTGTGAAAACGATGCTGGACATGTCCCGCATCCAGTCGGCCTCCGCCGAGTCCGTGCTGCGCGGCACCTTTGATATCGCCGAGGTCATCCGCCTGGCGCTGCTGAGCCTGGGCGGCAAAATCGACGACAAGGGGCTGGACGTGGACGCCGAGCTCCCGGAAGAGGCCATCGTCACCCGCGGCGACAAGGACGCCATCACCCAGGTCGTCTACAACCTCATCGACAACGCCGTCAAATTCGCGGAAAAGGGCTCCGCCATCCGCCTAGCCCTTTGGAAGCAGGGGCACAAGGCCTATGTCTCCGTGGAAAACAAGGGCGAGACGATCCCGGCGGAGGAAATGCCGCTCATCTTCGACAGGTTCCATAAGACGGACCGGTCCCGCAGCGAGAACCGCGACGGCGTCGGGCTGGGGCTCTACATCGTCAAAACGATCCTCGACAACCACAACGAGGACATCTTTGTCACCAGTAGCGACGGCGTGACAAAATTCACCTTTACGCTGAAGCTGGCGGCCCACTGACGGCGCCGGGAAGCGACAAATTTAAATTCACAAATTATTAAAAGTCTATTCACACAAAATCTGTAAATCAGAGTTATGATGATATTGTTGAAACGGATCATAAAGCCTTCACGGTGCCCTAAGTACAAAAGCTTTCCTACCCGCTTTTTCACCGTACCTTCCTCCCCTGGCTGAATGGCCCGCTTCAAATTATCCCGAATAACTCCCTCTCTTTTCGAAAAGCCCCCGACCGACCGTCGGGGGCTTTTCGAATGCGTCGCTGCCTCCGCACGGCGCCGACAGGAATGGGCCGGTATGGGAACCGGCCCCGACGGGGACGGGGGACGACGGGCGATTCGTGAATCGCCCCTACATATAACTATGAGGATAGCTGTAGGAGCGGGGTCCCATGCCGCCCTTCTTGTGCGGTGCGGCGCCGGGAGGAGTTCCCTCCTTCAGTCGCCTGCGGGCGACAGCTCCCTCGTCTGAGGGAGCCGGGGAAGAAGCCGGGGCGATGGCGGGGTTCCATGCCCACGATTCCTGTGCGGTGTGGCGCGGGGAGGAGCGGACGACCAATGGTCGTCCTACGGGTAAACAAGGGGATATGCCGTAGGGACGGCCATCGGCCGTTCGGATTTGTTGGCGCAGCGGCGGCCTGTGGGGAAGGACCAGCGGGGCGATGTGGACATCGCCCCCTACGACAGATTCGACAAAAATATTTATATTTTTAAAAACGCCGATTGGCGGCGTTTGTCGTTTTATGTCGAATGAGTATGCGGGTGGATACACGGCTTTCTTATAACGAAAAAGCACACTCAGTATAACATATAACATACTGAGCGTGCCGGCGAGGGGGTCACAGCGCCCCCGAGAGGGCGTTCGGTTATAAAAATTTGCCGGGGCGCGGCACGGGAGGCCCTCATCCGGCGCTGCGCGCCACCTTCCCCAAGGGGAAGGCCTGGATTCCCGCCTTCGCGGGAATGACAACACGGGGTACGGGGCACAGCCCCGCAAGGGGTATGGGGCGCAGCCCCATTAAGGGGTCATAGGGGGCGACAGCCCCCTATACCTTTATGGGCGGGCGGGTGGGCTTATCTAATCCGCTTGGCCGCGCAGCTTAATGATTCGGTCGCGCAGGACAGCGGCGTACTCAAACTCCAGCATTTTGGAGGCAGCCTGCATTTCTTTTTCCAGCTTGGCGATGGCCTCGTCCCGCTCGCGGCGGGTCATCTTCAAGTCGCCGGCGCGATGGGCCGCCGTCTCCTCGTCCTTGGAAATCTCCAGAAGGTCCCGGACGCTCTTGACGATCGTTTTCGGCACGATGCCGTGGGCCTCGTTGAACGCCTGCTGCCTGGCCCGGCGGCGCTCCGTCTCATCGATGGCGGCGCGCATGGAGCGCGTGACCGTGTCGGCGTACATGATGACGGCGCCCTCCGCGTTCCGGGCGGCGCGGCCGATGGTCTGGACGAGGGACGTCTCGCTGCGGAGAAAGCCCTCCTTGTCGGCGTCGAGGATGGCCACCAGGGACACCTCCGGCAGGTCGAGCCCCTCGCGCAGGAGGTTGATGCCCACCAGCGCGTCGAACTCGCCCAGGCGCAGGTCCCGGATGATCTCCATGCGCTCGATGGTGGAAATGTCGTGGTGCATGTAGCGGACGCGAATGCCGGCGCCTGTCAGATAGGCCGTCAGGTCCTCGGCCATCTTCTTTGTCAGCGTGGTGACAAGGGTGCGCTCGCCTTTGGCGGTGCGCGCGTTGATCTCGCCGATAAGGTCGTCGATCTGCCCGTCCACGGGACGGACGGTGATGACGGGGTCCAGAAGGCCGGTGGGACGGATGATCTGCTCCACGATCTGGGACGAGCGCGACTTTTCGTAATCGCTGGGCGTGGCCGAGACGTAGATCATCTGACGGACGCGCTCAGTGAACTCATGGAACTTGAGCGGCCGGTTGTCAAAGGCCGAGGGCAGGCGGAAGCCGTATTCCACCAGGCTCTCCTTGCGGGCCCGGTCGCCGTTGTACATGGCGCGGACCTGGGGCAGCGTCACATGGCTCTCGTCGATGAACATGACGAAATCCTTGGGGAAGTAGTCCAGAAGCGTCATGGGCGCCGAGCCCGCCGGGCGGCCGGTGATGACGCGGGAATAGTTTTCGATGCCGGTGCAGTAGCCCAGCTCCCGCATCATCTCGATATCGTACATGGTGCGCTGGTGGATGCGCTGGGCCTCGATAAGCTTGTTCTCCCGCTCGAAGTGCTCGACCCGCGCCTTCATTTCCTCCTGGATTTCCTTGATGGCGCGCTCCATCTTTTCCGCCGTGGTGACGTAGTGGGACGCCGGGTAGACGGCCACGTGGGACAAGCTGCGCACGGGCATGCCCGTGACGACGTTCACCTCGCTGATACGGTCGATCTCGTCGCCGAAGAACTCCACGCGGACGGCGTTTTCGCGGGCGTAGGCCGGGAATATCTCCACCGTGTCGCCCCGGACACGGAACATGTTCCGCTCAAAGGCGATGTCGTTGCGGCCATAGCGGATCTCCACGAGCTTTTTCAGGAGCTCATCCCTGTCGCGGGTCTGGCCGACGCGGAGGGAGATGACCATGTTCTGATAATCGATGGGGTCGCCCAGGCCGTAGATACAGCTGACGGAGGACACCACCACCACGTCCCGCCGCTCGAAGAGCGACGAGGTGGCCGAGTGGCGGAGCCGCTCGATCTCGTCGTTGATGGCGCTGTCCTTTTCGATATAGGTGTCCGTATGGGCGATATACGCCTCGGGCTGATAATAATCATAATAGGAGACGAAGAACTCCACGGCGTTTTCCGGGAAGAACTCCTTGAACTCGCTGCACAGCTGGGCGGCCAGCGTCTTGTTGTGCGCCAGTATGAGCGTCGGCCGCTGGAGCTTCTCGATGATCTTGGCCATGGTATACGTCTTGCCGGAACCGGTGACACCCAGAAGCGTCTGCTCCTCGAACCCCAGCTCCACCCCGTGCGCCAGCGCCTCGATGGCCTCCGGCTGATCCCCGGAGGGGCTATATTCACTTACAACTTTAAAGTCAGGCATATGATACCTCGTTCTCTTGCCTCCCTCGGACGAGGGAGGTGGCATTTGCGGAGCAAATGACGGAAGGAGAGATACGCCGCACCACAAGTGCCCGTTATCCCTCCCTCAGTCGGCTCCGCCGACAGCTCCCTCGTCTGAGGGAGCCTTAGGAGACGGCGGGCGATTCACGAATCGCCCCCTACATTATTGCCGTTATATCATCAAACAAGCAGGCTTTTCAATTCCTCGTATACCCCGGGGCTTGAGACGATGAGGTTTTCGCTGCGGATGGTATCCGGGAGCTCGTCCGTCGGCTCTTTGAAATAGCCGATCGACGCGCCGGCCTCTTTGGCGATCAGGCGGGCGGCGGCCACGTCCCAGGCGTTCAGGTGGCCCTCGTAATAGCATTGCAGGCGGCCGCAGGCGACCCAGCAGATATCGAGGGCGGCGGAGCCCAGCCGGCGGAAGTCCCCGATGTTCGGCAGCAGGCGTTCCATCCGGCCGAAAAGCGCGCGGACGTCCTCCTTGAGCTTGACATAGGGGAAGCCGGTGGCCACAAGGCACGACTTCAGCGCCGACACGTCCTTGACACGGATGGGCCGGCCGTTCAGGAAAGCGCCGGAATCCTCCGAGGCGTAAAACATCTCGTCCAGAAACGGGTTATAGACGACGGCGGCGCGAACCTCATAATTTTCGGCGTAGGCGATGGAAACGGCGGCCATAAAGTGGCCGTTGGCGAAGTTCACCGTGCCGTCGATAGGGTCGATGATCCAGGTGGGCTTATCCAGCGTATAGCTCCGTACCGCGTCCTCCTCGGAGAGAAAGACGTGGGCGGGGAAAAGCTTTGCGACCTCATGCTTGATAATGTCGTTGGACATGAGGTCCGCGTTCGTCACAAGCTCGACGCCGTCCTTTAAATCCTCCGTCAGCGCGCCCTTGTCGCGGAGCTCCTTGACCTTCGCGCCGGCCAGGCGGGCGATGCGAAGCATTTCCTGCAGAATCTGTTCCAATTGCTTCATTCTCCGATACTGTAAATTATGCCGAATGCGAAAAATCCCGACGGCCCGATGTGGGCATCGGGCCCTACGAGATAGGATTCCCGAGCCGGGATGGGCGTTTTATTTGAAAAAGCCGTTGTCGGCCATGGAAACAAAGTCGTCGTCGGCCACCACGATATGGTCGGCCAGGACCACGTCCACGGCGCGTAGCGCCGACTCGATGCGCCGGGTGGTCTCCCCGTCCTCCTCGGAGGGGAGCGCGATGCCGCTGGTGTGGTTGTGGGCGAGAATCACGCTGGTGGAGTTGTAATTGAGCGCGTTTTCCACAATCTTGCGGACGCTCACGCTGGCGGAATTGACGCTGCCGCGAAAGAGCCGCTTGCAGTTTATAACCTTGCCCTTGGCGTCCAGGCAGACCATGTAAACAACCTCGTCCCGCTCGGCGTAAAAGCACGGCAGCAGGTATGCCCCGGCTTTCTCGGAGGAGTCGAGGATATCGTCAAACCGGCTGCGGGACACGAGATAACGGCGGCTGACCTGGGGGATGAGCTTTAAATACAGCGCCGTATTTTGGCCGATGCCGGGCACCTTTGCAAGCTCGTCCGCCGGGGCGTCAAACACGGCGGCCAGGGTGCCGAATTTGTCCAGCAGCGCGTGGGCGAGAGGGTTCACGTCGGCGCGGGGCAGGGCGTAGAACAGGAAGAGCTCCAGCACGCTGTGATCGTCGAAATTCTCCAGCCCGTGCTCTGTAAACCTGCTTTTCATCCGCTCCCTGTGGCCGTCGTGGATATTCATGTCCCCACCTGTTTCGCCCCGTATTCCGCCAGGTATTCCTCCATCCGGCGTTTTCTGCCGTCTTCCACCGGCAGGGAGGCGATAATATCCCGGACGGTGATGATCGGATAGACGCGGATGCCCAAGGTGTCGCGGAGCTCGTCCAGCGCCGAGAGGCTGCCGGTGCCGCGCTCCATCCGGTCCACGGACACGAACAGCGCGCCGAGCTTGACGTCGGCCAGCCGCGAGAGGATATCGATGCTTTCCCGGACGGCCGTGCCCGCCGTGACGACGTCTTCGATGATGGCAAGGGTATCGCCGTCTTGTGGCTGATAGCCGACGAGGACGCCGCCCTCCCCGTGGTCCTTGATTTCCTTGCGGTTAAAGCAGTAGGGCACGTCGCGCCCGTGGCTGCGCCAGAGGGACGAGGCCGCGGCCGCGGCCAGGGGGATGCCCTTGTAGGCCGGGCCGAAGAGCGCGTCAAACTGCTCGCCGCTCTTCATGATGCAGTCGGCGTACCAGTCGCCCAGGACGGCGATCTGCGCGCCCGTCTTATAATTGCCGGTATTGATGAAGTACGGCGTTTTCCGGCCGCTCTTCGTTGTGAAATCGCCGAAGGTCAAAACGCCCGCGCCGACCATAAATTCAATAAACGCATCCGTACCGTTCATCCGTATACCTCCGCCAAATGTGGGATTTTTGGTGCTTGTCCGCTGCAGGTATTATAACATTCCGGCCTGGGTCTATCAATCTTTTTGGCAAAAAACAAATCATCCCGGAATGTTGAATTATGCGCGTTTTTGATGTATAATTATCTTTATCGCATGTTGGGCCTGCCGCCAGGAAAATACCGGAGTTCCGGGCATTTTCCGGAGGGGCGCCGAAGGAATGATTTTCTTCAAATGACAGTCGATGGAACTGAGATAACGGATTACATTATTCAGGTGGACATATGAATTTTAAAATCGGTATAGACATCGGCAGCACCACGGTCAAAACCGTCGTGCTCAATGATAAAGGCGACATGGTCTTCAGGGCCTACGAGCGCCATTTTTCCAAGGTGCGCGAAAAGGCCGCGGAGCAGCTCCGCTCGGCCTTACATATCCTCGCGGACCAAAGGGTCACGACGGTGATCACCGGCTCGGCCGGCCTCGGCGTGGCCAAGGCCTCGGGCATCCGCTTTGTGCAGGAGGTGTACGCCACGGCCTCCGCCGTCCGGGAATACATCCCGGACACCGACGCGGTCATCGAGCTGGGTGGCGAGGATGCGAAGATCATCTTCTTCGGCCGGAGCCTGGAGGAGCGCATGAACGGCTCCTGCGCCGGCGGCACCGGCGCGTTCATCGACCAGATGGCGACGCTTTTGAACGTCAGTATCCAGGAGCTGGACGAACTTTCTTTAAAGCATGAAAAAATTTACCCCATTGCCTCCCGCTGCGGCGTTTTCGCCAAGTCGGACATCCAGCCGATCCTCAACCAGGGCGGCCGCCGGGAGGACATCGCAGCCTCCATCTTCCAGGCCGTTGTGGACCAGACGGTGGCGGGACTGACGCAGGGCCGGGAGCTTGCCGGCAAAATCGTCTTTCTGGGTGGGCCGCTGACGTTTTTGCTGGGCCTGCGCCAGCGCTTTATCGAGACGCTGGAGCTGGACGGCGAGCACGCCGTTTTCCCGGAAAACGCGGACTGCTTTGCCGCCCTCGGCGCGGCGCTGACGACGGAGGACAAGGACGCCACGACCTTTGAGGAAATGCTCCGCCTCCTGGAAAGCGCCGTGGACGCCTCGCACCTGACCGACGTGATGGAGCCCCTGTTCCGCTCGCAGGAGGAATACGACGAATTTGCCGCGCGGCACGCCAAGGCAACGCCGGATACTATTGACCCTGAGACATACGCGGGCGACGCGTGGCTGGGCATCGACGCGGGCAGCACCACCACGAAGCTCGTGCTCATCGCCGAAAACGGCGGCATTTTATACAGCTACTACGCCTCCAACAAGGGCGACCCCGTCTCTATCGTGAAAAAGGAGCTGCAGAATATCTACGCGCGCTTTGGCGGCCGGGTCGCCATCCGCGGCAGCGCCGTGACCGGCTACGGCGAGGACCTTATCAAAAACGCCTTCGGCGTGGACATCGGGCTGGTGGAGACGATGGCGCATTTCCGGGCGGCGCGCCACTTTGACGGCGGCGTGGACTTCATCCTCGACATCGGCGGCCAGGATGTGAAGTGCTTTAAAATCCACGGCGGCGCCATCGACAGCATCATGCTCAACGAGGCCTGCTCCTCCGGCTGCGGCAGCTTTATCGAGACGTTTGCCAAGGCCCTGGGCTACAATATCGCGGACTTCGCGCGGCTGGGGCTCTTTGACCCAAAGCCGGTGAATCTGGGCTCCCGCTGCACGGTTTTCATGAACTCCAGCGTCAAGCAGGCGCAGAAGGAGGGGGCTTCCGTGGAGGCCATCTCCGCGGGACTGTCCATTTCTATCGTCAAAAACGCCGTCTATAAGGTCATCCGGGCCGCCAGCGCCGACGACCTGGGGCAAAACATCGTCGTCCAGGGCGGCACGTTTTTAAACGACGCCGTCCTCCGGGGCTTTGAGCGCGAGATCGGGCGGAACGTCACGCGGCCGACCATCGCCGGCCTCATGGGCGCCTACGGCGCGGCGCTCACCGCCAGGGACGCCGGGGCGGCGTCCTCCACGCTCCTGGACAGCGCGGCGCTGGGGCTCTTTACCCATTCCTCAAAGCCGGTGACGTGCCAGGGCTGCACAAACCACTGCAGCATGACGGTGAACACCTTTGACGGCGGCCGCCGGTACATCTCCGGCAACCGCTGCTCCAAGCCGCTGGGCCTCCAGAAGTCCACGGAGCCGAACCTCATGAAATATAAATACGACCGCCTGCGCGCCATGAGCGGCAAGGGCGAGGGCGACGGGTCCCGGGGGAAGATTGGTATCCCCTTCGGGCTCAACATGTACGAAAACCTGCCCTTCTGGTTTGAGTTTTTCACAAGGCTCAATTTCGAGGTCGTGCTGTCGCCGGAGTCGTCCAGGTCCCTGTACATCAAGGGCCAGCGCACGATCCCCTCGGACACGGTGTGCTATCCGGCCAAGCTGATGCATGGGCACATCGAGCACCTGTGCGACATGGGCGTGGAGACGATCTTCTACCCCTGCATGCCGTACAACTTCGACGAGGGCAGGTCGGACAACAACTACAACTGCCCGGTGGTGGCGTACTATCCGGAGCTCCTCGCGGCCAACATGCCGCGGCTGAAGAACGTCCGCTTTCTGAACCCGTATTTCGGCCTGCACAAGAAGAAGGGCTTTATAACGCGCTCGGGCGAATATTTCGCGGAGAACTTCAATATACCGAAAAGCGAGACGAAAAAGGCGGCGCTGGCCGCCTACGGCGCGTACGACACTTATAAAAACGACATTATCGCCGAGGGCGCGAAGGCCATCAAATATGCCCGGGATACCGGCAAGAGGATCATCGTCGTCGCCGGGCGGCCGTATCATATCGACCCGGAAATCAATCACGGCATCGACGAGCTCATCACCTCCTTCGGGCTCGTGCTTGTCACCGAGGACGCCGTCTCGCACATTCTCGGCAAGGAGAGCCGCCGGGTTTTGAACCAGTGGACGTATCAGGCGCGCATGTACAACGCCGCCCGGTACGTGACGACGCAGCCCGACATGCAGCTCATTCAGCTCGTCTCCTTTGGCTGCGGCACGGACGCCATCACCACGGACGAGCTGCGCAGCATCCTGGAGGGCGGCGGCAAGCTCTACACGCAGATCAAGATCGACGACATCAACAACCTGGGCGCCGTGCGCATCAGGCTCCGCAGCCTGATCGCCGCCATGGAATCCCGGGAAAAGGAATCAGCTTAGGCGGCACATTTCCAAGCCTCCCTCGGACGAGGGCGGTGGCACGGCTGAAGGCCGTGACGGAAGGAGAGACCTTTTTCGCGCCGCTGTATGTGACATCCTGCCGCGCCGGCAAGCTCCCTCCTTCAGTCGCCTGCGGGCGACAGCTCCCTCGTCTGAGGGAGCCATGGAGACAGGATGCGGGGGACAGCGTCCCCAATTGAAAACACCCGCCCCGCAGGGTCCACCGTGCACCTGAGCAAGGCGCGGTGTGATTTAGAATCGGCTCATTGGAGAATAGTATGGCTAAACTTACATATGACGAATCAGGCCGCCTCCTTTTTACGAAGGAGATGAAAAAGGAGTATACCCTCCTGATGCCGCAGATGCTGCCGGTGACGTTCACGATGATGAAAAAGGTCTTCGAGCTGGACGGGTACAAGATCGACATGCTCACAACGACCCACCGCGGCATCGTCGACACGGGACTCAAATACGTCCATAACGACACATGCTACCCGGCGCTTTTGGTCATCGGGCAGCTCATAGAGGCCGTCAACAGCGGCAAGTACGACAAGCACAGGCTGGGCCTTCTGATCACGCAGACGGGCGGCGGCTGCCGGGCGTCCAACTACATCCACCTTTTGCGGAAGGCGCTGGAAAAGGCGGGGCTGGAGTACATCCCCGTCGTATCGGTGAACCTCTCGGGCCTTGAGAAGAACCCCGGCTTTTCCATTCCGGTCAGAACGCTGCGGCGGCTGGCCACGGCCATGATCTACGGGGACCTCATGGTGTGGCTTAAAAACCAGTGCCTGCCCTACGAGGTAACGAAAGGCGCCACCGAAAAGCTCACCACCCACTGGACGGACCGGCTCGTCACCATGTTCGGCCACGGCCGGGGCCTGGGCAAAAAAGAGATGCGGAAGACCATGACCGAGATCGCCGCCGACTATGCCAGGATCGAGCGGCAGGGCGAGGCGAAGGTGCGCGTGGGCATCGTGGGCGAAATCTACGTGAAATTCGCGCCCCTGGGCAACAACGGCCTGGAGGATTTCCTCCTGAGCGAGGGCTGCGAGCCGGTCGTCCCGGGACTCACCGACTTCATGATCTTCAAGATCAACAACCGCGCCGTGGACGTGGACCTGTACAAGGGCTCGAAGCTCAAAAAGCTCGTGGTGGGCGTTCTGCAGCGGTATATCGAGAATCTCCAGGCCACGATGATCGAGGCCGTAAAAACCCAGCCGTCCTTCAGGCCCATGGGGAGATTCAGCGACCTGCAGCGTTTGATAAAAGGCTATCTCGGCTACGGGAACAAGATGGGCGAGGGCTGGCTCCTCACCGCGGAGATGCTGGAGCTCATCCACACCGGCACGAACAATATCGTCTGCACGCAGCCCTTTGGCTGCCTGCCCAACCACGTGGTGGGCAAGGGCATGATCCGAAGGCTGAAGGACGACTATCCCGACTCCAACATCGTCGCCATCGACTACGACCCGGGCGCCACGAAGATCAACCAGGAAAACCGAATCAAGCTCATGATCTCCAACGCTGGCCGGATTATCGGACAGCGTGAGGAGGATAATGTAGCGAGTACCGCCGTATCGGAAAGCGAACCCTCACTCGTGGGCGCGGCACACTGACGAGGCGGCCTGATATAAATAAACCCGCGGCAGCGACAGACACAAAAAGAGGAATATTTTAATGCGTGACAATATTTTTGTAAAAGGCGCGAGAGAGAACAACTTAAAGAACATCGACGTGGAGATACCGAGAGACAAGCTCGTGGTATTAACGGGCATCTCGGGGAGCGGAAAGTCGTCGCTGGCGTTCGACACCATCTATGCCGAGGGGCAGCGCCGGTATGTGGAATCGCTGTCGGCGTATGCCCGGCAGTTTTTGGGCCAGATGGAAAAGCCCGACGTGGACTATATCGACGGCCTGTCGCCCGCCATCTCCATCGACCAGAAGACCACGAGCCGGAACCCGCGCTCCACGGTGGGCACGGTGACGGAAATTTACGATTACCTGCGCCTTTTGTGGGCGCGCATCGGCGTGCCCCACTGCCCCAACTGCGGCAAGGAAATCCGGCAGCAGACGGTGGACCAGATCATCGACCAGGTGATGACGCTGCCGCCCGCGTCGCGCATCCAGGTCCTGGCCCCTGTCGTCCGGGCCAGGAAGGGCGAATACGCCAAGGTGTTTGAGGACGCGCGCAAGAGCGGCTACGTCCGCGCCCGCGTGGACGGCATCACCTACGACCTGGGCGAGGAGATCAAGCTCGACAAGAACAAAAAGCATAACATCGAGATCATCGTGGACAGGCTCGTCATTAAGGACGACATCGCCCGGCGCCTCACCGACTCCGTGGAAACGGCGGCAAACCTCGCCGGCGGCCTCGTCATCATCGACATCGTGGGCGAGGACAGGGAGCTCATGTACTCCCAGAACTACGCCTGCGACGACTGCGGCATTTCCATCGAGGAGCTGACGCCGCGCCTGTTTTCCTTCAACAGCCCGTACGGGGCCTGCCCGGCCTGCACCGGCCTGGGCACGCAGCTGCGCGTGGACCCGGACATCATCATCCCCAACCACGCCCTGTCCATCACGGAGGGCGGCATCTCCGCCTCCGGCTGGGGCAACATCAAAAACGACGGCATCGCGAAGATGTACTTCGAGGCGCTGGCAAAGAAATATCATTTCAATCTGAGCACCCCCATCAAGGACCTGCCCCCCGGCGTTCTGGACATCATTTTGTACGGCACCAAGGGCGAAAAGCTGACGCTCCACTATGACCAGCCCCGGGGCAAGGGCGTATTGAACCAGCCCTTTGAGGGCATCGTCACGAACCTGGAGCGCCGGTATAAGGAGACCCAGAGCATATCCATGCGCTGGGAGCTGGAGCAGTACATGTCCGAGCACCCGTGCCCCGAATGCCAGGGCAAGCGGCTGAAAAAAGAGGTCCTGGCCGTCACCGTGGGCGGGATCAACATCGTGGACTATACGGACAAGTCCATCGTTCAGGCGCTGGACTTCATCGACCATCTGACCCTCAGCGAAAAAGAGGAGATGATCGCCAGCCGTATTCTCAAGGAGATCCGCGAGCGGCTCGGCTTTCTGCGCAGCGTAGGGCTGGAGTACCTGACGCTGGGCCGGCAGGCAGGCAGCCTCTCCGGCGGCGAGAGCCAGCGCATCCGGCTGGCCACCCAGATCGGCTCGTCGCTGATGGGCGTTTTGTACATCCTGGACGAGCCGTCCATCGGCCTGCACCAGCGGGACAATCAAAAGCTGCTTGCCACACTCAAGCACCTCAGAGACCTGGGCAACACGCTGCTCGTCGTCGAACACGACGAGGAGACGATGACCGAGGCCGATTATATTGTCGACGTGGGCCCCGGCGCCGGCGTCCACGGCGGCGAGATCGTCTGCGCCGGCACGGTGGACGAGATCAAGGCCTGTGAAAAGTCCGTCACCGGCCAGTACCTGAGCGGGACGAAGAAAATCCCCGTCCCTTCAATGCGCCGGAAGGGGAACGGCAAGTTCCTCACCATCAAAAAGGCCGCCGAAAACAACCTGAAGGACGTGACCGCGTCGATCCCGCTGGGCGTCATGACCTGCGTCACAGGCGTTTCCGGCAGCGGCAAATCGTCTCTCATCAACGAGGTCGTTTACAAGACGCTGGCTGCGGAATTAAACCGCGTCAAGGTCAAGCCCGGCAGGCACGAGAGCGTGGAGGGCATGGAGTACCTGGACAAGGTCATCGACATCGACCAGTCGCCTATCGGACGCACGCCGCGCTCCAACCCCGCCACCTATACGGGCGTCTTCAACGACATCCGCGAGCTCTTTGCCTCCACGCAGGACGCCAAGACGCGGGGCTACGGCCAGGGGCGCTTCTCCTTCAACGTCCGCGGGGGCCGCTGCGAGGCCTGCTCCGGCGACGGCCTTTTAAAGATCGAAATGCACTTTCTGCCGGACATCTACGTCCCCTGCGAGGTCTGCAAGGGCAAGCGCTATAACAGGGAGACGCTGGAGGTCCGCTACAAGGGCAAGAACATTTTCGAGGTTCTGGACATGACGGTGGACGAGGCCGTGGGCTTCTTTGAGAACATGCCGAAGATCGCCCAGAAGCTCCAGACCCTGCTCGACGTCGGCCTCGGTTACGTCAAGCTCGGGCAGCCGTCCACGACGCTGTCCGGCGGCGAGGCCCAGCGCGTCAAGCTGGCCACCGAGCTGGCCAAGCGCTCCACCGGCAGCACCTTCTACGTTCTGGACGAGCCGACCACCGGCCTGCATACCGCCGACGTCCACCGCCTCATCGACGTTTTGAACCGCCTCGCCGACGCCGGCAACACCGTCGTCGTCATCGAGCACAACCTGGACGTTATCAAAACGGCCGACCACATCATCGACCTGGGCCCCGAGGGCGGGGACAAGGGCGGCGAAATCGTCTTCGCCGGAACGCCGGAAGAACTCGCGACGTGCGAGCGGAGCTACACGGGGAAGTTTTTGAAGCCGATGCTGGGAATGGAATAACGAAGAAGCCGATGCGGAAAAAACGCATCGGCTTTTTTGCCTTTTTAAGAGCCGGATTTGTAGGGCGCGGCATCCTTGACGCCTCTCTTGTCGGCGGGCAACAGTTATGTTTGTCGTCAAAGCTCTCTTCAATAATGATCCCCGTATACGGTTTTTCCATTGCGGCCTCTTTCTGCAGCAGGGCGGGAGCTTTCGCTCCCGCCCTGCGTTTTTATTTTTATAATTTTATTAATATGACAGTGCGTTGGAGGACATCATCTCGTCAATGGGGATGATCGTGCTGCCGGCGGGCGGCTGGGAGGCCGGCGCTTGGGCCGTATCGGTGTATTTGAAGGACGCCGTTAAGTCCATGGTCAGGGCGGACGGAATTTCCATGGTCAGCTTGACGCTGCCGTTGCCGGACGCGTCGGCGGTGCTGCCCATCGTCATGCTCCCCTGGCCGTCGAAATCAAAATCAACGTCGATGGCCATGCCGGCATACGCCGTGCCGTTGAACTTCAGCGTCGTTTTCATGTTCATTTTAAGTCCCTCGGCGTCCGATCCCAGGTCGGGGGTAAAGGTGGAGACATAATCGTTTCCGCTTTTGACAAACGCGGTATCGCCGAACATCGCACTGTACAATGCCAGCGTATCCCGGATAGTCTGGGCGCTGGCACCGGTATCGAGAAGGCACAGCTCCTTCAGCGTTGCCGACAGATAATCCTTAAAGCTCGTGCTGTCCTGGAGCCGGCTGGTCAGGCCGGCCAGCGAGACGTCGGAGGTCAGGTCGCTGAAGTCCATGGACAGCCATGTGCCGGTTTGCTGGCCCACGAGCGTCGTCAGGAGCGGCGACTGGATGTAGAGCATCCCCGTCTTGCTGTTCATGATGAGATTCAGGTCAATATCGTCCAGCAGCGACAGGATCATCAGGTCCTGATCATCCATCTCTTCATCGCCGGCCAGCCCCGCGGCAAACGCGGAGGCGTTGGTTTTCATTTGAATGTTCATTTCGGCGTCGCTCTGATTGACAAGGCCGGAAAGGGTGCCGTTGATGGTCATCGGAACGGTCGGCGCGTCCTCCAGGTCGGCAAAGCTCAGATTCATGCTGAAATCGCCGGAGACGGCATGCTTTTTGGCGGAGAAGCCTTTCTGGCTTTCCAGATAGCGGTCTATCAGCGTATACGTCGCGCCGCTCTGGGCGATGAGGCCATCGATGGACTGCAGGGTAACGGCGCTGTTTGCGCCGTCCCAGTCGACCACGAAACCGAGGGCCTGCGCCGCGTAACGGACCGGTATGTAAATCGGGCCGGCGGCGTTGTCCTGAAAGGCGGCGGCGTCGATATCAATGGTCCTGGCCGCGCCGGCGGACGTCACGGTCATGCTGTAATCGCCAAGACTGAACGCGACGGATGTATCGCCGGAGACGGCGGTGACCGTCTTTGCCTGGCTGTCATACGACGCCGTGGCGTCCAGCGCGCCGAATAAAACGCTGGAATCCGCGTAAAGCCGGTTTTCGTCTCCCACGCGGACGCTCATGTCCAGAGCGCTGTCGCCAAATTTGACGATGACCTTCGAATTCCCCGCGGCGGCGGCGAAAACGGACACGGAAAGACTGATAATTAAGATAAAAGCAACGATAAATGCGGATTTCTTGATTTTCCCGAACAAAAAGACCCCTCCAGTTTTGATTGAAATGGATACATGCCCCGGCGCTTTATACGCCCGGCGCGGTGTCCTGCCTAAAGCATATGCCGGTATTGGATAAAACAGTGCGCCTTGGTATATCGTACCAGCAGATTCGACAATATTCAATAACCAAATATTTCTTTCGGCAAAAAAATCTTTTTAATGGGCTTTTTCGGCAAAAAACAGGGAAAAGAACGACGGCGAACACAGTTCGCCCGTACGCTGCTACTGCAAAATGCCCGTAGGGCGAACTGCGTTCGCCTGTCGATCGAATCATGCTAACCGCTTATAGCAAAAACCGCTCTATTCGTCCAGCTTCAGCACTGCCATAAAGGCTTCCTGCGGGACCTCCACGCTGCCCAGCTTCCGCATGCGCTTTTTGCCCTCTTTTTGTTTTTCCAGGAGTTTTTTCTTGCGGGTGATGTCGCCGCCGTAGCATTTGGCCAGAACGTCCTTGCGCACGGCCTTGATCGTCTCGCGGGCGATGACCTTGCCGCCGATGGCGGCCTGGACGGGCACCTCGAAGAGCTGGCGGGGGATGTTATCCTTGAGCTTTTCGGCGATGCGGCGGCCGCGCTCGTACGCCTTGTCCCTGTGGACGATAAAGGACAGCGCGTCCACATTCTCGCTGTTCAGGAGGATATCGAGCTTGACCAGCTCGGAGGGGCGGTAGCCCTCAAAATCGTAATCCAGGGACGCGTAGCCGCGGGAACGGGATTTTAACGCGTCGAAGAAATCATAAATGATTTCGTTAAGGGGCATGTCGTACTTGAGTTCGACGCGGGTGGCTTCGAGATAGGTGAGCTCCTTGTATTCGCCGCGGCGGTCCTGGCAAAGGTCCATGATGTTGCCCACGTACTCCGGGGGACAGATGATGGACGCCTTGACAAATGGCTCCTCCGCCGTTTCGATCTGGGCGGGGTCCGGGTAATTGAGGGGGTTGTCCACCAGGATCACCGACCCATCCGTCTTCGTGACGCGGTAGATGACGCTGGGGGCGGTGGTGATAAGGTCCAGGTTAAACTCCCGCTCGATGCGCTCCTGGATGATCTCCATGTGCAGAAGGCCCAGAAAGCCGCAGCGGAAGCCAAAGCCCAGGGCGATGGACGATTCCGGCTCGAAGCTGAGGGCGGCGTCGTTGAGCTTTAATTTTTCCAGCGCGTCGCGCAGGTCGGGGTATTCCGCCCCGTCCACGGTATAGACGCCCGAAAAAACCATGGGATGGGCGGGCTTGTAGCCCGGCAGCGGCTCGGTGGCGGGCCTGTCCGCGCCGGTGACCGTGTCGCCCACCTGCGTGTCGGCCACGTTTTTGATGCTGGCCGTCAGGTATCCCACGTCGCCGGCACTCAGCACATCGCACGGCTCGAGGCCGATGGGGCGCATGTGGCCCATCTCCACCACGCGGTACTCGGCGCCGGTGGCCATCATTTTGACGGTCATGTCCCGGCGGAGCTCGCCTTCCATCAGGCGCAGATAGACGATGACGCCGCGGTAGGCGTCGTACTGGCTGTCAAAGATGAGCGCCCGCAGGGGCTTTTGGGGGTCGCCCTTCGGCGCGGGGATGCAATTGACGATATTTTCAAGCACGTCCTCGATGCCCACGCCGAGCTTGGCGGAAATCTCCGGCGCGTCGAGGGCGGGCAGGCCAATAATATCCTCGATCTCGGCCTTGACGCGCTGCGGGTCGGCGGCCGGCAGGTCGATTTTATTGACCACGGGAAGAATCTCCAGGTTGTGCTCCAGCGCCAGGTACGTGTTGGCCAGGGTCTGGGCCTCGATGCCCTGGGCCGCGTCCACCACAAGGACGGCGCCCTCGCAGGCGGCCAGGGAGCGGGAGACCTCGTAGTTGAAGTCCACGTGGCCCGGCGTGTCGATGAGGTTGAGCGTATACGTCTCCCCATCTTTGGCCGTGTAGGACAGGCCCACGGCGCGCGCTTTGATGGTGATGCCGCGCTCGCGCTCCAGGTCCATGTTGTCTAAAAGCTGGTTTTCCATATCACGGGCGTCGACGGCATTGCACTTTTCCAGGAGCCTGTCGGCCAGCGTTGATTTGCCGTGGTCAATATGGGCAATAATAGAGAAGTTGCGGATCTTGTCTTGCTGTATCATGACGGAAATCACCTCCGGGCGGCTTTAAGAATTCTCAGATGTCTGCTTCAGGCTCAAGACGGCTTTTTTGATGATTTCCTCCATTTCAAGCACAGCGCCATACTGCTTCGGGTATTTTTCCCGGAGCAGCGCGTCGGACAGCTTTTCCCGGACATCGCCGCCCTCCAGGACCCGGCGGGCGTTTTCGATAAAATCGGCCTCCGCGGCCTTGAACGACGCGTCGAAGAGCGGCTCGTACTGCCGGCGGCTGGAGCGCAGGGCGGACAGTATGACGAAGATGCTGTAGTTCATGTATCTCGCGGTTGCCTGGCTCAGCGGCGCATCCCCGATTTCGGAGAGCAGGGCGATGATGAGGGAGGCGGCGTCGGCATTGCGCCTGTCGCAGTCGCCCTGGCAGCGGAGCGACACGCCGTCATAGGTTCTTTCCGCCGTCCTGCCGAGGATGTAATCGGTGGTCACGCCGTAATATTCGCACGCCCTGATGATAAATTCCAGCTTCGGCTCGCGCACGCCGTTTTCGTAATGGGACAGGAGCGCCTGGGAAACGCCCAGCTCATCCGCGGCCTTTTTCTGGCTCAGGCTGTTCTCGTGCCTCAGATTACTGAGTATATGGGCAAAATCCGGCTTCATCCTCCGCCACCTCGTACGTCCTGGGATATTACAGTCAGTATAGTATATCCGCAAAGCGCCCTTTTGTAAATACGCTATAAAAAACTGCGCCTTGAAATATCTAAGATTTACGAATGCTCGCTTGCACTTTTAACCCGGCGGTGGTAAAGTAAATTGATGGATAAGTATATCAAAAATGTTGGAACCGAGGTAATTTACATGTCTGAGAGAAAGGTCACTATCGAGGGTTCGGGAAAACACTGCCATGTGACGCGGGAGACGCTGGACACCCTTTTCGGAAAAGGGTTTGAGCTGGTCGTCAAGAAGATGCTGTCTCAGCCGGGGCAGTTTGCCTCCGAGCAGAAGGTCACCGTCGTCGGTCCCAAGGGGCAGACCACATTATCGATTATCGGCCCCTGCCGCAAAGCGGACCAGGTGGAGCTGTCCTATACGGATGCGCGCGCGCTGGGCTTTAATCCCCCGGTGCGTGAAAGCGGAGACCTGAAAGGGTCGCCCGGCTGCAAGCTTGTTGGGCCCAAGGGCGAGGTCGCCATTAACGAGGGCGTCATCATCGCCAAGCGGCACATCCACCTGACGCCGGAGGACGCCGCGAAATTCGGCCTGAAGGACAAGCAGAATGTGAAGCTGAAGGTCGGCGGCGAGCGCGCCCTGATTTTTGACGAGGTCGTTGCCCGTGTCAGCCCGGATTATGCCACGTTCGCCCACGTCGATTACGACGAGGTCAACGCCGCGGCGCTGTTCGGCGAAACCATCGGCGAGATCCTGGACTGACTCCGCCGGCGCACCGCTTTAAGACAACGAAAAAAGGCTGCCGCAAAGCGGCAGCCTTTTATGAAGCCGAAACTTAGAAAATGCTGAGCCCCAGCGTCAGGACGACGAAGACGATGGCGACCCACTTTGTGGCTCTGGCCAGCTTGGAATCCAGCGTTTTCGATTTGTTTTTGGACAAATAGGTATCCGAGCCGCCGCCGATGACGCCGGAGAGGCCGGCCGTCTTGCCGGATTGGAGCAAAACAACGGCGATGAGGACGACGCAGGCGAGAAGCTGGACGATCGTAATTATGGTTGTCAGCATAAGGATCATTCCTTTCAGAATATCGGAACACGCAAAATTCGCGGTATTGTCGTACTGGTCATGTTAACACAAACGCGGGCCGTTGACAAGAGTTTTTTTCTAACATTGACAAAGGCGGGCTTTTTTATGCTTTTCGATACCCACGCGCATTACGACGACGAGCAGTTTGACGGCGACAGGGACGCGCTGCTGTCCTCCATGAACGAAAACGGCGTCGCCCTGATCATGAACGCCGCCAGCAGCCTCGCGTCGTCCAGGGCGGCGCTGGCACTGGCCGACAAATATCCGTTTATCTACGCGGCTGTGGGCGTGCACCCCCACGACGCCAAGGACATGGACGGCGATACGCTCCCGGCGCTGGAGGCGCTGCTGCGGCATCCGAAGGCCGTGGCCGTGGGCGAGATCGGGCTGGACTACCATTACGACCTCTCGCCCCGGGACGTGCAGCAGCGGCGTTTTCAGGAGCAACTGGCGCTGGCGGAAAGCGTGGGCCTGCCCGTCGTCATCCACGAGCGGGAGGCGGCGCGGGACGTGCTGGACATTCTGGGCCGGTTTCCCCGGGTCACCGGCGTGTTCCACTGCTTTTCGGGCAGCTGGGAGACGGCGAAGCTCCTTTTGGACAAGGGCTGGTACCTGTCCTTCACGGGTGTTATCACCTTTAAAAACGCGCGGAAATCCCATGAGGTGATCGTCAACATGCCCCGGGACCGGCTCATGATTGAGACCGACTGCCCTTATCTGGCGCCGGAGCCGGTGCGCGGCAGGCGGAACAGCTCCCTGAACCTCAAATACACGGCCGCGAAGGCCGCCGAGCTCCTGGGGATATCGGCGGAGGAAACCGCGGCGCTGACGACGGCCAACGGAAAGCGCTTTTTCGGGATCGGCTGACAGCCGCCGGAGAATTAACATTATTGTAAAAAAGTTCATAGAGTGTTCACACTTTGTTTAATTCTTCCGCCTTCATATTTATATACTTTCAGATAGACAAGCCCTGACGACAACGCACCGACAGCCGCGCCTCTCCTGCCTGCGCGGAACGCCGCTGGAATCAGGGCCTGCGTAATTAAATGAAAAAGGGGGAAACTCTCTTGATCGAAGTGCGTGACCTGGTGAAGCGGTACGGAGACCACCTCGCCGTGGATCACCTGAGCTTCAGGGTCGAAAAGGGCCAGATCTACGGATTCCTCGGGCCGAACGGCGCGGGAAAGACGACGACGATGAACATCATGACCGGTTATATCGGCCCCACGGAGGGCGAGGTGATCATCAACGGCCACAATATCCTGGACGAGCCCGAGGAGGCCAAGCGCTCCATCGGCTATCTGCCGGAGCTGCCGCCGCTTTACACGGACATGACGCCCCGCGAGTACCTGAATTTCGCCGCAGAGCTCAAAAGCCTCGACCCCGGAGAACTCGAGGAATCCGTCCAAAAGGTCATGAAGCTCACGAAAATCGACGATGTCCAGGACAGGCTGATCAAAAACCTGTCCAAGGGCTACAGGCAGCGCGTGGGGCTGGCGCAGGCCATCCTGGGCATGCCGGAGATCCTCATTCTGGACGAGCCCACCGTGGGCCTGGACCCGAAGCAGATCCTCGAAATCCGCGAGCTGATCCGGAGCCTTTCAAAAGAGCATACGATCATACTGAGCTCGCACATCCTCTCCGAGGTCTCCGAGGTCTGCGACCGCGTGCTCATCATCCACCACGGCCGGCTTATCGCCACCGGCAGCCCCGGGGAGCTGGAACGGCAGCTCAAGGGCACGACGATCGAGCTCACGGTCAAATCGGACGATATTGCGGCGGTCCAAAAGCTCTTTGAGTCCGTGGAGGGCGCGGGCCGCGTCACCTGCACGCCGGCGGGGGCCGAAAACGAAATCTCCGTGGCCGTCGACCCGAAGGACAACCTGGACCTCAGGGAAGCGCTTTTCCGCGCCTGCGCGAAGGCGGACTGCCCGCTGCTGATGATGCGGCCCTCCGGCGTATCGCTGGAGAGCATCTTTCTGGAGCTCACCTCCGACCGCGCGGCCCCCGGGGAGCCGGGGGAGAACAGCACGGAGGCGGAGGTGGAAGACGACGGCACGAAGGACGGTGACGACGAATGAAAGCCGTATATAAAAGGGAGCTTGCCTCCTACTTCAACTCGATGATCGGGTATGTGTACATCTTTATCGTCCTGATCTTTATCGCGCTGATGTTCACCCTGAACAACATGATCGCCAGCTACTCCAATTCCGCGCAGCAGACCGGGGGCTATCCCTATTTCGCCGGGGCTTTGTCCAGCTCCATCATCATACTGGTGTTCGCCGTCCCGATCCTGACGATGAAATCCATCGCGGACGAGCGCCGCCTGAAGACGGACCAGATGCTTTTGACGTACCCCGTCAAGGTGTCCTCCGTCATCACCGGCAAATATTTCGCGATGGTCACGGTTTACGCCATCCCGCTGCTCATCTCCTGCCTGTGCCCCCTGGTGATCTCCTGGATCACGGCCGGCGGCGGCTCGTTTCTGATCGATTATTCCACGATCCTGGCCATGATTTTCCTGGGCGGCCTGTTTGTGGCCATCGGGATGTTCATCTCGTCCCTGACGGAGAGCCAGGTCATCGCCGCGGTGGTGACGATGGGCATTTTCCTGCTGATGTTCTTCTGGTCGGGGCTCGTCGGCTACATCCCCGAGTCGTCGACGGCCACCTTCGTGGGCTTTATGATCATTCTGGCCGCGATCTTATTAATCCTGCACCATCTGGCTCACAGCACGACGCTGACCGCCATTGTCGGCGCCGTGGGCGGCGCTGGCCTCATCGCCCTGTATATTCTGGACAAGGCCATTTTAAACGGGCTTTTAAAAAAATTCCTCGGCCTTTTCTCCATCACGGATTCCATCGGCAATTTCGCTTCTTACTACGTTTTTGATCTCAAGGGTCTCCTGCTGTTCGCGTCCGTCGCGGCGCTGTTCGTGTTTCTCACGGTCCAGTCCGTGCAGAAACGGCGCTGGAGTTAAGGGAGGTGCCTGACATGGATGAAAATAAAATGACCCCCGCTCCCGAGAGCGGAGAAAATACGGAAAAGCGCGCGCGCAAAATGTCCCCGAGCTCTAAGCGCGGGATGTACACGGCGGCCATTTCGGCCCTCGTGGTGGCTATCGTCATCGTCTTCAACCTGGTGATCGGCGGGCTGCCGGACGGCACGCTGGAATTCGACATCACCGGCAAGGACCTTTACACGGTGACGGCCCAGTCGGTGGACTATCTCAAGACGCTGGACAAGGACGTGAATGTCATCGTGCTGGCCCAGAGCGGCGCCATCGACCAGCACCTGCAGAAATTCATCAATAATTACGCAAAGCTGTCCTCCCACATCAAGCTGCAGATCATCGACCCCGTCCTCGACCCGACGGCGCTGACCAAGTATAACGCGAAGGAAAACAACGTGGTCGTCAGCTGCGACGCCACCGGCAAAAACAAAATCCTGAGCCTTGGGGGTTTCCAGGGCTACAGCGACGGCCTGATCCTGTACGATCCGACCACCTACCAGTACTACAATCAGCTCAAGCCGGTCGCCCTGGACGCAGAGGGCCAGCTGACGAGCGCCGTGGGCTACGTGACCAGCGAGGCCGCGAACAAGCTGTATCTTCTGGGCGGCCACGACGAGGCGGCGCTGGGGTCAAACGCGTCGTCTCTGATCGCGAAAGCCAACATCGAAACGGCGTCCCTGAATCTTTTGACGGATGGGGGCGTCCCGGACGACTGCCAGCTGATCGTGAGCTATAACCCGGCCAGGGACCTCTCCGACGACGAGCTCTCAACGCTGGAGACGTACCTGAAAAACGGCGGCAAGCTCCTGCTGCTCATCGACAACGCCCAATTGAAGAACTTCAACGTCCTCATGGAGGTCTACGGCCTCCAGATGCAAAGCGGGACCGTGGGCGACGACGACCGCTACTATAAATATTACTATCAGCAGTACGGCAACAGGTGCATCGATCCGGTGCTTTCCACCGGCAGCGACGTCACCACGGGCGTTTCCACAGACGCCATCGTGCGTTCCGCCCGGGGCCTGCTGCAGATCACGCCCGGGCGCCGGGCCGCCACGGTGACGCCGTTTATGTCGACGTCGGAAAACGGCGTTCTGATCGCCGACGACGGCAGCACGGCGAAGGGAACGTATATCTTGGGCGCGACGGCCATCGAAACGTTTGCCGACAAGGCCGACGTCCAGACGCGGCTGACGGTGATCTCCGCCATCGACCTCATCAGCGATCAGATCCCGATGACCGCCGGCTTCTCGAATTATGACATTTTCATGAACGCCGTCAACAAGAATTACAGCGACGTGCAAAGCGTCAGCGTTCCGTCGAAGAGCCTTGAGGTGACGCCGACGAAGATCGGCCAGAACATGCTGTGGGGCATCGCGCTTGTGAGCATCATCCCCTTCGTGGTGCTGGGCGGTGGCTTTGTCTACTGGAACAAACGGAGGAACCGCTGATGAAAAAGAAGGCCAGGACGCTCATTATCCTGGGGGCCGTCCTCGTCGTCTGCATCGGCGCTTATATCGGCGTTTCGGTCTACAACAACGCGCAGGCGCAAAAAACCGCCGACGAGACAAAGGCCGCGCAGATCTGGTCCGACGGACGGGGGGACCCCGCCAGCATCGCCTATACCGCCGGGGACAAAACGCTCTCCTTCACCCTGGAGGATGGCAAATGGTACGTGACGGACGATAGGGACTTCCCGCTCCAGCAGGCCTCGCTGACGAATCTGGCCACAACGGTCGGCAGCCTGAGCGCGGTGCGGACCATCGATATCTCCTCGCCGCTGTCGGTCTACGGGCTGGACAAGCCGGCGTACACGGTGACGGCGGCCGATGCCGGCGGCAATACGCTGACGCTGCTGATCGGCGCGGAAAACGGCGGCAACTATTACGCCATGGCCAAGGACGGCAATAAGATATACACCATCTCCGACGCGCTGGTGGGCGACCTGAAAACCGACTACCTCGACATGATCGCGCTGGAAACCATCCACTCCCTGAGCTCCACGAACGTGAGCGCGATCACCGTCACGGCCGGGGGTCGGTCGCTGAAGCTGGACAAGCACCAGAACAAGGACAGCACGTACACCTGGTTTATCGTGGACGGCGATACGTATACCACGGCCGACGAGTTCACCACGGCCGCGACCACGGACCAATCGCCCCAGAAATATATCGACAATGCCGTGACCGGCCTGAGTTCCGTTTCCTTTTCCTCCTGCGCGGCGTTCAAGCCGACGGCCGACGACCTGAAAAAATTCGGCCTCGACGCGCCGCAGCTGACGGTGAACGTGGATTACGCCGACACCACCGGCACCGGCACGCTGGACCAGGCGACGACGACGGGGACCGTCTCCCTTTTGATCGGCGCGGCGCTTGACGACGGCAGCGGCTATTATGCCATGCTCCCCGGCTCCAGCCAGGTGAACGTCCTCCCCGCAACCGCCGTGACGCCCCTCACCGACGCCCTCGCCGCCTTGGGCAGCGGCAAATAACCCCATTCCCCTTAAAGTAGCGAACGCAGTTCGCCCCTACACGTGAAATATGCCGCAGGGGCGATCTGCGATCGCCCGTTGCTCGTTCCGCAGCATGCAAATAAATCGTGCGTTATCCGAAAATAATAATGTATCGAAGGCTCCGTCATCGGAGCCTTCGATTTTTCCCGCGATATTTCTACAAAATATCGTCAATTTCTCCTTGTCTGCATCCATATGATGTGCTATAATGTCGCAAATGTTCAAAGGGGAGTGTTTATATGCAAGGTAAAATAATTCAGGTGGAGGAACGGGTCCCATTAGGGAAAGGTTTTGCGTTAAGTCTTCAGCACATGTTCGCAATGTTCGGCGCCTCGGTATTGGTTCCTATGTTATTTGGAATTAATCCAGGCGTTGTTTTATTGATGAACGGTATCGGCACTTTAATTTTTATATTGATCACGAAAGGCAAAGCTCCGGCCTACTTAGGCTCCAGTTTTGCTTTTCTTTCGCCCGTTTTCATGATCATCGGGACAACGCCCGACCCGTCCAAGTATCCGCTGGCACTGGGCGGCTTCGTTGTGGTAGGCCTGGCGATCTGCGTTGTGGCGCTCATCATCAGGCTGTTCGGCACGAAGTGGATCGATATCATCCTCCCGCCGGCGGCCATGGGCCCCATCGTCGCCCTGATCGGCCTGACGCTGGCCGGCACGGCGGCAAGTAACGGCGGCCTGCCCGTTACCGGCATCGACCTGTCGGCCATCGACTACAGAAACGTCATCGTCTTTTGCATCACGCTGCTGGTGGCCGTGTTCGGGTCGGTCCTCTTCAGAAAATTCCTGGCCGTTATCCCGATCCTCATTTCCATCGTCGTGGGCTATATCGCCGCGGCGTTGTTCGGACTGGTGGATTTCGGGCCCGTCGCGCACGCGTCGATTTTCTCGCTCCCGGACTTCCGGGCGCCGGTTTTTAATTCCACGGCCATTCTGACCATCCTGCCCGCGACCCTGGTCATCGTGACGGAGCATATCGGCCACCAGATGGTTACAAGCAAAATCGTCGGGCGCGACCTTATCAAGAGCCCCGGCCTGCACAAAACGCTCCTCAGCGACGGCATCTCAACGGCCCTTTCTGGATTTGTGGGCGCCGTCCCGACGACGACGTACGGCGAGAACATCGGCGTTATGGCGATCACCAAGGTCTACAGCGTCTGGGTCATCGGCGGCGCTGCCGTGATTTCGATCGTCATCGCGTTCATCGGGCCGATCTCCGCGCTGATCCAGTCCATCCCCTGGTCTGTCATCGGCGGCGTCAGCTTTATGCTGTACGGCATGATCGCCGCTTCCGGCCTCAGGCTCCTGGTGGAGGCGAAGGTCGACTACAGCAAATCGCGCAATCTGGCGCTCACCTCGGTCGTTTTCGTCACGGGCCTCTCCGGCGCGTATATCCCGCTCGGCTCTTTCCAGCTGACGGGCCTCACGCTGGCAACCATCGTGGGCATGCTCCTCGGCCTCATCTTCTGGGTGCTGGACAAAGCCAAGCTTACTAACGACAGAGACGACGCTCCGGCGAAATAAAAAAGTCAAGCATACAGCAAGGCTCCGGCAGATGCCGGAGCCTTGCTTGTCGTTATATTTCTTTATTCTTCAATGGGCGGGGCGATGTCGAGGAAGGTCACGTCCTTGTTCTTCTCCTGGATATAGCCGAGCGTCCACTGGTTTTTCGCCAGGACGACGGTCCTTTCGTACTGATCCTCCACGACGGCGGCTTCGTAATAGCCGATATTGTCCTTTGTGAATTTCTGATCGGAAACGACCCAGCGGGCGGCGGAATAGGGCAGCCTTCTGATTTGGATATCCACGTTATACTCGTTTTTCAGCCTGTACTCCAGCACCTCGAACTGCAGTTCCCCCGCCACGCCGATGGTGTACAGCTCGATGCCGATGTTGGGGTCCTTGAAAACCTGGATAGCGCCCTCCTCGGAAATCTGCTGGATGCCCTTTAAAAACTGCTTTCTCTTGGAGGAATCCTTAGCCAGCACCTCGGCGAAATGCTCCGCCGGGAACATGGGGATGCCCTCGTACCGAAAGAGCTTTTGCCCGGCGACGAGCGTGTCGCCGATTTTGAAGGTGCCGGGGTCGAACACGCCGATGATGTCGCCGGCGTACGCCTCCTCCACCGAGGTCCGCTCCTGGGCCATGAACTGCTGGGACTGAGCCAGGCGGACCTTTCGCTTTGTCCGCGCGTGACTGACCTCCATGCCCTTTTCGTACTTGCCCGAGCAGATCCTGATAAAGGCGATCCTGTCCCGGTGGGCGGCGTCCATATTGGCCTGAATCTTAAAGACAAAGCCGGAAAAATTCTCGTCCTCGGGCGTGATGCCGCCTTCGCTGTGGGTCCGGCCGCCGGGAGAAGGCGCCATGCTCAAAAACGCCTCCAGGAACTGGCGGATGCCGAAATTCGTCATGGCGCTGCCGAAAAACATGGGGGTGAGCTCCCCCGCCCGGACCTTTTCCATGTCGAACGCATCGCCGGCGATGTCTAATAAAGCCACGTCCTCCCGGAGCTTATTGTACAGCCGCTCGCCCAAAAGCGCCTCAAAGCGCACGTCGTCCACATTGCCCGTATCGGACGCGGCGATGTTCTGGCCGTGGTTCCCGCCCTCGAAAAGCTCGATTTTCATCTGCTGCCGGTCGTAAACGCCCTTGAAGTCCCCGTCGGTGCCGATGGGCCAGTTCATGGGGTAGGACCGGATTCCAAGCGTCTCCTCGATCTCCTCCATGAGCTCCAGCGGATTTTTGCAGGCGCGGTCACATTTGTTGACGAAGGTGAAGATGGGGATGCCCCGCATCCGGCAGACGTGAAACAGCTTTTTTGTCTGCTCCTCCACGCCCTTGGCCCCGTCGATGAGCATCACGGCGCTGTCGGCGGCGACCAGGGTCCTGTACGTGTCCTCGCTGAAGTCCTGATGGCCCGGCGTGTCCAGAATGTTGATACGGTAGCCCTCATAGTCGAAATTCAAAACGCTGGAGGTCACCGAGATGCCCCTCTGCTTTTCGATCTCCATCCAATCCGACACCGCGTACTGCCTGGCCTTGCGCCCCTTGACCGTCCCGGCCAGCCGGATCGCCCCGCCGTACAGCAAAAGCTTCTCCGTCATGGTGGTTTTGCCGGCGTCCGGGTGGGATATGATCGCAAAGGTCTTCCGGCGGCTGACCTCGGTTTTTAGTTCGTTCGTTGTCATTCAATAATCATCCTAAATAAATAAGTGCGGCAAGAGTATATGATACATCAAACGGTATGACTGCGTCAATTGTTTCCTATCGGCGCGGCGGCATACAAAACCACCCATGCCGTCATGGGCGGCTCGTCTCCGCCGGCTCAGCCCATACCATACGATACGATCATCCAGTCCGCACTCTTGCTCCCCTTTACAAGCCAGAATGTATAATAATATGTCTCGCTGGCAAGCGCGCTCCCCTCTTTGGCATCCACAGTAAAGTCTGTATCAACACAGGTAAAATCATACGGATTCGGATACTGCTTTTAGCTTTACTGCCTCAGGCCGCCAAAAGGGCGGCCATGGAAGCCGCAATTAAAATGATATATATAAATCTTTTCACAACTATCTTGCGATTGATGCTGATAAAGAACATTAGAAAAACTTGCCTTACCGGCAGTTTCCCCAGGCAATGGCCAACATGGCAAGTAAGCGTCAAAAGAGGTTTCACCGTTTTTGGGGCGGGATCTCTTTTGACGCTTATTCATTCTGTACAATCAATACTTTGTCAAACGGTTACTTATTCAACGCCTCGCAAAACAGGTCCGGCGTGTTCGTCATGATCCCGGTGACGCCGAGCTTTTGGAGCTTTGACAGCTCCTCGATATTGTCGACCGTCCAGACGTTGACCTCAAAGCCGGCGCCCCTCGCCATTTCCATGAACGGCTCGTCCACGATATACGAAATCGGATGCAGCACTTCGGCGCGGCAGGTCCTGGCGTAGGCCGGCAGATCATAGATGCCGGTCATAAAAGCGATGGCCGTTTTAATTTCCGGGAACTCTTCCTTCAGGTACGCCACGGCGTTGTGGTTTATCGAGGAGATAAGAGATTTTTCGGCGTAATTGAATTCCCGGACGAGCCTGGCCGTCATGGCGTTGACCTTTCCGCGGGGGTCCGTGTAATCCTTTGTTTCAATATTGAGGAACAGATCGTTTTTAGAGGCGAAATCGAGAACCTCCTCCAGTTTCAGGAGCCGGCACTTTGACAGATCGTATTTTTCTTTGAATTTATATGCGTAAACGTGGCGCGACAGCTCGTGGTACGTCATGTCCCTGACAAAGCCCTTCCCATCAGAGGTCCTGTTGATACTCAGGTCGTGAATGACGACGACCTGCCCGTCCTTCGTCAGCTGGACGTCAAGCTCGATGGCGTCGGCGCCCATGTCCAAAGCGAGCTCGTAGGCCGCCATCGTATTTTCAGGGGCTTAAGCGCTGGCCCCGCGGTGCGCGATATTCATGCAGCGATTCATAGCAATTCCTTTCCCTGTCGGCAGGCTATTTTTCGTCCCGGCTTAAATAGTCCGTAATCATCTGGAGGTACTCCTGGGTGAGGGCGGCAAGCACCTCTTCGCCGCCGTCCGGCCCCTCGGCGTCCCCGCTCCGAACGTCGTAGCACACGTCGGGGCAGTCCGTAATGATGCCGTCCACCCCGAATTTACGAAACAGCTTCATAAGCTCCGGATTGTTAATCGTATAAGGATTGACAACGACGCCCGCCTCGTGGGCGGCACTGACCATCGTTTCGCTGACGTTCACGAAAAACGGATGCAGGGCATAGGCCTCCGCCGTGAGCGCATACTGCCCGGCGTTGTAGAGGTTCTCAAAATAGAGGAGCCCCGTCTTGACCTCCGGGCAGGCTTTCTTCAGCCCGACGAGCGCGATGTGGTTGAACGACGAAAAAATCACGTTTTCCGTCAGGTCCCATTTTCGGACCAGCTCGGCGGCAGCCTCGCCAAGTCCGTTGGAGACGCTTCTGTTGAGCAAACTGTCCTTGATTTCTATGTTCAGGATCAGGTTGTGTTTTTTGACGATATCGAGCACCTCCTCAAGAGACGGGATGCGTGCGAGAGGGTACTTGCTTTCAAACCCCTTATTGAAATTGAAGGCCTTGAGCTCCTCCAGCGTATACTGGGCAATGGCCCCTTTCCCGTCGGAGGTTCGGTTGATGGTATCGTCGTGGATGACCGCGATTCTCCCGTCTCTGGTGAAATAAATATCGATTTCAAACCCGTCCGCATGCTGCGCCACGGCGAGCTCAAACGCCGGCATCGTATTTTCCGGTGCGTAGGCGCTGGCCCCTCTATGGGCCAGTATTTTGTAATCTCGCATGTTCATATCTCCTATACCCGATTGAATTTGATGGACACGGCGGCGGCCGCCGTCGTGTCCATCATGGCGTTATCAGCGATTAAGTATGGCGTTAACGTCTTTTGCCAGAGTGTCGAGGCTTGATTTGATATCCAGGTTATCCAGCAGGATGGAGTTGATCTTCTCGCACATCAGGTCCTCGACCTCGTGATAAGAGCCGGTGGTCGGCCGCATCTTGCAGTACTGCAGCTCGTCGAAAGCCACCTGAAAGCCGGGGAACTGGGCCAGAGTTTCCTTCATGACGGACGTCTCGAGGGAGGCGAGCTTCGTCGGCAAATAGCCTGTCTGCGAGGATGCGAACGCCGCCTGTTCCGTATCGGAAAGCCATGTCATGAAGATGAACGCCGCGGCCTTCTGCTGGTCGGTGCCGGCGTTGGCAAGGTATGTGTTCGAGCCGCCGACAGGCACGCCTCTCGTGCCGTTTTCCCCCTCCGGGATCATGGAGACGCCAAGGTCTATGCCATACTGGGACGCCATCGGGGCAAAGGCCTTATACCCGCCGATACTCGTCAGCCATAAAGCGGTACTGGGATTGGCGATAGTGGCGTAAAACGCGTTCATGTCCGTGATCGGCAGCACCTTGACGAGCCCCTTGTCCACAAGACCCTTAAGGTAGGTGACCAGCTTGACGCCGCCCTCGCTGTTAATGTTGCAAGACTTCTCGTCGTCGCTTAGGATATTCGTGTTGGAATAGGAGTGCAGCAGTGCTTCCATTACCCAGAAATCGTAGTTGAACAGGTACATGGGGGGCTGCCCCGTTTTGTCGTAGCAGGCTTGCAAATATGTTGTGAGCTCGTCAAAGGTGGCGGGGCCCGCCTCGCTCAGGCCAACCGATTTAGCCAGCGTTTTGTTGACATACATCACGGGCACACTTCTCATGTGAGGGAAAGCGTACATGTCCTCGCCCATGTAAAGGTTGCCCAGGTCGCCGATCTGGAACGCCGAGTTGTCAAAGCTATTGGCTTGCATGTACGGCTCCAGATTTAAAATGACGTCGTCATCGGCAAAACCCCTGGTCATGGACACCTCGTCGATAAACGCGTTGGGGAGCGTCCCGGCGATGGACGCGGCATTGATCTTCTGCTGCATTTCCCAGTAATCGCCCTGATACTGGGCGGTGACGTGGATGTTCTGGTCCTTTCCCGTCGTCTCATTGAACTTGTCCACGAGCTGCTGGTTGATCTCTTCCACAGCGGCGGTCCAGAAGGTGACCTCGACGACGCTGCCCGTTTTACTGTACTTGTAAGAAGACAGGTCCGTCGCGGCGGGCGTTGCGTCACCGCTCCCCGATGGCACGGCGGAGGTTCCTGCCAGCGAAGGTGTGCTGATCGCACCTGAACCCGCGCCCGAACATCCCGCCAGGAGAACCAGACAGGTCGCCAGCGCCGCCGATGCAGCTCTTTTCAGCTTTGACATTATCATTCCTCACTCTTTCATTGATAGATTTACTTAATACCCATATAGGTAAAAGCCTTGATAATCTGCTTTCTCGCGATGACGAATATCACCAGTATCGGCACGACCATCAGCACGACGCCGGCCATGACGACCTGGGGATTAAGTCCGAGAGAGCTCTGCAGCTGCTGGATGCCGACGGGGAGAGTCCTCACGGCATCCGTCGTCGTCCATGCCAACGGGAAGAAATAGCTGTTCCACGAGGTGATGAACGTAAACAGGGCCAGCGTGGAAATCGTCGGTACAGCCATCGGCAGCATGATCGAATAGATGATTTTAAATTCGCCGGCGTTATCCAGCCGCGCGGCCTCCAGTATCGAGTCGGGCACCTGCATAAAGGTCTGTCGGAGCATGAAAATTGCCAACCCGTTGGCAGCAAACGGGATGATGAGAGAAATATAGCTGTTGAGCAGGCCAAGCTTCACATACATCACGAAGACTGGCAGGAATATCAGCTGCCCGGGGATCATCATTGTCAGCAGGACTATTGAGAACAGCAGCTTTTTCCCTTTGAAATCGTATCGGGCGAAGGCGTAGGAGGCCGGCAGGATAAACAGGGCCTGGCCAAGCAGCGTCCCGGCGGTGATGACCAGCGAGTTTTTGGTGTAGTGCAAAAAATCGATGGCGTCGAACGCGTCCTTGAAGTTATGCCACTGGATGGCGTCCGTCCAGAACTTCGGCGGAAACTGCACCACCTCGCCCAAAGTCTTGACCGCCGTCAGGATCATCCAGTAAAATGGCACGACAAATATTAAGATCAGCAGCGCCGAAATAAGGATTTTGCCGAGGATGCTGGCACTTTTACCTAAAATTTTCATTCCGGCCTCCTTCAGCGGTAATGGACGTTTTTCTCAAGAGCTTTAAAATAGAACACCGTAATGAGCCCGATCATGATCATGAGAATCACGGCCATGGCGGACGCGTAGCCGATTCTGTAATACTCAAAGCCCTGCTTGTAAATGCTGAAAACAAGGGTATTCGTGGCGTTGTCCGGCCCGCCCTGCGTCATGACGTTGATCGTTTCAAATACCTCAAACGACGAGATGATATTCATCAGAATCAGAAAAAACAGCGTGGGGCTGATCATTTTCAGGGTAATGCTGAAAAAAGTTGCGGATTTGGAGGCGTTATCCAGCCGCGCAGCCTCGTAGAGATAGTCCGGGATGCTCCCCAGGGAGGAGGTGATGATCAGCGCGTTGAGCCCCACAGATTTCCAGATGGCCACGAGCACCAGTGAAAAGAGCGCCAGGTGCTTGTCCGAAAGCCAGCCGAAGGGCCCGAGTCCCAAGAAGGACAGCACGTAGTTGAACAGGCCCGACTCGTCCGCCGTCATAAGCCAGGACCATATCATTGAAATCGAAACGAGGGAGATGATATTCGGCGTGAAGCTCAGTGTCTGGATAAAGCGGCTTATGAGGGTACTTTTCCTCAAGAACATGGCCAGCGCGATTGCCAGCACAACGGTGAGGCTGACGTTCATCAGCATATAAACCAGCGTGTTCATGATGATCTGCCGGAAATCGGCGCTTTTAAATAGCTCCAGATAGTTCTGCAGACCGATGAATTTCATGCTCCCGCGCATATTCCAGCTGTGAAAGCTGAGATAGACGTTATAGAAGATGGGGTAGATGTAGAATACCGCCAAAATAGCGATCGCCGGCAGGACCAATATGTAGGGCCGCGCCATAGACCAGCCGGTTCTTTCGCCGTTCCGGGGCTTCAGGCGGACGGACCGCTCCATCTATATCACCTTGCTTTCCGCCCGGTAAGGCGCCGTAACGCGCTCTTCAGCGTCATTAAAGAAAATGATATGACGGCTGGAGATAAAGAGCCCGATTTGGGTGCCGTACTCAAGCTGCGAAATCTCCGTGTCGTCCATGACCTTAACGGCGAGCTTCCTTTTGTTTGTAAGCTCGACGGAATAAAGGATCTCGGAACCCAGCATCTCCCGGCCTGTCACCGTTGCCTCCAGAGAAAGACCGTCTCCGCCAGAGCCGCGCCTGTTTTCGGCGATCTTTGCCTTTTCGGGGCGGAAGCCGACGAATTTGACACCCGCTGGGAGAGGCGTCGGCAGATATTCGCTCAATTCGCCGAGTTCCAGCACGTTCATCGGGGGGGAGCCGATAAATTTAGATGAGAAGACGTTCTTCGGATAATTGTAGATGTCGTGGGCGGTGTCCTCCTGCATAATCCGGCCGTTGTCCATCAGGACGATTTTCGTTCCCATGCTCATGGCCTCGACCTGGTCGTGCGTCACGTACAAAAATGTTGCCCCAAGCCTGTTGTGCAGCTCGATGAGCTCCAGGCGCAGCTGTTGCCTGAGCTTGGCGTCCAGATTTGACAGCGGCTCGTCCATCAAAAAAACCGCCGGCTTTTTGACCATCGCCCGGGCCAGCGCCACGCGCTGACGTTCCCCGCCCGATAAGAACTGCGGCTTCTTTTCCAGATGCGCCGTCAGACCGACGATGCCCGTCACCTCGTCGATGAGCCTGTCCCTCTCCTGCTTCGGGATTTTGATGTTTTTCAGGCCGAACTCGATGTTCTGCCGCACCGTCATTGTCGGGTACAGCGCGTAGTTTTGAAAGACCATTGCCAGGTTCCGTTTCCCGGGCTCCACGCCTTCGACGTTTTTATTCCCGATAAAAACGTTTCCCCCCGTTTTCTTTTCCAGTCCGGCGATGATCCGAAGGATAGTGGATTTTCCGCAGCCGGAAGGCCCGACCAAAACGGTAAAGCTGCCGTCCTCGATCGTCAGGCTGAGACTTTTGATGATCTCTTTGTCGCCGTAACTCTTATCAACGTTTTCAAGACGAATTTCACCCATAGATTCCCTCCGGTATATCCCGCGTTATTTTTTTGCGGTTTTATTTTAGATTTTGCCGAAACCCCGCCGCTATCTCAGGAGGGTAAAATCATCGCAAATCGTGCGCCGCCCGGTCGCGCCGATTTCGCGACAAGAAAAAAAGCAAAGCAAAACTTACCCTGGAACATAAAATCGTTCAATCAAACTGATTAAAGGACGGTATGTCCCTCAAATAGGTTTTTTCTTTGCTCCACCTTAAAGTATTGGGTTTTTGCGCCGCACGCGCCTTTCTTGGACAACCGCAACATGCGCCGATGTTAATTATTTTATACTGCCGGTCGTCTTGAGGCAATTAAGTGAATGTTAAATACCTGTTATATTTTGGCACAATCGCTTTATTCGGACGCCATCGCCGAAAGCCGGCCCGACGCTCCCATAACCGCAAGCCCCTATTACCAGGCCACGGTATAGAAGAATTTACAAAAGGCCGCTATATCTTGCGATATAGCGGCCTTTTGGTGGGGCCGGGGAGCGTTGAACCCCCGGCCTCTTCTTATATATGGTTAACCGCCAGGAGGACGAAGTTCACGATGAACAGGGCGGTGGCGCCGTACATGATGGGGTGGATTTCCTTGTATCTGCCGCGGAGGAGGCGGATGAGGACGAAGAAGATGAAGCCGAAGGCGATGCCGGTGGTGATGCTGTAGGTGAAGGGCATCAGCGCCACCGTGACGAAGGCGATGGCCGCCTCCTCAAAGTTGCGCCAGTCGATCTCCATGACGGAGCCCATCATCAGGATGCCGACGACGATGAGTGCCGGAGCGGTGGCGCAGGAGGGCACGAGGCCGACCACCGGCGCGAGGACGAGGCTCAAAAGGAAGAGGACGGCCGTTGTGACGGAGGTGAGGCCGGTGCGCCCGCCCTCCGCGATGCCGACGGCGCTCTCGGCGTAGGCGGTGGTGTTGGAGGTGCCGACGATGGCGCCGGTGATCGTGGCGCACAGGTCGGCGAAGAGCGCCCTGTCCATACGGGACTTTACGCCCGAGCCCTCATACATAAGCTTTTCGTCCTCGGCGTCGAAGATGCCCGTCCGGCGGCCGATGCCCACAAAGCAGCCCAGCGCGTCGAAAATATCGGTGAGGATGAAGGCGATGATGGCGGTAAAGGCCAGGACGATCCGGGACGGGTCGCTGAAAAGCCCGGCGAAGTCCAGCTTGAAGGCGGTGTCCTTGATGGACGCGATCGAGCTGCCGATGGACGCGGGCGTGATGGACACCGTGCCGAAAAACGCCCCCGCCGTGGTGACATCCTCCGGGAGCAAGGGGAAAAAGATATGGGGGTCCGCGCCGGCGGCGACGGCGATGAGGGCGGCGGCCGTCACCGAGACGATGCCGATGAGAATGGCGCCCTTGACCTTGCGGACCATCAGGGTGACGATGATCAAAACGCCGATGAGCCCCAAAAGGACGGCGGGGTCAGAAAAATTCACCAGCGACGGCACGGCGGAGGCGTTGGCGATGACCGTGGCGTCCGCCGGGGTTTTGCCGAGGAAGAGATACGTGCCGGGGTCGGACGTGAACTTTAAAAAGCCGGCGTCCTTGACGCCGATGTAGGAGATGAACAGGCCGATGCCGCCGCCGATGGCCCCCTGCAGGACCTTGGGCAGGGATCGGATGATCGCTTTCCGGAGGCCGGTCGTCGTAATGATGATATTGATGACGCCGCAGATGAGCACCATGGCCAGCGCCTGCTGCCAGGTAAAGCCCATGATCTGGCAGATGGTGAAGGTGAAAAAGGCGTTCATGCCCATACCCGGCGCCAGGGCGAACGGGACGTTGGCGAAGAGCGCCATGACCATGGTGCCCACGAAGGAGGCGATGATCGTGGCCACAAAAATGCCCTGGGGGGAAAACGGGTTGTCCGGCGTGCCGGCCAGGGACAGGATATTGGGGTTGACGAAGATGATGTACGCCATGGTGAAAAACGTGGTGATCCCCGCGACGAGCTCCGTTCTGACGTTGGTGCCGTACTGCTTGATCTTAAAGAATTTCTCCATAAACAGCTCCCTCTCGAATTCTCTGTCGTGATTTGCCGTATTTTGCCGAAAAATCACAGAAGCTATATTACGCTGAATTTTTTCGGCGTACAAGATTGAATTTCTTTATTTTGCCCTAAAATTTGTAGAGACAGGAAACCGGCCCATGTTAAACAGGTCACGATCGAATAGAGGTAATGCGCTTTGTCCACTTACAGCCGCCTGTGCCAGGTATTCTCCGCCGCCCCCGTCATAGAGATCGACGAGGGCTCTAAAATCGTCGTGATGAGCGACTGCCACAGGGGCGACGGCAGCTGGATCGACAATTTTTCGCACAATCACAATATCTATTACGCGGCGCTGCGGTACTATTTTGACAACGGCTTTACCTATATTGAAAACGGCGACGGGGACGAGCTGTGGAAATTCAGGAGCCTGCACGACATCAGCAGCATCTATATCGACATCTTCCGGCTGCTGCACCGCTTTTACCACGAGCGGCGGCTTTATATGATCTACGGCAACCATGACATCGAAAAGAAAGACCCGGACTTTGTGCGGAAAAACATGGCGGCCTTTTACGACAACCACGCCGACAGGTACGAGCCTCTCTTTGAAAACATCACGGCGTACGAGGGGCTTGTCCTGAAGCACAGGCCCACCGGCAGGGAGCTGTTCGTCGTCCACGGGCACCAGGGAGACCCGCGGGACGACAGGTTCTGGAAAACGGGTAAATTTTTCGTCCGCCACTTCTGGCGCCGGATGGAGCTTTTGGGCTTTAAGGACATCACCAGCGCCGCGAAAAACAACGTCAAGAAAAAGCACGTGGAGAAAAGACTGTACGACTGGGCGGCCAAAAACGGCAGGTTCCTCATCGCCGGCCACACGCACCGGCCCAGCTGCCCGCTGGACCAGGACAACCTTTACTTTAACGACGGCAGCTGCGTCCACCCCACCAGCATCACCGCGCTGGAAATCGAAAACTCCGAAATCACGCTGGTGAAATGGAGCGTCAAAACGACCGGGGACCTGCGCCTGTATGTCAACCGCCAGGAGATCGCCGTCCGGCGAAAGATACTGTAGTACCGGCGGGCGCTACACGATATACAGGAGCTTCATTTCCGGCAGCGCTTTTTCGAGCCTGTCCCGCAAAAACAGCTCGCCCTCGGCGCGGAGGGGTTCCCGGTAGCAGTACTTGCCCTTGCCGCGGCCGGTCTGGCGCTCTTTGTCGAAAAGCGGCGGGGCGTGGGGAAACGCTTCTTTATTGATGGCGTTTTGCACATAGCTGTACGTCATAAAAATGACCTCGATAAAGGACGTTTTTTTAACGCGGTCGCTCAGCTCGGCGCGCAGCGTGTCGATCAGCGCCCCGTACATCGCCTGCCAGTCCTCCAGCAGGATGACAGGCGCGATCAGAAGGCCGGTTTGATAGCCGGCCTCGTTCATTTTATTGAGCGCCTCGATCCGGCTTTTCAGGGGAGAGGTCCCAATTTCTATCCGGCGCACGATATAATCCGGGTTGACGCTCATCCTGAAGATGGTTTTCCCCCGGTGGTCCAGGGGCAGGAGCGCATCGACCATATCAAATTTCGTCGGGAAGGTGATCTGGCCTCGCCCGCGCCTTGCAAATTCCTCGATCGTCCAGGGCAGGTTTTCGGTGACCGTATTTTCCAGCACAAGGTCGCTGTTGCTGCCGAGCTCAAACGTCAGGGGGGCGGGCGCGGCGAGAGACGTTTTCACAAGGCGGTCCATCATCTGCTCCCGATTGACAAAGACGCGCAGATAGGAGCATTTGTTGTAATTACAGACGAGATAGCAGTACAGGCACATGGCGCTGCACCCGGACGAGGTGTATGGGACCAGAAAATCGGAGACCTTGTGGTTCTCCACATATTTGTGCGTCTTGCGGGTGCCGACAATGAGATACTGCTTCAGCCGCGCAAACTCGCTGTTCTGCTTTTTCTGCAGCTCCTCAATGCTGTTGTGGCTTGTGATCTCGATCCAGCTTTTTTCGCCGTATTTTTCCCTGAGCTTTACGCCCAGGGGATAGCCCAGCGCATCGGGCTCATAATAGACCGCTTCTGGAAACAATTGCTCCACTCCTCTGTTTTTTATTCGTTCCGGGCGTTAAAATTCATACTCAAAGCTCGCCTGATCGGTCGTAAAATCAAAAACCGGGCCGCTTTTATCGGTCAGCGTGAACCGGGCCCGGCAGGCCAGGCTCTCCTTGATCAGACGGACCATTTCACCGCCCTGGGGCGCGCGCAGCGCCTGATGCCGGTCCTCCAGCAGCCGCACCGTCAGCGTGAGATCGCCCTGCCGGACGGCGAGGGCGCCGCCGGCCAGATCGGCTTTCGCCCCGCGGTAGGTGGCCAGCCGGAGCTCCCGCCCCCGAAGGCAGACAAACCCGACGACGCCGACGAAATCCCGGCCGATCGCCCTGACGTCCGCCGCGGAAACCATCAGCGCACACGTCCCGCCGTCCCGCCAGCTGCACTGCGCCCAGGCATAGCGCCTGGGAAACGAGCGGCCCCGGTCCCCCTCCATGTAGCCGGCGCCGTCGGAGAAATCAAATACCTTGCCGTTTAGGGTCAGGCTCCCCTGCACCTCGTGCGTCATGCTGAACACGCTGTGGCGGCATTCCATCAGCGGAACGAACCGGTAGGGCCCCATGATGTCGCCCCGCGGCGCCGCCATGCCGCCGTAGCGCAGGTGCCCGGAGGCGCTGATGCCGTCGCCCCGGATGTTCAGATCGACGCCCCGGGGTGAAAACGTGCTGTCGCCCGCGTATATCACGGGCAGCCGCCCGGCACCGCGCCGCACGACCCGTAACGCCTCCCCGGGCAGCGGCACATACCAGGACTTGTCCGGGGTGATGAGCTGCAGGGACCCCGTCCGGTGCCCGCCGCCGTCCGTATGGACGGCGGGGATCAGCGCGAGCATCTCCCGCCCCGCCTGCTGCTTGAAATACCAGCCTTCAAAATAACCCGCCAAAGCGCGCCCTCCTGTGCCTTCTCCGATAGTCCGGATTCTGATATTAATTATGGCGCGCCAACAGCCGGGCTAAAATGCGCCGGGCGGAAAATCTGCCCCAATCGGTATAAATTAACGCGATATGTTAAAAACAAGTGCTGTACACGGCCCGCGGCGCCCGCGCTGCCGTCCGGATTTTATGGCCCCAACACTTTTAAAAGGATGGCTTTGCATGGTATTTTCGATTTTCGCGCTCCTCAGCGTGGTCCTTTGCTGGAAAGGCGGCGGGTGGCGGCGCTGGAAAGAATATTATCCCACCATGCTGTATTTTTATATCGGCGATCTGGCCTGCGACATCCTCATGTATAACAGGCCCCTGTGGGCCTTTGGCCAGTTCAGCTTTAATTATCCGTTCCTTGATTTGATAATCACGGCGTTTCTGTACCCGAGCACGACCATATTATTTTTGACGTATTTTCCGGAAAAGCGGCGGCGTCAGCCTTTATACCTGCTGCTGTGGGCGGGCATTTACTCCTCGGTTGAACTCATCGGGTATCTCGTGGGGGATTTTAAATACTTCAACAGCTGGAACATCGGCTATTCGGTGCTGTTCAACCTTGTCATGTTTCCCATGCTCCGGCTGCATTATAAGCACCAGCTCCTGGTCTGGCCCGTTTCGACGGCTCTGGCCTTTGCGATGGTCTTGATTTTCAAGGTCAATCTGGCGCGGTAAAAAATGCATAGATATTCATTATGCGTATAAATCGATTTGGGGCAGCTGATAATAGACAGCATATTTATTATTTTGGTTCTTTAATGTGGTAACGTATGCTGGAAGTCGATCAGTCTATCTCGGATGCGGTCTCTCAAATCGACAATAAGCTGCACGACGCGTTTTTGGAAACGCTCGGCCTGTGGTGCGGCAGCATTGTCTTTACATGGCACTGGTGGGTCAACGCGGGGCTGTCGGTACTGCCGTGGGTCCTATGGGTCCTGGTGCGAAAAAAAGAGAGCACGCACCGCCTGCTCCTGGCCGGATTTGTCGTGCTGGTCCTGTCGTCCTTTCTGGACATGCTGGGCCTGAATTTCGGCCTGTGGGGCTACAATTCCATCGTGATTCCCATCATTCCGCCGTATATCCCCTGGGATTTTTCGATCATCCCGGTCACGGCGATGCTGTTTTATCAGGTGAAGCCGAAGGTGAACCCATACCTGAAGGCTTTGATTTTTTCGCTGCTCGGTTCCTTTGTTGTCCAGCCTGTTTTCGAGTGGATCGGGTTTTACAACAGAAAGGCCTGGCGGGATTATTATTCGCTCCCGCTCATTTTTGCGATCTATCTGGCCGGGCATTACTTCGCCGGCCGGAAGCATTTTGAAAAGCTGTAGCGTCACGACGGAGACGGCGCGACAAAGCTGACGCCCTGCGCCCCGTTGTCGTGCAGGAGCCGCTCGATCCTCTCCAGCTTGCCGCCGTCGCACTTCACGAAGATGACGACCTCGCTTTGGTGACTCGACGCCTTCTTCTTTTTCAGAAACAGGAGCTTGAGGACAAAGCCGACGCCGAAACCGAGCACGGCGGCGATGATGCCCCAGAGGACCGGCCCCCAGGCCAGCCGAAAGCCGTAAATGCACCCGAAAAGTGTGGCCAGCGCGCCCAGGATCATCGGCAGGTCCAGGACGCTCTCGCCGGACGCCGAATGCATGGAGTCAAAAAGTCCCTTTCCCGGCTGCTCCTTCTGCACGGGGACCGCCAGAATCTCGCTCTTGGCCACGCCCTCCTGCTCGAGCGCGGTGACCGCCAGCTCTACCTGAATGGATTGCTGAAAAACTGAGACGACAAACATACCGGCACCTCTTATTTCTGTCCCTCCGGGGAACGGAAATCCCGCGCTCTGATAGTTCTTTTGAAGAAATTGAGACTGTTCTGCGTCAAATAACTTATTGCTCTCGACAGAATTGACATATGTGATATAAACGCAAAAGAAAAACAGCGACGGGATGTTTAAAAACCACTGCGGGTTGAGCGCGTCCCGCGCCGAGGCGAACGCGCCGTAAAACGTCAGATGCAGGGCGGTCAGGATATTGGAAAAATAGACGACAAGTATCCACCAGAACAGCACGAAAACGCCGTGGTGGATGCGCTGGAGCATGATGTGCCCAAGCCCCGGCGTCAGGGTGCACCAGGCCGACGCCACGTACGGGGAGCGCTTGTCGATATAGCTGATACCGAACGGGCCGATCGAAAACGGCTCGATGGGCGCGTTCTCCCTGGCGGCGAGGATATACTGCTGGTTCAAGTCCACGGCAGACCTGTAGCTGTCCCAGACAGAAAAAATAAAGGTGGGAATATACAAAAGCGACCACCGGATGTCGATCACATGCTTTGCCGCGTCGAACTCCCCGAGAATCGTGTGGAGCAGCGCCAGATTGACGTGGGCCCTCAGGTTAATAATGATCTCCCACAAAAAGAGGATATACGCCCTCAAATATTTGCTCAGCAGCAAATGCCCAAAGCCCGGAAACATTGCCGACCAGAACGCGACCACATAGGGGTTGCGGTGATGCAGCTGTGTTGTCCCGAGCAGGTTGACATGCGCGAATACTCTGCGTGGTTTTGCATTCGTCGGCTGTTTGTTCATCGTTGACCAATTTCCGCCTGAAAATATTTTGCCCTTAGTATTCACCGCCGCGCCGTATAAATTCCCGGCGCTGTTATTATTTTAACAAGCCGAGGCCCGCACCGGAGGATACGTTCCGGTGCGGGCCTCAGTTTATTTTTCTTACAGCTTATATGTTTCGGCGCCGGACGGCGTCAGCGTTTTGGCGTACTCAAAGCCGCAGGCCTTCGCCAGTTCCGCGGCCTCCGCAAACCTATAGCCGATGGAGGCGCCGTCATGGCTGTCGCTGGAGAGGATGATCTCCCCGCCGCGCTCCCGGAGCGCCCTTAAGAGAAACGGCGCCGGATACGGCACAGACCTGCCGACCCGGTACATGGCGCCGGTGTTGATTTCAAACAGCCCGCAGGTTTCAGCGACCGCCGCCAGCGCCTCCAGGGCGGGGCCGGTATAGCGCGGGTCCGCCTCGTCGAAGAGCCGCCCGCCGTCGTTGAACTTTGCAACCAGGTCGAAGTGGCCGATGAAGTCCGGCTTTGTCGCGGGCGCGACGCCGGCGACGGTGCGGAAATAATCGCGGGCGTACGTATAAAAATCGCCGGCGTAATACCGCGCCGCGTCCCGGCGCTGCGCGTCCTCGCTCTCGTCGACGGTGAGCATGGCGCCGTCTTTTTTGATGTAATGCACCGAGCCGATGACGTAATCGTAAACGCCGGCGGGCTCGGGCGAATAATAGTCCCGCTCCACGCCCGTCATCAGTGTGAGGCGGCCGCCGTAAACTGCTTTCAGGCGGTCCATCTCCCGGACGAAATCCCGCTCGCCCGCCGCCGTCATGCACCAGTCGGTGTCAAAGGCCATGGGCGCGTGGCCCGAAATGCCGAAGGCCGCGCAGCCCTTACCGATTGCCGCCCGCACCATGTCTTCCGGCGTCTCGGTACCGTCACAGAAGGTGGAGTGGGCGTGGAAATTTGTGAGGAGCGTCATTTACGTCATCTTCTCCTGTTTCACTTTTTTGTCCACCACGTGGCGGGACTTGAGCTCGGCATGGATATCCTCCAGGGAGATGCCCATCTCGATCATCAGCACCATCACGTGGTAGACGAGGTCGGCGATCTCATACACCGTCTCCTCCCTGTCGCCGGCTTTCCCGGCGATGATGACCTCCGTGGATTCCTCGCCGACCTTTTTGAGGATCTTGTCGATGCCCTTGTCGAACAGGTACGTGGTGTAGGAGCCCTCTTTCCGTTCTGTTTTACGCCCGGCGATCAGCGCCATGAGGTCCTCCATGGAAAACGAGGAGAGCGTATCGCTGACGAAGACGTCGTCGACAAAGCAGGAATCCGTCCCCAAATGGCAGGCCGGGCCGTCCTTTTTGACCTCGATGAGGAGCGTGTCGCGGTCGCAGTCCGTTTTGATGTTCACGATATGCTGCACATTGCCGGAGGTGTCTCCCTTGCGCCAGAGCGCCCCGCGTGAGCGGGACCAGAAGCACGTCCGGCCCTCTTTCATGCTGATCTCCAGGCTTTCCCTGTTCATGTAAGCCACCATCAGCGCCTTTTTGCTGCCGGTGTCCACGACGACGGCCGGAATGAGCCCCTTGTCGTCGAATTTCAGCTCGTCTATTGGAATCATGTTAACCTCCAAAATATGGTGTCCAGAAACCGGCGGCAGGCTGCGCGGGGATACGGCGCGCGATTGATAATCGCCCCTACGCACGCCTCTGCCGGCCGCGTTGTCATTCCCGCGAAGGCGGGAATCCACGTTTTCCGATACGGGGGATGGATTCCCGCCTTCGCGGGAATGACATACTGGCGCGAAGGGCGGAGCCCAGCTCCACCCGAGACCGGCCCCGATATTCTATAGCCTGACCGTAATGCCTTCGTCTTTCAGCGCTTTTTTCAAATCGGGTATATTGACCTCGCCGAAGTGGAAGATCGAGGCGGCAAGGCCCGCGTCCACCTTGGGGAGCGCTTTGAACAGGGTGACGAAGTCGCCGGTGTTTCCCGCGCCGCCGGAGGCGATCACCGGGATGCCGACGGCGTTGCAGACGGCGTCCAGCAGCTGCAGATCGAAGCCTTTTTTGACGCCGTCGGTGTCGATGCTGTTGACGACGAGCTCGCCGGCGCCCAGACTCTCGCCGCGTTTGACCCAGTCGATGGCGTCCATGCCGGTGTCCTCGCGGCCGCCCTTGGCGAATACCCGAAACTGCCCGTTAACGCGTTTGACGTCCACCGACAGGACGACGCACTGGTCGCCGTATTTTTTGGCGGCCTCGTAGATGAGGCCCGGGTTTTTGATGGCCCCGGAGTTGACGCTCACTTTGTCGGCCCCGCATTTCAGCACCCTGTCGAAATCATCTACCGTATTGATGCCGCCGCCCACGGTGAGGGGGATGAAGATACAGCTTGCCACCTCTTTAAGAATATCGGTAAACAGCCGCCGCTCCTCGTAGGACGCGGTGATATCGTAAAATACCAGCTCGTCGGCCCCGCTGTCGCTGTAGAATTTGCCCAGCTCCACCGGAGACGATACGTCGCTGACGCCGAGAAAGTTGACGCCCTTCACAACCCGCCCATCCCGGACGTCGAGACAGGGGATAATGCGCTTTGTGATCATTCGCCGCACCTCATTTCCTGAGAAAGCCTCACCGCTTCCTTCAAATCGATCCTGCCCTCGTAGATGGCTTTGCCCAATATGGCCCCGTAGAGCCCGATGGCGCCCAGGGCCCGGACGTCGTCCAGAGAGGTGACGCCGCCGGAGGCCACGATATCCAGCGCCAGCGCGTCCGACAGCTTCCGGTACAATTCGAGATTCGTCCCGCCCAGGACGCCGTCCTTCGAGATATCGGTGCAGATGATCGTTTTGACGCCCTGTTGTTCCATCTGCCGGCAGAAGTCGAAGCACTCCAGGCCCGTCACCTCCGTCCAGCCCTTGACGGCCACAAAGCCGTCCTTCACGTCGACGCCCACGGCGATCTTGCCGCCGAAGCGGGACACCATCTCGCCCACGAAGCCGGGCTGCGCCACGGCGGCCGTGCCGAGAATGACGCGCCCCACGCCGATATCGAGATACTTTTCGATCACGTCCCGCGACCGTATCCCGCCGCCGGCCTCGACGAAGAGCCCGCTTTGCCGGACGATCTCGCCGACAGTGCCGATATTGGCCGTCGTCCCGTCCCGGGCGCCCTCCAGGTCCACGACGTGGATGTGCGTGGCGCCCGCGTCACGGAAGGAGGCGGCGACGGCGGCCGGCGACGCGCTGTAAACGGTCATCTGCGCGTAGTCGCCTTTGACGAGGCGGACGGCGCTTTTATGATATAAATCAATGGCTGGAAAAAGAATCATCGATAAATCCCCTATATTTCGCAGAACGCGCGCAAAATGTTTAGACCCACGCCGCCGCTTTTTTCCGGGTGGAACTGCGTCCCGCAGACGTTTTTGTCGGCCACCGCCGCCGTGAGCATCGCGCCGTATTCCGCCGTGGCGATGACGGCATCGTGACATTCCGACGCGTAGTAGGAGTGGACAAAATAGACGTGGTCGCCCTCGCGGACGTATTTGAACAGCGGGCTGACCGGCTTATCCTTTGGGAAAGCGAGACCGTTCCAGCCGATGTGGGGGACCTTATAGCCCTTCGGCACGACCGGCTCCATGGAGACGACCTTGCCCTTTATCAGCCCGAGGCCGGCGTGCTCGCCGTACTCGTCGCTCGCATCGAAGAGCAGCTGCATGCCGAGGCAGATGCCGAGGAGCGGCTTGCCGCGCTTTGCCTCATCGCAGACGACAGTATCGAGCCCGCTTTGGCGCAGCTTTTCCGCCGCGTCTCCAAACGCGCCGACGCCGGGGAGGATTATCCTGTCGCTGCTGCCGATCTTTTCGGCGTCCCCGGTGATCTCGGCGTCCTGCCCGATATATTTCAAAGAGCTGCGCAGGGAAAAGAGGTTCCCCACGCCGTAGTCTACAATCGCAATCATAAAGCCTCCAGTTGGGTCGCCCAGGAGGGCGACCCCTACGAATAATCTCGCCGTTAATACGTCCCCCGTGGGGGACGCCGCCCTCGGCGTCCCGTTTTTAAAGTACGCCCTTTGTCGACGGAATCTCGTCCTTGTAGGCCTCGTCGAGCTTCACGGCCTTGGCCAGGGCGCGGGCCAGGGCCTTGAAGCCGGCCTCGATGATGTGGTGCGTGTTGGCGCCGGACAGCTGCCGAAGGTGGAGCGTGATGTTCGCTTTCCGCACAAAGGCGTTTAAAAATTCCTCGACGAGCTCTGTGTCCATCGTCCCGACCTTACCGGCCGGCAGGCTAAGCGCATACGTCAGATGGCTGCGGCCGGAGATGTCGACGGCGCATAAAACGAGCGCCTCGTCCATCGGCAGGGTGATGTCGCCGTAGCGGGTGATGCCCTTCATGTCGCCCAGCGCCGCGGCAAAGGCCGCGCCGAGGCAGAGGCCGATATCCTCCGCGGAATGGTGGTCGTCCACATGCGTGTCGCCCCGGCAGGTCAGGCTGAGGTCAAACCGCCCGTGGCGGGCAAACAGCGTCAGCATATGGTCGAGAAACCCGATGCCGGTGTCGATATTTGACACACCCGCGCCGTCCAGGCTGAGCGTCAGGCTAATGTCGGTCTCCGCCGTTTTTCTTTTGATATCACTGGTACGCATAGTAACCTCCCGTGCGTTGGCGCAAAATTGTTTGTCCCCGCGGACAGCCCCCCGGCGGGCGCATCGTCATATATCGTGGGGGGCGATGCCCACATCGCCCCGTCATTCCGGCCGCCGAAGGCGGTCCCATGTGGATGGGACGGGAAATCCCAGGTCATTTCGTACGGGCGATTATTAATCGCCCGTATTCCCCGCCGCGCCCAACAGGAGCGGCAAGGGCAGAGCCCCGCCCTACGGCGTACGCAAGTTATTTCTGTTTTCTAAAATCGTCCTCAGCGCGGCGATCAGGGTATCCATCTGCTCGGGGGTGCCGACGGTGATTCTAAGATAATCCGAAATGCGGGGTTTGTCAAAATGCCGCACGAGGATGCCCTTTTCGCGGAGAGCCTTGTAGAGCGCGCCGCCCGCAATATCGGGGTGCCTGACAAACAGGAAGTTCGCCTTCGAGTCCGTCATCGCAAAGCCGAGGGCCTTGAGGCCGGACGCCGCCTTGTCCCGGGCGGCGACGATTTTTTGCTGCATGTCCTTGTAATACGCCGCGTCGGACAGCGCGGCCTCGCCGGCCAGGAGGGTGAGTCGGTTGACATTATAGGAGTTGAAGGAGTAGCGCATCATGTCGATATCCCGGATAAGCGCCGCATTGCCGAACACGAAGCCAAGGCGCGCGCCGGCCATCGACCGGGACTTGGAAAAGGTGTGCACCACCAGAAGGTTTTCGTATCTGCCCACAAGCCCCACGGCGGACCGGCCGCCGAAGTCCACATACGCCTCGTCGACGAGGACCACATGGCCCGGGTTCGTCTGCAGCATCTGCTCGATATCGCCCAGCGGGAGGGCAAGCCCCGTCGGGGCGTTGGGATTCGGGATGATGATGTTCTTGTTGATCCCGAAATAGTCCTCGCTCCGGAGCGTGAAATCCTCCCGGAGGGGGATCTGGATGCAGGGGATGTTGAAAAGCGCGCAGTACACGGGATAAAAGCCGTAGGTGATATCCGGAAAAACGGCCTGTCGCCGGTCGTCGCAGAAGGCCATGAACGCAAAGGCCAGCGCCTCGTCGGAGCCGTTGGCCAGGAACACGTTGTCCGGCTTCAGCCCATAAAGGGCCGCCGCCTTCTCCCGCAGGCGGGCGCCCGTGGGGTCCGGGTACAGGTTCAGCCGGTCGACCGCCGTTTTATCGAGGGCTTCCAACACCTTTGGCGACGGCGGGTAGGGCGACTCGTTTGTATTTAATTTAATGTATGTCATGTCGGCGGGCTGCTCGCCGGGCACGTAGGGCGTGAGACCCTTGTACCGGTCCGTCAGGAACCTGCTCATCTCTATCGCTCCCTTTATTTATCAAATCGGACGGTGACGGAGCGGGCGTGGGCCTCCAGCCCCTCCTTGCGCGCAAAGCACGCGATATCGTTCTTGACGCCGGCCAGCGCTTCCGGCGTGTAATAGGTAAAAGAGGACTTCTTGACAAAATCGTCCACGGACAGGGGGCTGGAAAACCGCGCCGTTCCCAGCGTGGGAAGGGTGTGGTTGGGGCCGGCGAAATAATCGCCCAGAGCCTCGGGGCAGTATTTCCCCAGGAAGATGGACCCGGCGTTTCTGACCATGTCCAGATAGTCGAACGGGTTGTCGACGCAAATCTCCAGATGCTCGGGCGCCAGCGCGTTTGAAATCTCCACGGCCTGCTTAAGATTTTCCGCCACAATGATCTTGCCATTATTGTCGATGGACGCCCGGGCGATATCGTACCGGGGCAGGGCGGGGAGCTGCTTTTCAAGCTCGGCGCCGACCTTTTCCGCCAATTCCGCGCTGTCGGTGACAAGGACGGCGCTGGCCAGAACGTCGTGCTCGGCCTGGGAGAGCATGTCGGCGGCCACATATTCCGCGCTGCAGGTATCGTCGGCGATGACGAGAATCTCGCTGGGGCCGGCGATCATATCCACGGCCACCCGTCCGTAGACCTGCTTTTTCGCTTCCGCCACAAAGGCGTTTCCGGGCCCGACGATCTTGTCGGCCGGGGGGACGGACTCGGTGCCGTAGGCCAGCGCCGCCACAGCCTGGGCGCCACCGGATTTAAATATCCTGTCGGCCCCGCCGAGCTTCGCCGCGGCCAGAATATTCGGATTCACGCGGCCGTCCCGCGACGGCGGCGTGGTGACGATGATCTCCGAAACGCCGGCCAGCTTTGCCGGGATGCAGTTCATGAGGACGGTGGAGGGGTAGCTGGCCGTGCCGCCCGGCACGTAGACGCCGACCCTGTGCAGCGGCAGAATCTTCTGCCCCAGGACGACGCCGTTCTCCTTTGTGAGGACGAAGCCGCTCCGTATCTGGCAGCGGTGGAACGCTTTGATATTGGCGGCGGCTTTTTCGATAACCTCCAAAAAGCACGGGTCCACCGATTTGAGCGCGTCGTCGAGCTCCCGCGGCGTGACCTCCAGGGCGGAAAGCTCGGCCCCATCGAACTTTTTGGCGTATCGGACGAGGGCCGCGTCGCCGTTTTCATGGACGTCGGCGATGATCCCCGCCACCGTCTCTTCGACGTTCGCCGGCGGTTCGCTCCGCATAAAGATCGCCGATTTGTCAATGTCACTGTATTTAAATATCCTGATCATCTCATTGCCCCCTCTTTGATATAGCCGGCCACGCGGGCGGCAAGCCGGCTGATTTCCTCGTATTTGAACTTGTGGCTGACCTTATTGGCAATAAGCCGGGCGCTGATGCCGGTGATCGTTTCCACCACCTCCAGGTCGTTTTCCCGGAGCGTCGTCCCCGTCTCCACGATGTCCACGATCACGTCCGACAGGCCGAGGATGGGGGCCAGCTCGATGGAGCCGTTTAATTTGATGATATCGATCTCCCGGCTCTGGCCGGCGTAAAAGTCCTTGGCGACTTTTGAAAATTTCGTGGCGACCCGGAGCGTCCTGTCCAGATCGTCCCGGAAGCCCTTCTGCGCGGCCACGCACATGCGGCATTTGCCCACGTCCAGGTCGAGGAGCTCATAGACGTCCGGGCGGTATTCCAGCAGAATATCCTTGCCGGCCACGCCCAGGTCCGCCGCGCCCCGCTCCACGTAAATGGCCACGTCCGACGGCTTGACCCAGAAGTAGCGGACACAGTTCTCCTCGTTTTCAAAGATCAGCTTTCTGTTGTTGTTCAGAATGGACGGGCAGCCGTAGCCCACGGCCTCGAAGATGGCGTAGACCTTTTCCCCAAGGCGGCCCTTCGGGAGGGCGATATTAATAAATTGCGTCAAGTCCCTCAAGCCTCCCGTCCTTCAATGTGGCTAAAAACCTGTATTTGATATGATCCGGCGGCCCTTTGAGCGCCCGGACGCTGCGGCCCTCGTCCGCGAGGGTCCGGACCGCCGCGGCCAGCGCCTCCGGCGCGGTATCGTCGCCGTATAAAAGCAGGACGTCCACGTCGTACGCCCGGCGCGGCGCCTCCAACCGCTCCAGGAGGTCCAGGTAAACGGCAAAGCCGATGGCGCCCGATTTTTTCCCGAAGCGCTGCATCAGGTTGTCGTACCGGCCGCCGGACAGGACCCCCGTGGGGATACCGTCCACAAAGCCCTGAAAAATGATACCGCTGTAATAGCTCATGTCGTTGACGATGGAGAAGTCCAGATACATGTTCCGGCCGCCGCCCAGCCGCCGGACCGTCTCAAAGACGTCCTCCAGCTCCCGGACGGCGCCCTCCGTGGCTTTACCGCCGATCCTGCGGAGCGTGCCCACAGTCTCCTCAAAGGGCCCGTACAGCGTGGCCAGCGTCATGAGCTTTTCGCAGTCGTCCGGGCGGATGCGCAGCGCGGCGCCCAGCTTTTCGATCTCCGGCGCGTTTTTCTCGCTGATGCATTTGAGGACCGGCGCCTTCTGCGCGTCGTCGAGCCCCATGTCGTCCAGAAGCGCGCTCAGAAAGCCCATGTGCGACACGTCCAGCACATACCGGCCGCTGATGGTCTCCAGGCTCTTTTCGGCCAGCATGATCACCTCGCTCATGGAATAGACGTCGATGCCGCCGATGCACTCGAGCCCCGCCTGCATCCGCTCCTTGAACTCCCCCGAGGTATGCGACAGGCGGTAGACATTTTCGTTATAGAAATATTTATAGAGCGCCCCGTCGCTGTCCTTGGTGTTTTTCACGATGGACAGCGTCACGTCCGGCTTTAAGGCCATCAGCTTGCCGCTGGTGTCGGTAAAGGTGATGATCTGTTCCGAGGCCAGAAAGCTCTTGTTGCGGACATAGAGGTCGTATTCCTCGAATTTGCTCATCTTATATTGCGTGTACCCGTACTGCTTATAGAGGGACCGCAGGCGCATCATCGCCTTCTCCTCGTTTTTCAGGACATCCTCTGAAACGGTCATGCTCTTTCTCACTTTCTGTTGGTGACATCAGTATACGATACTTTAGCATATTAGTCAAGTAATTCGGTAATATGATAATTCATTGGCATCGAAGTTGTTCTGCGTCTTTTTTTATCTATTTTGCCGGCATATTTTTCTGCCGGGCGGCGGTATGCCGGGAGACGGCGCTTTTTTATCTTGCCCTTCCGGCGGAAAAGGTGTTTAATAAGATGGATCGCGTATTATATGGTTTATCGCATGCTTCGGGGAGGTTATCCGATGGCTTTTATCGTCAGAGAAGACAAGATCGAATACGAGCGGGACGGGGCCGTGCTGGGCGAGGTCTGTTATCCCGCGCTGCCGGACGGCACGGTGGATATCTGCCACACCTATGTGGACGATACCCTGCGCGGGCAGGGGATTGCCGGCCAGCTCATGGCCAGGGCGGCCGAGGAGCTCCGGCGGACTGACAGGAAAGCCGTCCTGACGTGCAGCTATGCCCTCAAATGGTTCGGGGAGCACGGCGAATACGCGGACATCCTGAAAAATTAGCGTCGCCGGTCACACCTTAATAATAATCAATTCATAGTCCGCTTATGGCTTTCCGGCTGTAAGCGGCGGTTCTTTTTCGACAGGAACGCGGTTTTCACGATTTATGTTAAACATTAGACAATATATCGATTATATCAGATTCTAGTTTTCAGGAATATTAACAATCTTGTTAATTAATTATCATATTGAACAATTTTGTATTTTCCATTTTGTGCAGATCATAGTATATTACATTGACATCCAGGCGGATAGAAAGTTATAATGGGTTTAAATATGACGAATTTTACAAGGTCCGTTCATACTTAGAAATCGGCTGTCTTTTTACCGGTGAAAACCGGTTTAAATATTTAAAAATACAGCCAGGGAGGAATTTTTATGTGCGCAAACTGCTGCAAGGAAAACAGCCAATATTACGCAGCGTTTGAGGATGTCATGGGCGAATATTACCATGGCAGCGAGTCGGACCTGATCCCGGTCCTGCAGAAGCTGCAAAGCGCCTATGGTTATCTGCCCAAGGACATCATCTCCAGACTCAGCGAAAGAACCGGCATCTTTGTCACGCAGATCATGGGCGTGGCGACATTCTATTCACAGTTCCGACTCACGCCGGTGGGCGAAAAGACGATCAAGGTTTGCTTCGGCACAGCCTGCCATGTCAACGGCGCCGAAAAGGTGGCCGACGCGCTGTGCGACGAGCTGAAAATCGAGATGGGCGGCACGACGCCGGATAACAAGTTCACGCTGGAGTCGGTGGCCTGCCTGGGCTGCTGCAGCCTCGCGCCCGTCATGATGATCGGCGACGAGACCTACGGCCGCCTGACGCCCGACAAGGCACGGAAAATTATCCGCGAGCTCTATACGAAAGGAGCAGAAGAATGAAAATCGTCATCGGCCTTGGCAGCTGCGGCATTGCCGCCGGCGGCCTCAAGGTAAAGAAAGCGTTTCAGGACCTCCTTTCAGAGCACCCCGGCTTAAATGTCAGCATGGCTGAAACCGGCTGCATGGGCATGTGCTATAAAGAAGTCATGGTGGAAATCATCGATGACAACGGGAACAGCACCATCTACGGCGAAGTGAACGAGGAAAAGGCGAAGCAAATCTTCGACAGCCACGTGCTCGGCGGCACCCCCGTCAGAGATTATGTGGTCCGCTCCAGCACCGAGTCCAACGCGCAAGACAGCTTTTTCGCAAAGCAGCAGCGCATCGTCCTGGCCCGCTGCGGCCACATCAACCCCGAGTCCATCGACGAGGCTCTCCATTGGGACGCCTATAAGGGGCTTGAAAAGGCGCTGAAAACGATGACGCCCGAGCAGGTCATCGACGAGGTTTTAAAATCCGGGCTCAAGGGCCGCGGCGGCGCAGGCTTCCCCACGGGACAGAAATGGAAGTTCGCCCGGGCGCCCCAGTCCGAAAAGAAATACATCATCTGCAACGCCGACGAGGGCGACCCCGGCGCGTTCATGGACCGCAGCGTCCTGGAGGGCGACCCCCACGCCGTGCTGGAAGGCCTCCTGATCGGCGGTTACGCCATTGGCGCCGACGAGGGCTACATATACTGCCGCGCCGAATACCCCATCGCCATCAAGCGCCTGAAAATCGCCATTGAGCAGGCCAAGGAGCGCGGCTATCTGGGCCAGAATATCCTGGGCACAGGCTTTAATTTCAAGATCAAGATCAAGGAAGGCGCCGGCGCGTTCGTCTGCGGCGAGGAGACGGCGCTGATCGCCTCCATCGAGGGCCAGCGCGGCATGCCCCGCATGCGTCCGCCCTTCCCGGCCAACAAGGGGCTGTTCGCCAAGCCCTCCAATATCAACAACGTCGAAACGCTGGCCAACATCGGCTGGATCATCCGCAACGGCGCCGACAAGTTCGCCGAATTCGGCACGGCCAAGAGCAAGGGCACCAAGGTCTTCGCCCTGGCCGGCAAGATCGCCCGCGGCGGCCTCGTGGAGGTGCCCATCGGCATCCCGCTCAAAGAGATCATCTTCGACACGGGCGGCGGCACGTCCTCCGGCAAGCCCTTCAAGGCCGTGCAGATGGGCGGCCCGTCGGGCGGCTGCATCCCCGCGAACCTCGTGGACACCATCGTCGACTATGAGGAGCTCAACGCCACGGGCGCCATCATGGGCTCCGGCGGCATGATCGTCATGGACGAGGACAACTGCATGGTGGATATCGCCCGCTATTTCCTCAACTTTACACAGAGCGAATCCTGCGGCAAATGCACCTACTGCAAGATCGGCACAAAGCGCATGCTGGAGATTTTAACGCGCATTACGGAAGGAAACGGCACCGAGGAGGATATCCCGAAGCTTCTGGAGCTGGCCGAGCAGATCAAGAAAAACGCGCTCTGTGGCCTGGGCCAGACGGCGCCGAACCCCGTTTTGACGACGCTGCGATATTTCCGGGACGAATACGAGGCGCACATCCGGGACAAGAAGTGTCCCGCCAAGCAGTGCAAGTCGCTCATCCAATACAGCATCGACCCGGAAAAATGCGTGGGCTGCACCGTCTGCGCCAAGAACTGTCCAGTGAAATGCATTTCCGGCACTGTTAAAAAGCCACACACCATAGATCAGACAATCTGCACAAAGTGCGGCACCTGTAAAACGGTCTGCAAGTTCGGCGCCGTCTCGGTAGATTGACGGAAAGGAGTTGGTATCATGCTGAACATTAAAATAAACGGAACAGACTATCAAACCGAAGCCGGCAAGACCATTCTTCAGGCCTGCCGGGACCAGGGCGTTGAGATCCCGACTCTTTGCAACGACGAACGGCTGAAGCCTTTCGGCTCCTGCCTTTTGTGCCGCATCGAGGTCAAGGGCGCCCGCGGCACCATGCTCGCCTGCGGCACCGAGGTCACCGAGGGCATGGAGATCACCACGGAGAGCGACGCCATTTCCAAGGCGCGCAGGATGAACATCGAGCTTTTGCTGTCCCAGCACTACGGGGACTGCAAGGCGCCCTGCTCCCTGACCTGCCCGGCGAACATCGACATTCAGGGCTATATCGCCCATATCGCCAACGGCCAGTTCGACGAGGCGTTGAAGCTCATCAAGGACCGCAATCCGCTGCCCGTGGTCTGCGGCCGCGTCTGCACGCGCCCCTGCGAGGACGCCTGCCGCCGCAATCTCGTGGACGAGCGCGTCGGCATCGACTACCTCAAGCGCTTCGTGGCGGACCTGGACCTGGAAAGCAGCATCCCGTACCTGCCGGAAAAGAAGCCCGCCACGGGCAAGAAGGCCGCGGTCATCGGCGCCGGCCCGGCCGGCCTCACCTGCGCCTGGTATCTGGCGGCGGCAGGCCACGAGGTCACCATTTTTGAAAGGCACCCCAAGGGCGGCGGTATGCTGCGCTACGGCATCCCCGCTTACAGAATGCCCCGCGAGGCGCTGGACCAGGAGATCGCCATCATCGAAAAGCTGGGCGTTAAAATCCAGTACAACACGGCCTTTGGCAAGGACGTCACCTGGGAATCCCTGAAGGCGCAGGGTTTTGGCGCCCTGTTCCTGGGCGTCGGCTCGCAGGTGGGCCAGCCGCTGGGCTGCAACGGCGAGGACGTCTGCTACACCGGCATCCTGCGCGGCGTGGATTTCCTGGGCCGCGTGGGCGGCGGGGAAAAGCTTGATTTCACCGGCAAAACCGTTATGGTCGTCGGCGGCGGCAACACCGCCATCGACGCGGCCCGCACCTCCCTGCGCCTGGGCGCCGGTAAGGTCGTCCTCGTCTACCGCCGCGGCAAGAGCGAAATGCCCGCCCACGTGGCCGAGGTCGAAGAGGCCGAGCTGGAGGGCGTGCAGTTTGAGCTGCTGGCCAACCCGAAAAAGGTCTGGCCGGAGGACGGCAAGGTCGTCGTGCAGCTCATCAGGATGGAGCTGGGCGCGCCGGACGCTTCCGGCAGGCGCTCGCCTGTTGAAAAGGCCGGCTCAGAGTACGACATGCCGGCAGATGTGGTCATCGCGGCCATCGGGCAGACGCAGGACCTCTCCTTTATCAGTGACAAGTTCGCGCTCGATTCCGTCAAAAACCGCATCACGGCGGACGAAGCGCTCATGACCACAAACCTCGGCGGCGTGTTCGCCGGTGGCGACGCCGTCACCGGACCCCAGACGGCCATCAAGGCCATTGCCGCCGGCCGCCGGGCCGCCATGGCGATGGATCAGTATTTAAACGGCCAGGAGGAGCTCAAAAAGCCCAAGGAATTTTATAACCATCTCAAGGGCAAGAAGCTCGAGGACCTGGACAAGGCCGAGTTCGAGCAGTACGAAAAGCTCCATAAAGAGGCCATGCCCATGCTGGATAAGGGCCAGCGGGAGCACAACTTCAAGGAAGTCGAGCTGGGCTTTACCGAGGCGCAGGCCATCGCCGAGGCAAAGCGCTGCCTGTCCTGCGGCTGCAAGGACGTGGGTGAGTGCAAGCTCCGCGACTATGCCACGGACTTCAAGGCCGAGCAGTACCACATCGCCGGGGAGCTCAAAAAGCACCCCATCGACGAGTCGCACCCTTATCTGGTCCGCGACAGGAACAAATGCATCCTGTGCGGCCGCTGCATCCGGATCTGCTCCGAGGTCCAGGGCGCCGGCGCCCTCGGCTTCGTCTCCAGAGGCTATAACACCACGGTGGAACCGTCCTTCAGCATGCCTTTTGGACAGGAGCCCAACTGCATCCGCTGCGGCCAGTGCGTCTCCTCCTGCCCCGTGGGCGCGCTCACCGAAAAGGTCCCGCTTACTCAGAGCGGCCCGTTTAACGAAAAGTCGACGGATTCCATCTGCTCCTTCTGTGGCGAGGGCTGCACCGTCGAGCTGCGCACCTGCGGCAAAAGGTTCGTCCGCAGCACCTCCAGCACGGAAAAGGGCGTCAACCACGGCAACCTCTGCGAGTTCGGCCGGTTCTCAAACGCCTATCTCAACGATGCCGAGCGCCTGACGACGCCGAGGATCAAAAAGAACGGCGTGTGGACGGACGCCTCCCTGGAGGAAGCGCTCTCCGCGGCCGCCGCCGGCCTGAAGAAAGCCGGGAAGGATACCGCGCTGTACCTCTCCGGCAACACCTCCAACGAGGAAGCCGGCCTCATCCGCGGCATTGCCGACGCGCTGGGCTCGAAAAACGTGCTGAGCTTCGGCATCGACCCGACCGCCGCCATCTTCTATGGCGCGTATCCGCAGCTGGCCGTCTCCGGCATTGACGAGGTCAAGGAGAAGGACTTGTTTGTCGTCCTGGGTGCCGACCTGAAGAACGTCAACACGAACGTGTTCGTCGCGGTGCGCCTGGCCCGGAGAAACGGTGTGCCTGTCCTGGAGAGCGATAAGCTGACGGCTGAGATCACCGAAAAGGTCAAGGCCGCGTCCAAGCCGCTGTTCGTCTTTGGCGACGCGCCCGACGGCGCTGTGTTGAAGGAAGCGGCCGCTCTGGCAGAGGCCGCCGGCGCGAAGATTTACGTCCCGTGCATGGCCAACACCAGAGGCTCTTCGAAATTTATCGACCTTGAAAAATGCGTGGCGGGACCCGCCGGCATCCCGGCGAAGGCCGCGCTGATCTTCGGGGAAGACCCGGTGGGCTGCGGCAACGCCAAGGCCGCCGGCCTGCTGAAGAACGCGGCGTTCTCCGTCGTCTTCGACCTCTACATGACGGAAACGGCAAAGCTCTCAGATGTCGTGATCCCCATGAGCGCCGTGGCGGAGAATTCCGGGACCTTTGAAAACGCCTTCGGCAATGTACAGAGCTTCGGCAAAGCGCTCGAGACCGGCGGGGAAAACCGCCAAGTCCTGACCGGCCTTTTAAAGGAACTCGGCGGGACAGAGACCTCCGCGCCGGCCGTAACGCTGGGCCTTCCAGAGCTGGCCTCCGCCAAGGACCGCACCGCCTATCAGTCCGACGTCGTTTACGCGATGCTCGTCGAGCACCGCAAGCACATCGCGGCCTCCGCGGAATAAAAGTCAGAGTTTCATACAGCAAAAAGCGCCGCCCTAAAGAGGGCGGCGCTTTTTATCTTTTCGCGTTCCGACATGCTTCGGAATTTTTAATTGTTATTATTTTAACATTGTTTATAAAATATCACTATAATTTTAAATTTTTAAAGACAATATAGTTATTATGTATTATAATCAAGTTCGCTATACTTTGCTCCCTATACATGTCGTCTTTATTAACAATCCGGCTCCGGCGACAGAAAAATCACAGTCTGTTTTGAAAGGAAGAAAATGGTGAATAGGCTAAACATCATGATCCCGAGCGACGCGCAGGTTGTGCTGGAGCGTCTGTACGAGGACGTGGCCCGCCGGGTACAGGCCGGTTCGTCCGCGATCTGCCCGATCGACATGGCCGCCGCCTTCGTCAAGGTCTGCCAGGCGCAGTCCTGCGGCAAATGCGTCCCCTGCCGCGTGGGGCTGAACAACCTTGTCAACCTGATGGAATCCGTTCTGGACGGCAAGGCCAAAATGGGGACGATCGGCCTGATCGAAAACACGGCGCAGGTCATCTCGGACACGGCCGACTGCGCCATCGGCTACGGCGCGGCCGACTACATACTCCACAGCATCAAGGCTTTCCGAAAGGATTATGAATACCACATCCTCCGCGGCAAGTGCAGCGAGCGCTTCGAGCAGGCCGTCCCCTGCGTATCGAAATGCCCCGCCCATATCGACGTGCCCGGCTATCTGTCGCTGGTGGGCGAAAAGCGGTATGCCGACGCCATCCGCCTTATCCGCAAGAACAATCCGTTCCCCTGTGTCTGCGGCTACGTCTGCGAGCACCCGTGCGAAACGCGATGCCGACGCATCATGATCGACGACGCGATCAATATCCGGGGCATCAAGCGCTTTGCCGCCGACAACTCCGGCATTGTGCCGCCCCCCAAATGCCTGCCCGGGACAGGAAAAAAGGTTGCCGTTATCGGCGGCGGGCCGGCCGGCCTGACGGCGGCGTATTTCCTGCAGCTCATGGGCCACAGCGTCACGGTCTTTGAAAAAAGGGTAAGGCTGGGCGGCATGCTCCGCTACGGCATCCCCAGCTACCGCCTGCCGCGGGAAAAGCTGCAGTACGACCTGGACGCCATCATCGCCACCGGCGTGCAGATCAAGCTCAGCACCGAGATCGGCAAGGACATCAGCTTTAACGACATCCGGCGGCGGTATGACGCCGTTTACATCGCCATTGGCGCCCACGCCGACAAAAAGCTCAAGATCGCCGGCGCGGACAAGGCGGGCGTGATCTCCGCCGTGGAGTTCCTCCGCGGCATCGGCGACGAGGTGATCCCTGACTTCACCGGCAAGAAGGTGGTGATCGTCGGCGGCGGCAACGTGGCCATGGACGCCGCGCGCGTCTCCGTCCGCCTGGGTGCGGAAAAGGTCAGCGTCGTTTACAGGCGCCGGGAGCGCGACATGACGGCGCTCCCCTCCGAAGTGGAGGAGGCCATCGCGGAGGGCGTGGAGATCATGTCCTTGAACGCCCCGGCCGGCATCGACTACGATGAGAGCGGCCAGGTCACCGTCTTCCGCACGCAGCCGCAGATGGTGGGCAGGGTCGAGGAGGACGGCCGGCCCGCGCCGGTGAACGCCAAGCTGCCGGAAATCTCCGTCCCCTGCGACGTCGTCATCGTCGCCATCGGCCAGGATGTGGAGTCCCGCCATTTTACAGAATGTGTCGTGCCTGTTGAATGGGGCACGCTCGTTACCTCGGAAAGCACCGCCGTGCCGAACATGCCCGGCATTTTCGCCGGCGGCGACTGCGCCAGCGGCCCGGCCACCGTCATCAAGGCCATCGAGGCCGGCAAGGTGGCCGCCGCCAATATCGACGAATACCTGGGCTGCCCTCACAAGCTGGAGGTCCAGGTCGATATCCCATTTACCGCCCTGCGCGAAAAGCCGTCCATCGGCCGCATCGAGCTGACGGAACGCGAGGCGGGCGAGAGAAAGAAGAACTTTGAGCTGGCCGAAAACGGCATGACCCGCGAAGAGGTCGCGCAGGAATGCCGCCGCTGCCTGCGCTGCGACCACTTCGGCTACGGCGCTCTTGGGGAGGTAAACACAACATGGTAAAACTGACGATCGACAATCTGCCGGTGGAGGTCCCCGAGGGGACGACGATCCTCGACGCCGCGAAATCCGTCGGCGTGGTTCTCCCCACCCTCTGCTACCTAAAGGACATCAACGACATCGGCGCCTGCCGCGTCTGCGTGGCCGAGATCGAGGGCCGCAGCAAGCTCGTTACCACCTGCAACACCCCGGCGAGCGAGGGCATGGTCGTATTGACCAACAGCCCCAGAGCGCGGGAAGCGCGGCGCATCAACGTCCAGCTCATCCTGTCCCAGCACGACTGCAACTGCCCCACCTGCATCCGCAGTACCAACTGCGGCCTGCAGAAGCTCGCCAACGACCTGGGCATCATCTCGCAGCCCTTCACGAAGGACGTCCCCGAAAAGAAATGGGATATGACCTTCCCGCTCATCAAGGATGACTCCAAATGTATCAAATGCATGCGCTGCATCCAGGTCTGCAACAAGGTGCAGTCGGTGGGCATCTGGGGTCTGGACAACACCGGCTCCAGGACGACCATCGGCGTGACGGGCGACAGGGAGATCGCCGAATCCGACTGCGTCCTCTGCGGCCAGTGCGTCACCCACTGCCCCACGGGCGCCCTCAGCGAGCGCGACGACACGATGAAGGCCTTTCGCGCGCTGGCAAACTCCGACCTTATCACCGTCGTGCAGATCGCGCCGGCCGTCCGCGCCGCGTGGGGCGAAACGCTGGGCATCTCCAGGGAGTTCGCCACCGTCAAGCGCCTCGTGGCCGCCCTGCGCAAGATCGGCTTTGACTACATCTTCGACACGAATTTCACCGCCGACCTCACCATCATCGAGGAGGGAAACGAGTTCGTCAAACGGAAGTTCAACAACCCCGAGCCCAACAGATACCCGCTGTTCACCTCCTGCTGCCCCGGCTGGGTCCGCTTCATGAAATCGCAGTATCCGGACATGATGGAGCACTTCTCCACGACGAAATCGCCGCAGCAGATGTTCGGCGCCGTGGCCAAGTCATATCTGGCCGAAATTTTAAAGGTCGACCCGTCGAGGATCTTCTGCGTCTCGGTCATGCCCTGCACGGCCAAAAAGGCCGAATGTGCCCTGCCGGGCATGGATTCCACCGGCACCGGCCCGGACGTGGACCTGGTTTTGACGACGCGGGAAATCGACCGCCTGATCGTGGCCGAGCACATCCAGCCCATGAACCTGACGGAGGAGGAATTCGACCAGCCCATGGGCATCTCCACCGGCGCCGGGGTCATCTTCGGCGCCACCGGCGGCGTCATGGAGGCGGCGCTCCGCTCCGTGTATTTTCTGGCCACCGGCAAGAACCCGGACGCCGACGCGTTTGCCAACGTCCGCGGCATGAACGGCTGGCGGGAGTCCACGTTCCACATCGAGGGCAAGCCCGTCCATATTGCCGTGGCCAGCGGGCTCCAAAACGCGCGAAACCTGGTGGAGGCCATCCGGAAGGGGGAGGTCCGGTACGATTTCGTGGAGGTCATGGCCTGCCCCGGCGGCTGCTCCGGCGGCGGCGGGCAGCCGATTGCCATGAACAAGGAGCTGGCCCAGGTCCGCGGCCAGAGCCTTTATGGCCTGGATAAAAACTCGGCGCTCCGCTTTTCCCACGAAAACCCCTCCATCGGCGCGCTGTACGAGCGCTTTGAGGGCGACGAGCTGGTGCACCGCGTCCACGAGCTGCTGCACACCGACCACAACGCCTGGGAAATGCCGCTCTCGCCATGGCTCCGGGGGAAGGACTGCTGAGGTGGGTATCGCCTTTGCTGCAGCTTCTTTTACACGGTTCCGATTTAGGTGATCACAGATCGCATCTATGGCGTATTCGGCAACGGATAATAACAAAAAACACGATGGACAAGGCCATCGTGTTTTTGTTTTTACCGTTTTTTAATGCTGGTTCATCCAGGAGTCTGTGCCTTCGGCGAAATCGAGGACCTCCGAGGTGGACAACATGACGCCGCTGTCAAGCTCCTCGACGGCGTCGCTTAAGCCTTCGCCTTTCGTCAGCTTGGCCGATGCGTCGGGCGACACGTTGTAGTTGTCCATAAAGCGGACGCTTGTCCTGTCGGTCTTTTTTCTGGGCTTATACTCCTTGACGTCGTCCAGCAGAATGTCGTTTTGTTCCATTCCGCATGCCATCCTTTACGAGCCCGACAGCCTACTCTCTTCGGACTGAATCATTTTTTGTACCATCCGGCCGCCGATCGGCCCGCCCTGTGCGCCGTTGACCTTTGAGGGCAGATCTCCCTTGTAATGGTCGTTGTTTTCCTTGACGTACTGAGTCATGCCGATTTCATTGGCGGCTTCCATCTTAAGTTTATTAAGCTTTTCTTTGACATCGTTGCTGCGCATACATTTTACCTCCGTATGGCGCGTGATTTGTAGCATCTTTAGTATCTGACTTTATGACCGGGTTATACCGAAACGCTACACGTCATTATTTTCAATCGACTGCCTCTTGGCGTTCGGGTTCTGGTTTTGATTTTCGCGCGTCAGAGGCGTCTGGCCTCTGGCCTTTTCTTTTCTCGCTTTTTTGTTATCGGGCTGGCTGTCTTTCGGCATGGGCGCTCCTTTCGCTTGTTTACATCATGTGCTCATCCAGCCTGACGTCGAGGACGTCATAGCCGAGATCCTGGATTTTCTGCTGTATTTTTTCACAGCTTTCGCCGGTGGTGTCGTAATCCACGGCGACGCTGCCGCTTTTCTGGCTGACGCTCACGGAGATGACGCCGCCGAGCGCGTCGAGCGCGTGCTTGAGCTCCTTCGCCCCGTGCTTTCCGTTCAGGTCGCCGACCGTAAAATAGGCGCTTGCCTTCACGAGGTCACCCCCTTCCTGCCGCGCTTTTCAGACGGAACGGTTTGAACCGTCCGGCGCGTCGTATAAAATCGGATTTGCTTTTTCTTTTGTGAATTTCGCCTTGCCCTGCAGCTCCTCCACGGGCTTTACCTCATTTTTTGAGAAGTGGTTGCGCTGCCGGCTCTCCCCGTGGGGTGCCTCCGGGTCCGGCCGTCTCATTCCTGCTTTTGCCATATGCTCTCCTTAATATTCATACTGGCACAGGTCCACGAACATTTTGACCTGCGCCTCCTCCTCCCGCTTTGACGCGCCGCCCCGCCCGAGCCTGTCGCAGAGGCAGAGGAGGGCGACTTCTCCCACGTCCGCATTGCGCTTCATCCCGCCGATGTCCTTGAACGGCAGGTCGTTGACCACGTACAGCACCTGCATGTGGTATTTCACCAGGTGCGTCACCTTGTCCATAAACCGCCGGTCGTCCGTCAGGGCGGACAAGAACTCCTGGGTCATCCGGGCGCCCACCTTATCGTGGTCGTACGCCGTGATCCGCTCCTTGTGGATTCTCGTCGTGGGCGGCTTGCCGATGTCGTGCAGGAGCGCGGCCCACATGAACGCCCTCGGGTCGCCGCTCTCCTCCCTGCGCCTGGCCGCCTCGTCGACGACCAGCAGCGTATGGTTCCACACGTTGCCCTCGGGATGGTGCACCGGCGACTGCGGCGTCGGCTCGAGCTTTCTGAGCATCGAAAAAGGGTACGCGTCGAATTCGGGCGATTTTATGAGCTCCCGGAGCGCCGCCGACGGCGACGGGTCCCGGAGCAGGTGCTCTTCAATTCGGGAAAACAGCAGCCGAGCCGCCGGGCCGGCTGTTCTACTTATTGTCTTCATCGTCCTTCAGGCCGAACACCGCTCTGGCGCTCTCGGCGTTCGGGTCGTGCTTGATGTTTTTGGAACGGAAGGCCTTGTCTTCCTTTTTATCGCTTTTTTTATTGTGTGTTTTATTGCCGCTGCTCATCTGATCCGTTATCCCTACCTTTTCGTGTTCGGCCCCATGGAAACTTTTTTTGTGTTGTGGTTCTTGTTCCGGCTGTCGTTGTCCGCATTGGAGCTGGGCTCCGTCTTGATCTCCAGTTGCTCGATCTTTTTGTTTTCTATCCGCCTGTCGTGACCGTTTTTCATATCTTCACCTCGCATCGAAGCTGTTATTATTATAAGCGGCAGGTGCAAAACAATTCTCATAGGCCGCGGATGCGGGATTGCTGATATTGGAATGAAATCCTAAAAATAGAAAAATGGGCAATACATGCATACCATGTTACTCTTGACACCCAGTTCGCCCTAAGAAGATATGCCGTAGGGACGGTCATCGGCCGCCCTCTTTTGTTGGCGCGGCGGCCTGTGGGTAAGGACCGACGGGGCCATGTGGGCATCGCCCCCTACGAGGGATTCGACGGGAAAACAGGCTTGTATTGGATGAAAAAGGGCTTGTATTGGATGTTTTGGGGCTGATTTTGAACGAAAATGCCTTGTAAAGCTTTGATAAGGGGCTGGAGTGACGCGGTATTTTCCTTGATATGTTACGAAAACATTAAGCGTTTAGGGCTTGAAAAGTGGTCAAAGCGTTGCGGTTGCTGGATAATCGATTTTTGAAAATCTTGATTTGTGCTATATTTATATTTTTAGAAACGCCGATTGGAGGCGTTTGTCGGTTTATGTCGAATGAGTATGCGGGTGGGAAGACGGCTTTCTTATAACGGAAAAAGCACGCTCAGTATGTTATACTGAGCGTGCCGGTGCGGAGGCGACAGCGCTGCTAACACAACGGTACGGCGGCGAAAAATTTGCCGGGGGGCGACTATAAGTCGCCGGCTGGCCCGAGTATTCGTGGGGCGATGTCCACATCGCCCCGTCGGTACGCCGTGCTTTGCCGCGCCGACAAAAAAAGGGCGAACACAGTTCGCCCCTACGGAAAATGCTTCAATCATATGCCGTAGGGGCGATCTGTGAATCGCCCGCTGAACTATTCAACCGGGTGTTCTATTTTTCCGGCGCGGCGCAGTCGCCCGATTTGGCGCGGAGCATCGTGAGGCCGTGGTCGAGGGCCGGGAGGCAAACGGCGAAATTTTCGCGGATGGCCTTGGGGCTGCCCGGCAGGTTCACGATGAGCGTGAGGCCGCGGATGCCGGCCTGCTGGCGGGTGAGCATGGCGCGGTTCGTGATCTTCAGGCTCTCCTGGCGCATCGCCTCGGGGATGCCGGGCGCCATGCGCTGGCAGACGGCGACGGTGGCCTCGGGCGTCACGTCCCGGGGGGAAAAGCCCGTCCCGCCGGTGGTGACGACGAGGGCGATATCCAGGTCGTCGGCGCAGTGGATGAGCGCGCGCTCGATCTCTGGCTGCTCGTCGGGGACGATGACGGTATACGCCACATCATAGCCCGCGTCTTTGAGCATCTGCGCCACCAGCGGGCCGCCGGTGTCCACGCGGAGCCCCTGTGAGCCCTTGTCGCTGACGGTAATCACGGCTGCGGTATACATAAAGTGCCTCCAATCTAAACGCTGTGACCGAAATAGCAGTTTGGGTACCGGCACTCCGCGCACATCAGGCAGAAGCCGCCCTCGCCGTATCCGGCGATTTCCTCTTTCGTAATTTTAAGGCCCGCAAAGATGCGGGGCAGAAAAACCTCCAGGCTCGTCGTGGGGAAATTCATGGACGCGCCGGGGACGCCGATGAGTATCGTTTCCTCCAGATACGCCATCGTCAGCATATTGCCCGGCTGCATCGGCACGCCCTGAGTGATAATTTCGGCCCCGCTTTGGCGGATGGCCGTGGGGGTCAGATCGTCCGGGTCCACCGACATGCCGCCGGTCAGCAGAATGACCTCGGCGCCTTTTTTCAAAAAGTCCTGAATTGCCGCCCCGATCATAGCCAGATCGTCCGGGCATTTCGTGAAGCCCAAAAGCTGCGCGCCGTAGCCCGCGAGCTTTTTTGTCATCACGGGCTCGAATCGATCCTGGATGCGCCCGTAGTAGACCTCGCTGCCGGTGATAATGACACCGCATTTAAGCGGCTTAAACGGCAGCACGGTGATCACCGGGAAGTTTTCGCGGGCGAGGGCCACGGCTCTGTCCACGTTGTCCCGCTTCGTCACCAGCGGAACGATGCGGAGGCCGCACAGCTTCTGCCCCTTATCCACACGCGTAAAATTCGGCAGGGTGGCCACGGTGTAGTCGCCCACGCTGTTGATTTTACGAAGCGCCTCGCGGTTTACCGTAAAAAGTCCGTCGGCGGCGGCATTGATCTGGATTTTGCCCTCGGAGGGTTTTTTATCGTAGCTGAGATTATCGCCGCAGATCACTTCCGCCAGGGCGATGGCCGCGTCGTCCTCATGGACCTCGTCGGCGTCCGGCTCCCAGACAAAAATATGGCCCTTGCCGATATTGAGGAGCGCCGGGATATCCGCCTCGGTAATAACGTGCCCGCGCTTAAACCGCACGCATTTGACGCCGTTGTCGTTCACGCCCGTCATGTCATGGCAGAGCATTTCGCCGACGGCGTCCTCCACTTTGATTTTTCTCATATCATCCTCGTTACGCCCAGGGCGTTTTCTCTTTTATTGTACGACGTCGACGGTGTCACCCGCTTTTATCGCGCCCTCTTCCAGGACGATGGCGAAAATGCCCTCCCTGGGCATGACGCAGTCGCCGGTGACGATTTTGATGGCGCAGCTGGTATGGCACTCCTTGCCGATCTGCGTCACCTCCAGAAGCGTCTGGCCCACGCGGAGCTTTGTCCCGATGGGGAGCTCATAGAGGGTGATACCCTTTGTCAGGATATTTTCGGCAAAGGCGCCGGCAGGCAGGTTGGGGAAGTGGCTGCGCAGCTTGTCCACACTCTCCTCGCCCAGGAGGCTGATCTGGCGGTGCCAGTCGCCCGCGTGGGCGTCGCCCTCGATGCCGTGATTTTTCCTGACCGTTATTTCCGGGACGGGGTGCTTCTGCACGCCCTTTTTGTCACTGATGCAAACAGCAGTTACGAAAGCCATTACCTGTTCTCCTCCGTATATACATAGTCTCCGCTTTTCCCGCCGCTCTTTTTGAGAAGGCGGATGTTATCGATCACGATATCCTTTTGGGCGGCCTTGCACATGTCGTAGACGGTCAGCGCGGCAACGGAGACCGCGGTGAGCGCCTCCATCTCAACGCCCGTCTCGCCCTTGCAGCGGGCCGTGGCCATAATATCGATCGTATGTTTTTCCCTGTCGAGCTCAAAGGAGATATCCACGCCCGTCAGCGCGATAGGGTGGCACATGGGGATGAGCTCCGAATTTTTCTTGGCTGCCATGATCCCGGCCACCTGGGCCACCGCCAGAACATCGCCCTTTTTCATCCGCCCGGCCTCCACCAGGGCGAAGGTCTCCGCGTTGAGTGTGACCGTGCCGCGGGCCGATGCCGTGCGCAGGGTTTGCTCCTTGGCACTCACGTCGACCATTTTTGCCCGGCCCTGATCGTTGAAATGTGTCAGCTCAGCCACTTTTTATCCCCCTATCGCGTTCATGTTGCGCCGGCTGAGGCTCCTGTCGTCCTCGTCGAGGTGGTGGCGCTGGGGCTTGCCGGTAACCGCCCCGCGGATCGCATCCAAAAGCTCCTGCCCGTGCAGGCCCCGGAGGTTGACCTCCTCGGCCGAGTGCAGGCAGGGCTTGAGCTTTCCGTCCGCCGTCACGCGGATGCGGTTGCAGGTGGGGCAGAAGTGGGAGCTGATGGGGCTGATGAGCCCGACGGTACCGGTCCCGCCCGGGAGCTTGTAGAGCTTTGCCACGCCCGAGGAGCCGACTTCCTGGAGCTCGGGCGCCGTTTCCAGCACCCGGGAATTGCCGATGAAGCGCTCGTGGCTCCAGCCGGCACATTCCCCGATGGGCATCAGCTCGATAAACCGGATGTGGATGCTCTCTTTTCTGGTCAGCTCCAGAAGGTCCCGGATCTCCGTATCGTTGACGCCGCCGATCAAGACGGCGTTGATCTTCGTATTCTTAAAACCGGCCTTGACGGCCGCGGCGATGCCGTCCAGCGTGTCCTTCAGCTTGCCGCCCCGGGTGATCATGGCGTACTTATCCTTGTCCAGCGTGTCCAGGCTGATATTGAGGCGGCTGACGCCGGCCTCCTTCAGCGGAGCTGCGAACTTCGTCAGCAGCGTGCCGTTGGTCGTCATGCACAGCTCCTCCACCTCGGGGATGGCGGCAATGCGCCGGCAGATCTCCACGATCCCCCGCCGCACCAGCGGCTCGCCGCCGGTGACGCGCACCTTTCTGATGCCGCACTGGACCGTGGCCCGGACGATCTCCTCGATCTCCTCCACGGACAAAATATCGCAGTGCTGGCGCTTGACAACACCCTGCTCCGGCATGCAGTAAACACAGCGGAGGTTGCACAAATCCGTCACCGACAGGCGCAGATAATAGATGTCTCTTCCAAATTTATCTTCCATGGTATCTCTTTGCACCACATTTCAGAACCGGGCGCCGCCGCCCGTTTCCGGGCCGGCGTTATATCCGGTAAGCTTTGATGATTGTCCCGGCCGGCAAGGGCGGGCTGCCCGCGGCGATCTCTCCCAGCAGGTCGCAGCCGAAAAGAGACGATACGGCGCCATTGCTCTGGCCCTCGTTTTCCGCGAAATACGCCCGGCCGGCCGAAAGCTCCAGCCGGCCGCGCAAAAGGCGCAGCTTGGGGCTCGGCTTTGTGAGCGGCTCCTTCAAAAACACGTCGATCACCGGCGGCATGACGTCGGTCCGGCCGCACAGCTTCCGCACGTACGGCAGCGCGATCCGTAAAAGCCCCAGAACGGCCGCGCCCGGATTTCCGGACAGGCCCAGAATGACCTTGCCGTCCTTGACGGCCGCCATAATCGAGCCGCCGGGCTTCATGTTGATCTTCCAGAACAGCACCTCCGCCCCCAGGCGCTCGGCAGAGGTCACCGCCCAGTCGTAATCGCCCACGGACGCGCCGCCGGTGGTAACCACCATGTCGGACTCTCGGAGCGCCGCGCTGATCCTGTCGGCGATCGCGTCGGGCAGGTCCGGGACAACGCCGGCGTTTTTCGGCGCGGCGCCCATATCCCTGAGGTACCCGCTCAGCGTGTAAACGTTGCTGTTGTAGATCATCGCGGGCGAGAGGGGTTGCCCCACCTCGGTGAGCTCCGTCCCCGTGTTGAGAATGGAGATGACCGGCTTTTTGTACACCGCCACATGCTCGATGCCCTGGCTGGCCAGGATTCCCACCAGCGGCGCGGTGATCATGGCGCCTTTTTCCGCGATGTGCGTGCCGGCCCTGATATCGTCGCCGGCGCGGACGATGTCGGAATCCGGCGCGACCAGCTCAAAAATGCGGACTTCATCCTTTGTGAATTCGGTGAGCTCGTACTTGATGGTGGCGTTGGCGCCCTCGGGTATAGGGGCCCCGGTGAGAATCTTGGCGGCGTAGCCGACCGTGACTTTGATGGTCGGCGCCTTGCCCGCGGGGAGCTCTTCCGTTATTTTCAGCACCGCGGGCTTCTCCCGCGTGGCGTTTTTCGTGTCCTCGCCCCTGAAGGCATAGCCGTCAAAAGGGCTCCTGTCGAACGGCGGCGTGTTGATGCGCGCCGTGACATCCTCGGCCAGGACCCGGTCCGGCGCGTCACGCAGCCCCGCCGTCTCGGTCCGGCACGTCACCGGGAGCGCGCACAGCATGTCCCGCGCCGCGTCGGCTTCTATATTCTTCAGCATAAATATCCTCACATCTTAAGAGCACCCCGGGCGCTGTCGCCCGGTGTGATCTGCGCAAAAAAATAAACTGATGTTTGTATAACCAGTATAGCAATGAATATTAAATTTGCAAATGAAATTCTCCGTTTTCAACCTCCGCGCGCATAAATTCCCCGCATATAATGGTTGCCGGGTATCCGTCCCCATTACGGATACCCGGCTCAGGAAGAAAAGAACGGGAAGGTTTAGCTGGAAAACGAGGAGCGGAGAGGTAATTAAAAAGCAGCCCGTTTTGAGACACAAAACAGACTGCCATAAGCATGTCAAATTAAGCCTTACAGGCCTACATTTTTTTGTTTCCTTCTCAAAACGTGAAGGCCGCATCGTTTCCAATCACGACCCCGTGAGCATTTCTGCTCAGGCCAGATGATCATAGGCAAAGCCCTTAGACCAAAAGGCACGGCAACTATTTAATTATGCGACTATCATACCACCCTCCGCGCCGCTTGTCAATCATATGTATTAACAGATGTTTGACAAATTTCTCCACAATGGGGAATTTTTCTTGTTTAAGCTGCCGGGGCGGCGCGCTCCCGCCGCTGCCTTTGCATAGTCATCTCGGAAAGTCTCGATTATCTTTCTATTCCACCGTCACCTTGTACTCCCGTAGCCAGAAGTCCACCTGCAGGAGGTATGCCAGCATCTGCGGGGCGTTCATGAGCTGGCCGAACCAGGGGATGTTGGTGTCCCGGGTCATGGTCAGGGCGAGCTCTTTGACGTTTTCCACATTGATAAAGGGCAGGATCGGCTCGCTTTTGCCGGAGAGCATTTTCAGGGTCAGCGTTTTGAGGGCTTCAATGTAATTGGGATTATGGGTTTTGGGGTACGGACTTTTTTTGCGCCAGAGGACGTCTTCCGGCAGGAGGCCCTTGAGGGCCAGGCGCAGGAGACCCTTTTCCCTTTCGTTGTAATATTTCATCGCCCAGGGGATATTCCAGACGTATTCCACAATCCTGTGGTCGCAGTAGGGCACGCGGAGCTCCAGGCCCCAGTACATGCTCATGCGGTCCTTGCGATCAAGAAGCGTCGGCATCCAGCGGGTGAGATTGAGGTAAAACAGCTCGCGCATCCTGTCTTCCTCCGGGGTGTCGCCGTTATACCGGGGCACCTCGCCGAGGGCCTCCTCGTACCGGGCGGCCACGTAGTCCCGGGGCTTGACGAGGTCGATGAGCTCCGGGGAAAACATCTTGATCCGCGCGTCGAGGTGCTGGGACCAGGGGAAGGTGCGGGCCTCGGCCTTTTTATAAAACCACGGGTACCCGCCGAAAACCTCGTCGGCACACTCACCCGAGAGGCCCACGGTGGCCCGCTCCTTTATCCACCGGCTGAACAGCAATAGCGAGGAGTCCACGTCCGTCATGCCCGGCAGATCCCGGGCCACGACGGCGGGGAACAGCGCGTTTGTGAGCTCCGGCGTGTCAATCAGGCAGCTTTCATGGTCCGTCCCCAGATAGTCCGAGACGATTTTGACCCAGGGCGCGTCGGAATTGGGCTGAAAGTCGCTGGGGCGAAAGTTTTTGTCGTTGTCCACATAGTCTATGGAAAAGGTCCTTATTTTTTCGTTCCGCTCTTTTTTGTAGACGTCCGAGGCGATGGCGGCAATGGCGCTGGAGTCGAGCCCGCCGGACAAAAGCACGCACAGCGGCACATCCGAAACGAGCTGCCGCGTCACCGAATCGAGGACAAGCTCCCGGACCTTTTCAACGGTTTTGTCAAAATCGTCCTCATGCGGGCGGCTTTCAAGGGACCAGAATTTATTGATTTTCGCGCCGTCTCTGTCGAAAAGCATGCTGCAGCCGGGCCGCAGCTCATTGACGCCCTCAAAGACGCCGTGCCCCGGCGTTCTGGCGGGCCCCAGGGCAAGTATTTCGGAAAGCCCTTCGCCGCTCAGCTTCGGCGAGACCGCCGGGTGCTTTAACAGCGCCTTCAGCTCGGAGGCGAAAATCAGCGCGCCGCCGCGCTGCGCGTAAAAGAGGGGCTTGACGCCGATGCGGTCCCTGGCGAGAAAAACGCGCTCTTTTTTCGTATCCCAGACGGCGAAGGCAAAGATGCCGTTGAGCCTTGAGGCGCAGTCTTCCTTCCACTCGGCGTAGGCGTGCAGCAGCACCTCCGTGTCCGACCAGCTTTCAAACGCGTGGCCCCGCGCCTTCAGCTCGGCTCTTAAGTCCTCGGTGTTGTAAAGCTCCCCGTTATAGACGATGACGTATGTATCCCCGCCGTCTCGCAGCACCATCGGCTGTTTGCCGCCCTCGGGGTCCACGACCACAAGCCGGCGGTGGCCCAAAAGCACGTGGTCCGACTGCCAGAACCCCTCCTCGTCCGGCCCGCGGCGCGAGAGCGTCCCGGTCATCGCTCTTATCGTATTTTCTTCGTCCGTCAGCTTCCCTTTCAAATCAACCCATCCGGCTATTCCGCACAAATCAAATCGCCTCCCATAACGTCGGGACTGCCGAACATAAAGACAGGCCGATACGGGCATCGGCCCTTGCGGGATACGCCGCGCCAAAACGACGGCGGGCGCGACGCGGACGGCCGGCCCGCCGTCGGTCATGATGTTCTCCATGACAAACGTCGGGGCCGGATGCCCGCATCGGCCCGTTTTCTCTGCGCCGCTTTCCCCTGTCTTTACACAGTCCCTCGATACTACTTCAATCCAGTATATGCCGGGGACGCTGTTTTTGTTTTTATTTATAGCCGTCGAGCCGGACCTCCCAGCCTGTTTCGGAGCGCCTGCCCGGATATTTTTGGCGCCGGTGGGCGGCAAAGAACCGCAGCTGCCGGAGCTCCTCGCCGCTGAACGTGCCGAACAGCGCCTCCAGCTCGTCGCCCCAGAAGCAGATGTCCAGCACCTCGGCCCAGTCCCGCAGGCTGCAAATATTCCGGCGGGCCAGCGCGATTTTGTCGGACGCATGCCGGCAGGCGGTGAGCTCGTCGATCAGTGCGCGCAGCTTTTCATCGTCCATGAGCGCCCCGTCGATATAGGTGACGGCCGGCTTTTTCTCGTCTTTTTCCCTGTACAGCGGCGGAAAGAGGTGCTCCAGCCGCCGGAGCGGGAGCATCGGCCCGACACGGTCATACAGCGCCGCGGCTGTCTCCGCCAGATACGCCTTTGCCGGGGCGCCGTCAATGCTCAGGATGACACAAAGCTCCGAGACGGCGGCGGCAAGCCTTGGCGGCGCCGTATCCGCCGTCCATGCCCCGAACAGCGCCAGCAGGCCGGTCCGGTCTTTGTCCGTTATATCGAGAGAAAAAACGTCGCCGCCAAGGAGCGTCAAGGCGAGGGCGTTCGACGAAACCGCCTCATAGATGCTCAGAAGGTTTTCCTCAAAGTCCGGCGAGACGCTCCGCAGGAGGCGCGTCACCGTCTCCGCGTCAAACCGGGCGCAGAAGTCATTTTCGATACCAAGGCGGCGGAGGTATTCATTGATATAATCGATGCCCAGGAGCGCCTCGTCCACGGGCTGCGCCAGAGGGTAGTCCAGCATACACGGAATGTCATGGGCGAAGTGATGGTAATGATAGCGCCTGAAAAAATCCCCAAGCGCGCGAAGCGTCTCGCGGTAAGCGCCGTTTTCCACCGCCGTCGCCGTCCGGAGCGCCGTCTCAAGAAGCGTTTTGCCTTCCGCGACCTGCGCCTCAACCGCCCGGAGCCCCGACTTGAACAGCGCGTCGTAATCGTCGTTCAGGAGATGCGCCTTGACGGCCTCCGGCCCGATATCACCCAAGCCGTGCCGGAGGACGAACCCGGCGCTGTTTAAAAGCTCCCGCGCCGTTTCGGCCCGCACGGAGCTGCTGCCGCCCATTGTATAGCTCTCCGCCCGCTTTGCCAGGACGTCCCACAGCTTGCCCTGGATCGTCAGGGCCTCGGCGGGAGACAGGAGGCTTTCCAGCTTCCGCTCCGACAGGATGGAGAGAAAATTTTCTTCATTTGTTTCCATAATAACCTCGTCATAGAATCTCCGCCGCGCTAAAATAATCGCCCGTCGCCGTCTGTTTCGTAGCCGTAGCGGGTGTTGCGGCAGAGGTCCTCCAGCGTCGTGCCGCTGAGATACTCCAGCGAGCCCTGGCAGATCGTGTCGAAATGGCGGCGCATGATTTTGATCAGCTCGTCGTCAGGGATGCGGTCCTCCGACTCGTTTTTAAAATAATAAAAGGAGTCCACCAGCTCGAGGATCGTCTCCTCGTAGTTTTCCTGGTAAATAAACGGCGAGTCACAGAATTCCCCGATCAGCATCCTCATGATCCCGTGACCGAACTCCACGCGCCCCGTGGCCTCGATCGCCTCGAACCGCTTTTCCACAATGTCCGCGATCTGTTTATCCGAAAGCGACAGGCCGTACCGGCCGGTCAGGGCGTTCGTCTGCCGGAGCTCCTCGGCGGCGCCGAGGCGGCTGGACTTTATCAGGGCCTTTTCAAAGTCATCGTCCATTAAATTCACCTCACCATGACTATAGCCGCGGCCGGCCATCATAACAAGACTTGAAATTTCTTCAATTTTGTGGTAATATACAAGCAGAAAAGAGGCACGGTTATTGACATTGTACGGGGGGCGTGTTACACTACATTCACATATCTCTGTGAGGGAGTAGTCGGCGCTTTATCGCGTTTCAAGTCAACAGACATGGCGGTTTTGGCCGCCTGGCTTGAATGAAATGACCAGACTCATGGATAGGAAAAACCTATCCATGAGTTTTTTAATGTTTTAGGAATACTATTTATATATAGAGGACTGAGGAGGATGCACTTGAAATACTACTGCGACGACATTGACAATGTGCTTTCGACGGTGGGCGGCACGTCGTCCGGCCTGACGGAAGGCGAGGCGGCAAATCGGCTGGCATCAAACGGCAAAAACAAGCTGGCCGAGGGAAAAAAGGACTCCCTCGCCAAGCGTTTTGCCGCGCAGCTGGCCGACCCGATGATCATTATCCTGCTGGTGGCCGCCATCGTCTCCGGCGTGACGTCCTATTTTTCAGGAGAGAGCATTGCCGACGTCTTTATTATTCTTTTCGTCGTCATCGTCAATTCCATCCTGGGGGTTTATCAGGAAAATAAAGCTGAAAAGGCCATTGAGGCGCTGCAGCAGATGGCCGCCGCCACCACCAAGGTCCTGAGGGACGGCAAAATCGCCATCGTCAAAAGCGAGGACCTGGTGGTGGGCGACGTGGTGCTCCTGGAGGCCGGGGACGCCGTGCCGGCGGACGGGCGGGTTCTGGAAAGCGCCAGCCTGCAGATCGAGGAAGCCCCGCTCACCGGCGAGAGCGTGCCGGTCAGCAAATACCCCGAGGCCATCGGCCTCGGGGATCAGAGCGACGTGCCGCTGGGCGACCGGAAAAACATGGTTTACATGGGCAGCACCGTCGTTTACGGCCGCGGCTCGGCCGTCATCACGGGCACCGGCATGGATACGGAAATGGGCAAGATCGCCGACGCCCTGACGCAAGCCAAGGAGGGGCAGACGCCGCTGCAGATGCAGCTGTCCCAGCTGAGCAAAATACTGACCTATCTTGTTCTCGGGATCTGCGCCGTTATCTTTGCCGTGGGCGCCCTCCGTGAGGGAAGCTTCAACGGGCCGATGCTGCTGGATACCTTTATGGTGGCCGTATCGCTGGCCGTGGCGGCCATACCCGAGGGGCTCGTGGCTGTGGTAACGATCGTTTTGTCCGTGGGCGTGACGAACATGAGCCGGAAGAACGCCATCATCCGGCGCCTGACCGCCGTGGAAACACTGGGCTGCGCCCAGATCATCTGCTCGGATAAGACGGGCACCCTGACGCAGAACAAGATGACGGTCGTCGACGACTTTACACCCGACACAGCGCTCCTCGCCACCGCCATGGCGCTGTGCAGCGACGCCGAGCTGAACGAGGACGGCAGCGTCACCGGAGAGCCCACGGAGGCGGCGCTGGTGGCCTGGGCCAACAAGCTGGGCCTCAGCAAGGACCAGCTCCGCATCGATGCTCCGCGCGTCGGCGAAGCGCCCTTCGACTCAATGCGAAAGATGATGAGCACCGTCCATCTCCACTCGGACGGCAGCGTTATCCAGTATACCAAAGGCGCGCCGGACGAGGTGCTGAAAAAATGCACGCACATCCTCAAGGACGGCCAGGTCCACCCGCTGACCGAGGCGGCCAGGGAGGAAGTACTCGCGGCCAACAAGAATATGGCCGACCGCGCCCTGCGGGTGCTCGCGGCGGCGAAAAGGACGTATGCGGCGCAGCCCGAGTCCTTCGAGCCGGACGCGTTGGAGCGGGACCTGTGCCTCATCGGCCTTACGGGCATGATCGACCCGGTGCGGCCCGAGGTCAAGGCCGCCATCGACAAGTGCCGCACCGCCGGCATCCGCCCGATCATGATCACCGGCGACCATATCGACACGGCAATCGCCATCGCCACCGAGCTCGGCATCCTGACGGAGGACACCACCGCCATGCCCGGCAGCGCGTTGAACGACATGAGCGACGAGGAATTCGAGCGGCAGTTCCGCCAGATTTCCGTGTACGCCCGCGTCCAGCCGGAGCATAAGGTGCGGATCGTCAACGCCTGGCGGAAGGCCGGCTACGTCACGGCCATGACGGGCGACGGCGTTAACGACGCGCCCAGCATCAAGTCCGCGGATATCGGCGTGGGCATGGGCATCACCGGCACCGACGTCACAAAGAACGTGGCGGACATGGTGCTGGCCGACGACAATTTCGCCACCATCGTCAGCGCCGTTGAGGAAGGCCGGCGGATTTATGACAACATCCGCAAGGTCATCCAGTTCCTTTTGAGCTCCAATATGAGCGAGGTCATCAGCATCTTTACCGCGACGCTTTTGGGCTTTACCATTCTCCGGCCGGTGCATCTGCTCTGGATCAATCTTGTCACGGACAGCATCCCGGCAATGGCTCTTGGACTTGAAAAAGCCGAGCCCAATCTCATGGAGCGTTCGGCCCGCTCGCCGAAGGACGGTATCTTTGCCGGCGGTATGGGCGTTGACATTGCCTATCAGGGCATTATGGTGACCCTGCTGACGCTTGCCGCTTATTTCATCGGTCACTTTATGGAGGCCGGCGTCTGGGAAATCACCAACAGCGCCGACGGTATGACAATGGCCTTCCTGACGATGAGCATGGCGGAGGTTTTCCACAGTCTCAATATGCGCTCCCGCCGCGGCAGTATCTTTACACTCAAAACGACGAACCTGATTTTAAACTTGGCGGCCGTGGCCAGCCTGGCCTTGACCACGCTCGTGATCTATGTGCCGTTCCTGGCGGAAGCGTTCTCCTTTGAGCACATCAGCTTCAGCGAATACGCCGTGGCTCTCGTGCTGGCCGTCTGCGTCATCCCGATTGTCGAGCTCGTCAAGCTCCTTCAGCGAAGAGCGGGGACGCGCGCCTGACCCATCCGATATAAAAACGGGCTGTCTGAATTTTAACTTCAGGCAGCCCGTTTCAGGCTGTCGATAAAGCCCAAAGGGCTTTATCGACATGGGGCTGCATGCAGCGCGCTCAGCCGCGTGCTGCATGAGAAGAGTCCCTCCGGAGGCGCATGTCCTCCTGCGTGACAATTTATGAATTTATTTGCCGCTCCGGCGGCAAACTCTGCGAGGCTTCCCCCTCTGTATGCAGCTTTTTCGACAAGCTGAACGGGCTGTCTGAATTTTAACTTCAGGCAGCCCGTTTTTTGGTATTAAAAATTTTTCTCCGACCCTATTGACATTCCGCTATTTTCGTGTATTATTGTATTAAGCGCTTAATACAATAATACAGGCGGTGATCTCATGAATTGGACCTTCGATACCGACCGGCCGATTTATCTGCAGCTGAAGGAGCAGATTCTGCTTCTCATCGTTTCGGGATCATATCCGGCGGGCTCAAAGCTGCCCGCGGTCCGGGACATGGCGGCGGAGGCGGCGGTCAACCCCAACACGCTACAGAAAGCGCTTTCTGAGCTGGAACGGGACGGCCTGGTCTACACGCAGAGGACGAGCGGAAGATTTGTGACGGAGGATGACAACATGATTCAGCAGGCAAAAAAAGATCTGGCATATGAGCAGATCGAGCTGTTCCTGAAGAAAATGGCCGGCCTCGGCTACACCAAGGAAGAAACGCTCGCGCTCATCAATAACCTGGTAAAGGAGTGATACGCGGTGGCTATCTTTGAATGCAGCGGACTCACAAAAACGTATGGCGCCAAAAAAGCCCTGTCGAATGTGAACCTGAGCGTCGAAAAGGGCCGCATCATCGGCCTTCTGGGTCCCAACGGCAGCGGAAAAAGCACGCTCCTCAAGCTCTGCAACGGCCTCTTGACGCCGACGGCAGGCACGCTCACCATCGGCGGCAGCGCGCCGGGAATCCAAACAAAGCAGATTGTCTCCTATCTTCCGGAGCACACCTATCTTGCCGACTGGATGAAAGTCTCCGACGTTTTGAATTTCTTCAGCGATTTCTATAAGGATTTCAGCGTGCCGAAGGCGGAGGAAATGCTGACCAACCTGAAGATCGGCAAAACGGAACAGCTGAAAACGCTGTCCAAGGGCACGAAGGAAAAAGTCCAGCTGATCCTCGTCATGGCGCGGCAGGCGCAGCTCTACCTGCTCGACGAGCCGATCGGCGGCGTCGACCCCGCGGCCCGGGACTACATCCTGAATACAATTATCAAAAACTACAATCCGGAGGCCAGCGTGGTTATCTCAACGCACCTCATCGCGGACATTGAGCGGGTGCTCGACGACGTTATCTTCCTCAAGGACGGCGAGGTCGTCCTGACCTCTTCGGTGGACGATATCCGCGAGGAGAAAGGCGTCTCGGTGGATGCGCTCTTCAGGGAGGTATTCAAATGCTAGGCAAGCTCATGAAATACGAGTTCAAGGCGATGGGACGGATTTTCCTCCCGCTGTTCGGCGCGCTCCTGGTGGCCTCCGCCATCAACAGGCTCTTTATCGCGCTTGATTTCACGATCCCCAAGGTTATCGGCACAACGATCTCCAGCTCGCTGATCGTCGCTGTTATCGTCGTCGCCCTGATCCTCACGATCCAGCGCTTTTACCGGAATCTCCTCAGCCGGGAGGGCTATCTGATGTTCACGCTCCCCGTCAGGACTGACAGCCTGGTTTGGAGCAAGCTGCTGGTGGCCGCGGTCTGGATGATCGTCAGCCTTATCGTCGTCATGCTGGCCATTGCCATCATGGCGGCAACGGGCGATACCTTTACCAGCATGATGGCGTCGCTGAAAGAGTTTTTCAGGAGCCTTTCCCAGGCGGGATTTTCCGGGATTCTCATCGGCATCGAGTGCGTCCTCCTGGCCATCGGCGGGCTTTTCAGCGGCATCCTGACGCTTTACGCCTGCATCGCGCTGAGCCTGTTCGTGGGCAAGCACCGCGTCGGCTTCGCCTTTTTGATGTTCATCGTCATCAACATCATCGGCCAGACGATCCTCGGCATCCTGGCTGTTTCCGTGGATTTAGACAGCCTCACCGCGCTGGTGGACAACATGTCCGGCTTCGGCCAGGTCCAGACGGTATTGGGCCTTTGCTTCCTCTTTGAGCTCATCGCCGGCGGCATCTTCTACGTCGTCACGCGGCTCATGCTGAAATATAAGCTGAATCTGGAATAAGCCGCGTGCTTTCTTCCGACCTGAAAAAACTTGCTGCCGCCAGACGCGGCGGCAAGTTTTTTCTGTTTCTTTACTTTTCCTCATAATTACTGTACTATATGTAGAGGCAATTATTTGAAAAATACAGAACTTTTAGCAGATATGATCGTCAGATAGATAAGATCATGATCGGAGGTCAGATTATGAAAAAACACTTTCTTCGGGTTTTCGTTTTCGTTCTCATTATTTCCCTGACGGCCGGCTTCCTGCCGGTCGTGGCATCCGCTGCCGACAACGAGCTTGTGCTGACAAAAATCGGCCATATGGACACCAATACGGTATCGATCAGCAACGCTTCCACAAGAGCTGTGACACTGACTGTTCCATACCTTTATTCCGAGAGCACGGTAGACTTACGGACAGGTCTCATTTACGACATGGCATCAACCATCAGCGACGTCATTACCGACTTCAATTCGGGCTCTGTCGCCCAGGTCGACGGCTCTTCGGGCGTTAATATGACGGTTACATATTACAGGAACGGGAACGCGACGCCATATACGACCACGTATACCATCAAAATCGTGAGAACGGCAAAAGCCGACCCCACCTTTTCGGGCACGATCGCGAAATCGGTGACGGGCGTCATGCCGAACTCGACAACGGACGATATCTCGTTTACGGCCGCCGATTTTACGAGCGCGACGCTGTTTAACCCCCATGACGGCGGCACGATGACAGGCATTTCGATTTCCGGCAGCAACACGAGCTGCGGCAATCTGAATTACGGCGGCGACCTGTATGCCGGTCAATTTATTGCCTTGGCCGACCTTAGCAGACTCTCCTTTGACGCCCTGGACGGCGGTACCGTGACGTATTCCGTCACCGCGTACACCGGGGAAGACCGGACGCCCGCGACGGGTACCGTTCTGCTGAAGATCACCGTCAACGAGACCGCCGTGCCGTCGATCATCGGAAGCCTTTCAAAATCGGTCGGCGTCGGCTCCAGCCTCACGTTTTCCGCCGGCGATTTCAGCAGCCTGTGCAATCTGAACAGCGGCACCCTCACCAAAATCGAGATTACGCCCACAAACAGCGCGTACGGCACCTGGTACAAGAGCTCCGGCGCCTTCACCTCCGCCACGCAGGTCGATGCCGGGGCTATAGGGACGCTTTCCTTCAAGGGTACCGCCGCCGGCCAGGCGACGTTTACCTGGAAAGCCTCAAACGAGGCTGGCTGGTCGGCCGCCGGCGGCGGTATCATCACCGTCGGAACCGTCTCGGCGCCCACCATCACGGCGCAGGTTGTCAAAACGGTGAGCGCCGGCAATACGCTGTCCTTCAGCCTCAGCGATTTCCGCAGCTGCTACAACCTGAACAACGGCACGCTGTCAAATATTGTCGTCACGCCCACAAACACCGGGTACGGCACCTGGTACAAAGGCGCCAGCACGTTCACCGGCGCCACGTCGTTTAACGCCAGCGACATAGGGACCTTATCCTTCAAAGGCACCGCCGCCGGCCAGGCGACATTCAAATGGACGGTGTCGAACGAAAAGGGGACCTCGGCGGCCGGAAGCGGCAGCATCCTGGTCGACGCAACCACAAATCTGGTCTCCTACACCACCGCGCAGAACACGCCCAAGGCGCTCTCCGACACCGATTTCAATGCCGTCTGCTTAAGCACGACCGGATTTGCCCTGTCTTACCTTGACATCAACTCGCCGTCCTCCTCCTACGGCAGGCTTTATTACGGCTATGCCTCCGCGTCGAGCCCCGGCACCGCCGTTACCTCCACGGCGCGGTACTACGTCAACAGCAGCCCCTATATCTCGAGCCTGACGTTTGTCCCGGCCTCCGGCTTTACCGGGACCGTCACCATCCCCTATACCGGCACGGCCCTCAGTAATCAGCAGTATTCCGGCTCGCTCAGGATCACCATCGGCACCGCCGGCGACATTTCCTATTCTATCGCCAAAAATACGCCGAAGACGTTCTCTCCGGCCGACTTCAATGCCGTCTGCACGACTGTGACCGGCGACGCCCTGAGCTCCATCTCTATCAACTCGCCGTCCACTTCCTACGGCAGGCTTTACTCCGGGTACTCCTCCGCATCGAATCCCGGCACTGCCGTCACCTCCACGAAGCAGTTCTACGTCAGCAGCAGTCCCTATATCTCCAGCCTGACGTTCGTCCCCGCATCCAACTACACCGGGACCGTGTCGATCCCCTACACCGGCGTCAATGTGAACGGCACGTCGTACGGCGGTACGCTTAAGATCACCGTCGGCAGTGCGGGCGATGTGACCTACACCGTCGCCAAGAATACGCCGAAGGCGTTCGCCGCAGCCGATTTCAATACCGTCTGCACAAGCGCGACCGGGTACGCCCTTTCCTATCTGGATATCAACGCACCGTCCTCCTCTTACGGAAGGCTTTACACCGGCTATTCCTCCGCGTCGAGCCCCGGCACCGCCGTCACCTCCACGACACGGTTCTATCTCAGCAGCTCCCCCGCGATCTCCAGCCTGACATTTGTCCCCGCGTCCAACTACACCGGGACCGTGTCGATCCCCTACACCGGCGTCAATATTAACGGCATATCCTACAGCGGCACGCTCAGGATCACCGTTGGCAGTACCGCCGCAGTGACGTATACCATCGTCAAAAACATGCCGAAACAGCTTACCGCAGCCGATTTCAACACCGCAAGCGTCAACACGACCGGCTACGCCCTGAGCTCCATTTCCATCGCCGCGCCTTCCTCCTCCTATGGGAAGCTCTACTATAACTACGCCTCCGCGGCAAACCCCGGCACGGCGATCACCGCGGCGACGACCTTTTACGCAAACAGCTCGCCGTACCTGTCCAGCCTGACATTTGTGCCGGCCAATAACTATACCGGCACCGTCACCATCAGCTATACGGGCGTCAACTCGAACAACGTGACCTTCACCGGATCGCTCGTCATCACTGTGACGAGCTCGGTCACCGATATTTCCTATACGACAGACGAGAACTCCGCCGTCAAATTCTCGGCTTCGGACTTTAACACCGTCTGCAAAAACGCCACGGGCCTCAATTTGGACCATGTGACCTTCACGCTCCCGGCATCGGCCTACGGCACTCTCTATTATAGCTACTCCACGACCACGCATGCCGGCACTGCGGTATCGGCAAGCACCCTGTATTACGCCAGCACGACGCCGTCCGTCGACAGCATCACCTTTGTCCCGGCGGCCAACTACGCCGGCACCGTCACGATCACCTATACGGGAACCGCTTCCGGCGGGGGCACCTATACCGGCAAGGTGAACGTCAAGGTCAACCAGAAAGCGGGCTCCCGCTATTTCACCGATGTCGGAACGTCGTATGACTGGGCGGCAGGGGCCATCGACTATATGTACGAGGCCGGCGTCACCACGGGAACGGGCGGCTCTCAGTACGGACCGGGCACAAGCATTGCCCGAGGCGACTTTGTCCTGATGCTTTACAGGGCCCTCGGTTTTTCCGGCAGCACGAGCAGCAACTTCTCCGACGTGCCGAAGGGCAGCTATTACTATGATGCGATCGCCGCCGCCAAAGCCCTGGGGATCGCCCAAGGCAGCGGCGACAGGTTCTACCCCACCACCGCGCTGACCCGGCAGGACGCCATGGCGCTTATCTACAGAACGCTTCAGCTCACCGGCGTCAACCTTTCCACCGGAACAAGCAGCGATATTTCCGGCTTCACCGACAAAGGCCAAATCTCCAGCTATGCGCTCACCGCGGTCCAGACCCTTGTCAAAGCCGGCATCATCACGGGAAGCGATTCCAACAAGATCAATCCGGCAGGCAACCTCAGCCGGGCGGAAATGGCCGTTATTTTATACCGGGTCATGACAAAATATTAAGTTTAAACCCACAAGGGCAGGCAGCGTTTACGGCGCTGCCTGCCCTTTTTTTGCCCATCTTTTAAAAATTACTTTGACAGGCAGAACAATCTATGCTATGATTGCTCCATCAGATAGAACTCTATCAGATTGTGTACTGTCTGACAGAGCACCATCTAATAGAGTACCGGCCAGACAAAGGAGGTATACGATTGATCAGCAGCGATATCATCCGCGGGCATCTGGATGCCATTATCCTGCGCCTCATTTACGAGAAAGACCGCTATGGCTACGAAATTGCCAAGGAAGTCGAAGCCAGGACGGGCGGCGACTTCAAAATCAAGGAGGCGACACTGTACGCGGTGTTTCAGCGCCTGGAGAAAAAGGACCTGATCGAATCCTACCAGGGCAGCATATCCCACGGGGGACAGCGGCGTTATTACACGATCACATCACTGGGCCGCGCGTATTTAAGCGAGGAGCTCCGGGAGTGGCGAAAAACGAAAGAAATCATTGATACTTTATTGGAGGGGCTGCAATGAGCAGAATCGAAGAGCACGTACACAGAATATTCCGGCAAATACCCGACAGCGAGCGCAAAACCCAACTCACCAAGGAGATCATTCAGGACCTTGAGGAAAAGGTGGCCGACCTTATGTCCGCCGGCAAGACGGAGGAGGACGCGGTCAACAAGGCCATCATCGATTTTGGAGATATCGACGATCTGAAGGCCGAGCTGATGCCGGCCGTCAAAAGGCATCGGGAACACGGGCTGAGCCTTGCTTATTCCATCGCCGGCAGTATTCTCATCATCCTGCTCGTCGTCTTCGCCAACTTTTATTACACGCCGGGAGTCATCTGGTGCGTCTACCCGATTTTCGCCGTCCTCTGGTGGCCGCTCAGCATGCTGTATCTCTATCTCAAAAGACGATAACCGTATCGTCACATTACGGAGGCCGAAATGAACATGTCACAAACGAACAAGCACCGGTTTGACGCCGGTTTCGCCGTGGCCGGCGCCCTCATGACGATCGTCTTTTTCGCGATCGTCAACATCATCACGAGCCGCGGGTATCTTTGGTTTATCTATCCTTCCTTCGCCGTCCTCTGGTGGCCGGTCTCGGTGATTTTCGCGCGGGGCCGCCCCAGGATATTCTCCGTCGTCTGCAGCGTCATGACGCTTTTATTTCTCGCCCTGATCAATCTTATGTTTTCGCCGTTTTATCTCTGGGTGCTGTACGCCGCCTTCCCCCTTTTGTGCTGGCCTGTCATCGTCTGCCTCGGAAAACGGGCCGGGCGTCTGCCGGCGGCAATGTCTATAAGCCTTCTCGTGATCGCCTACTATATTCTTCTGAACATTTTTTATTCTCCCGGGTTTCCGTGGTTTATCTTTCCCACGTACGCCGTGCTGTGGTGGCCGCTGGCGGTGGCCTTTGCCAAAAAGAGAAGGCCGATGCTCTTTTCTCTTTCCGCCGTGCTGTGGAGCAGCCTGTTTTTCATCGTGCTCAACACCGTGACGACGCCCCATGAGATCTGGGCTGTTTATCCGATTTTCGCGCTTCTCTGGTGGCCTTTGTCCGTCTTCTGCTTCGTCTATAAAAAGAGGCCTGCCGTCTGATAACGGCAGGCCGCAGGCTGGCGATAAAGCCCTCCGGGCTTTATCGCCAAGGGGATGCATGCAGCGCGCTCAGCCGCGCGCCGCATGAGAAGTGTCACTCCGGAGGCGCATGTCGTCCTCCTGCGTGACAAATGTTGAATTTATTTGCCGCTCCGGCGGCAAACTCTGCGAGGCTTTGCCCCTTATATGTAGGTTTTTGACAAACAAAGGGCCTGCCGTTATCAGACGGCAGGCCCTTTGTTTTGCGTGCTATTTGTTGGCCGGTTTATGGCTTTCCGATAACTTTTTTATCAGCGTGTCGACGCCGGTAAAGGGCATAGCGCACGTCTTGTTTTCGCAGAGATAAAAGCTCGTCTTCTTACCCATCACGAGATACGTCTTGGCAAAGGGCGCGATTTCGTCCAAAAGCGCCTCATTGTCCTTCGTTTTGACCAGGACGGACGTGTTCGGGAGAAAAACACGCGACAGCGCCTTTCGGATGTCTTTCACCTCGTCGTCGGAAGGCGCGGCGCACACGACCTCCCTGGATGGATAAAGCGCCGTCATCGCCGCCGTCAGCCCAAAACAGTGGGCGGCGGGATATTCCTTGATCGACGACGCCAAAAAGCTGAGCTGACGCTTGGCGCGCTCCTCCCACTTTATCTCGGCGGTCAGCCTCGACAGCTTTCCGAGCACCCAGGCGACCACGGAATTGCCGGACGGCAGCGCGCCGTCGTACGTCTCCTTGGGGCGGACCGGCAGCGCCTCGGCGTCCGCGGCGTAAAGATAAAAGCCGCCGGCCTCTTTGTCTTCAAAGAGCGCGCACAACATCTCGGCAAAATTGAGCGCCGTTTTCAGGTGCGCGGCGTCAAACGTCGCTTCGTATAGCGCCAAGAATGCCCACGCGGTGTAGGCGTAATCCTCCAGATACCCCGTGCCCGCCGCCTCGCCGTCCCGGCAGCGGACATACAGCCGGCCGTCCGGCCTTGTCAGCCTGTCCAGCAAAAATGCCGCGGCCCGCTCCGCGGAAAGCCGGTGGTCCTCGTCGCCGAGCGCCTGATAGGCCTTGGCATAGGCGGCGATCATGAGCGCGTTCCAGGCGGTGAGGATTTTCGTATCCTTGAAAAGCGCCGTCCTTTCCAGCCGGTAATCGTAGATTTTCGGGATCAGCCCGTCGATCCTGGCGTCGGGCGTGCCGAAGGCCGGATTGGTCAGGAGATTCGGGATACTGCCGCCCTCAAAATTGCCCGCTTCCGTGATGCTAAAATAATCACATAAATACTTCCCGTCGTCGTTGCCCAATACGGCGGTGACGGTTTCCGGCCGGAGTACATAATATTTCCCCTCCCCGCCCTCGCTGTCGGCATCCTGCGCGCTGTAAAAAGCCCCGTTTTCATCGGTCATCTCGCGCCGGATGTATAAAAGCGTCTTCTCGACCACGCGCCTGTAAAATTCGTCCCCCGTCAGCTGATAGGCTTCGAGATAGGCGATGGTCAGAAGCGCGTTGTCGTACAGCATCTTCTCAAAATGCGGCACAAGCCACTTTTCGTCGGTGGAATACCGCGAGAAGCCATACCCGATATGGTCGAACAGGCCGCCCCGGTACATCTGGCGGAGCGTCGTCGAAACCATTTCCAGCGCTTCCTCCCGGCGCTCAAGCGCGGCATAGCGCAAAAGGAACATGAGGTTATGCGGCGTCGGGAATTTTGGCGCGTATCCGAATCCGCCGTACTCCGGGTCGAAGCTCCGGTGAAATGCTTCAAAGGCCGTATGGAAATCGCCGGCCGTGACCAGCTCCTCTGCCCTGAACTCCGCCCGCCGCAGCCGCCGCAAAAGCTCATCCCCCTGATGGAGGAGTTTTTTCCTGTTTGTTTTCCACAGCTTAGCGACAGTCGACAAAACCTCCAGCAGCCCGTTCATCCCGCGCTGCGAGGTTTTCGGGAAATACGTCCCGGCAAAAAACGCGCGCTTATCCGGCGTGAGAAAAACCGTCAGCGGCCAGCCTCCGGACCCCGTGAGCGCCTGGCACACCTGCATGTAAACAGCGTCCACGTCCGGCCGCTCCTCCCGGTCCACCTTGACAGCCACGAAATTCCCATTCAGATACGCCGCGACCTCCGCGTCCTCAAACGACTCCCGCTCCATCACATGGCACCAGTGACAGGTGGAATAGCCGATAGACAGAAAGACAGGCTTGTCTTCCTGTCTTGCTTTCTCAAACGCTTCATCGCCCCAGGGGTACCAATCAACGGGGTTGTAGGCATGCTGGAGGAGGTAGGGCGATTTCTCATGAATTAATCTATTGGGTTTTCTCTTGTCGGTCAACGGGTATCACCGCCTTTTTATTCTGCTAAATTATGTCTGGAGTATCCTATACAATACGCCTAACGAAAAGCTATATATGTTAACAGCATCTCCATCCCTGAAGTAATTTATCCAAAGAGGCATCATCCCAGAGAATTTTTTAATCATTAATGTGTGCTATCTTATGTGTTTTGAGAAACTGGTCATTATCTCGATGATTCGCTAAGCAGGACGACAGGGTGACGATTTGAGGGTCGCATCTCACCAACCGGGACGCACATCAAACCAGCCCCTTGATTTTGTCTTTTCCTCCTCTATGCCGTTGAGTATCCACGCACGTCCATCTCTCACATATGTAAGAACCAAGTGCGTCGAAACATTATCTGATTTGGAGCCAACAGTTACCTCCATTTTCCACGGCAAAACCGAGCTGACATACGCTGGATTATTCTTAATGTAATTAATTCTATCAGTTGTTAATGACAGCCAAGAAGCGGATTTATATGTCTCATGATAGAGTACTTCCTCTTTATTCTCAGAACTTGCAAGTTCCTCAAAGAACTGCTTGTGGTGATCCATAACAATCGAGGAACTTTTGATTGTCCCAAGAATTATAAGAATTATAGCGACCAATAATGTCATACCGAGGATGGCTAATCCGTTACGTGAAAAGCCATAGATTTTTTTGAAAGGCACACTGTTATTCTCGTTGTCGCTTCGCTTTGGCAGATTACAAATAAGCAGAAAAAGTAAAACAATTGACGGAAGATAAACAAAAAGCATCATCCATGCGGAAGTGTTTTCCATAAGCTCGTAGTAACTAAAAACATTTTCTACAAAAAACCATAGCCCAAGGAAAGTAATATTAAGAACCCGAAAAAGCGCTTTCTGATACTTTATATTCATTATTCTGTCTGACTCGAGTTTTAACGAGGCTATTAGGATTGGAAGCGCAACGATGTATCCAATCATTATGGGAGGCAGCTTGTTCAGAAAGTTATCCATTGACAGCCCCTTCGCTTACATATCTTTATTTCCGCTTTGCAACCGCCTCGGCGTTGCTTGATTGAATCTGACCACATATTACTATAAATGTGCCGAAAATGCCAATAAAAAGCATAGGCATAGGCCTCTGCGTAATGATTATCGATCATAGTGCATGTAAGAGAGTCCTTAAGCATTGAACATACTATGATTTTAATGGTTTATTTTACGGACTTGACACCAGTGACAGGTGGAATAACCGATAGATAAAAAACAGGCTTGTCCTCCTGATATGCCCGTTCAAACGCCGCCTCCCCCAAGGGTACCAGTCACGGGGTTGTGTGCGTGATTTTAAACCGGACTATCTCAAATTAAAGCAATAGTCGGCAAGTCAAAACAAAACACCGGGCCTGCTTATCAGAGAACATAAACTGGGTTCTCTGATAAGCAGGCCCGGAAAATTCTCGGGTATCGCCGCCGTGCTCTGCCGTCCTGGCACTGCGGCATAGGCTTCTAGCGCTGGTCGCTGATGGACGCGTTGCTGTTGTTGTCGGCCAAATCGGTTAACGGATCGTAGGGCGGCCCGGTAACCGTCCCCACCAGCAGCGCGATATCGACCGCATTTTCCGGGCTGCCCCAGGAATTACCCGAAAGGACAACGACCGCTCTGTCTACCACGAATCCGCGCGTGTTATAAACCACGTTGTCCACAATATAGCCGGTTGCGTTCGGATTCAGATAGGCGGCCTGCCTCAGCGAATAAAAAATGTTGTTTTGCGCGATCAGGTTCGTCATATTGTTTGCCTGCGTGAGAAATCCGCGGTTTACTACCCAATCGGTCGACGGTCCCGCCTGCGGCGGCCCAAAGATCACGTTGTCGACCAGCTTGTGATTGGTGCCGCCCAGCTGTATAAACTCTACGGCATACGGATTATTGCTGGTGATCGTCAGCCCCTCGATGGTGACGCCGTTTCCGGTAACCAGGAACGGAATGACCGCAGCCTGCAGCTGTATCAGCGTATTGGGATATCCTTTAATCGTCACTCCCGCTTTATTGACGGCTATTGACGCCGTGACAGGATACGTTCCGCCGAGTACATGGACGGTCCCTGTCGGCGATACAGCCGTCACGCCCTGTTGTATCGTGCCAAACGGGCTGGCTTGTGTGCCGTCTCCCCCAACCGCTCCGGCCTGAACAAAAACCTCAAACGGATTGGGTTCAAACGTGCCTGTCGGGCCGGTCGCGCCCGTGGGACCGGTATCACCCGTTGGTCCTGTACTGCCTGTTGGGCCGGTTTCTCCTGTCGGGCCCGTATCGCCCGTGGGTCCTGTGGGTCCCGTTGGACCAGTGGGACCAGTTGGCCCTGGCGGGCCGGTGTCGCCGCCTTCCGGACCCGGCGCGCCCGTGGGTCCCGTGTCACCCGTCGGGCCGGTGGCACCCGTTGGCCCTGTCGGGCCGGTTGGGCCGGTATCCCCCGTCGGGCCGGCGCCTGTGATGTCATCCTGGATGACGACAAGCGTCGCTTTAACCGGGACGTCTGTCCCGTAGAAAACAGGGGCCGTGCTTGTGTTTACCAGCGAGACGGTCACAGGAGCGGCAACAGCCTCAATAACCCCTACCCCCACGACCCCTCCGGTCTTAATAGGAGAATTGCCTTCCAGCAGATCTCCCTGAGAAGACGACAGCGTGAATGTCGCGCCATTCGTCGACGCGGAGGACTGTGTCGTGACGATCCAGTTAAAGACGTACCTGCCGGCCTCATTAAAAGTTATGATGCCCGTGGTACTGTCATAGCTGATATTGCCTGCGGAATAGACGATCGTATCAAAGATAACATTGCCTGCGGCGGGTACCGTTCCGGAGGTCAGGCGCTCAATTTGCAATGCGATATCACTCATGATAAACCTCCTCTTAACATCAAAACCCCGCTAAATCAGCATATGTTTTTAAGCATCGCAGTGTTCACATATAAAAATGGTGCGCAGCACCCTGCGCACCATTTCCGGACACCTTATTATTATTTGACGGCGACCAGCTCATAATCCCGGGTACCCAGACCGATTTTCTCGGCGTGCTCCAGGCAGGTGCGCCACTCGGATTCGGGCGAGGAATTGGTGAAATGATCGTGATGGTCGACAAAATCGATTTTCGCCATATTGTCGGACAGCTGGCTGCCCGGAAGCGGCGCGGCCTTCAGGCAGGCGTCCGCACAGGCCTGATCCAGCGCCAGCGGGTCAAAGGACGCGAACATCCCCTGATCGGGCAGGATGGGCGCGTCGTTTTCTCCCCGGCAGTCGCAGTTGGGGGACACGTCCACCACCAGGGAGATGTGGAAGCTGGGCCGGCCGTCCACCACCGCTTTGGTGTATTCCGCCATGCGGCAGTTCAGCAGCGCGTTGGCCGCGTCGTTGTCAAACTCAATCGCGTCGAAATTGCAGGAGCCCAGGCAGCGCCCGCAGCCGACGCAGTTTTCGGCATTGACCGTCATCTTTTTGGCGGCATTGTCAAACATCAGGGCGTTATTGGCGCATTCCTTCTGACATTTGCGGCAACCGCGGCACAGCTCCGGATCTATGTGCGGCTTGCCGTTTGAGTGCTGATCCTTTTTTCCGGCGCGGGAGCCGCAGCCCATGCCGATATTTTTGATAGCGCCGCCAAAGCCGGTCATCTCATGCCCCTTGAAATGGGTCAGGCTGATGAACACATCCGCATCCATGATGGCTCTGCCGATCTTGGCCTCCTTTACGTATTCGCCGCCAGCAACGGGTACCGCAATATCGTCGGTGCCCTTCAGCCCGTCGCCGATCAGTATGGGACAGCCCACCGTCAGCGGCGTAAACCCGTTTTCCCACGCACATTCCAAATGCTCCAGGGCATTTTTCCGGCTGCCGGGATACATGGTGTTGCAGTCGGTCAGAAAAGGCTTGCCGCCCAGCTCCTTTACCACGTCGGCCACGGCTCTGGCATAGTTGGGGCGAAGGTAGCTGACGTTGCCCAGCTCGCCAAAATGCAGCTTGATGGCGACGAATTTGCCGTCTATGTCGATCTGCCCGATGCCGGCCTTTTTGATCAGCTTCTTCAGCTTGGCGGGCAGTCCGTCTCCGAAGGATTCCGTGCGGAAATCCGTAAAATAAACCTTTGCTTTCTCCATAGTTCGCTCACTCCTGTTTTGAAATCACTGTTTGCCTGGAAATGTCGGCGCGGTGCGCCGCGCTTATCCGGAAAACGCAGAGCGCACCATGTCCAACAGGATTATACCTGTTAGAGTGAACTTTAAGTCAAGAGCAAAAACGCAAAAAACATAACCCGCCGCCAGAGATACGACAAGGGAGCCCCGCGCGCGGGACTCCCTTGTTCGCTGCTGTGTTGTTATTTTTTATGTATTGATCGCGGCACGGCCCGAAACATAATCGTAACGCGGCTTTTGCACGGACCGGAATTCAAGGGCCAGGCTTGTCATGACGCTCCGGAACTTCGCGTCCGACAGGATGATTCTGAGCTGTTCTCTCCAATGCAGGCCGCGGACCTTGCCGAAGCTGTCCCGCGTCAGGAGATACTCGTAGTATTTTATATGACTTAAGGAAAAGGGAATGATCCGGGCATCCCTGTTCTTCTTCTGATATTTGAGCGCGTTGTCTCTGACGCGGTCGTCGAGAAGCTCCCAGAAGGCATTGTATTCCGACGATACGGTCAGCGCATACGAATGCACATCCTCCCAGACAGTTATGGATTGCAAAACAAGGTTGGCAATGGTTTCGAGCAATTGACATTTGTTCATCAAAATACAACCACCTTATATGATCGCACATATCTTGAATCATTCTTCAATTTGAATATACCTTCAAATTATTAATTTGTCTATACCAAATGTGGAAAATTTTCAAAAAAAATATCAAAATATTGATTCGCTCCAAAAAAGCTCGCTGTTCAGCGGGCTTTTGTTTTAAATTTCCCTATGGTAATATGAGATAAAATTGACGTAATTTTACCTGGAGGCGATAGCAATGAGCGGGCGGGACAAGATTTTTGACGTTTTAAATGCACTTCATATCGATTATCAGGTGACGACGCATCCGGCGTGTTCACAATCGAGGAAATCGACGCGCTGGGCCTGGATGTAAAGAGGCGACATCTGCAAAAATCTGTTTTTGAGGGACGCGAAGGGGACGCGCCATTTTCTTGTGGTTCTGAAAAAAGATAAAAAGGCCGATCTCAAGTCCCTTCAGCGCCAGCTGGGCACCTCCCGCCTGGGCTTTGCCTCGGAGGAACGGCTCTATAAATATCTGCGCCTTACCCCCGGCGAGGTGACCCCTCTGGCTGTCGCCAATGACACCGGACATGAGGTCGAGGTCGTCTTTGACGCGGACCTTGCCGGCAAAGACCGTATCGGCGTCCACCCGAACGACAATACGGCCACCGTCTGGCTGACCTTTGAAGCACTGGAAAAATATGTGGCGCATTACGGCAGCATCGTACATTTCGCCGATATTTGAAAAGAGAGAAATCGGTCGTATTTATGAATATTTATTTAATCCGGCACGGTGAAAGCACGGCAGGCCGGGAGGATGCCGCGCGCGTTCTGACCAAAAAAGGCAGCCGCCATAAACCAAGCTCATGGGAAAACGGCTAAAAAAGCACGCGATCTCGAGCGCCTGGAGGGCAAAGATATAGCGCGAGCCGTTCGGCTGGCAAATGTAGTGAATAAATATTTATTGGCCGGGCCTTGTATCCGCCGCAGCCTCCGGGAGATCGATACCGGCTCCTTTCACGGCGTCCCGGACGTCAGCGGCACATTTTATCTCCATACCGTCAGCGGTCACGCGCATCCGGAAGAATTAAACTGCTCATAATATGTATGAATATTCACTTTCAAGGCCGGTATGCGGAAAATATTTATTTTGCTGTTAAATTATTTGACAATTCCTGACGATATATATTTATGCGGCTGTTTTTCGGGTGAATAAATTTCCTGCAATCGCGCAAAACTCAGACATCGCCTTTTTTCCTGCAAGAATATTAAACATAAAACGCTTTTTGGTACAGTCAAACTTTATGATGTTTGATGGATTGATTTTTACGATATGCAGGAGTACAGTTACCCCATCAGAAAGGGCGCGTAATATGATCGGACTTGGCGTCGGCATAGTTTCAGGCTGCATTCAGTTCTGGCTGCTGACTAAATTTACCACGGGTATTACGACAGGCAAATTAAGCGCGAAAAGCCTTTTTTTCGGCCTGCTCCAGTTTGTCCTGCCCATGGGCGTGCTGGTTGCCATGGCGTTTATCAAACGGTCGGATCTCTTGTGGACGGCTGTGGGAATTGTTGGTTCCCTTATAATTTGCGCGGTTTCAAAATTTGTGATCAATACGCGCAGGACGAGAGGACGCGAGGATAAGAATGTCTGATATCATCGTCATTGTTGCTGCGGCTTTATTAACCGTCGCGGGTTTTTGCTGGCGGAAAATCGCCTGTGCGAAACTAAAAGGTATTGAAAAACCCACAAAAAAAGAAAAGCGCGGCAGAAAATATTCCACGTGGCTTATTGTGCTGGGGCTTTATGTCTTAGTCACCCAGCTCATCCAGCTTATCTTCGGCAAACCGAAATCGGGTATGATCGAGGTTTCCATCGCCACCGATCGGGTGAACTTTTTCGGACTGAATATCAGCACGTCGGTTCTGTACTCCTGGGGAATCATGGCTATCCTCGTGGTCGTCGCCATTATCCTGCGCCTCACGCTGATCCCGCGTTTGAAAGACGTGCCCACAGGGACGCAGAACGTCCTTGAAATCGCGATCGAAACGATCTTGAAGTATACGCACAGCACGGCGCACAGCCTTGGCGAATTTATGGCCTCTTATGTTTTCACCATCGCGATTTTTCTGGTGGGCTGTGCCTTTACGGAGCTTTTCGGGCTCAGGACGCCGGCATCGGATATTACGCTGACGGCGGCGCTGGCCATCCTCACGTTCTTCTTCATCAACTTTTACGGTTTTAAAAAGAAAGGGCTCGGCGGCAGGCTGAAATCGCTGGCGCAGCCGACGCCTATTGTCTTCCCGATACGCATTTTGACAGACCTCGCGGTCCCTGTTTCCTTGGCCAGCCGTCTGTTCGGCAACATGCTCGGCGGTCTTGTCGTCATGGATCTGCTCTATATGGCCCTCGGAAATCGCGCCATAGGCATCCCCAGTGTCGCCGGCCTATATTTCAATGTATTCCACCCCTTGATCCAGGCGTTTATCTTTGTCACGTTGACATTAACCTTTATAAACGAAGCCACAGAATAAGAACAGGAGGAAATTATTATGTTCGCAATGATGCCAATTGGTGTAGGAATCTGTCTCCTTACCGCAGCTCTGTCGGGTCTTGGAATGGGCCTGGCTACGGGAAAGGCCGTTGAAGGCGTGGCCCGCCAGCCCGAAGCGTCGGGTAAAATCAACGCATTGCTGCTGCTTGGTCTGGCTCTTACCGAATCCTGTGCCATTTACGGATTTGTCACCGGCCTGATCATGCTCTTCTCGCTCAAATAATTCAAAGAGAGGTACCTATGGATGGAGAATCTGGTCCCTTCCGACATCCTGATTCACATCATCAATATCCTTGTCCTCTTTGTACTGCTCAGAGTTATTCTCTTTAAACCAGTCACTAAATTTCTTGCGGCGCGCACAGAGCGCATTGCCGGCGAGCTGAAGGACGCCGAGGCGAAAAATGCCGAGGCGCTTGAAATGAAGGCGGCTTATGAGAAGCGTATCGAGACGTATGAAGAAGAGGGCCATGAGATCATCCGCGCCAGCCAGGTAAAGGCTTCCGAGGAAGCGACGGCGATCGTCAAAGACGCCAGAGGCCAGGCTGAAAAAATCATCGCGGACGCGCACCAGAGGATTGCGGGCGAAAAAGCGCAGGCAGTCGCCGAGGCACGTACGGAAGTGGCTCTGCTCGCGACCGAGATCGCCGCGCGCATCCTAAAGCGCGAGGTCAGCGCCGTCGATAACAAGGCCGTTGCGGAAGATTTCTTCCGCGAGGTGAAGTAATCATGGATAAACCTGTATTGATAATCGCCGCGCCATATGACGATGCGACGGTTAAGGCGATACGCGACGGCTTTTCCAAGCAGCTCGGCAGAGAGCTGGACTTCGAGATCGTCGAAGACAATAAAATCATCGGTGGATTTATAGCGATCATTGACGGTAAGGTCTACGACGCGAGCTTTTCGTCGCGTCTTTACGAGATCAGCCGGCAATTGACTGAATGAGGTGGATTGATGGTTGAATCTTCATTTGCAACCGTCGGCGCATTTTTAAAGCAGCGTGTCACGGCCGCTGAACCGGACACGGCAGTTTACGAATACGGCGAGGTAGAAAGCTTCAGTGACAATATCGTCCAGATCAAAGGCCTGTCCAAATGCCGCTACGGCGAGCTTTTGGATTTTGACGGCGGCGCCGTCGGCCTGACCCTGGATCTTCATCTCGGCGGTGTCGGCGCGGCGCTGCTGGGCGGAAAGGTCTCGACCTCCAGCGTCGTGCGCCCCACGGGACGCGTGGCTGAGGTTGCGGTGGGACCGGAGCTCCTGGGCCGCGTCGTCGACCCGATCGGCCGTCCGCTGGACGGCAAGGGCGAGATAGCAAGTACGAAATTCCGGCCCATCGAATCACCGGCGCCCACAATCATGCAGCGCGCCGGCGTCGATACGGCCCTTGAGACAGGTATTCTTTCGATCGACAGCATGATCCCGATCGGCCGGGGCCAGCGTGAGCTCATTATCGGCGACCGTCAGACCGGCAAGACGTCTATCGCGCTGTCGGCAATCATGAACCAGAAGGGGCGCGGCGTCTACTGCGTCTACTGTGCCATTGGCCAGAAGGCGTCCACGGTGTCGAGCCTCGTGCATCAGCTGGAGGTCGCCGGCGCGCTGGAGAACACCGTCATCGTCGCCGCGTTCAGCAGCGACGCCGCCGCCATGCAGTATATCGCGCCGTACGCCGCCTGCAGCATTGCCGAAGAATTTATGTATGCCGGCAAGGATGTGCTCGTAGTCTACGACGACCTCAGCAAGCACGCCGTGGCTTACAGGGCCATGTCCCTTCTGCTCCGCCGTCCTTCGGGCCGCGAGGCTTATCCCGGCGACGTCTTCTATCTGCACAGCCGTCTTTTGGAGCGTTCGGCAAAGCTGAACGACGAACTGGGCGGCGGCTCTCTGACGGCCCTTCCGATCGTCGAGACAATGGCTGGCGATATCTCCGCATATATCCCCACAAACGTCATTTCCATCACGGACGGCCAGATTTATCTGGAAACGGAGCTCTTCAACGCCGGCATGCGCCCGGCCATCAACGTGGGCCTCTCGGTTTCCCGCGTCGGCCGGTCGGCACAGTCCAAGGCCATGCGCGCCGTCTCCGGCAGTCTGCGCCTTGACGTTTCCCAGTACCGTGAGATGGCTGTCTTTACTCAGTTCGGCGCCGATATCGACGCCGCGACGGCCGCCATGCTCAAAAACGGCGAGCGTCTTATGGAGCTGTTAAAGCAGCACCAGGATCAGCTCTTCTCCCTGTCTGAGCAGGTATCCATTCTGCTGGCCGTCTCCAACGGCGTCTTTACGCGCTATGAAAAGCGCGGCGTGGATGACGCGCGGGCGGCGCTCCTGAAATATCTGCATGAAAACGCCGAATCGGTGATGCACAGCATCGATACGACAGGCAAGCTGTCGGACGAAGATAAGGCGGATCTGATCCGCTGGTTTGAACGCTTCGCGGCGGAAAGCGGGGAGAGCAATGGCGAGCGCAACTGAGATCCGCCACCATATCGCCGCCGTTGAGCAAACGCAAAAGATAACCGGCGCGATGGAAATGGTCTCGTCGACGCGCATCAAGCGGGTCATGACCCATATCGAGCAGAACAGGCGCTATTTCGACAACGTTCAGCGCACCATGCGAGAAATCCTTGCCTCGGCAAACGACATCACACACCCGTATTTGCAGGATGTGCCGCCGGACAGCCACTGCACGTTTATCGTCATCTCAGGCGATAAGGGCCTCTGCGGGTCCTATAACCACAACGTGCTGCAGCTGGCGTACGATAAGATCATCGACCGCCCGAAGCATTCGATCATGACGATCGGCAACACGGCGGAGGATTTTTTCCGTTCCAAGGGCATGCCGCCGGATATCACGGTTTTAGGCATCGCGCAGGACCCCGCGCTGTCGCGGGCCCGCATCCTCATCCGCGATATCATGAATATGTATGACAGCGGCGAGACCTCAGAAATACAGATCGTCTACACTTCATTTTATGGTGAGACGAAAAACAAGCCGATCGTCCGCCGTCTTCTCCCGATCCGGCTCGACGACTATATGGAGATCCGGGATGCCGAGCAGCTCAGAGAGGTCATTTTCCATCCCTCGGCGCAGGAGGTCTTTGACCTTCTCGTGCCGCAGTATATCCTGGGCCTGCTGTTCGGAATGATGGTGCAGGCTTACGCCGGCGAGCATTTTGCGCGGATGACCGCCATGCATAACTCGACGACGAATGCAACGGACATGCTCAAGGGCCTCCGGACAAAATACAACATGGCACGCCAGAGCGCCATCACCAACGAGATCGCTGAGATCACAGGCGCTGCTGAGATCCTTAGAGGAGGAGACAGGTAGATATGGCGAGTAATAATACCGGATTGCTTATCAGAATAAGCGGACCTGTTCTAGACGTGCGTTTCGATAACGCCGAGAGCGAGCCGCAGATCAACGACCTTCTGATAACCTCTGACGGCCGACACATGGAGGTTGCCGCCAATGTTTCACCGGGCGTCGTCCGGTGTGTCGCGCTGGAAGCCACGGATGGCCTCAGCTGCGGCATTGAAGTCACGAACACCGGTCACGGCATCAGGGTGCCTGTCGGCAAGGAAGTCCTCGGCCGCGTCGTGGACGTCCTTGGCCGCCCCATCGACAACGGCCCTCCTATCGAAGCCGAGCAGCAATGGGATATCCACAGGAGCGCCCCCGCGTTCACAAACCTCACCCCGGTCACGGAATTTTTTGAGACGGGCATCAAGGTTATCGACCTGATCACCCCCTATTCAAAGGGCGGAAAGATCGGCCTGTTCGGCGGCGCCGGCGTCGGCAAAACCGTTCTGATCATGGAGCTCATCTACAATATCGCCACGATGCACGGCGGCTTTTCGGTTTTCGCCGGCGTCGGCGAGCGCAGCCGTGAGGGCAACGAGCTGATCCACGATATGATAGATTCCGGGGCTATCAGCAAAACGGCCCTTGCCTTCGGCCAGATGAACGAGCCCCCCGGCTCCCGTATGCGCATCGGCCTGACGGGCCTCACCATGGCGGAATACTTCCGCGACGAGATGAGCCGCGACGTGCTGCTGTTTATCGACAACATCTTCCGTTACGTCCAGGCCGGCAACGAGGTTTCGGCGCTTTTGGGCCGTATGCCCTCGGCCGTCGGTTATCAGCCGACGCTGGCCAACGAACTGGGCAATCTGGAGGAACGCATTGTATCCACCAAAAACGGGTCGATCACCTCGGTGCAGGCGATTTACGTCCCCGCCGACGACCTGACGGACCCCGCCCCGGCCACCATCTTCACGCATCTGGACGCCACGACCGTTCTCTCGCGTTCGATCGTTGAAATCGGCATATATCCAGCCGTCAGCCCGCTGGAATCCTCTTCGAGAATTCTTGACCCGGCGATCGTGGGCCAGGCGCACTACAACGCGGCGCAAGGCGTTATTACCTGTCTCAACCGCTACCGCGAGCTCCGGGATATCATCGCCATTCTGGGCATGGAAGAGCTCTCCGAGGAAGACCGCAAGACGGTTTACAGGGCGCGCCGCATCCAGCAGTTCATGTCGCAGCCGTTCAACGTTGCCGAGCAGTTTACGGGCAACAAGGGTAAATACGTGTCGATTGCCGATACGATCCGCTCTGTTGAAGCGATTCTGGGCGGGGAGGCCGACAGCTATCCCGAGACGGCCTTTACCATGGTCGGCAATATCGACGATGTTTACAACAAAGCCAAGGATATGAAGGTATAGGCCATGGCCAAACTGTTCAATCTTAAGGTCCTGACACCGGAAAAGCAGTTTTTTGACGGCGCGGCGGAGTCCCTCACCGTCACCACGACGGACGGCCGGTTTGAGTTTTTGGCCGATCACGTCCCAACGATCATGCCGCTCGTTGTCGGCACGCTCCTTATCAAGGCGCCGGAAGGAACTATAGAAGTCTTCAATTCCGAGGGCTTTCTGGAGGTCCGGCACGACGGTGTCCTGGTTTACATCCAGGCCTGCGAAAAGCCGGATGAGATCAACAAGCAGCGGGCTGAGGACGCACGTCTGCGCGCCGAGGAACACCTGCGGCAGCAGCAAAGCATGCAGGAATACCAGCAGTCAAAGATGGCTCTGGCGCGGGCGATGGCCCGACTCAGCGTCTCAAGGCGAGACGGCTTCGGCGGCGGCAACCCGCCGGTGTAAGAAATTATCATAAACTCAGCAATACCCGGAACTTACCGCGGGGCTCTCCCCCGCTGAAGGTCCCGGGTATTTTAGTTATCCTCATCTGTCTTTTTTTCTTGAACTCTATTTATTTCCAAATTATAATAGCGTAAAAGGGACTTAGAAAGGGGTAAACGTATTGAGCGGTGCCGGTACAGTTATTTACTTACTGCTTCTTGTCGGGCTGGCTTTCATTCCGGCGTATATCGCCTCCGGCAAGGGGTACAGCTTTGGAGGATTTTACGCGTTCGGCTTTTTCTTATTTCTGCCGGCCCTGATTGTCTCATTGGTTCTTGAGGATAAAACGGCAGCCGAGGAGAGAGAAGAAAGCCTGAGAAAAGAAATCAGCAGATTAAGACAAGACATAAATTCTCGGCCCTTTGGTGAAACGAACGGAAAGGACCTTGACCGGGAGCGCATTGATCCGATATGCCGGCAATGCGGGCATCAAAACGAGGCCGGCACGAAGTACTGCACCAAATGCGGCGCTATGCTGGCGCGTATCCAAAAATCTGAAGAAGCAGTTTGTCCAAAATGCCGCGATGAAATAAATGACGGCGATGGATTTTGCGGCAGCTGCGGATGGGATCTGACAAAAAAGGAACCGGGGCCGGTGCTGGTTTCAACCGTCAACGGACAGGTTGTTTGTCCGGAGTGCGGTACGGCGCAGATGTCAAACAGATTGATTTGTTATAAATGCGGCACGAAATTTGAATACCGCTGATTATATCACACCGGGAACACACTGAACGGGGGTGCGAGACGAACACAAAGTTCGTCTCGCACCCCCGCCTTACGGGTTTGTCAATGCTTTATTTCCGGCTCATGCAGTTGTAGAGCATGATGGCCGCCTGGGTACGGGTGGCGGTATCGTTCGGATTGAACTTGCCGTTCTGGTCGCCCTTAATAATCCCGAGGCCCTTGGCAATGGCCGCGTAGCCCGCCAAGCCGGCGGGAATGGTGCCGTCGTCCTTGAAGCCGGGGCTATAAATCCCCTGCAGGTTGGCCACCTCGTTGTAGCCCAGCGCATTGATGAGATATTTGACGAACTCAACGCGCGAGATGAGCTTGGCGGGATTTTTCTCGGCCGGCGTCAGGATGCCCATGGAATAGGCGATGTTGTAAATATCGTCGGTATCGACGGCGCTGATGAGGGGCACGACCTTCCGACCGTTTGTGCTCTCGATGAGGCTCAGCGCGTCCTCCTGCGTCAGTTGGGCGTTGGGCTTGAAGGACCCGCCGGCAAAGCCCACGCCGTAGGAGGCCAGCTTATTGATGATCGAGGCATAGGGGTTGCCGGTAAGATCGTCGTACTTGAGCCCGGTGTCGGCAACGGCGGTCGCCTTTAAGAGCTCGCCCGTGAGGGCGTTGATGCCCCAGACGTTCGTGTCGGCCTTTGTATATGAAAGCAGCAGCCCGCTGGACTGGAGGGATGTGGGAACGCTGACATATTCCAGCGCCACGCCAGCACCCTCCGAAAACTTTGCCGCGGCCGTATCGGCGGAAATCACGCCCTCGGAAGAAGCGAAGGTCACATCGTCGTCATACCAGGTATAGCTGAAGCTCACCACATAGCCTGTGTTGGCGTCCACACCCACGCTGATGTAGTTTTCGGGGAAGGCGATGCCCTCATGCGTGCGCTGGAAGGTATAATACCGCGCGCTGTTCCAGTCCGGCTGCGCTGTGGTGCCTGACAGCACCGTCTCCTTCAGCTCGTCGGGCAGTATCCTGCCGGCGAAGGACCTGGCGGTGGACTCCGTCTGCGCCGCGGTATAATTAAAGGAGGCGGGCGCCTTTCCGTCGGCATAGTAAATGACGTTGCCATTGACGGACAGCAGCTTGCCTGCCTTGGCATCCACGGTGACGATCCGGTATTGGACCGAAGCGTCCTTCGGTGCGTACGTAAACTGCATATTCGCCGTGACATGCGTTACTTTCTTGTCGTCCTGATAGGTATAATAGCCCATAGTCTGCAGCTTGAAATTATCGGTGAGGCCCAGCTCGGGGTACGACCGCACGATTTTTTCCAGCTCGCTCTGAGGCAGGACGCCCTCCAGCTTGTCGATGGAGGCCTGCTCCACTGGGGAGATCGCCGTGGCGGATGCTGCCGGCGCGGCGTCGGCGGTCGCTTTGCTGCTCCCGGAATAAGAGCCCGAGTCGCTCGTATAATCCAGCTTGCTGAGGTCCACGAGCTTGCCGGTGGCGGCGTCTACAACATAATTTCCGTCCGGATTCGGCCGGTACTGCAGCTGCGCGCTGCGTGTGCCGTCGCCCTGCAGAGCATACACCAGCTGCATGTTCAGCTTTCCCTTCAGGGTCTCCGCCGCGGCGGCCTTATCGACAGCGGAAGCCGGATTCGTCACACCGCTGTAATCCCGCCCGTCGTCGCCCCTGTAGTAGCTGACGACCTTCCTTGTCGCCGCGCTGACGCTGACGCTGATGGAAACGGGCGTCTCGACGCCGTGCAGCTTCAGGCTGCCATTCAGATAATACACGGCGCTGCCCGAGTAATCGAGGGCGCTCGTCCCGCTGAGGTCGACGGAGGAAAGCTTCGTATCCAGGACCTTGCCTAAAAACGTGCCCGCGATCGTTTTGGCGTCGTCGATGGTCAGGGTCGGGAATTTCGGGATTCTGCCGTTGGCGGGAGTGCTCACGCCGGCGACGTTGTCGTTGTAGCTGACGATGGTCCCGTTTTCGTTGGCGGAGACGTAAATCTGCTCCTTATCATTGGACCAGTTCAGCGCCCAGAGGCTGGCGGCGCCTGTCTCGTTGAGGTCCCCGTTGAACGAGGTAAAGCTGTCGTCGATGCCGAGCGTGTCCTTCACCTTAAGCGTGATGGCAGTCAAACGCTCCTTTACGGCACTGTCGGACGTGTCGGCGGCCAGGGCGGTGACACCCGTGGAGACAAGCAGCGCCAGGCACAGAACGAACGTGAGAATCTTCTTCATAACGTCATTTCCTTTCTTTGCTTTGTGTATCTGCCCCTTTGACGCAGCCGGCAGGGAAGTTGTTCCATTCTTTTTCATATAAAATAGCGGATGGCCAGTGGCCGTCCGGCTCTAGGGTGGGCGGGCTATTTTCTTTTGGGGATGATTTCGACCCAGTAGCCGTCCGGGTCCTCGATAAAATAGATGCCCATATCGTGGTTTTCAAAGCAGACGCAGTTCATCTCCTTGTGCATTTTCCGTGCCGCCTCGATGTCCTCCACGCACAGGGCCAGGTGTATCTCATTGTCGCCGAGGTTGTAGGGCTCCGTCCTGTCCCTGAGCCATGTGAGCTCCAGCTGGTGGCCCGTCCGCCCGTCGCCCATGAAAACGATGGTAAAGCTGCCGTCCGGCGCCGACATCCGCCGCTCCTCGATAAGTCCCAGCGCCTTTTTATAGAAGGCAACGCTTTTATCGAGGTCCAGAACATTAAAATTGTTGTGCATAAAAGTAAATTCCATAAATTATGCCTCCCGTGTTTTTGCGTCAATTATAGCACACCCACCGGAGGTATTCCATAAATTCCTCTTTTTCATTGTTGACAAACTGCTCATACTGTATATAATGGTTATATACAGTATGAGCAGACGATACACAGGAGGATGAGTTGCCTGAACATCATCATTTCAAATACCGCCGACGTGCCGATCTACCAGCAGATCGTCAATCAGATCAGGGACGCCATATTGCGCGGCGATCTTACGGACGGAGAACCGCTGCCCTCCATCCGCGCGCTGGCCAAAGACCTGCGGATCAGCGTTATCACAACAAAACGGGCTTATGACGACCTGGAGCAGGAGGGTTACATCGTCACCGTGCTTGGCAAGGGCTCTTTTGTGGCCGAGCGCAACGCCGAGCTGCTGCACGAATCCCGGCTGGCCATCGTCGAGGCGAAGCTGGAGGACGCCGTTAATACGGCCGGCGTGCTGGATATTGACCGCGCCGAGGTCTTTCGGCTTCTGGAGCTTTTATATGAGGAGGAAAACGGATGAGTCACGCGCTTGAGGTCAGGGGACTGAAGAAAGAATATAAAAGCTTTTGCCTGGACAGCATCAGCTTTTCTTTGGAGGAAGGCACCATCATGGGCTTTATCGGCCCCAACGGCGCCGGGAAGACGACAACGATCAAAGCCATCCTGAACCAGATTCAAAGAGACGCCGGCGTCATCACGCTCTGGGGAAAGGACAACATCAAGGATGAGGTCGAGCTCAAAAACCGTATCGGCGTGGTACAGGACGAGGGCCATTTTTACGGGCACCTGACGCTGAGGGCCATGAAGAATATGCTCAGGCCTTTTTATAAGAACTGGAATGAGAAGACCTACGGCGATTTTATCCGGGAATTCGGGCTGGACGAGCGCAAAAAGATCTCCGAGCTGTCCAAGGGCATGCGCATGAAATACAGCATCGCGCTGGCGCTGTCCCATGAGGCGGACCTTTTGATCATGGACGAACCCACCTCCGGCCTCGACCCGCTGGTCAGGGAAGAGCTGCTGGAGCTGCTGCAGCGCATGATCCAGGATGAGCACAAATCCGTTTTCTTTTCCACACATATCACTTCTGACCTGGACAAGATCGCCGACTACATCGTTTTTCTGAGTGACGGCAAGCTCGTTTTAAATGAGCAGAAGGACGAGCTGCTCGACCGGCACGCCATCGTCAAGGGTCCGGCGGAGCTGCTTTCTGAGACGGTCCGGCCATATTTCGTGGGCGTCAAGCAGAGTGGCTACGGCTTCGAGGGACTGGCGGGAGACAGGGCGGCCATCCGCCGGGCACTCGGCAGCGGCGCCGTCTTCGAGCGCCCGACCGTAGAAGATATTATGCTGTATTACACCAGGAAGGAGAACGGTCATGCTATACTTAATTAAAAAAGAGCTGACGGCCAACGTCCGGTATCTGCTGTACGGCCTGGGCATCTTTGTCGTCTATATGTTCATCTTTGCCCAGACCAACGCCGCGCTGTTCACAACGTGCCTGATCATCAGCTTTTACACCGTATCCACCACCAATCTTGTGCTCGACGAGCGCTACAAGATCGATCTCCTGCTGACCACGCTGCCGGTCCGGCGGAAGGATATCGTTTTCAGTAAATACCTGCTGATCCTTGTAATATTCGTCCTCAGCTTTCTCGTGTATACGCTGCTGTTCGTCGTCAGCCAAGCGGCCGGCTACGACAAGATCACGGCGCTGACCCCGTTCAGCGCGGCGATGGGCTTTCTGGCGATCAGCGTTTTCAACGGCATCACGCTGCCCCTGGCGTATAAATTCAGTGCCCAAACCACCCGCTTTGTGCCCTTTATCCTCTTCTTCTCCATCTTCTTCCTGGGATCATTCCTGAAAGAACCCGACATATCCGGCGTTACGGCCCTTTTCGGGAATCTCAGCGGCGGCCCTTTCAGCCTGCTTCTGACCGCCGCCGCCCTGCTTGTCAACGCCATATCCTGTTTGATCACGGTACCGATCTACACAAAAAAGGATTTTTAAACGGTAAAATCCTCGGATTTCATGCTGCTGTAGTATCACGCCGTATATACTGATATAAAAATACCATCCGCACAGACGGATGGTATTTCAGTCTATCGATAAAACCCTTTGGGCTTTATCGACAAGGGGATGCATGCAGTGCGCTCAGCCGCGCGCTGCATGAGAAGAGTCACTCCGGAGGCACATGTCCTCCTGCGTGACAAATCGTAAATTTATTTGCCGCTCCGGCGGCAAACTCTGCGAGGCCTTCCCCTCTATATACGGATTTTTCGACAAACTGAAATACCATCCGCACAGGCGGATGGTATTTGCTTTTAACCGCTTATTTTAACCGCGAACTTCAGCCGTTCGCCGACGGCGAGCTCGTCGCAGCGGTTGTTGAATTCGTTTTCGGCGTGGCCCTTGACCCAGTTGAAGGCGACCTCGTGGGTCTCGAGCAAGGGGACGAGCCGCTGCCAGAGGTCGAGGTTTTTTACCTCCCCCTCCTTGCGCCGCCAGCCGCGCTTTTGCCAGGAGGCGAGCCAGCCCTCGTTAATCGCGTTGACAATATACTGAGAATCAGAATACAAGTCGACCTTGCACGGCTCTTTCAGCGCCTCCAGCGCGGCGATGACGCTCATGAGCTCCATGCGGTTGTTCGTCGTCTCAGGATGGCCGCCGGAAAGCTCCTTCGATTTTTCCCCATACTGCAGTATCGCGCCCCAGCCCCCGGGGCCGGGATTGCCGCTGCACGCGCCGTCGGTATAGATGGTGACGTTTTTCATTGCTGTACCAACCTTATTCGCCCCTGCGGCTTATTCTTCTGTTTCGTCCGGGATTGCTTCGGATTCATTATCCTTCTCGCCGATGTCTTCGTCTTTTTCTGTTCTGGCGATGGAGATGACGCGGGCATCCTCGCCGATACGCATGAGCTTGACGCCCTGGGTGGCACGGCTGTAAGTGCTGATGTCGGCGGCCGCCATGCGGATAATCGTGCCGTCGTCGGAGATGATCAGGATATCGTCGCTGTCGTCGACGATCTTGACGTCGGCCACCTTGCCGGTTTTTTCGGTAATGTTATAGTTTTTGAGGCCGAGGCCGCCGCGGTTCTGCGCCTCGCGCTCGGCGCCCTCGCACACGACGCCGCGCAGGTATTCCTCAATCGGCGTGCGCTTGCCGTAACCCTTTTCGGTAACGGTCAGCACGGAGCCGCTGTCGCGGGTGCGCGCCGCGCCGACGCAATAGTCGCCTTTTCTCAGGCGGATGCCCCGGACGCCGGACGCCATACGGCCCATGGGGCGCAGGTCCGTCTCACAGAAGCATATGGCCATGCCGTCGTGAGTAGCGATGAGGATTTTCTGACTGCCGTCCGTCTCGCGGACAGAGATCAGCTCGTCGTCCTCGTCCAGCGTGATGGCGCGGATGCCGACATTCCGGATGTTTTTCAGCGCGGTCATCGCCATACGCTTGACTGTGCCGCCCCGCGTGACCATGACGAAATAAACCTCTTCTTCAAAATCGCGCATGTGGATCATGGCCGAAACCTTTTCACCCACCTGCAGCGGAATGATATTGACGATGTTGGTGCCCTTGGCCTGGCGCCCCGACTCCGGGATCAGGTACCCCTTTTTGCGGTAAGCCCGGCCGAAATTCGTGAAGAACAGGATATAATCGTGGGTCGAGGCGGTGAAGACGGTTTCCACATAGTCCTCTTCCCGGGTCGTCATGGCGGTAATGCCGCGGCCGCCTCGGCGCTGGGCCTTGTAGGTGTTGGCCGGCATGCGCTTGATGTAGCCGGCGTGGGTCAGCGTGTAGACGCACTCTTCCTCGTCGATGAGGTCCTCGATATCGATCTCGTCCTCCACGAGGGCGATTTCGGTGTGCCTGTCGTCGCCGTATTTTTCCCTGATCTCGGTGAGCTCCTCGACAAGGACGGATTTTAACAGCTCTTCATCGGACAGGAGCCGCAGGAAGTAGGCGATCTTCTCCATGAGCTCCTGATATTCGCTCTCGATCTTTTCGCGCTCCAGGCCCTGCAGGCGCCGCAGCTGCATTTCAAGAATGGCCTGCGCCTGGATCTCGGACAGATTGAAGCGCTCCATCAGGCGCTCCCTGGCGTCGTTATAGCTCGTTCGGATGATGCGGATCACTTCGTCGATGTTATCCACCGCGATGCGCAGGCCTTCCAGAATGTGCGCGCGTTCCCGGGCTTTTTTGAGGTCATACTCGGTCCGGCGGCGGATGATCTCCCGCTGGAAGACGATATATTCGTCAAGAATCTGCTTGAGCGTCAGGACCTTGGGCTGCGTCTGGTTATCCACAAGCGCCAGCAGGACGATGGCAAACGTCGTCTGGAACTGGGTGGACGCGTACAGGCGGTTTAAAACGACCTGGGGATTGGCGTCGCGCTTGAGCTCGATGACGACGCGCATGCCGTCGCGGTCGGTCTCGTCTCGGAGGGCGGAAATGCCCTCGATCTTTTTATTTTTCACCTGGTCGGCAATGGACTCGATGAGCCGCGCCTTGTTGACCATGTAGGGCAGCTCGGTGACGATGATGCGCGTGCGGCCCTGGCTGAACTCCTCCAACTCGGTCCTGGCCCGCACGTGGATGCGGCCCCGGCCCGTGGCATAGGCGGCGCGGATGCCGGCCCGGCCCATGATGATGCCCTTTGTGGGGAAATCGGGACCCTTGATATATTCCATGATCTCGTCCAGGTCCGCGTCTTCATTGCGGATAACGCAGATCGTGGCGTCGATGACCTCCCGCAGATTGTGGGGCGGGATATTCGTCGTCATGCCGACGGCAATGCCGGAGGAACCGTTGACGAGGAGGTTCGGGAAGCGGCTGGGCAGCACCCGCGGCTCCTTCCGCTGCTCGTCGAAGTTCGGGTCCCAGTCCACCGTTTCCTTCTCGATGTCGCGCAAAAGCTCGTTGGATATCTTCGACATTCTGGCTTCCGTGTATCGGTAAGCAGCCGGGGGGTCGCCGTCGATGGAACCGAAGTTGCCGTGGCCATCCACAAGGGTATAGCGCATGGAGAAATCCTGCGCCAGCCGAACAAGGGCGTCGTACACCGAAGCGTCGCCGTGGGGATGGTACCGGCCCAGCACGTTACCGACGGCGGTGGCCGACTTTCTGAACGGCTTGTCGTTGGTCAGGTTATCCTCATACATCGAGTAAAGGATACGCCGGTGCACAGGCTTCAGGCCGTCACGCACGTCGGGCAGGGCCCGGCTGACGATGACGGACATGGCGTAGTCGATATACGAGTTCTGCATCTCTTCTTCGAGCGGCGAAACGACGATTTTCTGGTCAGGGAACCGAATGTCCTCCTGGTTATTTTCCTTTCGTGCCATTATATCAAACCTTTCCCGGGAGTAGTGTTACTGGATGTCTTTTTATTTGTCCAGGTTTTGCACATACTTGGCGTTCTTTTCGATAAACTCCTTGCGGGGCTCGACCTTTTCGCCCATCAGGATGGTAAAGATCTCGTCGGCCAGGACGGCGTCGGTCATCTCGACGCGCTTGAGGATGCGTGTTGTGGGGTCCATCGTTGTCTCCCACAGCTCGTGAGGGTCCATCTCGCCGAGACCTTTGTTCCGGCTGATGTCGACCTTGCCTCGCCCGTCCTCGCCGCGCATCTCTGCGGAAATTCTGTCGCGTTCCTCGTCGCTGTAAGCGTACCGGATCGTTTTGCCGCGCACCAGCTTATACAGCGGCGGCTGGGCCGCGTAAACGTAGCCGCCTTCGACCAGGGGGCGCATAAAGCGGAAGAAGAAGGTGAGGAGCAGCGTCCGGATATGGCTGCCGTCCACATCGGCATCGGCCATGATGATGACTTTGTGGTACCGGAGCTTTGATTCGTCAAAATCCTCGCCGATGCCGGCGCCCAGCGCCGTGATGACGGGCGTCAGCTTATCGTTGCCGTAGACCTTGTCGGCCCGCGCTTTTTCCACATTCAGCATCTTTCCCCACAGCGGCAGGATGGCCTGAAAGCGGCTGTCCCGGCCACCCTTGGCGCTGCCTCCGGCCGAATCTCCCTCAACAATGTAGATCTCGGTGAGGGAGGCGTCGCTTTCGTTGCAGTCGGCCAGCTTGCCGGGCAGAGCCATACCCTCCAGCGCGTTTTTGCGCCGGATATTTTCCCGGGCCTTTCGGGCGGCCTCTCTCGCGCGGGAGGCCGTGAGCGCCTTGTCGAGAATCGTCTTGGCAATGATAGGGTTTTTCTCGAGGAATTCCATCAGCTTGTCGGACACGATGTTATCCACAAGGGTGCGTATCTCGCTGTTGCCGAGCTTGGCTTTCGTCTGGCCCTCGAACTGGGCCTCCGTCAGCTTGACGGAAATGACGGCGGTGAGGCCTTCCCGGCAGTCCTCGCCGGAGACCTTGTCGTCGTTTTTGAGGAAATTATTCTTTTTGCCGTAATCGTTGAGCACGCGGGTGAGCGCCGTCTTGAAGCCGGTCTCGTGCATGCCGCCCTCCGGCGTGTGGATGTTGTTGGCAAAGCTCAGCAGAAGCTCGTTGTAGCTGTCGTTATACTGAAGAGCGACCTCCGCCATAGAATCGTCCCTGGTGCCGGAAAAATAAATGACTTCCGGATGCAGCGGCTCCTTGTTTCTGTTGATGTAGGTCACAAACTCGCGGATACCGCCCTCATAGCACATCTCGTCCCTGGCCTCGCAGCCGGGGCGCTCGTCGACGGTGCGTATTCTCAGGCCGGCATTTAGAAAGGCCTGTTCGCGCATGCGCGTCAGAAGGGTATCATAGTTGAAACCGAGCTCGTCAAAAATCTGGCTGTCCGGCTTGAAGGTGACCGTCGTACCGGTTTTGTCGGTTTGGCCGACAACGGTCAGGTGCTGCGTGATATCGCCGCGGCAGAATCTCATTTCATAGATGTTTCCGTTCAGGTGCACCTGCACGGTCAGCCATTCGGAGAGCGCGTTCACGACGGACGCGCCGACGCCGTGCAGGCCGCCGGAGACCTTATAGCCGCCGCCGCCGAACTTGCCGCCGGCGTGCAGGACCGTAAAGACGACCTCCAGCGCGCTTTTTCCCGTCTGCTCCTGGATATCCACCGGGATGCCGCGGCCGTTGTCGACGACCGTAATGACGTCGCCCTCCCCGATGATGACGGAAATATCGGTGCAGAAGCCCGCCAGGGCCTCGTCGATGGAGTTATCCACAATTTCGTAGACAAGATGATGAAGTCCCGATACGGACGTCGAGCCGATGTACATACCCGGCCGCTTGCGGACGGCTTCCAGCCCCTCAAGCACCTGGATCTGCGAGGCGTCGTATTCATGGGTCACTTTGTTTTTCATATCGGACATGGAACTATCTCCTTCGCTCGTATTGCGCTTATTGCCGCGGCACCGTTATTCAAAACGCATCGTTTCGCTGCGTTTGAGAAGCGTTGACGACGCCAGCTGCGACAGGTATATTTTCATCTGACCGTCGTCCGAGCAGACGATAAACGATTTCGGCAGGTCGTCGGAAATGTTGACGATTTGACCCGCTTTTTCGGCATTTTTTAAAAACGTGCGGGTGATTTGCGAGCCTGTGGTGTTGTCCAGGTCGAAAATGCCGAGCACAGACTTTATCGGCACGACAACGTCCTGGCCAAGATGCAGATACATCGCGTTTTCCTCCTTCGCGCAGCAAGCTGCGTTTAAGCCGTTCATGCGCCGGGATATCAAAGTAATTGTAGCCAAAAACGGACCTGATCTATAAAAACAGCGCCGAAAAACCCGGCCGTGCCGGTTTCAGGCAAGCCTGCCGCCGTCAATGTGCAAAACTTTTCCGCCGGTGCGGGACTTGAGGCGTCCGTCCTCACAGCAGGTGATGAATACCTGCCCTTCGCCGATTTTATTCAAAACGAAGTTTTGCCGGGTCATATCCAGCTCCGATAAAACGTCGTCCAGAAGGAGCAGGGGGTATTCCCCGCCGTCGTCATAGTGGATTTCCCTCTCGGCAAGCTTGACGGAGAGGGCCGCCGTCCTGGCCTGCCCCTGGGAGGCAAAGCTCCTGGCGGGTATGCCGTCGATGTCGATCTCCAGATCGTCCTTGTGGGCCCCTGACAGGCATGTGCCCGTTTCCAGCTCGGCGCGGCGGTGGTCCCGGAGATGCTCCTGGAGATGCGGCAGAAGCTCCGCCGGTTTTTTTCGCGGATCGGGGATCGTTTTGACCGTTTTGTAAGTCAGTGTCAGGTTTTCCCTGCCGCCGGAGAACTCCCTGTGTATTTTCGAGGCCTTTTCAGAGAGCAGAGCAGCGTATGCTGCTCTGTAGTATATAAGCTCCGCACCGGTTTGGGCCAGGCGCAGGTCAAAATCGTCCAGGGTGTAGAGTAAAGACGGCTTCTCATGGTGATCCCGCAATATGCGCGTTTTGTGTTCCAGGAGCCTGTTATTTTCCGTCAGTGCGGCGGCGTAGCGGGGACGCAGCTGGCACAGGCAGCTGTCCATGAGCCGGCGCCGTACGGCCGCCCCCTCCCGGACCATCTGCAAGTCGTCGGGGCAAAACAGCACGGCCCGCAGCCGCCCGCAGAGCTCGCCCGCGGTCCGGAGCTTTACGTCGTTTGCCAGAAGCTGGCGCCGCTTTTGCCGGAAGAGGTACGCTTCGAGCTTTTGTTCGCGGCCGCCGGCGGAGATATCAGCGCGGATATAGGCCGCGTCGCTGTCAAAGCTGATCAGCTCCCGGTCACTTTTCGCCCGGAAGGACCGCCCGGCGGACATAAAATAAACAGCTTCAAGGAGATTTGTCTTTCCCTGGGCGTTGTCTCCGATGATGACGTTTACCTTATCGGTAAATTCGGTTTCAAATTCCGAATAGTTGCGGAAATTTCTAAGCGTTATCTGCCTGACGTTCATTCAAGCGTTTCCTTGCCGGCAGCGACGATTTTCAGGGCGGTGCCTTCAACAGACACCACATCGCCCGGCCGGATTTTCTTCCCCCGCTGTGTGCAGACCTCGTTATTGACAGTGACGAGGCCGTCTTGAATCAAAAGCTTTGCCTCGCCGCCCGTCTGTGTGACGGCGGCGAATTTTAAAAGTGCGTCCAGCCGGATGAACTCGCTGTCGATGGCAATCGGCTTCGGGCTTTTATCGCCGGCCTTCCGAACCTTAACCTTCATTGGCCTTCAGGCGGACCGGCAGGATCATATATAGAAAATTGCTGCTCCCGTCGGCGGGGATGATAACACACGGGGAAATGCCGGAGGTGATCTTGATCCGGACCTGGTCGGCCGGGGCAGCCTTCAGCGCCTCCAGCAGGTATTTATCGTTGAAACCGATTTCGAGCTCCTCGCCGTCGCCCTTTACCGGGCACTCGTCGCTGGCCCTGCCCAGGGCCGTGCTGGACAGAATTTTGATAACGCCGTCGGAGAATGTGCAGCGGACGGGACTCTTCAGCTTGTCGTTAATGATGAGAGATACGCGCTCCACTGCATCGACAAAAGCGCGCCGGTCCACCTCAATGGTATATTTTTCAGTATGCGGGATCGAATTTTTATAATTGAGGAATTCACCCTCAAGCCGCCGCGAAATGAGTATTGTACCGCCAATGACGAACATGATATGCTTGGAGCCCAGCGTGATCGAAACGGGATTCTCCGCGTCCGACACGATTTTTTCCACCTCGCCGAGGGCCGAGCCGGGGACGACGAAGCTGAGCATCGACCCGTCGAAATTTTCAAGCTGCTCCCGGCGTAGGGCCAGGCGGTATCCGTCCACGGCCACAATTGTCAGCTGGCCTTTTTCCGCCTCAAAGAGCGCCCCGGTGTGAATCGGCCGCGATTCGTTGTCGCTGACGGCGAAATTTGTCTGGGCGATCATACTTTTGAGGTTTTTTTCAGAGATTGTAATCGTCCGCTGATAATCGACGACCGGCAGATCGGGATAATCGGCCGAGGGCGTGCCCAGAATCTGAAATTCGCTCATGCCGCATTCGATTTTCGTCATCAGGCTCTCGTCCGCCGCCATCGAGACGATGTTATCCGGAAGCTTTCGGATGATTTCCCCAAACAACCGGGCGCTGAGCACAATGGCCCCCTCGCTCGTGACGTCCGCAGGGACAGAGGTAATGATCCCTGTTTTCAAATCGTAACCGGAGATTTTAACGTTGTTTCCGGCAGCTTCGACAAGAAGACCTTCCAGAGCCGGCACCGCGCTTTTTGCGGCGGAAGCGCGCGACGCCGTTGTGATCGCGGCCTGCAGCAGGTTCTTTTCTACCGTAAATTTCATCGTTCTCTTTTCCTTTCTCCGCTTGTCAGAAAAATAAGGCATGAATGACAGACAGAAAGAATATATATATATTTTCAGTAACAGAAGCAGTAGTACGAGAAATTGTGGGAAACGTGAAATATTGCTGAAATTTCAGGATTTCCCGGCGCGTGGGAAATGTGGAAAAACTTTCGGTTTTTGTCCACATCCGCGCGCCCTCGACGGTTATACACAAAAGTTCACACGATAACCACGGACAATGTGGAAAATCAGCTTCTGGAATTGATGTTCGCGGTGATATCCTTGATGGTTTGATTGAACGGCGCGGAAGACTTGAGTTCGCTTTCGATCCGGCGGATCGACGACAGGACCGTCGTATGGTCACGCCCCTCGTACAGGTCGCCGATATCCTTTAAAGAAAGATTTGTAAGCTTTCTGATAAGATACATGGATATCTGCCGCGCCAGTGCGGTATTGCGTGTTCTTCTCTGGCCCTTCAGGTCGTCCGAGGTGAGAGAGTAATATTTTGCCGTCTCGTCGATAATAAGGTCGGAGGTTGGCGTAAATTCTGTTTTCTCCTTGAACATGTCTTTAATGGCCTTCGACACAGAGGAAACCGTAATGCTGTCGTTCATCAGGTCGCGGTATGCCATGACCTTTTTGACGGCGCCCTCGATCTGACGGACGTTGGAGGTCATATTTTCGGCGATGTAATTTGAGACGTCGTCCGGCAGAAACAAGCCCAGCTGCTGGGCTTTGTTTTTGATGATGGCCATACGCGTTTCGTAATCGGGCGGCTGAATATCGGCCAAAAGCCCGGATTCAAAGCGCGTTTTCAGGCGGTCTTCAAGCCGCATCATTTCATTGGGCGGCCGGTCCGAGGTGAAGACAATCTGGCGGTTGGCCTCGTACAGCGTGTTGAAGGTGTGGAAAAATTCCTCCTGCGTCTGGATTTTTCCCGCGATGAACTGAATGTCGTCCATAAGAAAAAGGTCGGCCACGCGGTATTTTTCGCGGAACTCGACGTTTTTGCCCACCTGAATGGCATGGATCAGCTCGTTTGTAAAATCATCGCCCTTGACATAAACGATATTGTACTCCGGATGCTTTTCGGACACGGCGTGCCGGATGGCGTGCAAAAGATGCGTCTTGCCCAGGCCGGAATCTCCGTATATAAAAAGAGGATTGAAGTTTTTGATCTGTCCTTCGGCCACGGCCTTGGCCGCCGCGTGAGCGAATTTATTCGAATTGCCGACGACAAAGCGCTCAAAGGTGTATTCCTCCTCCGCCGGGTCATGGCCTGAGGCGCCCTTGGGCTTGAATGAGTCGAATTCTCCCTCACCGAGGACGAGTACGTCGAAATCGCCCGAAAATATTTCCCGGAGCGCGTTTTTCAGCGAGCCGAGAAAGCGGCCTTCAATGACATCCTTTTTAAAATTTGAGGGCGTGTAGATGACGAGTCTGTTGTCGGTGATCTCCACGGCCTTGCAATCGTCGAACCAGGTTGTGATCGCCGTGGTCGTCAGTTCGCTCCCTAGAATCTTAAGCACCTTATTCCAGACATCGGAAGCTGAATTCATTAATCTTCCATCCTTTCGGAGAATCGTAAAAAAGAAAAACGGTCCCTTTCAGCTGACCGCTGCGAAAAATAAGCGCCGGTTCATCCGAAGCTGAATAACCCAAAACAGCAGGAACACATACAGCCGCTCCTTCTTATAGTATCAAAAAATGACCACAAAAGCAAGCGTTTTACTCTGTATACAATTAATAAAGGAAACGTCGGACTCCGGAGAATCGTAAAAAAAGAAAGCGGGGGCTTTCCCCCCGCTTTCCTGATATATCATTGAGATTTACTGCTTTATGCTGTTCAGCTTCGTTGTCAGGCTGCTTTTTTTATGCGCTGCGTTATTCTTATGAATAAGGCCCTTGGTTGCCGCTTGATCCACAGTCTTTACAGCAACTTTATAGGCGCTTTCGGCTGCTTCCTGGTTACCCTCGGACACCGCCGTATCAAATTTCTTCAGGCTTGTTTTGAGCTCTGACTTGGCCGCCTTGTTTCTGGCGTTGCGCTCCTTGGCGACGAGTACTCTCTTTTCAGCAGACTTAATATTGGGCATATTTCTTAGCCACCTCCTCCTATAACGTCACAAGCTGTGTCAGTTGTGCGGATTACGATTGTACCATATCAATTTATAATAATCAAGTACATTCCTATATATTTTAGCATAGTACCGGCTATTTTGCAGAAAATAATTTCAAAATGCCGGGAGGAATAACAATTATGTGGACAAAACGTACCGACCTTGCCGTGGAGGCAAAGGAGATCTGGAAAGAGAGTGCCGAAAAAACGACGGAGCTCAAGGGTGTTAAATCGCGGGATACGGAGGATAACGGCTTTAAGATAACGACGGTAGAGATTTTGGACGACGAGGGCGCCCAGGCCCTTAACAAGCCCGTCGGCACATATATCACTATGGAAATCGACAAGCTGGTGCGCCGGGAAGACAATGCTTTTACCTTGGGCGCGGAAACGCTGGGTCGCCAGATCGCCGAGATTATGAAGCTGGGGGACGGCGACAGTGTTCTTGTCGTCGGCCTTGGCAACGACGCTATCACGCCGGATGCCATTGGTCCGCAAACGGCGAAAAACACCATGGTAACGCGTCATCTCGTTGAGAAGATGCCTGAGGAGTTCGGCTCCGTGCGCCGCGTTTCCGTGCTGGTGTCCGGTGTGTTGGGGACGACCGGTATCGAAAGCGCCGAGTTCATTAAGGCTGTGGCGGAAAGACTGAAGCCCAACCAGGTGATCGTGGTGGACGCTTTGGCGTCCCGCAAGCTGGCGCGTGTGTGCCGCACCGTCCAGCTGGCCGATACGGGGATTGTCCCGGGCTCCGGCGTCGGCAACAGCCGCGCGGCTATCAGCAAAGAGACGCTTGGCGTCCCGGTAACGGCCATAGGCGTCCCCACTGTGGTAGACGCCGGTACTCTGGCGGCGGATCTTGCCGAGCAGGCCGGCGCGAAGGACTTAAATCCGGAGGACCTGTCGCAGTTCGGAGGCTCCATGATCGTTACGCCTAAGGAGATAGACAATAACGTCAGCGATATTTCAAAGCTTATCGGTTACGGCATCAATCTCGCCCTGCACAAGGATCTGGAGATCGAGGACATCAACATGTTCCTGAGTTGATACCTTATTAATTAGTAGAGTCTGATTTTATAAGGTAGCGATCTAAATCGATAAAATGTTTCACGTGAAACTTTGCCGAAAATTTCACGCTGTTGTGCTGCGCGGACAAAAGCATAAGATTTATTTCTGGAATATTATTTACTTTTTTCCTTGAAAACAACTTCCAGTATGCTATAATTGATGAAGCAATCAGCCAGCGGAGGTGAAACATGGGAAAAACAATCGCTGTTGCCAATCAAAAAGGCGGCGTTGGAAAAACGACAACATGCGTGAATCTCTGCTGTGCTCTTAAGGAAGCCGGTGCAAAGGTTCTGCTGTGCGATATAGACCCTCAGGGAAACTGCACATCCGGCATGGGTATTGATAAAAATACGGCGTCGCCGAATCTGTACAATGTGTTGGTCGACGGTGTCAATGCAGAAAAGGCCGTCGTCGGCACAAAGTACGGCGACGTCCTGCCGTCCAACGCGATACTGTCCGGCGCGGGCATCGAGCTCGTCAATGCGGATAAACGGGAGTTTGTACTGAAAAATGCTTTAGCGGACATGAAGCAGAAGTACGATTACATATTTATAGACTGTCCGCCGTCATTGGAGATGCTGACATTGAATGCGCTGTGCGCCGCGGATGCCGTCATGATCCCCGTACAGTGTGAGTATTTCGCGCTGGAAGGATTGACGGATCTCATTTCGACAATTCGGATGACGAAAAAGGCCCTCAATCCAGCATTGGAAATCGAAGGCGTCCTTATGACGATGTACGACGCGCGCACAAATTTTTCGATGCAGGTTGCGGAGGAAGTTAAAAAGTTTTTTAAAAATAAGGTCTATAATGTCGTCATTCCGCGCAACGTCCGAATTTCCGAAGCGCCAAGCCACGGCATCCCTGTTCTGGTGTATGACCGGACCTCCCGCGGTGCCGTGACGTATATGGAGTTGGCAAAAGAATTTATGCGGCGAAACAGGCCGGTACCTGTGCGGTAGCCAGGCGTAAAGAACCATAAGGAGAGAATAATATGGCGGAAAAGGGACTTGGAACGGGTCTCGGCGCGCTTTTCGGGGATGCGGTATTCGACGCGATTCCCAACGATTTTGTTTACTTGCCCATTGCGAAGGTGGAACCGCGCAGTGACCAGCCCAGAAATATATTTGATGAGGAAGGACTTGGCGAGCTTGCCGAGTCCATCAGAGAGCACGGCGTCCTTCAGCCGCTGACCGTCAGGAGTATCGGCAGCGGCTATTATCAGATCATTGCCGGCGAACGCCGCTGGCGTGCGTCCAGGCTGGCGGGTCTCAGCGAGGTTCCGGCCCGCATTATTGACGCCGACGACAAAAAGGCCACGGAGCTGGCAATGGTCGAAAACCTCCAGCGAGAAAACCTGAACCCCGTGGAGGAGGCGACGGGCTATAAAAAGCTCATGTCGGATTATGGTATGACACAGGAGGAGGTTGCCCGCCGCGTCAGCAAATCGCGGCCCGTGGTGGCAAATGCCCTGAGGCTTTTGTCCCTGCCGCCGAATCTCCTGAAAAAGCTGGAGTCCGGCGAGCTGTCGGTGGGATCGGCCAGGACGCTTTTATCGCTGGACAGCGAAGCGCAGATGCAGGCTGCGGCGCTTAAGATTGCGGAGAACAACATGACCGTCCGCGATGCGGAGAAGCTGGTCAAGACCATAAAAAAAGAAAAGCCGGAGCGCGACCAGGCCGGCAATGACGGCGTCATCGTCAATTATGTTGAAGAACTTGAGAACAGGCTGACTAAAACCCTTGGCCGCCGCGTTAAAATAGTAGAAGGAAAACATAAGGGACGATTTGAAATCGAATACTATGACCGGGAAGACTTCGAACGGCTTTTTGAATTGCTGTCCTCTCTTCAGGCCTGAAACGGGAAGTGGACAAAATGGTAAAAAGATCAGACGGGCTGGCGGAGGCGTTGAGCGAGATGCCGCCGGAACCTGCCGCGCAGGACAAGGCCAGGACGGAGAAGTCAAAAAAATCCGTCTACGTCTATATCGCCGCGCTTTTTCTTGTGGTGGTACTGTTCACGCTGCTGTCGTATTTCATGCAGCAGCGCAACAATTCGGAAATAAGCTCGCTGAACGAAAAAAACGCCTCGGCGCAGCTGAATATTGAGAATCTGCAGAGTACGAACCTGCAGCTGAAATCTGAAAGCGATACCGACAAGAAGCAGATTTCCGATCTTCAGTCGCAGGTGGACGACCTGGAAAAACAGATCGAGGATATCAAGCAGCAATGGCAAAACGACGTGCAGAGCGTGAAGGACGCCGACCAGGCGGCCTATAACGACCTGCAGGCGAAATATAACGAGCTTGTTGAAAAGAGCGGGAGCAAGGGGAAGACGCATGGTTGACATTAAATTGATCAGAGAAAATCCTGAGGAAATTAAGGCAAGATTCCTCAACAAGGAAATTAATTGTAATGCTGCGGTGGACAGGATAATGACGCTGGACGGCCTGCGGCGCGAGCTGATCTCCAAAACGGACAACGGCAAGGCCGAGCAGAACAGGATATCCAAGCAGATTCCGCAGCTGAAAAAAGAAGGCGCGGACACAACCGCGCTGTTTTCACAGATGAATGAGCTGAAAGAGTCCATCAAGGCGGCTGAGGCAAAGCTGAAGGAGGTAGAGAGCGAGTACAACACGCTGATGCTCGGTCTCCCGAATCTGCCCGACGGCGATCTTGAGCCGGGCGGGAAGGAGAACAACAAGCCGATCCGGTATTTTGGGGAGCCCCACGTTTTCGACTTTCAACCGCAAAATCATGTGGACCTTTGTACAAATCTCGGGCTTATCGACTACGTGCGGGGCGTCAAGCTCTCCGGCAGCGGCTTCTGGATCTATCGCGGCATGGGCGCCCGGCTAGAGTGGGCGCTCCTCAATTATTTTATAGACACGCATTTGGGCGATGGTTATGAGCTGGTGCTGGTGCCGCACATGCTGGGCTATGAGTGCGGCCTGACGGCCGGGCAATTCCCAAAGTTTGAGGAGGACGTTTTCTGGCTGGACAGCAGCGAGGACGAACGGCGGCGCTTCATGCTGCCGACGGCGGAGACAGCGCTCGTCTCTCTCCACCGGGACGAAATTCTTGCCGAAGCGGACCTGCCCCGGAAATACATCTCCTACACGCCCTGCTTCCGGCGCGAAGCCGGCTCCTACAGGGCCGATGAGCGCGGCATGGTGCGCGGCCATCAGTTCAATAAGGTTGAAATGGTGCAGTACACAAAGCCTGAGGATTCCGACGCGGCCTTTGAAGAGCTCGTCGGAAAGGCGGAGGCTCTCGTTAAGGGACTCGGTTTCCACTTCAGGACCGTCAAGCTGGCGGCCGGCGACTGCTCGGCTTCTATGGCGCGCACGTATGATATCGAGATTCAAATTCCCTCCATGCAGGGTTATAAGGAAGTTTCCTCCGTCTCAAACGCCCGGGAGTATCAGGCCCGGCGCGGCATGATCCGCTTTAAGCGCGAGGTCACGGGCAAAACGGAATTTGTCCACACACTAAACGGCTCAGGCCTTGCCACCAGCCGCATTCTGCCGGCCCTCGTCGAACAGAATCAGCAGAAGGACGGCAGCGTCGTGATCCCCGAGGTGCTGCGAAAGTATTTGGGCGGCATGGAAATCATCCGGCCTCAGTGTAAATAGTATGAAGCATGAAACGTCAAAAATGAAAAGGCTGGCAGCGGAATTTAAGACCTTTGCCGTCAAGGGTAATGTGATTGATCTGGCTGTCGGCGTGATTATCGGCGCCGCATTCTCCAAGATCGTCTCCTCACTCGTTACGGATATTGCCATGCCGGTCATCGGCATGTTTACCGGCGGTGTCAATTTTTCAAAATGGACCATTGAGCTTCCGCGTTTTTTCGGGCAGACGGAGGTCATCAATTTCAACATCGGCAATTTCATTAATACAGTTGTTGAATTCGTTATTCTCGCTTTTATTGTCTTTCTCTTTGTCAAAGCAATCAACAGACTGAAGAAAAAGCAGGAGGAAGCACCGCCGGCGCCGGTTGTTCCCACCAGAGAAGAGCTATTGCTGGCGGAGATCTGCGACCTTTTGAAGGCGCAGAATGAAAAGAAGGATAAATAGACGGTGCCCATGAGGAATATACTGATTCAAGGCGCTCAACAATATGGCCTTACGCTCTCTGAGGAAGACGCCGCGGCGTTTTATCGCTACTATGAGTTTCTTGAAGAGAAAAACCGCGTGATGAACCTGACGGCCATCTCCGGCGAGAAGGATGTGGCCGAGCTCCACTTTCTGGACAGCCTGGCACTGCTGACGCTTGACAGCTTTGCCGGCAAATCCGTTATCGACATCGGCAGCGGCGCCGGCTTCCCGGGCCTGCCCATGAAGCTCGCCCAGCGGAGCATAAAGCTCACACTGTTGGACGCACAGCAGAAAAGAGTTGCTTTTCTGGACGAACTGTGTGCGCTCCTTGAATTGCCGGATGTTGCCTGTCTCCACGTCAGGGCGGAAGAGGCGGCGCTGACAGGTCTGCGGGACAGCTATGATATGGCGGTATCCCGGGCTGTGGCCGGGCTGAGTATGCTCTGCGAGCTGTGCCTGCCCTTTGTAAAACCGGGCGGCTTGTTTATCGCCATGAAGAGCGCCGACTCGGATGCCGAGCTTCGCGGGGCGGAAAATGCCTTAAAGCTGCTCGGCGGCGCGCTTGAAAGGGTCGCGGATTACACGATCCCCGGAACCGACGTGGCGCACCGCGCCGTTATGATCCGCAAAACCTCACCGACGCCAACCGCATATCCAAGGCGGTTTGCAAAGATTCAGAAGAGTCCGCTGTAAGGTTCCCTCAAATGTCGTTCCTGTGAATGTGTGAATCCATGGTGTCGCACTCGCGGGGTAGATTCCCGCCTGCGCGGGAAATGATATGATAAAATGCGCGGGACTGGCAAAGTGAGCGAACTGACATGGCAAAATGAAATGTTTCACGTGAAACAATAACAATGACCGGTACCCCCCGATATATCATTTATCGGGGCGGTGCCGCGTTCAGCGTATGGAAAATATTAACAGAAACGGCTGTGAACAAATGCGTGCACTGACAGAATCAATTATCAACGATATCGGTTTCGGGCAGATTGCCGCCAGAATCGAGGGCGGCGGCTGCCCCATTGCCGTCTCCGGATTGGACGGCATCCACAAGTCCCACGCCGCCGCGGCGGTCCGCCGTACCGTCGGCTGTCCCGTTGTCGTCATTGTCGCCGACGAAATGGAGATGACCCGGACGGCGTCCGACCTGGAGGCTTTGACATCGGAGCCGGCGGTGCTGCTGGCCGGGAGGGAATTTACCTTTTATAACGCCGAGGGCGTATCGCGGCAGCTGGAGCAGCGCCGCCTGCGGGCCCTGTGCCGGATGATGCAGGGTCGCGCCCCTGTCGTCGTGGCCACGATCGACGGCCTGCTGCAGCGGACAATGGCGCCGGAGGCCATGAAAAGCGTCGTTTTAAGTCTTAAAATGGGGCTTTCTATCGATATGGAGGACGTCGTCAAGCTGCTCCTGCGCTGCGGATACAGCCGGTCTGAGCAGGTGGAAGGGCCGGGACAATTTGCCCAGCGCGGCGGTATCCTGGATTTCTTTTCGCCGGCGGACGACGAGCCTGTCCGGTGCGAGTTTTTCGGCGACGAGATCGATTCGCTCTCCGGCTTTGACGTTTCGACCCAGCGCCGGACGGGAAATCTCGATACCGCGGAAATCCTGCCCTCAGCCGAGACGCTCGCGCCTTTGTACAGCGGCGGCCACGGTACAGGGGAGGAGGGGCTCAAAAGCGCGCTGAAGGCTTTTTTGAAGAATCTCGAAAAGAGGAAAACCGCGAATTCCGAGCTTAAAAAGAATATTACCGCCGATATCGAGCGCCTGGAAAACAGGCGCGGCTTTCAATCGGCGGACAAATACATGGAGCTCCTCTATCCAATGGCGACGGCGCTGGATTACATCGACAGCGCAGCCGTCATCATAATTAATGAACCGGGACGCATTGCCGAGCGCGCGAAAAACTACCTGTGGCAGCAGGGAGAGGACAGCAGGACGCTCCTGGAGGCCGGCGTGATCGATGCCAGCCTCGTCCGTTTTTCCCTGGACTGGGAGCAGTTTTGTGGAAAAATCGAGGATTTCGCCGTCGTGATGGCCGACAGCTTCACATCGAGCAAATATCCAGTGCGGCCGAAGGCGCTTTTGAATATATCCGCCAAGCAGCTGCCGTCCTACGGGGGCAGCCTGGAGACGGCGGCGGGGGATATCGCCCATTATGCGAACACCGGCTACAGGACGGTCATCCTCTGCCAGGACGAGCGCCGGGCGGGAATTCTGGCAGACTACCTCAGAGAACGCGGCATTGTCCCGAATGTCGACCCCCAGCTTGAAAAGCTGCCTGTGAACGGCGGCTGCGTGATCACCGTCGGCGCACTGTCGGCTGGGATGGAATATCCGGTGGCAAGGCTGGCCGTCATCACGGAGGGGCAGTTCGTAGAGCCCATTTCCCTGCGAAAAAAAAGAAAGGCCCTGCCGTCGAACCGGGAGAGGGTCCAGAGCTTTACGGACCTGTCGCCCGGCGACCTTGTCGTGCACGAGCACCACGGCATCGGCCGCTACGTCGGCATCTTTAAAATGCCGGTGGACGGCATCGAGAAGGACTACGTTAAAATCGCCTACGCCGGCACCGACAGCCTCTACGTCCCCGCCACCCAGCTGGACCTTGTCTCAAAGTACATCGGCGGCGGCGAGGACGCGCCCATAAAGCTATCGAAAATGGGCGGCGCCGACTGGACAAAAGCAAAAACGCGGGCTAAGGGCGCGGCAAAGGAGATGGCCAGGGAGCTCATCGCCCTGTACGCCGAGCGGCGGCGCCTCAGGGGCCACGCCTTCGCCCCCGACGCCGTCTGGCAGACGGAATTCGAGGAGAAGTTCGGCTATCAGGAAACGGATGACCAGATGCGATGCATCGAGGAGATCAAGGGCGACATGGAACAGTCCGTCCCGATGGACCGGCTCTTGTGCGGCGATGTGGGCTATGGCAAAACGGAGGTGGCGCTCCGGGCGGTGATGAAGTGTATCCTGGACGGCTATCAGGCGGCGATCCTCGTGCCGACCACGGTCCTGGCCCAGCAGCATTACGTAACGGCAATGCGCCGCTTTGCGGGTTATCCCGTAAAAATCGAGGTTTTAAGCCGTTTCCGGACGCCGCAGCAGATGAAAAACGCCGTTAAGGAAATCGAAACGGGCGCGGTTGACCTTATCATCGGCACGCACCGCCTGCTGCAAAAGGACGTGGTGTACAAAAAGCTCGGGCTCCTCATCGTCGATGAGGAGCAGCGCTTCGGCGTATCCCACAAGGAGCGGCTGAAGGAAATTTCCCGGCGGGTGGACGTTCTGACCCTGTCGGCCACGCCGATCCCGAGAACGCTGAATATGGCACTGTCCGGCATCCGGGACATGTCCACCATCGAGGAGCCGCCCCGGGACAGGCAGCCGGTGCAGACGTACGTGCTCGAGCACGACTGGGGCATCATCTGCGACGCCATCCGGCGGGAAATTTCCCGCGGGGGGCAGGTGTACTACATCCACAACCGTGTGGAAAACATCGAGCGGACGGCATCGCGCCTTTCGGCCATGCTGGAGGGGGTCACCGTCGCTGTTGGCCATGGCCAGATGGAGGAGGACCAGCTCGGCGCCGTTATGGAACGGATGGCGGCCGGAGAGATACAGGTGCTCGTCTGCACGACGATCATTGAAACGGGGATCGATATCCCCAACGTCAATACCTTAATTATAGAGGATGCCGACAAGCTGGGGCTCTCGCAGCTCCACCAGATCCGCGGCCGCGTCGGCCGATCGCCCCGCCGTGCCTTTGCCTACCTCACCTTCCGGCAAGGCAAGGTGCTGACGGAGATCGCTGAAAAGCGCCTGTCGGCGATCCGGGAGTTTGCCGAATTCAACTCCGGCTTCAAGATCGCCATGCGGGACCTGGAAATCCGCGGGGCGGGAAATCTTTTGGGTTCGGAGCAGTCGGGCCACATGATGAGCGTCGGCTATGACATGTACTTAAAGCTTTTGGAGGAGGCCGTTCTGGAGGAAAAAGGGGAAAAGCCGGAAAAGCGGACGGACTGCGCCGCCGACCTCTCTGTCTCGGCCAATATCCCCGAAAAATATGTCCCCTCCGGGGAGCAGCGCATGGACCTCTACAGGCGCATCGCCCGCATCCGCACCGAGGAGGACGCCGACGATATGATCGCCGAGCTCATTGACCGCTACGGCGACCCACCGAAGGAGGCCGTGGCCCTTGTCTCCATCGCGCTCCTGCGCGGCGAGGCAACGGCCGTCGGAATTTCGGAGATATCGCAAAAAGGCGGCTGGCTGCGGCTGCAGCTGACCGATTTCGACATGAATCGTGTCTCCGCGCTGTACAGTATGCCGGAATACAAAGGCCGGGTCAAGATCGAGGCGGGCACGGTCCCGGTCATTGCACTGAAGCTCCGCGCCCCGAACGTCATTGATGAAGCGACAAAATTTGTCAGGGCGTACGGAAAGGCGATTTAAAAAAGTGCCGGGTTCAAAGATGAACTTTGAATGAATAATGCGTATTTAATATTGTCATAGGTGTCCAAAAGGGGTATATTGATGAAAGGTTTATCGGTCAATGCCACCACAACGGAGGGAAAAAATGAAATATAAGAAAATTACCGTCCTGCTGACAGGCGCCGTCCTGCTCGTTTCGGTCTTTTCCGGATGCAGCCAAACGGCAAAGTCGCCGTTCGTCAGTCCCGATGCTTCGCCGTCCTCTTCCGGAGGCGCGGCGGCACAGACGCTGAATATCGCCGGCGCGTATAAGTCGCTGGACCCGAAGACGGTCATGATGACAGTCAACGGGAAAGACGTCACCTGGGACGAGCTGTTCTATTACATCAACTATGATATCTACCAGCTGCAGTCCAAGGGCGATCAGGTCACCGACTGGTCCGCGGCTTATCAGGACGAGCAAACATATGCCGAATATATCCTGAATGACGCCACCAGGACAATCCTGCAGAACGCCGCCGTGGAATACGGCGCCGATCAGCAGAAGATTTCGCTCAGCGAGCAGGACCAGTCCGACATCCAGGCCGACTGGGATTCCCAGGTCCAGGCGGCCGAAGGCGAGGAGGCGCTCCTTGCGGAGCTGCAGTCACAGTACAGCTCAAAGGATATCTATACGCACCTGCAGCAGATCAGCCGTCTGGCTCTGGACTGCTTTACATCAATGTACGGCGACAAGGGCAGCAAGCTCTCCGACCAGGACGTCGCGGACTATACCGCCGAGGACGGATATCTGATGGCCAAGCATATCCTGATGGTTACAACGAACACCGATGAAACCGGGAATGAGACACCGATGACGGACGAGGAAAAAGCGGCCGTCAAGGCCAAGATGGAGGATATCCTGAACCAGCTGAACGCATATCAGGGCAGCGATTTCGACGGTTTCTTCGATCAGCTGATGAAACAGTACAGTCAGGACCCGGGCGTCGAGCAATCCCCCGAGGGCTATCTGTTCCAGAGCGGCGAGATGGTCAGTCAGTTTGAGGACGCGACAAAAGCGCTGGAGATCGGGAAATACACAACCTCTCTCGTGGAGTCGGAATTCGGGTACCACATTATTTACAGAATCCCGATCAACTACGACTCGACGCCGTCCAGTTACGCTCCCTATGGCCAATATTCCTTAAGATATATTACGGCGCTCAATATGTTCAACGCCAACGTCGAGACTTGGCAGAACAGCATGGACGTTACCTACAGCGATAAATACAAGGCGCTGGATTTCAGTAAGCTCTTTGCGGCGGGTTAAAAAAGCAATAAAAAAAACAGGCAGCACTGCTGCCTGTTTTTTTATCTATATGACCGGTCAGTCGGCGCCGCGGCACTCGACGGCAGCTTTAATAAAGCCGTAAAAGAGCGGATGCGCCCTGTTTGGGCGGCTCTTGAACTCCGGGTGGAACTGCACGCCTACAAACCATGGATGGTTCTCGTTTTCCACAATCTCAACGAGACTGCCGTTGGGCGACAGGCCCACGAGCTTGAGGCCGTGTTCCACAAAAATACCTCTGTAATTGTTGTTGAACTCATATCTGTGCCTGTGGCGCTCGGAAATCGTCGTCGTGCCGTAAAGCGCCGCCGACCGGCTGCCCTCGTCGATCTTGCAGGGATATTTTCCGAGCCGCATGGTGCCGCCCTTCTTGGTGATGCCCACCTGTTCCGGCATCAGGTCGATGACAGGGTACTTCGTCAGCTCGTCGAATTCCGTGGAATGGGCATCGGCGAAGCCGCAGACGTGGCGCGCAAATTCGATGACGGCCATCTGCATGCCCAGGCAGACGCCGAAATAGGGGACGTTGTTTTCCCGCGCGTACTTGACGGCCGAAATCATGCCCTCAATGCCGCGGTCGCCGAAGCCGCCGGGTACGAGGATGCCGTGGCAGCCGTCGAGGACGGTGGAAACATTGTCTTCCGTCACGTCCTCGGAATTGACCCATTTGACCGTGACGATCGCGTCGTTTTCGGTCCCGGCGTGACTGAGCGCCTCGACAACGCTGAGATACGCGTCGTGCAGCTGCGTATATTTGCCGACAAGCGCGATGGTGACGTGCTTTGTGGCGCCCTTGACGCGTTCAACCATCGCCGTCCATTCGGTCAGATCGGGTTCCGGCGCCGAGAGGCCGAGCTTCCGGCAGACGACGCGGTCCAAGCCCTCGCCGGCTAGGAGCAGCGGGACCTCATAGAGGCACGCGGCCGTCCTGTTCTGGATGACGCAGTCCGGCTCGATATTGCAAAACAGCGAGATTTTATAGCGGATGCTCTGCGTGATCGGCAGGTCGCTGCGGCAGACAAGAATATCCGGCTGGATGCCGATGCTCAGAAGCTCCTTGACGGAATGTTGCGTCGGTTTGCTTTTGAGCTCGTCCGAGCCGGGGATTTGTACAATAAGAGGGACGTGGATAAACAGGACGTTCTCGCGGCCCTTTTCGTTGGCCACTTGACGGATGGCCTCCAGGTACGGCTGGCTCTCGATGTCGCCGACCGTGCCGCCGATTTCGGTGATAATAACGTCCAGATCGCCTGTATCCAGGCTGTAAATGCGGGCCTTGATCTCATCTGTGATGTGCGGGATGATCTGGACGGTGCGCCCCAGGTAATCACCGCTGCGCTCCCTGTTCAAAACGGTCCAGTAAATTTTGCCGGAGCTGACGCTGGAGTCGCCGGTCAGGCTTTCGTCAACGAAGCGCTCATAATGCCCGAGGTCGAGGTCCGTTTCGGCACCGTCGTCGGTCACAAAAACCTCTCCGTGCTGATAAGGACTCATCGTTCCCGGATCGACGTTGATATACGGATCGAACTTCTGCAGCGACACCTTGAGGCCGCGCTGCTTCAGGAGCCGTCCCAGTGACGCCGCGCAGATGCCTTTCCCGAGTCCGGACACGACGCCGCCGGTTATAAATACATGTTTTGTTCCCATAATATCCCTTTCCCTCGCGCACACATAATAGTTTATATTAGCATCGAGCCAAGCTGTTGTCAACAAAACAGACATCAACAATAATGGGAATACCTGCATGGGACATGGCCAATTTATACAAATTAAAAAACGGTAATTCTATGATATCGCCAATTCGTTATTGACACGGCGCGGACTGTTGCAGTATAATTCGGAGAATAAAGCAATGGGGCTTTTTAAGCCGCCGTTGCCTTTTTCTATTTTTGACGACATCCGGAGCCCTGAATGGTATATAATAATATCGATTCAGAGCTTCCGTTATTATTCATCGGCATTTCTCAGCCCCGGCATCAGTACAGACAACAAAAATCCGAAAGGAGACGTATTATGGGCAAATATACGAAAGAAGACATCATCAGAATGGTGAACGAGGATGACATCAAGTTTATCCGCATGCAGTTCACCGATATCTTTGGCCAGCTTAAAAATGTGGCAATCACGACGTCTCAGATCGAAAAGGCCGTTAACAACCAGATCGCGATCGACGGCAGCTCCATCGAGGGCTTTGTGCGCATACAGGAATCCGATCAGTATCTGTATCCCGATCTGGACAGCTTCACGATCCTGCCGTGGCGCCCGCAGTACGGAAAGGTCGCCCGCCTCATCTGCGACGTCCACAATCCCGACGGCACGCCGTTTGTCGGAGACCCGCGGTACGTGCTGAAAAAGGTCCTCAAAGAGGCCTTAGACATGGGCTATACCTTCAATGTCGGTCCCGAGTGCGAATTCTTCCTGTTCCAGACGGACGATTCGGGAAATCCCATCACCAAGACAGACGACGAGGCCGGGTATTTTGACCTGGGCCCCCTGGACAGGGGCGAGGGCACGCGACGCGAGATCTGCATGACGCTGGAGGAGATGGGCTTTGAGATCGAGGCCTCCCACCACGAGGTGGCGGCGGGGCAGCACGAAATCGACTTCAAGTATGCCGAAGCGCTGCAGGCGGCCGACAATATCATGACCTTCAAGCTGGCGGTCAAAACGCTGGCGCAGAAAAACGGCCAGCACGCCACGTTCATGCCGAAGCCGATCTTCGGCATCAGCGGCTCCGGCATGCACACGAACATGTCCCTCTTCCACGACGGGAAAAACGTCTTTTACGATGAAAACGGCAATAAGGGGCTGTCCCAGGAGGCGTTCAGCTTCATCGCCGGGCTTTTAAAGCACGTCCGCGGCCTGTGCGCCATTACAAACCCGCTGGTCAATTCCTATAAGCGCCTTGTACCCGGTTACGAAGCCCCGTGCTATCTGGCCTGGTCGGCGTCGAACCGCTCGGCGCTTATCCGCATCCCGGCGGCGCGGGGGCAGTCGACTCGGGTGGAGCTGCGTTGCCCGGACCCGGCCTGCAACCCGTATCTGACGCTGGCCGTGTGTCTCGCGGCCGGACTTGACGGCATCAAGAACAAGCTGCAGCCCCCCGCGGAGGTGACGGAAAACATCTTTAATATGGACGCACCGACCCGGGAGAAAAACGGCATCGCCAGCCTCCCCGGCTCATTGGAAGAAGCCATCGTCGAACTCAATAGGGACGAACTCATCAAGCAAACGCTTGGCGATCACGTGCTGACGCAGTATACCCTGGGCAAACAGGCCGAATGGGACGAATACAAAACGCGCGTTTCCAACTGGGAGCTTGAAAAGTATTTCATCGCTTACTAATTTAAATGTATGATGAAGCCCTTTGAAGGGAGGTGATGCTGTGGACAGGATCATTGTCGCTTTTGAAAACGAGAATAACAGAAAGCGGATCTGCGAGATGCTCGAGGCCAGCGGGATCACCGTCAGGCTCAGCTGCCGGTCCGGATCGGAGGCCATCCGCGCCGCCAGGAAATTAAGCGGCGGCATCATCATCTGCGGGTATAAGCTCTCGGAGATGACGGTGACCGATCTGGCGTACGACCTTGGGGGCCTCGCCATGGTTCTCGCCATAGCACCGCCGCAGCAGCTGGAATTGTGCCGCAACGAGAATGTCTTTAAGCTGCCAACGCCGTTCACCAAGGGGGATCTCGTCTCCTCGGTCCGGATGCTGCAGCAGATGGAGGCAAAGCACTTTAAGGCGGCGCCGCCGCGCCGCTCCGAAAAGGAGACGGCGGAGATCAATAAGGCCAAGGAAATCCTCATGAATAAAAACGGCATGACGGAGGAGGAGGCCCATCGTTTCATCCAGCGTCGGAGTATGGATACCGGCATGAAAGCGGTGGACACGGCGCGGATGATCATCGAGACATACAACTAAAAGGCGGAAATACATCGGAAACATATAACACACGCTTACAGGCCGCGGAAAGCGGCCTGTATTCTATTTCTATTTATCATTAAATTGACTTCACGGGGATAATAATGTACAATCAGTGCTGTTGAAAACATCCGGCGGCTCTTGCCGCCCGCACGAAAGGTGAAGCTCTATGTCGAATTGCGCAATTGTCGGTGTAAACTGGGGAGATGAGGGCAAAGGCCGCATGATCGACCTGCTCGCCGAAAAATACGATATTGTTGTCCGCTATCAGGGCGGCAGCAATGCCGGGCACACGGTGGTCAATAAGTTCGGCAAGTTTGCGCTCAATCTCATCCCGTCCGGAATTTTTCAGGAGCACGCCGTCAATATCCTCGGAAACGGCACAGTGATCGACCTGGAGCACCTCTGCGGCGAAATGCAGAAGCTCCGGGACAGAGGGATCAAAATAACGCCGGATAATTTTAAAATCAGCAACAGGGCGATCATCGTGTTTCCCTTCCATAAAGAGCAGGACGCTCTGGAGGAGGACCGCCTCGCCGGCGCCGCCTACGGCTCCACGAAGCGCGGCATCGCGCCCGTCTACAGCGATAAATATCAGAAGAAGGGCATTCAGATGGGCGATCTGCTCCTGCCCGAGACGTTCCAGAAGCATCTGGAGACCGTCCTTGAATGGAAGAACCTTTATTTAAAGGGCGTCTACAATGCCGAAACACATTCGGTGGCCGAGCTGACGGCCTGGGCGGAAAAATTCGGCGGGCCGCTCCTGCCGTATATCTGCGACACGTCCGACTATTTATACCATGCCTCAAAGGCCGGCAAAAACGTCCTGTTTGAGGCGCAGCTCGGCGCGCTGCGGGATATTGACTTTGGCATTTATCCCTTCACCTCGTCCTCGTCGCCGCTGGCGTCCTACGCGCCCGTCGGTTCCGGCGCGCCGTTTCTAAAGGTCGACAGGGTCCTTGGCGTTATCAAGGCCTTCTCCACCTGCGTGGGTGAGGGGCCGTTTGTGGCCGAGTGGTTCGGTGAACAGGCGGAGGAGCTGCGCAAAATCGGCGGCGAATACGGCGCCGCCACAGGGCGGCCCAGACGCGTCGGTCCTATTGATATCCCCGCCACACGCTACGGCATCCGTATGCAGGGCGCGACCGAGGCGGCCATCACAAAAATCGACAACCTCTCGTATCTAAAAGAGATACCGATCTGCAGCGCGTATGAGATCGACGGCAAGGTCACGGCGGATTTTCCGTATACGCCGCTTCTGGACCATGCCAAACCGGTGACGACGACGATGCCGGGCTGGGGCACGGACATTTCCGGCGTCCGCAAATACGGCGACCTGCCCAAGGCGGCCAGGGACTATATCGAATATGTCGAAAAGGCCATTGAATGTCCGGTGACATATGTCTCCGTCGGACCCGAAAGAGATGACATAATAATAAGGTAAGCGTTATTTGCCGTTTGCGGCGCTCCCCGCTTTGACATGTCAGGGCGGGGAGCGTTTTTGTTTTTTGCCGCGCCGTTGCCGGCAAAATCGCGCTCTGGCAGACTGAAAATAAAAAAGTGTGAAAAAGGCGGAAAAGGGGGTTGACAGAAAAAGAGGGTGATGGTAATATAACGGAGCGTCTTCAAGAGAGGATGCGGGGAGCCGGAGCGGCGGACAAGTTGAGGATAAATTGTTAAGAGATTGCAATTTAAGGCTTGACAAGGGATGCCGGGTATGGTATTCTTAAAGTCCGCCGGCAAACGGCGCGTGTACCTTGTAAATTAAACAATGTAAGAAAAGAACGCACCAGACACATCGAAAGATGTGCCAGTGAAAAGGGACCTTAAGTTGGGCAGCGGCGTTGTCAGCGACCGTGAGCCTAACTATAAAAAACTTTGAGAAGCTGAGATTCAGCGATCAAGAATGTGACGATTTTAAATGCTCGAAAGAGTAGTTAAGATACCATATTATTGAGAGTTTGATCCTGGCTCAGGACGAACGCTGGCGGCGTGCCTAACACATGCAAGTCGAACGGAGACAATTGGTTCGCTGATTGTCTTAGTGGCGGACGGGTGAGTAACGCGTGAGCAATCTGCCCTTCGGAGGGGGACAACAGCTGG
>NZ_FQXV01000022.1:0-5826 GCF_900130065.1 Sporobacter termitidis DSM 10068
GCCGTATGACAGCCCTGTACGCTTTGTTTCGTCTATGTATGGCTTGAACTTTTTCAGGAAGTCATAAGACGTCGGCACGCTGCCGGTCTGCGCGGCCCGGTTGTTTTGGCGCACTTGATTTCGCCTGTTCTGCGCTTCACGCCGAGCGATGGACCTATGCGTGGCGCAGTAGCAGGAGTGGTTGAACTCTGTTGACGTCGGCTCTGTGCAGCCGGGGTATTTACATATACGACTCATGTCGCCTGTCCTTTCAAGTATTTCAAGACCGCTTCTTTTGCCTCAATCCACCCATAACAGACCTGCGCTTGATATCCCTGCTCCAACAGTGAATTGATCCATCTGCGCTGATCTTCGCTCACCACACTGTTCTTGCGCCGTTTGAGTTCTATGTACAGACCGTGGTAATCGCCTCGGGCGACCGGCAAACATACATCCGGCACACCGCGTCTGACGCCCTCGGCGGTTAATCTGGCGGCCTCCGACTTATTCCTGTATCCACCGTTTGGAACGTGGTAGAGCATCCTCATTTCGGGATATCTGCAAGACATCACATCGGCCCATTGGAAAAGGCTTTGCTGCTCTTCACTTTCAAGCGGGATTAATTCTTTCATGTCATCCCCTCCAGCAGATCCGCAGCGGCGCGGAATAGTTTGGCCCGGTGTCCGTATTCGGGGGTTCCCCGAAGCTTCGCGAGTGCTTCATTTCGCAAAGCTTCAAAGCGGAGTGATTCGATTATGGCGTTAGTGGTCATTTCCGAGCACCTTGTTTCCCCTCTTCGGCGGTGCATAATTCTCCGACGTTTCGATAAATCTCATATGCGCTCCGTCGAACTTCATAATTACCACGCCTGTTTTCCCTCGTCTGTTTTTGGCTACCCTGCATCCGATTCGAACGGGAGCACCCTCTGCTGGGGATTCGTCCAACTGCCAGAGCAGAATCACCTTATTGGCGTCCTGTTCTATGTCTCCGCTCTCCCGTAAATCTCGGAGTTCCGGTTCTTGCTTTTCGCTTTTGTCTCGGTTAAGCTGAGATAAAACGACGATCGGAATCTTCAATTCTGCAGCCAGGATTTTAAGGCTATGCGTCATTTCTCCAATCTCAAGATAGCGTTTTTCATGTTTTTTTGAGCCTTGCATTAGTGACAAGTAATCGATAATGATAAGTTTCAAGTCCGGTATTGTTCTGGATAATGCCCTAACTATTGCCGGGGTTAAATGCGGATCATCGCATATCTCAAGGGGCAACCGGCTCGTATTATCGGAAACCTCTCCGATTGCTTTCCAATCCGCCGCCGTCAGGTTGCCGTCTATAAGCTTATCCATATCCAGTCTCGCATCCCGGGACACAAGCCTTTCGGATATTTCCTCCGCCGACATCTCCATGCTGCAGATAAGCGTCCTATGCCCGTTCTGCGCTGCGCTTTTAGCTATGTCCAGCCCGAGAGCGCTTTTTCCAACGCCCGGCCGAGCCGCAATGACTACGAGATTTCCGCCGCACAGGCCCTTTAGGATGCCGTCCAAGCGTGGGAATCCTGTATTGATGCGCAGTATGTTTCCTTTGCTTTGTCTTTCGCTGTACATGGATAAGAGCGCCTCTGATATCGTTTTTATGCGCTTTGTGCGATTGCCCTGTAGATACTCCTGACACAAACTGATAACGTCTCCGGCTACGGATTGCGGATCATCGCCGACAAGAGCCGTCTCAATTGATTCATGCAAGTAACGGAGCCCTGCGTATTTTCTTACGATGTTCGCGTACTCAAATGCGTTTGATGCCGTCACCGTCAGGTCGATTATCTCGCTTGCCAATTTCCCGGCCTTGGATTCGCCGAGATTCGTTTTCAGGATGTCGGCTGCTATCACCCCGTCGAACGCCTTACCGCGCTCCGAGGCGTCAACGGCTGCCTCAAATAACTGGCCCAATGCCGCTATGTAGAAATCTTCTGGTTCGAGTTTTGCTGCGATCCTCGGAATGAGCCTATTGTCAATCATGATGGAGCCAATAACGCTCATTTCCGCTTCCGCGCTGTGATTCTGAAATGGATTCATGTTTTCACCGCCTGTGCATAGAGAGTTGTAAACTTCTCTCTGAATTTTTTTCCTGATAAGATTCTTGAGTTCCAAAATTGATCCTCTTTGGCGAACGCGAGCACGTCGGCGATGAGCGGCCATGTCTTCTTATCGAGCCTGTGAACCTTGTCGAAGTCTTCCGCCCATCTTTGCATAGTTTCCTCGGATATTTTCTCCTCTGGCAAATTCTCCTCAATGGAATTTGCCAGATATTTAGCACATCGATACGCCTCGGATTCGTGAGTAAATATATTCTTTACATTCTTTACATTCTTACGATGTTGTTGGACGCTTGTTACTTGCTTGTTGGACGCTTGTTGATTGATTGTTGTCTCGTTTGTTTTTCCGCTTGCTGGCTCATCGTCGTCAACCTGAAATTTGTCCCATTTTGCAATGGTTACAACGGTAAACCGGCTTGTTGATTCGCATGTTATTTCGCCTGTTGATTTTAGCCTACTTAACGAAGTGCGCACGCTCTGCACTGACAACCCACTAGATTTTCCCAATGATGACAAACTTGTGATAATTTGGCCCGGCAAAATCGTCTGCCCATGCCACCGGGTTTGTCTAAAACTGGCCAAAAGAAGAAGGGTTATCCATAGTCTTGTTGTGTTCTGATCGTCCCACCACTCCCATTTAAGAAGGGCGCGATGCAGTTTTACGTAACCGTCTGGCAATAGGCTCACCGCCTGTAAATAAGATTTTGTTCATTCCACCCTGGGTAATGCGCTGCAAGGTAGTCCGCGAAAAACGCTCTCATTTCGTCTCTACGGTGCGTGTGGTCGTAGGTATCATGACATACGCGGCAGAGCGTCAAAACGTTCTGCTCAACTCCCAGGCCCCCATGAGAGCGCGGAATGAAGTGTGCCTCTGGAAAGGCTAAGTATGTACCGCCACAATAAACGCATTTGCGATCGTCACGATTCCATACGGCGTCTTTCACGGACTTCGGGATGGCGAGGGCTTTTGTCCGTTTGCTCATCGCCATTCTGTTTTTCCGCGTCCACTTCTACGTGAGCGCATTGGCGGCGTTGTTAATGCTTTTTCGTAGCTCCATCCAAGCGTTCTTACGCGTCGATGTATAGAACACAACGAGACTGTGCCCAGTTGCTCGCACCAGTCAGATAATGTTTTTGTCTGTTCGCCAATAGTGATTAAGTGATTTGATGCTGTATTGTGAGCCTGCTCTTTAGGCGTTGACCATCTGCAATTCGACGGCTCGTAATTACCGCCACCATCTATTCGGTCGATAGTTAGCTTATCTGAATATCCATGAGCTAAACTCCATGCCTCAAAAACGGTGAAGTCCTGCCATTCCGCGCAAACTGTTACGCCTTTCCCTCCCCAATATTGAAAACCAGAATAATTGGGGTTAGAACATCTTTGCCGCATATTTACCCAAATCGTGAATAATCGAGTTCCCGTTTTCCCGTGGGGCTTAGCAATGCACCCGCAGGATTTTACAGTTCCCGCTTTTATGGGCCTTGCACTCATGTCTTTTTCATTTCCACAATCGCATCTAAAGTGCCACATTACACTACCGCCTTGGTCCCTCTTTTCCGTTGGATAAAGGGCGGTCAGTTTGCCGTATCGTTTTCCTGTTATATCAATGAAATGTCCCATTATTTCCATTCTCCGATCATAAGACTTTGCTCGCGTTCGCTTATAACATCAATCCCAACAGATTTCGCGTCATCAATTACTCTTTGCAATAGATGGCTCATCTGTTTTGTGTCGTATACAGACGATCCGTGATAAGCAAAGACGAGTTTATATCCCGCTATCTTTGAATCGTCGGTAACGTCCGCAAACCACCCGATACCATGCCCGGCCCAAATTCGCTGGAACTCTTCGACGGCCTCGGACTTGATCGGCAACGGCGTATATTCGCCGCCCTCTCGGATATTGCGCCGGTAGACGTCCTCCTTTGAGATTCTGACGGCATCGGCGATCTTAGTGCAGAGTACCCATAGATATGAGTTTGCATCGAGTGAGCGCTTTTTCTTCGCTTTGACCAGTTCGTATTCTCCGGGCTCAAAACGATAGGCCAAACGGATTGCATCGGGCGCCAGAGTGGAGAGAACGAGCCGCCCGCCTTCATATTTTGCTGAATCGATTCGCATCAGGCCACCCCTTCCGTTTTAAGCATTTCGCTAGGTATTTCAGACGGGGAAGATATTCAGCATTAATCCATGCAGGATCGTATTCGATTGGATGGGTTGACAACCGGCAAGCATCGATTGGATTAAACCAGTTTGCATAGTCCGCCTCCATGAGGCGATATGCCTCGATAACCAACGGTTTTCGAGTGACAAACATTTCGGCTTGTGACTGCTGCCAATACGCTGCAGAGATTTTGAATTTCTCTTTAGAATAGGTTTTTACCTCATGGACAATCTTGTCTTCCCCGTCTAAGTTGACGCGAAGCCGGTACCGCCTAATCTTGATTTGTCTGTCGCGTCGCTTGACGCCAAGATAGTCAAGTATGCGGTGTTCGTATGCGGTACCGGACTGCATCGCCCGATTTGTAAAAGTGTTTCGTCTCAGTCCGAGCTTTTCAAGCCACCACCGAGAAAAGGTAATCGTTCCCCAATTGCTCATTATGATGTTGGTATCGCTTGCGCCGAACCACCCCGACCGATCATGGTTATGTATCATCTGGCCGTCAGCGCTTTTTCAAATGACGCGATCTGATCGAAGTATTTCATGAGCGTAGAAAGGCCTTTCTCGCTGATGCCAACAGCATCGCACAACTCGCGCTGACTAAAACCGCTTTTCTGCATTTTTGCGGTCATTAACTGTTCAATGCGCTCTTTAATCGCCAGGATATTATGCTTAGAAAGATCATCGTCTTTTGCAATGGAGTCCTCGTCCTTAAGCCAAAGATTGAACCCCAATCCCGTGAACACTGCTACGCCTTTCACGAAAGCTCTTGTCTGTGCGTTCCATACTCTTTGTTGGCTCATGGAGTTGTCTTTCACCGGGCTGCCGCCGTTCATCACCGGCGTTTGGTACTCAAATTCAAGGTCATCAATAACGACCCGGACGCGCACTTCGTAACAGCGATTTACAATTTCGTTTTTGTCCTTGAACTCAATGTCACTCATAAATAAGCTGCTGCCGTTTGCGTTGACACAGGGGGTGAAATAAACCTTCTCCGCACCGTTTTCGTGCAATAATTGCTTGCAAACCGCCCAAGGCAGATAACCCGCGCCGTCACGCTTTTCCGCATAAGGCGCTACATTGAGTTTTACGAGTTCGCTATAAGGTTTAAGTGACATAAGTTACCTTCTTTCTACGGTTTGGACTTCACATCCGAACCAATACGCCAGTTCATCCGTTGGCAACGCCGACACTTTAGCTCTAAAGCACTCGGGGCAAAGCGTCTCACATTTTTTGATGCCATGCCATGTGATTAGAAAATTATCGGGGCGTCCTTTTTCGTCCGTGTCGTCGCCAGATACTTCGTGCCCGCATCTAGCGGTGATATAGTCATCTTCTGGCGGCTCGTTGTGGGGCTCGGGGATATCGTTGTTCATTCCTGCGCCTCGACAATCTCTCCATCTTTGAGGGTGTACCATGTATCCGCTTTGATGGATTCGCCGTCGACGACAAATGCTTTCCATTCCTTGATCTCATAGTCGGAATCGTTCTCGACAGCTATAACCAGGATCGCGCCCAAGCCGCCTTTTGCTTTAACAGCGTTACCACGAACAAGGCCGGCGCCATTCTCCCCGACACTGACAGTCCCTCTTGA
>NZ_FQXV01000022.1:6251-25278 GCF_900130065.1 Sporobacter termitidis DSM 10068
GCCAGCCGTGGCCGCGCCGCTGTAGCCAGCCGTGGCCGCGCCGTAGTTGCCAGCCGTGGCCTGCTTTGGGTCGGTATGTTCAAATGTGGTATGAACTTTTACGTACTCGATATGCGCCTTAACGAGCCCGGGGATGCCGATTTCGGCGCCGACGGTGATCTTTTTGCCAACACGTTTTGTATCATCGTCGCGTTTATCACTGACATCGTCCAGAGCGACTTCGGCATAACGACTCGTCGCGGGAGGATAGTAGTTGAAGACATCCAGAGGGCTCTCGCAGGCATGGAAGCCCGCCCGACAGAGATTGGCTGTAGGCTCTTCGTAGGTCTTCCCGGGCTCATACTGGAAACCCCGGCACTGCATGTTCTTGTCGAAGCCTTTATAGGTTTTCATTGACAATTCTCACTTTCTGCCCTATGATGGGCTTATCAATATTTCTTGTCATTGCCGCTTTTGATGGTTCCAACATCAGAGGCGGCGCTTTTTCTGCCTTGATAATCCTCAGCCTCGTCGGTTTAGGCTCAGACTTGCCGATCATCATCACCTGATCGGATTTGTAGATTTTCAATGGGGGCCTCCTTTCGTATATCTCCGGCCCATTGCTCGGCCATGGCTCGGGCGATTCCAGGGAATGTCTTTGCACGGTTTTTTGCGTCTTCACCCCGCTTAGCCGCTCCATATTTACTCCGATCTTTGCGGCCGGTTCCGGCTGGAACATATGGGCCTACTGGCTCTACTGGCTCTACTGGAACAAGCGGAGCTAAACCTTTCAGCCATAAGCGCGTTTTTTTTGTATAGGGGTGAGCTTTTCCGTAAAATTGGTGAGGTTGTATTTCCTGCGTGTGTGGCGGCATGTGAAATATGGAACTGGACACAGGGTTTTCAATTGCAATTCTGAGGCAATCCGCTTTGTAGAACTGCATAAAGAACGCCTTGCCTTCAAGCCCTCTCTGATATCTGGCAATGTCCATCTGTCCTTTGCGCGGGTACAATCTGCAAGCGCCCGCGTTGCTGATATATGTACAAGGTGGAAAAGCAATTATCATGTCCCACGGCTCGGAAAGTAACGGCGTCACATCCTGCTGTAGATGCCATTCCGGATGGCCGCCACTGCACGGCTCGATATCGCAACTGTAGGCTTCGTGTCCGAGCTTGCGGAGTTCGAGCGTTACCGCCTGCGATTCTTCACAGGCGACCAAAATTCTCGTATCGTGCCCCTCCTTTCATATCCACGTCACCTCCGCCGCCACGAAGACTAACACGATGACCAATGCGCCAGCCGCGACCAGGGCGATATCCAGGACGGTCCACTGGCGTCCGGGGCCGGTGTAGGGTTTTAGCTTTCTGTTGATGGGGAGCCCTCCTTGCCGAGCAGTTCGGGACTGTCGTGGATGTTGCCTATTATTGGGTAATATTCTGCGACAATTTTTAAGATTCCCAGCGGCTTTTTGTCGGCGTAGAATTTAGGGTAGCGGGATTCGTATGTTTGTCGCGCAATAAATCCAGATTGTTCGTCGCCCCACTCCGCAACGTGGCGGCTCTCAGAAAAACTGCCAGTAGGATTGCCTCGTGATGTTACAAGTTCGAGTGTGCCGCCGAGAATATCTCCCTCAAATATCTTTTTGCCGTTCTTATCGCAGAGCCCGGTAAATTGGCCGACAGTACCTTTTTCAACCTCAACGCGGATGATGCCTTTTGCAAAATCCAGTGTAAGTATCTCGTTATCAATTGCTCCGTACCCGTATATCCACTCGCTGTTGTCAAGAACCGTACGCTTTCCGCGAAACAGTATTTCACGCATTTGCATAACTCCTTTCTTATTTGTTATCCGTCGACTTCCATCACATCACGATCACTTTCATCATCAGCAGCCCGAGCAACGTCACAACCCACCAAAACGCGTCGTGGTCCCGGCGCCGCTCGATTCGCCAGCCAGTGCCGTCCTTGCGGATTTGGAGGTATTCGTCAGTGATTCGCATAACGGGACCTCCCATGTAGCGCCGCAATCACGGCGCATAATTTTTTGAGGTAACGCAAGCGGTTAATCGGGTTCACCACAGATCACCTCCATGTCATCATTGAGTGTCGGCAGATGCTTTGTGGCGTCGATCTCTTCACGGAGCGATAACAGCAGTTCATTGAGATTATCCGGTCCCATATAGTTGCAATATCCAGATACCCAGAATGAATCCTCTTTGCAGTTTTGATATCGGTCTATCTCGGCAATACATTCTGCTAAGGAATCAAAGGTACCGAGTACCGCATTGCTTTTGCTGCGCGGCTTATCGGGATTGCCGTACATGAGGTTTATCCCGGCCAACGATTGCTTTTTAAAAAGACGATTGCGATAATATGCCGGGCGCGTGAAAAGCGCTCCTGCAGCTGTAGTGTGAATGACTTGGTCGCGGTCCTGATTGACGATATACGTCATGGCGATCATTCCTTATTATTTATTTGTGTGGCATCACTCCTTTTGTCTTTGGTGGGGGAAGTCAGTTAATCCACGTAGCCGGGGAGGGCACCTTCCATCATTTTGGGGTTAAAATTGATGGTGTACGCATATTTATTGACGTCACTGGTGCCGATTTGCTCGCATGTATATGAAATCCAGCCGCCGCTTAAGTAAACAAAGTGCTTGTAGAATGTACCGTCGGGCTGCTCACCGATGATCGCCAAATCTCCGTCCGATTCCTTGGTTATGGAGAAATTTCCCTCAGCAACAAAAACTATTTCGTTTGTTCGCACGTTGAACGCCGTGAGTTTTCTGTGAACATTGAAGTTGTCTGCCTGCTGGGAGATGTTCGCACCGACCTTATCGGCCTGACTGCACCCGGCAAACACGATTGCCGTCATTAAAACCGCCAGAAGGATAGCGATAACGCGCGGGATTGATTTCTTCATTGAAGACACCCTTTCATTTAAAATAGATTCTGTCGCCGCGCTCACAGGCGGCGTAGATGCTGGACAGATATCCCGCGTTCGGATCGTCCGGGCTGATCGTGATGTACTTCTTGCCGTCGTCTGGCAGGGCCGTGGTTGGTGTCGCCGTCCGCGCTGCCGGCCGTTTTTCCTTGCGGGAATCGACGTAGATCAGAGACGCTGAGAAAATGAAGCCAGCGAGAGCAACGCCGGAGCAGATGAATAACGCTATTACGCCGATGTCCGTGATGATCGCCTCCTTTGAAATTGACTTTTTCCCAATTCGCGGTAAAATGGAGCTGCCCTTTGTGGCAAGGAAGGAGCGTGGTCTTCATGACCAAACTTTTGAACTTGCTAGTTCCCGATATGAGCTAACCCTCATAGCCGATGCGCAGGGCGGTCATCGCAGAATCCAAACTGCGAAAGTGACGCGGAACGCCAAGAAGCGTGCAGTGGTTTTGCGGGCGATGCCGGTAGAAAAGAATCTACATACCGGAACAGACCGGACTAAAAAAGGCGTAGGTTAACTATCAAGTGCCGTGTTCGTATCACGTAAAAAAGACGTAGCGTTGGTAGTGCTGGCATCTGCAGCGTTCTTTGGGTAAATAAATTGGAAGCGGGCCGTCTGTGAAACCACCACAGGCGGTTTTGCTTTTAGGGCAGCTCTATTTCGCCGCGAATTGGTTGCTCGGGTGGATTATTTGCAAACCTCAAGGATTTCGTCAAAGAGACTTTTTAATTGCGCCTGGAATTTCTCTTTATTCTCAAGCACCTGCGGAAATTTGATTTCGATTTCAATGGATGGGGTGCCGTGCAGCCTCCCGTCGCGGAGGCGGTACCCCTCCCCGGGAATGGCGTATCTATAAGATTTGCTCATTGGCGTTAGTCCAAAGCCCTCCATGGTTTTCCTCCTTTCATATCCCCACGCACAGCAGCCTGAACGTCTCTCGCCCCTTCGGCGTTATCAGCGTCTGCGTCCCGGACCACTGTGTCTTTTCGTTGAACGTCTCTTTCAGTTCAAACAATCCGTTGTTCTTGTCGGCGTACGGCTGAATCTTGCCTTTCTGATCGCGGTAGATGTATTTGCGCGCATACAGGAAAGCCATGAATTCCTTTTCCCTGATGCCGAGCTGCTTTGCCGTCTCGCGGAAGTTCGTCAGGAGATTCCGGTCAACCAACTGATCGAAATAGTCTGCCTTGGGTGCCATGATGGTGTTGCTGACGGTCAGCTCGGAATTGACGATCTTGAGCATCTTGAGTTGTTCGTCCGCCATGCGGAGCGCCCGCGACATGATCGCCTCCGGGGTGTTCCAGGCCTTTTCAAGATTGATGAAATACTGCCGGGCCTGTTTGCCCTTCTCGTTTCTTGCCAGCATGGATAACTCTTTCGCCATTTCGATAGTAAGCTGGAAATCCTTGGTCATGTTACCGTTCGACATGATGTCGAGGGGTACGTAGTCTATTCCTTCGGCGAATAGCGGGTCTTCTTCGATGTTTTTCTTATACCACCGCGCCCATTGACTTTTGTCGTAATCCAGAAACTCGTAAAGTTCCCGACCTGATACTGTTGGACGGTCGTTGTCATAGGTGATTTTGATTAGATCGTTCATGTGTCCTCCTTATGTAGATTTTTGGTAACTGCCGGTGTATACTCTCCGTGAAAGGAGGTGATATGATTTGGATAATGATTTCTTATCGAATTTGATTCGCGAAATGGACTCGCTCGAAACGTTGGCAATTGAAAATCCAGTTAACACTGTTGCCAGAAGCCATATGGCTGACAAGCAGCAAGGCATTATTCTTGAAACTATAAAAGCGTTTGAAGAAGACCTTGATGATGAACACGAAGTCGCATTAAAGCTTGCATGTTTCGGTCAAACTGTAATTTTGAACGTCACCGGCATTGGGTTTCACAACCCGGATATACTTAGGTTTTACGGCTTTGTGAATGGCTCGAAAGCAACGCTCATGCAACATGTCTCTCAGTTAAACTTCCTCATGATGTCCGTGGAGAAGGTTGACCCCACTGTCCCGCCGCACCGCATAGGTTTCGGTCTGCCCACCGAAGATTAAGCGTGTCAATTGCAATCGCTATATCCACTAAACGAGATACCGTCTCAATTGTTGCCGCAGTTGGGGCGGTATTGTTTTGGAGGGCCTCCAGCGCGCGCTTTAAACACAAGTCCCCGATGTCCGTCCAAAGACTTTCTTCAACTTCTGTCACCGTTCGTTTTTCCTCCTTTAGTTATCTCCGCATGAGCGGTTGTAGGTATCCAGGAGCCTTTTAATGCAGGCGTCCAATTCGGCGGTCATGGCCTGAGGCGTATCCCATTCTCCTTTGAACTCTGCCGTGATCGCGATATACGGGATTGCCTGCCTTACGATTCCGTCCTTGCACCTAGCCATTCCGGCGGCGGACTCAGAGCAGACTTCGATTTTTCTCGTAGTGGAATATACTGCTATTTGCATGTGGCCTCCTCTCTAGTTAAGGGATTCGCAAGCGGGATCAGCGGTAAACAATAACTTCCCGTTGAATCTCCAATATTGCGTGATTGTACGTACGGGGTCGTCAGGCTTGCCGGTCCCGGTGGTGCTTGAAGTTTCAATGACTTGAATCACTTTGGCGTTCATGGTCTATGTGCTCTCCTTTCTAGGTGATAAGCTTCCGAGCCAGTTCCGTCGCAGACACACCCTTGTCTCCGGTAATGTTGAGCCGTTTTCGTGCCCTTTGGCGGCTGATTCCGAGGTATCTAGAAACATCCGACACCGAGAGGAGCCGCCTGTCATCGAAATACTCCAGGATGTCGGAGAGTTGTTCGCGGTATCCTTCTCTTTCGCGGGGCAAATTGTGGTCCCCCTTTCTATTGTTCGATCTTGAGTGCCTTTGCGAGGGCGTTTGCAACAGAGTCGCTGTCACGCGCCGCACACATAAACGCCTCAATTGTCTTTTTGCTGAATCCCGTCAGGCCAGCAAGGTCCGCGTTGGTTTTCTTCTGCAGGTTCTTTTGCTTTGCAATTTCAGCGCGTAAAAGCTCGTATATCCGAATCACCTCCATTTTGTATTTTGTAAAAAATATTTGACAAATTACGGGAAAGAATGTACTATGGTTGCGTCGAACATCCATAATACTGTCGAATTGCGGCTTTTTGAGAAGTTAACTCAAAAGGCTTGGTTTGTTGTTGCGTCCACTGTCAAACATTTTCTACGCTCATTATAGCTACCGTTTCGGTGTCTGTCAATCTGATTTCTACCATTTTGGTAGATTCTATTTATTTAACAAAATGGAGGTCAATAAATTGATAAATATAGACAGGGTAGAAAACTTAATAAAAGAAAAAGGATGGAAAAAGCCTTATTTCTGTGAAAAGATGGGCCATGCGCGGAATTGGATTGCAGATTGGAAACGCGGGAAGGGGCTTCCGGATGAAAACGGTGTATTGCAGATTGCGGACCTGCTGGACACAACTGTTGATTTTTTAACAGGCAAAACGGACGAAAAAAAGAAGCCCGAAACTGATGACAGTCTCAGGCTTTCAAAAAAGGAGATCGAAATGATTAAGAGTTATCGGGCTTTAAATCCGGAGATACAGGCGGCAATTGACCATTTAACAGGGGCAAAATAAGTTCCTTCGCTTCTTCATTATTACTTCGGAACAATAAAACTAATGCTTTTTCCTCCGCTGCCAAATCTGACATCGACCATTCGTTCGCATCCATGGGTACCCCTCTTTCTAAATCTGTAAATATATATCTATATAGTCGTCTACAAAAAAAAGATGGCGATGCCATTATGAACGATAACGTCGCTCACGCGGCAACTGGCCGCCATAATGTTAACATTTTAGGCCCTATAGTTTTGCGCCGCCGGATTGTTCCGGGCTTGCCATAATAAGTTATGTTTACATAATAATACATAATATGACAGTATGCAATACAAAATTTGGGCTAAAAAATTTACATAATATTTGTTAAAAACCACTGCAATGTGCAAACATTTGCAAATATATGATCGCACTTTGCCGACATATGATAGGACTAACCTGTTATATGGAGGCAATAAAATGGCAACGGATAAATATCCTACATACGTCCGTATCGACCGGTCGATTCATGAAAAACTGGAAATTATGGCGCAAAAAGAGCATCGCAGCGTCAATTCCCTGATTGTTCATTTGATTTTAAAAGGCGTAGAAGATTACGAGGCTAAAAACGGAGAAGTAAAAGTCCTTGATGATTGAATTATAGCGCGCATGGTGGGTTATAAAAAGGACAGTGTGTGAAGTTTGCGAAGTTATTTATTCCATTGAGGTTAAATTATGCCAAAACAAATAGACTATGCTGCGCTTTTTACGAAGCGCAAAGACGGCCGATATCAGGCCGTTATACCCGGAAGTCCACCAAAATACCTTTATGACCGCGATCCGAGGCTTCTTTATGACAAGGTTGAGGCTGCAAAGAACCCGGTGCCTACGCTTTTTAAAGACGTCGCGGAGCAATGGCATGACCACCACTGGGAGAAAATACGGGCCGGGACGCAAGTCTGCTACCAGCCGTCATTTGAAAGAGCTATAGATGAATGTGGTAATTCTCCACTGGTTGACGTAACGGCCGGGGATATCAATAAGGTCATCCTCGGATTAAAAGACGATGGCAAATCTATGAAGACCGTCTCAACCCAGCGGACGGTCTTCAAACTGATATTCGATTATGCGATTCTGCAGGGCTATACTAAATACAACCCCGCGCTTTCTGTGTCCATTCCGCACGGGCTTCCTAAATCGAGACGCGAGGCTCCGGAGGATGACGTTATCGAAACGATCAGGAAGAATATCGACAAATATTTTGGACTCTTTCCCATGTTTCTCCTATATACGGGTTTTCGCCGAAGCGAAGCCCTTGCTATCAAGTGGGGCGACATTGATTTTGAAAACGAAACGATAACATGCTCAAAGGCGCTTGAATACTCTGGCGGCGGCAGGCCGCGCGAAAAAGAGCCTAAAACGAAAGCCGGCGCACGCGCCGTCCCGTTGCTCTCGGATTTAAAGTCAGTTTTAAAACGGCCGAAAAGTGTAAAGAACGACGAATACGTCTTCCCTGGCAAAAATGGCGTTGCGATGCCCGACTCAGCCTTTAGAAGACATTGGGAACATTATTGCAAAGACTCCGGATTGACTACGGTTACCCGAGAAACGCGGAAAAATAAAAAGGGCAAAGACTATCAAGTTGATATCTTTACCCCAACTATAACGCCGCATCAATTACGGCACGCCTACGCTACTATATTATATGAGGCAGGCATTGACGAACTTACTGCAAAGGAATTGCTCGGACACGCGGACATAGCAACTACCAGGGCAATATATACACATCTTCGGCAAAAAAAGAGAGGGAAAGCAAACGCCGCATTGAACGAACATTTTGCAGCCAATTATACGCCGCTGGCATAGGTTTATGTCAATCCTTGTGTCAAAATCTGATCTCCTCGTTGCAATTACAGCATTTTTTCTTGGTTCGAGCCCATTAGTCTCCATTTGAAAATTCCCTGCAGCCTATGGCCGCAGGGGATTTCTTTATTCAGTCAGGACCGTCCGGGCAGAGCCGTCCCGGGAATATGTTTTCTTTTATCATAGTTGACCGGCGGGCGATTTTCAAGCGCCGGAACGCTCATTCATAGAGCTTTCTGAAATGGAACCCGTAAATGGAAAACCGGACGGCGATCGGGAACGTGTCGGGCCTGTTGCGCAGCGACCAGTTGAGCAGCTTCCAGTAATATTTACGTTCCCTGCCGAAAACGCCGATCCTGAAAATGGACCGCAGGAACGCCACGATATTCATCAGTGAAAAACTCTCCGCGAACTTTTTGGGGTTATAGCCGGCGAGGAAGTTGATGACCCGCTCGTAGTAATATTTTGGCGAATAGATCGTTTTCACGATCTGCTGGTATCCGTTTTCCAGCACATGCCGGTCCATCTTCGGGACAAAGTTCATTGTGAAGTCCGTGTTGTTGCCCGTAAAGCTCTTTTCGATGCGCCCCTCGCTCTGAAGCCTCTGATAGAGCTTTGTCCCGATGGGCGCGTTTAAAAGGCCCACCATCGCCGTGACGATCCCGCTGTCCTGGATGAATTTGATCATGCGGTTGAATATCGTCTCGCTGTCGTTATCAAAGCCCACGATAAAGCCGCCGGAGACCTCGATGCCGTACTCCTGTATCCTTTTGACGCAGGAGATCAGGTCGCGGTTCCTGTTCTGTGTCTTCTGGCATTCGGTCAGACAGGTGTCGTCGGGCGTTTCGATGCCGATAAAGACGCTGTTGAACCCGGCTTTGACCATCATTTTCATGAGCTCCTCGTCGTCGGCGAGATTGATGGACACCTCTGTCATAAAGCAGAACGGGTGATCCCGGCGCTCCATCCAGCCGATGATGGCCGGCAGAACGTCGTCCAGGAGCTTTTTCTTGTTGCCGATGAAATTATCGTCGACAAAGAACAGCTCCCCTCTCCAGCCGGTATTGTAAATGGCGTCCAGCTCCTGGAGCACCTGGTCGGCGGTCTTTGTCCGAGGGGCGCGGCCGAACAGCGTGGTGATATCGCAGAAGTCACAGTTGAAGGGGCAGCCCCGCGAATATTGGATGTTAAGCGAGGAGTAGCTTTTCAGCTTTAATAGCGACCATTGCGGTACAGGCGTCCGGCTGATATCCGCCCATGCGTCCGTCTCGTAGACACGGCGCGGCGTCCCCTGCCGGAGATCGGCCAAAAACTCCGTCATGGTGATCTCGCCCTCGTTTAAAACCAGGTGGTCCACATCACCGTAGGCATCCCGCTCCGCCGTGAACAGCGGCCCGCCCCCCACGGTTTTGACGCCGAGCCTTTGACATCGGTCAAGAATTTCCCTGACGGATGGCTTCTGGATCACCATCGCGCTGATGAAGACGTAATCCGCCCACTGAATGTCCCTGTCGGTGAGCTTTTCGACATTCAGGTCGATCAGCTTTTTATCAACGCTGTCCGGGATCATGGCGGCGATGGTGATGAGCCCCAGCGGCGGAAACGCGGCCTTTTTTGATATGAACTTGAGCGCATGCTGGAATCCCCAGTAGGTCACCGGGATTTTCGGATAGACAAGCAGAATTTTCATAGTCATTTCCCGTCCTCGAATGTGATGATTTTGTTCAGCAAGGGCAGCTTTTCGGCCGCCCTCGTCTTTTTTAGTCTTATTTTAGCCACCGGCGACGGCGGATGCACCCTACTCTGCCGAAAAAGCCTTCTACAAATCAGGACGCGCCCAATAGAGCCTGAATAATGTCTTCTACCCACGGTAGAGCCGGCTCTATCGCCGCTTTCCAGACGCGTTATAAAAAAAAGAAGGACGGCTGTTGACCGTCCTCCCGCTTTTATAACGCCCTATTTTTGAAAATAACTTCGCATACTTCGCTCAATGTCCTGTTTATCGCCACTGATTTGCCGCATACTGGAATTACTCTATGACAGAAACGCCCGGTTACAGGAGGGCTTTGTGCAAACTGCGTCTTTCTTTAAGCAATTTGCGCCAGGGTATTGAATATTTTGTTATATTATTCTATAATATGGAAGATGACATAATATAGCGCGACAATTCAATATCCAGCAAAATAGCCGAAAGGTTATGACGCAAAGCTAAAGGGCCTTTTACATGGCAGCCAGTTGCATAAAAATAACGGCTGCGCGCCGTTATTTTTGCCTGTGACACGGACGGAATGATTATTCCGACGGGAAAGAAAGCTGGTACATATGAATGACGAAGAGAAAATTCTGAACCTTCTCAGAAACTCGGCGGACCCCGCGCGAGCTCTTGAAATCGCGATCAACTTAGCCCTTGAGCTTTCAGCGCCGCCTCAAGCATCGCCAGGTATTCCGCCCGCCGGCCCTCCGGCATGAGCCGGTACAATTTAAGCCATTCCACTTCTTTTTCGTTCAATCCGTCGCCGTTCATGGCGGCGGTTTTTTTTGTCGTTTCGTCGAGGAGCTCCGTGACTGAGATGCCGAAATAGTCCGCAATCAGCTTTTTGTTTTCGTTGAGCGGCTTTCCGCCTTCCTTCCAGCGCGAAAGGCTGCCCTTGCTGATGCCCATGTCCGTCAAAGCGCGCGATGGTGAGATGCCGTTTTCCTCGCATAAGCTCAGAAACTTATCGTAAAACACCAATTTTCCCCCTCTAAATTTGTGCATGCATATAAAGTGCACTTTTAGGCACTGCGCTAGTTGACAAATACCATTATAGGCACTATCATATACCTATAGGCACGATTTGATACTTTATAATCATTTCAGGCACAAGTCCATGAATTTTATGCACCAAATCGACCACATTTATTCGAATCGTAGCACTAAAGTTCGCCTTTGTCCATATGAGGCCACAAATATTGTGCAGTTGCACAAGTTTGCACGGCCATAACTATGGAAAATTGGCACAAAGAGAGGAGCATGACGGCATATGGGTATGGCAGCTTTCAAAAACGGCGACCGTGTTGCCTTTGCAAACGGCAGGCTGCACGAGACAAGCCCCGGCTATTACCCTCCTCCTGGCACCGTCGGTGTCTATCAGGGCGGCGGATGGGTCCAGTGGCCGGAGGGCACAACCATCGGCGACGGCCGGTGGCACGCGCCTGCCGCGGCGCTGAAAGAGGGAGGCCGCAGGAAGATCATCATCACACGCGGCAGCCGAGATGCGCCGAGGGCGGAATTTACGCCGCATCTCGTGATGCATGGCGAAACAGTGGGCATTATCGGAACGCCGACAAGGTTCCGGGATATTCTGGGCCGGCCCCTGGCCGTCGGCGACGTCGTCGAGATTTTCAACAGGACAAGCGTCTCCTACGGCGACAACGTCCTCTGCGACGACGGCCGCCAGTACGTCATGGGCATCAAGTCCTCCTGCGACGACCGGATCGGCTCGGCAGGCTACTGGCGCCTTCTGAAAAAGCGCGGCTATGACGATGTCAAAAACGGCGAACGCATTGACGGCGTCGTCTACGTTACAAGGACCGGGAGGGTATATTGAGATGCTGAGAAACGCCATGCCCGAGCCGCCTATTGACCCGCCGGACGAGCGCTACCTGACCGCCGGCTGCGGCCACGAGGTCTACGAGGGCGAGCGTCTTGTCGAGTGGCACGACGGCAAACGATTTGCGTATCTCTGTGAGGAGTGCTTTCGGGACAAGCTCGCGGCGCTCACAACGGAAGAGCTGGCACGCCAGTTTGGCTGCGATTGCCGGACGGTATTATTTTAAAGGAGGAAATATGATGAATAACCCGTGTGCGTCCTGCCGGAGAGGGGGAGAATGCGACCACTTTCAGCGCTGCAATCGCTGGCGCGTCTGGTTTGCCGCCGAATGGCGGCGCGCACTGAAGCTTTTTGGGAGGGGCTTATGACTATGTCCAAAACCAAATCTGCCGGCATACACGTTACATATGAAGGACAAGCCGGTCTCCGGGAGCCGGAAAGCTCCGGCGCGCGCCGCTGCCGGGACTGCGGCGCTGTGCTCCCCGAGCCGGGCCGGATTCTCTGCCAGAGCTGCAAAGCCGCGGTGAACGCGCGGCGGAACGAAAACCGCCGCCTGTGCCAGCGCAAGCGCCGCGCGCGTCAGCAGGCGCTTGCCGCCGCGGAAAAGGGCGCCGGGCAAGAAACGCTCCCGATTTCCCCGCACCGGTGCGTGACGGCGGGCTGTACATCCGTGATCGAAGGCAGGGCGCGCTACTGCCAAAACTGCACCCATGACCGGCAGCTCCGCGCCCAGCGGGAATACCGGCAGCGCCATTACGTCGATCCCCTGCCGTTCGGCCCGCCGACGAGCATGGCCTGGCTTGATAAGTTCGCGGACTGGACCAGGTCCGGCCTGAGCTACGCCGCCTATCAGGCCGCGGAACGGAAGTGAGGACGAATTTACGTCACATACAGGTCTCCGGCCCTGTCGCGCAGGGCCCGGGGATCTGTTATCTGGTAGCCGGAGGGCGTCTTTCGCAGGATTCCCTCCCTGCGGAGCTTATCCAGGCAGCGCAGGAGATGACGGTAGCTTGCGCCGACAAGCTGCGCCACCTCCGTGAGATTTTCACGGAAGACGCCGCCGTCCGACGTTTGCAGTATGTAGGCGCAGAGCCTGTTTTCAAGCGGCTGCAAAATCGTTACGGCGCCGTTTGTGCCGCGCTGCATGAGCTTCTCCGCCAGTCCCTTGCCGATACGATTGACAAAAACGATATTTTCTTTGAGTGCCGCCGCGTAATCGGACAGCGGCAGAACGATACAGGTCAGCTTTGTCGCCGCCTGCACGGTTGAAAAGGCCTCTCTCCTGCCGGTCATGAGCTCAACGTCGCCGATGATCCCGCTGGACACAAAGTAGCACAGGAGCAGCTGCCTGCCGCTGGAAACGCTGAGGCAGATCTTGGCCTTTCCGGAAACGACAAAGAACAGGCCGCCGATCGCCCCGCCCTCCCGCACGACGTATTCCCCGGGCTCAAAGGACAGGCAGACGGCGTCCTTATATTCATCGCTCCGCAGGCCGTATTGCGATAGTAAATTCAGTTCCGCTTCATGCGCGCGCCGCTTCTCCATATGGTTTCACCCCTTTGCATCACTATGACATATGTCATACCCCCGGGTCAATAGGCTGCAGTATAGTCTGTAGACAGAGGGGTGAAATTATGTACTATTTGTTGCTTGCCGTTATCCTCATTTCGGCTGCGGTTTTTTTGATCGTCCGGCGCGGGCCGGGGCGCGCCCATAAGAGACCGGTGCGCGCCGCCGGTAAAAGGGTACCGGCAAATACCGTTTTCTCGGCGCGGCCGGAGCGCGCGATTATCTGCCCCCGGTGCGGCACGGCGCAGAGCCGGGAGCAGGATAGCTGCCGCTCCTGCGGTGTCGGGTTTATTTTTCTCAGCGAAACAAACAGGTTCGGATAAATTATCCCCCGCCGGCGGCGGGGGATAATGCTTTATCTCTCCGTTAGTCGTAATAGCCCTCCGTGGACTTTATCATGCCGTCGGACTGGGCCTTGTCGTGGCCGTAGACGACCTGTGCGTTATGGGCCTTGGCGTATTTGGCGATAAATTTCGCCGTGGCGACATAGCCCAGCGAGTCGTAAACGAGGCCGGAGAACTTGATCGGGGGGCCGGCGTTTTCGCTGGTGTAAAGCGCGTCCGCCACCATGAGGAAATTCCCTGCTTTGGGTAGCTCCACAAGCAGGCCCAGCATGCCGAAGGTGTGGCCGGAGCCGAAATTGACGATGGTCAGCCCGTCCAGCAGCGGATACTCCTTCTCGGTGTTGTCCAGCAGATGCCAGCGGAGCTTCGCGTTCAGGAACGCCTCGATGTCCGAGTGGGAATAGGCCGGCTTTTCCTCCCGCAGGGCATAAAGCTTCAGCGTCTCCGTAAATTCAGTCTCATTGACGAAGACCTCGGCATTCTTAAACAGGCTGAGGCAGCCCGCGTGATCGGTATGCAGGTGCGACATGACCACGTATTTGACGTCCTCGGGCTTCACCTTCAGCTGCTCGAGCCTTTCGTGCAGGTAGCCGCCCTCCGGCGCCTCATAGGGCGACACCAGCTTTGAGGACGCGGGCCAGTTGTCCGACATGCCCTTGGGGTCGCATGCGGTGTCGAACAGCACGAGGCCGTCCGGGTGATCGATCAAAAAGGTGTTGACGGGAATCTCCGTCCATTCTGCCTCGGGATGCTTGTCGACAACGGTGGCCAGCCTGTTGCCGGCGATGATGTTTGCCCGGTCCAGCATCAGCTTGCCGTTGTCCAGTATATACATTTTCATATTTGCCATGATGCGTTCCCCTTTCCGTTATAGGGTCGGATTTGATGCTCAGCCGTAGAGCTTTGCCGGGTTTTTCACAAGGATCGTGTCAAGCTGTTCGTCGCTGATCCCCATTCTCTTCAGGTCGGGGATGATGACCTCGAATATCCTGCCGATGTTGGCGTCCTCCATAGCCTTTTGCATGGACGGCGGCCACTTCACCGGCCGGCCCAGATTGACATTCACCGTGTCATGAGAAAACAGCAGACGATTAATATGACCCCTGGCGATGAGTGCGATGGCGAGGGCTTCCCTGTCGGCGTCCTTCGGCGTGCCGAAGACCTCGGCCTCCAGCCCAAACCTGTCCAGCGCGATATACACGCCGCGCTTCAAGACGTCGACCGCGTACCGGATATCCGTGTTGCCGCACATGTGCCCGATGATAACGCGCGAGGGGTCGGCGCCCTCCGACAGGAGCAGGTCCGCCTGCTCCGGGCCCATCGTTCCGGCCTCCGTATGGGTCATGATGACGGCCCCCGTTTCCTTCTGGGCTCTGGCCGCCGCCCTGAAGAGCAGCTGCTCGTAGTCGGTGATGCTATCCTTGCTGGAGCCGATTTTGATGACGCCGGCCTTTACGCCCGTTTTGCCGATGCCGTCCGTCAGCTCCGCCACCATCATCTCATAGATTTCCGATACGGCGTCCCCGATGGAGGCCCGGAACTTGAAATAGGCCGGGGAGCCCTGCCCCTCATAGTAATAGCCTGTGGAGGCGACGATGTTCATGCCCGTCTCCTCGGCGATGCGCCTTAAAAGCAGCGGGTCCCTGCCGCAGTCGTTGCACGTGGCGTCAACGATTGTTCTGACGCCGTGGCGCCTGGCCCGCTCGGCCGCCTGGACGCCTGTTTTAACCACCGCGTCAAAATCGTACCCGCCGAGGGTGCCGTCCGCCGCGAAGCCGGGGAACCCGAACGCAAAGTGCTCGTGCACCAACGTTTTCCCGATGTCTTCCCCGTCCACCGGCCCGAGGACCGTTGTCAGCTTTCTGCCCAATTCAAATTTCTCCTTTCAAGTGTGCTCAGGAGGCTTTTTCGATGCCGCAGGCCTCATAGCTGACCAGCGCCCAGTCGCGCCCTCTTCTTTTGCCGTTGGATTCATGGGAGAAGAGGAGGACGATCAAAAAAGCGATCAGCATCAGCGCGACGATGAAATACAGCGCGACGATATACCCGGACTTGACGTCCCAGCCGCCGCCGAGATTGATGAACACGCCGATAAGATACGCCGAAAAACCGCCGAAGCCGGAGAAAAACACGGTGAGGGAAAGCCCCGTGGCGATATTCGTTTTGCGGCCCGATTCCGACACCAGGGAATAGAGGACCGGGAAAATGGCGTTGGTGCAGCAGCCGGCGAAAAGCTGCACGCCGATCAGCCAGGCAAAGCTGATGCCCACAAACTGCATCATGAAGAATGCCGCCGCCAGCCAGGCAAAGCCGATGAGCAGGATTCTCTTGCGCCCGAACTTGTCGGACAGCGTGCTCCACACGATCTGGCCGATGCCGCCGGTGATCGAGAAGATGACACTGTAGGCGGCCGCCTGGGAGAAATCGTAATGGGCCACGAACGCCAGATATGGGGACATCCAGAAATTGATCGCCGTCAGGGAGGCGATGCCGAACAGGGCGCAGAACGCGCCGACGACGATATTGGGATTTTTGAAGCACTCCTTAAGAGAGCCCTTTTCACCGGTGCCGATGTCCGAGGACTGGATCGTCGGCGTCAGGCCCATTCTGAGGGCGTCGTTTTCGTATTTCTTGAATCTTTTTTCCTTGGCAAACAGCCAGTAAAAGATCCACACCGGCAACGCGAAGGCCGGAATCACGAGGAAGCACACCCGCCAGTCGTTGCCGGACGCAGCCATGATCGCGGCTACCAGAAAGCCGCCCAGCAGGCTGCCCCATGGATACGCCGTGTGATGGGCGCCCAGCGCAAAGCCGCGCCGCTCGGCGGGCCACCATTCCGCCACGGAGCTGACCTCGATCGATTCGCCGACGCCTCTGATTGACTGCCGCAGGAAAGCAAAGATGAAAAATGGGACGACGCTCACGGAGAGGAACGGCAGGCCCACCAGGAACGTGAAGAGCACATAGCCCACTGCGACGATGATATTGCTCTTTTTGCGCTTCCACCCCTGCCCGATCCTGTCCGACCAGACCGAGCCGAACATGGATAGAAGCCCGCCGGAAAACATCACCAGGGAGACGAGCAGGCCGCTCAGGTTTGCGGAAATGTTGAACTCGCTCACAACCGCCGGCATGATCCTGTTCATCAGCTCGGTGCAGTTGGCGTTGACCGCGAAGACCAGCCACAGGGCGATCAGCGCAAGCCACGATAACCCCGGGGCTTTCGGCAAAAGGCCGCGTTTTTTCTGAACATTATTGTTTTGTGTTTCCGGTGCCATAAAATACTCCTCCTCATTTTGTATGCTCAAGCGGTGATTGTCAATGGCCGCCGATGGCCTGAAAGAGGCGTAGAGTCCAATTTAACCAAAACATCCCACTCCGGCGCCAAAAAAATTGTACAGTAGTTGAAATAAAAAATGAAATGCCTATAATTTTATTTGGTAATACGCAAAGCGTATAAGCGCACGGGCGTTATTATAGCTTGCGCGCCATATAGCCAAGGAAGGAGAATGGTATGACCAGCTTACAGCTGCAATATTTTCTGACTGTCGCCAAATACCTCAATTTCTCCAAGGCCGCCGAGCACCATTTCACCACGCAGCCCTCCATCAGCAGACAGATTGCCCTGCTGGAAAAGGAACTCGGCTTCGAGCTGTTCACACGGACAAAGCACAGCGTGCAGCTGACGCCCGCGGGGAAATTCATCCATGACGAGTTCAGCCTCCTGTACCAGAAGGCGGCCGCCGTATTGGAAAAAGCCCGGCAGACAAGCCTCGGCATTGACGGAAAGCTCAATATCGGGTACCTCCAGGAGACGAACATCGATATCTTCCTGCCGCTCATTAAAAGATTCACGCAGAATTACCCGAGGATCGACGTCTCCTTCGAGGGATACGGTTTCAAGGACCTGCGGGAAAAGCTGATAAACCGCGCCCTGGATGTGGCGTTTATACTGAATTTTGAAGTGGAGAACGCGCCGGAGATCGAGCAGTACGCCGTCTTCCGTTCGGCGGGTCACGTCGTCGTCTCGGTGTCACACCCGCTGGCCGGGAGGGATGCGCTGTCCATGGAGGACTTTAAGGACGAAAGCTTTATCGTCGCCTCCGAGACGCCGTCCGGCATGGACTGGGTGCTCAGCCAATGCCTGAGCAGCGGCTTTTATCCCAAGAAGGTCATCAAATCGGCCACCTCAGAATCGATCATCATGTACGTCGAATCAGGCTTCGGCGTGGCGGTCATGGACTCCAGCACCAGATTCTATACGAACCCGAAATTCCGGTTTATTGAAATCAAGGGCGAAACAGCAAAAACCAGCGTCAACGCCGCCTGGCGCAAGGACAACACTAATCCGTCGGTGGCCCTGTTCCACAACCTGATTATCAAATCCCTCGAGGAAAACAGCGCCGGCTGACCGGCAATGCCCTAGAACCCTTTTCAACATAACAATCCCGCCTCCAAATTACGCGGAGGCGGGATTATACTATCAATTATAATGTATATACCGGCGCCTACGCGCCTAAATGGTCAAACTTCGGTACAACTACCCTTTCCGCCGGGCGCGCTCCAATCCTGATTCGCGGCAGAGCCGACGGTCCCAAGCGTGCCGAACATTATAGCGTCTCTTGCCGCCTGACTTGCTATGCCGAGTCCCCTCAGCACCCCGCCTCCGGCGGCCGTCAGCGCCGCATTGCCGGCAAGGTTGCCCGCGAGATAAAGGCCAGGATGGGCCGCCTGCGCATTTTCCGAAAGATTGCTTTTGGCCATGAGCTCGGCGACGTTCCTGTCCGAATACAGGCTGTCCTGATATTCCCCGAAGGCCGGTATGTTGTCCCTGAGTGCTTTTCCTATTTTATCAACCGGAATCATGTTGGCCGCGCCGAGTATCGTCGCCTCCACCCCGGACTCCTTTGATTCCAGCGCGCCCGACAGGCCCGTTAAGGTATTATATTGCCGCACTTCCTCCCGCGTCAGCAAGGTCGGGTCCCCGTGCGACCAATAAAGCTTATCGGCGGCCTGCCCCAGCGCCGCGGCGGCCATTTTTGCCTCCTCGCGTTCGTCTGTCGTCAGCGTTTTCCCGGACTGCGCTAATCCAAGCCAATGCTCCCAATTGTCTTTGATATACTGTTCAGAATTCACAAGCGCGTCGTACTGCTTCTG
>NZ_FQXV01000010.1 GCF_900130065.1 Sporobacter termitidis DSM 10068
CATCATGACCCTCATCTCCTCCCTGGGCTTCACCCCCGACATGCTGGAGCACGTGGCCGTGGCCGGCGGCATCGGCAGCGGCATCAATATCAAAAACGCCATCCGCATCGGCATGTTCCCGGACCTCCCAGTTGAGAAATACTCCTACATCGGCAACTCCTCCCTGGCCGGCGCCTACGCCATGCTCACCTCCGAGGACGCCGCCGCCAAGCTTAACGAGATCGCCAGGTGCATGACATATCTGGAGCTCTCCACCCAGCCCGGCTACATGGACGCCTTCGTCGCCGCCTGCTTCCTCCCTCATACCGACGCCGCCCTCTTCCCGTCGTCTTCGGCAGATTAGATAACATATCGCATAGCGCCTCAAAAAAGGAGTGAACAAAAAAATGAAAGAAATAGCGGTTTACGGCAAGGGCGGCATCGGCAAATCGACCCTCAGCGCCAACCTGTCCGCGGCTCTGGCGCAAGCGGGAAAGCGGGTGCTGCAGATCGGCTGCGATCCGAAGCACGACTCCACGAGGCTTTTGACGCATGGGCACCGGCTCACCACCGTGCTCGATTATATGCGTGTCACAAATCCCCTTGATTACAAGCTTGAGGACATATTGCTGCGCGGCTACGCGGATATCGGCTGTGTGGAGGCGGGCGGGCCGAAGCCCGGCGTCGGCTGCGCCGGCCGGGGCATCATCAGCACCTTTGAGCTTCTCAATCAATTCAAGCTGAAGGAGCACTATGACATCACCGTGTATGACGTTCTTGGGGACGTGGTGTGCGGCGGCTTCGCCGTGCCGATCCGGAGAGAATATGCGGACACTATTTTTGTCGTCACGTCCGGTGAGTTTATGGCCTTGTACGCGGCGAATAATATTTTGCGCGGTATCCGCAACTACGATAACGAGGAAAGGCGGGTTGCCGGCATCCTGTACAACAAGCGTAATGTCGAGGATGAGGATGAACGGGTCGTGCGCTTCGCGCGCGCCGTGGGGCTGCCCATCTGCGCGATCATCCCGCGGAGCGACGCCTTTACACGAGCGGAACGGGCAAATATGACTGTTGTAGAGCAGGCGATCGACCGGGGCGTCATAGACATCTTCTCCAAACTGGCTCAGGAGATCATGGCGGGCTGCACGCTTTACGAGGCAAAGCCTCTCTCTGACGAACAGCTTGAAAGCGTCGTGCTTGGCCGCGAGGAAACGGTCGGCTTGCAGATACCGGCCGCGTCGACCCCCGGGAAAAAACCGAAGCCGGCCTTGGCCGTGCCGGAGATCGACCTGACGGACCCCAACAGGTACTTATCCAAAAACATGATACGGAGCGAGCCGCTCCACGGCTGCGCGTTCAACGGCGCCGTGACAATGAGCGTCCATATCAGAGACGCCGTGATCCTGGCGCACGCGCCGAAGAGCTGCGCGTATATCTCCTATCAGAGCATCAGCTCGACGGGGCGGCGCGGACTGTTCGAGCGCGGGGCGCTTCTGCCCGTCCCCCTCTCTCCGAACCTTGAAGCCACCGAGATGGGAGAGTCGGAGGTGATCTTCGGCGGTATGGAAAAGCTGGAGGACAAAATCAACGAAATCAAAAAGCGCGGTCCAAAGGCGATCGTTGTTATAAGCGCCTGCCCCGCCGGCATTATCGGGGACGATATCGACAGCGTCCGGCTGCTTTCCGAACCGGACCTGCCCGTTGTCACGATCAAAACCGACGGGAATATGTCCGGCGACTATCTCCAGGGAATGCTGATGTGCTACACCATGCTGGCAAAGCAGATCATCCGCCGGGATGTCCCCGTGGCGCCGGATACGGTAAACGTGGTCTTTGAAAAAGTCGTTGCAAAAAATACGGATGGCAATTTCAGGATCATGAGCGAATTCCTGTCTCAGCTCGGCATTGGCGTAAACTGCCGCTTTCTCTGCGATACGACTTACGACAGGCTGGAAAACTTCTGTGCCGCGCCGCTCAATCTGCTGGCGTATAAGGACTATACCGGCAAGCTCCTCCAGGATTTTTTTACCCGGGAGTACGGCGCCGTCTTTTTCGACATGGCCTTCCCCGTCGGTTTCGCCGAAACGGCGGACTGGCTGCGCGGCGTGGCCGGCTTTTTCGAAAGACCCGATGCCGCGGAAGCGATCATCGCGGAGCATCAGGCGCGATACGCGCGGGAGGTCGCGGCCTTAAAGCCTGTTCTATCCGGGAAAAAGCTGATGGTCATCACCTATAACCACAGCTTGGACTGGATATTGCAGACAGCCCTCGACGTCGGCATAGAGGTTGTGAAGGTTGGGATACTCAACTTCTCCCAGGACGAGGGCTTTCGCACAAGGCTTGATGTGCCGCTTCCCGTAGAGGAGAATTACGACCGGGACAACCGGGAAAAGGACCTGAAACGATACAGGCCCGATATCCTCCTGACAAACTACGCGTCCTCCATTGCCGACGAGGTGTTTGTGGCCGATACCATCCCCATGTGCCCTGACGTCGGCTTTTACTCAGGGCTTATCATGGCCAAGCGCTGGGCGCAGCTCTTGAAACTAAACCTGAAGGGAGAGTGGAAACAGGATGAGCGGTTATTTAGACAATATTACGCCGGATAGCTTTTCCGGCATCATTTTTGCCCTGGAGGGCGTCGCGCGGACGATCGTCCTGCTGAACGGCCCTACGGGCTGCAAGTTTTATCATTCCGCCACCTCGGATAACCAGACCATCCGGCAGTTTGAATTCGATCCTCTCAATTACCCCGAAAAATGGTACTTCGGGCAGCCGCGCGTCCCGTGCACCTATCTGGACAGCAGCGATTATATTTACGGCAGCAGGGATAAGCTGACCGAGGCTTTGGAATTCCTGCGCGACAACGTTTCCTTCGAGCTGCTGTGTATCGTCAACTCCCCCGGCGCGGCGCTCATCGGCGACGATCTGCGCGGGATCGCCGCGGCGATCATTCAAGACAGGCCCGTTGTCGTCGTAGAAACGCCGGGTTTTTCACGCGATATCTGCGCCGGCCACGAGACGGCGGCGCTCGAGCTTTTAAAGCAGCTCCCTCTCCGTCAGGCGGATGAGAAAGCGCCTAAAACGGTCAATCTCCTTGGCCTTTCCGTCTTTCACCGAAACTATACGGGGGATATTGCGGAGCTCAGGCGCCTTTTGGCGCTTTGCGGCATTGCTGTAAACTGCCCGCTCTGCGCCGGCGGCGACCTCGAGAGCGTCAAAAACTTGCCGAATGCCGCGCTCAATATTGTCATCCATCCGGACTACGGCCTCAGGACGGCGGAAAACTTAAACGCGCAATATGGCATGCCCTTTTACGTTTGCGATGGGCCGCCGGTGGGCTTCGCCGCGACGGAAAAGCTGCTGCGCGAAATCTGCGTCTCTCTTGGAGCGGACGCTTCCCCCGCCATCGCCGAAAGCGAACGGGCGCGCGCCCGGGCGTACGCTTTCATCTCGCGGGTCAATTCTTTAACGGGGCTGCCCAAGGGCGTCACCTTCTCTGTCGAAGGGACGTATTCGGAGCTGTACGCGTATACCGACTTTCTTGTCCGGTATTTCGGGATGATCCCAAGCTGCCTGTCGGTTTTAAGTGCGGGGAGCGACTGCTTTAAGGATCGCCTCCGTGCGCTGCTCGACAAGCTGGGTGTTTCCGACGCTCTGGATCGTGACATTCTGGAGACGGACAGCGAGCTGGTGCTGGCAAGCGGCAACACGATTGCCAAGCTGAAGCTCAAAAAGCATGCATTCTCGGGGATCGAAATATCTCTGCCGTCGCTTGGTTATGTGGATGTCATACCAAAAACCCACCTTGGCATTCAAGGCGCGCTGCTGCTGACGGAGCAGATTGTCAACGGGCTGATGTTTTAGCCCCGGCCCAGCCGGATAATCCTGAAGCTGGTCAAAGGAAAGCTGGCCGTATCCCTTATACAAGAACACAAAATGCCTGGAACCGTAGAGGTTCCAGGCATTTTGTGAACGCACATTTTCCAATATCTCTTATAGCAGGTTTGCGCGGCTCAGAAGATTGAACAGCATCTGGGCGGCCTCGCACCGCTTTATTGCCGCTGTGGGCTGAATATTGAGATCGCTCTGGTCCAGAATATTTTCACTGTAGCAGAAGGCCAGGCCCTGATGCGCCCAACGCGCGGCGGTCATATAATCGGGGAATGGGGCCAGCGCGTCCCGGACGGCGTTGTCGTCCAGTTCCGTGTTCATACCGCACAGCCTGGCGGCTCTGGCTACCATGACGGCGGCCTCCTGGCGGGTGACCGTCCCCTCGGGACTGAATTTACCGTCGCCCACGCCCAGGACGATCTCATAGGTCCGGGCGGTATCCGCATAGGCGGCGTACTGCTGGTCGGATATGACGTCCGCAAAGGAATCGGCGGCCTTGGGCGTCAGCCCCAGGGCGCGCACCACGATGGCGGCAAACTGGGCGCGGGTCATGGCGCTGTCCGGCTCGAACAGGCCGCTGCCCATGCCGTCGATGATGCCCCGGGAGGCCAGCGCCTCGATGGCTTCCTGATTCTTGTGGGCGTTGACGCCGGAGATATCGGTAAAGGTAGCGCCGGGGGCCGTCAGTTCGGTGGGCCGGACGTCCGCGTGCTTTCCGGGCAGTCCCTTACCGCTTGTATTCTCACCTTCGGGGATGCTCCGGGTGTCGGTCATGCGATACAGGCTGGTTTTGCCGTCGCGCAGGCGCTGGGCGGCCACCAGTGCGTAAAGGGCCTGTTCGGAGGCCATCGGATTAGAAGCGCCCGCGCCCTGGCCCGTATGCAGAAAGCCGCCGTCCTCCGCGCGGAAAGACATCAGCGCGTCCAGGACCGTGTTCCCGTTCTTGACAAAGCGGCTGTCGTCCAGCGGTATCCCCAGTTCCGCCAGAGCCACGATGATCTGCGCGCAGCTCTCGGCATTCAGGGAGTGCCAGGAGACGAACCCGCCGCTGGCGTCCTGCATCAGCGAGACGCAGGACAGTGCTTTGCCGGTTGCCTGCTTCACCGCCGGCTGATCCTGATACTTGGCCAGGGCCTGGAGGACCATGCCGGTGATGTCCGGGTCGGCCTCGGTGGTATCGCCGCCCCTCCCGACCATGGACCAGCCGCCGTCGGCCAGCTGGCGGGACAGCAGCTCATCGATATATATCTGGCGGGTGGCCTGCGTCTTGGCATCCGGGTTTTCCGGCATGTCGTAATTCCCGCTGTCAAGGGCAATCAACGCCCAGATCGGGCCATTAATCCCTTGGGAAATGACGGCGTCGAAGTCGCCCAGGGGCTTGGTCAGGTCGTAGCCGGCAACATCCCTGGCATCCTTTCCTATGGCAGACAGCGCGACGATTACCCGGGAATTCTCCGTGTATTTCGATTCGCTCAGGACACCCTTTCGGGCTGTTACGTAATTTTTCAGGGTGTCGTAGTATTTTTGATAGTATTCGTCCGGCACCTCATAGCCGCTGCGGGCAAGGCCGAGAACGGCCCACTCTCCGCCTATGGAATCTACCTGAGGATTTGCGACAGTCCGATAGATATACGCCGCCGCTTCCTCCACGGCCGTATCCAGCGTCCCGCCGCCTGCGGCGGCGAAAGCGCCCGCGGGCAGGCCCAGGAGCATACCGATCACCAGGAGCAGCGACAGGATTTTTACAGTGGTCTTTTTCATCAGATAATCCTCCTAATTTTTATTTTGTAATGGTCTCTTTTTTTCGCTTTCTGGAAAGCAGTACCAGGAAGGACGTGAGCGCCGCCGCCGCGATAGCCGCGATCAGCACGATCACAGGCCAGATGTTGTGCCGGGTGGTCTCCGTAATTTCGGGCGCCTGGTCCAGGAGGTTCTCGTCGTCCTTGGGCTGCTCGGGCGGCTGTGGCTCCTCCGCCTGCTTCTCCTCGGGTTCCTCAGGCTTCTCCTCCAGCGGCTCGCTGATCACGGGGTCGGCAGGCTGGGTCTGCCGGGTCTGGCCCCCTAACGTCACGGCATGCTGGTTCGAGTCCTGCGCTGTCTCGCCACTGGGGTTGCCGGATTCGCCGACGCCGCTGTTATCGGTCGCTCCGGTGCCCTCGCCGCCGCCGGGATTTTCACCGGCGCCCTCGCCGTCGCCGCCCTCACCCGTGCCTGTACCCGAGCCCGTACCTGTGCCCGTGTCGGGATTGGGGGTGGTGCCGGGGTCGTCGCCCTTGCCCCCGTCCTGTTCTTCAACGTAGCCTGTCTGCTGCCGCGTAAAGACCGCGGCGACAAGCCCGACGTCGCCCTCCGGCATGACAAAGCGGAGCTCGTCAATGCTGCCGGGGATAACCCCGCCATTGACGTCCGTCACGGTCAGGCCGGACAGCTTATAGGCATACTGCGGGCCGTACTGCGCGTTTATGTATTTCTCAGGGGTGACCGTCACCTGTACGGTGCTGCCCGCGGCCCGATAGGGACTCTCCGTCTTGCCGCCGATGGAGATGGTGCCGTGCGTGGCATTCAGCTCTTTAATCCAATAATAGGAGGGCGTCCCCTGTACGGGGTAGCCCGCTTCGCTCTCCGTCCCCTGCGTCCAGACGTGGCGGTGCGCGCCCCCGCCGCCGTCCAGCAGGTAAGCGACCTCGCCGGAGGCGAGCTGCTCTTCCGTCTTGTAACTGGCGAAGGCGGACGACGACGCGCTGCCGTCCGCCGGCTTGTTGTCCACAAAGGCGTAATAGCAGTTCGTTACGTGAAGGTCCTTGATCAGGTCGCCCGTTCCCTGGACGCAGCTTCCGTAATAATAGCTGTTGCTGACGCCCGATTCACCGGCGCTCTGCGGAGCGCCCGCGAAAGCTGAAGCACTGGCGTGTTCACCTGAGGAAAGTACCCCTGTTACATACACGTCGGCGCCGACGCGGCAGTCCTCCATAATCGTGCCAATGCCGGCAAGGCCGCCGGCAATGGTATAGCCGGTAATCGTAACGCCCTGCTCAACGGTGCAGCCGGTCATATAGGCACACTGGCCGTTCGCTCTCGTATCCGAAGTCATCGTGCCGGCAATGCCGCCGACGCCATAATCAAGCACCGCGGGCTTATCGGCTAAAATGGTCGAGCCGGCCTTGACCGTGCAGCCCTCAACACCGCCGCGCACCACATATCCGGCGATGCCGCCGAAGGCTTTTATTCCATCGGTGTGGTTATACAGCTGTACCGTCGCCGTGCAGTTCTTGATCGTTCCCGCAGCCAGGCCGCCGACGATGCCGCCGGCGTAGCTGGAGACGTTGCCATCCGCGTCGTCGCCGTCACCCGTCAGCACCACATTGCAGGTGTCAATCGTGCCGAAGTTGACGCTGGCCACGCCGCCGAACATCTCGCGATTTACGGCAGGGTCCAGCACGCCCACCACGTTCAGGTTGTATACCACCCCGGTGGAACCGACCGCGCCGAAGACCGCGACGATCTGCCTGGGATTGAGCGTGATGGTATGCCCTCCGCCGTCAAAGTTTCCGTTGAACGGAACGGTTCCGGATTCCGACAGCTCAGTCAGGTCATGCTTCCAATCGGCTTTGATATAGCCGAGACCGCTCCAACCGGCATCGTCAATGGTAATATCGATGCCAAGCTTGAAGTAGCAGCCCCCATACCCTTTGCCCTCGGCAACGTTGTCGGCCAGCTGCTCCAGTTCCCCACCGGTCTTGAACACATAGGGGTTTTCCGCCGTGCCGCTGGAAAAGATATCCTGCTTGGTCCAATGCGCCCAAAGCGTCATATCCTCGGTGGGCTGGTCGTTGTCAAAATCCCAAAGCACGCCGCCGACCCTGGCGGTATACCAGCCGGAGAAGTTATAGCTGATGCCGTCCTCGCTGCTGGTCCAGGTGGGCGCGGCGGGTCTTCTCACAAGGCCGCCGATGGTGATGACCTGCTTTTCAGGCAATTGGCCGTCGGCGCCGTTCAGGTTGAAGCTGACCGTGACGGTTTCGCTGCCCTCCTCCACCCACTTGGCGTAGAGCGTGATATTCCCGAAAACCAGGCTGTTGAAATCATACAGGTCTGTGTACGCCGCGGAGGTATACCAGCCCTTGAACACATAGCCCTCCAAAACCGGCTTTTCGGCCGGGGCGGCCAAGGTATTCCCGCTCTTCACCTGGACGCTGGCAAAGGTCTGATCCCCGGAGATAAACGTCGCCGTATATTCCTTATCTTCCGCCGTGCCGCTGACAAAGGAGGCGGTCAGCGTGGAATCCGCCGTCGGCATGGCGAAGGCTACGGTATCCGCGTTCACAGTAAAAGCGTAGCTGATGCCGTCCGTATCCTTCAGCGTCAGCTTATCGAGCTTATAGCCGGCCTCCGGCTTCACCGTAAAGGACATTGCCGAGCCGCCCACGCCGTAGTTCTCGCCGGCGGGAACAAGCGTTCCGTTCGCAACACTTTCTACGGTCACGCGGTAAACCGCCGTCTCATCCGAGGCGGCGAGGACGGGATAGTTTTCGCCCTGGGACCAGTGATAGGTTCGTAACGGGTTTGCGCCGTTGTCCAGCAGATACGCGACCTCAGCCAGCTTGAACTGCGCTTCGGTCTTTTCCGTGCATACGCCGGCGTCCACCGGGGGCATGGCCGACCCATCTGTCAGGGCAACGCAGTCTGTCCTGTAATAAAGATTGCTGCCTTTTGCGGAAATGACGCTTCCGCCGGTCACGGCGCCGGTGACAGCCGCGGCGCCCGCGTTTGCCACGGTGATCTTGCCGTAGTTGTGAGAATATTTCACATAGTTGAAGGTGTCCGTCTCAGCCTTTGCGACCACGCCGCCGATACCCGTCGGCGCCGCGGCGGCGGAGGTGATATTGCCGGCGTTGTAGCAATAGCTGGGATAGCTGTACCTGCCGACGGCGCCAAACACGCCGCTTACTAATGTTGAGGAAGCGCCGGCCACAATCTCGCCGGTGTTGTAGCAGTATCGCATCTCCAGATAGCCCGCCTTGTCCAGCTTGCCCAGAACACCGGCCACAACGCCGCTGCCCGTAATCCTGCCGGTATTGTAGCAATCCTGAATTCCGCCCTGATCCTGCAAAAATCCGTCCACGCCGTTTATGATACCGGCCGCGTTGCCGGTGGCTGTGACGCTGCCGGTATTATAGCAGCTTTTGATCCGCATCGCGTTTGACGCCGTACCGGCAATACCTGCGGCATCGCCGCCGGTCGCGGTGACCGTGCCGCTGTTGCGGCAGTTCTCCGCCGCCGCATACTGCCGGATGGTATAGGCAATACCGTATGCCGTTTTTCCCTCGATATTTCCGCTGTTGGAGCAGCCGATGATCTTCCAATATGAGCTCGCATTCGGGCTGGTGCCGCCCAAAATACCGGCCGCGCGGTTTGTCGTGCTGCTGACGCTGCCTAAATTGGAGCAATTCTCGACCACAATATAATTACCACCTACCGAACCGCCGACGCCGCCGACAGAGACGCCGGTTCCGCTGACGGTGCCGCTGTTGGAGCAGCCGGACAGCTTGGTGGGGACCTTCTGGGTGCTGTAATTGGCCAGGCCCACGATACCGCCCAGATTATCCGCACCCGTCACGCCGCCGCTGTTTGTGCAGTCGGCCAATTGCGCAGAGATGTAGCAGGAGCTGCTGCCCGCAACGCCGCCCGCAACGCCGCCGACATTTGAGCCGCCTTTAATTGCGCCGCTGTTGGAGCATTTTGTAAAGGCGGCAAGGCCATATGCGTTCATTTCACCCGCCTGGCCCAAAATGCCGCCGATATAGTCGGAGGTTCCGGTGATAGCCGCCTCATTTTTGCAGTCCGCCAGGCTGACCGCAGCGGATGCAAAACCGACGATACCGCCCAGACAGGAAGTCTGGGAAATCGTGCCGGTTTGCTCGTTGACGCAGCCCGTAAATACGCAGCCATCGTCGGCGGCTCCGGCAATGCCGCCGACGTACCGTCCGCTCCCCGCCTCGACCGCCGCGCTGTTCACGCAGCCCGTGACCGCCGCGAGCTTATCCATCGCGCCGACAATGCCGCCGGAATACTGATACGAGCTTACGGGACCCTCGTTTCTGCAGTTCTGGACAGCCGTACCGGCCTCCATCCGTCCGGCGACGCCGCCGCCGTAACTGCCGGCGGCAGAGCTCCCTGTTGTCTCGACCACGGCGCGGGATACGGAATCCTGCACGCAGATTACCGGTGTGGCCCCCTCCGGCTTTGCTTCCAAAAGGCCGACGAGGCCGCCGGCCGTGCCGGCACCCCGGACGGACACATTCGCCGCCGGGAGCCCCTCTGAGGCCCCGGTGGCCAGCGTTTCGCAGCCGACGACGGATATTCCGTACCCGGCGCGGCCGATAAGCCCGCCGGCACAGTTCCTGCCGCTGATGCTGCTGCCGGCCGCGACAAAGCAGTTTTCAAACACGGTGCTGCCCTTCGGGCATCCGGCGAGCAGGCCGGTATTATCCCGCCCCGTGATGACGCCGCCGACGGTCAGGTTCTTCACGGTGGCGTTTTCAATTCCGGTGAAGAAGCCGCGGTTATCCTGCTCCGCCGTCTGGAGGTTCAGGCCGCTGATGGTGTGCGTCTGCCCGTCGAAGCTGCCCATGAAGGGCTTTTCCTCGGACCCGATGCCCATGAAGGTCTTGCCGCTCATGTCAATATCGGCCGTCAGCCTGATGGTCTTGCCCTTGAAGGTATTGCCCCTGTTGACGGCTGTCCTCAGCGCGACAAGCTGGTCCGCGGTGGCGAGCTCATACTCGTCGCCCTCCGGTTCCAGCCAGCTGGAATCTCCCAGTGTGTCGAACGAAAAGAACACGTCGATATCCCCGGCGAGCGTGCCGCTGTAGGTTCCGGCGGGCTCTTCAACGGCGTCCTCCGGAATGCCCGTGAGGTACAGACTATACGTTTCCGGCTCAAGCTGGGTGATTGTGACGGCATAAGCGTCTCCGGCCTCGCCGTAAGCCACCGCGCCCGGCACGGGCGTTTCGCCGGCGCCTACCGTCACAGAGCCGGCGCCCTCCGCGCTGCCATACTCCTTCACGGCATGCACACGGTAGACCGCCTTGCTCTCCGCTGTACTGAACACAGGGTACCTCTCCCCCGGCGCCCAGTTGAAGGTGCGCGTTTCCTTGCCGCCCGCATCCAGCAGCCAGACAAGCTCCAGCGCGGTAAATTCCTCCGCAGTTTTGACGGTGACACCCCCCGTGGGATCGTTCTTGTACAGAGCGTAGCTGTTTTTGACCACCGAAGCGTTTATATAGCCCGCAAAGGGCGTGGCGGCATCGTAGGAGAAGCTGTTGGACACGGCGCCGGGGGTGCTGTCCTGATAGTTGCCGGCGATGCCGCCGCCTCTGCTCGCCGCGCTGACCGAGCCCGCGTGATAGCAGCTGTCAATGTGGGGACTGCCGATGCCGCAGATTCCGCCGACGTGCTGCGTGCCGGATACCGCGCCCAGGTTGGCGCAGTTTTTTATGTCGTATGCGCCGATGCTGCCGACGATGCCGCCGACGTTCTGCGCGCCGGTCACGGCAGACTCATTCCGGCAGCCGGTCACAGGCGCGCTGGCCGAGCCGGCAACGCCGCCGACATAATCGCCCGTGCTCTTTACGCGGCCCTTAATCGTCACATTCGAGATGGTATTCGGGGTCTCTCCGGAAGCACTGCCGACGCAGCCGAACAAGCCCTGATAAGGATCATCGGTGTCGATATTCAGCGTTACGCTGTGGCCCTGGCCGTCAAAGCTGCCCTTGAAGGGATTGCTCTGCGTACCGATGGCCTCAAAGTAGCGGCCGGACACGTCGATGTCGTTTGCCAGCCTGATGGTCTTGCCCTCAAAGGCTCTGCCGCCGCTCACCAGCGCGGAGAGGCCGAGAAGGTCGTCCGCGGTGCTGATGACATAGACGCCGTCCTCCGGCTCCTCCTCAAAGCCGGAGCCCGAACCGGGAATATAAAATACGTAAGTAAACGCCGCATCGGCCTTGACTGTTCCGGTATACACGGTCGTGCGCTCCCGCGCCGCGGCCTCCGCGTTCTCCGGCAGGCCCTCCAGCTGGACGGTGTAGCCCTCGGCCATGGTGACGGTGATCTCATAGGATTTGCCGTACGCCACAAAATTGTCGGTGTCGGCATCAATGGTTTTGTTATCCACTTTTACGGAGATGCTTCCGCCATCGGGGTCGTTCCCCCCCTTGACTTTGTAGGAAAACTTATAGCTGGCCTTCGTCGGATCGTTTGTCAGCAGCGGGTGCTTCTCGCCGGCCATCCAGACATAGGTCCTGGGAACGGAGGCGTTATCCAGTTCATAGGGGAGGGTTTCTTCTTTATACTGCTCCGCAGTCAGCGTGGCGACGCCGGAAGCGTCGGCTCCCGCCGATGCGCTGCCGAGGATATAACAGCTCTTGCCCGCGCCCCCGGCCAGCCCCGGCAGCGTGCTGCCGGCCACATAGGCAAAGCAGCCTGTCACCGCGCTTGCATTACTTCCGGCCAGCTGTCCCGCTTTGTCACCGGTGACGGCGCCTGTCGTATAGCAATTGCCGACACTTGCCGTCGCGGTGCCGGCAAGACCCCCGGCGATGCCGCCCACCGCCGTAGCCTTAACCGTGCCGGTATTATAGCAGGTAGAAATCGTACACTTGCCGCGGCCGACGAGGCCGCCGACGTTTGTGGTGCCTTTGACATTGCCGCTGCTGGAGGAGGCCGTGACACTGCTGTCGGCTGTGTTGCCGTAGCCAATGAGACCGCCGGCCTCGGATGACGTGGAGCTCACGTCGCCTCTGTTGGCGCAGCCGCTGATCTTGATGTTGGCGCTATTGGCGCCGATCGTACCGACAATGCCGCCGGCGTTTATCCCGGAAGATGTGACCATGCCGGTATTAGTGCTGTCGACGACGCCCTGATTCGCGTTTCTGAGCTCACCGGCGATACCGCCGACCGTACCGCCTGAGGCCGTTACAGCGCCGGTATTGCGGCATTCCTTTGCGGTTGCGGCCGTCCTGCCGAAAACGCCGCCGACCGAAGACTTGCCGGACACGGCCGCGTTGTTCGTACAGCCAGACGACGGATTCGAGGGAATGCTCCCCGCACCGCCGACCTTATCGCCGGCTACCCCGCCGACGTAAGCGCCGTTGTCAGCTGTTACAGGACCGTTATTCTCCAGGCCGGACACCGTAGTATTCCCGATACCCCCGGCCACGCCGCCGGTGTAGCTGTTGGTTCCCGTATAGGTAACGGAACCGCTGTTGGTGCAGTCGGTTATCTGGTTCACTCGACCGGCCACGCCGCCGATGTAGCCCGCAGACGTGTTATCCGCATTGATCGCGCCATGGTTCTCACAGTTTTCGATCAGGCTTGTGCTGACCGATTCGGAATAGCCGCCGGCAATGCCGCCGACATAAGCGCCGCCGGTTACGGCACCGTAATTCACACAGTAAGTAATTTTCGTATCCTTCGTATAGCCCGCCACGCCTCCGACATAGCGGCGGTTGGTGCTGGCGGCGCCATTGTTGGAGACTGTCGCCTTATTGGTAATCCTCGCAAGAGAGCTGCCGCCTTCCGAAGAGCCCACGACGCCCCCGGTGCGCTGACCAAATTTTTCAGTGCTGGAAACGCCGATATAAACCGCGCCCTCAACGGTCAGGTCCTCGATAGTCGCGCCGGATATGCAGCCGAACAGCCCCACGTAGTCCAGCGTTTCGGAAGACCTGCTGTGAACACCATTCGTCTTGGGCACGTCCTTGGTGCCGATCTGCAGTCCGCCGACGGTCTTGCCGTTTCCGTCGAAGACGCCCTTGAAATACGTAGTCGCGGCATTGTATGTGTCTCCGCCGATGGGGAACCAATCCGCCCCCCCGATATCAATGTTACCGGCAAGCGTGACGGTTTTCCCCGAGAAGTCGTCTATCACCGCGGCTCCGCCTGCATCTTTGGCCGTGCCGTTGACGAGCTCCGCCAGCTCGCGCAGCTCAGCGCCTGCGGATATGGTGAACATGCCGCTTGCGTAGCCTCCGGTGTACCAGATGTAGGTGCCCTCCGGCATCGTGGGGGGCGTTGCGGCCAGTGCGTCCATCAGCAGCTCGCGCAGGGCGTAATAGGGGGCAAGCTGTTCGTCCAGGCCTTCCTCCGCAGTCGCGTCGTCCGCCGCTTTGTCCGCAGACCTTGCCGTGTATGTCCCGCCGCCCACGAGTGCGTCGCACTGCTCCAGAAATGTGTCCAGCTCCGCCAGCAGCGCCAGCAGATCCTCGCGCGCCATTGCTTCGAGCTCATCCTCCTCCGGCAGGGCACCCGGCTGCAGGCTTTCGGGTAGGGCCTCCTGCAGCGCCTGGAAGGCCGTCAGCACGGGGGATTCGGTTTCCTCCAGCTCTTCTGGAGTCTCTGGAGTCTCTGGAGTCTCTGAGGTCTCCGGAGTCTCGGGGGTCCCGGGATTCTCGGGAGTCTCTGGAGTCTCGGGGGCCTCCGAATTTTCGGGAACCGCCGGGTCCGCGGGGGCCTCCGGAGCTTCGGAATCTCCCGGCTGCTCAGAATCGCCGGAGGCTTGGTCCGTCTTATCTTCCAGACCTTGAACCACCCCCGGCTCTGTTCCGCTTTCCAGAGCCCGCGCGCCCGTGGGCAGCGCCAGCGACGCTGCCATGACAAAGCAGAGAAACAGACTGAAAAGCCTCTGCGCGATCGCTTTTCTGTTTTTTTTCATGTACGCACTCTCCTTTTATTTTTCTATCCTCTCAGGAATGATGAAACACATTTCACAGCCAGCGGCCAAAGACAAAAAGCGAACGCAGGCCGCATCCGCTTTTGTCCCGATCGGGAAAGAAAAAACGGCGGTAAAAATACCACCGCTTTTGATTGGCTGGGAAGCACCCCGTGGGGGATGCCTTCTTGTAGGTCTTCTGACTTGCATGTTCGGGCGCTTTTCGCGCCGGCGCGCACCCTTCGCCTTCCCGGTCGAGCCATTACAGCAGCCAGTGACCTGCTTTCGCAGAAAAAGGATACGCTCCATGCTTACAGCTACTGAATTGGAACCGGGCCGCTCCAAAGGGCGCGGCGGCGGCTCAAAACGTGCTCAGGATTCTCACCTGATTCCCTTGTTCAGCTGAACAAGATTGCGTGTCCCGCCCAGAGCGGGGTCGCGCAATTGCCACAAAAGCCGGAGCAATATTCAAATGTCAATGCTTTTCAGGAAGCCTCACAAATTTTTACGATTATCTATTTAAGCGCCTCAGATGACGCACGCGATCCAGCGCAGGCGGAGCTTTTCCCCGAAGGTGCTTCTGTGTTTGAGTTCTGCCTCCAGTCTTGTCAAAAACTGCCTGGGCTGGTGCCGCTCCCCGTCGGACACTCCGCCGCGGCTGAACACGGCCCGGCGCTGCGCCTCTATCACGGCCCGATACTGGTCCGCCGGCTCGTCGCCCAGCAGGCGCTCCAATTCCGGCAGCATCAGGTACAGGCTGCCGTTTGGGCGCGCCACGCCCAGATATCCCAGCAGGCGCACCGCCCACGTGGCCATGTTGCTCACCGCCGTGGAGGGGTCCGGGTCCTCAAACATTTGCCCGCGCCGCCGTCTCTTGGCGTACCTGCGGATAACCGCAAAAAGCGCCAGGGCGGCTATGAGCGCCAGCAATACCCACAGGAGGATCAGTGCGAGGCGCCATAGCGCCGGAGGATGAGTCTCTTCCTCCGACGGCGGTATCTCCGCGCCGCCGCTGCCGCCCTGCCGCTGGTTGTTCTGCTGCATCGGGTCGGTGTATGGGGGGGTGATCTCAAAGGGCACAAAGCCTACCCCGTCCCGGTATATCTCTACCCAGGCATGGGCAAAGCTCTGGTCCAGCGCAATGGGCTCGCCGGGCGACATCTCCAGCGCCGTGGCGCCGGGGATGTACCACCCCTCCACATAGCGCGCCGGGACGCCCAGATACCGGAACATAAGGGCCGCCGCGGTGGCGTAATGGATGCTGTATCCTTCTTTGGTCTCACCCAGAAAAACGCTCAGAAAATCCCGGTTCCCGTCAATGGCCGGCGGCGTTTCGTTATAGGACACAATATTGCTCAGATATGCCCGCACTACCAGTTGGGCGTCGCTGAAGGATATCTCGCCCGATTTCGGCAGATCCAACCCGCTGAACACTTTGCCGATGGCCTCCCGAGCCTGCACCGGCACGTCCAGATAATTGTCGTATACGAATTCGCGGTAGGCGTTCTCGCCGGCGAGGTAGTCTGTGGCCGCCGCCGCGCCGGCCTTTCGCGCCGCCGTCAGCAGGTCCGACAGCCGCTCATAGTCGCCCGGGACGGCGCCGCTCGTCTCATAGGTGTATTCTCGCTCGCCCCGTACGCCCCGGGCAGCCCAGTCCGCGTCGCCGATCTGCCGGGGGTCCGTCTCCGCGCCGTCGAGCCCGTAGGGGGCATACCGCCACCCGGTACAGGCGCTTTGCACCCGTATGGAAACGGCATTGCTTTTTCCCGACGTGCCGAGGGCCTGGTTCAGCAGGGCATATTGCTCCTGACCATAGAAGCCGCGGGCGTGCAGCCAGGAAAACAACGTGGCGTATTCCGCCTTCCGGGACGGCTCAAGCCCTGTCCATCCGGAACCGGTGTAAACCTCACCCACATAGCCGCGCAGATACGTCTCCTGCGGTTTTTCCATGGTAACGGTCAGCGCCGTCGTGGCCTCCGGTGCGAAATCCCCCAGATTCCTGAAATCCCCCTCGGGCAGGGTGGGCTCCGTTTCCTCATATCGCACATGGTGCAGCCAGCTTTTCGCCGCGCGCTGGGCCTCGAGCGCATTTGCCCCGCCGCTGACGTTCCACAGTTCCGCCAGGAGGGCGCATAACAGCAGTACAATGCCGGTCTGGGCCGCCACAGAGAGGGCAAGGGGGATGCCTCCCGACCTCAGATTTTTTCTGGACAGGCGCCACGCGCCGAGCATGGCCAGCCCCAACGCCAGCAGGCCCCATCGCCAATCAGGCGGATACAGCGTCGTCGCGCCCATCGCCCACAGCGCGGCCGCCAGAAGACCCGCCGGCAGAAGCCACAGCCGGGCGCCGCTCACCGCTCTGGCGGATAAAAGCCCCAGCAGCACGGTGGGCAGCGCCAGAAAAAGCCCGGCGCACACCGCCGGAGACTGCCCGGCAGCCATGACCTCATAGCGGGGAAAGATATAACCCAGATGTGTTTCCAGCATACTGAATATCCCGTTCATCGTCACGTTCCAGCCGCTGATGATGAACTGGCTTACCGCCACCGTGTAGATCAGCAGGGCAGCGGCCGCTGCCGCCTGAAAGGCTAACGCGCGCCGGGGAAGCCTGCTGCCCGCGGCGCAGTATAAAATACCGGCGGCCGCCAGCGGCAAGGGGCTGCAGCCCGTTCCCTCCAGCCCCAGCCCGCCCCAGGCACAGGCGGCAAGACCTAAAAACAGCAGCGACGATGCGATGACGCGGCCCGCCGCGCCGCCACCACTCTCCTCGGAGACGCAGAAGAATAATCCATCTGCATTTGTCATTGCGCTTCCTCCCGCTAAATGGTCACGTCACACAAAGACTGCCTGTAATCGGCGGGGGAAAATAAATGACAGGCCAAGTCTCCGCAAGCATCCGAATCCTCACCGCACAGGAACAGGGTGACTCTTCCCACAGCGGCCAGTCCCGCTATTTCTGTAGATACCCGGTCGCTGAAATACGCGATCAGCGGATACTGTTTCCCGTCCAGGGCACGGATGCAATCCGATATCCCGGACATGCCGCCGGCGTCTGAAGCGCCTTCAAGCATTCCCGGGATGATTCCATAGAGATCATCCATTGAGTCGACGTCCCGCACGGCGCAGCCGACATCCCTTATGCCGCTCCAGGCAACGCTGTAGGGGATTTCCTCCTGGGTGACCGCCAGGCAGAATGACACCACCGCCTCCGCCAGAGTATCCGGGATTCGGGGCGGGGCGTCCTTTGCCAGGGCGCTCCGGTCCCAGAACACCAGCAAGGCCCTGTCCAGGGTCTGGGAGGGGTCGGTGACGATATACCGCTCCAGCTTCTGGCTCAGCTTCCAGTGGATCTGCTTCAGGCTGTCCCCTTCCACATAATCCCGTATCTGAAAGGGCTCGGACCAGTCCTGCCCCTTTCGGCTGAGATTGATGCTGACCTCGTCCCACAAGGGGGTCTCGCTGCCCGTCAGGCGTACCCGCATAGGGAACAGCTCCGGCGTGATCAGCCGTTTTTTGTCGACATGCAGAGGGCGCCGTATGTGAATCAGTCCAAAGGTGTCGCTCACGGTGAGCACCCCGCATTTAAAACAGAGCCTGCCGCAGTAGGCACTCCGGAAGGTAAACGGCAGGCTCTCCTTCCCGAAAGGCGGAATGGAAAAGGCCAGCGGCAGCAGCTCCGTTTCCTGGGTGAGCGTGTTTTCCAGCTCCAGGTGCAAAACCGCGCGCACCACCGGCACGGGCGTGCGATTTCTGATCCTGATCTCGCCCTGAACCGTCTCCCCCTTCGGTATATTACCGGGGAGCTCTAACGTGAGCATGATCCTTCCCGCCGCCAGGAGGGCCGCCAGGACCGCGCAGAGAGGGAGCGCCAGAGCCGCGCACAGGATCAGCAGGGCGGCCGTCGTCCCCGTGAAGACATAGACGACTGCCGCGCCCGCCGCCCAAAGTATGCATACAACGGTCCGCGCCATCTACCTCAGCTCCCTGAGCACCGGCATTTCCACCTGCCGGAGAATATCCTTCATCAGATCGGCTGCGCTGGTCTCGTTGAAGCGCGCCTTGGCGCCCAGCAGGAGCCGGTGGGCGTAGACGTCGCAGGCCATCGCCGCCACGTCCTCAGGTATGCAGTAGCTGCGCCCGTCCAAGTAGGCCCGCGCCCTTGAAATACGCGCCAGCGCCAGCGCGCCCCGGGGGCTGATACCCAACTGCACCATCGGATGGGCTCGGGTCGCTTCGGTAAGCGCCGTGATGTACCTGTAAATTTCATCCGCAATATGTACCTGCTCCACCTGGGCAATGGTCTCCATGAGCTGCCGGCAGCTCATTAACGGCTTCACGCTGTCCAGGGGATTGCCCCCGCTGCGATCCTTCAGAATATTGACCTGGCTTTCAAAGTCAGGATAGCCGATGCTGACGCAAATCATGAACCGGTCCAGCTGCGAGCTTGGCAGCATCTGGGTGCCGGCTGAGCCCACGGGATTTTGCGTGGCCAGTACGATGAAGGGCACGGGCAGGCTATGCGTCTGGCCATCCACCGTGACGTTCCGTTCCTCCATTGCCTCCAGCAGGGCCGACTGGGTTTTGCTGGAGGTGCGGTTGATCTCGTCGGCCAGCAGCAGGTTGGTCATCACAGCGCCAGGTTTATAGACAAACTCGTTCGTCCGCTTATCCAGGACGGAAAAACCAACGACGTCGGAGGGGACGCTGTCCGATGTGAACTGGATGCGCCTGGTATCCAGCCCCATGGTTTTGGCAAAAGCAATTGTGAGCGTGGTCTTCCCCACCCCCGGCACGTCTTCCAGCAGCACGTGTCCCAGTGCCAGCATGGCCATAAGCACCTTCTCGATGACTTCCCGCTTACCCAGAATAACCTTTGTGATCTGATCACAAACCAGCTCAATTTTCTCTCTCATCGATATATCTCCAAGTATAAAAAATGCTCTTCAGCGACCACCACAAAATAAAAAACGGATGCTCACGCACCCGCAATTGTTCCAAATGGAAACAAAAAAGCAGCAGGTCATACCTGCCGCTTTCGTTGGCACTTTCTAAAGTATATCAGGCGGTTGCACCATATCCGCGAGATCATACTTTCTTGTAGGTCTTCTGACTTGCATGTTCAGGCGCTTTTCGCGCCGGCGCGCACCCTCCGCCTTCCCGGTCGAGCCATTACAGCAGCCAGTGACCTGCTTTCGCAGAAAAAGGATACGCTCCATGCTTACAGCTACTGAATTGAAACCGGGCCGCTCCAGAGGGCGCGGGCGGCAATTCAAAACGTGTTCAGGATTCTCACCTGATTCCCTTGTTCAGCTGAACAAGATTGCGTGTCCCGCCCAGAGCGGGGTCGCGCAATTGCCACAAAAGCCGGAGCAAATATTCAAATGTAACTGCTTTTCAAAAGCCTCACAGATTTTTGACGATTGACGATTAATGTTTGCTTAATCATACCAATATCACTATAAAATGTCAACGCCGGGTTTCACGTTGTGCGATGCAATATTCCGCCCCAGCCTGACGGCACAATATCTTTTCACCATCAATTGCAATCCCGCGTATTCCTTGTTATGGTATAAAAGGTTACTATTGACAATAAGTGAAAGCTTCGGTTATAATCAAACTGTAGGAAATGGATCAGCCTTTTCGGTTTCTCGAAACGGGCTGCTTTACGAAAGAAAAAGGTTATGTTCAAGCATTTTTAATATACCCGGATAAAAAGATTTATCCGTACAAGAAAACTGAATGGGAATTTGTCATCGTTACTGTAAAGACGTAAGCGGTCAATCCTTTGGTCTATACATAATTGTCTGCTTAAGGTCAGGTGCGATGTAGATGGAAAGGGGTGCAAAGCCCCATGTTGCCGGCGCTGTAAGCGTGAGGCCGTACCGAAGCGGTGAAGCTCGCCGCCTGGACGAAAGTCCGCCACTTTTGGGCATCTTGTTGCCCCTGGGGAAGGTAGGATACGGACGCAGGAAACGTTAACTCGTTTCCCTAACGCGAATCAGAAGACTTACACTTTTCCCTTGTTGCATAGAAGCTTATAGCTTCTGTGTGATTGCGCTCAAAATACGGTTGCGTCAATCTCTGTTATGGGATTGACGCTTTTTTATATGAATCAACAACCAAAAAATCAGATAAAGATGCCGGCCCATCTGCAGAAGAAACCGCGGGCTGTCTTAAACGTAATTTGCAAACAGAAAGGGTGTTTCCGATGTTTTAAATAATATGACCCTGCTGAAAAGGAAAACCGCGGTCAATGCAGTTTTTATCGGGCCTTAATCAAATTTACATTAAAGGAGAAATTACAAATGAAACGCTTAAAAACCTCAGTTGTTGCGGTTCTGACACTCGCTCTAATCCTAGGTCTCAGCCTCACGGCGTTTGCCGCGAGCGGCGATCTTACAATTACCAGCGGCTCGACGACTTTTACAAAAGAGCAGGTTGATGTTTACAATCCGAACGAGGGTATTACATATTCCGCGTATTCCGACACCGGAATCATGCCTGTCGGAACCAATCTGTCCAACTTGCCCGTCACAATATCGTTTGAGGGTACGGCTCTGAAAATTGACGGCGTGACCGTCGCGACCTCGACGCCGTATACAGGCTCTATAGATTTCCTTGATAAGTCCCACGAAATTGAGGTCGTTTACGCCGCCGGCTCCCACGTGCATCATGCCGCGGCATATATAACCGGCACCGCCATATCGGCGACGGTCAATTTCGACTACGAGAACGCGCGCACTTTCTCAGAGCTCGACGTTGACGACGCTTACGGGGTCTCTCCGTATACAGATCCTGTGGATGCCACGCAGAAGGCCCTGGCAACAGCGGCTGTTTCCGCTTTGGACTCAAAAGTACTGGGTGACTATTCCGACAGCTACAGCAACGTCGTGGCCGGCAGCAACGCCAAGGACATTTTGACAACATACGCGAACTTGCACGACAATCTTTTTATTGAAGGCACGGCGTCCTACGTTTCGGCCATTGAAGGCTTGGGCGAGGAGACAACGGGGATGTACTACGGCATGATCGGCACCGGCGGCTGGATGTATACCGTCACCCGTGGCGGCGATACCTTCTTCCCGTCCGTCGCGGCCACGCTGTGGAAGCTGCAGCCGGGCGACGTCATCACCTGGCACTATACCTGCGACTGGGGCTACGACCTCGATTATCCCATGATGTGAATTTGCGCCGGGTGCAGTTAATCCTTCCCGGTCCAACAGGCTTTAAGGCTCAGCACACAGCCGGTTAAAGCCACCTTATTTCAGACTGCAAGAACCCGGTTTACGCAACAGCGCAAACCGGGTTCTTGTCGTATTTAGGCCCAAATATCAAGAATATGAAATGAGACAAAATTACGGTTACTCATACTCTGTCTTGGCGGCTTCTGATTCCTTTTTGCAATTATGCCGGTTCACCATTGCTTTATCTATTTTTGTGTTGTATCTTTAATTTTTGGGACTTCACACAGAAGTGTCAGCCGGTGGCAGGCACGACGAGAAGAATATTAAGGAACTAAACAAAGCATATTACATACCGTTGGTTGCTCCGTCATGCTCTTATGGTAGCACAGCTGGAACTGTGCCTCAGTATGCCGCCGAATGTATGTAGAGCCTATGCGGGCCGGCAACAACAGCAGCCCGCCTTCCGGCTGCTGTTGTTGTGTCGCCTGCTCCCGGGGGCAACGCGTCTTAAATCAATATTGCGGTCAAATAACGAAATAATACTTAAAAAAGGCCAGGGGACGGAGCGCATGAACCATATCGGGAATATTATCAAAAGTTATCGCACCATGCTAAAAATGAGCCGCGCAGCGTTTGCTGAGAATATCTGCTCCGAGAAGTATGTATACTTGATTGAGAAAGGCAAACGCGTGCCGTCCGTGGATATGACCAGACTATTCAGCGATAAGCTGGGTGTGGATCTATTCGAGCATTATCAATATCTTGACTGCGAAAATCCGATCGCCGTGCGTGATAAAATAAAAAACTTCAATATATCTCGAAGGAAGAGCGATTACGACACATTGAAAACGCTGACGGACGCGGCAATAGCTTTGCCGGACTTTCACCATGAGCCATGGCTTTACGAAATCGAAGTGAATAGATTTGCCTATATAATTTTCGAAGAAAAAAAATATACGGAAGCGATAATCGGCATCAATTCCGTATTACGCAGAATCAAGCCGAAATATTCAAAGGGCATTTATGTTGCAAATCTTTACGCGTTGCTGATAATGTGCTACCAGCTTACGGGAGATGCCGCAAGCACAAGGGCTGTGACGTTGCTGGCAAACGAAATTATCCATGATAAGTATGCGATCAAAGATTACGAGGAAATCATCAGCACTGTGGGCGTGGGTACATTGGCAATGCATTATATGGCCGGCGAATTCGATCAGGTCATTCAAAAGGGGCATAAACTGCTCCAATATAAAGCGGAAATCAATTCAAGCGAGCGTCTCGATTATATTTGTTTTTATCTGGCCTTTTCGTATTTTGAAACCGGTTCTCAGGAGAACGCCGTCGTATGGTTCAGAAAAGCGATTTATTCATTAATGTTCGAGTATGATCCGTTAAATGTATACTATATGGTGACAAATCCTGTGTTTCACGTACTGCTCAACGATCCGGGAATAAATCCATATTTGATTCAGGAATTTAAAGATAAATATGATATAAGCTGAGTCCCAAACCATTGGTATTGCCGCCGGTGAAAACAGGCATTCTTCGTCATCGAAGAATGCCTGTTTTTTACAGAGTCCTGAATCCGCAGTTATTGTAACAATTGTTCCATGTCTTCTGGCGGAAGCAAATGATAACATACAAACGTATACCTAATATGCGCACAGGACCTGCCGTTCACGGTCATTAAGGTGTATAGAAAAGCTGTGAACAATAAATCTTTCCATCTTCATTGACGTAAAGGCCGATTCCGATGTCGGCGAATTTCTCGTTCAGGATATTTTTACGGTGTGACGCTGAGTTCATCCATGCCGCTACCAGTTTCTCGGGCGATGAAAAGCCCTTGGAAAGATTCTCCCCGGCAACACGGTACGGCATATGGTGCTCGGAAAATATGGTGGAGCAATTTGAACCGTCAGGTCTGGTGTGAGAGAAAAAAACGGCGGACTCTTCTGCCCTGATATCGGCCATATCGGCAAGCGCCTGCGTTTCCTCCAGTGTATTCATCCCATTGTCTGTCCGCTCCACGTTGACAAGTCGGACAACCTCCGCCTTGAACGCTTTCGGATCCTCCCAATTTTGATCTGTTTTGGCGGACGCTGCAACCTCGCCCGGAGCGGCGGCAGTTCCCGGTTCCCAACCTGCCAGCGTGGTGGGCGCGGTAAGCGAGATGGTCATAAAAGCGAAAAGCAAAAAAACGGCGTTAAAAATTCTTTTTTTAGTCATGTTCCCGCCTCCGGCTGTCCCATATTTTGCATGAAAAAAAGTTCTGTTCAGGTTGCCTGAACAGAACTCATCAAAATGATGACCTACTTTCGGCAACCCGGCTGTCATGGTCAAAAGACTGTAGACCCGTGGCTTTGCGTCCCTGCTTTTCAGCAGGTTTGCCAGTATCGTTTTAGTACCTGTATGAGATCGTGGATTACGTATATCTTTTTCTGCGGCCTCAGTCTGCCGGCGGAGCGGACGCCGTGCCATAATATGCCTCCGGCGTCATGCCGTTTATATCGGCAAGCCGCGCCCGGACAATCAGCCGGTGACTGGAAACCAGATATGGCGTACATGTAATCAAGGTGAGCGTATACGGTTCATTTTCTACATTTCCGAGTACCCAGGTTTCTTTGGGCAACACGGCGAAGCTTTCATAAACCGTATAGGTATATATATTATCATCCGCCTTCAGGATAATGCTATCGCCCGCAGCCAGCTTGTTGAGATAGCGGAATGCCGTTGTACGGTGCCCTGCGACAACACAATTTCCCTGTTGCCCCAAAGCGCCGCTTTTCTCCACATGCCCCACGCCATAGCGCAACTGCCGTTGCGTCCCTTCCAGAACATATTCAGAGACGTTGAGCTTCGGTATTTTTAATATCCCGAGCTGGGTGTAAACAGACAGAGGCAAGGTTGCGGCCTTTTCGTCTCCTGGCAGCAGCCCGGGTTCTTCGGCGGAAGCGGCTGGAGACGATTCCGGCGTGCTCCGGATTATGACGCTGTCCCTGTCCTCGTTTTCCCAAACGATGGGCGAGGGATCCGGTATTGAGACCTCGTCCTGATCATCACGGCCGAAAAGTGTTCCCCAGGGGTAATGATATGCTTCAAAGATCAGAGCGCCCGAAATAAGGACAATCCCTGCAAAAATAAGCAGACGGGAGAGGGTTTTCTTGTTCCATCGAATTCTTTTCATACCGCCGCCTCCTGTATGCTGCCAAACTGGTCCGATAAAATCGTAACACATTGGCAAAACAGATGCAACGGTTCATAAAAGCAACGGTGGTATAAGCTTCCAGGAAGAAATGGCAAAAGCCCTTCCTTCTTATAATATCGACAGCTGGATCGGAATCTTGAACGCAAAAAAATTTTTTGTAGATATTGACGAAGAAATTTATTACATCAGCTACCCGGGATTTCCGGGCGATTCATAGAATCATTTATCGTGGAGGTAATCGAAAGATGAAAACGACAAGAGTAAGGCTCGTGAAAATGGTCGTTGCCGTAATTTTTTTACTGCAGCTGCTGCCGCTGAACTGGGTTGCGGCCATCTCGCCCACAGACCTGACCAACAGCACTTACCTGGTGGTCCATGGCACGGACTACGCGCCGCCGGATCGGGCGTCCTCGCTGAAAATCACTCAGGCGGACGGCGTGACGGTGATTCCTCCGAGCGCCAACGGAGAATACAACGATATCCCTGCCGGCGCCAAGATCATGCTCAACTACGCGTTCCATCTGGAGGATGGCAACGGCACGGAGCTTTATGATTATACGGGCGACGAATATTTTACTGCCGAGCTTCCCCAGGGACTCGACTTTGCCGCTGCCACGGGGACCGTGGATGCCTTTGATTCGACCGGGAACTACACTTACACGCTCGCTGCCTGGAGCATTACCGGCCACACTCTCACGGTGTCGCTTACGAGCGGCGCCGAGGACCTGTCGGGACATGGGGGCGCGGCCAATGACGCGCATCTGGACAAATGGGGCATGGTCCATATCGAGGGCACCTTCCAGCCCCTGAATGCCGGCGGCGGAACCGCTACGGAGGTTCGGTTCGGCAGCGAGGTCATCGTCATCAACCGGCAGCCGCTGCCTATGGAAAGCACTCTTTCAAAGGACGGCAGATATGACGCCTCAGACAATACCATCACCTGGACGGTAACGGTGACGCCTCCGGCCGGCGCGCCGGACATGGCCTATGACGGATATTCCCTGATCGACGAATTCGGCCCCGGCCAGACCTATGTGGCCGATTCCTTCGCCGTGGGAGGCACATCGATTTCAGATTCGGCCCTGGATACGTCCAGGCTGTCGACCGACCGGATCATTACGTATACCTTCCCCGATACCGATCCGGACATCACCGGCGTGCAGACCATCACCTACAAGACCAGTCCCAACGACTTTTCAGCAGAAAACGGTTCCTCCGCTTCCTCTCAGTATTCTGAATTTATCAACACGGCCAGCCTGAAGCGGGGTGCGGACGACGCGGCGGACCCGGTTACCTATCCCGTGCGCCTCGATTGGATTGAAAAAAACGGCGCGTTAGCCGCGACAACGAGTGATCCCACAATCGCCCAGTGGACAGTGACCGTGGCTGTGCCCGGAGATATCGGAAAAGCCATTTCCGGCGCGGCGATTACGGACAGTATCGCCCCCGATCTGGAACTGCTTGCAGACACGGATCACCCCGTTCAGATCAAGTTCGGCTCTGCCGCCGCAGCAGACGTCGACAGCGGAGGTGACGCGGGCCAATACGAGTATTCGGGCAATACGCTGACCTACCGTTTCCCGACCGCCAGCCAGCCAACGGCCGGGACCACAGCCACGCTGACCTTTTACACACGGGTGAAGCCTGCGTCGCGGGACCACTACTTAAACAGCAACGACGCCATTTCCTTCAATAACGGGGCAAGCCTGACCTGGAATCACAGCACAACAAGCGCTGCTCCTTCCGACACCGCCGCGATCGCAAACGGCATCGGCGCCGGAGGGCTTTTGTCCAAGTCCTCCGCGGGCGGGACTACGCCTTATGCCTATTCCGTTACCGACCCCGGGACCATTCACTGGACCATCACGGTCAACCGCAACAAAATCGGCATTAAAAAAGCTGCGATAACGGATATCATTCCGTCAGGACAAACACTCCTGATCGACGCGGGACACGCCTTCACGGTGACAGAAAAGGGCTCTTCCGACACGTCGATTTACAGAAACGATGGGGCAACGATTAATCCGAATGGGGGCGTTTTTGCAGTCACGCCGACGGGCTTTTCCTATGAATTTCCGGATGAAGACCCGGGGGACGGCCTTGATGACACTATTAAAAACACCTACACTGTGGACTATTATACCCGCGTTGTGGATACGGTTCCGGGCACGCCGGGAGACAGCTCAGGGCTTGACACTTTATACAAAAACGGCGATGTGAGCTTTGACAACGGCGTAACGCTGACGCGGACCGGAGGAGGCGGCAGCATCTACACCTCCGGCACAAAGACCTATTCCGGCCAAATGCTCGACAAGACCGTGGCGACGGCATACGATTATAACACGCGCACAGTACAATGGCAGCTCGTGGTCAACCGCAACAGACTTCCGTTGACGGACGCCGTCGTAACAGACACGATTCCCTCCGGAATGACGCTTTTCATTGACGCCGGGCATCCCTTTACGGTCACGGCTGCCGGCGGCGGGGCCACGGGTACCCTCGCCGGCGCGAACGGGGACACAGCCTTTACTTATACGCTTCCGGTTTCAACCTCCGACCAGTACACCATCACCTTCTGGACGCTGATGGATGAGTCGACCTTAAAAACCCAATGGAGCGGAACACGGCCGTTTACCAACAGCGCATCTCTGGGCGCTGATGAGATCACTATATCGGACAACGCCACGGCGCAGGTCAAAAACCCTGTCATTTCAAAGACCTATCATTATACCTCCGGCTCTGACCACATCGACTGGTCGGCGGTCATCAATCCCGGCCAGGTGCTTCTGACTGACGGCGTGGTCAAGGACGTGCTGGACCCCAAGCTCCGGCTGGATCCGGCTTCCGTAAAGCTTTACGAGGTATCGATCAACAGCTCCGACGGCACGGTGGCCGGTACGGTCGGCGAGGTATCTGCTTCGGACTATGTTATAACGCTTCCTACGGCAGACAACAGCAACACGCTGAGCGTGGAGCTGCCGAAAAGCACCACGGCGGCCTACCGGCTGGAATTCACGACCAGCATTCTGTCCGATGATCTGGATCTCACCAATACGATAACTCTGTCGGGAAGCGCGGGGGATCCCTCGGGCGGCGCCGTTTCGTCCCAGATCGTCATTACCGACCTGTATTCGAACGGCGGCAGCGGCAGCAATACGCTGACGGTACATAAGATGGATGCTCACGGCAACCCACTTTCCGGTGCGACGTTCCGTTTGCTCAATATCAACAAGCAGCCCGTCACCAGCGGCGGAAGCCCCATCATACGGACGACAAACCCTTCGGGTGACGCCGTGTTCGATAAGCTTCCATCCTGGACCTTCTATGTGGAAGAGACGGAGCCGGCGTTGGGCTATATCCTGCCTGCCGATCCTATCTCGGGCGGCAGCCAGCTGAACGGGAGCGCAACCCTCTCCATTTCCAATGACCCTGCCCTGGGAAGTATTTCGTTTGCCAAGACCTCAACAAACGGCTCTCCGCTCTCCGGAGGTACATTTACGCTGACGGGAACGGACTATGCGGGCAACGCCGTAGCGGTGACGGCCACGAGTGTTGCCGGTACGGTGACCTTTACCGATGTCCCGCTTGGAACCAACTACGCCATCCGTGAAACCATCCCCCCCGCCGGTTATAAAGGCTCGGACACGGTGCTTACGGCGAGCGTCTCGTATAATGCGGATAAAACCGGAGTGGTCACAAACGTGAGCCCAAATACCCTGTCCAACGAACCCCTTCCCGGTCCCGCAACTATTTACGGCAACATTGAGATAACAAAAACGGATGAGGACGGGCACAGGCTGGCAGGAGCCACCTTCGCGCTGTACCGTCAGTCAAACGGCGGCCTGGTTGCGACGGCTGTTTCCGATTCACAGGGATTGGCGCGCTTTAGCAACGTGCCCGTGGAACGGTATGTCATACGCGAAACCGCCGCGCCGGAAGGGTACGTGCTCAGCGCGGACACTATTGACGTCAACGTGACCAACACGGCCACCCTGACTTTCACTGTAACCAACAAAGCGGACGCGAGCCTTTCGGGCAATATCCGGATTCTCAAAACCGACGATGCGGGCAACGCACTCGAGGGCGGCGAGTTCACCCTCTATGACGCAAACGGAAAGGCGCTTAAAAGCGTCGTGACCGGCCCGGACGGGCGTGCCGTGTTTGACAGCGTCCAGGCAGGCCCCTACACCGTATCTGAAACCCGCGCGCCGGCGGGCTACGCTGCCGATACGGACAGCGCGGCGGTTACGGTAATCAGCGGCCAGAGTTCCAGCCTGACCTTTATAAACCGGAAAATATCCGCTGACGCCGGCAGTATACAGATCAAAAAAGTTGATAAGGATTCACATCCCCTCTCCGGCGCGGAGTTTACGCTGTACGACGAAAGCGGGGCTGCTATCGGCATTGCAATTTCAGGGGAGGACGGCTTGGCGCTGTTTGAAGGAGTCGCACCGGGCAGGTATTCGGTGCGGGAGACCGCCGCGCCGGATGGTTACGAGCTCTTTGCCGAGCCTCTGCCGCTCGATATCGGGGCCGGGCAGACACTTGCGTATACATTGAGAAACAATCTCCTGACAGATGAAGATTCCGGTGTTTTAGGTTGGAGCGGCAATGATACGCCGGCCCCGGGCGGGACATTGCCGCAGACGGGAGGCATATCCGGCACATTTTATTTTTTAATATCAGGACTTGCCCTGCTCGCGGCCGGATTACTTACGGCAAAGCCTAAGAAACACCGGAGGAAAAGCAAAACACAAGATGTGTGAATAAAACGGCCGGCATATCCTCAAAGCAGATGATATGCCGTCCAAGGCCAACCCTGCAATCGATCGTGTAATCCCCGCACATTTCTCGATAAGGCGCGGCCCGCGCACCAGTCTTTGCTGGTACGCGGGCCGCATCGCTTTGTTGGGCAAGCAAATGCCGCGCAGGTCTTATCCTTACGCTGTATTTGCAAGCGCCTGTTCATCAGGGATATTTTGCTTCAGACAAAAAGCGTTTTATTCAACGACAACCTCCTGAAAGGGTTCCGAAAGCAGCCGGACAGCCACAGATGATATGACATTTGCTTCTTTGAAGGCCGCAGGCCGGTATCCCTCGCTGTCATCCTCGCGAAAAGGCAAATGAAACAAAACGAGATGCGATGGCGCGATCGAATTAAGAACAAAATCTCTGGGACCGGATAACGTAATCCACGGGAAGTTTAGAAGGGCTACATCTACATGCCGGCCCGCGATAAGCTCGCTGAGCATATCCAAAGCGGAAACAGAGCAGTCACCAGGGATGAGAACATTAAAGCCATCAATTTCAAAAAAGAATCCATAGTTAACAATCGGTTCGAACCCGCTGCCTTGATGCGGCAGGCGTACGGCGTCAAGAGCGGCACCCGCCAGGAAAATTCTTTGTCGCGGATCATTCAGCACAATGGTGCCTTCAAGCGGAGCACCGGGAGATATAAAAAAGCTCGCAGGCCAGCGAAGGCGCGCCTCGTTCCAGAGCGCCGTTGAGACATGGTCAGGGTGCGCGTGTGTGGTGATAACAGCAGTGGGCGCACAGCTCTGGAACCGTCTCCAGACTGCCGGCAAAACATTCGGCGGCACTGCGCTGAAGCCGGGCATTTTTTCATTATGCAGCGCATCAACAAGAAATTGCCTGTCACCGACCGTCATGATGACGCCCGCGTTGGCCGTCAGAATCAGGCTGCAAGCCACTGCACGTCACCTCTTGGGCTAATCGAGAATAAGCCGGATAAATTCATCTTTAGTAAGCCCCTCGTAATATTCTTCCAGCGAGACAGCAGACAACGCTTCAAGCAAAGCGTCCTCCTCCAGCTTCGTGTTGAGCAGAACCATGGCAATGTCGTCACACGGCCTGCTGCCAAAGTAATCGCCATCACTGGTAAAGGCCGTGATTTTGCCGTCTTCCACCTGCATACTGATCCGGATGGCGCCGACGCCCGGCAGCCGCCGGCGTTTTTTTATGCCATACTCAGGTGACTGTCCGTAGTTCCATTCCCAGGTTGCATACCGTCCGCGCCGTATTGCCTCTACGGCCTCCAGATCCCGGGCGGACAAAGCATACATGGACATTTTTTGCTCTCTGACAAGGGTCATGCGAAGATATGCCCAGAATTCGGCTACCGTCATATCCACAGGAAGATGCTCTCTCAGATTTGTCACCCGCGCGCGGACGGACTTCACACCCTTGGAAACGAATTTATCCTCCGGCACATGCAGAGCCTCCGACATCCTTTCAAAATCGGTGTCAAACAGGATCGTTCCGTGGTGCATCAGGCGGCCGTACCGGAGATACCTGGCATTGCCCGAGAACTTTCTCCCGCCGACGCTGATATCGTTCCGGCCGTTTGCTTCCGCATAAACGCCCAGTCCGGCCAAGGCCTCAACGATCGGCCGACAGGATTGATGGAAATCAAGCCGGCCGGCGTCTTGAGCATTGGTGATAATCGTATAGTTAAGATTGCCCAGGTCGTGAAAGACGGCGCCGCCACCGGACAGGCGCCGGACAACGGGGATACCGTTTTGGTCGATATACGCCCTGTTGATCTCCTCCGCAGTATTCTGGTGCAGGCCCACGATAACGGAATCGCAATTCTGCCAGAGCATGAAAAGCTCATCGTTTTTGGACAGGGTATCGAACGCATATTGCTCAAGCGCAAGATTGAAGGCCGGGTCGGTTGACGTGCTTTCGAGGTATCGCATAGTTTATTCCTCCGGCATGGGCGGACAGATATTGATCAGTTCCAAAACAGAACCGCCGTCTTTCGCCTCCAGGTAACAAACGTGCTCCTCCCCGTGACGCGCCTCCCAGACGATTTGCGCGCCGGCAGCAATACAGGAAGCCACGTCAGCGTCCAGCTCTTCCCCACAGACGTAGGCTGCGTGATGTAATCCGGGGCCTCTCCTCTTCAGCGCCGCGGCGTGAAACGAATGCTCATCCAGGGGCTGGATCAGCTCGTAGACGATGCCGCCCATCCGGCCCACAGCGGTTTTTAACCGCCCGCCGGAACCTGTGATCATCTCTGACGACGGGAACTCGATTTCACCAATCTGCCATACGCCGCGCCGCCCGCCGGACATAGCGCAAAGGGCATCGAGTGTTTTTTCAACATCTGGGGTCAGGATGCCGATATGCCAGAATTTCATTATCAAAACGCTCCTTTTTTCCTGTCGGGACGCTCATAACAGCACGGCGCGGGCCGGATTCTCCAAGAGCTGCATCAACGTCCGGATAAATTCTGCGGCGACGGCGCCGTCGATGATTCGGTGATCGTAAGTGAAGGACAGGCCGACCTGCGGGCGGACCTTAATTTCACCGCTCACAGGTACCGCCGTATCCATCACGCGGCCGATACCTAATATTCCGGCCTGAGGCGGATTGATGATGGGAGTAAAAAGATCCACGGAGCCATAGCCTCCCAGGTTAGAGACAGTGAAGGTGGCGCCCTGCAGTTCATCCGGGCCAAGCCCGCCGTTTCTGGCTCGGGCGGCCAGGTCCTTTGCTTCACGGCTCAAGGCCAACAGATTTTTGCGGTTGGCATCATGGATAACAGGCACAATCAAGCCGTTTTCCAGTGCGGTGGCCATGCCGAGGTGAACCCGCTTATGCAGTATGATTCCTTCATCCGCCAGAGATGAGTTGATGCTGGGATGTCTCTCCAACGCAGCGGCGGTTATCTTCATAAGCAGATCGTTGATGGATACGCTTTCGCTTTTTTCCGTTATTCCACGGTTAATCATCGTACGGTACTCCAACAGAGCGCTTACGTCGGCCATGACCTGATGCGTCACCATGGGTATTGTGGTCCAGGATTGGAGCATATTCACGCCGATGGCCCGGCGGATGCCGTTGTATGGGATCACGGTATCGGAAGCCTCCGGCGCAAGGGACGGCGCCATGCAACAGGTGTCGGCATATTTCTGAACATCTGCCTTGACGATGCGGCCGTTGGGGCCGGTACCCTTGATGAGCTTGTAATCTAAATTCAGCGCGGCGGAGAGTTTCTTGGCGACGGGCGAAATGAATACACGCCCGCCATGCTCCGGCGCGGTATTTACAGCAGCCGGCACCGGAGATTTTGCACTGACGGCTGATTCAGCAGGAGCAGCAGTACGGGCGGCCGGGGCGGAAATCTGTTCACCCGGCTGGCCAATGTAACCGACAACAAATGCTATTGGATATTTCTCTCCCACGACTGCGATCTTCTTGAGGAGAACGCCGTCTGCCGGGCTCTCTATCTCGTGACTCAGCTTTTCCGTCTCGATTTCCAGCACCGGTTCTTTTATTTTAACCGTTTCGCCCTCATCCTTGAGCCATTTGACGACCGTACCGGTTTTCATCGTCAGCCCAAGCTTGGGCATTAATACTTCAACAGCCATTTTTATTTCACCTCAATAGTATTGCAGCATGCTTTTACATCAGCGTCTTTACCGCTTGGATAATCTTATCCTCGTTGGGAACGAACGCATTTTCCAACGGCGGAGAAAACGGGCAGTGCGTAAAAGGTGCCGTGACACGTTTAATGGGGGCATCCAGATAATCCAGCGCCTCCTCAGCCACAAGGGCGGCGATTTCTGCGCCGTAGCCCGAAAAGCCGATTGCTTCATGGGCGATGAGAAGCCGATTGGTTTTGGCAATCGATTCAAAAATCGCATCCTTGTCAAGAGGCACAAGACTTCGGAGATCGATGACCTCGGCCCGGATGCCCTCGGCCGCGAGAGTTTCCGCCGCTGCTAAGCACCTGTTGACCATCATACCATAGGACACGATAGTCACATCCGAGCCCTCCCGGGCGATATTGGCCTTGCCGATGGGGACAAGATACTCGCCCTCCGGGACCTCCCCCTCCATACCAAGCAGCGTCTTGTTTTCCAGAACAATAACAGGATTGTCGTCCCGTATGGCCGATTCCAGAAGTCCCTTCATATCGGCGGGGTTAGAGGAAGCGACGACCTTCATACCCGGCATATGGGTGAAGAAGGACTCCAGGCTCTGAGAGTGCTGGGCCGCGGCGTTAATGCCCGCGCCAGCCTGGGTGCGTATAACCATAGAAAGCCTTGTCTGCCCGCCGACCATCCATGCCAGCTTGGAGGCCTGGTTGAGCACCTCGTCCATGCATACGCCCATAAAGTCCATAAAGTCATGTACGACGATGGGGCGCAATCCTACCGCCGCGGCGCCCACGCCGAGACTGGTGATGGCCGTTTCACTCAGAGGCGTGTCCAGCACCCGCATCGGGCCGTATTTCGCCATAAGCCCCACGGTCTGTCCGAAAGCCGTACCGTAGACGCCCACATCCTCGCCACAGATGAAAACACGCGAATCCCGCGCCATTTCAATGTCCTGCGCTTCCCGTATTGCCTGCGTATAGGTGATAATCTTTGCCATTTGGGTTATTCCTTCCTGTCAGCCGGGGAGAAGTCGAGGTCCTCGAACATAACGTCGATCTCCGGGTACGGGCTTTCCTCAGCAAATTCAACGGCCGCTTGAATTTCCTCTTCCGTTTCCGCCTGTATTTTATCTATTTCCGCGGCATTCGCGACGCCTTCCTTCATCAGGCGCTTTTCAAAGTTGGGAATCGGGTCTTTTTCACGCCAGATAGTCTGATCCTCCGGCTTTTTGTATGGCGCGGAGTCGCCGACGAAGTGGCCGTAATGCCGCCAGGTCAGGCATTCGATCAATGTCGGCCCCTCGCCGGTGCGGGCACGGGCGACGGCAATGGCCGCCGCGTCGCGCACGGCGATAGGATCGTTGCCGTCCACGGTAACGCCAGGTATATCGTAAGCCGCCGCCCGCTGAGAGATGGTCTTGTTTTTCGAATGATAGGCAAAGGGCGTGGACATCCCGAACTGGTTGTTTTCACATATGAAAATAACGGGCAAATTCAGCGCCGCCGACATATTCAGGGCTTCGTGAAAGGTGCCCCGATTTGAGGCGCCGTCCCCGAAAAAGGTCACAGCCACTCCGTCGGTCTCCCGGTACTTCTGCGCAAAGCCGGCGCCCACCGCAATCGGGATTCCCGCGCCGACAATACCGTTGGCGCCGATGATGCCCTTTGAGATGTCCGCGATGTGCATCGAACCGCCCTTATCCTTGGAATATCCCGTTGCCTTGCCGTACAGTTCGGCCATCATACGGTTAATATCCGCGCCTTTTGCAAGACAATGTCCGTGACCGCGGTGCGTGCTGGTAATATAATCATCCTCCCGAAGGCAGGCACAGACGCCCGTGGCAACAGCCTCCTCTCCGCTGTACAGGTGAAGAAAGCCGATAAGCTTGCCGTCCAGAAAAAGCCGTGCCGCTTTCTCCTCAAAGGCGCGTATCCGAACCATCATCCGCAATAGTTCCAGCATTTCCTCCCGGTTCTCATCTTTAAGAGATTTCATATCGTTTCCTCCATATATCATCAGACTCCGTGGATCGATTTCCCAAATACGGACATGGCGGCTTCGCAGACCGCTTCGCTGACAGTCGGATGCGCATGCACGGTATTGACGATGTCCTCCACTGTTCCCTCCATGTTCATGCAAAGGGCGGCCTCCGCAATTATTTCCGTCACCCTGGAACCGATCATGTGGATGCCCAGCACCTCGCCCAACGTCTTATCGGCGATAATCTTGATATAACCGCCGCCTGCGTCGTCAATGAGGGATTTGCCATTTCCACCGAGGTTGAAGCTGCCGACCGAATAGTCGATTCCAGACTCCTTCGCTTGTTTTTCGGTCATGCCCACGCAGGCGATCTCAGGCGAGGAATAAACACAGCTTGGAACAATCTTGGGATCATAATGCGGCTTTGCGCCCATAATATGCTCCGCGGCGGCGACCCCCTGTGCCATAGCGGCATGTGCCAGCATGATCCGGCCGTTGCAGTCACCAACGGCATAAACAGCAGGCGCGTTCGTGCGGAAATAGTCGTCAACGTCTATGGCGCCTCGCGTCAGCTTGATGCCCAGCGCCTCCAGCCCCAGGCCGGCGGTACGGGGCCGCCGCCCTACAGCCACCAAAACCTTTTCCGCGGTGACCTGCCGCGTCTCACCGTTCTGCTCGAAACCGACGGTCAGAACATCCTCAGATTTTTCAACGCCGGTGAGTTTGGCGCCGGTGTATAACTGCACGCCGTTTTCCATCAGAGTTTCGTGCAGGAAGCCGGCAATTTCCACGTCAACCGGCGGCAATATTTCCGGAAGCAGCTCAATGATGGAGACCTTTGTGCCGACGGCGTTGAAGAGGGTTGCAAATTCGACGCCGATCACGCCGCCGCCCACGATGACCATGGATTTTGGAACCTCGTCCAGCGAGAGCGCCTTCGTGCTGTCTATGACGCCATACAGATCGGAGCCGGGAAAGCGCAGGTCGGTATTGACGGAGCCGGTGGCAAGAATAACCGCATCCGTTTCCAGTATTTCGTTTCCGATCCTGACCTTACGGTCGGGCAGCAGAGACGCGGACTCACTGATGACCTTCACACCGTTATGCCTCAGAAGGGCAGCCACGCCGCCGGTCAGCTTCCCGACAATTTTCTCCTTATGCTGCTGTACGGCAGGCCAATCCAAAAAAGCACCTACAGTTTTCACCCCGGCGACTGCGTTCATGGCAACCTTGCGGTAGAACTCTCCCGTATGGAGCAGCGCCTTAGTTGGAATACAGCCAACATTCAGGCAGGTCCCTCCCACCTGCGCGGCCTCCGCCAATGTCACCTGGGCGCCCAGCTGCGCGGCCTTGATAGCCGCCGCGTAACCGCCGGGTCCGCCTCCGATGACGACGATCCTTTTTCCCATTACTTTGTTTCCCCTTTCCGTCCGGCGCGGTGTGTTTCAACATATCATGCGCCTGTCACAGGCGTTTACGGCTTATATTTGTGTTCATTTGTTTTATTGCGTACATTTGATCAGCAATTTGGGATATTTCCCGGTCTGGAAATCATCGAAAGCCTGCTGAGCGTCTTTCATCTCGTAAATGGGACCGATCAATTTGTTCATATCCAAACGGCTGAGCAGATCCACGCTCTTTGGAAACAGATATGGGTCCGTAAACACAAACTGGAGACGCGCCTCCTTGCCGAACATGTCAAAGAGGTTGAGCGGCAGCTCATAATCCATGGGATATACGCCAAAGTATATGATACATCCGCATTTACCTATGATTTTTGGGCAGAGCGGCGCTGCCTTGGGCGAACCGGACATCTCGAATACGAAATCAAAACCCATGCCGCCAGTAATTTTTTCGCACTCTGCCTCCACGTCCCGGCTCGTTGGGTCGATGACATATTGCGCGCCCAGCTCCAGCGCCATCAGCCGCTTTTCGGGCACGGGATCGATGACAGTCAATCGTGTACCGCCGCGGTATTTAATGAGGTTCAGCATAATGAGACCTATGGCGCCTACGCCGGAGACACAAACCGTGCTGCCCATCGGCATAGCGGCAAGTGCGATTCCCCGGCTGGCAGTGGAAATGGGTTCAACCAGCGCGGCATACTCGAAGGGGACATTGTCCGGCAGCTTAAAAAGCTGCTCGGGAGGATAGGTACGGTATTCGACCATTGCATCCATCGGCTTTTTCTCCGGTTCAAAGCCGGACTCCTCGCAATACATGATAAGCCCCTTTTTACAATGGCTGCATTTGCCGCAATACTGCGCCGGACAAGCGGAAACCCGGTCTCCGAGCTGGAAGTACCCCTTGGCCTTCACATTTGCCCCCACTTCGACCACCGTGCCGGTAGCTTCGTGACCCATAACCATAGGCGGCTTAATACCGAATAAACCGTGACTGACGACATGGACATCAGTCGCACACAGCGCACAGTATTCGATTTTGACCAGGACCTCATCCTCCCCCGTAATAGGTATGGGCAGCTCCCGCACTTCGACCCTGCCCCGGTCTACATAGACAACGCCTTTCAAAATTCAGCACCCCGCTTTGATTCTTGATTATTTAAAATGTAAAAATGCATCAGGACAGCTCCATTCCTATGCAAGCTGTCTATGAACTTGCCCTTTTCAGCGCGGACGGAATCAGCACCTCTTATTTAAGTCTACATCAGCCGGGAGAAAACTGTGTGCGCGTAAATCTTAAAAGTGTTTGAAAATTTGATTCAAAACGTAAATATACCCGGGCCTCGGACGGTTGACTCCGCCGGATGAAAAAGCGGTATGTCCTCCTGATAAAGGATGAACATACCGCCTTTCATATTAAATGCGTATCATTGACGGCAGGCGGTTTGACGGCAAGCGGTGCTTCTCCTGATCGCCTGAGCGTTTTGCTCAGCCGCCGTTAGCGGCGTTATATTGATCGATGGTCTGTATATCCCATGGGAGCATGGGGGCAAAAAGCCTGTTGGGATCATAATACTGTTTAATGTTGTCCACGCTGATAACATAGGTCGGCGTGTAGGATGTGGCAGGAAGGTTGTTGGCATCAAAACCTTCGTCAACAATCTTATGAATAAGGTCAACGACGCCTTCGCCGGTATAATAGGGCGCATTTGTTCCGGTGCAAAGGATTGTGCCCTTGTTGATCTCATCTAAGGTCCAGTCCTCACCGTCGGCTCCGCACGCCACATAAATGTCTTCGCCCGCCGTCAGTCCGTGTTGTGCGATCTCCGCCATAACGCCAGGCTGAAGAGTCGCTGTTTCGACAAAAAAGAGGTTCATATCAGGATGGGCGGTAAGCAGGTCGGCGGCAAAGGGTTGCCCGGCATTGCTCTCCGTGGAGCCGGCGGAGCCGTAGCCCACAAAATTAATGATGTTTTCAAAAGTTCCTGAACCGCTGTCACGGCATTCGGTCCAAAAGTCATAACCGTCCAGAACGGCATCCCACTTGGAAGGATAGGGTTTGCCGGAAAGCTCGGCGAACTTGTGCAGGTACCCGCTGATTAAACCGCAGCAACGGCTGTTGGAGTCGGCGTCGCCGGCGCGGCTGACCAATGCGCCGATCTTAATCGGGGTATTTTTGAACTGGTCATACAGCTTTTCGGCGGTGTACTCGCCGACCACATAGCCGCACTCAAAGCTGGCTGATACGACGGTGGTGATGATCGGATATTCGGGCTTGCCCCCTGTGGGTCCTACAACAATGACAGGAATGCCCTTATCGACAGCCTGCTGATAATAGCTCGAGGTGGCGTCAATATCAACCGCATTGATCACCAGGAAATCCACATTCTGAGTCAGGAAGTTTTCAATCTGGGTCATTTGCTTGTTGACGTCAAAATCCGCGACCTGGTAGTTCAGCTTATAGCCGTATTTATCGGCGGCTGCTTTGGCCGACGTGACCATCTCCGTGAAGAAAGTGGCACTTTGTGTGGCGCTGCACCATCCGATGGTGATGGGGTTATTATGCGCTTTAAAAGGAAGAGCCTTGTCGACACTGGCCCGGCTGTCCAGATGGCTGGCCTGTATACCGCCGAGAGGCAGCTTGTCCTCCAGGGACATCAATTTGTCAAGCGCTTCGGCACCGTTGCCGTTAGACGAGGTTGATGCTGAAGGTGTTTCGCCGGACGCGGGGGCGGCGGAGGAGGGGGTTGCGGATGTCGAGGCGCTGGGGGAGGTGGTGTTGCTTGTACCCGCACAGCTCGCGAATACGGCGACGAGCATAAGTACAGCCAGGACCAATGCCATGAGCTTTCTACATTTTTTCATCGTGCTTTCCTCCTGTTATTTGTTCAAATTCTGAAGAAGTGGCCTCCTTTTATTTTTATCCGTGTTTCTTGCTGCTTAGGCTCTTGAGCAATACGGCCAGGATGATGACACCAGCCTTGACAACCATCTGCGGGTAAGACGCCAGGTTGATGAGGTTCATGATGTTTCCGATGACGGCAATGATGAAGACGCCGATTACCGTCATGACCACCGTGCCCTCGCCGCCCATCAGACTCGCGCCGCCGATGACGACGCCCGCGATCGTCGACATGTTGTAGTCAACGCTTGCCGTCAGCGCCGAGGAATTGCCCGACCGCGCCGTGATGATCACGCCGGCGATCCCGCAAAGGATGCCGGATAGAAGATACACAAAGAACAGGTGCTTCTTCGAATTGATGCCGGCCAACTGTACGGCTGATTCGTTCGAGCCGATGGCATATACCATCCGGCCAAAGGTTGTGTATTTCATCACTAAAAAGAAGATGATCACAACCACAAGCGCGAAAATAACGGCGACGGGAATTCCAAAAATTGTCGTTGCCGTGGAGAATCCCACCAGGTCCGCATAGCCTCCGGTTTTGTTGTTGAGCATCAGCGTGTTGCCCTTCGTGATGATATAGGCAATACCCTCGCCGGCGTACATCATCGCCAGCGTCACGATGAAGGACGGCATACGTAGCCGGGCGATCAGCAAACCGTTCAGCGCACCGAACAGCGCGCCGACACCCACGCCGATGACGATGGCGCCCCATGTGCTCCAGCCGCCGCCCGACAGGCCCCATTTCGTCATAGAATACGCCACCATAATGCTGCTCACCGCTGCAACGGAGCTCACCGACAGGTCAATGCCGCCAGTGACGATGACCATCAGCATACCCATGGCGATGATCAGATACGGGACCTGCTGCCGAAGCAGCGTGAAAACATTCGTTTTGGAGATAAACAAGGGAGAGAGACCAGACGCGGCGATGATCAATATTACAAGGATGATGATGGCGTTATAGCGTATAAGAAACGTACTGAGCGACATCTTCTGCACGCCGACGGTGCTTCTGCTGTCTGCTGCGGCTTTTTCCCTATTCTTCAGTATCATTGACCCTGACCCCCATAGCATATTGAATGATGTTGAGCTCTGTCAGCTCATCCTTTTGGAGCTCTCCGACACTTCGACCTTCCTTGATCACAACCGCGCGATCGCACATGCCGATGATTTCCGTCATTTCCGACGATACCATGACGACGGCGTATTTCTGCGATACCAGCTCGTTAATGATCTTGAATATCTCAATCTTCGCACCGACATCCACGCCGCGGGTCGGTTCGTCCAGGAACAGCACCTTGGAGTTGGCGGCCAGCATCTTGGCGATTGCCACCTTCTGCTGGTTGCCGCCGGAAAGGCTCTCAACGTTATTCGACGGTGACGCCAACTTGACGGCCAGTTCCCTGATATATTTCTCTACGATCGGCTGTTCCTTCTTCTTGCGTATCCAGCCGAACCTGGTTATTGCCTTCTGGCATGAAAGCGTAATATTCTGGAAGATAGGCCTCCTTAACAATACGCCCTGGTTCTTCCTGTCCTCGGGCAAAAAGCCGACGCCGTGCTCGTAGGCCTCCTTTGTGGAGCCAAGCCGGATCTTTTTCCCATGGAGCGTCACCGTGCCATACTCCAGCTTATCGACGCCAAGGATGGCCCGTATGCATTCGGTACGCCCTGCGCCCACCAGCCCGCTGAGGCCGAGAATCTCGCCCTCGCGGACGTCAAAAGAAATATCCTGCACAGCCCGTCCGGCCTTGATATGCTCTGCCGTGAGAACGACATCGCCGATCTCACAATCGCGCGCGGGGAAGAAGCTGCTCAGGTCACGCCCGATCATCAGCGCTACCAGCTGATTCTTGTCAATGGATGACGTCTCCACCGTGGTTACATACTGGCCGTCCTTCAGCACGGTGATTCTGTCGCAGATCTGGAATATCTCCTCAAGCCTGTGCGAGACATAGATGATGGAGACGCCCTTTTCCTTCAGTTTTAATAGCAGCTTAAAAAGCTGCTCCACTTCCCTGTTTGTCATGACAGCCGTGGGTTCGTCAAGGACCAGGATGGAGGCCTTTCGCGTCAGCGCCTTGCACATCTCAACAACTTGCTGATAAGCGACCGACAAGTCGCTCACCCGGGCATTGACGTCGATGTTGCCGAATCCGATCTCTTCAAGGAATTCCTTTGCTTTCTGACGCATTTCCTTCCAGTTGACAAATTTCCTGTCCCTAAATTCGTCCAGAAGAATGTTCTCCATCACTGAAAGATGCTGCACAAGAGCAAACTCCTGGTAAATAACGGATATGCCGGCCAGGATGCCGTCCTTCGGGTCATGCAGATGCACTTTTTTTCCGTTGATTTTCACCTCGCCGCTGTCCGGCATGTGAACTCCGGAAAGGACGCGGATCAGCGTGGATTTCCCGGCGCCGTTTTCGCCCACCAGTGCGTGTATCTCACCAGGCCGTATCTGCAGCTGCATATCCCGGAGCGCCTTGACACCTTCAAAGCTCTTACAGATATGATGCATTTCCACCCTGTATTCAATGTCGAACGATTTTTTTGCCGCCTGATCTTCCGCCATTGACTTCTCACACCTCTCGAAACAAATTAAGGAACTACTATGACGGAATAAAGACTACAGCGTTGTCAAAAATCCTCCGTCGACACCAAGCATCCAGCCGTTGATATAGTCGGAAGCGTGGGATGCAAAAAACACAACGAGCCCCATAAGATCACATGGATTACCCCACCTTCCCGCTGGTATGCGTTTGGTGATCCGGTCATAAAAAGCCGGATCCTTGCGGAGCTCGGCATTGACCTCAGTGGCAAAAAAGCCTGGCGCGATACCATTTGTCTGAATATTGTACTGGCCCAGTTCGTTGGCAAAGCTGCGCGTTAAGCCGGTAATGGCGTGCTTGGCGGCCACATAGGGCGGGCACATCCTGTCGGCTGTGAAGGATAGCGTTGACCCGATATTGATGATCTTGCCTCCACCTTGTTTTATCATCTGCAGCGCCGCCCGATGACCGAGGTAATAACATGCGTTGAGGCTGACATCTATAACCTTTTTCCAGTCCTCGTCCCTAAAGCTCTCGAATTCCGCAAATGCGTGCGCACCGGCATTATTGACAAGAATATCGGCCTTACCAAAAACACGGAGGCACTCCGGCATGATCTTGTCAAGATAGGCGGCATCCGTGAGATCGCCCTGGGAAAAAAACACACGCCGGCCTTCGCGCTCGACCAGTTCTTTTACTTCGGATACGTCGTCTGTCAAATGAGGTACGAACAAATCGGCACCCGCCTTGGCCAAAGCCGCTGCAAATGCCATTCCCAGTCCCTGATTTGCACCTGTCACAATAGCGACCTTGTCGCGCAGGCTGAATGATTCTAAGGAAAAACTCTCCATATTACTCATATTTACCCCAGTTCGATGAATTTATTTTGAATTGCTTTTATTTAACTTTACATCAACAGCCGGAGCGCAGTGTGTGTGTAAATTGAAAAAGTGTTTAAAATTTTGAGGTTTTAAAAGTTGTATATGTGGTATTTGCATAAATATATGAGAGTTTTTTCGTAAGTAATCGGAGAGCCGCCAAGTTCATAGCCTGCGAATAAAATACAAAACGCCATGGCCGATTGAAGGCTATGGCGTCTTGCGCATAATTGACGGAGGCAGTATATCTTTTTAAACGTATCCCTGTAATATATCGGTCAGCTTCTTGTTTTCTTTGCAAGCATCATGAATTCAAGCGATACTGCTTTCTGTACTCTGTGGGAGAGAGACCTGTGATCTCCTTGAATGTCCGGGAAAAATGCCTGAAGTCATGATACCCAATATTTTCTGAAATCGTATAAATAAATTCTTCCGTTTCCCTTAGAAATTTTTTTGCCTGCTCAATACGGTAGTTGATTAAGTACTTAATGACGCTCATGCCCATTTCACGTTTAAAAACCTGACTCAAATGGCCATTACTGACAAAAAGTGCTTTTGAGACATCCATGATTGAAATATCCTGCGCGTAATGCTCAGATATATAATTCATGGCTTTCAGCACGACGGCGCTGCTCATCCGTCGCATCCTTGTGGAGCGTAATTCCTGGATCCGTTCCAGGAGAATATCATACTGTTCTTCGATAGAGGAAAACTGCAGAAGATTCGGGCTATTATTCACGACCGGCATGATATCGTCAAATGAGTACTGGACCTCGGCCATGGCATTGTAGACGGCGGCTATACTGGAATAATAAAGGGTAAAACTCATGGCAGGCTTAAGTATATCAAAATAAAGCATATACAGTTCGGCCTCCAGCGATGGATTCAACAAGTCATAGCATAAATAATCCGTTATTTCATGGAGCAGCGTGTTGATGGTCTTTACATCCGTATATCTCTTTTGTTCTTCAATCAGCGCCGGTCGAATGACGCTCATATCCCTGAGGAAAAAGGAGAGGGACTTTTCTGAATGATATTTCTGGTAGGCATACCGTAAACTTTTGATGTCGTCAACACGGGCGCTTAAATACCGGCATGCGACCTTATTGCCGGTACAAAACGCCAGCTTGCGGACCATCTCTTCGAACTTGACTCTTTTCCCCGCTTCGCTCCTTATATCAAGGTCGTTTAAAATGATACACAGGAGATTGGGCGTGCTATAAAACACTTCGCCTCCGTTATACTGGTTGATGATATCGTAACATTCCCTCAGGAGCATTTCTCCCGAAAAATTATATATAAACTTATTGGATTCATGATCGGTGAATTCGACACCCATCAGCTCCCAGAAAAACAGATAATACCCGTTGCCCTTTAGATTCAGTCCGTATTTCTCCCGGTAAAATAAAAATTCCTGCTGGTTGCAGCCTCTGAGAATCTCCAGGAGGCTTTCGTGCCGCGCCGAGGACTCGGCGCTGGAGCAAACATCATCATTTAAGAGCGTCGTGCGGAAACTGAGGTGCTCGCACATGAATATGCCCTTGACTGCATTGTTGAAAATTTCATTAACCTTTATGGCAAGAGGGTTTGTAAATGTTGTTGTCGCATAGCGGATTTTCCCGGGGGCAAATACCTGGAACAAAACGTACACAGGAGAAAAACCAGCGCATTGTAATGCAAAAAGCAAATCATCGACATGCGTGACAGGAGATTTGGCCTGCAGAATGAATATGTCGGCTTTGTTTTGGATGGACGGTTCCAGACAGTCCTGATATGAACTTGCCTTATGTCCGATCCTGAAAGAAGGGTAGAAAGCTTTCAGGAAGTGTTCCAAAGCATCAATAATATCGTCATCTGCAAAGATCGTGATATTATGTGGCATTGCAAAGTCTCCCCCTCCAAAAAATATCGTTCAGCTTATATTTTAATGTGGGCTAATTCGTCGTTTGTGAAGGATTTTGTAAATAATGTGGGTATTATTAATCTTACAATTCGTTTTTATTTACATTGATTTATCTTTTTGATAAATTACCATTACTTTGATATTACAGTCAAATATTCAAATTATCAACAGGTATTATTCCCTTCATGGAATATACCGGCAAGGAGAGAGTCCCATGCTTTTAAAGGATAAGGTAGGAATCGTTACAGGCGCTGGCACGGGGATCGGCAGAGCCTGTTCTATACGCTTCGCCAGAGAGGGGGCAAAGTTGGCCCTCCTCGACATTTCCGACAGTCAGCTCTCCGAGACTAAGGCTTTAATAGCGGCAGAAAACTCTGAAGCAAAGGTTATTTGTCTGAACGTCGACATAAGTGACGAGGAAAGCGTCAAAATGGCAATGGAAAACACTATTGCAGAATACGGCAAACTCAACTTTGCCATGAACAATGCAGGGGTTATGATGACCAGAGCCCCCGTCGGAGAGGTCGATTGCAAAGCTTGGGAGCGTGTGGTACGTATCAATCTATTTGGCTCCTTTTATTGCGCCAAATACGAAATCCAACAGATGCTGAAAAACGATGAGCCAAGTTCAATCATTTTCACCTCCTCTGTCGGTGGTCTTATCGGCACTCCGTCCGCGTCTGACTATGTGTGCTCAAAACATGCAATTATCGGCTTGGCGAAATCGATTGTTTGCGATTATGCCGATAAAGGCATCCGAGCCAATGCAATCTGTCCAGGTCAAGTCGCCACTCCCATGTGGGAAAGCGTTAATGGTCGGGTACGTAACGATCCCGAAGCTTACGCCAAACTTAATAGAACGCAAAATCCAATGCGGCGTCTGGCGTTGCCTGAGGAGATCGCTTCCGTTGCGGCATTCCTTGCAGCTGAGGAATCTTCCCATATTACCGGAGTTGCTCTTCCGGTTGACGGAGGTCACTTAGCAACCAATGCAGCTTATTTCAACTGGGAATGATTGCGTGCCCGTAAAAATGACGAAGCACTGGTAGCCCGTTATATGGAAACCCCTTACGATTCGTCTATTAGTTAGATGATGTGCTCGATGTAAATTACATTAATAAATATAAAAGACACTATCGAATAGTGTCTTTCAGACTGTAGCCAAGCTTATTTTCGAGATAAAAGCTTCGCAGAACTTCCGCCGCGCACGGCGGAACTCGATGTAAGCCGACATTTTTGGCGGCGTGTACGTCAAAACGGGGTGGAGGTCACAGGAATAATCATTCGGCAACTAGGTTGTCATCGTTCTGCGGCAAGCATAACTTTATTCCTATGTGAGCACTTTATCGTAATTAATATCTACGATTCACAAGGGCCGTCGTGATAACAGGCGACCAGATGATTGCGCCCCCGGTCAAGAAGCTCAGGCATCGTTGTCCTGCATATATCGGTCGCATACCGGCATCTGGGATGAAACGGGCAGCCCGGCGGCGCGTTGATCGGACTCGGGACTTCTCCCTCCAGCACGATCCTTTCACGCCGCTTTTCCCTATAGTAGTCTGTTGTCGGCACCGCCGAAAGCAGCGCTTTCGTGTAAGGATGCCGCGAATTTTCAAAGAGGTCGTCGGAATCCAGGATTTCGACCATCCGGCCCAGGTACATTACGCCGATTCTTCCCGCGATGTGACGGACAACGGCCAGGTCGTGCGCGACGAAGATGTAAGTCAGACCAAGCTCCTCCTGGAGCCGCCGGAAAAGATTGATAATCTGCGCCTGAATCGACACGTCCAGCGCCGATACGGGCTCATCACAGACGATCAGCTTCGGATTGCAGGCCAGGGCCCTGGCAACGCCCAGCCGCTGGCGCTGCCCGCCGGAAAGCTCGTGCGGATACCGCAGCGCGATATCCTGATGCAGCTCGACAAGGCTTAGAAGCTCGCGCATGCGTTTTTTGATCTCTTCTTTTGTGTGGAATTTCCTGTCGCAGACGATCGCTTCTTCCAGGATAGAGCAGACGGACTGCCGTGGGTCGAGCGATTCATACGGGTCCTGAAAGATCAGCTGAAGCTCCCGCCTGTTTTCTTTGAACTTTGATTTCGGCAGCTTGGAGATATCTCTGCCGTTATAGATGATCTTTCCGTCCGTCGGATCATGAATCCTTAAGATGCATTTCCCGGTTGTCGTCTTCCCGCAGCCGCTTTCACCGACAATGCCGAAGGTCTCGCCCTCGCGGACCTCGAAGCTGACGTCGTCGACCGCTTTGACATGGCAGTACGTTCGTGACAGCAGGCCCTTCTTCAGCGGGAAGTACATTTTCAGTCCCTCGACCTGAAGCAACGGTTTTTTCTCGTTCATATCGTGCACCCTTCATCATTCCCTATATCCATAAAGCATGCGATGAAATGTTCTTGGCCATCGACCTGTCTCAAATCGGGATATTTCTTTCCCTTGCAGGCCTGCTTCCCATACGGGCATCGCGGCAGAAAATAACATTCGTTCGGAAGATTGGCAAGATCCGGAGGCGCGCCTTCTATAGGATTCAGATCCTCCGAGCAATCTCTCCGCAGCTTCGGCACCGAATTCAGAAGGCCGATGGTGTATGGATGCCTCGGTTTCGTGATGATATCCTCCGTGACGCCGGATTCCACAATTTTCCCGGCGTACATGACGTAAATCCGGTCGGCATGCCTCGTTACAAGGCCTAAATTATGCGTCACGACGACAAGCGACGTTTTATTCTCCCTGACGAGCCTCATCAAAAGCTCCATGATCTGCGCCTGGATTGTGACATCAAGCGCCGTTGTCGGCTCGTCGGTGATGATGAGCTGTGACTGGCAGGCCAACGTGATCGCGATCATAATCCTTTGCCGCATTCCACCGCTCAACTCAAACGGATAGTTTTTCATTCTGACCCGGGCGTCGGGAATCGAAACGGCTTCAAGCGTTTTGACACCGATTTCCCAGGCTTGTTTTTTACTGACTTTTTTATGCCGGCGTATGACCTCGGCAAGCTGGCTGCCAACGGTTTGAACGGGGTCAAGCGACGTCATCGGCTCCTGAAAGATCATGCCGATCCGCGCGCCGCGGATTTCCCGCATCTCCTTTGATTGTGCGCCGCATTGCAGGAGATCCTGTCCTTGAAACACGATCTCCCCACCCACGATTTTTCCCGGAGGGGACTGGACAAGCTGCATCACGGACAGCTGAGAGACGCTTTTCCCGCAGCCGGATTCACCGACAAGCGCCACGACCTCCCCTTCATCGACATAATATGATATACCGTCAACGGCTTTAATTTCGCCGTTGACAGTGAAAAATGTCGTTTTTAAATTTTTGACCTCGAGCAGTTTATTCCCCATCACAGTTTACCTCTTAATTTCGGATCGAGCGCGTCACGCAGACCGTCTCCGACAACGCTGAGGGAGATAATCAGGAGCATAAGCATAATGCCGGGCCATAAGGCCAGATGGGGCGAACTGAAGATATACTTATAGCCTTCAAAGATCATAACGCCCCAGGATGGCGTAGGTGCCTTTATGCCGATGCCCAGATACGCCAGACCCGACTCAATCATAATCGCCGTGCCGACACCCATCGTGAACATCACAATGATCGTGGGGAAGCAGTTCGGCAGCAGGTGCTTGAAAAGTATTTTAAAATTGCCCTGGCCGATTAATCGCGCCGCCTCGACATAGTCGTATTCCCGAAGAGATAGAACCTGGCCGTAAATAACCCTGACATAACCCGGAACGGCGGATATCCCGATGATGAGGCTGATCGAGAAGACCGCCCCCCCGAAAACAGCGGCGAGGCACAGGGCGAGGATCAGCGGCGGTATTGAGAGCTGTGCGTCCATCAGGCGCATGACGAGGCCTCCGAAGATGCCGCCGAAATATCCGGCCGCCAGACCGAGCGCGACACCGATTACCAGCGCCCAAACGCTGGACAGCAGGCCGATGCTCAAGGAAAACCTGGCGCCGTAGACAATGCGCGTGAACAGGTCCCGTCCAAGATTATCGGTCCCCAGAAGGTGCTGCGGGGAAGCGCCCTTCAACGCATTGGAGAGCTCCTGCTGGAACGGCGTATAGGAGGTCAAAAGAGGGCAGAAAACGGCAACCAGGATAAAAATGCAGACCAGGACGAAGGAGATTTTCGCCAGGATGCCGCGACCGAATAAAACGGTAAAGAAATATCTGATATTCTGTTTTCGCCGCTTTTTCGCTTTCAGCCTGGTCTCTTCGTCCGTGATACAGCTGATTTCGCGAATTTCATTATCCATAGTGTTCTACCTCCGTGAAAGACGGATCCGCGGATCGATGACGCCGTACAGAATATCGACGACAAGGTTCACCGCCACGGTAATGAGGGAGATGATCAGAACGCCGACCATAACGACGATATAATCGCGCGTATTGATGGAAGATGTCAGAATAGTACCGAGTCCGGCCACATTAAAAACCTTCTCAACAAGAAGCGATCCGCCGATCACGACGCGCACCTGCATGCCGATTACCGTAATAATAGGAATCATGGCATTTTTCAGCGCATGCCTGAAGATGATGCTTCGCTCCGGCAGACCGTTGGCGCGGGCGGTTCTGATATGGTCCTGATTGATGGAATCCAGCATATTTGTTCTTGTTTGGCGGGCGATCCCCGCGATCATCGGAAGCGCCATGCAGAATACCGGCAAGATCGCCTTGTAGACGTATTGCCCGAAGTCCTGAGACGGGCTCACATATCCCTGCAGGGGAAGAATTTTCAGTTCCACGGAAAAAATGAAGACGCTGAGTATTCCCGTCCAGAAAACGGGCATGCCCATCGACACCGTCGTCAGGAACGTCAGTATCTGATCGAGCGGTTTACCGCGCCGGACGGCCGATATCACACCGACCACGATACCCAGCGGCGCGGCGATGAACAGCGCCGGAATTCCGAGCGTCAGAGTTCTGGGAACGCGTTCGGCCATCATTTTATCAATCGGCTGCTTATAAATAACCGATTGCCCGAAATCCCCCCTGGCAACGCCCTTGACCCACAAGATGTATTGCGTCACGACCGGCTTATCAAGATTCATTTTTTCACGAAGCGTCTGCACATCTTCCTCCGACGCTTCGTATCCGAGGGCAAGCCTGGCCGGATCTCCCGGCATGATCTGCAGGATCATGAACGAAAAGATCGAGACGGCAAACACAACAAATATGGAAATTAAGATACGCTTGACGATATATGCGCTCACGCATACACCTCCTAATGCAAATGAATCGAGCAGACTCCGCGCCGACCGGCCCCGATCGGCGCGGACCCCCTCGCGTACCTGTTCATACCGTTGATGTCGGCTATGAACTCAATTCAGTGCTTTACCCGACCCAGGCTTTCCAGAGATCGCACCTTCTGTTCTGCACGGTGCAGTAATCCGCATCGTGTACCTTATCGCTGACAAAGCTGTAAGAGGTCGTGCAGTACAGGACCTTGACAAGGCACTGATCCTCGAAAACGTCATACGCCACCTTCTTGAACAGCTTGACGGCCTCATCGCTTGAGGCTGCGGATTTTGCCTGCTTGACAAGTGCGTCGAGACTGTCCGGGATGGCAAAGGCGTTCATGCCGAGGCCGAAGGAAATGTCGTTGACAAACGTTGTCGCATACTGGGAGGCGGCGCCGCCCTCCATGCCCATTGTGTGGATGAGTATACCGGAATCCCAGCCGCCGATGTAGTTGACATAGGACGCGGCATCGATCGGATTGAGGTCGGCGGTAATGCCGATCTTGCTCAGCATTTCAGCAACGGCGGCAGCCGTATCGCTCATCTGCGGGATGTTCAAGTACCAAAGCTTTGTGCTGAAGCCATCCGTATAGCCGGCGTCGGCAAGCAGCTTTTTGGCCGTCTCCAGATTGTATGGCTGTCCCGTCACATCCGGACTGTAATATTCGTTATTGGACATGCACCATTGCGTGGTCTTTACCCCATAGCCGTATGTCAGCGTGTCGACGAGGGCCTGGGTATCGATGGCGTAGCTGATCGCCTTGCGAACATCGAGGTTGGAGCAGGGATCGTTCTGGTCGTTCGACTTAAAGCACATTGTATAGGCATAGCTGGGCAGTGCCGTCTGCGTTTTCGTCAGGCTGATGGTTTCTTTCATCAACGAATCGATTGATGAATAGGAATCGGACATGGCGGCGGTAATCTCGCCGGCCTTAAGCGCCTCCATTGCGACAAGCTCATCGGCGTAATACGTGTAATGCACGCCGTCCAGCAGGACCTGTCCCTGCCAGTAGCTCGGGTTTTTGTCCATAGTCATATCGACATCGGGTGTCATGTTCTTCAGGACGAATGGCCCGGTCCCGATAGGATTGGCAACGAGTCCGTCGGCGCCGCCCTTGTCAAAGGCCTCCTTGGAGGCAATCAGGACTGTGCGGCAGAGATAATAGTCAAACAGAATTTCCCAGGAGGAGAAATGGCAGACAACAGTCTTGCTGTCCGTCGCTTCGGCGTTGACGAAGTTGGAGAAAAACGATGATGCCAGAATGCCGTTTTCCTTATAGTAGTTCAGGTTCCAGGCGACGACCTCCGCCGTGAGCTTGCTGCCGTCGGAGAATGTAATGCCGTCCTTGACTTTCATTGTCCATGTCAGGGCCCCGGCATCCGGCGTGATCGAATCCAGCAGGAAGCACTCCGGCGTGCCTGTTGCGGAGTACCGCATCAGTGTCTCATACCCCCAAAGCCCTGCGAAAGCCACTTCCATGATTCCGCGGACCTTGAACCACGTCACGTCCGTAGGCAGTATCGCAGATCCTCCGATTTCCAGGATACCGCCGGCGGTCGGCGTCAAGGTTGCGGGAGCAGATGCTTCAGTCATTGCGGCTGTATTGCTGGATTCAGGCGATGCGCTCGTCGTGGTATTTTTTGTGCTGCCTCCGCACGCCGCAAGAGAAATCACAGTGGCCAGAACGAGAAGTGTTGCGATAAACTTTTTCATTCGTCATTTCCTTTCCGTCATTATTAAGCATCGCAGGATCCCTGTAGAAGCTTGCTCAGGACTTCGTCAAATCGTAAAACCTTGCCTCCTTCTCAAACCAGTGGGCGTCGTGCGACGGCCCCATAAAGGCCTTTGCCTCCTCCGGCGTCAGGCCCATATCATGCGAATCGTGATAAACCGTGTTTCTGTCCCTGATGACATGCTTGCCGAAATCGAGCATCCCGCACATGGCCGCCTTCTCATAAATGTGCATTGTCACCAGGTTAAAGCCCAACGGCTCCAGATCTTCGATGCGGACATCCGGCACTCCGTTGCGCGACATGACGTCCGGCCACATCTTCCAGCCGGGCACATGCTTCGAGACATACTCGGCCTCCTCCAGATTCATCAGTCCAATAATCAGCGTCATTTCGGCGCCGAGCTCAATAGCTCTCAGGCAGCGTTCGATCGCCTCGTCCAGCCCGTATTGCAGCTTGCACTCTGTCCGGGCAATCAGCAGACAATCCGTCCTTTCACAGGCCTCCAGCGAGGCCTTCATCTTGGCCAGCCAGTTATCTCTCGTGATAACGGGATGCTTCATAGTGCCGTCCTTCATACCAGAGCGCAGCTCTTTTCCCCACCTGTTGTACCCGCGAAGACCTGTCGTGTCGTCGACTGTCAGAGCCATCGCGCCGGCATGCGCCAATCGTTTTGTCGTCCGATAGGCGTGAAGCGGCGTCTCGCCATACCCGTCGTCGGCGTCGATGATGCAGGGCAGCGGCGAAAACTGCGTGATGAATTCCGTTTGGCGCACAAGGTCGTCGGCCGTGATCAGCCCGATATCCGGCATACCGGCCACACAGCCCGACAGCGCGCCACCCGACAGGAGCGTCGCCTCAAATCCGTTGAGCTCGGCGGCTTGCGCTGAAAAGCAATCCCAGATACAGGGGGCAAAGACTTGTTCTTTTGCTACGAGTTCCCTCAATGTTACCCTTTTGCTGGCGTCCTTCACCTTAACTCCTCCTTAATAAAAATCAAATTAATCGATTACTGCTGAATTTTTTCCGTTCGGCCCATAGCCCGACGGCCGGATTGCTGATATAAAAGAACTCATCCCCGCCTGCCGTCGTATTGAAGCCGTCCTTCAAGATTTCAGGATCGTACAGCGCTGCAGCCTGATCATACGGCAGGTAGCCAAAGCCCACGCCCGCGACCTCCTGCGCAGTCAAATGACGCACGCAATAAGTAACCTTGAAGCGGCCGTCCGGGGAACCGTGTATCAGATGGGCCGCGGCCGACAGATTTCGTATGAGCTCTTCATTGCTCCGGCAGCATTCAACGAGATGTTCCCGGCCGGTATAGCCGTATTTGCGGATCAGCCTGTCAATTTCGGCGTCCTCGCCAAAGCGTTCGACCCCCGGTGCCAGGATAATGAGCTCACCGCCGTCGGAAATAGCCATCCGGGTGCGGTATATGGCTTTGTTGCCGAGCCACGTGCTTTTAAATTCACCCGGCTCAAGATATACCACAACCTTTTTAAACGGTTGATCTGTCAACATCACGTTGTACTTCTGACTGAGCGCAACCGCCTGTTCAAAAAGGAAGCGTTCCCTACCGATAAAAAGGCCATGAATTGCGGGGTGTCCGCCCGGAGCGGAGACCACTGTCAGCACATAATGAATCGGGAGCTTTTTCAGAAATCTTTCCTCAGCATAGTCAAACAGGCGGCGAACGGGACTGTGGTCTCTGCCCATCAGCCGCTCCAGTCCGTAAAAAGCGCCGAGCATATGCGACATGTTGATAATGTTGCTGCCGCCGCAGCCGACCAGAATGTTCTTCGTATAGTTGGCCATGCCGACGACTTCGTGCGGGACGACCTGTCCGATGGACAGGATCAGGTCATACGACGGGTCCAGCAGGCGGCTGTTGACTTCAAAATCGATCGGCTCGTTTACGAGGCCATCCGAAATATCCCTGACAAATTCCTTCGGTGCCTGCCCGATTTTGACGACGTCCGTCCGCCAGTTATGCGTCATGAAGTGCGAATAAGGGATATCGCCGAACATCTCGGCGCACTCGCCCGCCGTCATCGGCATATGCGTGCCCAGCGCAGGCAGGACGTCCACCGCGCAAGCGTCTTTAAGCAGGTGAAAAAGCATATTGGTCAGTTTCCCAGCGCCGGAATGCGCGCGTGTTGCGTCCGGCGGAATCAGCAGTACCTTTTTCATTTTTGTGAAATTATCGGGTAGGGAGCTACAGAGTGCGTCGGCTATTTCGCAGTCGGAAAGACCGTCCTCGTTTTTCCCGATCCGGAGCGTGCTGTTCATATCTCTCATGCGTTGTAAACCGTAGACGCCGTCATCCCGCCCTCTCCCGTCCAATTGACGTGAAAGAATTGACCGCGTGGGGCGTCGGTGCGTTCAAACGTGTGGGCGCCGAAATAGTCGCGCTGTGCCTGCAGCAGATTTGCTGGCAAAAATTCGCTGGTATACCCGTCAAAGTAGCTGAGCGCCGAGCTCAGCGCCGGCACGGGGATTCCGTGTGTCACCGCAGCCGAGACAACCCGCCGCCACGCAGGGACGAGCTCCTCAAGCGTCCGCTTGAAATAGGGGTCCAGCAGCAGATTGCTGAGTGCCGGATTTCTGTCAAACGCCTCTTTGATCTTGCCGAGGAAGACGCTTCGGATGATGCAGCCGCCGCGCCATATCAGCGCGATGCGGCCGTAATTGAGACTCCAGCCGTTTGATTTGGCTGCCCTGCGCATGAGCTCAAACCCCTGCGCATAGGAAATGAGCTTGGCGGCGTATAGCGCCTTTCGGATATCATCGGCAAACGTCGCCTTATTTCCGGAAAAATGCGGTCTGCTACTGATGTACGCTTTAGACGCCGCAACGCGCTCGTCTTTCATCGCCGACAGGCTCCGCGAAAAGACGGCCTCGCCGATGAGCGTGAGCGGAGCGCCCTCGTCCAGCGCCGATATCACAGTCCATTTCCCGGTCCCCTTCTGCCCCGCCGTATCGAGGATTTTGTCCAACAGGGGTGCCCCGTCTCCGTCTTTGAAGGCCAAAATGTCCCGGGTGATTTCGATCAGATAGCTATTCAGCTCGGAATCGTTCCATTCTCTGAATTTGTCATGCATTTCATCGGCAGTCATACGGAGCAGATCGCGCATCAGCTGATATGATTCGCAAATGATCTGCATATCGCCGTATTCGATGCCGTTATGAATCATTTTCACAAAATGACCGGTACCGTTCTTGCCCATCCAGTCGCAGCAGGGCGAGCCGTCCTCCACCTTGGCGCATATCGCCTGGAAGATCGGCCTGATATGCGGCCAGGCGGCCGGAGAACCGCCGGGCATCATGGACGGGCCTTTCAGGGCGCCTTCCTCGCCGCCGCTAACGCCCGTACCGACGTACAAAAGTCCCTGGCTCTCCACATAGGCGGTCCGAAGCATGGTATCTGGATAATGGGAATTGCCGCCGTCGATCAGTATGTCGCCCTTGTCAAGAAGCGGGATCAGCACTTCGATAAGCTGATCGACGGCGGCACCGGCCTTGACCATCATCATGACCATACGCGGTCTTTTGAGCTGGCCGACAAGCTCTTCAAGAGAATAAGCGCCGGTAATGGTTTTTCCTTCAGCGCGTCCTTCGAGGAACCGTGTCACCTTCTCGGTCGTCCTGTTATAAACGCTGACTGTAAAGCCTCTGCCCGCCATGTTCAGGACAAGATTCTCGCCCATGACGGCCAGTCCGATGATGCCGATATCGCTCTGCTTCATGTCTATCCTCCCAGCCTACCGCTTCACTCGGGCATTGCCCTGATAGATGCTCCAAACCTGTTCTTCGCTGGCAGGCTGGGCATAATCCGTCCCTAGCGTGGCTGCCAGCGCGCCTGCCGCCCAGCCGAATTGCGACCATTTTTCAGGCTCCCAGCCCTTGAGGACGGCGTAAAGAAGACCTCCGACGAAGCCGTCGCCGCCGCCGATACGGTCAAAGACCTCGATCTCACGCGGCTCAATGACATACCAGTCCCCACCGCTGAGCATGACGGAACCCCAGAGGTGTGTGCCGGCGCTCAGCACCTGGCGGAGCGTCGTAGCGAAGACGGATACGTTCGGGTAAACGGATTTCACCCGATGGATCATCTCCTTGAAGCCGTCGATCATACCACCGAGGCCGTCGCCGCCCGCGTTCGGACCTTCGATGCCGAGCGCGAGCTGGAAATCCTCCTCATTGCCCACAAGTATATCGGACAGGCTGGCGATTTGAGAAAATATTTCCCGCAACTCGGACTCCCTGTCGACCCAGAAGGACGCCCTGTAATTCAAGTCGAAGCTGACGAGCGTGCCCGCTTTCTTGGCAGCTTTGGCGATCTCCAGGCAAAATCGGCTTGTTTCGGGTGAAATCGCGGCGATCAGGCCGGACATATGTACAATCGCGGCGCCGTCCCGGTTAAAAATGAGGTCCAGGTCGAAATCCTCGACGTTCAGCGTCCGGCCGACCTCGCCGGCCCGGTCGTTGAGCACCCGCGGGCCGCGCATACCGAAACCGCTGTCGGCGATATTGAACTGGTGGCGGTATCCCCACGGGCCGCCCTGCGGCACCTCGGGCCCTTCGAATTCCAGATTCCTTCTGCGCAGTTCGCCTTTGATGAAAAGCGCGATCTCGCTTTCCTTCACAAAGGTCGTCAGGAGCTTGACGCGCTCCCCGAGCGCAGCGGCAATATTCCCGACATTCGATTCCGCGCTGGTCGCCTGCATCGTATAAAGTGCGCTCGTATGGACGGGCTGTCTTTCCGCCGGTGTGATGCGGATTCCCATGCTTGTCGGGATCACCAGCGCATACCTGCAGTCTTTTCTCAGTTCCATAGCGATTCCTCCTCGAATTACACCCCGCCGTAGGCTGAAAAGCCGCCGTCAACGGGTATGACCACGCCTGTGACAAAACCGGAGGCTTCCGGGCTCGCCAAATACAGCAGCGTCCCGATCAGCTCATCCCTCTCTCCGAACCGGCCCAGGGGCGTCGCGGAGAGAATCTTATGCGTACGCGCCGTCGGCGTCCCGTCCTGGTTAAAAAGGAGCGATGCGTTTTGAGCAGTTGAAAAAAAACCCGGCGCGATGGCGTTGACCCTGATGCCCACCCTGCTGAAATGGACGGCGAGCCATTGCGTAAAATTACTGATTCCAGCCTTGGCCGCGGAATAAGCCGGGATCTTCGTCAGCGGCGTAAAGGCGTTCATAGACGAGATATTGATAATGGTACAGCCGCCCCTCCCCAGCATGTCCGCTGCGAACACCTGGGTCGGAATCAGCGTGCCGATGAAATTGAGGTCAAATACCGCCCTGACGCTTTCCGTATCAAGATCAAAAAATGAGACGATGTCCGCATTGAGATCACCAGGCGCATAATATTCTTTGGCCGTCGTCGCCCTGGGATCGTTCCCGCCGGCGCCGTTGATCAGTATATCGCATTTGCCAAGCTCAGAAAGAACCGTATCATGGACGCCGAGAATTGCCGCCTTATCGGTTACGTCGACCTTATATGCCTTCGCAGCGCCGCCTTGGGCGGCGATCTGCTCGGCCACGACCCTCGCTTTTTCATATGTACGATTCAGCACGGCAACCTTCGCGCCCGACTGCGCCAAGGCTTCTGCAAACATGCTGCAAAGAACGCCTCCGCCGCCAGTGACGACAGCAACCTTTCCACGCAAATCCACTTCAAAAGGCAATTTTAACATCTTTATACCTTTCGCCTATATCACGGCGTTGACCTTCAAATACCTGTCGGGGTATTCCGAGAGCTCGCGCACCATACCGGGTATCTCTCCGAAGGCGACGACCTTGCTCAGTACAGCCTGGGCGTTGACTCTTCCCGTCGTCATCAGTGCGACGGCTTCCGCGAATTCCCCCGCGCTCGTTCTTGAGCCCACGATGTCCAGTTCTTTTTTTGTGATCATATCCGTGGGCAGCGGCGTCTCGTTTTTCGGCCAGCCCGTTAACGCGATTCTGCCTGCGTAGGAGACCATATACAGCGTGCTTCTGATGGCCTGATTTGCACCGGAAGCCTCGGCGACCACCTCGGCCATACGTCCGCTCGTGATATCGGAGATTGTTTTCAGCAAGTCCTGGCGCGATGAATCAATCGTATAATCGATTCCCAGGCGGCGGGCGAAATCGAGCCGCTCCTGAACGATATCGATAAGGATCGGCATCGCGCCATACGCCAGAGCGCACATGGCGATCAGAATACCGATCGCTCCGGCCCCGTTGATTGCAATATGCTCGCCGGCTTTGAGCTTTGTTCTGTGAATGGCATGGAGCGCGATCGTCATGGGCTCCGCCAGCGGTATATGCTCCCACCTCAGGCCGTCCGGGACGGGCACAAGCATATTCGACGGATGTGTTATGTACTCCGCCATACCGCCGTCCACATGGACACCGAGCACCTTCAGGTCCTCGCAGCAGTTTGTACGCCCGAGAGAGCACGGATAACAGTGTCCGCAATAGAGATAGGGGTCCAGGATGACCCGGCTGCCGGGCTTAAGGCCGCGGCTGTTATCCCCGACCTCAACGATTTCTCCGGCGATCTCATGTCCGATAATCCTTGGGTACGTTACCAGATTGTTTGTCCCCCGAAAAGCTCCGATATCCGAGCCGCAGATACCAGCAGCCCTGACGCGAATCAGCGCCTCTTCCGGTTTCCTGACCGGCATATCGATTTCCGTCAGCCCGATTTCTCCGGGCGCATACATACAAACCGCTTTCAATACGAACCCTCCGCTTATTTCTTTGTGGGTAAACAAAGATCCTTCATAATTTCAAGTGTTTCTAACAGCTGCGTTTCGATATCGTCGTTAAGCGCTTCAATGCTCACCTCGCCGTCGTAGCCATTTTCGTGGAGCACATTGAAATACACCCGATACTCGTCCATTTTATCACGTCTGAGATAGCGCCGGCTACCGCTGGAATCCTGCGCGACGTGAACGAGCCTGACGTATTTCACGGCACGGCGCAGCGGCGCGCCGTCCTCCGCCATCATTTGGGCATGGTAGGTGTCGAAGACAAGCTGCAGATTCTCAAGATGCAGGCCTTCGACGACGTTCACAGCTTCATCGGTCGTTGTGATGAAATTGCACTCCAGCTCGCACACGGCCTCAAGAAGAACCGTGATGCCATACGGGGCGCATGCCCGGCATAAAACCGCGAGGCTTTGCCCGAATTGGAGCATTGCCGTATCGTACGGATAATCCGGCGGGATGCTGCGGGATTCCGGCGCGCCGACGCCGATATACCGCACGCCGATCGATCCGGCCCGGCCGGCAAGCGCCCTGCTGTATGCCGCGACAGCCTGTGCGTTATACAACGGTCCGCAGAGTACCAGCCGGGGCTGGCAAAAGCTGTTCAGCGCCCGGCATTTGACCGGACCGGTATCCAGCGTTTCCCGCAGCCGGTCAAACGCCTGCGCATTCATCTCCATAATGCCGGCGGCAGGCAGGATGATCCTGTCATATCCTCTTTTTACAAGCAGGTCATAGTTTTCTATTGTTGTACAGCAGCCGAATTTCATCTGGGCCACCTTTCCGACTATTGGATTATCGTGATTCCGCCGTCAACGCCGAGAATCTGTCCCGTCACGAAGGCGGCCGCGTCGCCGGCGAGGTAGACCATGGCGGCGCAAATATCCCTGGGTGTGCAGATGCGGCCAAGCGGGATCCTGTTGATCAGCTTGTTATAAAACTCGGGATCATCGAGCTGGAACGCGTTGATCGGCGTGCGGGTAAAGGTCGGCGCGATGGCGTTGCAGGTAATGCCGTATTTTGCCCACTCGCACGCGAGCTGTTTTGTGTACATGTTGACGGCGCCCTTGCTGGCGCAGTAAGCGATATAGTCCTGCGGCATCCCCAGAATGCTGCGTACGGAGGAAATACTGATAATCCGGCCGTAGCGCTGCGCGATCATATGTTTTCCGACGGCTTTCGTAACGAGATGCGTCCCCTTGACGTTCAGGTCCATGACCTTGTCCCAGGACGCCTCGTCATACTCCTCGGCCTTTTTCAGAATGTTCATGCCGGCGGCATTGATGAGGATGTCCATCCTCCCGAACCTGGCGATAACGGTGTCGACCATCTCGTCAATGCTCGCCGTATCCAAAATGTCCGTCCTGACGCCCAAGAACTGCCGTCCGGCGTCCCGCGTCTCCTTCTCAAGCTCGGCGACCTTTGCGGGCTCCATGTCGGCGACGGCGATGTCGGCGCCGTTCTGCATCAGCGCCGCGGATATCTGAAGGCCCAGTCCGCCGGCGCCACCGGCGATCACGGCTTTTTTCCCCTCCAGTGTAAACATGTTTCGATAATTATCCATAAATGGTCAACCTCTCGCTGTTTTGTAATCTGGATTGAGTATATGCGGCGAATCCTTGCCGGCAAAGAAATCGGCGGCAATATCTATCGCCATTTTGTATATGCTCCAGAGGGACTCCACCGTCTGGCTGGAGACATGGGGCGTCAGAATTATGTTGTCGAGCCCGAGCAGCGGCGAATCCAGCGGCAGTGGTTCGGACGCATAGACATCCAGTGCGGCGCCGCCGATCCTGCCGGCCGCCAACACGTCGTACAGCGCCTGCTCGTCTATGATGTTGCCTCTGGACGTGTTGATGATTACGGACGTCTCCTTCATCCGCGACAGCAGTTTATAATCGGCAAGATGATGCGTCTCCCGAGAGTACGGGACATGCAGCGTAATCACATCCGATATTTTGAAAAGCTCCTCCAGACTCACCAGCTCGATTTCCTTCCGGCGCATCAGCTCCTCTTTCGCGAACGGGTCGTAGCTGACGATTCTGCAGCCGAATCCTTCCAGCAGCTCGGCGACCTTCTGGCCAATGGCGCCGAAACCGACAATACCAACGGTGCTGCCGATCGTTTCGTGGGCGACGTTTTTCTCCCAAACGCCGGCGTCGACGCATTTTTGATTGATTTTCAGCTTCCGGCGCGCTGCCAGCATCAGCGTGACCGCCATCTCAGCCACGCCAAGTGTGTTGGCCCCGGTCGTCCGGGCCACGGCGATGCCGCGGCGCGACGCCGCCGGGAGATCCACCTTGTCATACCCGACGCCGAAGCGGACAAGCAGGCCAGTCCGGCCATTGAGCTGCGAAAATACATCGTCGTCATACGGCTCCACATCGATGATTCCCGCGTCGGCCTCGTTCAGACAGTCAGCGACTTTCTTCCGGTCGTACGGCATCTGCGGGGCCCACTTATATTCATAGCCGAGCCCTTCAGCGTATCTGTTGGCCCTTTCATTCAGTTCAACAAAAACGTCTGACATATCCCCGAAAAATGAGACGATTCTTTTCATTCAACAGCCTCCCCGTTAACTGGCTCTTTCTTTTTTGGATTAGCGGCTGCCGTTTGTCTGATCGTACTATTTGAGGGTACTAAGAGGCAAATCCGTCTTCCATGCATGAAGTATACAATATGCATTTCAGTTTTTCAATTCATACTTTAAATAAACATTTAAAACATTATTGTATAGAATGCTTATTTGATTTTTTTATTGCATATCTAAAATAATTGTTGTATACTACATCCTATATTGTGTGATATTATGCCTTTTACGGAGGCCGGTTCATGAAATCGAGGGGAGAGATGCGGCATTAGCTCGAAAAACCAGGACCTGAAAAATCGGGCATACAATATTCTCAAGGAAAAGCTGGTCAACTGCGAATATGAACCCGGCTCCCTGCTCAACGAGGCCCAGCTGGCCGCTGATCTTGGATACAGCCGGACCCCGGTCAGAGAGGCTCTCAACAGGATTGAGAACGAAGGCTTCATCCGTATATTGCCGAAAAAAGGTATTTACGTAACTGACGTATCCCTCAACGACGTTGTTCAGATCTTTCAAACGCGTCTGGAAATCGAACCGGTTGCGCTGAGACTGGCCGCGCCGTATCTTCCCGAGAAAGAGCTTCTATACTTCAAAGAGAGCTTTAACCGTGACGAAGCGGATTTTCACTGCGGGTTCCGACTGGATACCGCCATGCACCTTTTCATCATTGAGCATTGCGGCAACAGGTTCATCATCGACATGATGCATCAGGTCTTTGATCAAAACACCAGGGTCATCATTTCAAGCAAGCAGAACAAAACAAAGATCCATGACGCCAGAAAGGAGCATCTGGAAATAATCAACTTATTGATGGACAACAGCGTTGAGAAGGCGCAGACGGCGATGTACGCACACGTTGAAAACTGCAAAAGAGCGGCTTTGGATTATTTTTATAATCTGCAGGCCTTTTCTTCTCAGCCGGCGCCGACTTACAAGACACAGCTTAAAATGAGCTACAATGATGCCAAATAACAGCCGCCCTTGAATACTTTTCCAGACCTAAACCAAAATCGAAGAGTCCACACAACCAGCTATGGTAGTGTGGACTTTTTATATTAGGCTCAACAAAGAATTGCTGGTATTAAGCCTTATCATTTTTGTCGATCAAAACCCTATGAGAGCCCCGATTTCTCCCGACATCGCAAACAGTTATGGTTTAATTATGTAGATCATGACCGCGTAGAATAATTGGCTTGTTGATATGATGATTTGGACTGGCATGAGGGGATTGGCGAACCCATGGCCGAGTAAACGCCGATACAAAAAAGCGAAAAAATCAGCGGTTACTCACAAATACTACATTTTAGCAGAAATCGAAAGCAGAAAACCTCACAGCTGTTGCGGCTGAGAGGTCTTTTCTAGTGACCCGCCGGAGATTCGAACTTTGGGCGCCCTGATTAAAAGGTCTGTTGAAAGGCTGTGCGACTCCGCAGCAAGGTCCATTGGAGCCCCTTTTCAAACCGCAGCCTGAGATTGTCCATATGGCCGCCGTCGTCCCAGATTATGGGCACATTATGGGGGATTTGTTTTTCCAATATGAGGTGCGCCCGCCGCAGGCACTTCAATGAATGGCGTAAAGGCGGCGGGTCACCGGCGCCTTCCCCGCGCCCCGAAAGGAACAGCACGCGGGTATCGGCATTACGCGGAATACTGCTCTGCATGAAAGAAACAAAACCCGGATACCACAGGGAGCCGGATATGCTGACTGCACAGCCGAAGCAGTCCTGCCTGTATATCGCATATAGTGAGATCAGTCCGCCCAGCGACACGCCGATCAGCGCGGTGTCCAGAGGTCCGGGCAACGTTCGGTAGCCGGCGTCGATATGGGGTTTAAGGCCGTTCGCCAGAAACTGAAGATATTGGTCCCCCAGCCCGCCAAAGGCCGGCGCGCCGTCCATAACCGCCGGCGCGGGCCACGGCGTATAGTCATCGCCGCGATTTTGCGGGACCACGCCCACAATGATATGCTCAGGAAGACCTGCTGCATCTGTGTTAAGCAGTTCCTCCAGGATGGGGAAAAGCCGGTCTCCGTCCTGCACATATACGACGGGATAATGCTTGTCTCCGTACATGTATGATGCGGGGAGACATACATAATATTCCCTGTTTTCATAGATGCTCCTATGAACTGTCATATCCAAGCATCCCCCTCCTTTCGTCCGATAAATGTCCTCTTCAAAACGCAGCATACGCTTGCTATTTTAGCAAACCACACCGCCATAAGGAATGAATATAATTACAATTTACATGGACTTTTGCCCCAAACGGTTCAGGCTGTCTATTGAAAAATATGCAAAATACCATTATACTGAAATTGCGTTTCAACAAGCACCTTATGAGAGCCGGATTGCCTAAATGGAGGAATCGGGATGGAAGTAACGTTGGCAGCGGCGGATTTGAAACAGATATTCCACGAGCATGGATATCGGTATACGCAGCAGCGCCAGAAGATGGCGGACTTTCTTTGGCAGCACAGGGATAAGCACATCACGACCAACGAAGCCTATGCGCTTTTGAAAGAATCCGAACCGGATATCGGCAAAGCGACAGTACACCGCATGTATCATGTGCTGATGGAATTGGGCTTTGTCCGCCGGTTGGACGTGGGCGACGGGCTGTTCCGGTACGAAATCTGCAGCCAGAACAGCGGGGCCCATACGCATCATCATTTGATTTGCTCCGAATGCGGTTCGGTGCAGGACGTGCGGGAGGATATGCTGGAGGAAATGGAGCGGCAGGTGGACGAAAAGTATGGCTTTGCGGTGGAAGACCACAAGGTGCAATTTTTTGGCCGATGCGAAAACTGCAGGGCTAAAAGAAATAAAAACGACTCAAGTCCGGGAAGGTGTACGCAGTGGGAATCGGCATAAATCAGCTCGTGGATTATTACGGGCGGGCGCCCGTATCGTTTTTTAATATTTTCGCGCCCTCCATCCCGCCGGGAGGCCGACAGCTCGACTGGCAGACCAGCAAGAATGGCGCGGGCCTCGTTTTTCCTCTGTCCGGCAGCTCCCGATATACCCTGAACGGCACGCCCTATCTCCTGGAGCCCGGCGTGGTCCTTCACGCAGGACCGGATACACCGGTATCCAAGGAGGTGCTCGGCGATGTCTACTGGCAGTATGCCTTGATCCACTACCAGATACCAAAAGAAGACGCGGCCGGCTTCCCTCTTTATCATGAGCATTTTCTCATTAACACAGGGATAGATACCAAGCTTGTCGACCTGATCGGGCAGCTCCGCCAAAGCTGTGCCGCGCCGGATGGCATGGCGGCATTGAAGTCGAAGGTCCTGTTCATGAGCTTGATAGAAGAAATGCTTATTTCAGCAAAAAGGCAGCTGCATGACGAGAATGCCGAACTGATGGTGCAGGCGGTGGAATACATACGCCAAAATTATGCCGATCCGATTTCCGTAGAAAAAATAGCGGCGCATTTCGGAGTGAACAGGCGCCGGTTTGCCTACTTGTTTGAACGGCACACAGGTATGAGCCCCATCGTTTATCTGACGGCGTGCCGCATACGACGGTCAAAAGAGCTGCTCAGGACCTGCGCCTGTCCTATCGTGCAGGTGGCTGAATGCGTGGGATACACGGACAGCTTTTATTTCAGCAGACTGTTCAAGAAGCAAACCGGCGTATCTCCCACGGAATTCCGCACAAGAGTCCGCGAAAATCCATGGGGTATGTAAGCTCCGGCCCTTTACTTCATAAATTGTTTTGACAAAAAGGCAGGCCAGGCAGGAAGCGTTCCGGCAAAAGTCCATGCGGATTGTAACTATGTCCATTCCAATATGCGGCATGCTCTGGTATACTGTCGCCTGATGTTGAAACCGGATTTCAGCATGGAGTTAGAATCATCAAACAAAAATGGAGGAAGGGACTATGAAAAAGATTGTAGGGCTGATTGTTTCTCTCACCCTGCTGGCGGGCATATTGGCCGGATGCGCCGGGACGTCCGCCGGCAGCCAAACGCCGCCGCCGGAGAGCTCACCACCGGCGGCGCAAACGGAGACCCCGGAGGCCGGCAGTCCCGACGCTTCGGCGGCGGCCTGGCCGAGAACGGTTGAAGACAGCTTGGGCAAACAGATCACCCTGGAAAAGAAACCCGAACGGGTCGCGCTTCTGGACTTCGGCTATATTGAAACGATGTATGCGTTGGAGATACCGCCCATCGCGTCTATTTTAGCCGTGCAAACGATAAAAGGCTTTGGAACCCTGCAGCCTTATGCCGCAGACGTGCAGGTCCAGGAGCTGGGGACAGGCGCGGCGCCGAATCTGGAAAAGCTTGCGGAGCTGCAGCCCGACTTCATTTTGCTGACCGCCGAAAAGGAGCATCTGGATATGACGGTATACGAGGCCGTTTCCAAAATCGCTCCCGTGGTGGCGTTCAACATCCCCGATTGGAAGGCGCAGCTGCGCGCTTTTGCCGAGTGCCTCGGCGCGGAGGAAAAAGCGGCGGCGTTTATTTCGGATACCGAAGCGCTGATTGCGGCGTCCAGGGGGAAGCTGGCCGGATACAGCGATAAAACAGTGGCGCTCATGTTTGAGCGCTTGGGCAAGCCGGGTGAATTCGTCATTACCGGCTCCACGGAAAATCCCGTGTGGTTCAACGCCGAGGACGGCCTTGGGCTGACGCCGCCGGACGGTTATCCCAAGGCAAGGGAATTTATATCTCTGGAGGGCCTGGCGGAAATGAACCCGGATTATCTCTTTTTGTTCGGGACGGTGACGCCGGACGGAGATGGGTATAAGCAGCTCTATCTGACCGAGGAAACAAAGGCCTCCTCCGTATGGCAGTCGCTGAACGCGGTAAAAAACGGGCACGTCTATTACCTTGACGCGGCAGTGCGGGCGGCCGGTCCCTTAAGCATCCAGCTTGGCATCGAAACCATCGTGGAGAGCATGACAAAATAAAGATCCGTAGAGCAAATAGCAAGGAGGGTGTGCAGAATGGACCTAGAACTCAACAGACTGATCGGGCATTTTGCACATACCTCCTTCCGGGTGCGCGGCGTTTACCACTACGCGATCGACCCGGGCACGGCCGGCTGGCAGAAATCGGCGCCGTTTCCCGGCTTTATCTTCCCATTGGGCGGGCAGGCGGAGTTCCGTTTTGACGGCACGCCGTATCTGGCAGGCGTCGGGAGCGTGATCCACGGCGGCGCGGATATGGACCTGGATAAGCGTGTGGTGGGCAGTACGAAATGGGAGTACATCTCCGTGCTGTATGACGTGCCCGGCCCCGAACCGGAGGATATCCGCCTGACGGATGTGCATTTTGAGCTGACAGTCGGCCAAAGTCCACACCTGACGGAACTGCTGTGGCGTTTATGGAAAACGTTCAATCAGCCCGGCGCACTCCCCGCGTTCCAGACGGAGACATTGTTTCGCCGCACCCTGGAGGAAATCTTTGTCCGCGCGCGCGGCCAAACGAACGGCGGCGCACGGGCACTGTTCGAGCAGGTATCGTCCTACATTCACGAGCACTATACAGATGCGCTGACGGTGCGCGGACTGGCGGCGCAAAGCGGGGTCAACGAAAACCGTCTGTTCTATGTATTCAGCAGGTTCGCGGGAATGGGCCCCGGCGAGTACCTGACGGCCTATCGGCTTAACCGCGCCAAGGAGCTGCTGATCACAGGCGACGCGCCTATAGGCGCGGTGGCAAAAAGCACAGGCTATCCCGACGCCCTGTATTTCAGCAGAATATTTAAAAAGCGGTTCGGCGCCCCGCCAAGCACGCTGCGGGAGAAATTCAGGAATAATCCATAAGTCTTTCAGGATGCCTCCATTCCAATATGGAACGCGTTTTGCTATACTGGCTTCAGCAAGTTAGAATAGTCAAACACTACGATCTTATTGGAGGAACGGAAAATGAAAAGACTGATAGGACTGGTCGTCTCACTCGCGCTTTTGACAGGCATCATAACAGGCTGCGCCGGAACGCCCGCGGGAACCGGCGGGGCCTCGGGAAGCACACCGTCCGCGGCGGATACAACAAATGGCGCGCCTGAAACGGCGGCGCCCGAGGCAGCGGTATGGCCAAGGACGATAACGGACGCCGCCGGACATGAAGTCGTTTTGGAAAAGAAGCCGGAACGGATCACGCTTCTGCATACATACTACATGGAGCACTTCCTTCTGCTTGGCACGCCGCCCACGGCGTCTGCCATAGGGAACGCGCTGGGGCAGACGGAAGCGCTCGAAAAATCCGAAATGTTCGCGCCTTATCTTGAAGGTACGAGCATCACAGACCTGGGCAGCGCGCGGGAAATCAATCCTGAGGCGGTTCTGGAATCCGAGCCCGATGTCATTGTGACCTTCTCCGCCCAGGGCGGGCTCGATAAGACATACGACCAGCTTGTACAGATCGCGCCGGTGGTGCTGCTGGATTATACCGCCTCGTGGCAGGAGCAGCTTTTGGACTGTGCGGAGATCGTGGGTAAAGAGACCGAGGCGCGGGACCTCGTCGCGGAAATCGAGAAAACGATCTCCGATACGAAGGAAGCGCTTGGCCGGTACACCGACAGGACATTCGCGCTTTTCCGCACGGATGGAAAGGCCTTTATCACCCGGGGCGACGCAAAGTATTACGAGACCTTTGGCATCATGAAGCCGCAAGGATACCCGGATACTTATGAAACCGTATCGCTGGAAGCCGTGGCCGAGATGAATCCATATTATATCGTATTCCAGCATAACCGCGAGGCCGCCGCGGCCTTTGTGGAGAGCTTGGCGTCATCCTCTGTATGGCAGTCCATTGATGCGGTAAAAAATGGGCGAATCTACTATTTCGATGAGAACATGAATACCTTCGGCCCGCTGGCCCTGCGCCTTACGGCCGAAAAACTGGTACAGATCTATTCCGAGTAAGTCGGAGAGTTACGCATGGAAGCCGGGCGCAGCTGCTGTGATGGCCTGCGCCCGGCTTTTATATGAAAAACGCCCCTACGGATCAGGGCGGCGGGAGGCGGCCATTTGACAAAACATATAAATGAACCGGCGCGGCCGGTTCAGGAGATACAAACCGGCGAAAGGGAAAGCCGCGCCTGGGCAGCCTGGCTGATTATCGTATTGGGCCTCGGGCTTCTGGTCCTGGCCATGGCGTTTTCCATTACGAAAGGCGCGGCGGAAATCCCGCTGAAAACAGTTTGGGACGCTCTTTTTCATTTCAACCCGGAGGACACGCATCACCTGATCATCATGGATCTCCGCCTGCCCCGCGTCGTCGCCAGCGCGCTGGTGGGCGCGGCCTTTGCCGTGGCGGGAGCCGTCATGCAGGGTGTGACCCGCAATCCCATGGCGGATTCCGGACTGATGGGCTTAAACGCGGGGGCGGGCTTTGTGCTCTCCATCTGTTTCGCGTTCTTTCCGGGGCTTTCCTACATACAGCTCATCCTGTTCTCCTTTTTAGGCTCGGCCATGGGCGCGGGGCTCACTTACGGCATCGCTTCCCTGCGGCGCGGCGGGGCGACGCCCATGCGCCTGGTGCTGGCCGGGGCCGCGGTCGGGGCGCTGCTGGCCGCCCTAAGTCAGGGCATCGCCCTGTATTTTGACGTGGCGCAGAGCATCATGTTCTGGACAGCGGGCGGCGTGGCCGCTTCCAGCTGGGCGCAGCTCCGAATCATGGCCCCATGGATCGCGGCCGCACTTCTGGGCGCCGTCGTCCTCTCCCGTTCGGTTTCCGTCATGAGCCTGGGGGATGATGTAGCAAAGGGACTGGGGCTGAACACCATGCTCGTCAAGGCGCTTTGCGCCGCCGTTGTGCTGATGCTGGCCGGCGCCTCGGTCGCCGTGGTCGGCGCGGTGGGCTTTGTGGGGCTGATCGTGCCGCATCTGGCACGCTTCCTGGTGGGCGTGGATTACCGCTGGATCATCCCTTCTTCCGCTGTGCTGGGCAGCCTTTTGGTGGTACTGGCGGATTTGGGCGCCCGAACGCTGAATCCACCCTTTGAAACCCCGCTCGGGGCGGTCATCGCGCTTGTCGGCGTACCCTTCTTCCTGTACCTGGCACGCAGGGAAAGGCGGGTGCTCTAATGAACGTACCTCGGATAAAGAACGAAGAATATAAACGGAAAACGGTGGTCAGGAACACCGGCGTCCTACTCGCTTTTTCGGTACTGCTGATCCTGTCGTTCGTCGTCAGCATGAACACCGGCTACTCGAAGCTCTCGCCCATGGATACGCTGCGCACGCTGTTCGGCGGCGGCACGGTCAAGGAAGAGCTGATCCTGTTCGGCTTCCGGCTGCCCCGCATCGTGATTTCCATGCTGATAGGCGCGGGGCTTGCGCTGTCCGGCTGCATCATCCAGGGCGTGACCCGCAATCCTCTGGCAGACCCCGGCTTACTCGGCATCAACGCGGGCGCGGGATTGATTGTCATTTTGTTCGTGCTGTTTTTCGGCGCGCAGTCCTTTTTGTCGGTTTTTACCCTGCCGTTTCTGGCGCTCCTTGGCGCCGGCGCTGCCGCGCTGGCGATTTATGCGCTCGCTTACAAGCGGCAGTCCGGCATTGCGCCGCTGCGGCTCATTTTGACCGGCGTGGCGGTGCAGGCGGGCGTTTCCGCCCTGACCACGGTGCTGGTCGTCAAGCTGGACGAGATGCAGTTTGATTTTGTGGCCTCCTGGCAGGCGGGCAGCATCTGGGGCTCTAACTGGAGGTTCGTGCTGGCGCTTCTGCCGTGGCTGCTGGTTCTCGTCCCCTATGTGCTGACAAAGGCCCGCGCGCTGGATGTACTGAGTCTGGGCGACGACATTGCCTGCGGCTTGGGAGCCTCGGTGGAAAGGGAGCGCCGCCGGCTGCTGATTGCCGCCGTGGCGCTGGCGGCCTCCTGCGTGGCGGTCAGCGGGAGCATCAGCTTTGTGGGGCTGATCGCGCCCCATCTGGCCCGCCGGCTGGTGGGGCCGCGCCATCGGGTGCTGCTGCCCGCCTGCGCTCTGGCCGGCGCGGTGCTGGTGTCTGTTTCGGACACGGTCGCGCGGGTGATCATCCAGCCCTCGGAGCTCCCCACCGGCATTATGGTCGCCATTATAGGCGCGCCGTACTTTTTATACCTGCTCATAAAGAGCAGGCAATGAAGAAACAGGAGGAAATATGGATAGCATTGCAACACAGAATCTGGCCGTCGCCTACGAAGACAATCTCGTCGTGGACGATCTGGATATGCAGATCCCGCAGGGTAAAATCACGGCCATCATCGGGCCAAACGGCTGCGGAAAATCCACGGTGCTCAAGGCCGTAGGGCGCATCCTGAAGCCAAAGGGCGGTATGGTGTACCTGAACGGGGACGATATCCGGCAGCTCTCCACCAGGGAGGTCGCGCAAAAGATGGCGATCCTGCCCCAGTCTCCCCAGGCCCCGGCGGGGCTGACGGTCGGCGAGCTGGTGGCCTATGGCCGTTTTCCGCATCAGCGGGGCTTTGGCAAGCTGGGGCCCGAGGACAAGAAGGTCGTCGCCTGGGCGCTGGAGGTGACAAAGCTCACGGAGCTTGAAACCACGGCCGTGGACAATCTTTCCGGCGGGCAAAAGCAGCGGGTATGGATCGCCATGGCGCTGGCACAGCAGACCGATCTCATCCTTTTGGATGAGCCGACGACGTATCTCGATCTGTCCTATCAGCTTGAGGTGCTGGAATTGTTATACCGCCTGAACCGGGAGCAGGGCTGCACCATCGTGATGGTGCTGCACGACCTGAACCTTGCCGCCCGCTTCGCCGACTGCATGATCGCCATCCGGGGCGGAGACATCATTTGCCACGGCAGGCCGGAGGAGGTCATGACCGCCGGGGTGCTGCGGGAGACCTTCCATATCGACGCGGTGATCGTCACCGAGCCCCGCACGAGAAGGCCGGCCTGCATCTCCTACGACCTCACAAGGGATCAAGACGGGAGGATATGCCGATGAAAAAAATCGCCGTTTATGGCAAGGGCGGCATCGGCAAGTCCACCACTGTTTCCAACGTATCGGCGGCGCTGGCCGGCCTGGGCCTGACCGTGCTGCAGATCGGCTGCGATCCCAAGGCCGATTCCACCCGCAATCTGACCGGCGGGAAAAACATCCTCACGGTGCTCGATACCCTGCGTGAAAAGGGCGACGCGGCGCTTTCAGACCTTGTGGTCAAAAGCAGCACCGGCGTGCTTTGCGTGGAATCCGGCGGCCCGGTTCCCGGCGTGGGCTGCGCCGGGCGCGGCATTATCACCGCTTTTGAAAAGCTGGAGGAATTGGACGCCTATCGTGTCTACAAGCCGGACGTAGTGCTGTACGATGTGCTGGGCGATGTGGTGTGCGGCGGCTTTGCCATGCCCATCCGGGGCGGCTACGCCGACGAGGTATGCGTGGTGACCTCCGGCGAAATGATGTCCCTTTATGCCGCCTCCAATATCGCCCGCGCGGTGGGAAGCTTCGGCAAACGCGGCTACGCCACGCTGCGGGGGCTGATCCTGAACGCCAAGAACATCGAGGGCGAAAACGAGCTGGTGGACAGGGCGGCGGCGGAAATCGAAACGCCGGTGCTCTACCGCCTGCCGCGCGACCCGCTGGTGCAGCAGGCCGAGGCGCAGGGCAAAACCGTGGTGGAGGCTTTCCCGGATTCCGGTATGGCGGCGCATTACCGTGCGCTGGCGCGGCTTTTGGCGGAGGAAACGGCCGGAGGTGGATGTCCATGACAAGCCTGGGCCATTTGAAGCGCCTGTCCGCCGTCCGGTCCAGCGCGGGCGTGAAATTCCTGACGCCCTGCGCCTTTCCGGGCAGCCACTGCCCCCTGCACCCGGCGCTGGCCCTGGCGGGGAATATCCGGGGCTTATCCTCCCTGGTGATCGGGACGCCGGAATGCGCCGTTTACAGCCGTGTCGTGCTGCCGAAAGCGCAGGGTGATCTGCACTGGACGTATGTGCTGGACGCCCACGAGGTGGTGTTCGGCTGCCGCAAGGGACTTATGGACACGCTGCAGAAGATGGATCAGGCGGGCGCGAAGGCTGTCCTGCTGCTTGGCACCTGCGTGCCTGATCTGATCGGCGAGGACATCGAGGGGCTCGTCCGCGAAATGCAGCCGAGGCTGTCGGCACGCCTGATCTCCGTTATGACGGGGCATTTCAAGTGCAACAGCTACCCCTCCGGCTCGTGGAAGACGCTGAAAGCGATCGGCGCGCTAATGGCGCCGAGAGAAGTCCGGCCGCGTGTCGTCAACGTGATGGGGCGCTCACCGGATGAAACGCATATCCCCATGCCGCCTCTTCTGCGCGCGCTGCTGGAGCGGGGCTTTACCCTGCGCTGCCTTGCGCCGGGGTCCGCGCTGGAGGATTTTCTGGAGGCGCCCGACGCGGCGGCAAGTCTCGTGCTTTCGCCGTTTACGGACCCCCTGGCGGCGGACATGGAGCAAAGCTTCGGCACGCCTGCTTTTCGATTGTATGATATCTATGACCCGGCGGAGATCGGCGCGCTTCATGCCGCCGTCGCTCAAAGGCTGGGGATTGAATGGGATAATGCGCTTGACGATGAACGGCCGGCGCTGCTGTCCCTGCAGGAACAGGCCGCCAAACGGCTGGGCGGCCTTCGTTATGTCTGCGCACATACCGGCCCGCTGGGCGCGCTTCCGATGGCGGCTTATCTGGCCGCCCTGGGCATGGAGCCCCTGCTGCTGCACCTGGAGGAATTCTGGCCGGGCGACAAGCGCTGGACAGAGCTCCTGAACGCGCGAGGATATGACCCGCCGGTCTGCCATATGGTCAACAGCGATTCGGACGCGCCTCTTCTGGAAGGCCTTTCCCCCGCGCTGTGCCTGGGAGACCTGCCCGGCGCAAGGGTCCGGATTCCCAGCGTGCCGCAGCTGTCAGACCTGTATGGCCTGTGCGGTTACGAGAGGACGCGCAGCCTCCTGGAAAGGATTTTGCGCGTCCTGGACGGACCTGCCGCGCCGGGAGAAAGGAGAGCGCCGTATGGGACTTTATAAATTCAGGCCGGTTCCCTCCGGACGCATGGGCACACTGTGGACGCTGGCCTCCATCCGCGGCGCCGCTCTGCTGGAATTCGGCTGCATGGGGCATATGCTTTACGGCCGCGTGTTCCTGGAACGGATCGGCGTTTCGGACGCCTGCAGGCTCTACGCCACTCATATCGACGAGACCGACGTTTCTCTTGGCGGCACAGAGCGCCTGAGCCGCGCCGTCGCGGATATCGCCGAAAGGGACAGGCCGCGGGTGCTTTTCCTCCTGCCCTCCGCCGTGCCGGAGGTCATCGGGACGGACCTGCCCGCGCTCTGCAGGGAGCTGCAGCCGGATCACCCGGATATGCGCCTTATTCCCTTTGGATGCGGCGGGTTTGACGCCGGCCAATACCGCGCCGTACGGGAAGCACTTTTGCTTCTTGCCAAAACACTGCCGGTCGACGCGGAGAAAACGGCGCGCCCCACCTTCAATCTCATCGGCTCCTGCGCGGACATCTTCCGCTTTCAGGCGGACGCGGCCGAGCTCGTCCGCACCATGGAGGGGGCCTTCGCGATGACGCCGCTGTGCGTCATGACGTCCGATACGTCCGTGGCGCAGATAGAGCGGATTGGCGGGGCGCATATCAATCTGGTATTCCGGCGGGAGGGGCTGCCGGCCGCGGCGCAGCTGCAGCAGCGGTTCGGCACGCCGTATCTGTTCGCGCGGCCTTACGGCGTACAGGGAACCTGCGAATGGCTCGAACAGGTGTCGCAGATCACGGGCATATCGCCGGACCGCAGCTTTGTCGAAGGGCAGCGGGAGGAAGCGTTAAGGCTGATTTCTCCCGCCCTGCCGATGTTCCGGCATATTATCCGGGAGCATCCGGAGCGCGGGCGCATATCCGCCGGCGGACACGCCGACGTCGTCAAAGGCATCATGTCCTTCGCCTGCGGGGAGCTTTCCTTTTCAAAAGGCGTCTGCTGGTGCGACAGCCCCGATATGGCGGACGAGGAACTCCCGTATTTTACGGAAGCGCAATGGACCCAGGCGATTGGGAGCCATGGAAAAGCGCTGCTCATGGCCAGCGGCGAGGCCTTGGATTGGGCCGGGCGCGGCACGGAGCTTCAGATCGCCAACCCGGATGTCAAATGGCGGCTGAATCCTTATGAGCCGCCCTTTGTAGGTTTTCGCGGCGCCGTACATTTGACAAATCTGTGGGTAAACGCCATCCTGAAAGAAGAATTTTAAGCGCTCATAATCCACTATGTCCAAAGAGAGCACACGCATTTTCTCGCTGTATAGTTAACATGCCTGCACATGGCGCAGAGTGTTTCACGGCTCACCGCATGCTCCATTGCGCAAGCATCCAATTCGGCTGCATCCACAGTGATGTGAAGCGCCTCAACCAAAAAACACTTGATAATGGCAAGCCGGTCCACAATCAAAACTGCCTGCTCTTTCCCTTCCGGCGTAAGGAGAATTTGATGCCGGAAATCCCTTTCCACTAAATTCATCCGTTGCAGCGTTTTCATAGCAACACAAACGCTTGATTTAGTGACAGCAAGCCTTTCTGCTACATCGCATATGCGTGTGCCCTCACGGCTGGAAGAAAGCATGTAGATCGCTTTGATATAATGTTGTTGTGATGGAGTAAGATCTGTCATGCTAACTCTCCTTACGTTTTGCAACAGCTAAGAATTGAGGCTTGATTGCATATCCCTTTTCCTAAGCAGACTGAATTCTTTCTTCACCATGAACAATGTCCAAATTACGATTATAGCGTCAATTGCAAATGATCCATAGTAAACACCCGCCACACCAATCCATTTGGGAACCAGCAACATGACGGGAACATAGAAGATCAACTGCCTGGCGATACCAATAATGGCCGCCGGCTTCCCCTTATCAACGGAAGGGAACAGCGTCATCCCCATAAAAATGAAAGACAGTACCGGCAGAATCGCCATATAGATACGGAAATAGGTAAACTGTGTGGCTGTAAACACCTCATCCTTCAGCATCATCCCCAATACCGACCCGGGTACCGCCATCGAGATAATCCAGAAGGGCAGCGTTAGCAGGAGGGCGGCAACCGCGAAAATTTTATAGGAGCGGATGACGCGGTCATACTGCTTCGCGCCGTAATTGATGCCGAGCACCGGCTGCAGGGCGCGCATCAGACCGAAGATTGGCGTGAGCAGGAACTGGAATACTCTGTACACCACTCCGTAAAAAGCTATATCCGCTACGGTTCCATATCTGGACAATGCATTAAACACGACGATGGCCTGCACAAGGCTCATAACGGCCATAAGCATTGACGGTGCTCCAAGCCTCAGAATGGAGCTTGTGACCTCCTTATTCCGGTGCAGTGAAAGAAGCTTTGACTTGAAGGTCGCATGCCCCCCTCCGAAATAGAACCATCCCAGTAGGGTATAAGCCAACATTCCGATGTTCGTGGCCCAGGCTGCGCCTTCCACGCCCATTTCCAGCACGCCGACAAATACATACTTAAAAAGTGCATCCACGGCCAGTCCGATTCCCATCATCCAGGCCGCGGTTTTCATTTTGCCCTCAGCGCGTATAATCATATTACCCGCCAGGCCGTAGACCCAGAAGAACGCGCCGTAAACCGTGACCCTGAAATAACGGGCTCCAAGTGCCAGCGCTTCGCCCGTTCCTCCCATAACCGCTATCAATTGATTTGAAAAGATGAGCGCCAGAACCATGTAAATAACCGTTGCGGCAATGGACAGCCAGTTTACATTCCCTAGCAGGTATTCCTGCGTTTTCTTATCCCGGGCTCCCAGGGCAATGCTTAAAACCGAACCCGCGCCGACGCCAATCAGAGAGCCAAACGCCACACTGATCTGAGACAGCGGATACGCTACGGATACGCCAGCCAAAGCTGTCTCACCTACGAACTGTCCAACGAAAATGGCGTCCAGGACCGAGTTCATGCCGTAAAGCACCATAGCCACGATCGCCGGCCACGACAAATCGGCCATGACTTTCCATAATCCACCCGTCAGGATAAATTGTTTTTGTTTTTCCTTTGGCTCTATTGCCTCATTCATGTTCATTCCTCCTTGTATATAAGTTAGAATAATCTAACTCGTTGGCAGCAATAATGGCCTTAACACAACAACCGCCCGGTTTTTGGTTAGTTATCTCCAAGCTGTGATGAAAGAATATGGCACCATCATATATTTTTTTCATCAAACAGTTTATAAAAAATACTTTTCCAGCCGCCAGTGTAAAAAACAGCTAAAAAATCAAGATTCTCAATCGCCTCTTCATAACTCATATTGTGACGAACAGGCTCAAGCAGCGTGTTGATATAGCTTTCCGATATAAGATGAAGAACCGTGCGGTTTATTTGAGCGTTGATGCCTTTCGCTTTTTTCAGCCTATCCAAATAGGCAAGCGTCTGCGTCACTTCGTGGTCGACAATTGTATGTACAAAGTCGGCTTTCGAAGAGCCTTCCGCGCCGACGACCAGCAACCTAAAAACATCGAAATTATCGTAGATAAGTCGGTAGACCCGATAAAGCTCGGCAGTGGTGTTTTGGGTCGTGATTTCTCCCACAATGCCGCCGGCATTATAATATGAAGCGCTTAATTCAACAAACAGTTTTTCCACCTGCTCGTAGACAGGGGCAACAATTGCCTCAAACAACGCGTTTTTATCCTTAAAGTACGTGTAGATGGCGCCTGTCGTCATGCCGGCGGCAGAGGCGATATTGCGAAGAGACGCATTCTGAAAACTTTTTTGCAAAAATTCCTTTCTGCCAAAATACAGGATTTTCTCCTGTGTATTCATTTCATCGGCCACAACGGCACCTCCTTCCGCGGACTACATAACGCCGTTATATAACAGCGTTATTTTAAGTGATTTATTTTTGTTTGTCAAGAACGATAGCTTAAAAATTATTGTGAATTGCACATAAGAAATGACGATACCGTCAAAAATTGGCGTACCGTCGTAGAATCTCGTATTTATTGGGAACCTTCATATTTTCATAGACGTTCAATGTTACGTCCCCTTTTCCGCCATCGGCTGATTGCTCTTATCTCTCATTTCCTTTCCCCCTTCCGAGAGCCACAATAAACCAGATTGCTCATTTCGTCTCGTCCGCGCTATCCCTTCTGTTCAGGGCAGTCAGCCAGTCCGCCACCGTGTCCAGTACCAGCTTCGGATTGCCCACGTTGCAGTGGCCGCCCGCATCCTCCCGCTCCGTCATCAGCCGGAAGGTCAGACTTCTGACATTGGGCAGGGCATCCAACTCCATGGCGTACAGCTCTTTCGGAATAAAGTGATCCTTCTCCGCGCCGATTACCAGCATGTCCTGCGTGAGCCTTGGCCCGATGTCGGTCATTTCGTAATCATCCAGCTTTTTGATGTACCCGAAGGGGTCCGGCACATCGTAGGCGAACATTCCGTGGCGGATGCCCCAATCCAGAATGGGCTCCCGTGCCATTTTCTTTTTTAGAACGGCATTGATCGGCTGGCGCAGATTATGATTGAGCAGGAAGCGAATTGGCCCGCGCATCGCTTTCGGCATTATGCTCAGCGCCACATACAGAAAATTGGGGAACACCGACCACCCCACTACCCGGTGGATGCGCTGCTCGAAAGCGGCGACACGGGGCGCAAGCATCCCGCCAAGAGATGCGCCCATGATCGTCACCGCAGATTCCCCGATGAAAAACTTGCTCATGCGGTAATAGCCGATGGCGTTTTCAGTGCGGCCCTCTGTCAGAGCGGCGTCGCCCAGCCGGATCAACGCCCGCTTCCAGTCCGCGCCAGAGTGGATTTCCTGCGATACGGGAGCGACATCCTTTAGCCTCCCGCCGTTCCACTGAATGACGCGGTTCAGTAGAAAATTGAAATTAGGGTCAGGATTGAGGAAATAGGTTCCCTGATAAAAATGAAGAGATGCAAAAAATTGAAATAAACGTATTCACATGGTATAGTCGTTAAGTTATAATATGACCAATCGAGGATGAAGCAATGTTTAAACCCATGGCACGTAAGATATATATTGAGCTTACTCCTCCGAGTGAGGGGGATGCCGTTGCAGACAAGGACAGAATAATTAGGGCGCTCGAAAAGGATTTCGGGTCCGTTGTCATGTCTTATGATGTCTTAAAGGCACATTATATGCTTTTAAGAAATTTCGACTGGAAGCTCACCGTGACTATGATTATGAAAGGCCATGAGTGGGAAATTATTCAAATCGAACGCGGGAATACCACAGATAAGAATTATGGCTATGCTGTCGATCTCGGCAGTACGACGATTATCATGCAGCTCGTTGATTTGGCCACAGGCGTAATACTTGGGCAGGAGAGCATGTTCAATGCTCAGATCAGGTTTGGCGATGAGATCTTGAGCAGGATTTTTTATGCCAAAGATAAAGCCGAGCACCTTCAAGAGATTCAGGTGTGTACTCTTATGAGTCTGAATGAATTGATTGCGTCGCTCCAAAAGTTAACGGGCATCTCGTCCTCGGACTGCGGCATCATGGTAATCGGCGGCAACACGACGATGATTCATTTTTTGCTTGGTCTTGATCCGTGGTTTATTTTCCATGCTCCTTACTCTCCCGCATTTAACAGCTGTGGCTTTATTCGCGCCAGCTCGCTTAATTTGCAGTTCCCCGGACTGGTATACTGCTATCCGTCAGCAGCCAATTACATCGGCGGTGATATTATCAGCGGGCTGATTGCCTCGGAGCTTTACCTCAATAGCCCAATTTCTTTGTATATGGATATTGGGACAAACGGGGAAATGATTCTCGGAAACAACGAGTTTTTGCTCGCGGCAGCAGGCGCCGCCGGGCCGGCACTTGAAGGCGGTATCAGCAAATACGGGATGCAGGCCAAGCCAGGTGCTGTCGATTCTGTAAAAATAGTCGATAACCAAATTGTTCTCACGACAATACAGAATCAAAAGCCTTTGGGTATTTGTGGATCAGGCATTGTGGATCTGCTGGCGGAGATGCTGCTGGAAGGCTGGATTGATCGTTCAGGTGCGTTTGTGCCAGAGCGGTCGGAGCGCATCGTTCAAAGGGAAGAAGAATATGCTGTTGTCTATGCGTGGAGCAGTGAATCCGCTTCAGGTGAAGAGCTTCTGTTTACTCAGAATGATATTTTCAGCTACATGGACACCAAAGCAGCTGCGAATACAATGGTCGCATACCTGCTTGAAGCTTCGGGCGTAAGTCCGCAGGACATCAAAAAAGTTTATCTGGCCGGTGCTTTCGGCACACATCTAAATCTCGAATCAGCCATAACCATCGGCCTCTATCCGGATCTTCCCAGAGACCGGTTCGTCATACTCGGCAATGGATCGTTAGCCGGTGCCTGCAAGCTTCTATTAGATGCATCGTTATATTATACGAGTGAAAGCATTATCGAAAAAATGGTCTATCTCTCACTCGGCGAGGCAACAGATTTTTTGACAAAAATGTTTGCGGCAAAATTCCTGCCTCATACGGACCTGGATCTTTATCCAACCGTCAAGGAAAAGTTGAAAAGCAGAAATAAGTAATCACTGATGATTTTTATGCTTTCAGTATAACTAAATACAGCAATAATCCGTCGTTTTTATAACAAAGGGCCGGCAGACAACATACCTGCCGGCTCTTGTTTAAAGTGAAGGTCAATACTGCGGGCCACCCCAGTATAGCGTTTGTTCAATCTCTGCGCACGACGGGAGTTTAACATCCTTCATGGCCCATTTTAAGTATTCCTGTACGCCGGTCCTGTCGACGATATAGCCAATATGCTCTTTTCCGCCCGGAGCCGACGGGTCAATATACTCTTTAACATAGTCATAAGTGTTTGTAATGATTTTGATAATACTATCGGCGTCCGTCCATTTGATAAAGTCCACGGCGAGCCGCGGGTTGCGTTTTCCGGTCCGGCCCAGCAAAACAAGCCGGAAATACTGTTCTTTCGAGCGCGTCCAAGCCCTTGTGGGACAATTGATGACGCATTCTCCGCAGCCGACGCACTTCTGTGCGCTGCGATTGGGCCTGTTGTTCACCATAGATATGGCGCCGACAGATTTCTTCCGGCAATATCTCTCGCATGCCCCGCAGCTGGCGCACCGGCTGCTGTCAAACTGCGGCAGCGTCATACCGATGATACCAAAATCATGCATCCGCACCTTGGCGCAGTCGTTCGGACAGCCGGTGAGGGCAATTTTAAAGTGCAGATCATTGGGATAGACGGCATCCTCAATGCGCTGCGCCAGACCTGTTGTGTCGTAGCAGGCATAGGGGCACACACGGTTGCCAATGCAGGCGGAGACGTTGCGCGTCCCGGAAGCTGGATATCCCGTCCCGGGCGCTTCTTGGCGCGTCGCAATGCCGCTGATAATCGGCTGTAGCAGCGCGTTGACCTTCGGGATATCCTCGAATTTGATTCCGGGAATCTCCAGACCTTGCCTCACTGTTATATGAATTGTGCCGTTGCCGTATTTCTGAGCTATTTCCTGAATAAACGGCAGCAGCGTCACATCGAGGTGCCCGCCTGGGATACGAATGCGGGAGGCGGTATGGCCCCGTTCCTTTGTCACTCGAAAAGCGTTCTTCATGAGCTTCTTGGTATTGATGTCCATGCCCCAAGCCCCCTAATCAATAAAATCTTTCGCGACGGAGTAATTAAATACAGGCCCGTCGAGGCAAACATATTTATCATCGATTTTGCAGTGCCCGCACTTTCCGATGCCGCAGCACATTTTTCTCTCGTGGGAAACCCAAATATCCTTTTCCGAAAAACCGCGTTCCAGAAGAGCCTTGGTTGAAAAGCGCATCATCGCCGGCGGCCCGACCACGACGGCTGCGGAATAAGCCAGATCTTTTATCTCCAAGCCGGGAATATATTCAGTCACCAGCCCCATGCGGTATGTCGCATCACCGAGGTTATCGTCGGTGGTCAGCGTGACATCCAGGCGTTCTTGCCAGCGCCTAAAATCGTCTTGGAACAGTATATCGTCCGGCGTTTTAAAGCCGGCAATCAGCTTAATCTTTGCAGCCGCGTCCGGGTGCCTGTAAAAATGCTCGATAACGCCACGGACGGGTGATATCCCGGTACCGCCCGCGACTATCACCAGTTCCTTCCCTTTAAATAGAGAGACCTCAAAGCCGTTGCCGTAGGGGCCGCGCAGGAAAAGGCGGTCGCCTGTCCAATTCTCGAAAACGGCATCAGTCACCCGTCCGACCTTGCGGATGGTAAAGTCGATCGTGTCCTCTCCGATACCACTGACCGAGATGGGCGCCTCCCCATATTTCGGCAGTGAGACCTCGAAAAACTGTCCGGGCTTGACGTCGCCTTTGTAAGCCAGGCGAAAGGTATACTCGATTTTTGTATGCTTGGTAACTTCCACAATCTCCGACCAGGAGGATGTATAACGGTTTTCAGCCATTGCCGTTTACCTCCTTCATGGCGTCCCCAAGCCTGTTGATAATGTGTGAAAAGGATATGTATTCAGGGCAGATATCGTCGCAGCGCCCGCATCCGACGCACATGTGATAACCGAACCGCTTTTTAAAATCGCAGACTTTGTGGAGCGTCTTGAACCGCATGCGGTCCCCGTTTTTCTGGCGGTAGCTGCCCCCTCCGGCCACATCGGTAAATCCGTCGACCATGCAGGAGGCCTGGACCCGGCGGCGCTCCCCCACCTTGCCGTTGTCCTGGTAGAAAACATCCTGCATGGAAAAGCACGTACAGGTCGGGCAGGCAAAATTGCACCGGCCGCAGGCAATGCAGCGGCTGTCGTATTCCCGCCACATGGACGCTTTCGCGACGGCAACGGACAGGCCATCAGGAACAGTTACTTTCACCGGCGTCTCCGCCACAAAGGACGGGGTAAAATCTGTCTCATTGGCGGAATGCTTCTGTATCAACTCCGCGAGCTCCGTCTGAGGACTTGACATATAAAAGCCATCATTCTTTTTCTCAAACGCGGCGTCCCAGCCTTCGGCAATGTTCGTTCCCATATCGACACAGTAGCAGGTCGAAAACGCTTTTGGGCACCCTATGAGAACGAAGCGGCATCGCTCGCGCAGCCTGCTGTAATACGCGTCAGGAGCGCCGTTGCGAAGATATATCTCGTCGAGGCGCTTCACCGCGTGAAAATCGCAGCTGCGAAGGAAAACCAGAGCGCTCTTTTGTCTGGACTGCGGTTGTTTTATATCGTCTTCGGTGAAATAAAAAAGCGTCTGCGATAAGGGCAGCAGTATTTCCTTGAAGGAATAATCCGATTTCGCATCCGTTTCGATTTCATCAACTGATGTAATTTCACCGTAACGAATGCAATCCACACCGGAAAAGGTGTTGCCTCCCTCGTACCTTTTCGGCGCGAACAGGACATAATCTTTTGACAGCTCTTGAAGCAGTTCATTAATACCGCTTTCAGTCAGTCTGTAGCCCATAATATTACCCCCTTGACAGTTTACTCTAGTGCTTAATTCCATTTATCTTACCGCCAATTACAATATTTGTCTGTTGCAAATGCAACACCTGGTAAAAAGGGGCACGGCTTTTGGGATTTGAATATTGACCATAAGGACGAGGGTTGTTTTTTTACGCCGATTTAGCTCTTCCGTTGTAAAAACAACTGCAATTTTACGGTAATATTCTATAATAATGTTGTTCGATACACGGGCTGAAGCTTTTTGGTGTTAATGAATAACCCACCCGCCAAGCGTTACTGTACGCGTTACAAAATTAAAGTTTAGGAGATACCTGAGGAGGGAAACTGAATGGATGTTATAGATGCATTGCAATCCCGGCATTGTACCCGCGCTTTTACGGAAAAACCGATTGATAGAGAGCTTCTCATGAAGGTGCTGGACGCAGCCAACACATCCCCTTCATACGCCAACAGTCAGCCTTGGGAGGTTTTTGTTGTCGCAGCGGAGCCCTTGAAGAAACTCCGGAATGTCTTCATTGAGAAATTCCGGGCTGGTATACCAATGACCCCCGATATTCCCATGGCCAAACTATGGCCCGAACCATATAAGTCAAACATAGGGTCAACCGGCGCTGCTCATTTAGAGCACCTTGGCATTGCCAGGGACGATAAAGCTAAAAGAGCCGAAAATCTTGTAAAGAGCTTGAACTGTTTTGGCGCGCCGGCAGTAATCTATCTTTGCTTAAGCAAAGAATTGACTCATTGGTCGTTTTATGACTTAGGACTTTTTTCTCAAAGCCTGATGCTGGCAGCGCAGCATTATGGTTTAAACACCATGCCAGCAGCCGTAATTGCGGTGTATCCCGATTTGATACGCGAAGAACTGGCAATCCCTGATAATTTAAATATTATTCTTGGTATCGCCATCGGCTATGGTATACCGGGTGATCTCAATAATCAATTCTTTACAACGAGAAGATCATTAGACGAATTTGTAAGAATAAAAGGGATTTAAAGTTTTAATCAGCATTTTGACGCCTGCCGCTTCACCTGCGGCAGGCATTTTTTTCGGAGCATGATCTGCATACCATAGCCTATTGCCGGTTCATCTTCCCTCTTTAAACCGTAATTCTATTGACAATATGTAGCTTTTATGCTACCATCTGTAACAGTGTTTCATAACGCTGTTACAGATGGTAGGAAAGGAAGTGACTGAATGGCCAAGCAAAAAGAGGGCGTCTACGAAAAGGTCCTTGAATGTGCAAAGGCGGAATTTCTGGAGATGGGCTTTAAAGACGCTTCCCTGCGCACCATAGCGCAAAACGCCGGCACAAGCACCGGTTCCATCTATACCCGGTTCACAGACAAGCACGGCTTATTCGAAGCGCTGGTGTCATCTGCTGCGGCGGGCTTGACGGAACTGTACTTGGGCGTGCAGATGAAATTCAGCGAGCTACCCGGCAATGAGCAGCAGGAAACCATGTTTGAATACTCCGAAGACAAATTCAAGGATTTTATCGGATATATCTACGATCATTTCGATGAGTTCAAGCTGCTCATCACCTGTTCGGAGGGAACCAGATTTTCCGGTTTCATCCATAGCCTGGTGGAAATCGATGTGGAATATTCTTTAAAATTCATTCAAGCCAGCGGCAACGATGCGCTCTCCTCCGGCCGAGCTTCTCCCGAGCTTCTGCATATCGTTTCCAGCGCGTTTTTTTCAGGGGTGTTTGAAATCGTGGTGCATGACATGACCAGGGAGGCCGCAGACCGGTATATCGACCGGCTCAAGCGCTTTTTCCTGGCAGGCTGGGATACTATCTTAAATCCTTAGCGACCCCATAATAAAACAGCCGTTATCCTATGAGGCCTCTTTTTTGAGCCTCAAAAAAATTGTCAAAAAGTTAGATATTTCTAACTCGAAGGAGGATTATATATATGGAGAATCCGCGGCCTCAAAGTCCATTCGCCCGGCTGGCAGATTTTGCGAAGCCTCACAAAGGAGGGTATATCGCCTCCGTTCTGTTTGCAATCGTGGGTGTGGCGTCGGGACTGGTGCCATATTTCGCTGTGGCGCAGATGGTCATCAGGCTGATCGCCGGCGGGCGGGAGCTGACTTTTTATCTCATGTGGTGCGGCGTCGCCGCGGCGGGCTTTGTGCTGAAGTCCATCTGCATGAATATCTCCACGACATTTTCCCACAGGGCGACCTTCGCGGTGATTTCCGAGGTGCGCTTCCGCCTGACCTCCAAGCTGACGAGGGTCCCCATGGGCCACCTGCTGGATACCCCTTCGGGCCAGTTCAAAACCACCATCATAGAGCGGACAGACAGTATCGAATCGCCGCTGGCACATGTGCTGCCGGAGATGACGGCCAATCTGCTGGTTCCACTTGGTATCATCATCTATCTGTTCACGCTCGACTGGCGCATGGCTCTGGTGTCGCTCATCACCCTGCCCATCGGCCTTATAGCCTACATGGCCATGATGAGGGATTATGCGGTCAAATATGCCGCCGTCACCGACGCCGGCAAGCATATGAGCGCGACCACGGTCGAGTACATAGGCGGCATCGAGGTCATCAAGGCGTTCAATCAATCGGCCAACTCTTACGCAAAATTCACCGACGCCGTCAGGAAGAACACCCAGCTCGTCTTTGAGTGGATGCGCGCCACGCAGGTTTATTCCGCCGTGGCCCAGAGCGTCTGGCCCGCGGTGCTTATCGGCGTGCTGCCCATCGGCTGCATTTTTTATCTGAACGGGTCTCTGGACATTCCGACCTTTATCACGATCATGATCCTGTCCCTGGGTATTATCGGGCCGATCATCGCCGCCATGTTTTTTACCGACGATATTGCCAAGATCGGCACCATCGTGAGCGATATCGGGACGATCCTGGACATTCCCGAGTTGAAAAGGCCCGCGGGAAAAAAGGAATTGCACGGCTCGGACATCGAGCTTAAAAACGTCACCTTTGCTTACAAGGACGAGCAGGTGCTCAAGGGCGTCAACCTGAAAATCGACGCGGGCAGCGTGACCGCTTTTGTCGGGCCCTCCGGCGGCGGGAAATCCACGATCGCCAAACTGATCGCTTCCCTGTGGGACGTAGATGGTGGCAGTATTACGCTGGGCGGCGTGGACATCAGGGATATCCCGACGGCGCAGCTCATAGACAGCATTGCCTATGTCGCGCAGGACAATTACCTCTTTAATGACACGGTGCGGAACAATATCCGCATGGGGAACCCGAGCGCCGACGACGCCGCTGTAGAGGCCGTGGCAAAGGCCTCCGGCTGCCACGAATTCATTATGAAGCTGGAACACGGCTACGACACCATTACCGGCAGTGCCGGAGGGCATCTCTCGGGCGGTGAACGCCAGCGCATCGCCATCGCCCGGGCCATGCTGAAAAACGCTCCCATTGTTATTTTGGACGAAGCCACGGCGTATACGGACCCAGAGAACGAATCGGTCATTCAGGAGGCCGTGGCGAGGCTGGTAGCGGGAAAGACGCTCATCGTCATCGCGCACAGACTCTCCACCATCACGAGCTCCGACAAGATTGCCGTGGTGGAACAGGGGCGTATCCTGGCAGAGGGCAGGCATGGGGAGCTGCTTGAAAAGTGTGCGCTGTACCGCGCCATGTGGCAGGCCCACATGGACGCGAAAGACGCGGTATAAGGAGGGAACGGCATGTTTGGCGTATTCAGAAAATTTTTCGCTTTTGCGGGCGATCAGAAGGGCAAATGGCAGAAGGGGATTCTTTTTGCCGTTTTACATTCCATATGCGAGGCTTTTCAGCTGCTGGCGATCGCCGTGGTGCTCAGGGGCATGGTCGAAGGAAGCATGACCGCCGGTACGGCGTGGACGGCCCTGGGAATCCTGGTGTTTAGTCTTCTGGGCACCATCGTCACACGGCATATCTCCCACCGGAACGAGATCTCCGGCAGCTACCGTATGTGCGAGGAAAAGCGCATCGGCATCGGCGACCGCATGAAATATATGCCCATGGGTTATTTCAACAGCCACAGCCTGGGCAATATCACCGCCGCCGTCACCACCACCATGGAGGAAATCGAAAAGCTCGGGCCTCCCACGATGGTCCGGACCATCCATGGGCTGATCCGAACGGCGATCATGGCTGTTTTCCTGCTTTTTTTCAACTGGCGCATCGGGCTGATCGTTGTCACGGGTACGCTGCTGTTTCTCGGGACCAATTCCCTGCTGCACCGTAAATCCCGGGTCCTCTCCCCCAAGCGCCAGGCGGCGCAGGCCGGGCTGGTGGAAGCGGTGCTGGAGTACATACAGGGCATGAGCGTTGTGAAGGCGTTTCACCTGGACAAAAACGCCAACAAAACAATCGACAAGACCATCGCCGAGGTGGAGAAATACAACTACAGTATGGAAATCGGGTTCATCCCATATGTGGCCCTCCAGCAGATCATATTGCGGCTGACCAGTGTTGCCGTTGTCATCGTTTCCATCCTGTTTTATCTGAACGGTCAACTGGAGCTGTTCATGTGCCTTTTGATGATTGTCTGCGGGTTTTTCATTTTCACCGAGCTGGAAGCGGCGGGACTTATGTCCTCCTTTATCCGACTGATCGACGTTTCCATCGACCGGGTAGAGAACATCCATAAAACGCCCGTCATGGACATCGACGGGAATGCGCAGCAGCCGGGAAGCTATGACATCGCCTTTCAAAACGTCAGCTTCTCCTATGGAGACCGCAGGATCATCGATAACGTCAGCTTCACCATCCCGCAGGGCACGACGACAGCCATCGTGGGCCCCTCGGGCGGCGGCAAGACGACGCTGTGCAATCTTATCGCGCGGTTCTGGGACGTGAACGAGGGCACGGTGACACTGGGCGGAAAGGATGTGCGCGCGTACAAGCTGGACAGCCTGCTCCAAAATATCAGTATGGTGTTTCAGAATGTCTATCTGTTCAACGACACCATTTTAAGCAATATCAAATTCGGCAAGCCGGACGCCACCATGGACGAGGTCGTCGCGGCGGCGAGAAAGGCGTGCTGTCATGACTTCATCACGGCCCTGCCTCAGGGCTACGACACCGTGATCGGCGAGGGCGGCGCGACCATATCCGGCGGCGAGAAGCAGCGCATATCGATCGCCCGCGCCATGCTGAAGGATGCGCCCATCGTCATCCTGGACGAGGCCACCGCCAATGTCGACCCTGAAAACGAAAACAAGCTTCAGGAGGCGATTGCGGCGCTCACGAAAAACAAGACCATCGTCATGATCGCCCACCGGCTCAAGACGGTCAGGAACGCCGATCAGATTCTGGTGGTGGACGCCGGACGTATCGTGCAGCGCGGGACGCATGACGAGCTGAGCCGAAAGCCCGGCATCTATGCCGATTTCATCGGCGTACGGGAAAAGGCGATCGGCTGGAAATTGGAAGCCGCCCGGTAGTGCCATGGAGGAAAGGGGAACACCGGTTTGGCTAAATTAGTTATCAATAAGTTGATCGCGCTCGTCCTGATCCTGATCGGCGTCAGTCTGCTCTCATTCTTTTTTTCGAGCATCTCGCCTGTCGACCCGGCGGAGGCCTATGCGCGGCGGACGCTCTCCCGGCCGACGGCGGCGCAGGTTGAAGAGATTCGCCGGGAGATGGGGCTCGACAAGCCGTTTTATGAACAGTATTTTTCTTGGGCCGCCCATGTGCTGCGCGGGGACTTCGGGACCTCTTTGCTGACGAGGACGCCGGTGAGCGCCGAGCTGCCCGGCAAATTCGCGGCGACCCTCCACGTGGTCCTGCTGTCCATGCTTTTTACCGTCCTGATCACGGTGCCCCTCAGCGTCGTTTCGGCCGCCCGTAAAAACGGCGTATTCGACCAGGTGACACGTGTGGGGACCATCGTTGGCCTGTCCCTGCCGAACTTCTGGATCGGCTTTATGCTGCTGGTGCTGTTTGCCGTCATGATCCCGGTCTTTAAAATCGCGGATTACGGCAGCTTTAAAAGCCTGGTTCTGCCCGCACTGGCCATGGCCATCCCCATGGCGTCGTCGGCCATACGGGTATTCCGTTCCAACCTGATACACAGCTATCAGTGCGATTTCGTGATCTACGCCCGCTCCCGCGGCCTGCCGGAACGCAAAATAACAGGGTTGGTGCTCCAGCACGCCCTGCCCCCCATGGTCACGATGCTGTTCCAGTATTTCGGATACGCCCTTGCGGGCAGCGCCATGGTGGAGGCAGTCTTCTCCTGGCCGGGCATCGGCTCATATCTGGTCAAAGCGATCGTCGGGCGGGATCTTCCGGCCATCAACGCCTGCGTGCTGCTGATCGCGGTGCTCTTTGTGCTGGTTAATTTCGCGGCGGAGCTTGTAAACCTCGCCATCCATCCCACGATGAACGCTTCGAGGGAGGGGTACCGTGCTTAGAAAGATACGCCGTAACCCCCAGGCCATGGCGGGGCTTGCCATGATCGCGGCCATCCTGCTCACCGCGCTGCTCGCTCCCCTGCTGGCCCCCAACGACCCGAATGCGGTCAATATCGCCAATACCTATGCCAGGATAAGCGCGCAGTACCCTTTGGGCACGGATGAGATGGGCAGGTGCGTCCTGTCGAGGCTCCTGTACGGCGCCCGATATTCCCTTGGCATCGCGGGGCCCACCCTTCTGCTGCTTGCGGTTTTCAGCACGGTTGTTTCCACGGCGTGCGCCTATATCGGCGGCCGGACCGACCGCGTGTTTTCCGCCCTCTGCGACGTCTTCATGGCCTTTCCGCCGCTGCTGATCGCGGTAACGCTGATCGGCTCGCTCGGTCAGGGAATTACCAATATCATTATCTCCATCGTCTTTTCCATGTGGGTGTGGTTTGCAAAAATCGTCAGGACCTTCGTGCTGCAGGAAAAAAACAAGGAATATATTATTGCCTGTCGTGTCGCCGGCTGCTCCGACCTTCAGATCATTCTTGGCCACATCCTGCCGAATGTGCTGCCGCAGCTCATCGTGTATTTCAGCACAGGCGTTGCTTCCATCGTGCTGACGGTATCGGGATACGCATTTTTGGGCTTTGGCTTTGAGACCGGCACCCCCGAATGGGGCGCCATGTTCAGCAAAGCCTCCTCTTATCTGTACGGCCACCCGATGCTGCTCGTCTACCCCGGCCTGTGCATCATAGTTACCACCGCGGGTTTCAATCTTTTCGGTGAGGCGCTCCGGGACATCATTTCACCGGAGGAGGCGTGATATGTCCGAAAAGTTATTGGAAGTCCGAAACCTGAATGTCCGGCTCAAAAAGTCGGGAGAAACGCTTGTCAAGGACATCAGCTTTTCGATGGAGAAAGGCCAGACGCTCGGCATCATCGGCGAGAGCGGCAGCGGCAAAACCATGACCGGCAAGGCGCTTTTAAGGCTGCTCAATCCCCGGGTTTTCGAAACAGGAGGCGAGGCCTTGTTTTGCGGGAGAAATCTGCTTGCGTTGCACGAGGATGAATTCCGCTCCTTAAGAGGGAAAGCGCTGTCCATGATCATGCAAAACCCGATGACGGCCTTTGCGCCCATGACGCGGATCGGAAAGCAGCTCACGGTCACCCTGTCGGCGCATCTGGCGATTGGCAAAAAAGAAGCCTATGAACGGGCTCTCCGGGCGTTGCGGGACGTCAACCTGCATCAGGCGGAAAAGATCATGCGCAGCTATCCCCATGAGCTCAGCGGCGGAATGCTTCAGCGGGCGATGATCGCGCTGGCCCTGATGCTGCGGCCCAAGCTGATTATCGCCGACGAGGCGACCTCCTCTGTGGACGCCATTTCCGAGGAGATGATCCTGGAGGAGTTCATGAAGATAAGGGCGCAGGGAATTTCCCTTCTCATCGTCACCCATGACTTCGGCGTGGCCGCCGCTCTGGCCGACCACATCCTGGTGATGAAGGACGGCTGCATTATGGAGCAGGGTACGGCGCGCAGCATCTTTCATGCGCCGCGGCATGAATACACGAAAGAGCTGATGGACGCGAGCGTGCTGGCGGAGGTGAACAATCATGCTCAGAGCTTCTGACATTACAAAGGAGTATATAGAAAAAAGCGCCTGCGGCCGAAGGTCCGTCTGCAGGGCTGTGGATGGGGTATCTCTCGAATTTGAGGAAGATTCCATCTATTCTCTGGTCGGCGAAAGCGGTAGCGGAAAGAGCACGCTGTCGCGCATACTGGCCTATGTCGAAAGGCCGACCGGCGGCGCGCTGGCCCTTGACGGGAAGCCGGTTGCGGCGTACAGCCGGAAGGAGCTTCGGCAGCAGCGCAAATCGATTCAGCTCGTCATGCAGGACGGGCAAAGCTCCCTCGACCCGCGGCAAACCGTCGCGCAGAGCCTGGCCGAGCCGATGAAGAATCTGCTGGACCTGGGAAAAGAGGAGAGAAACGCGCGGGCCCATGACCTGATCCGGCGCGTAGGGCTCCCGGACGAGCTCCTCAGCCGCTTCCCCCATGAACTGAGCGGCGGGCAGCAAAAGCGGGTGTGCATTGCCCGGGCCATCAGCGTGTCGCCCCGGCTGATCATCTTTGACGAGTCCCTGAGCGGCTTGGATGTCACCCTGAGAAAACAGATACTGGACTTGTTACTCGAGCTGAAGGCGGAAATCCGATGCAGCTATCTTCTGGTGACGCATGATCTCGACGTCGCGCTGTACCTGTCCCAGCACATCCTGGTAATGAAGGAGGGAAAAATCGTGGAGAAAACTGCCAACGTAAAAAGCCACAACGACTTGCGGCATGAATACTCCAGGGCTCTTGTAAAAGCATTGCTGTCCAAACGACATGCCTTAATATAGATTTTCAAAAATTCAAAGGAGAGAATTTACCATGAGAAGAAAACTGTTCACCGTACTTATGGCACTTCTGTTGACAGTAACGTCACTGGCCGGCTGCGCTTCAACGATATCGGGCACTCCCGGGAGCGCAAGTCCGGACCCCTCGGGCACGGCGGTTTCCGGCGATACGCCGAAAACCATCACGATTGCGGAAGGCTCGAACTTTGTAGGCGGGTTTGCCTCTATTTATGGCCCCGACCAGGGAGGCAGCTCCTTGTCGTATTATCATTACGTGGGCAACTTTTATGAGTCGCTGGTCAACTACGACAACGGTGAAATCAAGCCCGGTCTGGCCGAAAGCTGGAAGATTTCTGACGACGGGCTGGTCTATACCTTTAACCTGCGCAAGGGCGTCAAGTTCTCCGACGGCACCGACTTTAACGCGGAAGTCGTGAAGCTGAATCTGCAGAATTTCAGCACCGTTATGGGGAAGGGCGCCGTCAACTACGGCCTCTTGAACAGCCTGATCAAGGACGTCGTCGCGGTCAGCGACGATGTACTCGAGATCCATCTGACCCAGCCCTACTATGCGGCATTGACCAACCTGGCCATGGTGATGCCCCGCGGTATCATGGCCGTCTCCGCCTACAACGAGGACGGCACGCTTTCGGAAGCCGTCAAAGCCGGCACCCTGGGAACGGGGCCCTATATGTATACGGGCGACAACAAAAACGATCTGGAATACACTTTTGTCCGCAATCCCTATTATTCCGGTGAAAAGCCGCAGGTGGATGGGTTTACCGTAAAAGTGATTCCCGATAACGAGGCCAAGGTGCTGGCGCTGCGCAACGGCGAGGTCGACCTGATTGCGGGCTCGGACAATATATCCTATAGCTCGTATATCCAGCTTGACGCGGAGGAGCAGTATACCGGAAAGGTGTCCGGGACACACATTTTGACCGAATTTCTGGCAGTGAATCCGGAAGCCGCCCCCTTTGACGACATCAAGGTCCGCCAGGCCGTCAACCAGGCGCTCAACAAGCAGAGCATCGCCAAGGATCTGTTCGGCGGGTTGAAGACCGCGGCGGATACCATTATGGACACGGCTCTGCCCTACTGCGATATTTCCGTCACGCCCTATGCGTATGACGCGGCGAAGGCAAAAGGCCTGCTGGAGGAGGCGGGCTGGGTGGACAGCGACGGCGACGGCGTACGCGAGAAGAACGGTACGCCCCTTGCTGTGGAACTGAAATATGTCACCAATGACACCAACGACAAGGCGATGCTGGCCATCCAGCAGAACCTCAGCGAGATCGGCATGAAGGTGACGCTGGCCGGCATGGATCTGATGGCGTTTTTCAGCATCTACAACGGAGACAGCTACGCCATGGCTTATTTTGAAAGCTATGGAATCCTGTACGATCCGTTCACCTTCGTTTCCAACATGAATCCGAACCTGGATTACACCAAGGCCTCCTATTCAACCGACCCGATGGTGTCCAAAGCGTTGTCCAATTTGAGTTACGACGAGGCCTATGAGCTCACCGGCGGATTGCTGAGCCTGGCCAGTGACGATAAGATCACGGAAAGATTCCATTATCTGCTGGAAAAGGCACATGAAAACGGCGTACTGGTCCCCGTGACCTACCGAAATGAACTGGCGGTCTTCAGCAGCAAGACCATTTCCGACTATACCTTTTTCGGACAACCCGCACAGGTAAATGTCGCGGGCGTCAAGATAAAATAAAGTGTCAATATTATTGAAGAACAGTCTGGCGTATCCGAAAAGAAGAATAGTCGCAAAGCTAAAGCCGATTCTATAAAACAGTAAAAATCTCAATTACCAACAAATCATCAGCATCATCCTATATCTGGCGATCCTCTCGTAAAGCAAAAACCTCGCAGCCGCTCTGGCCGCGAGGTTTTCATGGTGACCCCCAAATAAGCCTATTACAGAATAAAAGGGTATAAGAAAGGAAATTTATCTTAAATTAATCTTTATTCTTATAGTATACTCTCTATAGGAGATGAAGCTTGTGTTCAATATTTTGGTTGTGGAAGACGACAAAAATACTCGTACGCTTATGAATGCAGTACTCAAAGCAAACGGTTATTTGCCATTTTGGCCGTTGATGGCAAAGAAGCTTTAGAAATATTAAATAGGCAACATATAGACTTAATAATTACTGATATAATGATGCCAAATATGAACGGTTATGAACTTACAAAAGAGCTGCGGGATTGTAATTATACAATCCCAATTCTAATGGTAACAGTTAACATGCTTCCTGAAGAAAAACGGCAAGGATTCCTGGTAGGCACTGATGACTACATGACAAAGCCGGTAGATGAAATTGAAATGCTTCTTCGTATAAAAGCATTACTCCGCCGTGCACAAATTGTAAACAGTCATAAATTGACTATTGGTGATGTCGTACTCGATTACGATTCGTTAACTGTGCGCCGCAGCGAGGACATCCAGATACTGCCGCCAAAGGAGTTCTATCTTCTTTACAAATTACTCTCATATCCAGGTAAAATATTTACTCGGAACCAGCTGATGGATGAAATATGGGGCTATGAAACTGATAGCCGTGATACTACAGTAAATGTACATGTTAACCATCTTCGCAATCGATTTGATACTTATCCTGAATTCGAAATAGTAACTATACGCGGTCTAGGTTATAAGGTGGTAAAAAAAGTTGATTAAGAATATTCTTTCAAAGATTACTTCTAAATTCTTGCACCTCAGCTTAATGATTATTTTTTGCATTTACGCCTTCATTTTACTGCTCGTATCCGTAGGTATTATTGCAGTTTTAAGCTTAGTATTAACAAAAGCCGAAATTATACCCCCAGGGTTTTATCAAAAGCCCGTGAAAATAATTGTTTGCTTATTCGTATTGAGCTTTCTTATCAGTCTTTTTTCAATATTACTGGGCAGTAGAGCTCCGATAAAATGTTCGTATCGTCTGTTTTCCTCTTACGGAATACACTTAAACCGCAATATTACTTTGAACAAATCTCCGTCAACAGTCAATTCCAATTTCCCGTTCTGAAGCTCCGTCAGGCTCTTTGAAATTGAAAGTCCCAGACCGTTTCCGTCGGTATTTCTGGCGCTGTCGCCGCGTACAAACCGTTCCATCAGCTCGTCGGTTGAAATATCAAGCGGGTATTTCGAAGTGTTTTTAAAGGAAATGACCGCATCATCGTTTACTTTCTCAACGTTCAGATATACACGCGTGCCGCTCTGGGCATATTTGCAGATATTGTTCATGAGGTTGTCAAACACACGCCAAAGGCGACGTCCATCTGCCATGATTTTGATTGGGTTTTCAGGCTGCTTCGTAATAAGCTCCAAATCGTTCTCCCGCAGGCGCTGTTCGTATTCCCCCGCCGTTTGCGTCAGCAGAACTCCAGCCTCGCAGGGGGCAAGCAGAACGTCTATATTGCCGGTAGATGCTTTCGAGGCCTCGACCAAATCTTCAATCAGCTTTTTAAGGCGCTCGGATTGCCGAAAAAGAACTTTGGCGTATTCCGCCACTTTTTTATTCTCCGTCTGCTCTTTGCAAATGAGGTCTGAGTAGTTGATGATTGAAGTGAGCGGCGTCTTGATATCGTGCGAAACGTTAGTGATGAGCTCGGTCTTAAATCGTTCGCTTTTAAGCCGGTCGTCGACCGCGCGCGTCATCCCGAGCGCGATGCTGTTGAGATTTTCGCCGTGCCGTTTAAAGTCCCAAAGCATCCGCTTCGTATCAACCTGATAAGAAAGGTCGCCCTGAGCGAGGGCCTGACCGCCCTTTTGGAGCCTGCGCAGGATGATTGCCAGATACAAGGCGACCGGAATGAGCAGCATTTTTTCAAGGAACCAGAGTATCAGCAAATTGTCAGTCTCGTAGAAACAAACAATAATGCCGAATAGCTCTATCCCGGAGATTATAATAGTTAGCAGCGCAGTTTTCCAAATAAGGGGCAAATTGTGCATTAGCGATACGAAAGCCCGGCCTATGGCTTTGCATATACGGATTATCAGACGAATAAGCCAACAAATAACGGTAGTTTTCCACCAGCCGCCAAGCTTGATGCGCGCTGCAAAACTCATACAGTAAGCGGTAAAAGCGACCAGCGCACCTACAAGTCCAGCGGCAAGAGCTGCAATTGCATAGACATCGTCGTATACACCAATATCTCTATAAAGGAAATACGCCACATAAACTGCAAGGACAAGAATGCCGGTAAGTAAATCAAATGGGATTGCAAGTCCGATGCCTGTAATAGCCTCCCGCCCGACACGATGGCCCGCACTGCACATGAGGAAGATAAAGCTTGCTATGGTAAGTATCAGCGCCAGAATGCCGATGGGATAAATCCAGTATCGAAGCGCAAAGCCAGAGCTTACAAGCGAATTGATAAAGGAATATTCATTTTGCTTTTGGAATGTGTCGTCAAGATATATACGGATTATATACGTTCCCGCCGGAATCCGCGCGTCCTCGGTAGTGTCGACATTGTATTCAAATGCGAATTGCCAATCCGTCTGAGCTCCGTCATAGTTGCTCCAAAGCTCAGAGCCATCCTTTGATAAAACCTCGGCAGAAATATTGTCCCTTTCACAGTATTTTTGAGCGGCTTGGGCGTCGCCGATTTTCAAATAGTGCAGAACTGAGCCGGCCGCGCTTTGTGCTGGTCCCGAAAAATACCCTTCTTTGATTTCAGCGATGCTTCTCGTATAGAAATTCTCCTGAACAAAAAGTGATCCGGCAAAAACGGAACCGACAGCCGTGCAGGCCATGATAATCAACAGAAAAAACGCAATAGTTTTCGCGAGAAAATAATGCGTCCATTGTTTTATTTTCATTCTCGTGCTCCTCTCTCAATTTTATATCCCTGTCCCCATACGACCTTGAGATATCGCGGCTCCGCAGGGCTGATTTCCAGCTTTTCTCTCAGGTGCCGAATATGGACGGCTACTGTGCTTTCGCTCCCCAACGGCGCGTCCTGCCATACCCGTTTATAAATCTCTTTAGGTGAAAAAACCTGGTTCGGATGCTCCATGAACAGTTTCAAAATATCGTATTCTGTTGGCGTCAGCGAAACAGGTTCGCCGTCCACTGTCACTTTCTTTGCCTTGTCGTCCAACTCAATACCTCCAATGCAAAACGTCTTGGGCTTCGCTGTGCCGCCGCCGAGCTGCATATAACGGCGCAGTTGAGATTTCACCCGTGCTGCGACTTCAACCGGATTAAACGGCTTCGTAATATAGTCGTCCGCGCCAACGTTAAGTCCAAGGACCTTGTCGGTATCTTCCCCTTTTGCGGTCAGCAGAATCACCGGCACGTTGCTTTGCTCTCTGATTTTGACCATAGCGGAAATGCCATCCATTTGGGGCATCATGATGTCCATCAGAATCAAGTGAACATCGTGGCGGGACATAATATTCAAGGCTTCTTTGCCATTGCTGGCTTCAAGCAGGGTATACCCGGAATCCGCAAGATAAATTTTAAGTGCATTAACAATGTCCTTTTCGTCATCGCAAATCAGAATATTGTACATATCTACCCTCCTCGACCTTTATCATAACTGAATCCATCTTAACAAAATACTGGTCAACTGTTTAAGAATTATTTAAGAAGCTCGCACTTCATTCAATTTTGGCTTTTTGTTCTCCGATGGACCTGGGAATTGATTTTACAGTGACTTAATAATAGGTATAAACAAAGGTGTGATTTCAAATCACACCTTTGTTGCCAAAATCAGCAAACCTTATTTTTAACGGGTTAATCAAACAATATCTCTCAAGATTCTATTGAACTCTGAAAATGATGAATAAGATTGGCATCTTCCCCCAAAAGGAAAGCCTCCCAATTCTTCATTACTTTATCTTCGGCCCAATCGTTGTCATTATAACCCGTAAATTTTCTCTCCCAGAATTGCGACTGAAACACGATGATTATATCTGCATCCCAATTGTAGGCGGACTTGAGTAGTTGTGTCGAATTATAGCCTAAAACCGAAAAGGCTTCATCAATCACAATCAGAAGATTATTGTCTCGCTTATAATGGCACAGATAATCGTATATAGCTTTATCATCACTATAATTCTTGGCAGACCACTTTAAAAAAACCCTGTCTGTATCCGAAAAGTCGAGCCCTTCTTTCGAGAACTGAATAACTTTTACATTGTCTCCGATTTCCAAATATGCTTTATCGTCTCTGTTCGCGGCATAAATGACCCGCCCCGGGTAATTCTTTATGGCGGGGGTAATGCGCAAGCGAGTTTCTTCCGACCTAACAGGCTCAATGAATATTTGTTTCACTATATAATCTCCCAATAGGTATATTCTCATAACTAATTATATCACTGTGTGTCTCCGTATAAAACAAAGCAGGATCAGTGATGATCCTAATACTTTACTATAGGGCAAAGTACATGCCTTATTGATGCACGCCGAACGCCTTGATGGCAATTTCAGATCGTCTGTGGATTACTACGGCTAGAAGATGACGCCATACAGACGCCAGAATGTTACGATCGCCTGTTCACGAGTGAGCTGACCCATGGGATCAAAGGTGCTGGCACTGATGCCATTCATAACGCCCAGCTCATAGATATACTGGACATCTGCGATCGCCCAGTCGGCTATGATACCGACATCCGTATAATTTTCTTCAAACTCGGCTGCCTTCTGATTTATCATAATGCCTCCACCGTAAGTAAGGTATGCTCTGAATAGCATAACGGCTGCCTCCTGCCGCGAAACCAGGCCGTCAGGGTCAAAGGTACCATCCCCTTTACCCTGCACAGTACCCAAAAGATAGGCGCAATTAACATAATAGTCATTTGTGTCTGTAAATACATTCTCCCGATAAGCGGGATGAACACCGTTTTGGTCGTATCTTTCCGAACACCAGCTATCGATCAGTTGATCCACGGTCATTTTCTGAGTCGCCGCGATAAGCTCCACCGCCATCTTGCAGAATTCTCCGCGCGTGATGTCTTCCCTGTACAAATCCTGCAGCTCGTTCGGCACAAAGCCTTTGCTGATTGCAGCGCTTACATCGCTCTGCGCCCATTCCGAGGGTGTCGACGCAGGGAGTGTTGCGGCTGAAGCGGGCGCAGCAACAGAAAAAAGAACAAATAGTGACAGGATTAAAGATGAAATTATTCTTATATTTTTCATGTTCATCAAAAACCTCCGAGATTTCAAATTGTAATATTTATGTTACTATATATACCCAATGAATACAATCACGCACTTCAAACCAAATACTGGGTAATGCATCATCGATTACTTATCGGCTCTGTTATGATCTGAAATTCTGATCTGCATAGAATAGCCTCCTAGCTCAATTCAAGCCAGGAGGCGTTCTGCTATCATATTTCGATTTCCGATACCACATCATTTTCCTTGCTTATGCGTTTTGTCAAACACGTAACAGCACAACGGCTCACTGTTACTGCATGTTGAGGTAATCCAGCACACGACCGTCCGGCGTCATCAAGCTTATCTGCGCTTCCGTCTTCGGAAGGTCATCCCTCTTGAGCATTATAACCTGGTAGCCGGTATCGGCGGGGGCTGCAATTACTGCCACCTTGCTGCCCAGCACCTTAACGCTCTTAATCCTGGAGTTGAAAATTATGATGCCGATGTTATCTGGGTTTGGGCTGTAATTCAGGTTTTCTTTATCAAGGCCGAGATCGACGTAAAACGGATAGCTCGTAGCAGCGCCTATCGGCATCTCAAATATCATATGCTTGGCAACCTCCTCTCTTGTTGAGGCGTCGGGGAACTGCTCTTTATACAGGGGATCATCCCAGGCCGAGGAATATGTCGGCCTTGCGAAATCCTGGTTTTCCGTTATGAGCGTATAAGATATGGATTGACCTTTGCTCAATAATGAATCGTCGTATCTCCATGTCTTTCCGTAATCCTCGCTTGTCATATAGATCGTGCTCATATCGTCGCCCTTTCTCAACGATATGGGCCACAACCCCTCATTGCCTGAAAAAACAGGCGACATTGGAGTTTTGTAATAGCCATCAAACTGACCCGGCATTTTCATATCGAATTTCGCCCAGGTCTTTCCCTGGTCCTGCGTCCAATAGATCGTCGGTCCGACAGCGTCGTCGACGCGGAAGCCAATAAAGCCGATATCCTTCGATGAAAAGCCGGCACCGGTCATATTACGTGAGTGCAGGTCGTTTGGGTTGCCTGTCTCCTTCCATGTTTTACCGCCGTCAGACGTCAGATAAACAAAGTTTTTCGAGGTCCCCAGGGCCGAGCCCGGGCTTGCCACCAGATAACCATCGTCTTGTGTTATAAAACCTATGAACTTTGCTGCTCTGCTGTTATCCGAATTATCAACCGCGTACGTATTCCAGGTTGCGCCCTTATCATCGCTGACAAGCACCTGAATCGGCTCGTTGTCGCCTCCGTAAGCGATGGCCGTCTTCTGAGCCGAAACATAAAAGCCCGTATCAGGCATCTCCAGACCGGGTTTATATAGCTCGCTTACATTTAAGGTGAGGGGGGCTTTCACCATTGTCTCGTCATTGTATGTAAGAATGACGTTCCCTTGCCCGTCAAGCACGTAGGTGTTTCCGGCATTATACGACATTACCGGTTCGCCGGCTGCATTAATCGCATTAACGGTACCCGGCGCGAACGATGCCTGATCGAACCAATTTGACACTGAAGGTTTGCCCTGTTCATTGCATGCGACCAGCGTGCCGGATGCAAAAATTACGAGCGCCGACAAACATAGTGCGACTTTGCCCTTGCTTTTCCTGCTCGTATTCAGAATATTAGCAAATCGTTTTTTCATAGAGTTTTTCCCTCCCGAGAAACCGGTAGAAAACGTGTTGTTCTTTATATTTTGGGCCTGAACCGTCGCCAAAACAGCCTCGCAGTACTGAAGGCGAAAATTCAAATCCCTCTTGCCGATGACAGCTTCGTCGCAGGATGCCTCCATGTCGGACTCCGCTGTGCGAACCATGAGCCAAACGAGCGGGTTAAACCAGTGCACGGCCCGTACAAGCCTTAAAAGTAGCTTGTACCATATATCAAATCGCCGGCAATGCATCAACTCGTGCCGAATCACAGCGGACAAGGTCGTATCGTCATAGTCCTCACGCGGAAGCAGGATAGCCGGCCTGAAAAAGCCAGTCATCATCGGAGTCTGAATCTTTTTACAGACCATGAAGGAGATATTTTGGGAAATATCCATTTCATGGCGAAGCTCATGCCATATGTCCAGAGTTTGTCCCTGAGTGATGGGGCGGCACCAGCGAAGTACGGACTTTCTGAATAGAATATAGCTGTGGAATAGATATGTAATAGAAATGAGCATCCCTGAAAGCCAGATGATCACCAAAACATCGACCGGCGATATGCTTTGTCCCCGTACGGACTGCTGGTTATCTGCTGCAATCTGAGGCAAAATCACCTGCGCATCCTCAGTATCCGCTGTTCCCGCTGGCGGCTCCTGAATAGCGCCGACCCCGGCAGGCAACTCGTCGGCGGAGGATGTAAAGGCAGAGGATTGATATGCTGACACATGCTGCGGTACAGAAATTGATAACGGCACTGACGGTAAGGATATATTGACAGGAACAAGCAACCTTACCGCTATCATGGCCCATAATATGTGCCGCCATTGCGCGGCGAACTTCATATTCAGCAGCGGAAAAAGTAGCATGAGAACGGCGGTCACGGCAGACATTGTCAAAGATATCTCCAGTATGTTGAAGAGAAGGCGTTCAGGCATTTGTCCCTCTCTTTCTGTGCTCGTCGAGGAATACCCGAAGCTCATTTATGTCACGGTCATCAATCGCCTTGCCGCTATAAAGGGTAGCGACGAAATTTTTCAACGAATTGCCATACAGCTTTTCAAGCATGGTTTTGCTTTCAAATTCGAGGTACTCCTGTTCGCTGACCGCCGCACTGTATATGTTCATCTTTCCCGCGCCTTGACGAGCAACAGCAACGAAGCCTCGATCGATCAATCGGGCAAGTAAATTCAACACAGTGCTGACCGCCCAATCTTTCTTGCCCTTCAACTGCTCGTCAATATACGACCGCTGAACGGGCTTTCCGGCCTCCCATAAAATCAGCATAATTTCCAGTTCCGCGTCAGGTAACCGCCTTAATGAATCATGCATTGCATCACAACCTTTTACAAACGTAGTAACAAGATGAAGCTATTCTACATTTGTCGTAGGCCGTTGTCAAAGGTAAATATACCCATAAAATAGTCGACCCCCGGTTCAATCAGGCCAGGAGGCGGTGCTCGTATCAGGCTTTCTCACTGAAGCTGAAGTCGATTCACTCATAACGGCTGTTGAGAATATTTAAAGAAGAAAGAAAAAAACGGAAAAAACCTCGCAGCCACTCTGGCCGCGAGGTTATCCAATGAAGTCTTCTGATCTGAGGTGAAGCATATGCGAACAGAACAAGAGATGTTTAACCTAATCCTCTCCATCGCAAACGCAGACGAAGGTATCCGTGCGGTCTACATGAAGGGTTCACGGGCAAATCCGATCGTCGCCAAAGATAAATATCAGGCCGTCACCAAGGACGCCAGTCGCCACCTCAAGCAAGGCGCTCCCGGGCAAGAGAACTATGAAAGAACGAGTTTTTAAGCTACAGTACCTTCTATTTCTTCCTCTGAGAGGTCCTGGGACGAGGCTGCGCCGTAATAAGCATTTAAATACATCTGCTTGATCTCGCTGATGAGAGGATAACGCGGATTCGCACCGGTGCACTGATCATCAAAGGCCTGCTCGGCCATGTCGTCGAGGCGTTTTAAGAACTCCTTCTCATTAATTCCGTAATCCCGGATGGTTTTTTTGATGCCGCATTTTTCTTTCAGCTCATCTAAAGCGCCGATCAGGTTTTCTAGCTTTTCCACGTCATTTTTTCCCTTGATACCGAGGTAGTCGGCAATCTCAGCGTAGCGGGCCAGCGTATGCGGGTGGCCATACTGCGGGAAGGTGCCCATCTTTGCCGGGACCTCCGAGGCGTTAAAGCGGAGCGCCTCATCGATCATCAGCGCGTTGGCGATGCCGTGAGGCAGATGGTAGAACGCACCCAGCTTATGCGCCATGGAATGGCAAACGCCGAGGAATGCATTGGCGAAAGCCATACCGGCCATCGTCGCGGCGTTGGCCATTTTTTCGCGGGCAGCGGGATCGGCAGGGCCGTTTTCATACGCTCTCGGCAGATATTCAAACAGAATTTTGAGCGCGCGGAGCGCCAGGCCGTCGGTATAGTCGGTGGCCAGCATAGAGGCGTAAGCCTCCAGGGCATGGGTGACGGCGTCGATGCCGGAGGCGCTTGTCAGACTTTTTGGGGCGTCCATCATCATGTCGGCGTCGATGACGGCCATATCAGGCATAAGCTCGTAATCGGCCAGCGGATACTTGACACCCGTCTTCTCGTCGGTGATGACGGCGAAGGGCGTCACCTCGCTGCCTGTGCCGGCTGTCGTGGGAATGGCAATGAAGTAGGCCTTTTCCCCCATTTTCGGGAAAGTGTACACGCGCTTTCTGATATCGGCAAAACGCATTGCCATATCCATAAAATCGGCTTCCGGATGCTCATACATGACCCACATGATTTTAGCGGCGTCCATGGCCGAACCGCCACCGACGGCAATAATGCAATCGGGCTGGAAAGCAGCCATCCTGGCGGCCCCATCCTGCGCGCAGGCAAGGGATGGGTCGGGCGCCACGTCGAAGAAGGTGGCGTGGCGGATACCCATCTCGTCGAGCTTATCCGTCACAGGCTTCGTATAGCCGTTGCGGTAGAGGAAGGTATCCGTGACGATAAACGCTTTCTTTTTCCCCAAGACCGTTTTCAGCTCGTCAAGGGCGACGGGCAGACAGCCTTTTTTGATGTACACCTTGTCGGGGCTGCGAAACCAAAGCATATTCTCTCTTCTTTCAGCAATGGTTTTTATATTCAGCAGGTGCCTGACGCCGACGTTTTCGGAAACGGAGTTACCGCCCCAGGACCCGCAGCCCAGTGTGAGGGAGGGAGCCAGCTTAAAGTTGTACAAATCGCCGATACCGCCTTGGGAAGAAGGCGTGTTAATGAGTATGCGGCATGTTTTCATACGTGTAGCGAATTCGTCCAGCTTCTTCCCCTCGGAAACGGCATTGAGATATATCGCGGAGGTATGGCCAAACCCGCCGTCGGCCACAAGGCGTTCCGCTTTATCGAGCGCTTCCGCAAATGTCCGCGCCTTATACATAGCAAGAACGGGGGATAACTTTTCGTGGGCAAATTCTTCCGACAATTCCACACTCTCAACTTCGCCTATGAGTATTTTTGTCTGCTCAGGAACTGTGACACCGGCAAGTGTGGCAATCTTATATGCCGTCTGGCCGACGATATTGGCGTTTAGTGCGCCGTTAATAATGATGATTTTCCTGATCTTTTCGGTTTCGGCGGGATTTAAAAAGTAGCAGCCCCTGTCGGAGAATTCCTTTTTGACCTTGCCGTAAACCTTATCCAGGACGATGACCGCCTGTTCCGAGGCACAGATCATGCCGTTATCGAAGGTTTTCGAATGAATGACGGAGCTCACGGCCAGCACGATGTCGGCCGATTCGTCAATGATCGCCGGCGTGTTTCCGGAGCCGACGCCGACAGCCGGCTTGCCACTTGAGTAAGCGGCCTTCACCATAGCCGGTCCGCCCGTCGCCAGGATCAGATCCGCCTGTTTCATGACCTCGTTTGACAGCTCAAGGGACGGGACGTCGATCCAACCGATGATGTCTTCCGGCGCGCCGGCCGCCACGGCGGCCTCCAGTACGGTCTTTGCGGCAGCGATCGTGCTGTTTTTTGCGCGCGGGTGCGGGCTGATGATGATGCCGTTGCGCGTCTTCAGTGCGAGCAGCGTTTTGAAAATCGCCGTCGACGTGGGGTTTGTCGTCGGGATCACCGCGGCGATGACGCCGACAGGTTCGGCGATTTTCTTAATGCCGTAGGCCATATCTTCCTCGATGACACCGCATGTTTTCGTGTCGTTGTATGCATTGTAGATGTATTCGGAGGCATAGTGGTTTTTGATGACTTTATCTTCAACGACACCCATGCCTGTTTCTTCCACGGCGAGCTTGGCAAGCCCGATACGTTGCTTATTGGCGGCCATTGCTGCCGCATGAAAGATTTTATCGACATGGTCCTGCGTATACGCAGCATACGTGGTTTGGGCCGCCCTGGTTCTGGCTAGGACATCCTGCAGTTTTGACAGGCTGTCGACAGTTCCATATTTTTTGTTATTCATCATAGACGCTCCTTATACTGTTTACCCCTGCTTTTATACGAGCCTTTTATTTGCCCGGAGGGGGTTGACTACCTTCCTTCAATGCCATTATACTTGAACATTTAACCCCCGGTCAACAATATTGTTAATATTATAAATAAGTTTGTTAATTAATTAACATCCAGAAACATATTGACTTGCTTGCTTTGTGAAAAATAACGGCTGTTTTGTTATCTATGGACACCGATTATCTAGGAGCCAGATATGATTTGCCGAAACGGAAAATGTAAAAAAGAAATTGAAGACACGCCGTTTTGTCCATGTGGTACGAAACATCTTTCTGGTATTTTTAGTCATTAAATTATACCAGAAGCAGAAAAAAGCAGGGGTAAGTACATTCTAGTACTTACCCCTGCTTTTTCTCGGGCTGTCTTTCGATACAGCCCCCTTTGAGCTTATTTTAACGTTTATCTCTGGAAGCGGAGTTAGAGAGGCCCCGGCCGCTTTTCTTGAATGTATTGCCGTACACGTTCCCGCTCTTCGGCGGCTTTTCGGATACAAACCGCCATTATCCGCCTTAGGGAACCGGAACTTGCTCTGACGCCCCGGCCGCTCGCTTATATATAGGCTTCGCTTTTTCTCTCGCTGCGAGCAGCGTCGTATACGTTGCTTTGAGCAGTTCGAAGCTCACATCTTTTTTCATATACGGCCTAATTATATCTGCGACATAAGGGAAGAGCAGCTTTCGGTCTCCATCGAAATCTATGAGAAACAGCAAGTGCGGCTCTTCCTCATACTCCTCTCTGGCCGAAAGGATATATGCCTCACATACCTCGGGGCGGCGGCTCAGCGCCCGCGCAAGCGCTTCGGGGAGCTTGGGCGGGTAATCGCGGGTATCCTCAAATATCATTTTCTCCGTGTGATCAACACGATTCACGGTCATTTCCGTCGTCGCCCGGCGTATCATCTGGAGATTTTCCCGCCGCAGGATTATCTGCCTGCCGAACGGATTTATGACGATACCGCCGAGCCTGGCGTCATCTACTACAGTATTGCTTAACATGCTGAAGGAAATGTTTGCTTCTCCGCCCGTGGGGAATATCCATTTCCCGTAATCCTCCCGCGAGGTGAACGCCGGGATAAAGTTCCCGCCTTTCTGATCGCTCAGGATCGACAAGCCTTTTCCCTCGGCATGGCGGGGGACCAGCATGGCTGACTTCAGCAGAGTCTGGCAAAAGCATAGGAACTTGGCGCTATTCGGGTTTGACTGCAGCTCTTCATAACGGCGAAAAAGCTCATCGCCCGGGTTGGTGAATTTTTGTTCCACAAATACCTCCGGTTATAAAAAGTTTTTTATATACATGGGGAAGGGCCGGGTAATCGCGGTGCTGCCCAGCCCTTCCACGTTTACTTTACAAAGTCTTCGACAACCGCTGCAGGATTGTCACGACCTCGGCACGGCTGGCGTTGCCGTCCGGTACGAGCGTGTTCGCCGTCCTGCCTGTTATAAGGCCCTCGGCGAAGGCCCAGCCCATGGCGTCCCGCGCCCAATCCGAGATCTTGGACGCGTCGCCGAACGCGCCTAAGTCCACGGTTTTGGAAACGTTCAAGCCCTTCTTTTCAGCGTAGCGCATCAGGATCGCGGCTATCTGTTCGCGCGTTATATTGTCGTTTGTGCCGAACAGGCCGCCGTAGCCGGTGACGATGCCGTTCTCGTTCGCCCATAGGACGGCGTTCGTGTACCACTGTCCGCTCGCAACGTCGCTGAACAGGTTCTGCACCGTGACGGCCGGCTCTCCCGCATAGCGGTACAGCGCCGTCACCAGCATCGCGCGCGTCATGGAATCGTTCGGAGAGAATTTATCCGCCGTCGTCCCGTTCATCAGCTTGTTTTCATATGCGTACCTGACCGCGTTATAGAACCAATCCGTATCCTTTACATCTGTAAACGGGAGATCGACCGCTTTCGCGCCAATGAAGAACACGGAGAAGTGGTTCGCCGTGAATACAAAGCCCCCGAGGGTTTTGTTGTATTTCGCGCCTTTCATTTCCGTAACCGCGCCATCGTCGGCAAGATAGTAAACCTTCAGATTATCAGTGTTTTCGTCTGCTTTCGGCGTGTAAGGCAGGACCACGGTAACCAAGCCCGCGCCAAAATCCGTTACTTTTTTGTCTCCGACTTTGAGAGTGAATTCAAACACCGGGTTGTCTCCGGCAACCGCCTTTTGTCCGGTCGTCAGGGAATCTTTGCTCAGTCGCCCGGCGGTAAATATGGCCTCCTGCGTGCTTGTCATACCCGCAACCGCCGCTTTGATTGCCGCGGCATCAAAGGTCACGGTGGATATGCCGGTCTTCACGGTGAGTAAAATATTCGCGTTCGCTATCGCATTTGCCGCTTCTGCCTTGAGCCTGACCTCAACTGTGCTGGCGGTGCCGTTTGGCTCGATATCTAAAACAAGCTCTCCGGCAGCGTTCGGATCGCTCTCCTTAGCTTTATCCACGGCTTTCTTGATTTCATCGATAGTGTCCCGGATGGTCGCGGTGTCGACGGTTGCCGATGCCTTACCACCTGTGACGGCCGGCTTGGATTCGATGACGCGATTAATGGTTTCCCGTCCGGTATCGCTTCCGCTCCCGGGACTGTCGGGGCGTCCGCCCATATAGCCGCCGATGTCTTTACCTAAATCGCGTGTATACAGCCACTCGACATAATCACCCTCAGAGACAGGCTCAAGCGCGGCTGAATGTCCGGGGAATTCGGTTTTGCCACTATGCGTGACTCTGAACATCCATCCACTGTCAGGTCCCTCGTCAAACTCGCCCAATACGTCAATGGTCTTGACATACACGCCGTACTGCGTATTCAGGTTCGCGTCGATATCCCTGCCTGTTTTTACAAGCAGACTGTACGCCGTTTCTCCGGGTTCTATCTCAATTTTCGTTTTTGGACAGCTTGTAAAGGGCAGCTTGCTAACGGTCGTACCGCCTATAGGCCCCGCAATACTTATATACGCCGTTTTCGTATGGGGTGTTGTGCCGGAACCCGGATTTGTAGCCTTTACAACTACATTGAATACTTTCTCGTACTCTTCCGAAGCGTTTAAACTGACCTTTGCCGTTAGCTTCACTTTGATATCATCGCTCACGTTCCTCGTGACATTGCCATCGAGATCGATAGTCGGAAGCTTATCCGAGTACCACGTAACCGTGGTGCCGAAAAGTCCGGCTTTAGGCATGGAAATATTACCTGTGACATTGCCGGAAGCGTCGACAGCTCCTCCGACTACCAACGCCTGCGCCGCGTCATAGGCCAGATGATCGTCGAGCGCCATCCCGGATGGAAGCGTGCCTGTATCCGCGCAGTATTTGAATGTCAGTTCCGCGCCTTCCTCCGGTTTGCCGCTTAAATCGACCACGAGCGTCTGTCCGTCATAGCAGTACCAGGCGCCGTTTCCGGACGCTTTAAGTCCGCCGATCTCCGTGACCGCGCCGCCACTCGCCGTCTGGCTGAAGCTGTTTTCTCGCGCCGCCTGCTGCAGGAGTTGCAAATAGGTGCCGTCGCTGTTTACAAAAACAGTGTCAAGAATCGTCTCACGCGCTGCGTCGCCATGCACCTGAACGGATATCGACCCCGCCGGCTTGAGATTTTTCAGAGCGTCGCGCAGGGTAAAGTACGCCTCGCCGTAACCGTAGTCCGCGTCCTTGAATTTTGCGGCCGCAGTATAAGCCGCCTTGAGCTCCGCGAAAGTTTTCGCCGTGTAGGCCCTGCCGTCGCTCTCAGCCTTGGGTTCCGCCTCCGCTAAAAGTGCGGCGAGCTTATCTTTGGTCGCGCCGACGCCTGTCCATACGTTTTCGCCGTAATACAGGTCGCCGAAGGTGATGACCGGCTGCGTACTGTACGGAGGGGGCGCATCCTTAAAAACATGGTTGTAGATCGCGTCAACGATACCCGTGCCGTCCGGCTGCAGCCATTCCGAATCATTTTGCAGGTCGAAGCCCATCACACCGGCATTGTTGAGGGACACGCTTCCCAGCAGGAAGCAGCCGTTGCTCACCCAATATATGTAGCCGGCGGTATCGGGATTCACGACGATCAACCCATAATCATCGTTGTCCGGGTCTGTTATAATTTTAGAAATGGTGCTTGTTTTAAACCTGTTCAGATATTGGTCAAAGAATGCGGGATTTTCACGATAGTGCGTGCCTATCGGAACCATCGCCCAGCCCGCCAGATCAATCCCATAGGCAAACGAGTTTAACTGGCCGCATAGCTTGCCACCGACAGAGTTCTGTACATTGCCGTCCTTGCCGAAAAACAATTCCGGGGTCATCGCGCCGGTAGCGTCAAGCGCCATGGCGAGGAAAATCGGTTCTCCGTAACCGCCCCAGTTCAATTCGCCGGTAGCCTCGTAATTCTTGTAGATATACCCCATCATAGCGGAGACGTAATTAACACCCTGATAATTATAGGGGTTGTCCCCCTGCGCCAGGATCTGCAATATGACCGCGCCGTAGTCGGTGCCCGCCCACCCCAGTGTCTTCTTGTGATTTCTGACATTATAGGTATTGAAATTATACTTGTCATAATCGTCGCGCAATATCGCTTTTGCCGCCCAGGCCTCCCAATAGGCCCCGGTCAGGTTCCTGTGTGTGTTGTAGTATTCGCGCGCCTGATAGACCGCCTGGGTGACGATATCATCCGCCGCGACTATTTTCCCAACGGTAACCTCAAAGGTTTTCGTACCGGCGCCCTCGCTGCCATAAGTCAAATCAGCGGTTAGCGTCACCTTTTGTTCCGACTCATTTTTAGTGACGATACCGCTGTCGCTGATTATAGTTGAATTGGATGTTGACCATGAAATAGCGCTCCCGTTATCACCTGTATCCGGCAATGTAAAGTCCCCGGTCACGAAAAGCGGGATCGTCAGCGCCCTGATATCGGCGTTTACAATCATTTGCTCGCCCAAAACGGCGGGCAGCACGGTCACGTAGAAGTCCTTTGATTCCGCCGCGCCGCCATAAGCCGCGGTAGCCGTCAGCTTTACGGTAATCTCCTGTTCCCCCGCCGACAGGCTTACGACCGCGCCTGTATCGGAGTTGACAGCCTCTTCGTTGGAGGACGTCCACGCGATGGCGCTGCCGTACTGTCCTTTTGACGGAAGCGTCAGATTTGACGACGCCGTTTCCGGCAGGCTGATCGCGTCCAGATCCCAAAGCACGGTATCCATGTCGCTCAAATCCGCGTCAAAGGTCAGCGTCGCCATGATGGCGCTGCCTCTGATGTAATCGCCCAGCGCGATCGCGGCCCTGGCGGTCGACGCGGAGGCATACGAATCCCCTTGTGTAGAAAACTGCTTATATGTGCCATTTGCAATACGGCAGGCATCCAGTTTATCCAGCAAGCCCAGCTCTTCGATTTTATCCTGCTGTCCGGCTGCCACCAGCGCGGAAATATACATACCCAAATACTCGCTATAGGTGCTGAAGCGGGTTTTTACGTTATTTATATTCGTAGCACTCACAGTGCCTGTGATATTCTCACCCATAAACATTTTTTCAAGCGTGAACAGCAGTCCGTCCATTTCGCGCCTGGCCACGTCCTTGAGCGGCTCCGGGTCCCCCGCGCCGACAGTGACGATTGTGTCGTCATCCAGCCATCTGGACAGCAGCGCGACGCAGACCGACTGAACGAGTATTCTGGGAGCAATTGGGGGCATACCTGAAATGTTATAGGTATTTGAGGGCTCAAAAAAGCGGCCTCCATCAATAATCCAGGTTGTTCCGTTTGGAGCCCTGCTGTCTGTGAATTTGCTTAAAAACGCCTCTATCGCGGCGGTGCGGTTCTGCCTGCCGGTGTCGCCGTCCTTTGCCCAATAGGCGCCTCCATAGTACATCTCAAGCGCGAGTATGGCGTACAGATCGGTGGACCCCGCCCCGATTCCGGTCAGTGTGTTAGCGGGGTCAGCTTGTGTTGTATAGCGAAATGTGCCGTCCTCTTTCAGCGTGTCAAAGAGCGCGGCAATCGCATCATGCGGCAAAGCGGAGCCGGTGTTCATGGATATCATCTTGAAGGTGCGCGGATTTTGCCCCATCGCCATCATATCAATGGCGGCCAGCGCATCGGCAGCTCCGGTTGAGCCACCAGAAGCAGTATAAGCTGAGAATGTGCTGGCCCTGCTGTCCTTTTCATCATATGGCGTGGCGAAAGTGGCGCCTCCCACGCTTTCGTCGCCCGTGAGGGAGCGTATGCCGAGCGCACTGAGCGGATGTGTCAATCCCGCCTTTTTATAAAACTCTATGAGGCTGTCCGCGTTCTCCTCCGGCGCGGCGGCCGCCAGCGCCGACGGCAGCACGGAGAACAACAGCAAAAACGCCAGCACAACAGACAAAGCTCTTTGTCCGATTTTTTTCATTTTAGTTTCCTTCCTTTTTCAGAGGTAAAAGGCATATCTGGAAATTGATAGATGTCCCACTAAACGGCTATTTTTCAACTATACCCCGTCAATATTTCTTGAACTAAAAACAATTAATCTTGCAAAATGATGTATTACAGGCTGAAAACCAGCTCGTCACTGGTCAATTTACCGATTTCCCAAAACGCTCTTAGTCCATAGGACAGGGCGGCAAAGCAGCCCTGTCCTATGGACTTGATACCGTCTGATCTTTTATTTGCCGGTATCAATATGCTTGACTTGTGCCTTAGTTAACTGAGCTGCCATAAAAGCACATAGGGGCTTACATCAAAGACGATTTCCATGTCGTCCTCCAGCGTAAAGCTGGTAGCGTATGCGTCAATCTCCTTGAGCACCCCGCCCTGCGTAATAGCGATGTTCCAGCCGGTTCCCGCATATACAGCATAGTTCACGCCGTCTACTGTGACGATTCCGTTCACCACATCATATTCTACGCCCTCTACTGTGACCTTTTCGGGCGTATAGTAATTAAGCTCCTGCGGGTAGACATTGCTGATGTAGGCGCCGGGATCGCCAGCTACCGGATACGCGTCCCATCCGGCTGCTATTTCATTATCATAGCCAATCCCATTCTCAAGAAACGCCACTAATATAGCGTCCAAAGCATTCGCCTCTCCGTCATGGGGACTGGGTACGTCATACGGGAGATAGAACATATCCTGTAACCCGGCGTCAACCCACTCTTGAACGTATTCTATGTCGAGATCGAAGTCCCCGATGTAGAAATTGGCATTTGTAAAGCCGTTGCCCGTATAGACGTTGGTGGATTTGAGGATACCGTCTTCGCCCGGGGCTGTATCGCTGGTGAAATTGCCGTATGTAATCGATACCGAAACCGTTCCGGTCTGCGCCGGGGCCGCGAACGCGGTAGCGGAGAAGCTGAGCACCATGACCAGCACTAATGCGAGGGATAGAAACCTTTTTTTAGCTTTCATCGTTGGTCCTTTCCTCCTGCGTATTTATCGCAGGATAACACAATATCATTCCGTCCGGCCCCGCTATTGCAAACGCGCGTCCGGACGACTGCCGCGCGCTTGAGCCGTATGTACTCGTCCTGGGAAAACCATTGTCGGGCATCACCCCCTCCTGATTTCCCCTGCCCGCCCATGTTCAGCGATTGGGTAGGCAAAGGCATTTCAGTGTCCGGGTATTTCCACCCGGATTTGCTGGGTAGTTCAGTGCGCACTAAACTCCGTTACCCTGTTTTAAGTGGGGGCTTGACCACTATATCCACTCAATCTGCCGGGGGTTTTCCCGCGGCCGGATTGTGAATACCTGATTTCCGCCGATCCGCCTGATAGGAAATGAAAATGCGTATGCAATACCAAGCATGGCCCATCTCCCGGCCGCGCACTCATAGGAGCAGGCACGCCGGAAAAACAATAACGGCCGTGATAACCTGAACAAAAAGGTTATCACGGCCGTATTCCCATGATTATTTCAACCATAAACACAACCTATGCATAAAGCAAAGCTATGCTTATGTATAACACTCCAGCTCGTCTTCCGACTTACGCAATTCCAGAAACCCGTCAGGGCCCCAACGTCTATACCTCAGCCTTCCCGGTACCGCTTACGCGGGGACCAGTGACCGGCTTTCGCCACGAGATATAGCCTCAATACGCTCACGGTGCCAATGTTTGGCATTTCAGCCGCCCACGTCCCGGATTTTCACCGGCTTCCATTTCACCACTCGCACGGCGTCACCATGACGTGGGCGCACATGCTCGCGCAAAGAGTGTCATAATATTCAATTATTTCCCTGCTTTAATACTAAAACCACTTCATAATAAAGGCAACAGTTTTTAGAAAAAAAGAAAATAATTAGCTAATTCTATAATTTATCGTTCAACTTTCCACGTAATACCAGCAAACATGACAATAAGCAAGCTGGGAAAAAAGGTGCCTTTCTTTTTCGCTAAGTGTAGGCAGTTTTCCTGTTCCGGCATCATATCACCTCCGTTTTTCACGCCTCGTTTATGGTACGAGCTTTAAACCAAACGGTCCGTCACTCGGGAATTCTTCATATTACTCGAGGGCAATTTGGAGCTGGTGGGCGGATTCAAGCCGCCGACCTGCTGATTGCAAATCGTCAGATCCGGGCGCTCGAGTCCCCGGCGGTTCTCTGTCCTCGCCTCCACCAGACCATACTTGACCTTGATACGGTCGAGCTTTTCGAGCATCGGGCGGGAGAGGAACCACAGGAAAACGACGGTGGCCGCCGCGTGGACGAGATCAAACGGGAAGCCCTGAATATAGGCGGCCAGAAACATCGGCCACGTGGGATGGTCGTTGTACATGATGACAACGGACGGGTTCATCAGCCCGCCGTAAAAAACGATCACGGCCAGCCCCCCAAAGATGCACAGCGGCAGGCGGCTGCGGCGCAGAACGCCTTTCCGGAACAGAACCCCCGCCAAAAAGCCGATGAGACCCATGGCGAACATCTGCCACGGCGTCCACGGCCCCTGCCCATAGAGCATGTTCGAAACCAGCATCGTAACGGCGCCCACGAGAAAGCCGCTTTCGCCCCCGAACGCCACGCCGGCGATGATCACCATCGCCGCCACAGGCTTAAACTGCGGCAGCATGAAAAACGCCGCCCGGCCGGCCACGCCCAGGGCGCACAGGACGGCGATCACCACCAGCTCCCTCGCCTGCGGCCGGCGCCCCTCAAAGAGGAAAAAGAACGGCAGCATCGTCTCTATGACGATAAGCAGCGAAATGAAATAATACTTCCGGTCGCCCAGCCAGAGCACACCAACAAAAATCGTCAGCGGTACGGCGACGAGGATCATCGCGGCAGCGGCGGCGGTGCGCCTTGACAACCGCCGCTGCCCGACGGGGACCTGCTCGTTGTCGATCGGCTTCTCGCCCCGGCGGTTGATGGCCGCCGACAGGATGGCGGCAACGGCGAGGAGAACGATGTACAGCCCCATCCTGTTTTGTCCCGTGAGCCACGGGATGTCCGGCTCCGACAGGGCGATATACGCCAGGACAAGCAGCGCGGCGCCCGAAATACCGGCCAGGACCTTCCGCCATAACGGCAGCTTTTCAAGCGTCTCCACGGGCGGCGCCGTCTCCGGCGCCGGCAGCGGAGCGTCATCCTCCGGCAGCGGCGGGGGCGGCGGGACAGCCCCGCCGCAGGCGATGATGACGTCCTCCGCCGTCACGGCGCTCGGCAGCAGATGACGCGCCATACGGCTGGAGGTCGTCGTGTAAAAGCTGTTGCCTGAGAAAAACGCGTGCGGGTCGGCCTCGGTGACGATGGCGCCGTCAAAGAACAGCGCGCAGCGGTGGGCGTGGCGCGCACAGAACTCGACGTCGTGACTGACCATGACGACGGCGACGTCCCGGCGCAGGAGGCTTTGCAGGATTTCCGCGAAAACCTGCTTGAATTCCGCGTCCAGCCCTTTCGTCGGCTCGTCCAGCAGCAATATTTTCGGGTCCAGCAGCAAAACCTTCGCCAGCGCCGCCCGCTGCTGCTCCCCGCCGGAAAGGTCATAGGGGTGCCGCTCCAGGAGCTCCTCCAGCCGGCACAGACGGACCACATAGGCCAGGCGCCTGTCCTGATCACCCGTTGAGAGCTTCCGGCCCTTTAAAATCTCCCGCAAATCCTCCCGCACCGTCTTCTTGACAAAAAGCGCCTGGGGATTCTGAGGCAGGACGCCGAGGAGCCCGTCAAACAGCGCGCCCCTCATTTCAAGCGCTTGCCCCTCGAACAGCACCCTGCCGCGGTATGGCCTGTTGATGCCGGAGAGGACGGACAGCGCCGTCGTTTTGCCGGTGCCGTTTCCCCCGAGGATGGCAAGCAGCTCACCCCGGTACGCTTTGAACGACAGGCCCCGCAGCACGTCCGGCGCGTCCTTTTCGTACTTGAACCACACGTCGTCCAGCGCAGCGGCGGGCATGCCGTCCCGTCCTCTGCCCGGTATCGCCGGAAAAACTTCTTTAAGCGGATGCGCCCTGGCGTAGCTGTCCAGCCATAACCGCCCCTCGCGCACCGTTACAGGGCATTTTTGATCATTCGGCACAGCGGCGTAAATGCGCATCGGCGTCGGCATGGCCAGGAACATCCCGTGGCCCCGCCCGCGCAGGCTCTCGCCGACCTCCGCCGGTGCGCCGTCGCAAAGAATTTTGCCGCAGTCCATGACAAGCACCCGGTCGCTCATGGGGAAAACCTCCTCCAGCCGGTGCTCCGTCATGATGACGGTCGTGCCCAGCTCTCGGTTGATCTTCCAAACCGTGGCGAGAAAGTCTGCCGCCGCGATAGGGTCCAGCTGGCTCGTGGGCTCGTCGAGAATCAGCACTGACGGCTGCATGGCCATGATGGACGCCAGATTGAGAAGCTGCTTTTGTCCGCCGGACAGCTCCGTCACGTTCTTGTAGAACCATGTCTGGATGCCGAAGAAGCTCGACATTTCGGCAACGCGCCCCCGGATCGTCGGGGTATCGCAGCCCAGGCTCTCCAGCCCGAAGGCCAGCTCGTGCCACACCTTGTCCGTCACGATCTGGTTGTCCGGGTTCTGCTGCACAAAGCCGATACGCGCGCTCTGCTCCCGTTGGTCAAGCGCCGTCAGCGGCCGGCCTTCAAAGAGTATTTCGCCGCCCAAGGTCCCGTGCGGGGCCAGCGCGGTTTTAAGCTGGCGCAGCAGCGTCGATTTCCCGCAGCCCGACGGACCCGCCAGAACAGCAAATTCGCCCTGCCTGACGGTGAAGGTCATGCCGTCCAGAGCTTTTTTTGCCTGCTCCGGATAGGAAAAGGTCAGGCCGCGGATTGTATAGCTGTCCATTTCTTGTCCTCCGTGATGTTGATGACGACCGGCGTAATGCACAGCGCCAAATAGGCGAGGAAAACGCTCAGGGGAAACGCGCCCGGGCCGACCCCCTTCATCGTCGGGTAATACCGCCATTTCAGGCCGCCGGCCAGGGCGCCGGCAACGACGCAGGCGCCGCACAGCAGCAGAAAGAGGAGCGCCGCCCGGTCCCGCTTGTCGAACCGGTAGATGGAAAACGCCGTGCGCCCAGGCAGGCCGTAGCCCCGGCTCTTCATGCTGTCCGCCGTCTCGATGGCGTTCTCCAGCACCCATGTGATCATGATGGACAGAATCGTCAGGCCGTTTTTCGCCCGCCGGAGGATACCCCCATTGGATGCGTCGCGCCCCACGCACTTCTGCGCGTTGGAAACGACCTTGATCTGCGCTTTAAACTTCGGCACAAAGCGCAGCGTCATGGACAGCAGCAGCGACATGGCCGGGATGACGCGCCCGAAGAGATACACAAATTTGTCCGACGTCATCACAGCGTTGTAGCAGGAAAACCACACGATCACGGCCACGAGCATGGCGGCCATGGCGATACCGTAGGTGATCGACTCCAGCGTCAGCGGGTTGCCGCCGGGCAGATACGCCAGTATCGTGCCCCCCTCATGGCTGAAGGCCGGGTTGACGAGCGCCGCGAGCACGAACATCGGCAGCATGACAAGAAGATTGAAGCGCACGGCCTTCCGCCCATTTAAGTAAACCGAATACGCTATGGCGCACGAAAGCGATATACCGAGGCATACAGGGTGCGTAAACACCATCGAGAAAACAAGCACAAACCCGAAATACAGAAAGTTGATCAGCGGATGATAGCTGGAGAACGCATCTTTGTTAGCCATGCCGCCTCACGATCCCGTGGAGTAGTATCCGCCCACGTCGATACCGAGGTCACAGGTGTAAACCCACTCGATCACATCGCCGTCTTTAAGCTGGTACCTGCTGCACCCGTAATTCGGGAACCAGTCGTTGACCTTGTACATCCAGCCGGACAGCTCTCCCACGTCGAATTCGTACAGGTTGTTGATCCCCTCGATGTAGGCCGAGTTGTACATGGGTGTGTTTTCGAATTCCATCTGGATTTTGGCCTTTTTCATTTCCCGCTGGAGGACGTTGAAGACGCTCTCCCCCTCGTAGAAGGTCACCTTTGTCGCCGGGAAGATCACGCCGTCCGGGGGCACCAGCTCATGCTTTTCCTGATCGAGCCAGGACATGTTGTCAAGGATGGTATCGCATCGGACCGACAGGGTGCAGGTATATGCCATGTCTGTGATCCTGGCGTCCTGCGGCTCGACGGGGACCGGTTTGCCGGAGGGAACCGGGTCTGTCTGGTACTTGTCTTTGCCTGTCGAGGGATCGAGCTGCATGCCCTGCCCCTCGGAGTACCCGGTGTCCCCCTTTTGAACGCCCGCGGAGGATTTGTCGCCCGCGATTTCCGCCGCGAGGGCCAGCTTTTCGTCCGCCGACAGCGCATGGCCGCTGCCGGCCCCCGGCGCGGCGGACGCGCCCCCCGAAGGCGACGGCCGGGCCGGGCTCGGCGATGGGGACGGCTTGGCGGACGGCTCCGAAGACGCCCCGGGCGGGGACACAGACGGCGAAACGGTTTCGGACGGCGATACGGCCGAGGCCGGGGTTTCCGGCGCGGCACTCCCGTCAGGCGGTGCGGCGGCGGCCAGGGAGATGGACGGCGCGGCAGCCTCCCAGCCTCTCAGACCCGGCGCGTTTCCGCCGTACCAGAACGCGAACACCAGAACGCAGACGGCAAGAACCGGAATAATGATTTTCCATTGATGTCTTTTTAAAAAGTCCTTCATTTTGTGCCTCCGTTACAGCAGGTTTGCCTCTCCCAGCAGGTTGAACAGCATTTGCGCAACCTCGCCGCGTTTGGCCGTCTCCTTCGGACGGATGGAAAGATCCTGCTGAGAAAGAATACCGGCGCTGTAGCAGAAGGCCAGCGATGGGCGCGCCCAGTCGTCCGATTGGACATAGTCTTCAAATTGTGCCAGCGTATCGCGGACCGCGCCGCTGTCCATGGCCGTATCCATGCCGCAGAGCTTTGCCGCACGGGCGATCATGACGGCGGCTTCCTGCCGGGTGATCGTACCGAGCGGATTGAAAGTCGCAGCGGTCGTACCGCCGACAATGCCATAGCTGTTTGCAGTGCCAACGTAAGGCGCATACCACTCGGCCGAAGGGACATCGGAGAAGATGCCGTTTGCCTTCGGCGTCAGGCCCAGCGCCCGGACAACGATCGCCGCAAACTCCGCGCGCGTCATGGTGTTGTCGGGTTTAAAGCTGCCGTCGTCCATGCCGGCGATGATCTCTCGGGACGCCAGCGCCTCGATGGCGGTGATCTCGCTGCTGAAGATGATGTCGCCAAAGGTCGTGCCCGGCTTTGTGATGGGCACGGTCTTCACAGCGGCGTTCTTGCCCTCAAGTCCCGCGCCTTTCGCCGGTCCGGTGCTCGTACTCTCCCCAACGGAAATCGCGTCGCTCATCCGGTAGAGGCTCGGCTTGCCGTCCCGCGCACGCTGTGCGGCGATGAGTCCGTAAAAGCCCTGTTCGGTCGCCATCTGGTTTGAGCCGCTGCCGTCGGCGGTGTGCTGAAAGCTCCCGTCCGCCTGCTGATACGTCAGGAGATTGTCCAGAAGCGTGTGCCCGTTTTTGACAAAGCGGCTGTCGTCCAGCGAAATTCCCAACTCACACAGCGCCACAAGTATCTGCACAACGCTTTCAGAGTTTGGCGTCCCCCAGCTTGAGAATCCGCCCTTGGCGTCCTGCTTGGCAGACATGCAGGCAAGCGCCTCGCCGGTGGCCTTCTTGACGTCGGCTCTGTCCTGATATTTGGCCAGGGCCTGCAGCGCCATGCCCGTGATGTCCGGGTCGGCCGGTTCCGGGCTCCCGCCCGTCCCCGTGAGCGACCATCCGCCGTCAGCCAGCTGACGCGACAAAATCTCGTCCACGTACATTGCCCGTGTGGCCTGCGTCCTGGCACTTGTATTCTGCGGCATGGCGTAATTGCCTGTATCCAGCGCGATGAGCGCCCAGATCGGCCCGTTGAGCCCCTGCCAGATGGTCTTGTCATAGTCGCCCAAAGGCGTCAAAAGGTTGTACCCCGCCACATTGGACGGGTCCTTCCCGATGGACGTCAGCGCCACGATCACCCGGGAGTATTCCGTGTACTTCTTCTGATGCAGGACCCCCTTGCAGGCCTCGACGTACGCTTCAACTGTGGCGTCATAGTCCTGATAATATGTATCGGGTACCTCGTACCCGCTGCGCGCCAGACCCAGCACCGCCCACTCGCCCCCGATGGAGCCCACCTGCGGCTCCTTGACGGTATTGACCATGTACGACGCTGCCTTGTCGACGGCCGCTTGCAGCGCCGCTTTATCCGCGGCCAGCCCCGGAACGGCAAGTCCCAGCACCAGGACAAGCGTCAATAGTAATGCCGTGCCTTTTTTCATGATTGACATAATAGTAATCCTCCTTCTGTATTCTCCTATTTGTTTGTTTTATGAGGTTTTTTTCATATCGTTTTCTCCTGTCCTTCAGATGATACAGTCCAGATACCTCAGGCGGAACCGGACAGGCCATCTACAGTGATCTTTCAGTCTCCGCGTCACGCTGTCGGCAAAATCGCATACCGTGACCCGCTGGTTATCCTTCACCGGCAGCAGGGAAAAGCGCGCCTGCTGCTGGATGGTAACCACTTCCTCAAAGCTCTCCGCCATTTCCCGTCCCAGCGCACCTATAATTGCGTCTTTCAGGCGATACAACGACCCGTTGCAATGCGACACGCCGAAATAGCCCAGAAGCCTGACGATATAGGCTGTCCAGAGCTCCACAGCATGCCCCGGGCTGCAGTTTCTTAAACGCCGATTCCAACGCCTGCGCAGCCAGATGCGCCGAAACGCAAGGGTGAGAAAACCGAGCACCAGCATTCCGATCAGGGCCCACAGCAGGATTTCGAGTATGCTTATTGGCTCCGCCAACGGCGGCTCTTCTTCCTCCGCGCCGCCGGCGTTATCCTTATTTTGTTCGGAATGCTCCTGAGACGACACATCGGAAGGCTTTACTTCAAAGGGGACAAAGCCCACGCCATCCCGATATATCTCTACCCACGCGTGGGCATCGGCTTCACCGACCTCGACAGGCTCTCCTTTTTCCCAGGCGGCCGCCGCATCCTCGGCTGAGATATAGTATCCCTCCACATAGCGTGCCGGGATACCGAAGGTGCGGAACAGCAGCGCCGCCGCAGTTGCGTAGTGTACGCTGTACCCCTCATGGCTGTCTTCCAGCAGGAACGTCAGAAAATCTCCGCCCTCATAAGGCTGCGGCGTCTCGCTGTAAGCCAGCGCCGAGGACAGAAATGCCTGCACCGTGCTTCGCGCTGTATCAAAGCTTAAACCACCTTCCGGCACCTCTTGCCCGCCAAGCAGCTTTCGGATGGTTTCCGCCGCTTCCTCCGGTACATCCAGGTAATTGGCGTACACATATTCCCGGTATACGTTTTCACTTTCAAGGTATTTCATGGCATACTCATCGCCCGCGCGCCATTTCTCACTAAGCGTGGAATAAAGCGCCTCATCGCCTGATACAGATCGGTCGGTAACATAATATTCGTATTGCCTTTGACCATGCAGCCCCACCGCCGGCAGGTCCGCGTCCCCGATCTGATTGGCATCGGGCGACCCGGTTTTCAGCTCGTAAGGCGTGTAAATGTATCCGGAGCCGGCTGTCTTATTGTCCACGGACACCTGTATCAGGCGCTTTTCCATATTCAGAGCGTCCGCCAGCTGCGCGAGCTGATTCTGGCCGTAAAAGCCCCTGTTGTGAAGCCAGGTGAAAGCCATCGCACTTTCAGCCTTCGTCGCCGCGGGCAATCCGATCCAGCCGTCGCCGATATAACGCTCACCCACAAAGCCGCGCAGATATATGCTGGCGGGTTCCGACATCGTCACAGTCATTACATTTTTATCCGCGTCCGGCGCGAAATTCTTTAGTTCGGTAAAATCCCCTCTTGGCAGCAGCTGCTCTGTTTGCTCATAGCGCAGACGATAGATCTGTCGCGCGGCATCCAGGCGTCTTTTTTCAGCCGCCGCGGAACCGTCACCCGCCAAAAGCGCCGGGAGCAGCGATGCCGCCGTCAGAAGCGCCATAATCGCCAGCAGCCAGACAGCCATACTACCGCCGTTGGCGCTGTTGTTTCGATATGTCACGCGGCTGCTGCACGCCGCTGCTGTTGCCAGTATCAGTAGTACCGTCCAGCTGTCCGGAGTATACAGCCCGATAAGCGCTGCTGCCAACACAAGAGCGTCAAACACCAACAGCATAACCGGCTTTCCGTTTGCCGACCATCCGGCTGCTAGGCCGAGTATTGCAGCGGGCAATGCAAGAAACAGCGCCGCGCAGACCTGATGCATGTTTTGGTCCGCACGCACCTCATACCGCGGAAAAATTCGGCCGAGCTGGATCTCCAAACCGGCAAACACCTGATTGACCGTGATGTTCCAGCCGTCGGCGATCCATCGGCTGGCCGTCACAGCGTAGACCGCCAGAAGGGCCAGGGACACATACTGCACTATCCTATATTTTTGGGGCAGGCCGCAGCTTAAAGAGCAGAAAAACGTGCCCACGAGCAGCAGTGTTGCCTGGGTATAGCCGCCGCCGGACAGATTCAATCCCTTCCAGGTGCAGCCGCATATAGACAAAAGAATTATAAGACCCAGTAAAGAACGTCCAAAGAGGTCAGCCGTCCTGTCGGGAGCCTGCCATATAACAAGTTGAAAGCCGTTACCTTCTCCGCTTTTTTCCACTCCGACACTCCTCAGATGATCACATCCCGCAGGGTGGTTTTATAATCCGCCGGCGAGAATACATAACACATGATATCTCCGGCCCTCTCTCCCTCACCGGTCTCACTGCACAGGAAAACCGTTGTCTTGCCGACGGCCGAAAGTGCCGGCAGTTCCTTCGATATCTGCGGCGTAAAAAGGGCAATCAGGGGATACCGCCTGCCGCCCAGCATTTGCAGCAGCTCGGTAACGCCGTTGCCGTTCTCCTGAGTTCTGAGCAGCTGGTGCACGATGCCGTACAAATCCTCGACGGCGGTGATATCGAGTATCGGGTTTTCGCCGCCGCCCAAAGCCAGGCTATACGGTATCTCCTCTTCCGCAAGACGCAGGCACAGGGACATCACCGCTTCTCCCAGTGCGTCCGTCACAGCGGGCGGTGCCGGCACGGATTTGTCCCAAAACACCAGCAGTGCCCGCGTAAGAGCGGCGGACGGATCCGCAACAAGGTATTTATCATATTTCTGACTGAGCTTCCAATGTATCTGCTTCAGGCTGTCGCCCTCGGCATAGTTCCGAATCTGGAAGGGTTCCGAGTAGTCCTGTCCCCTACGGTTCAGGTTCAAAACGTCGTCCCCCAGGAGCGTCTCGCTGCCGGATAATCTCACCGTCATGGGGAATGTCTCAGGCAAAACCGTCCGTTTTTCCGTTGATGCAACGCCTGTTTTCCAGCCGATCAAGCCAAAGGGATCAAATATCTGCAGCCCTGCGACGGAGAAGCGGATTCTGCCGCAACAGACCGGATTAAAGGTAAATTCCACGCGTTTTATGCCCTTTGGCGGTACCGAGCAGTCAATTTTCAAGGTCCGGCTTTCTCCGGTCAATTGGTTTATCACATCTATTGTTGTGCGCACACGCGCCATCGGCAGCGGCGCGCTGTTCTTTATTTGCAGCCAGCCGTCAGTGAAGGAGCCTTTTTGCGGACCCACAGGTATATACAGCGCGGAGGTCACCTTACCGGCCGCTAATGCCGTCAGTGCAATTGAAACGCAGGGCAGCAGCACGGACGCCGATAAAACGGCCAATGCGGCCGGGGTGCCGGTGAACGCCCAGGCCGCTCCGCACAGCAGCACGGCCATCGCCCATATGACGCGTCTCATTATCTTTTCAGCTCCTCTAAAACAGGCATTTTTACCTGCTGCAGAATTTCAGCAACAATGTCGGCGCTGTCCACCTCGTTGAAACGGGCCTTGCTGCCAAGGATCAGCCGGTGCGCGTATACGTCGGGTACGACGGCCTCCACGTCCTCCGGGACCACGAAATCACGGCCGGACAGATAAGCGCGCGCTTTGGTCATGCGGCACAGCGCCAGCGCTCCCCGGGGGCTGATGCCCAGGCTCACCAGCGGGTGCTGCCGGGTGGCCTCCGTCAAGGCGGTGACATATGCGTAAATTTTGTCATCAATATGGACTTCTCCCACCTCCGCGATGGCGGCAAGCAGTTCCCCGCGGGACAGGACGGGGGTAATCTGATCAAGGGGGTTCACATTCCGCCTGTCCCGCAGAATAACGATCTGGCTGCCGGTGTCGGGATAGCCCATGGAGAGGCGTATCATAAATCGGTCGAGCTGCGAGTTGGGCAGCATCTGCGTACCGGCGGAACCGACGGGGTTTTGCGTGGCCAGTACAATGAACGGGTCCGGCAGCGGATGGGTGACCCCATCCACCGTCACGCGCCCCTCTTCCATCGCTTCCAGCAAAGCGGATTGTGTCTTGCTGCTGGTGCGGTTGATCTCATCGGCCAGCAGGATATTGGTCATAATAGCGCCGGGTTTATATTGAAATTCTCCCGTACGCTTGTCCAGTATGGAAAAGCCCACCACATCGGACGGTACGCTGTCGGAGGTGAACTGGATGCGCTTTGTATCCAGGTTCAATACCCGGGCAAACGCCAGGGTCAGCGTCGTTTTGCCGACGCCCGGCACATCCTCCAGAAGCACATGGCCGCCGGCCATAATAGCCATCAGCACCTTACCGATGGCCTCGTCCTTGCCGACGACGACCTTTCTGATTTCCTTCTGCACATTCTCAAGATTTTTTCTCATACCTTTTCCTGACTATCATTTCATTATGAAGTTGCCTGCCGGGTTAACGCCTCCCCGGCAAGCGCTTCATTTGGTGTTTTTTCGGAGGTATTGCCGCTATTTCATCGATCCCGACTTGTTCTTCGTCTTTTTCAGTCTGACCAATGCTGTCGTAAGAATGGTGACCACCAGCGCGGCCGCGCCGCTGATGATAAGTATCATGGGCAGATTGTTCTGTCGGCTGACCTCTTCCACATCCGTGCCGACTTTCAGGTTCTCCTCCCTGGTTTCCGGCGGCGACACTTCAGGCTCCTCGGCCGCCTGCAAGTCGTTGGGCTCTTCCGCCTTGGTCTCCTCGGGAATATCTATTTGGGATGTCTGGGGCTTCGTCTGCTGATTCTGTGCGGAACCGGCAGGCCGCGTGCTCCCGGCTCCGGCACCTCCGGTGTCGCCGCCGGCGCCGCCCGTTTCATTGCCGATACCGCCGGTACCCGTGCCTTCTCCTGTTCCTTCTCCGGTACCTGTATGCGTTGTGGGCGGCTCGGGCTCCGCGGGTGGCTCCGTGTCGGCGGGCGGTTCAGTATCTGCGGGCGGCTTGGGGCCCTCAGGTTTATCTATGTTGCCGACTTGTTCACGTGCAATACGCACCGTTACATCGGTTTCGTCGTCAAGCATTACAAGCGCGTCTGTTCCTTCGCCCCCCTCCGTCGGGGCAACAGTTGCGGAATATACATACGCGAATTGCGGACCGAACGGCTCATTGTTATATACCGGGAGATCAACTTTAAGATCGATGCCCGCGCCCGCGCCAAGATAGATACCGTCGCTTCTGTCGTTTATTGCCGCGTAGCCCTCCGCCGGGACCGAGGCTCCGTCCAGCTCAACATAGAGCGTCACCGGGTAGAACTTGGGCTGGCCAAAGACCGGAACGTTGAGTGGTGATTGGTCATGGTTCTTGTTCTGGGTCCATACTCCGCGATTTCCGTCCGCGCCGCCGTCCAGCAGATACGCTATCTCGCCGCTTGCAAACGTGTCCATGCCCTTCGCTGTTCCATAGGCGTTGGGATTGGCGTCCGCCGGTGTGTCAAGCCTGTAGTAGGCGTTCGACACGCTGACGTTTGAGGCATCGGCGACTGTACCCAGCATGCCTATTGACGTCCCGCCGCCATACCAGTACGCGTTAGAAAGGGTGACGCTTCCGGTCGTCAGTGAACCGATGTTCCCGAAGATGCCGCCCACCGTGTTAGGGGCCGCGTCTCCGCAGCCGCCTGCCCAGTAAACGTTGATCGCCGCAACGGTCACGGCCGTGGTCGTCGTGGAGACGTTGCCGACAATGCCGCCCACGACGGTGGCAGCGGAGCTGCCCGTGTAATCGCCTTCCCAGTAGCTTTTGTTTACGGTGAGCTGTGTTTTATCAACGACACTTCCTACAAGACCGCCCGCATACGTCGTGAAGCCTTCAATATCGCCCGTCACATAACAATTGTCAATATTCAACAAGGTAGCATAGCTTGTCGAACCACAGGCCCCCACAAGACCGCCACCGGTTTTACAGCCTGAACCGGCGCTGTTGCTGCCTGCAACAACACCCTTGTTGTAGCTGTCCTTTAGATAGATATTTCCTATTCCCGCAAAGCCCACTAAACCGCCGGCATAATCACATATGGCGCTTATTCTCCCCTCGTTGCCGCAGTTGGTTAACCTGATAATAGGGGAGGACGAACCTCCGGGAATACGTCCTACGATCCCGCCCGCGTCGGACTGACCAGTAGTCGGATAAATATTAGAAATATCACCGTAGTTAACGCAGTTTTCTATTTCGGCGTTGATCACGGAGGAGGGCCAAGACATGTCCACACGCCCCGCGATGCCGCCCGTTCCAATTCCGCCGCCTGTTATACTGCCGTAATTCTTGCAGTCAGTGATCCGCAGGGTGATTGCTCCGGCAGTTAAACCTCCGATATTGCCTATGATTCCAGCGACATAAGTACCTTTCGAATTCACATTGGCATAATTCACGCAGTCGCTGACAAGTCCTGTGCTTGTGTTGCCGCTGCTGCCGGCGTAATTTCCTATAATGCCGCCGACGCGCCCCTGATTCCCCATCCCTATCGCAGTCGTCAACAAGGCGCCTTCCTCGGCAACGCAATGCGTCACCTCGGTGAGACTTACCATGCCCACGATTCCACCTGCATATAAACCTGCCACATCGGTTGTACTGTTGAGTACGCTTGTTCCGGTCAGCCTGCAGTTTGTAATGACGCCGAGTGTCGACGTCCCGACGATACCGCCGCAGTTGGCACCGTTGAAGTCGATGTTCAGCGTAGCTGTGCAATTGCTGACGGTGCCGCCGGTATTGATACCGACAATACCGCCGCTGGAGTTGCCGAACACGCTCCCCTCACCCGTGAGGGTCACGGCGCAGTTATCTATCGTCCCCTTGTTTGTACCCGCAACGCAGCCGAAATTCGTACGAGATATGCCCGCAAGGTTCCCGGCGACATTGACGCCATGCACAAATCCATTCTCGCCTATTTCCTGGAACAGCGGCTGCGTCACAGCAGCATTGAGGGTAACGGTATAACCCTGACCGTCAAGCTCGCCTTTGAACGGTTTGTTCGCCCCGCCAATGCCCGCCCAATCCGCGGGTAAGGTAATGTTCGCGCTGAGGATGAACGTATAACCGTCATAGCTTTCGCCTCCTGCAACGTTTATACCCAGATCCTTCAGGCCTTCCAGGTCATTGATTTCGTATCCGTCGGTCAATGTTATTTTTTCCTGCCAGCGGGCATAGAGCACGAATACGCCGCCGGAAGCGTCTGCCGCTTGAAGGGCATTGTCAAAATTCCACGCCGTTCCGCCCGTTTGAGCGGTATACCAGCCTATGAACTCATACGTTCTTGACTTTTGGCCTTCCGTCTTGCCTTCCCACGTGGGGTCGGCGGGCTTTTCAATCTTATTGCCAAACTCCAGCACCTGCGTCGGCACCTGTGCGCTGCCGCTCGCGCCCGCGGCCCTGTTCAGCTCGAACACGACGATCGCGCTGTTGACGGAACGCCAGCAGGCGATAAGGTCTATATTTTCCGCGACTGCCGTACTGAAATCGAATGAGTCAACACTCAGGTATCCGCTTCCGTCCGCTCCCGCGACCGCCTTGTCGTACCAGCCTAGGAAGACAGCGTCCACTTTTGCGGGATCGGCGGGCTGTACGGCTCTGCTGCCTGCGTCGACCGTCTGAGTGCCCGCGGTGCCGTCGCTATCGACACCGCCGTTCAGGTCAAAGGTGACGGTAAAAGGCCCGCCCTGAAGTTCAGACGACAGAACGAATGTGGGGGACGCCGTCAGGTTTACCGCCGGCATGGAAAGCGTCGCCGCTGTGCCGTCCGGGGAGACGGTCGGCGCGTAGTACTTCCCGACGCTGTCTTTCAGGCCCAACGCCTTGAGCGTATAGCCTGAGTCCGGCATTATTGTCAGCGTCACGCCGCTGCCGATGGAAGCATACGAATATTCGGGCGTCACCGCACCGTGTGCGGCGCCTTCCACCAGAAGCCTGTAGACAGGCTTATATGTATCGGTGTCAAGCGTCGGCTGCTTGTTAACGGTATCCTGACCCCATATGTTCAGGCGCGTGCTCGTGTCGCCCTTGTCAAGCCGCCACGCCAGCTCGCCGCTCTCGGCCGCACCTGCCTGAATGGGGGTGTTGCGGCCGGCGCCAGCCTCGTCTCCCGTTTGAGCGGGAACGGCAAGCGCGGCTTCGCTCGGTCCTACAAGGACATTGTGCTTGTAGAAATAGTTATTACTGTTGTTTGTCATAAACGCCCCGGTAATTCCGCCGACGTTGATGGTAGAGCTGGAACCGATGACTTTAACGGTGCCTGTGCTGTAACTGTTCTTTACAAAGCTCGGGGCGGAGTCGGTGGTACTGACCGAGCCTTGATTGGTGCCTGTGATGCCGCCCACGCCGGAGACCACCGATGTGGTGGCGACGATAATGTCGCCTGTGTTATAGGAATTCACTACTGTGCTGCCGGTGCCGATGTTCGCGGCAATGCCTCCGGCAAAGGCGTTACCGGACGATTTAACGACGCCCGCGTTTGAGCATCCTGTATAGTTGGTGCCGGGTCCCGATTGACCCGTAATGCCGCCCGCATTATTGCTGCCGGTAACAGTGCCCGTGTTTGAACAATTAATAATATTGTTGCCGCTGCAGGTCACAAGGCCTAAAATGCCGCCGACGCCGCTGCCGCCGACGGTGGTGCTGGATACGACGCCGTTAATGTAGCCGGTGTTTGTGCATCCGTTAAGCTTCGCGTAGGCATAGTCTGATTTGACATTGCTGCCGGAAGCCATAACGCCGGCTAAGCCGCCCACACCGGCGCTCGAGCTTGCTCCTGTGTTGCTGATAGTGCCGTTGACTTCGCCCGAGTTCACACTATCGTAAAGCTCGGAGAAGGCGCCCGTCCTGCCGGCAATGCCGCCCACACCGGAGATCGATGATCCGAGCGTACAGGCAATCCCGCCGTTGACTTTGCCTGAGTTTTCGCTTTTGTAAAATATAGCGTATACACCCGTCTGACCGACGATTCCGCCCACGCCGACAGACGACATCGCGCCTGCGCAGGTAACGTCGCCCGTGTTTGTGCATGCATATTCGCCATTCGTATCATTGGGCTTGCCGAAATTGGTGTAGTTGCCCACCAAGCCGGCAATACCGCCCGTATACGCGGCGCCAGAGATTTTGCCCGAGTTCGAGCAAGCCTCGATCCTGTTGTAAACAGATGTATTACCGTTGCCTGTCACTCCGACAATGCCGCCCGCGGCGTTTCCGGTGGAGGTGACGTCGCCTTTGTTTTCGCAGCCGCTGAGGACGACAAACCCGCCCATTTGTCCGACGATGCCGCCCACGTTGTATGTGCCGGATACGGCGCCCTCGTTCAGGCTGTTCGTAATCCCGAAGGGTGCAGTCTTTGTACCGGCAGCCGTCTGCCCGGCAATGCCGCCTGCAAAAAGCGTGCCGGCGACTGAACCGTAGTTAGTACATTTCGTCATTGTCACGGTGTTAGCCGTCACATTACCGACGATACCTCCGGCCTGGTTCTGCCCCTTTACTGTCGAACCGTCGCCAGGCGCGCCGAAGGTGAGGTTAGACAGGACGCTGCTGTCCGCGGCCGTACCCACGATGCCGCCAGCAGTCGAATTTGTGCCTAAAATGCTCGCGTTCAGCACCGTAAGGTTTTCGACCCGCGCGCTGCCGCTGATATAGCCGAACAGCCCCTGGTCTGTGCCGCTGGCTGAAATGGTCAAGCCGCTAACCTTATGACTCTTGCCATTAAAAGCACCCTGGAACGGCGCGGCGGAGGTGCCGATCGGCGTCCAGTTGCCGCTGATAATGGTAATATCACCGCCCAGCTCAACAGTCTTGCCTGCGAAGGTTGTGGGCGCCCGTCCGTCAAGCCCGTTTACCAAATTCGCGAAGCCTTTAAGATCTTCCTCGGTCGTCAGCGTAAACGTCGCGGCGTTCGTGTCCTGGTCATACCAGAGGTAAGCCGATTTAACGTCCGGCGCAAAAGTATACTTCCCGTCGTAGTTCGCAGTTATCGGACCGACTGAATAAACCGCCGTCGTTTTCGCGCCGTCATCTGCACGGGAGCGGACCGCAACGTCCAGCGGGTCGACAAAACTGATCATGTACACGGCGTCGGGCGCAACGCCCGGCGTGACCGCTGTAACCTCAAACTTCTCTCCCGAGGTCACATATACCCACTGCTTGCCCTGGCCGTCTGTTTCGCCAGGTATGCCGAAGGACCCGCTCGTTATATTCACCGTGGAGCCGTCCGGTTCAGCAGCTTTGGTAATGCTTACCTTAAACACAGGTTTACTCGTTGCCGCAAGAGTGGGCAGCGTGTCCTGCTCCTGCGCCCAGATTGTGTTACGCGTTCCGTCGCCACCGCACAGCAGCCACGCCACCTCGCCGGAGGCGAATCTCGCCGCTGTTTTAGCGTTAGCCTCGTCCTCATCGTCTGCTTCGGCGAGGTAATAGGAATTTGTATAAGTGACCTCAACACCCGTGTTCACCCCGCCGGCAAGCGCGCCGCCGACGCCGCCATTTACATTGGCGTAAGCGTATGAATAGCTTATCGTTAAGCTTCTGTCAATATATCCGGCAAGACTGCCCACATTCGTGCCGCCTGTTACCGTGATCGCGCCGCTCTCACCCGCCGCGTATGTATACTGTACAAGGCCGTCACCCCAGCCCAGGACGCCGCCGACACAGTCGGAGGTTTCGGAACCGGTGACCGAAGCGGTATTGCATCCGTAGGATACCGTTCTGGTGGTTGCGGCGGCAGACTTAAGATACCCGCCGAGGCCGCCGATATAATTACCTGTACCAGTTACGGCAGCAGTGTTTTTCACACTGGTCGCAAAGGTATTGTTACCAAGCGGTCCATATGCTGCGCCGGCTATGCCGCCGACATAACTGCCGCCACTGACCGCGCCGTTGTTTGTTGCCGTTTGCAACGCTGCTGTGGTTGTGTAAAACCCTACAATACCACCGACGTAGTTTCCGCCGATGACCACGCCGTTGTTGTTCGCCGTTAGCAACGCTGCTGTGGCTGTATAATACCCTGCGATACCGCCGGCGTAGTCTCTGCCGCTGACCGCGCCGAAGTTCTTCGAGCTATTGACCGCAGACGTTGAATAACCGACGATACCGCCGACGTAATCGCGCCCTGTGACGCTGCTTGCCGGATCGCTTGTATCGCCAAATACTAAGCCTGCGGCCGCCCCGATTGCTCCTGTCGAATAGCCGGCCACACCGCCGACATAATCGCTGGACGCGCCTGTAGCAGCAACCGTACCGATAAAGGTTAGTCCGTTAAGCGTACCGGTCGAATAGCCTACCACACCGCCGACGTATCCGCCGGTGCTGTAAATTTCACCCGTCACCTTGAGATTGCTTATGGCACCCGTGCTGTACCCGAAGAGGCCTTGATAATCGCCATTTATAGGATTAGAGACACCGCCGATTTTCAGCCCGCTCACAGTTTTTCCATTGCCATTGAAGGCGCCGTTGAACGGTCTCGCCGCACTTCCTATAGGCGTCCATTCCATGCCGCTTATGTCGATATCGCTGTTTAGTGTTACTGTTTTCCCACCGAAGTCCTTTCCTTGGTTTACCAGATACGCAAACCCATTGAATTCGCCTGGCGAGTTCAGGATAAATGCCACATCCTTATCGGAATACCAGCTGATATCGGCATCATTGGGGTTCGCCGCCCCCAGTGTATATATAATCCTGATATCATCGCCGGCAACCGTTACGGTTCCATTGATTATTTTAGCGGGTTCAATAGACGGGGCAGGCGTGACGCCCGTTATGGTAACGCTTATGTCCCCAGTAGCGTGGGTGAGGGTAAATTCTACAGTTGTTTCCCCCGTCACATAAACACTTTTTGACCCGACGGCGGCGTCCCCTACGACCTTGCCGTTGAATGCAGCGGAGAACGCCGCCTCTACGCCTTCATACCCAACCATTCGGGGCGCAAGGTTAACCTGGTAAACAGGGCTTACCGTTTCGCCTTCTTTTGCGAGTTCCGGATAGAGCGTTCCCTGCTTCCACACGACTTTATGCGCAGAAGCCCCATTGACATAATATAAGACCTCGCCATTTTTGAACGCGTCGGCATTTTTCGCCAGGCCTTTAAACCCAGCGACTGCGGCGTCGCTCAGATAAAAGGAGTTCGTCACAGCTCCGGGGCTTCCCTTTCCGAGTACGCCGAAAGGCGCATTGCCGTCCTGATCGAGGTAATATGAGAAGCAGTTGCTGACACCGGCCGCCGTCAGGTTGCCCGCGACGCCGCCGATGTAATTGCTGCCCGCATGGAGTAGCTTTCCTAAATTATAATTGTTCTCAACCTTAACCGTCGCGGAGGTTCCGTAGCCTATAATGCCGCCAGCGCAACCCGTGAACAATGAGCCTCCGACTGTTCCGGTGTTCACGTTGCCGGTGATGATGCCCGCATACGATCCCGCGCCGCCGAGAATGCCGCCCAGGTAAGCGCTCGCGCCTATGCCTGGAATAGAGACGGGACCCTCGTTTATACAGTTTTTAATTGTTCCGGCGCCCATCAGGTCGCCGGTGATGCCGCCCGCATAGCTGTTGACGCTGAGCTGAACGGTGCCTTTGTTTGTACAACCGTCCACTGTACCCGTGCTGTCGATACGGCTCACTATTCCGCCCTTAATATTGCCGCCGGAAATGAATCCTTCATTTGTGCAATATTCAATTTTACCCGTCGAAAGAATTGCCGCAATACCACCTGAATATCCGGCGGAGTCATTGATATTCCCCTTATTTATGCAGTGGCTGACAGAGCCTGCGGGGATGCCGCCTATAATGCCGCCCGCATACTGGTTTGCTCTTACATTACCCTCGTTCAGGCAATCTTTAACAATCGCCGCGCCACTGACGTAGCCCGCGATACCGCCCGCATAGTTGCGGAGCATGGTTACATTGGCCTTGTTAGTCAGGTTCGTCAATTTTGCGGCACCATTGACGTATCCGACTATACCGCCTATATTCGTGCCGGCGGTGCTTTGAGCGGAGGTTTCAGTGACGCTGCCGCTGACAGTCAGGTTCTTGATTTCAGCCGCGCCGATATAACCGAAAAAGCCCAGATTGGTTCCGGCCATGTTGATATACAGCCCGGATACGGTAAAGTTCTTTCCGTCAAAAGAGCCCTCGAACTGATTGGCAGCCGACGTACCTACGGGCGTCCACGGCTGGTTGTCCAGGTTGATGTCGGCTCCAAGTTCAAAATACGTGCCTGTGTACCTTGTACCGCTGTTAACGTTCGTCGCGAGCTGTGCCAGGCCCGCCGCGTCGGCGATTATGTAGGGGTCCTGCTCAGTTCCCGTACCCGTCCACGAACTCGCCTCAGCGGTGAGCAGCGCGATAAGAGTCTCAAGCTTTCCGTATTCCTCGTCCGTTAGTCTATCGCCCGACGTATCGTCCGGCATATCGCCGGTGCTCATAATGCTCATGGTGCTTTCCACCGGCATAAGGCCCAAGGCTGTTATCAGCGCGTTTATCTCCATGCACTCTGCGAGAACAGCCTCCAGCTCAGCCTCGCCAAGGCCATCAAGCGCCTCGGGCTCGGGCAGTGCCGCTATTCTCAAGCGAAGCTGCTCAAGTACCGACAGCTCCTCGTCCCCGGAGGGGTTGTCGCCGCCGTCCTCGCCGGCGGGCGTCTCAGCGCCGCTCTCGTCGGTGGGCGCCCCAGCATCGTCTTCGCCGGTGGGCGTCCCGGCGCCGCTCTCGTCGGTGGGCGCCGTAGCGCCGTCCTCGCCGGCGGGCGTCTCAGCGCCACTCTCGTCGGTGGGCGCCCCAGCGCCATCCTCACCGGCGGGTGTCCCGGCGCCGCTCTCATCGGTAGGCACCGTAGCGCTGTCCTCTCCAGTGTCTGTGCCGCCAATATACTCATAAGAGCCGACAAGGCCGTCGCCGTTTGCTCTGGCATACGTCACCGGAAGCACCGCCTGTGACAATATGAGCACAGCGCACATCAAAAATGTCAATAACCGTCCCGTTTTCTTCATATTACACTCTCTTTCATGAATCATCTTAGCTTGATAAGCTAATTTCGCGCCTTAGCGATGTGGTCATAAAGGCTTGGCGCACGCGGCCGGGATTGCGCGCCGCCCTCGCGGGCAATAATGCCCTCATTATCTATAGCCTTTTTGTGAAAAACCGGCAGTTATCCTCTTTCTGTTTTCTGTAAAAAGCACCTCCGTACTTACTGTCCGTCCAGAGGCGCAATACAACCTTCCTCGCAGGGAAAGCTCCACGCAAAACAATCAGCCTCATATTCAACTTCAACTCTAAAATTGAATACAAGGCTAATCCATGCGTTGGATAGTCGTTCTCCTGTGCTCGCGTTCGCGGATGATTCTCCACGCATCCGTCAGTCCAGCCTTCCCCGCGCCGCTTCGGGATACCACCCCCTTTACGTTCGCCAGTGACCGACTCATCGCCCCCGGCGGCACCCGCCGCCTGAGAACTGACAGACTTTGTAAAATACTAACGCTTACAGTAACAGGCGCCAGCTAAGGTATGTGATTACCGGCGCCGAATGCCGTCTCCCGCGCTTTCGCGCCGGTTCCACGCGCCGCAGGGCTTCTCACCGTCCGCGACGCCTGACCTTCCCCGCGTCGAAAAAGACGCTTTGGGGAATAATTCAGCCTCTGTTCTATTTAATTATTCGCACTGTGTCCATTCCACAGCTGGCGCCGAAACCCAACCCTTGATCTGTTATAGCTCTGCGAATTTTTTCAGCATGCTTTCCGCTTCCTGTGCTGAGACCATGCCCTTCGGCATAATCATATTCGTCGTGCCTCTGTCGATTATGCCCTCAGCGACCGCCCAGGACATCGCACCCGCCGCCCAGCGGGACACCTTGCCTATATCAATGTAATCTTTGCTCAGATCAACCCTATTGCTCACATCCATCCCGGCCTGATTTGCATAGCGGTAGAGCATCGTCACAAACTGCTCGCGGTCAATGCTTTGGCCGGGGCTCGTGCCGTCGGTGATACCGGCAGACACGGCCCACCCCATGGCGCCGTCGGCTGTACAAATATCAACGCCAAGCGCCTCGCGTACCAGGAGGGTAACAAATCTTTCGCGGGAGATTCCCACATTCGGCGCAGACGCCGTATCCGAGAGCTTAATCGTAAGCTTCAGGCTGTCCGTATCTTTCGGAATACCTCCGGCAAACTCGGAAAATGCGCAGTAAAGCTCAATTACCGTGCCGTCCTCCACCGGTATGGGCGCTTTGGGCTTATAGGTCTTGCCGTTGCTTGTGCATGTCAGGCTTGCCCAGTAGTTTTCCTGGACGGCCTCCAGCTGTATGCTCTTGACCGACGAGGGGATCGTATATGTATATTCAGTCACGTCATTGTTAAACGTTTGGGACAGTTCGCCAAAGTTGTTGTAGAAACGCAGTCCGGTAATTTCGGCACTGCCGTTTTCCCAATCGCAGCCGATGTCGGCGCCGATTTGGCAGGTATTCTGCCACCTTATGATGTCGCCGTTCTCCACCTTAAAGTCGGAGGTGCTGCTGTTAATATACCAGTTGTTAAACGTGACCATCCAACCTGACCCGGCTCCGGAATCAAATTCTCCGAAGGACTCGATCTCCGTACCGTCGGATAGCTTGAAGTTCTGAATGGCGGAGAGATAAAAAGCGTTCTGAATCGTTCCTGTGTTTTTATATCCGATACCCAACGCGTCAAGAAGCCGCATCGTGACAACGGCAATATTGTCTCCGGCCTTATAGGGAACCTGTGTGGGTGAGATTATGGCACCCAGCGGCGTTTTGAAATCCGCATCGTTGAGGCGCACGCCGTAATCCTCAAAGCTCATCGTCACATATCCGTCTATTTCGCTCGAGGTCAAATCAAAGGTCAGGCCGGTCGTGGGATAATAGCTTTTGATGTGGGTCTTGCCTATACCCGCCGCTTCGCTGCCATTGGCGCCTGCCTGCCCGGTCTTCGAATTATCCCAGCCCTCAGGCGGCTGTGATATCTCTATCGTTATATCGGGCAGCCTGATGTCTTTCATACGCAGATTTGCCGCGCTGAAGTTCGCGGGGACTCCGACGTCCGTAAGTTCACGATGCGCTCCATATTTCGAACCCATCGAAGTCAGGGAGAGCTTGCCTGCTGTCAGCGCAATCGATCCGGCCGCGGTTTCCGGAATCTCAATTTTTATCCGGTTTGCCTCCGGCTGAATAAGATGGTACTGCGTTCCGCTGCTGAAATATCTCTCCCCATTCATTTCGTAGGAAGCGTACGCCGTGCTGGGGAAGCCGGGATTGTAAATGCCGGCGAATTTAGGCACTGGCATATACAGCCCCTTAAAGCTCACAGACACCGTATCACCGGGATATATCTCATCGCGTCCCTCGACATTATTATCAATAACAGCGGTCAGTCTCGCGCCGCGTGCCACGTAATAATCCGTGAATCCGTCGGATTCTATACGTATAATGTTGTTGCCGGGTTCTATTGGGACATCAAAGCTCCCCGCAGCTCCGGAAACCTGCTTCCACGCGCTGATCTGACCTCCCAGAACGGACGCGACGTTAACAGCGGCGTTCTTCCCGGTTGGCTCGATCGTCATCGTACCCGTATCGCCCAGGAAATAGCAGGTGTCGTACTCAGCGTCCCAGTTGACGCCGGAGACGTCTCTGTATTTATCTCCGACCGTTACCACGAACACCCCGGTACGGACCGGGTCAGAGGCGCCGTAAAACCCATCGGATTTTGTTACCCACATGGTTTTTCCGTCGTCATTGACAGACAGGGCGTCGTAGCTCACTTCAACGATGGCAACGCCCTCCTTCTTTGCGGTGACCCAAGCCCAGTTGCCGCCTGCATTGCCGCCGTCCATCGTATCGATCGATATGACGTCGTCACCGGAGATAATATTATAATGGAAGTCCGGCTCGACCATAATATTGTCGGTTATGGTCTGGATTATCTGCCAGGCCGCGCGGTAAGCACGGACCTTAAATTGTTCGCCCACGTTCAAATCGAGCTTGTTGCGCTCATTGATATTCAGCAAAAGACTGCTCTCGTCGAACGTCTGGCCGGAGGTATCCTGCGCCTTCGGTGACTCTGACGCGTCAAATCTGACTTCCATACTGTTACCGGAGACATTGTTGACGAAGCCCGCCTTCGTCCTCATGCCCTCCATTGAAACGCGATAGGTCATGTCGCTGCTGCGCGCTATATTGAATATATGATCAACAGTTCCGTCTGCCAGCTCGGTGGTCTTAACGCTGTCTATGCGTTCTGCATTGTAATTAAGTACTTGCGTGTAAAGTGCCGCCTCCGCTCCCTTCGGGGCGTTAATAGTGAAGGTTGACGTTTTGTTAAGCTCAGACGCAAAATCCAGCTTGCTGTTATCGGCTTGAATAGCGTAGTTTTTCCATATAGCATATCCCAGGTCATGTGCCGACGCGTAGGCCTGGGATGGGGCAAAAATGGCGTAATACAGCAGGGCGTTCCCGTTCACATATGAAAGCGCAGGATAGCATTCATAGCCCTTGGCATTTACATAGGGCGCGCCCCAGGTAACCGCGCCGATCTTGTTCATTAAGTTAACGGTGTAATCCTTGGCGGCAGCCTTTGATCCGCCGTCATCCGGGGCGACATATGCCTCAACCAGACGCAGATAGATTTTAGTGTCGTCATGGCTCTGATACGTTTCGTAGCCGGCTTCCGCGGGAATCTTGAACGCGCCGCCGCCAAGGCTTTTACCACTGCCGTCCACAGCGCGGAAGGAATATGTTCCGCGCTTGAGCGTCATGGTGTAAATATCATATTTGGCGTCGGTTTTCGTGTCCATGCTGAAGGCTGTAATGGCGCTTTCAGCTTTGAAGGTGTCGCGGTTGTCCGTATCGAAGCCCAAGGTCGGATAGACGATCAGCCCTTTCTCTCCCGTCACGCCCTTCGGGACATAGACCTCAACGGAATAGGGGTCGTCAGCCACTGTGACCGTGCAGGTGCCGGTAACCGCACCGCCGGCGCCTTCTTTTGCGCTGACGGTGATTGTTGCCGTCCCCGCGCTCTTTCCGGTGACTACTCCGCTGGCGTCCACAGAAGCGACAGCCGTGTTTGAGCTGCTCCACTTGAGAGTGGCATCAGCAGAATTGGGAGAAACCTCAACCGACAGCGGGACAGTATCACCGACCTGAATTTTTTCGGCTTGAGAAGAGATTTTGAGGTTTTTTACAAGGCTCCCCGTGTCGGCGGCAGCCCCCGCGCCCATTGTCATCGGCAGCAGCGACAAGCACATCGCCAGCACCAGCAGTATCGCCAGCAGCTTATTTGTTTTCGTTCTTTTCATGACACTTACCTCTCTTTTTAGTGGCGGATAGATAATATTTCTGTAATAGCTTACTCCCCGAGAAATCAGGGGCAAGCTGTATTCCTTTCGGCCTGCAGTCCGTGTTCATACGCGCCGCTTTTTGCGGCACCTTTCTTTCATCCCGGCTCTTTCCAACATGCGGGGCCATGGGCCAAAACGGCTTTTCAGATATGTGAAACCCGGCACGTCATGCTTCGTCGGCAGCCGCCCCAGCCTTTCTGCGATATTCCGGACATACTGGAACACTTCCTCGTCGGTGGCATTCCTGTACCTGCGCGCAAAAGCCGCCTCCTGCGCCTGAAATGCGTCGTCCCCCGTTTTGAATACGGATCCGTTCAACAACGGCGTCTTCTCTGCATCATTCATTAAATCACCTCCGCCTTGAACATCTTTCATCGAGCCGCTTTGTCGTATCACAGCTCAATGTTCTTTCTGATCTCCTCAGCGACAACGGGAGCGCCATCGCAGATCAAAAGTGTCAGCTCCCCGTTTCCCATCTCCCGGAGCATCCTGAGCAGGTTGATTTCTCTTTCGCTGAGATCCTGCGCTTGGTTATTCGTTTGCTTTACCATGTCCCGTTTCCTACCCTTTCTTTATATACTCCTGCCGAAATCAGAAGGATGGTATTTGGCTATAAAAATAATACGGCTGCGGCAATCAGCAAAGATTGTCACAGCCGCATTTCTGTGTCAATTATAAAGCCCTGACAAAGCCCACCAGCTTGCAAAGCAATTTCTGAGCAGGTCTTCTGACTCGCGCTTATGGCAAGCATTCTTTTGCTTACCTGCGGCCTGTGCTCTGCCTTCCCAGTTTCCCAGTGACCGACTTTCGTCGACGAGCACGGCCTCAGCGCTTACAGCGTCGGTTCCGTCCGGGCTTTTCACCCGATTCCCTATCCTTCCCTAAGGGCCGTACGCCCAAAGGGACACTCGAAATGTTATTCAGTTCTATATATGGATAAAAAAGCGGACTTTTTCGACCTCCCGCGATATAATGTCCGGGAAAGCCCAAAAAGTCCATCTGCCAAGAAATCAATTATATTTTACAGCGACATTACCAAAAACATCGCCTTGTATTTGTTATGTATTTTCACCTGGAAACTGGCTGGAAAAGTCCACATAAATAACCAAATAATCAAAAAATTTTTCGGCCGCCCATTTTGACCGCCCACCGCAGGAAAGTATTGTGTGTCACATTTAAGGTCCGCGCCGCCTCCCGCGCGGAGATCTCACTGTCCTGCCATCGCTCAAAAAGCGGGTAAAACTCGTCCGGTACCGGCAGCTCCGGCCGGCCGAACCGTTGGCCACGCGCCTTCGCCGCCGCGATCCCTTCCGCTTGCCGCTGCCGGATGAATTCTCGTTCCGTCTGCGCCACGTACGATAAAAGCTGCAGCACAATATCCGCAATGAGCGTCCCCGTCAGGTCCCGTCCCTCCCGTGTGTCCAGCAGCGGCATGTCCAGTACGACAATTGCCGTGCCCTTTGTCTTCGTGATGATCCGCCACTGCTCCAGTATCTCCTCGTAATTGCGCCCGAGCCGGTCGATGCTCTTGATCACAAGCGTATCCCCGGCTTTAAGGCGCCGCAGCAGCCGGCGATATGCCGGGCGGTCAAAGTCCTTTCCCGATTGCTTGTCCATATAGATCGCCTCGGGCCTGACGCCGAATTCTCTCATGGCGATCAGCTGCCGCTCCTCATTCTGATCTTTGCTCGATACCCGTACATACCCGTAAACCTGTTCGCTCATCCTGTGCACTCCCCATTTCATAAAAACAAGCCGGCTGTCAGGAGACCTGCCGGCCGGCTTGGAAAGCTTCGTGGCAAAAAAATGCGCACAAAAACCAAAAAGTCTCCCGGGGAGAACCGTCGGAAGACTTACAATACCAATAACACCTTACCTCATCTCAATAGTAGAATGAAGCTCAGTGCCCGTCCTGCCGTCTGTTGTCCTGGCAACAGCAGTTCATCGTTATTCTATCCGGCGCGTATCTGACTTATCCCCTTCCGGGGTATCACAGTGACCAGTTCGTGGGGACTTTCACCCCGTTCCGCTTTAATTACCGCACCTTTAGCCCGGTAAACCGCACAGATTATTCAATTGTTTTTATGTTACCACATTTTTCAGGCTGTTGCAACAACGGGACCAAAGATTTTGATCCCGTATAAAATTATTAATATACTCAAGCCGGCATTCACCGGACGACGCCGGGCTCGTCAGGGCAAGGCAGGACGAGCTCGCCGTCCAGGATATGTTCTATCGAGAGCTCCCGTTTCAGCATAGCTACCGCCGCGGCGACGACTCTGCTGCGCCGCCAGCCGGATCGGCCGAGGTACGTCGGCAGGAGCATGTTCCGGCCTGTTGTTGGGTCGGCCGGCACCGGATGGCAGACGACAAGCTCGATGGAACGGACCCCGTCCGCCGAAATACCCAGCGCCTTTTCCTGCGTGTGTGGTAACGCACGGTAATACTGTACCGCCTCCTCCAGTGTCAGCCCGCTTGTCGCTACAAACGGCCGCCCGGATTCGACGTGGCACAGATCGTCGATTACATAAAATGTGTATCGGTGCACCGCCATAGAATGCATCACCCCCGGCTTGTCATATTCCATCCAGTCTAAATATATATTGTATATCATAGCTGATCGGAATGTCTACAGTTTTTGCGGCGGCATTATCTGTAGAGGTAGCTGTTGGCGATGCTGCCTGTCTTTGCAACGGCCGTTAATCGAAGGATTTTATTTGACTCGTTGACAATAGTTTCGACATGTGATACCCTGATATTGGAAAATATAATATCATTTCGAGTGTCCCTTTGGGCGTACGGCCTTTGGGGAAGGATAGGGAATCGTGTGCAAATCACGGACGGTACCGCCGCTGTATGCGCCGAGGCCGCGCTCGTCGACGAAAGTCGGTCACTGGGAAACTGGGAAGGCAGAGCGCGTGCCGCAGGAGGTCCTCTCCATAAGCGCGAGTCAGAAGACCTGCTTGGAAGTATTGCCCTAATATGCGGCAAAAAGCAAATTGCGTTGTACAGAAATACGGCTGTAACAACCCCTTGAGGTTGTTATGGCTTTTTATTTTACACTTTCGCCATCACTCCTGACCGTGTGAACCGGCAGACCGCCTATGTTTGCCGGTCCGTGTAGTTGTACAGCCGAAGCTGGAAGAATATTTGTTGACGATCTGAAAGAGCATTTTACAAGCATGCAGTAATGGAATAATCTTATCAATCCAGACAATAATGGTCATCCAAGACAAGGAGGTATATTATGCAGCATGTATATAATCTCGTCAGGCAAGAGCCTGACGCAAGGGATTATAAACGTCCGCGGCTTGCAGTTGAAAAGCTCCCGCCGATAATCGATCTGCGCCCAAAATGCTCGCCGGTATATGATCAGGGAGTGCTTGGCGCCTGCACAGGGAACGCCGGGGCGGAAGCGGCAAAATTGGTTATGAATCTTCGTTTTGATCCGTCACGCCTTTACCTCTATTATACCGTGCGCCTGATCGAGGGAACGGTCGAATTGGACTGTGGAGCCCAAATGCGAGATGTTTGCGACGCCTTACACAAGTACGGCATTTGTTCGGAATCCTGCTGGCCATACGATGTCACAAAGTTTGCGAAGAAGCCGACGAAAAAGGCGTGCACCGCCGCAGCGAAACACAAAATCACCGAATACGCCACCTTCGACGGTGACACCGTTAATGACATACAGCAGATAAGGGCATATTTGGCCAAAAAGTCTTTGCCTGTCCTCATCGGCATGGACGTCTACTCCAGCTTCGAGTCCGATGAGGTCGCGCGCACTGGCATCGTACCGATGCCTGATACATCCACCGAGCAATTGCTGGGCGGTCACGCGGTGTTGATCGTTGGCTACGACGATACCCGCAAGGTCCTTATTGTCCGTAATTCCTGGGGTGATGGTTGGGGCGATAAAGGTTACTTCTACCTGCCTTATGACTACGTCGAAAATAAGCTCGCTTATGATACATGGACGATTGTGGCCTAGAGAGGACGGTACATATGAACTGGACAACTATCATTATCGTCGGTGCGGTAATAGTTTTTCTGGTGCTCGTCTACCTTGCAAGACGATTTGGCATTATCCCGGAAATCGGCCTCGCCGGTAAGCTCCTATCTCTCGTCGAGGATCTGCTGGTCGCGGCAGGCTGGGTAAAGGCCGACAGTAATTTTGACAAGATCGCGCGCACCATCATCAACGGCATACTGCTAATGTATACGAGTGGATCAAGCGGCTCTCCTGCTGATAAAGTCACGGCAGCTATGAACTATATTTCGGCTACAGTGCAGACCGAGGGCATTACGCTAACTGGCGCCCAACTAGACCTGATCAAAGGCATTTTGATGGGGGGATTCAACTTCCTCACGACTAAGAGAGTCGGCAAGCAGACGGCCTTGCGTATGATAAGAAATGATATTAAGCAATCTAAATGAGATAATTGTGAGATATTTGTAGTTTAGTATTATATTTCATGAAATTGACGAATAATAATTTAATGGCAATAGTTGACATTTTTGTTTATTAGTTATATTATGACACTAATTTAATAAAATGATATTTCAAGTGCCCCCTCTGACGTTCAGTCTTTGGGGGAGGATAGGGAATCGGGTGAGAATCCCGGACGGTTCCGCCGCTGTATACGCCGAGGGCGTGCTCGTCGACGAAAGTCGGTCATTGGGGAAACCTGAGAAGGCAGAGCGCGCGCCGCAGGAGTTTATCTCCATAAGCGTAAGTCAGAAGACCTGCTTTGAAATCGCTCTGCCCGCCGGCAGGCGGGAGTCGGGGCTTTTTTGTGTGCAGAAAAACGGCTGTGACAGTTCATTTGAATTGTCACAGCCGTTTTATCTTCCATTTATCCTTGTAGAAACCGGGAAAAACAGAGTTTTATTCATCAGAGCAATCGTAATACTTTTCATTTTCGGTTAACCGTCAGTGGCATCATGGAACAAGGTCAATAAAAGTAATTATTTTTAGGCAATTTCAGACCCGTAAAGAAGTCGTTAAAATCAACATTGAATATTATGCTCAATGAAACTAATTCACTGACGCGGATATTCATACGGTTGGTTTCGATTTTAGCATAAGTACTGAGCGATACGTCCAATCCCATTATCCCCATCCTTGCTATGACCTGACCTTGCGTCATTGCATTTTGATTTCTGAGATGTTGGATATTATACCTATAGCCATGTCTGGTCTTATTTTTTGCAATTTATCTGTGCGCCCCTTTCCCGGCAATGATATTTCTTCATAACGAATATTAAGATTTTATCCAAAATGTAGCCTCTATGTTTCTCTATAACGAATTTTTAATACCGAAGAAATGATGTACCTTGTCAATTTCATAACGTATACTTTAGACAAGCTGAGAGAAAACGCCATTGGTTTTTATTGACAACTATACTTAAATATGGTATATTATTATAATAATATAATAGGCAAGTTGAGAGAAACGCGGTGGAAATGCCGTACTGCATCTCAGCAACCGTGAGGCCAACGAAGGGATAGCCACTGGAAATCGATTCTAGTACAGGATCGATAGTACGGGAAGGCTCCCCAGCAAGTAGGAAAACCGCAATAAACGCGGAAATGGGCTAAGTCGGGATATTCTCAGCTTGTCAAGCGACCGAATGTGCTTCCTGAGATTAAGCGCGTTGTTATTTGTTTTTGCATCGGAGCAAATAAAAACGCCGGAGCACGTTCAGTCGTGTACCGGCGTTTCTGTTAGTATTCACAGTTCTTGGGATTTAAGAGCTGCGTAGTATTATAAGGTATTGCCTGCCTTAAGGGGTAAAATAAATTAATGTTAGGAGGACAAAACTATGTCCCGGAAGCTTAACGGACTGCATTTCAATAATATTCTCTTACAGGGGAATAAAGTGGAGTATGTGAAACGCCCAAAGCTCAAAGCTATGTCAGCAAATTTGTCAGAAGGAAACGGGATAATTGTCAACGTTTATTTCCAGCAGTTGGATCGAACTCCTGAACCTACCGATCCGAACCCGGAAGCGATAGTTTCATTTACCGGTATGGAATTCAACAGAACCGATACGGTTATGGATGTACTTGATTATCTTGAGGCTCATCATCCGGGATATCCCGATATGGTGTTTAACGTCACCTACACACAGGAGGAAAACCGCCAGGAAGGTCCATATTCAAATCCTATATTTATTGAGAGAATTACAATTACGGATGAAGACCATTTTATTGATAAAGATTTGGAAAACAACGGCAGCGCTAGTTACGACGAGGAAGAAGAAGCCTACATATGGACAGGCGAAGACTGGATGTATGCCCTGATCGCAGGCGGAACAGTGCCGACATGGCATCCGGAAATCGAAACGCCATATGATCCCGCGCACCCGGCCAGAACAAACGGCGACGATTATCCTGAAGCCGCCGTCAACCAAGTTCCCCTTGCAGATATTATACAGGAACATCAACTGACTCAAGTTAATCTCACTTTCGGTTACGAGAAGCATACATTCAAGTTTACGCTCGACGAGCAAACAACCAATGGCGTCAAGATGATGGCTGCACACCTCGTGTAACGATACTGAAAACTGAAAGCTGGACCTGCGGGTTTCCCGCGGTGACACTATGAACATAAAAACGGCATCCGATGGAACGGATGCCGTTTTTATATATTTGAGAGGAGTGTTCCGAATGAAAAAGAAGCACCTTAGAAAGATATTAAGTTTCTTTTTACTATTTGCCTTGATTCTCCAACCCCTCATGTCTGTCCCAGCCTTAGCAGACGACGATACAGATACTTTTATTGAAGAATGCGGCGCCCAGGGCTTCGTCGTTGAGAAAACCGGCAGCGACTATGTACTGACTAAGTATACCGGGAGTGACACTGTGGTTGAGGTGCCTCGCGGAATCACAGTAATCGGCGGCGGCGGGACATCCAGCGACCAAACAAAATGTCCCTTTGCAAACACCAATTCTGTTACTGAGGTCATACTACCGGACACAATCACCGGTATTGCGGCATATGCCTTTTATAAATGCACCGGACTGACGTCTATAACCTTCCCCGACGGCCTTAAATCTATTGGCAACCGCGCATTTGCATATGCAGGTCTTGTGAGCGTGGAGTTTGGCGGCAGCGTGCCCGAACTAGATATTGCAATTTTCATGTACGATGTCAATTTGGAATCGATTGAATTCCCGGTAGGCATAACCAGAATACCCGATAATGTTGTCAGCCGCTGTGACCATTTAACGAGGGTCATACTACCAGAATCAGTAGAGTATATAGGTGGAAATAGCTTTGCGTATTGCCCATCATTGAAAGAAATTACGTTGCCCCCTTCTTTGCAGACAATTTATACGGCTCCCTTTAGAGCTTCAGGCTTTGAAAGTCTTACAATCCCGTATTCGGTGGCGAGTGTTGGCGACCAATTATTTTATGATTGCTCTTCATTAAAAAAAGTAACTTTTTTAACCCCCGACACGTCGTTTACATCAGGTTCGTTCAGCAATTTTCCCAGCGGTGCGAAATTGTATTGCAAATACGGCTCAACAACCGCAACATTTGCAGATAGTAAAAAGAGACAATATGAGTACATCTCCTCAAACGCTTCTCTGGACGTCAACAATGGTGAATCTGCATACTCGGGCATAGACGTTTATTCAGGTTATGCGGAATCATATGGTTTTAAGGTCGGAGCCGCGTCCAAGATTGGCGAGGTCTCCGCACTGGACGTCCTTCTGACCGCGCACCATAATATATACGGCGATCAGTTCACCAGGGAGAATTATAAACAGTATCTGGATGTCACGGATGAAGGAGAGGTTGTAAAAGCCTTTGGTACGTATGTAGCGAACTTCTCCTTCACAATCAATGGAAGCGAAGTCACGGATTCCGTTTTTGACGCCGTGGTAGGCAAGGGCGAGACGCTCGCCGTTACCTACGATCAGGCAGATCCCACATGCAGCTACTGGTACAAGGGTACGAAGATTTACTCACAGACAGCCCGGCCGGGTGTGAAATACGCAATTACGTTGGCCGACGGAACAAGCCCCCTTCCCGATATGGATGTGTACGCCACTGGGGCAGATAATGCGGCAAACATCTTTGACGAGGCAAACAAAATCGGGGCAACCGACGTCAACGGTGCGATTGAACTGAAGTTTGACAAGGAAGGTTCTTACAAAGTAGCCGCAAAGGACGCATCGGGTATTTACGATATCAGCTATCTTGACGTTACGGTGAATAGCCCGGATTTGAACCTGAAATCGCTCTCCGTGAGCGGCGGGGTGTCGGATACGTATACTGAGCTGAAAAGCGGTTATGTTGCCGGTTCGTTTGTAAAGAAGGGCGCAACGAAGGACATAGAGGGCTTCGATCCGACATACTATTCTTATGAATACCATGTCAACAGCGACGCCGCGGAGGTATCATTCAACCTTGAGCCCCCCACAAACTATGACAACTTAAACGTGGAGCTCCAGGTTGGCGATGGGAATCGGGAAGCTTTGCACAGCTATTCTGAAATCCCGGTGACACTCACCGGCGATACCACAACCGCTAAGCTTTGTGTAAGCTATACCGAGGACGGCATACCGTATGAACAGGAATATACGGTTGAGATCATCAGGAGCGAGGTCACGCCCTACCTCTGGCTGCTGGATTATGAACCTGTTGAAGGGGCGCTGAAGTTCAACAACCCAGGATTGCCCGTATCTAAAACCGCGAATGTCAGCCTACTTTGTGATCAGAGTGCAAAGCAGGTCACAGTGAGAGTAATAATAGAAGCGGACAATACAGTTACTTATAATGGTCAGGAGCTTACACCGATTAACACATACAAAGCCCTGAAGTACTCTGAGAGAAAGGGGAATGTTTACGAACTCAAGTTGGACACATCTGCGTCGGCACAGGAATTGACTGTGGACAATGGGACGGAGAAGTTTACCGGAAAGATCACGCTTACCCCGAGGTCGCCCTATGAGGGCGTTTATACGCCTGACAGAGTGGTGGAATACAAGCCTGCACAAGGCCAGTATGTCTTCGATAATACACCAATAAATACCCCTCTGCGGGCGCGTACCAGTTATGCGGATTTTCTGTCGCTGGGCAGCTTCGGCGGATATGTCACCTTTGAGTATGACGACCCCATAACCAATGACCCCACCCACCCCTACGGCGTCGACTTTATTATATATGGGAACGCCTTTAAGGGGGGCGCCGCGAATGAACCCGGAGGGGTGCAGGTTTCATCCGACGGCGTAAGGTGGTATGACCTGGCAGGCTCGAACCACTACGAGCTGGAAATGCTCAAAGGCCAGACAGCCGCATTGAAGGACGGGACGCGGACGACATCCCTGAAGCTACTGTCGGATACCTTCTATCCAAAGGTGTATTTCGGCTACGCGGACGTCTCTTCGTGCTCAATTTATGCGAATGCCGATCCGGCGTATTACCCGGAAGCCAAGCCAACAAACCCCTATAACAACGCGGATTTCCAAAACATAGGCGACGGCTTTGATTTGAGCTGGGCCGTGGATGGGAGCGGCAAGCCGGTAAAGGTGGACTCCGTTAAATATATCCGCGTCCAGAACATTATGGATGAGTACAGCGCATCCCTCGGCGAGAATTCCACCGAGATCGGCACCGTGATGAAGGTCAACGCGAAATATGTGGATCAGAAAGTCGGTGTGACAGCGGAGCCGGAAATCCGTGTGATGAATCAGCCGCTCCCCGCTCCGGCAGAAGCTTTAAGCGATGGCCAGATCAAGTATTACGAGATCGACCTGGACGGCAAAGGCTTCCCAGCCGTCACGGTCAGCGGCGCTAAAAACGACAACATCTTCATCAATACCGAAAGGTTTGTTGGCCAGGGCGAGTATGTCGGCCTGCCGGATGAGAGCCGCAGCCGCACGATTCGCGTCATCGTCCAGAACGGCGAAAAGGAGCCGCATATCTATGTCATAAAATGTACGAACTGCGGCGACCCGACTGAAAATGCCGACCTTACATCCATCAAGCTCACTCCCGGCGACACGGAGCTTTCCCAAGATACAGGCGGCAATTACGTCGCCACATTGGAAAATAATGTGCAGTACATCACATTCACGGTGAAAGCACTGAATCCCAAAGCTACAATCAAACTCGACAACACGACAATCACGCACGGCGAAGCGACCGTCCCGCTTAAGGTCGACATCGGCGCGAACAGCTTTACGCTGACGATTACCTCTCCGAACGGAAATACTATAAAAACATATCCGATCACCATCACAAGAAAATCCGCGGAGACGCCGTCAAACACGATCACCGTCAGCTTTACCTTTACCGGAGATACCATACATTACATAACGAACCCGACCGACAAGCATCTGCCGGGTACGAGCACAGGGCCGCATACGGTACTGCCCTGGATACCGACGACCACTGTGACAGTACCAAAAGGCTCCACCGTCAAATACGTCACCGACATGATGCTCATGAATGCAAAAATAGGCTTTCATACGGAAAGCGGGACTTACATTGACAAGGTTCAGATTCCCGGCACGGACAAGTATCTCGGCGAGTTTGACAATGGCCCGAACTCGGGCTGGATGTACCGGGTCAACGGCATTATTTCCAATGCAGGCTATGCCTCCAAGGTATTAAACAGCGGCGATAAGGTGCTGTGGTTCTACACGGACGATTATACAAAGGAAACCGGATACGAGGGGCCGTGGAATCCCTCAGACTCAAAAAATGACAGCTCGTCATCCACGATATCGCCCAAAGTCACCGTATCCGACGGTGTTGCCGATGTAAAACTCAGTGAATCCGACTTGACATCCGCCATAGCAAGCGCAAAAGAAAACGAGAGCTCGGCTATCATCATATCACCCGAGATTACTGGCGTGGCCGATAAGGTCAGTGTAGAACTCCCGAAGAGTTCAATCGCTTCCATGGCTTCCGAGACAAGTGCCGCGCTGACGGTTCAAACACCTGTGGGGAACATCACGATCCCGAACAGCGCCCTGACCGTAATCGCTTCCCAGGCATCAGGCAGCAGTGTTACAATAAGCCTGAGTACAGTTGAGCCATCGGCACTCACAGAAACACAAAAGAGCACTGCGGCCGGCAAAACAGTTTACAACATCTCCATTTTAAGCGGCAACAGTCATATATCAAGTTTCGGAGACAACACCATCACTATTTCTCTCCCATACACCCTGAAAGATGGAGAGGATCCAAGCGGCGTAACTGTGTGGTATATGGACGATTCCGGTAAGCTCCAGCAGATGACATGCACATATGACAAGACGACAGGCATGACCACCTTTACAACAACTCACCTGTCCTACTATGTCGTGGGTTATTCGGAAGTCTGGAAGAATCCGTTTACCGATGTGAAGTCAACCGACTGGTTCTATGGCGCCGTGCAGTTTGCCGTTCAAAAGAACCTGTTTAACGGTACGAGCGACACAACATTCGGTCCGAATGACCCCATGACCCGCGCTATGCTGGTCACTGTTCTCTATAGGCTCGAGGGCTCTCCGGCTGTCACTCAAATAAACAGTTTCACTGATGTGATTGACGGGCAATGGTACACAAGTGCAACCATTTGGGCAAACGCCAACAAAATTGTGACCGGCTACGGCAACGGTTTATTCGGCACAAACGACAACATTACGCGTGAACAGATGGCAACGATCCTGTACAACTACGCGAAGTACAAGGGCTACGACGTAGCCAAGGCCGTTGATCTCAAAGCCTTTACAGACGCAGCAGCTATCAGCAACTGGGCCCAGTCGGGCATGACCTGGGCAAACGCCGAAGGCCTCATTACGGGACGTACGACGACAGCGCTTGCGCCGGGCGGCGCCGCCGCCCGTGCGGAAGTCGCGACGATCCTGCAGCGGTTTGTTGAAGATTTCGCAAAATAGTTCTTCATAAACTTTTCTAAGGGTAACTGCCATCGCAAAATAATAAGGACCCGAACCTTGAATCGAGCAGGTCCGGGTCCTTATTATCTAAAACATTCTCACTGAAGCTGAAGTCGATTTACTCATAACGGCTGCTGAGAACATTTCAAAGAAGAAAGCTGGCGTTCAGTCCGAAGCTGACATAGACGTTGAAACCTTGATTGGCCCCGATATGGATAGTCCGCCTGATGTATCCATCAAACGAGGAAAATTGTAGGAATACCGCCGATACAAAAAAACGAATTAGCGGTTACTCACACGTTGCTCACAAATACCATATTCCAGTAAAATCCGAGAGCGAGGAAAAACCTCGCAGCCACTCTGGCCGCGAGGTTTTTCATGGTGACCCGTCGGAGATTCGAACTCCGGACACCCTGCTTAAAAGGCAGGTGCTCTGCCGACTGAGCTAACGGGTCATACTGGCTGGGATGGCAGGGATCGAACCTGCGAGTGCCAGAGTCAAAGTCTGGTGCCTTACCGCTTGGCTACATCCCATTATCGGTTACTCTGCCTTATTCCCAAAAATATCAACTTTTTGTTTGTTTTATTGTTTCAGTCCTTTTCTCAGCGAAAAGGACTGAAACAAATGGGGTGGGTAAAGGGACTCGAACCCTCGACCCTCGGAACCACAATCCGATGCTCTAACCAACTGAGCTATACCCACCATATTGGGAATGCTGCCATTCCCGTTTTTGTCCTATTAGCACGCCAAAAGGGATTCGAACCCCTGACCTACTGCTTAGAAGGCAGTTGCTCTATCCAACTGAGCTATTGGCGCGTGTCTGTGCAAACATCGCCGTTTCCTGCTGGCAGAAAAATGGAGCGGGTGATGGGAATCGAACCCACGCGGCCAGCTTGGAAGGCTGGAATTCTACCATTGAACTACACCCGCATATCCCATCGGAGTATGAGCTGCCGGTTGCCATTTTTAGTATGTCCTCATCGGCCCCAGAGTATCTGGCGGAAAATGACGGCTTAAAAATAATAGCATCCGCACTCTAAATTGTCAACATCTTTTTATCGCAGTAAGCGCAGCTTTCGCGGTCGCTTTCCCTGGCCAGCGCGGGCAGGTAGGTTTCCGTGGCGGTGATGCATTTCGGGTTTGTACACCGCAGCGCGGTATTCGATACGGCGGGCCCGGGCGCGACGCGCTCCAGATGGGTCATTTGGAGAAGCAGCGCCATCCGGATGAACATGCCGTAACGGGCCTGCTCGAAGTAGGCCGCGCGGGGATCGTCGTCCACGTCGCGGGCGATCTCGTCCAGCCGGGGCAGCGGGTGCATGACGAGGCATTCCTCTTTCGCCGCCATCAGCTTCCGCCTGTTGAGGATGTAGACGTTCTTGAGCCGGTCGTAGTCCTTCGGGTCGGCAAAGCGCTCGCGCTGGATGCGCGTCATGTACAATATGTCCAGCTGTGGCAGCGTCGACTCCAGGCTCGTGATCTCGATGTATTTCTGATTCTGGTTTTTCAGGTGCGTCAGCATGTAGTCTGGGATGGAGAGCTCCCGGGGCGAGATGAGAAAGTAATTGATGTTGGGGAATTTGGACAGCGCCAGCACGAGCGAGTGGACCGTCCGGCCGTTTAAGAGATCGCCGCAGAGGCCGATGTTCAGGTTGCCGACGGCGCCGCGCTTCTGGGAGATCGTCGTGAGGTCGGCCAGCGTCTGCGTGGGGTGGAAGTGCCCGCCGTCCCCGGCGTTGATGATCGGCACCTCCGAGTAGAGCGAGGCGGCCATGGCCGCGCCCTCGTAGGGGCTCCGGATCACGATGGCATCGGCGTAGGAGCTCATCATGCGCACGGTGTCGGCCAGCGTCTCGCCCTTGGCGGTGGATGTGGCGCCGGGCTCCGAAAAGCCGAACACGCTGCCCCCAAGGCGCATCATCGCCGACTGAAAGGAGAAATTCGTCCTGGTGCTCGGCTCAAAAAAAAGCGTCGCCAGAACGCGGCCGCTGCAGGAGAGGCTGTAATCGCCCGGCCGCGCGATGATGTCGCAGCACTGCCTGTACAGCTCGTCCCACCAGGAAACCGACACATCCTCTATGCTGATGAGATGCCGCACGTCCAAAAAGCACCAACTCCTTCAGGTTATCCGGATAATTATAACACCGCGGCGGGCCGTTCACAAGGATTATCTCAGCTCAGTCCTCGTACGGCTCCATAAGAAAGATCACCGGGCGCATGCCGTCCGGACAGGCCGTCAGATGCACCTCGTCCCTGTTGTAGACCTTGCCGCCCGCGGCGAGGACGTGGGCATACTGCGCGATCGCCGCCCAGGCCGGCGGGCAGAAGCCCTCGGGGATGTCCACCCCGTGCGGCCCGGCCGTATAAAAGACGTCGCCCTCCTTCAAAAAATCGCACGGGCCTTTCTCGTGGGGTGGGTATCTCTCCGCCAGATCTTTAAAATAAAGCGTTTTCTGAACGGTTATTTTGCATTTTCTCATAAGCCGCCTCCTGTCGTCGTGCGCATATTATATATGCCCGGCGCCGGGAAAACAAGCGGAGGCTCCTCAAACAGCCCCGGTTAATGTATAATAACGCATAAGGACCTGCTTACCGATAAACCTTATATCAGCAATCTTTGAAAGGATCTATACGCAATGGAATATCTCACGTCTCAGGAGAGTATGGAAAACACCTTCCGCGGCTTCTGCGAAAAGCTGCCGGAGGAACGGAACGGGCGCATCAACGCGCTCTGCCGGCCGCAGTTTATGGACTGCGATCTTGAAAACAAAACGCTGCGCCTGCGCTATGAGGTCCAGGACTGGATGCTCAACGTGGCGGACATCCTGCACGGCGGCGTCCTCGCCACCATGTTCGACCTCACCATGGGGCTCCTCTCTGTGTACTTCTCCGGCGGGACGATGACCCCCACGACCAACATGCAGATAAGCTTCCTGCGGCCCATCCCCGCCGGAGAAGCGCTTATTGTGAAAGCCGCCTGCGACATGTCGGGCAGGACGCTCTGCGCCGTCCGCGCGGAAGCCCTGCCGGCATCAAAGCCGGACAAGCCGTCGGCCACCGCGGCGGCCACGTTCTTCACCGGCGGCAACGCCGCAAAGGTCATGAAAACGGATTGAGGCTATAAAAAGGCGGCTCGCGGATTTGACCCTCCGTGAGCCGCCTTTTCTTTTACTTAGTGCGCGATGACGACGCGCACCTTGCCGCCGGCGGCGGGCGTTTTGTCATAGTAGATCGTCAGGTTGTCCGAAACCGAGCGCGCCTTGGAAAGGGCGGCCCAGGTCTCGCTGCTTTCGATATACGCCTGGACGTTGTCGGCGACCGGGATGTATCCGCTTGCGGTCGTCACATACAGCGTTCCGTCGGCGTCCTCGTGGAAGCTCGTGCGGCTGACGCCGCTGACCGCCGTGAGCGCGGCATAACCGGCCAGGGTCCCGCTCCCGGTCGCCGCGATGCCGGCCGGCGTGTCGTTGGTCAGGCCGGTGGTGCCGGTCACCGCCGTCGTCGTCCCGTCGCCGTTTATGATACTGGTGGTGGGATTGGTGGCGGAAAGGCCCCCGCTGGATTGCGTAACGGTGCCGTTTTTGATAAACCCGTAGGTGTAGACGTCGCCCGTCACGTCGTTCAGCAGCAGGATACTGACGTCGCCCGCCGGATCGGTGGCGTAGAACTTGATTTTCGAGCCGGAGACGGTGTCCACCAAAATGTCCGCCAGCTCGATCTTGCTGACGGCGCTGGCGCCCACGCACTCGTAAACCGTGACGGCCTTTGACAGGCTCAGGCTGCCGAGCGTGCCGGCGGCGACGCTGAGCGCCGACGCCGACGACGCGCTGCCCACGGCGGACAGATAAATCGTCCCCGCGTCGTAAGAGCCGACCGTGACGAGGCTTCCCTTCACCACATCGGTGCCGACGCTCTGGACAGCGCCCGACACGGTAACGCCGTTTGACAGTGCGACGGTGGCGCTGGACGTCGTCAGCGCCGTCACCACGCCGTAATTCGTATTGCTGAGCGCCGAGCCGGACACCGCGCCCGCCACCTTGTTGTCGGACGTCAGCAGCAGGGTGATCGTGTCGCCGATCTTAAAGCCGGAAAGGCTCGCGGAGGCGCTGTCCAGCACCTCGAATTCCGTCCCCAGGACCTTGACGGTGCCGGGTGATGACGTGTTCGGGGTGGCGTCGTCATAGCGCCCAGTGACCCGGCGGCGCGTCACATTGTAAATGCCCGAACCGCTGTCGGAGACAACGTCATATTTTTCGATATCGGCGGCCGTGGATTTGGCGCCGTTTATGTACACCGCCGCGGCGGAGGGCAGCGCGTACCCATCCGTCGTCACCACCGTAACGCTGCCGGCGGTGGAATCCGTGTCCGCCACGAGCACGCTCTGCACCGTGCCGCCGTCGGAGTAATAGGCCGAGACGAGCATGCCCCCGCCGATATCCACCCAGCTGTCGCCGTAGGTCTTCGCCGTACCGTTCAGGTAAAAGCTCGCCGAGGAGCTCACGGAGATTTTCGTCCCGTCGGCGCATGTGATCGACGACGCCGTGGCGCTGGAAACAGTGGACACCACCGTTTTCCCGGTCCCGGCCGGGACGAAGACGAGGGCTTTTCCGGCGGCGTTCAGCACCAGCGCGCCGTACGCGCCGACGAGGCCGGACGGCACGGTGCCCTCCGGGAGATACGTGCCGCTTTTGGATCCGGCGACATTGACGGCCCCTGTCTCCCCGCTGTCCGTCTTGGCGTTTTTCGAGGCCAGGAACACGTCGCTCACGACTGTGGCTCCGGAGATCGTCTCCATGAACTTTTTCGCCCCGCCGTTCATTTCGGCGTTCAGCAGGTTGACAAACAGTATCGCCGCGCTGCCGCGGGTGACCGTGTCGTTTTTAGACAGCGAAACCCCGTCCGTCAGCCCCACGTCGGCCGCCTTTAAAATAAAGCTGTCGGGCCACGTGTACCCGACGTCGGCCGTCGTGTAGCCAAGCATTTTCATCAAAACCGTCACAGCCTGTCCGTAGGTGATGACGTCGTCCGGGCCGAATTTTCCGTTGGTGTAGCCGGACATGATGCCGGCGGACCGGACCGCGAGGTTGACGTAGCCCGAGGCCCAGCCCGACGCTGGCACGTCCGGGAAGATCGTATAGCCCGCATACTGGCCGACATTTTTCCCGAGCCCCAGGACGACGACCGCGATTTTGCAGAACTGCGCCCGCGTCAGCGCGCCGCCGAGATTTAAATCGCCGCTCCCGTCGCCCTGCAGCGCGCCCATCATGTTGAGGGCCGCGGCGGCGGACGTCGTTTTATCGACGGAGGCCGCGGCGGCCGGCGCCGTAACGAGGGAAAAGCACAGGACTGCGCAGAGCAGAAAAACCGTAAGCTTTCTCATAATCGTATGTTTCTCCTTGTTTCATTAATTTGCCTTTTCTATGATATACCCTAATCGGCCCTTAATGCAACAACAGGCTGCAGTCCTGACGCCTTTATTGCCGGATACAGGCCGAATCCGACGCCGATGCCGATGGAAAACACGAACGAGCCGACAGCCATCAGCGTGTTCGGCACGAGAATCATGTCGTACATGGCCTTGCCGACGATGACTGTAATAATAAATCCCAGTATGATGCCGATGACGCCTCCCAGCGCCGACAGCACGCCGGACTCGATGAGAAACTGCGTGATGATCGCCCGGCGGTTTGCCCCGATGGCCTTGCGGATGCCGATCTCCCGCGTCCGCTCCGTGACGGTGACGAGCATGATGTTCATGATGCCGATGCCCCCCACCAAAAGCGCGATGCTCGCCACGGCGCCCAGCACAAGGCTGAGGGACGCGGCCTCCTCGTCGCTCTCGTTGAGCTCCGAGTTTTCATTTTTCAGCGTGTAGGTGCCGGTGTCGTCGTCGAGCTTGCTTTTCAGAAAAGCGTCGAGGTCATTGTACAGCGTGTCCATGACGGTGGCGTCCGCCGCCTTCACCGTATAGGTGGAAACGGCGACGGAGCCGAGGACCTCGGCGTTTAAAGTATACGGCATGACGATCATATCGTCCATGGAGGACGCCGTGGACCCGTCCTTTTCATAGTAAACGCCGACGACAAGGAACGGTATGCTTTTAAAGGTGATTGTCTCCCCGACGGGATCGGCGGAGCCGAACAGCGTCTCCGCCACATAGCTGCCGATCACGCAGACGTGGTTTTTGTTCACAACGTCCATGTAGGCGATATCGCGCCCGTCCTGCAGTACAAAGTTATTGCAGACGGAAAACTGCGCGCTCCCGAGGGAGACGGTCGAGGTGTCGACGGTGTTGGCCCCGTATGCCAGCGTGCCCGAGGTGCTGAGCGTCGGCGTGACGCCCGCGGCGACGGTGCCGAGATCGCTCTGCACGTAGTCCTCGAGCTCCGCCGTCAGCGTCAGCGAATCATAAAACTGATAGACGGAGGCCGACACCGTGATCTTGTTGACGCCCATTTTTTCATAATACTGCGTGAGGTCCGCGTTGTAGCCCTGCATGACGGACACCAGGGCGATGACGGCCGTGACGCCGATGATGATGCCCAGCATCGTGAGAAACGACCGGACCTTGTTGATCCTGATCGTTGCCAGCGCCATCCGGAAGGATTGCATGAGGTTCATTGCGCCAGTTCCTCCTTCACCTTGTCGCCGACGATCTTACCGTCCTTCAGCTGTACGATCCTGTTCGCTCTTTTGGAGATCGCCAGGTCGTGGGTGATCAGGATGACGGTGCTGCCGGTTTTGTTGAGCTCGGAGAGCGTATCCATGATCTGGGCGCCCGTTTTGGAGTCCAGCGCGCCTGTAGGCTCATCCGCCATGATGATGGGCGCCTTCGTCGCGATGGCCCTGGCGATGGCCACGCGCTGCTGCTGGCCGCCGGACAGCTCCGAGGGATGGTGCCCCATCCGCCCCGTCATATCCACCCGCTCCAGCGCCTCCAGTATCGCCGCGCGCCTCTGCCCGGCCGGGACGCCCTGATAAATCATGGGCAGCTCGACATTTTCATAGGCGGTCAGCGTCGGGATCAGATTGTAGCCCTGGAAGATAAAGCCCACCTTCAGGCTGCGTATCCGTGACAGGTCGTTGTCGCTGAGCTCCCGGACGCTGATGTCGTCGAGCAGGTACGCGCCGCGCGTCGGCACGTCGAGGCAGCCCAGGATATTCATCAGCGTCGATTTGCCGGAGCCGGAGGTGCCGATAATGGAGACATACTCCCCGTAATCGATCTCGAGGCTGACGCCGTTTAAAGCCCGGACCTCATTCTCCAGCCCTTCGCCGTAAATTTTATAGACATCGTTAATACATATCAGCATCGCCCGGCCCGCCTTAATTGCCGCGCGGCCCGCCGGAGAATCCGCCGCTGCCGCCCCCCGGGAAGCTGCCGCCGCTGTATCCGCCCGGGAACTGCCCGCCCGACGGCATCGCGGCGTTGTTCGAAGTCTCCGACGTCTTGTCGCTGCCGGAGGTCGTATTCTGCTTTATGTAACGCTCAAAGACGGTCATGCCCTCGTCCGCACCGCTCTTGATCTCCACATAGTCGTTGCTGGTCAGGCCCGTCTCCACAACAACGGCGTAGTAGCCGTCCGGCACGACGCCGTCCCCCAGCTCGACGGCGTTATCCGGCTTTGTATCGGATTTTATGAACAGGCACGTGCCCGCCGTCGTCCGCTGAATGGCCGCGATCGGCGCCAGCACCACATCCGAGGCCTGGGCTGCCGTGATCGTATAAGTGACGTAGATGCCCGGCGACAGGAGGCCTGCGCTGTCGATGGCGATTGTCGTCTCAAAATACGCCACACCGTTGGACGCCGTCGCCTCCAGGCTCTTTTTCGTGACCTTCCCCGTAAAGGTTGACGACGACCCGGACGGCGACGGCGACGCGGTGTCTCCCGCCGCCCCCGACGGCGACGCGGAGGCCGCCCCCGGTGATGCCGCCGCCGCCCCCGGTGATGCCGCCGCCGCCCCCGGTGATGCCGCCGCCGCGCCCGAGGATGCCCTCGCCCCGGTGCCCGACGGCATCCGCGCCGCTGACGAGGAGGAGGATGAGGAGGTCGACGTGCCCTTCGTGATGGTGACGGTCATGCCTTCCGTAATGTAATCATTGTCGGTCTCGCTGATATCCGCCACGATTTTCATCTGGTCCGTATTATAGATGGCCATGGCCGTCGTCCCGGCAGTGACCTCGTCGCCGGCCTCGATCCTGACGGAGATCACCGTCCCGTCCACGGTTGCCGTGGGCGCACATTCCGCCAGCTGGTCCTGCAGCTCCGTGAGCTTCAGGTTGGCCGACGTGATCTGCTTCTGCAGCGTATTGATCTGATTGGTGTAATCGTCGTTCGTGATAACGGCCAGCACCTCGCCGGAGGAGACCTTCAGGGAGTCCTGGACATTCAGCTTCGACAGCGTCCCGCTGACCTTGGCGGTAATATCGCTGGCCTGGTTGTAGTCCAGCGTACCCGCGTCCGCCGGGCTGATCGTCTGGCCGTCCGCCGTGACCGTGGCCGTGGCCTCAAGCCCCTTGACCAGCGAGCCCGGATTGTCCACAGTGATCGTCGCCTTAAAGCAGACGGTCCCCTCGCTCGTCACATAGCTGACGTTGTCGATGGCGGTCACCGTCCCCGTCAGGGTCGACATGTACTGCGGCACCGAAACCTCGGCGCTCATGCCCTTTTTAATGGCATCCAGATAGGCGTTTGAAAAGTACAGCGCCAGCTTCATCCTGCTGTCGTCCACCAGCGTGGCGAGCTTGGCGCCGGAATTAACGGTATCGCCCGCCAGGGCGTCCGTCGGCGCGGTGAGCTTGCCGGAGAACGGGGCCGTGACCGTCAAGTTGCTGAGATTCTTCTGGTATGTGGCCAGCTGCGTCTCGTAATTGGCGATGTTCGATTCCGCCGTGGCGATGTCCTCCGTCAGGCTCGTCGTGTCGATGTCGAACAGCTGGTCTCCCACCGAGACCTTGTCGCCCTGCTTGACGTAGACGTCCTTCACAACGCCGGCGACGGGTATCGTCAGGTCCTGAAAGGACGTGGGCTCGACCGTGGCCGTCCCGGTGATGACGGTCGTGATGGAGTCCCTTTTCGTCGTGCCCGTCGCGATGTCCACAGGCTCGGTATAGAAAAACAACCTGTAAATCCCAAATCCCCCGCCGCCCAAAACGGCCAAGATCAGGATGATCAGCAAAAGCTTTTTGGCCGATAGCTTCTTCGGCTTATTAAACGGTTTGCTGCCGGGGCTCCTGTTTTTGCCGGGGAAGAACGTCTTTCTCTTTTCGTCCTTCCGCGCCGCCTGCCCTGCGTTTTCCGCCGCCGTCCCGGCGGTGTCTTCCAGAGGCTTATTCCTCATCTGCTTTACCCTCCATTGGCTCGACTGGTAATATTTCATGAAAAATAGTACAGCCGTCCGCTTAAAGCAAGCTGAAAAAAGTTTGGCATTTTGTGAATATACTGTAAATCCGCCTTGCGGCCCGGCAGGGACTTTCAGGTGAATTTCAGGTCTTTTCGTTATGATGGCATCGCCGGAGCATTCCGATAAATTTACAAAAGCTTCATGATTTCGTCATGGGGAAATCATGAAGCCGTGAGATAGTCAAGGAGGAGGGACAGACATGCGGATACTTGTGATCGAGGACGAAAAGCGGCTGGCCGACACGCTGGCCGATATCATATCCACCGGCAGCGACATCGCCGACGTCTCTTACGACGGCGAAAGCGGCCTGGACAACGCGCTGTCGGGCATTTACGACGCCATCGTGCTGGACGTCATGCTGCCCGTCATCGACGGCTTTGAGGTCCTCCGCCGCCTGCGGGCGGGCAAGGTGAGCACGCCCGTCCTCATGCTGACGGCGCGGGCGGAGCTGGAGGACCGGGTGGCGGGGCTGGACCTGGGCGCCGACTATTACCTGACAAAGCCCTTTGAAAACGCCGAGTTTCTGGCCTGCCTGCGCACCATCATGCGCCGCCGCGGCGACATCATGCCCGACGTCGTCACTTACGGCGACCTCACGCTGAACCCCTCCGGCTGCGAGCTCCGGTGCCGGGACAGGTCGGTCCGGCTCAGCTTCAAGGAGCTGGCCATCATGCGCCTTTTCTTTTTGAACAGGGAGCAGATCCTGTCCAAGGAGACCATCCTCAACAAGGTCTGGGGCTATGATTCCGAGGCCGACGACAACAACGTGGAGGCTTACATCTCGTTTCTCCGCAAAAAGCTGCTTTTTTTAGGCTCGGGGGTCTCTATCGCCGTTGTCCGGCGCGTGGGCTATTATCTGGAGGTGAGCGGCACTTGATCAAAAAGCTGCGCCGGAAATTTATCCTGGTGATCATGTCCGTTGTGGCGGTGCTGATGCTGGCGGCTTTCATCGGCGTCTGGATTTCCACCTACGGCAATCTGGAGCAGGAGAACAGGTTTGCCCTCAGCAGCGCCCTCGACCGATCGGGCGGGCCCACGCTCCGCGGCGGTAGGCCGGGCATCAGGCCCGGCGACAGGCCGGTGCCCATCATCACCGTCACGTCCGACAGCGCCGGCGGCGTGACCGATTTCAGCAATCAGATTTTTAATTTCAGCGACGGTGACGTGCCGTCCATCACGCGCCTGGCGCTGGAGCGCGGCAAAGCCTCCGGCATCCTCAGGGACTACAATCTGCGGTACATGCTCGAAAAAAGCCCCGACGGATCGGCCCGGCTGGTATTTATCGACAACGCCATGGAGTCGCGGGTGCTGGCCAATCTCCTGAAAAACTCGGCCGTCGTCGGCGCGTCCACGCTTCTCCTCTTTTTCGCGGTGAGCGTCCTTCTTGCGCGCTGGGTCGTCAAGCCCGTGGAAAAGGCCTGGAACAGCCAGCGCCGCTTTATTGCCGACGCCTCCCATGAGCTGAAAACGCCGCTCACCGTCATATTGTCCAACAGCGCCATGCTCGCCGAGGAAGGCGGGCAGGGCGGCGGCAAGGCGGCCTACCGCCTGGGCAATATCCTCGCCGAGGCCAAGCGCATGAAAAGCCTTGTGGACGAGCTGCTCTCCCTGGCCCGCTCCGATGAGGCCGGGGCCGGGCCCCGCTTTGAAAGGGTCGATTTCAGCGCCGTCCTGCTCGGCGCCGCGCTGATGTTCGAGCCGGTCATTTTCGACATGGGGAAAGCCTTCGACTATGAGATTGCCAACGGCCTTTTTGTCACCGGGGACGCGTCCCGGCTCCACCAGCTGGCCGGAATACTTCTGGACAACGCCGGCAAATATTCGACCCCGGCCAGCCGCGTCACGCTCTCCGCCAGGCCCGGCGCCAAAAACGAGGTCTGCCTTGAGATCACAAACGAAAGCGAGACGATCCCGAAGGCGGAGCTCGATAAAATCTTCGAGCGCTTTTACCGGCTGGACAAGGCCCGGTCCGGCGGCGGGTACGGGCTCGGCCTGTCCATCGCCACATCCATCGTCCGCGAGCACGGCGGCAAAATCCGCGCCGCCAGCGAAAACGGCCGCACCGTCTTCACCGTCCTCCTCCCCGGGGCGCGGCTATAGTCGCATCGGCGCAAGGCGGAGTGACCCGCCCAATCCGAATATCATGCGGCAAGAGCAGCGCCCTTACACCAAGGCAGGGCGGGGTCTTGCTCCCGCCGCTCCTGCCGGCGCACGATATAGCCCCGGAAGGTGACGCCCCCTTTCCCCGGCGCCCTCAGACGAGGGAGCTGTCGCCCGCAGGCGACTGAAGGAGGGAACCTTGCCGCGCGCCCGGGCGCACGCCTTTCACCCGCAGGCGATGGAAGGAGGGATACGGCGCACCAAAAGTGCCGCGTATCCCTCCTTCCGTCGCTTTCCGCGGACAGCAAATCCGCAAGTCCTTGTTATATGACCTTGGCGATGTTATACATCGTGTGCAGCACAAGAAATTGCGCTCTGAACAGGTTGTCGATCGTCCAGTAGCTCAGGCCGGCCAGATTGTAGTCGTGGATGAGCCGCAGGCGCGCCTCGATGCTCCGGGCGTCGTCGAACCAGACCTCGTGCTGCCTGCCCTGGCTGTCGTAATAATTGTAAAACGGCGCCTGTGCCTGCTCGTCGTATTTGATGACCGCGCCCACGTCCGAGGCCTGAGCTATGGCCGCCGTGTTGGACATGGGCCGCGCCGCCGACCCCTGGACGAACGGGAGCGTCCAGTCGTAGGCGTAATTCGGCATGCCCATGAGTATTTTATTGGACGGGATCACGCTCACCGCGTAGTCCAGCACGCGCCGCACCTCGTTGATGGGCGCCACGGCCATGGGCGGGCCGTACAAATAACCCCACTCGTACGTCATGATGATAACGTAATCGACAAGCTCTCCGTGCACCGGATAATCGTGCGCCTCGTACAGCGTACCCGCCTGGGTGGCCGAGGTCTTCGGCGCGATGGCCGTCATGACGATATAGCCCTCGGCGTGGAGCATGCTGACGGCGCGGCGCAAGAACTGATTGTAGCTCTCCCGGTCATACGGGTAGACGTACTCGATGTCGAAAATGACGCCGTAGTAATTCCTCTGCCGCATCGCCGCCATAATATTTGTCAGCAGCGTGCTCTGGGCCTCCTCGTTTGTCAGGATGGCGTGAGCGATATCGCTGGAAAAGCCGCCGCCGGGCTGAATATTCGTCACGCTCATCAGCGGGGCGACATTTGCCTCCCGGGCGTTTGTCCGCACCCTGTCGTCGTTGATGGGCGTGATTCCGCCGCCGGCATCGGCCTGCCAGGAGAAAAAGCTGATATATGTAAGATAGGGCATCCATTCCCGTAGCGTCGTCTCCGACCCGCTGACCGTAAAGCCGTTGACCTGGGCATTGCCCAGCATCGCGTTGGGGAACGGAATGGTGATCGTCTGGCCCGGGTATAATCTGGCCGGGTTGAGCGTCGGGTTGGCGGCCGTGATGGCAGCCACAGTCGTGTTGTAGCTGCGGGCGATGGAGTAGACGCTGTCGCCCGGACGGACCCGGTAGGAAACGCTTGTGACCGGGATATAGATGGCCTGACCCTCCACGAGGCGGAGAGGATTTGCGATCTGATTATCGTAAATCAGGGCATCGACCGTCACGCCGTATTTGTTCGCGATCGCGTAAAGACTGTCACCCCTCCTTACGGTATAAATAGTCAAAATGATCATCCTTTCTGGTTTGTCCACGGATGCGTGACTTCCGCAGTTTGCATTCCATGATATTCTCCAGGCGGTCATATTGACTCTCATGACGTTTAAGTTGATTATTGGGACATATTATCTTATACTTCTTCTAGTAAGAGGAGTGCCGCCCGCCCTGTGAGGGATGGTGGTAGCGGTGCTTTAAAAAGGAGATATATTATGATTCAAAGCGGGTATCAGCTTATATCGGATCTTTATAAAATGAAGGATGACAGCGGCGCGGCCGGCAAAGCCGTCAATATTAGGGGCTGGATCAGGACCAACAGGGACAACGGCCACATCGGCTTTATCGAGCTCAACGACGGCTCCTGTTTTTCAGGCTGCCAGCTTGTCTATGACATGGATGCAAACGGCGAGCTCAAGGAGGCCTCCAAATACCTCACCGGCTATTCCATCGAGGTCTCCGGGACCTTCAAGCCGACGCCGGGAGCCAAGCAGCCCTTTGAGGTGCTCGCTCAGGAAGTTCTCCTGCTGGGCAGCTGCGACCCCGATTTCCCCATGCAGAAAAAGCGGCACACGCTGGAATTCATGCGCGAGATCCCGCATCTGAGAACGCGGACAAACACCTTTTCCGCGCTCTTCCGCGTCCGGTCCATCCTCTGCGCCGCCATCCACGATTACCTGCAGCAAAACGGCTTTTTGTATATCACCACGCCCATCATCACCGGCAACGACGCCGAGGGCGCCGGCGAGGTGTTCACGGTCACCACCCGGAACGACGCCGACTATGAAAACGACTTTTTCGGCAAGCACGCGTGCATGACCGTCTCCGGCCAGCTGCACGTGGAGCCGTTCGCGCTCTCTTACGGCAGGGTTTACACCTTCGGCCCCACCTTCCGGGCGGAGAATTCCAACACGACGACCCACGCCAGCGAATTCTGGATGATCGAACCGGAGCTCGCCTTTGCCGACCTGCAGGACGACATGGCCGTCATGGAAGGGCTCATCAAATACTGCATCAAAACGGTGCTGGAAAAGGCCGCGCCGGAGATGCAGTTCTTCAACGACCTCATCGACAAGGAGCACACCCTCATCTCCCGCCTCCAGGCGGTGGCGGACTCCAGCTTCAAGGTCCTGACGTACACGGAGGCCGTCGAGTGCCTCAGGGAATCCGGCGTCGACTTCAAATATCCGTACGATTGGGGCTGCGACCTCAAGACGGAGCACGAGCGGTATATCTGCGAGCAGGTGGCCAAGGGCCCCGTTTTCATCACGGACTATCCCAAGGACATCAAGGCCTTCTACATGCGCATGAACGACGACGGCAAAACGGTCGCCGCCTGCGACATGCTGGTCCCCGGCGTGGGCGAGCTGATTGGCGGCTCCCAGCGGGAGGAGCGCTACGACCACCTGGTAAAGCGCATGAGCGAGCTGGACATTCCCGTGGAGCCCCTCAAGTGGTATGTGGACCTGCGCCGCTTCGGCACGGTCAAGCACGCCGGCTTCGGCGTCGGCCTGGAGCGGTTCATCCTGTATTTAACGGGCATCGGCAACATTCGGGACACCATCCCGTATCCCAGGACGCCGGGCAACCTGACTTTCTGATCAAACGGAGGCGCCCCTATGGAGCAATCCAAAATCGATAAAATCAACGAGCTGGCCAAAAAGGCCCGGGCCTGCGGACTCTGCGAGGAGGAGCTGGCGCTGCAGAAGGCGCTGCGCGAGGAATACGTGGCCGCCTTCCGCACCGCCCTCACCAACACGCTGGACAACACCTACATCCAGCGCCCCGACGGCACGCGTGAAAAGCTGAAACGCAAAGAGTAGCCGCCCCCGCGTCATCTACCTACCTCCCGCCACACCATCCCCGCCATGTCACCCCTGCACCCCCGCCGTACCATTCCCGCACCCCCTGCCGTCACCCGCGCACCCCCCGTCATGTCATTCCCGCGAAGGCGGGAATCCACGCCTTCCCCCGGAAGGCGGCGCGCAGCGCCGGACGAGACACCTCTGCGCCGCGCTCACAAGAACGGCGGGAGGTGGTCATCCCGCCCTCGTTGCGGCAATCCAACGGCATGTTCGTAGGGCGGGACGACCCGGCCCGCCGCCGGTCCTTATCCTGGACAACAAGCCGTGCCGACACGTTCCCCCCGTAGGGGAAGCCGCCCTCGGCGTCCCAAGGCTCCTTTTTGAAAGGAGCTGTCGGCGAAGCCGACTGAGGATTGCCTCCCGTACCGCGCGGCATCGCAGCCGCCCCGCCGCGCCAACAAGAACGGCGGGAGCAAGCCCCCGCCCTACGGGTATTCCAAATCGCGGCATCGGACAAATGCGGCCGGGAACGGCGGCAGAGCGGCAAAATACAAAAGAGGCTGTACATTGTGTACAGCCTCGGTTTTATCGACAGCCTAATGCAGGATCAAGCTCCTGCTTGCTTTTTTATCTGCCGGCCATGGCGGCCGCGGCCGTCCCCAGCAGCGTGGCGTTTTCAACGCCCGTCACCCGCGTATGGCCATAGCCGCCCCTTGCCAGACAATTCAGGAACTTCTCCCTGAATCCGTAGAGCTTATAAAACGTCGAGCCTTCCGCCGTGACGCAGGCGGGCCTGTCGGGCCGCGCGCCGGTCTTCTCGACGGCCGCCGCCACGGCCGCGGCGGTGAGCTTTGCCGCCCGCCCGACGATCCTGTCGGCAACGGTATAGACCGCGTCCCGGTCGGATTCGTCCCGGCAGAGCGCCGCCAGGCGGCTCCCGCCCCTCGGGTCGGACATAAAATCGCTCGCCGCCGGCAGCGGCAGGTCTCCAAGCCGCAGGACCGCTTCTGACGCCGGCGGCGTCAGGAGCCCGTCGGCCGCGGCTTTTTGCAGCGTCAGGAGAATGAGCCGCCCCAGATACCGGCCGCTCGTCATTTTTTCCAAAAGGTGCGCGCCGGGATTTGACGACGCCGCGTCCAGCGCCCGGTCCAACAGGCCGGCGGGCACGCCGCCGAAGCCGCCGGCCTCGGTGTTGACGATCATGGTATCATCAGCGCCGCCGCCGAGCTTTTTGATCTCCGCGGTTCTTTCAACATAGCTGAGATTCATGCCGGTGCCGAGCACAAAGCCGACATATCCGCCGCAGTCCTGCCCGCCCGAAGCCATGGCTCCGCCCAGGAGCACGGCCGCCGTGTCGTTGAGCAGGACGCTGTGTTTCGCCGGTCCGGCGCCGGCCTCACGGAGCGCCTGCGACAGCTCCTTTAAAATTTCCATTCCTGCCGCGCCGGAAACCTTGATTTCCTTGCTGAAAGCGATGAGCCTGCCCTCTCCGCCCGGCAGCATTTCCACCGCGTGTGAAAAGCAGACGCCGATATTGCCGCTTTGCCGGGCCGCCGGCAGGAGATGCCCGGCGATCTCCCGGAAAAATTCCGCCTTTGTGACCTCGCGCTCCAGTCCCGGCACAGGGAATTCGTCCAGGCTGAGGATGCGAAATTGTCCGCCCTGACAGGCCGTCAGGGCGATGCGGAGGTTTGTGCCGCCGATGTCCACAGCCACGGCCGTTCCGTCCCCGGCGGGCCGCGCCGACAGGTACGACGGCAGCATGTCCAGAGAAGACCGCTCTCCCTCAAGACCCGCCTTCATTTCGTCGATGAAGGTGTTTTTGATTTCATTAAAATCGACGCCGTCCGGATGCATGCCGCAGCGGCGCAGAAAATCGTCTGTTTTTTTCGTCACGTTCAAGGCGGATGCTCCTTTACGCAAAATTGTGAGCCGCGGCCGGTTTACTCCCATTATAGCGCAGCGCCCCTTTTTATAGAAGCTTTTTCGCGCGTATCGGCGGATTGGCCATTGACGCGGCCCGCCCTCAGCGTATAAAATCTATATAATTTCTGCATGCTAAAATTTGCCGAATATTATTACGAAAGAGAGGAGGCCGTCGTGATGCTGGACGTTTGCCTGCCGGGCACGGGCGGCATGATGCCGCTTCCCGAGCGGTGGCTCAGCTGCTGCTGGATCGAGTACCAGGGTAAGGCGCTGCTCGTGGACTGCGGCGAGGGCACGCAGATTGCCCTGAAAAAAGCCGGCTGCAAGCTGAGCCGCCTGGATATCCTGCTGGTGACGCATTTCCACGCCGACCATATCGCCGGCCTGCCGGGCCTCCTTTTGACGCTGGGCAACCATGACAAGAAAACACCGCTCCTAATCGTCGGGCCGCAGCACCTCGAAGCCGTCGTCTCCTCTTTGATGATCATCGCCCCGGCGCTGCCGTACCCCGTGGAGCTTATCGAGCTGAAAAACGGCACGGAAGGGCTCCTGGAGGACGACGAGCTCTCGGTGTCATACCTGCCGCTGGAGCACGGCATTCCCTGCTTCGGCTACCGCGTCTCCCTGCGGCGGAAGCCCGTGTTCAATCCGGAGAAGGCCGGGCAGCTGGGGGTGCCGAAAAATCTGTTCAAAACACTCCACGCCGGCACCCCCGTCCGCCTGGACGACGGCCGGCAGATCGAGCCGCGGATGGTCCTGGACGGAGAGCGCCGCCCCCTGTCCGTCACCTATATCACCGATTCCGTGCCCACCGCGCCCATGGCGGACTTCGCCCGGGACAGCGACCTGCTCGTCTGCGAGGGCATGTACGGGGAGACGGAGATGCGCGACAAAATGGAGGAAAAAGGGCACATGGTCTTCGCCGACAGCGCCCGCCTGGCCTCGATGGCCGGCGCCGGCCGCCTGTGGCTGACGCATTTCAGCCCCGCCATGAAGGACCCGGAGACTTATATCGGCAACGCCCGGGCCGTTTTCAGGAATACCGAGATCGGTTACGACGGCATTAAAACAACGCTTTGAAACCAGTGGCCTCGAAAATCATAAAGATCAGGTGAGATACATGAGTAAAAATATCCGGAGAATCACATATACGGCGCTCGCCGCCGCGATTGTTTTTACGGTAACGCGCCTTTTCGTTTTCACGGTTTCAGCCTCGGGCTCCTATGTAAATTTCGGCGATATCGCCATTTATATTATTTCATATCTTTTTGGCGGTCCTTTAGCGGCGCTCGCGTCCGGTATTGGCAGCGGTTTGGCGGATCTGACCGCTGGCGCCGCTGTTTATGCGCCGGCGACCCTGATTATCAAGGGTCTCATGGGCCTCATCGCCGGCTGCCTGATGCTGAAAAGGAAGTTCTGGATTTATGCTTTAGCCTGTGTGCTGTGCGGCGCGGTCATGGTCGTTGGCTATGGTTTATACGATATCTGCATCGGCGGCTTCGGCGCCGCTGTGAGCAATGCCATCCCAGGCAATATGATCCAGTGGGGCGCCAGTGTCGTCATTGCCCTGCTCCTCTACCCTGTCGCCGTGCGAATACAGAAGGTCACGCACTTCGATGAACTAAAATAACAGCTCCTGCGTTTTAATAAGCGCCGGTCCCAGTCCCCAAGCCTTCCCCTCCGAGGAAGGTGGCGCGCAGCGCCGGATGAGGGCCTTCCGTGCCGCGCCCCGTCGAATTTTTTATAACCGAACGCCCTCTCGGGGGCGCTATCATCCCCGCGCTGGCACGCTCAGTATAACATACTGAGCGTGCTTTTTCCGTTATAAGAAAGCCGTCTACCCACCCGCATACTCATTCGACATAAACCGACAAACGCCTTCAATCGGCGTTTTTTAAAATATAAATATAACACAAATCGAGATTCTCAAAAACCCATTATCCAGCAACCGCAGCGCTTTGACAACTCTTCGAGCCCCAAACGCTTAATACTCTCGTAACATATCAAGGAAAATATCGCGCCAATTCTGCCTCTTTTAAGGGTTTACAAAGCATTTTTAATCAAAATCAGCCAAACCATATCCAACAGAAGCCCTTTTTCATCCAATACAAGCCTGTTTTCCTGTCGAATCCGTCATAGGGGGCGCCGCCCTTAGCGTCCCATCGCACCGCACTCCGGGAACCGGGCTGCGCGTGTATCCCCGTTTTCCCCGGCTCCCTCAGACGAGGGAGCTGTCGCCCGCAGGCGACTGAAGGAGGGAGCTTGTCGGCGCCACACCGCACAAGCGCAGCAAGCATGAACCCCCGCTTATGTAGGGGCGATTCACGAATCGCCCGCCAATCTTGTCAGCCGGCATTGATCCGCCGACGGGCCGCGTCCCTATGCCAGCCCCCCATTCGAGCGGTAACTAATGGGCGTCATACGGTCCCCATCGGGATTTCACCGGACTTCTTTCTGTCGAGCCGAGACGATTTTCAAAAGCACCGGCGTGATCACCGTTGTCAGGAGGACGACGAGGATGGCCGGCGCACAGACCTCCTGGGAGATGATGCCGCTGGTCAGTGGCGTGTACAAATCAGTTTACCCAAACGTCACCGCGCACCCTGTTACCGGGTGCGCGGTACGTATATTGAGAGGGATGATAGGAGTAATTGGTTTTATTTTATCGCGTCGATACCGCGCTCCTTCGTCCTGATACGGACAGCGTCGATGATATCCGAGATGAAGATTTTGCCGTCTCCGACACTGCCGGTATAGGCGATTTCCGAGATCTTGGCGATAACGCCCTCAACCTCCTCATCGGCGGTAACGATTTCGAGCTTGACCTTGGGCAGGAAGTTGTAATCGATCTCCGTGCCGCGGACATATTCCTTCCAGCCCTTCTGTTTGCCAAACCCCATGACCTGACTGATGCTCAGCCCGTTAAGCTGAAGCTTGTCAAGGACGCCCTTGATTTCTTCGAGCTTTTCCGGTCTGATGAATGCGTCGATTTTTTTCATACAAAACCCTCCGTTTCAGACTTAATCCATGCCGTTGAACGCCGGGTAAGCCGTTTCGCCGTGCTCGGAGCTGTCGAGGCCGGCATCCTCGCTCTTGGGCGGCACCTTGATGCCCTTTGTGACGAGAGAGGATATCCCGGCGGCGATGAGCGTGCCGACGACCGCAAAGCCGATGGTGATGCCGATAGCCGCGAGCTGGCGGACAAAGAGGTGCGCGTCGCCGAAGACGAGTCCGTCCCAGGCCGCGGCGGAGTTGATCGACTTCTGCGCGAACAGACCGGTGGCGATGCCGCCCCAGATGCCGCCGACGCCGTGGCAGCCGAAGACGTCCAGGGCGTCGTCATAGCCGAACTTCGGCTTGATGACAGTAATGAAGAAATAGCAGATCGGGCTGACAAGCGCGCCGATGATGATGGCCGCCCAGACAGGCACGAAGCCCGCAGCCGGCGTGATGGCCACAAGGCCGATGACGATACCGGTGGATGCGCCGACAAGGGTCGGCTTGCCGTTTCTGATGACCTCGATAAGGAGCCAGGACAGAAGCGCCGTAGCGGCCGCCGTATTCGTCGTCATGAATGCGTGGATTGCCAGGCCGTTGGCCGCCAGCGCGCTGCCCGCGTTGAAGCCGAACCAGCCGAACCACAACAGCGCCGCGCCGAGAAGCACAAACGGCACATTGTGCGGATGGTATGGCGCCTTGCCAAAGTTCTTCCTCTTACCCAGCAGGAGAGTCAGAACCAGGGCGCTGACACCGGAGCTGATGTGGACGACATTGCCGCCCGCAAAGTCGACGGCGCCGAGCTTGAACAGGAAGCCGCCGCCCCAGAGCATATGCGCCAGGGGGTAGTATACGAGAATAGACCAGACCGTTGTGAAAATGACGAGCGCGCCGAATTTCATGCGCTCGGCGATAGCGCCGGTAATCAGCGCCGGTGTGATGATGGCGAACATCATCTGGAAAATCGCCAGGCACAGCGTGTTCGGGTACGGGAGCGTCGTGTCGTTCAGCGTATCGAAATTCAGGCCGAACCAGCCGAAATCGCCGAAGATGCCGCCTTCTCCCCCATGGAAGGACAGCGTAAAGCCGATCAGCACCCACAGTAAGGATGCAATGCCCATCAGGATGACCGAGGACATGATGGTATTGATAATGTTTTTGCGCTTAACGAGTCCGCCGTAGAAAAATGCCAGGCCGGGTGTCATGATAAGTACGAGCGCCGACGATGTCAGCATCCAGGAGACATCTCCTGAGTTCAGTGCCGCCATGATATCCACTCCCTTTAAAAAATAATAGAGCCAATAATGCCGTACATCGACGTACAGCTTTATCGGCTCCGTTGCCCTGATTAAATTTTGCGGTAACTTCTTCCGGAAGTATGTTATTATAATATTGAAGCAATGAACATTTGTCAAGTGCGAAATTCATATTCTTAATATTATTTTATGATGTCGTTGTATAATTCGTGTTTTTTGCAGGATCTAATTATATTGTTGCATTATCGAGGTTTTACGGCATACCATGTATTTCCTGCCGATTTTGAACAAAAAAACAACCTCACACTAAATGAGGTTGTTTTTTGTGTTGGCATTTACCTATCTTTCCGGGCCGTCGCCAGCCAGGTATTGTCGGCACGAGTGAGCTTAACTGCCGTGTTCGGAATGGGAACGGGTGGACCCTCACCGTTAGCAACACCAACTATGTAATCGGTATTGTAACCGAATACTACTACAATATGCTATTTTTGTCAAGAAGCTACTGAAAGATACCTAGGAGTTTAAATGACCCGTAGGAGAATCGAACTCCTGTTTGCGGCGTGAGAGGCCGCCGTCTTGACCGCTTGACCAACGGGCCGTCGTCGTCGCAGATTTCG
>NZ_FQXV01000013.1 GCF_900130065.1 Sporobacter termitidis DSM 10068
ACGTCGGAAGCGCAGCTGCGCCAGTTCCGGCGGAGGATGGCGCTGGTGTTCCAGGACCCCTACAGCTCTTTGAACCCGCGCATGAACTCCGGCGACATCGTCGGGGAGCCCTTGAAGATCCATCGGCTGACCGGCAGCAAGAAGGAGTACGGCGACAGGGTCGCCGAGCTGTTTACCATGTCCGGCCTGAGCCCGGACATGATGGACCGGTATCCGCACGAGTTCTCGGGCGGGCAGCGGCAGCGGCTGGCGGTGGCCCGCGCCCTGGCGGGGGACCCGACGCTCATCGTCTGCGACGAGCCGATATCGGCCCTGGATGTGTCCATGCAGGCGCAGATTCTAAATCTTTTGATGGAGCTGCAGTCGAAAAACCCGCAGCTCAGCTATCTGTTTATTTCCCACGACCTGCTGGCCGTGCAGTATATCAGCCACAGGGTGGCTGTGATGTACCTGGGCAAAATCGTGGAGCTATCGGACGCATCGGCGCTGTATTCCAATACGCTGCACCCCTATTCCCGGGCGCTTTTGTCGGCCCAGCCGCTGCCGGACCCGGTGGCGGAGGAGACGCGCCGCCGGATCATTCTCACCGGCGACGTGCCGACGCCGCTGAATCCGCCGTCCGGCTGCGCGTTCCATCCCCGGTGTCCCATGGCGAAAAAGGGATGCGCCGAGGTCCCGCCTGAATTACGCGACGTGGGGAACGGCCATTTCGTCGCCTGCCACTGCGTGTAAGCACCAAATATTTTGAGGCAATTACAACAAATCACATTGACAGGGAGAGAGACGCATGGAAACACTTAAAGGGAAAGCGCTGACGAAATTCGGGAGCCATATCAATACAGACGATATAAACCCGCCGCAGTACCATATTTCATCCAGACCGGAGGATCTGGCAAAGGGCTGCCTGAAGAATATCGACCCCGATTTTGCCGAAAAGATATCGGCAGGCGGCTTTGTCATCGCGGCAAAGAATTTCGGCTGCGGGTCAAGCCGTGAAACAGCCCCGATCGCCATAAAAGCCGCCGGGGCGAAGGCGGTTATCGCCGAGGAATTTGCCCGTATTTTTTACCGGAATGCCATTAACATCGGCTTGCCCTGCATCGAGTGCCCCGATATCGCGGCGAAGACGGATGTGGGCGATGAGCTGGAGGTCGATCTGGAGTACGGCGTCATCTATAACCTGACCAAGGACACCGCGCATCAGGGAATCCCCATTCCGCTTTATTTAATCGATCAGCTTGAGGCGGGCGGATTGCTTCCGCTGCTGAAGCTTCGTTTTAGACAAAAGTAGAACCTGCGGCGAATCCAGACCCGGTCTCAAAAAACCAGATAAGGAGTGACGATGTATGGGTATGACCATTACCGAAAAGATACTGGCCAGGGGGTGCGGCGCAAAGGAGGTGCACGCCGGTCAGATCGTTAACGCGAAAATCGATCTGGCGATGACGCAGGATGCGTCCGGTCCTATCGCGTTTAACGAATTCAGAGAGCTTGGGATTCCCGTCTGGGACAAAAAGAAAATTTTCGTCTGCATCGACCATTTCGCACCTCCGACGACGCTTGCGCAGGCCGATACATTAAAAATAAACGCCGATTTCGCACGGGATTATGAAATCGAACATTTTTTCAATATTCGCGGCATATCCCATCAGCTCATTTGCGAGGGCGGACATATTCGCCCCGGCATGGTCGCGGTCGGCGCGGATTCGCACACGACGACGTACGGCGCCCTGGGTGCGTTTTCAACGGGGATAGGATCGACGGAAATGTGCTCCGTCTTCGCCACCGGCGAGCTTTGGTTCCGGGTGCCGGAAGCGATTAAAGTGGTTGTCTCGGGGAAATTGCCGGAGCATGTGTATTCTAAAGATATTATTCTGAAGCTGCTCTCCATGATTCAGGCGAACGGGGCCACTTATAAGACACTCGAATTCTGCGGCGACACCATAGCGGACCTGTCGGTTGAAGCGCGCTTGACGCTGTGCAATATGTCGGTCGAGGGCGGCGCGAAAAACGCCATCATAGCCCCGGACGAAAAAACAATTACATATCTGGAAGCCCGGGGAATAAAGCGCGGGGACATGGACCTCTTCCAAAGTGACAGCGACGCGAAATATATTCAGGAAATCAGAATTGACGCGTCTGAGCTCGTTCCCTATGTGGCCAAGCCGCACAGTCCCGCCAACGGCGTGCCGGTCGGTGAGGTGGAGGGCGTTCCGTTACAGCAGGTCATCATCGGTTCGTGTACGAACGGCCGGACTGAAGATTTCAAAATCGCCGCCGGCATCCTGCGGGGACATACGGTTCCCAGAGACTTGAAGTGCCTGATCACGCCCGCCTCCAATCAGGTTATCGCGGAGCTTTCTCAAAAGGGCTATTTACAGGTATTTGCCGACGCGGGCTGTATTATTTGCAACGCCGGCTGCAATGGCTGCGGAATACACGCGTTGGTCAACGACGGAGAAAACTGCCTGAGCACAAACAACAGAAATTACTTGGGGCGTATGGGCAGCGCCAAAGGCTCCGTTTATCTATCTTCACCCGCCACAGCCGCCGCAAGCGCCATAAGCGGGAAAATAACGGACCCGAGATCCCGCTGACAGCCTGACCGGCAACGGCATAAAGCCAGAAATGCGCAAAAACATTTCTGGCTTTCCTGCTTGATTTGAAGCAGATCCAAATGGTTTTAATTGTAAAATTCGCATGTTGAATAATTGACGGAAAAGACGTACAATAGACGGCAGAACTATGGGAAAGTCGAAATCTCCAGCACTAAATGATTTATATTTCTATGATCCCGGATAAATTTATAGCAGAAGGCGGGAAGAATTTTGACTGAATTAGGTCTTAGTATCGCTCGAAAATTGAAAGAAGCCCGGTCGGCCAGGGGCTATGAACAAAAATATGTGGCGGCCAGAATCGGTATCAGCGAGAGCAAGCTGGGACATTATGAAAACGGCAGGGCGGAGCCGGATATTGACACCCTGCATAAGCTCAGCAAGTTTTATGACGCAAGCCTGGATGAATGGCTGAACCTGGATATGAGTGAGCCGATGGTCGTCGTTCAGTCGGATGAAAAGGAAATCATCATGAAATATCGTGCGGTTTCCAGCCAGCTTAAAGAAGATATCCGGGATTACGTCAATATGAAGTATGGTAAGCATATCAAACAAGGGCAGTAATTTATCTTGAGTGCCTGGCGCGGATACCGCGGCAGCATCGAAGCAACGAAGCTTTGCAACCTGACGGAATGCGGAGCTTTTCTTGGTTAATAGGCGTATTGTCAGCTTGCTTCGAACTTTTCCCTGATCTTGTAGTTGGCAAAGTATTCGGCCGTTCTGCCCAAGACGACGCAAAGGCGGACCAAAGTGTCGGCCGTCATCGTTTTGCGCAGCATCAGCATGTCGTAAAACTCGTTGGGGGGGACCCCGATTCTTCTGGCGATTTTTGCTTTGCTATAGCCGTTATATTCTAAATAGGCGTTTATTCTGCTCGGGATAGGATATCCGGGTTCCAACATATCAATCACACCGCTTTCGAATAACTGCTTCCACTGAGACAGAAGATGAATTCCGATAACTTTGATCCTGATGTAGTCCCTTTTTTTACCCAGTAGCTGATGATAAAACCCCTGTAAGTATCTCCTTGCAGTACGTAGAGTGCTTACATACAAATTTGCTTGGCGACATCCGATAGGATTTGAGAATAATATTTTATGACCTCCGGAGTCATCCGATCGATATTGGTCGCAATGCTGAGTGCCGCCGTCACATATCCGGAAATATCGAAAATCGGCACCGCTAAAGATGCGGTCCCAGGGTGCCTGGCACCCATGCTGACGGCGTAGCCCTGTTCTTTAACGAGCGTCAGCCGCTCCATGGCGCTTTGAATCTGCTCCGGCGTGAGCGTACCCTCTTTCATATAGAGGTCTGCTATTCCTGACAGCTCCGTCCTGTCCATAAATGCGGCCATGACCATCCCGACGGACCCTTTCAACAGCGGCCCCCGGTCCCCGATCTTTGTGCGGGAATAAGGGTATTCGCCTTCTACATGGTAAACACAAATGCGTTCCGTACCCGACAGCACATAGAAAGAAACCGTTTCCTTTGTGGACTGGGATATGTTCCGCAGGATTGGTACGGCAAGATCCATAACGTTTTTTTGCTTGAGGCCGTTCAGGCCGATCGCGAATAATTTCGGCGTCAGATTATACCCGCTTTTGGGCCTGGGAATGACCACCTGGTCGTCCACCAGGGTTTTTATAATACGATGAACCGTACTCTTTGAGATCCCTGTTTGACGGCTGATGGCCTGGATTGTGCTGTTTTCCTGATTCCCCGAAACATATTCCAATATTCTCAGCGTCTTATCATACATGAGACTCTCCTAACGTCCCAAATATGGGACGATGTCCTATATATAGGAAATATTATTTGTATTATATTCTAAAAAAAAGTAAAATGCAATACAATTTCAAAAGAATATGACGAAAAGCGGCATAACAGCGCGGTACTCATTACGAGTACCGCGCTGCTTATTTGTATAACAAACTTCGGCCCCGCCGGCGGCTTCAACAAGCTTTCTTCATCGTCCACCGGCTAATAAAATGTACGGGGATGAACCGATCACTTCGCGTTCAGCTCAACAATCTTCACGATGGTGTCTACGGCTTTTTCCATCGTTTCAATGCTGACGAACTCGAAGCGTCCGTGCATGTTTTCTCCGCCGGCAAACAGATTCGGCGTGGGGAGGCCCATATATGAAAGCTTTGAGCCGTCGGTTCCCCCTCGGATCGGCGCGATACGAGGCGCCACGCCCACCTCGCGCATCGCCGCCTCGGCCAACGCGATGACCGACATGTCCTTTTTGATGACCTCCGACATGTTCTTGTATTGATATTTGATCTCCAGCCTGATTCGGTCCCCGGAGAGCCTTGCGGCGGCGTCTTTCATTACGCCGAGGCGCTTCTCCAGGGCCTCGTCCGTAAAATCGCGCACAATATATGTCATTTTTGCCGCGTCGACCTTGCCGTCCATACTTGTCAGATGGTAAAAACCGTCGTAGCCGCTTGTCCTTTCGGGGCGTTCCGCGCTAGGGAGCGCCGCGTGGAAATCATTGGCCAGCTGCAGCGCGTTCACCATAACGTCCTTCGCGGTCCCCGGATGGACGTTCTTCCCTTCGATTTTTACCACGACCTGCGCCGCCGTAAAGGTTTCGTAATTCAGGTCCCCGAGCGCGCCGCCGTCGACAGTGAACGCAAAGTCGGCGTTGAAGTCACGAACGTCGAATTTATCCGCCCCAACGCCGATCTCCTCGTCCGGCCCGAAGCCCACCCGGACCTCGCCATGCCCGATTTCCGGGTGCTTTGCCAAATACGCGGCCGCCGTCATTATTTCGGCGATCCCCGCTTTATCGTCGGCGCCGAGCAGCGTTGTCCCGTCGGTCGTAATCAGGTTCTGGCCGGCGTAGTTTCTCAGATTTGCAAACTCGGCGGGGTCCAGCACATAACCGGAAGTTCCGAGCTTAATGGGCGACGCGCCGTCATAGCTTTCCACGAGCTGGGGGTCCACGTTCACCGCGCTGAAATCAGCCGTGTCCATGTGGGCGATGAAGCCGACCTTGCGCTTGCCCTCCAGTCCCGGCGTCGCCGGCAGGGTACCGATGACAAAACCGTTCTTTTCAAGATAATGAACATTTATCAGGCCGATTTCCGCCATTTCCGCCTGCAGGGCCTTCGCGAACGCGACCTGCGTTTGCGTGCTCGGCGTCGCCCCCGACTTTTCATCCGAGCGGGTCTCTGTTTTCGCGTAACCGATGAAACGCCCCACTAATTCCGGATATTTCGCGCTTTTCGTTGCCATCATGAAGCTCCCTTCCCATCTTTATCAGGATGTTGCTATTATAAACCGATATGGCCATGAAATCAAAAAACGCCGGAGCTCGGAGCGCGGCACGGCGCTGACCAGCCCCCGTTTATTTTTCCGACGGAGACTTTTCCGGCGTTTCTGACAGGCTGTTGCTTGTAATATTCGACGGATTTGTGCAATATTTTTTCGATTGCGTTGCAAAAACAACGGCGTTTTATTAGATTTACTGTTAGAATAAGTCTAATTTGTTTAGTTATAGATATATTAAGTTTGATTTAGTTTTATTTATTTGATATATTATTGCGGGGTTAAAAAACGCGACAGATCAGCCGCTGATTGTTATGGGTCCGAAACCAGAAATCATCTGAATTGAATATCAGCTTCGAGGTTTTCCGGCTACGGGCAACTATGCCGGTTAATCCTGAGTGTTGAACTCACAGGGTAGCGGCGGAAACGCTGCTGCCTCTTATGACACAGGATTTTGAGTCCTGCGAGGAAAGAAGCCTGAAAATTACCTGTTGATTGAATTTCAGGCGCTTGGTTTGTAAATCGAGCGCCTGTTTTCTCGACGTTACTAAAGGCATATTTGCTATGCTTTGGTAAAAATTTTGGGCATCCGACTGTGAGGCGGATGCTTTTTTATTATGCAGAGTACACGGACATTATTTTGGCTTGAGGTTATCAGTGCAGCGATGCATCGATATAAATTCCCGCGGTATTCGCATATACCGAGTATAAAAAAGGAGAAGTAGATATGAAAAAGCTTCGCACAAAAATCGCGCTGCTGCTGGCGGCCGTCCTTCTGGTCGGCGTGCTCACGGGCTGCGCCGGCAATGCCAACGATCCGGCAGGCGGCGCGGGGACAACCGCGCCGGTATCCGGCACCGCCTCTCCGGCCGCCACAGAAGAGCCCCGACAGGTCGAGCTGACAGACCTGATGGGCAACACCGTGACGGTCCCGTCGCCCTCGAACCTGAAAAGCTATGCCATTACGTCCTGGAAGGGCGCGTTTGGCGCTTCCATACTGCTCGGGCAGACGGATAAGATCGCCGCAATGTGTGATACGACGCAGTATCCGTGGCTGAGATATGCCTTCCCGGAGCTTGCGGATATCCCCGATTACGGTTCGTTTGACGACGTTAACACCGAGCAGCTGCTGAAAGCGAATGCCGACGTCATTATATCGCCCTCGTCCGCCGCCAAAACAAATGAAAAGCTGCAATCCCTCGGTATGACCGTTCTGGTCGACGGCGTCAATATCGACAACCCGAAAGACGTCTTTCAGCAGTCTTACGCCGAAATCGACCTTGTTGCGAAGTTAACGGGTACCACCGCCGTCGCGGACAAGTATTACGCCTGGGCGAACGGAATTTTTGACCTCGTATCGGCACGTGTGAAGGACATCCCGGATTCCGGCCGGATCAGGGTGCTGCCGATCAGGTCCGACATGACGCAGGTTTACGGCAATAACTGCGTCTGGGGCTATGTTGTGGAAATGGCCGGCGGGATCAATCTGTCCGCGGATTCGACGGCAAGTACGGGTAAATTCTTCGTTGACGTAGACGCTGAGCAGATTGTCAAGTGGGACCCCGATTACATTTTCCAGATTAATATGAGCGGCAATGCCGATGGAAAAACCCTGGACAGCTATAAAGCCTGGGCGGCCGACCAGCGGTACGCAAAGATGAAGGCGATCCAGAGCGGGGATGTATACCTGATTCCGTCGGGAATCGAGCAATGGGATTGTGCCACGGAGGCGCCTTTGTGTGTTCTGTGGATGGCTAAAGTCATGTATCCCGACCTGTTCAAGGATATCGACGTCAAGGCGTATGCCGAGCAATTCTACGCGACGTTCTTGAACTACAAGCTTACCGACGCGGACTGGAAGATCATAGCCCCTCAGTATGATGGGGCGAAAAGCAACGGCCTGACCTGATAACGGTCCGGGCCCCGGGCCGGTATTCCGCAGGCACGCGCTGTGCCGCGGAATACCGCCTGCAATATAAAATTAAGGAGGTGCTGCGCGATGCAGGGGAGCGTTGTCGTTCCGCCGAAACCGTGCGTCGATGCCTGTAAGGATTGTTCCTACCAATGTACACAGAAAATTGTGCCGGTGCCAACCGTCGGCGAAGCCCTTGATATGTGGCTTGACGGCATCTGTTTTTCCAATGTCGAAACGGAAACGGTAGAGTTATCGGACGCGCTGAACCGCGTGTCCGCGGCGCCGGTCTATGCCAAATTCGATATTCCGGCCGCCAACTGCGCCATGCATGACGGCATCGCCGTCTGCCGGGCGCACTGCGAGGATAAATTTGCGTCGGGGAATCATACGCTGCTGCCGGATGCGTTCCGCCACTGCCCGATGGGCTCGGTTATCCCGGAGCAGTTCGACTCCATCGCGCACGCGGAGCAGTGCTGTCTGAACGACGACGGTACCGCCACGCTTTTTCAGCTGCCGGTCCTCTACCAGAGCGTCCAGCTGAAGGGCGCGTCGATTGCCGGGGGCGAAAAGCTGATGGAAGCGGATGAGAAGCTCTCGCCGTCACATCTGGCAATCCTGCAGTATACCGGGCACACCGCCGTCCGGGTGAAGCGGCGGCCGAGGATCGCCGTCATCCCGGTGGGCGACGACCTGAAAGCGCCGGGAGAGGTTCCGGCCCCCGGCCAGAGCATCGACTGCGACAGCATTTATGTGCGGGCAACGGCCTTGCAATGCGGCGCCGAGGCGATGGTTTCGCGGCTCGTGCCCGACGACGGGGCGGCGATTGCCGAAGCCATCCGCAGGGAGCTGCCGACCTGCGATATTTTGGTGGTGATCGGCGGTGTGGGCAAGGGCGAGCATCGTTACGGCGATCACACGGTTGCCGCCGTGCGCGAAATGGGCAGGATTTCGTGCTACGGCGTCCTGCTGGGACCCGGCGGCAAAAACCTGCTTCTGGCCAGCGTTGAAGGCAAGCCCGTGCTGGGCATCCCGGGCCCGCCCCACGCGGCGATCATCATGACGGAATATTTCCTGCCGCCCATCATCGAACACTGGCTGGGCTGCCCCTGTTATGAACGGCAGACCGTTGAGGCAACGCTGGCAGAGGACTTTCCGACGCGCGGAGGAGGGAAGAGCATATGGGAACCCCGACTTCGCCTGGAGATGACCGGGCAGGGGTACTCGGCGCGTATTGTGGAGCGTATGGGCGACACCGTGGACAATTTCATCAACGCCGCGGCGTCCGTAGCCGTGACCGGCGATCCGGCACAGTTTAAAGCGGGCGGAAAGGTCCGCGTCAAGCTCCTTTATGGGGAACGTACAATCGCGGCCAAAAGTCTGCGCCAACTAAAATCACACGGCACAGCCGAAACCGGAACATCGCCAAATAAGGGAGAATGAAGCTTTGAGAATTAGAAGCAGCCAATATTTTGGCGCTAAAATCATCATTCTTGTATGTTTAACGGTCGTCCTGTTTTTCGGATCGTTTCTGGTGGGGCGGTATCCGATCCCGCCAAAAACCGTTGTCGGGATCATCCTGTCCAAATTTATACATATCCCCCAGACCTGGGACGCGACACTTGAGACCGTTGTTTTACAGGTTCGGCTTCCCCGGATTGCCCTCGGTATTCTGGTCGGCGGCGCGCTGTCCGTGTCCGGGGCCTCCTATCAGACGCTGTTCAAGAACCCCATGGTATCTCCGGATATCCTGGGTGTTTCCGCCGGGGCCGGGTTCGGTGCGGCGCTTGCCATGATCCATAACGCGACGTGGTGGGAGATACAAACGTCGGCGTTTATTTTCGGCCTGATGGCCGTTCTGGCGGCATACCTGATTGCGTATGTCTTCGGGAAACAGACGATTACAGTGCTGATTTTGGCCGGCATCGTCGTCTCGAGCCTGTTCCAGTCCCTGTTGTCGATTGTCAAGACGCTGGCCGATACGGAAAACGCTTTGCCGTCAATCACTTTCTGGCTCATGGGGGGCCTCGGGAAAGGAGCGAATAAAGATGTTCTTTTTTTACTGCCGGCGATGTTTCTATCCCTTCTGCTCATATTTTTATACCGAAACCAGATCAATGCCCTTGCCGCCGGGGAGGACGAGGCGACAACAATGGGCGTCAATGTACCGTTGGTCAAGATGATCGTCGTCGGCAGCTCGACGCTGATGACGGTGTGCGCGGTCAGTATCTGCGGGATCATCGGCTGGGTCGGGATGGTTGTCCCGCATATTGCCAGGATGCTCACCGGGGCAAATTACTCGAAGCTGGTGGCCGCGTCATTTTTTATCGGCGGCGCGTTCCTGCTCGTTATAGACAATATCATCCGCGGCGTGGAAGGCGTCGAACTCCCGCTCGGCGTCCTGACGGCCCTTGTGGGAACGCCCGTCTTTGTGCTGCTTTTGTCAAGGGTCAAAAAGGGGTGGTCCTAGTGCTGGAAGTCCGTGATGTGAGCTTTTATTACCGCCCGGACAGGCCCATCCTCAGGGATATCTCCCTGGAGCTCCGGAGCGGAGACATTCTCTGCCTTCTCGGCCCCAACGGGACGGGGAAAACGACGCTGCTCAGATGCATTCTCTCCCTGAACAAAATCAAGGGCGGCAGCATCGCGCTGGAAGGGCAGGAGCTGTCGAAGGTCTCCGCAAAAAAACGGGCGGAGATGATGGCTTATGTCCCCCAGGCATCAAGCGTAACATTCCCGTACGAGGCCGGCGAGATTGTCCTGATGGGGCGCGTGGCGCATCTGGCGCTCGGCAGCCGGCCGACGGAAAAAGATCGCAGGCGCGCCGAGGAAGCGATGGACAAGCTGGAAATAAGCCACTTGAGCAGATACCAGTTCAATGAAATGAGCGGCGGGGAAAAGCAAATGGTGCTCGTCGCGCGGGCTGTGGCGCAGCAGGCGAGGATTCTGATCATGGACGAGCCCACAGCAAATCTCGACTACTGCAATCAGGTGAAAATGCTGAAGGTCATTAAAGTACTGGCTGAACAGGGCTATGCCATCCTTATGACCTCGCATTTCCCGGACCATGCGTTTCTGGCCTGCAGCAAAGCAGTTCTCATGCGGGACGGCGTCATCATGGCACAGGGCATGCCCGAAGAAGTCGTAACCACCGAGAATCTCACCGCGCTGTATTCGACGCCTGTCTGCGTCGCCGAGGCGAAGCTGGATTCGAAGGATACCGTGACGAAAGTCTGTATCCCGGTTATGAATAATTAAAAACGAAAGAGGTATAGGTATGAAATCAATCAAACGGATCACCACGCTGCTGCTGGCAATTCTTTTCGCCGCGGCCCTGCTCGCCGGGTGTGCCCAGAGCGGCCCGGCGGAGGGCACGCCTCCCGCCGCCACAACGTCACAGCCCTCCGCGTCCTCAGAGCCGTCCGCTTCCGCACCGGCACAGCGCACGGTCACCGATATGGCGGGGCGCACCGTCACGCTGCCCGCCGAGATTAAAAAGATCGGCACGTTTGGATCGATCGGTGTTCTCAATGCTTTTGTTGAGACGATGGGTGCCGGCGACCTGATCTGCAACGAAGGCTCGCCCTCCTTTGTGAAGAGCCCCAGCTGGACAAAGTATCAATATCTGTTCACCCCGCAGATTAAGGACCTTACGCCGTTCCAGGGCGCTGACAGTGAGCTGCTGATGGAAAATATCCTCGCGGCCAAGCCGGATCTGTGCCTGACGATGGATTCAAGCCTGACGCAGCAGCTTGAGAAACAGGGCCTGACGGTCATCCAGCTTTCCTGGACGAAGACGGAGGACGTCAAGCAGTGCATCACGCTCCTGGGCGACATCCTTAACAAACAGGATGTCGCTGCCGATTATCTCAAGTATTTCGACGACATGATGGCCAAAGCGGCGGACCTCACGAAAAACATCAAGCAGGAGGATAAAAAGACCGTTGTTTACGGTACTCCCAGCCAGTTTGCGCAGCCGCATTTAATCGCTGAATGGTGGATCGACAAGGCCGGCGGGATCAGCGTCACAGCCACCGCCAGAAAGGATTCAACAACAGAGTCGCTGACATACACCCTGGAGGATTTGCTCAAATGGAATCCCCAATATATGTTCGTGTCCACCTCGTCGGAGAAGGACGCCGTCCTTAAAGATGCGCGCCTGGCCGGCATCACCGCAGTCAAGAACGGCGCCATTTACATCGTCCCGCGCATTGCGCACGTCTGGGGCAATCGCACAACGGAGCAGCCTCTGACAATCCTGTGGGCGATCAACAAGCTGTATCCTGATCTTGTGCCGGACGAGGAGCTTGCCAAGGACATCTCATATTTCTACAGCCATTTCTTTAAATACGACTTCACCGACGATCAGATCAAGGAGATCATGGGTAAATAGCAGACGGAAGCTCCATAATAAATAACAGTACCCCGGCGTCTGCGCTTAAACGCGGACGCCGGGGTACTGCAATGTAAAAAGGGGCGCGGCGGCGGTCTTCACAGCCGATCCCGTTATTGGACCTGCAGCTCACGGCAATATAGCGCCGTGTGTCAGTAATTCGCTTCTCAGCGCGGTAAAGCTGACGTGTCTGACACCGACACCGTCTTTTACGGCAATTGCGGCCGCGGCTCCCGCTGCCTGACCGAAACACATGCAATGCGGGATCAGATTGAAAAACTCACTGAAATCGTGATCGGCGGAGAAGGCGCGGCAGGCCACGAGCAACCCCTCCGTTTCCTTCGGCACCAGCGCCCGATAAGGAATATATGTTTTGGGATGCAGCAGCGACGCTTCGCCCCGGTCGTTATCCGCAAAGACGGCGATCGTATCGTCGAACGGCTGGTCAGTGTCCATATCCCGCCCGGTGAGAAAATATTCGCCGACAATTCTGCGCCCGCCGGAGGTCCCAAGCTGCGGCGCGGTCAGCATGATAAAGCTTTTTTCAAAGCCCGGCATGTATTTCCTCAATAATTCCCAGGTCCTGACGGATTGGTTTCGCGTCGTCACATCGATATGGGTCATCTCCTCCGGCTCCGTCTGATGTAAGGAGCCTATAAGACGATGAACCCAGACAACACCTTCATGCTGCTTTAAAAGGCCTCTGGAAAAGTGCGGCAGGCCTCCCGCTTTGACGATTGCCTGGGTCGCCTCCTTATACTGCTCGGGCGCGGTATTCATAAAGTCATCGTACTTTTCAAGGTCAACATTGGCAATCCAATAGACAAAGCCAAATTGGGCGATCCTGGAGCCGGGTATCATATAATCCGTTGTTTCCGCGCCCGTCCCCGGCAGGAGATCGCCGTCGCCGGAGCAATCGATCACAACCTTACCGAGGAGCGCCTGCCGCCCCGCCTTGCTTTCCACAATAACGCCTTTTACCGTATTGCCGTCCATAATGGGCGCGGTTACCCAGGTGTGCAGGAGCAGCTCGGCGCCGGCTTCCGAGAGCATCGTGTTCATCTCGTCTTTGGCAACCTCGGGGTCAATGACCGCCGTATATAATACGACGTATTTCCCTTCCTTGTTTTTTCTGATGTAGAAATGCATCATATTCGCTTTGAGGTAAGTATCGACAACCGACGATTCGCTTTTACCCCAGAAGCATTTTTCGGGGAAGCATGCCGCGCCGCGCGCTGCCAATCTGTCTATAACTTCCTGACAAAAACCGCCGATGTGCTGCGTGCCATAGATATCGCTTAAATTCGGGATGATATTGACAAGACCTCCGGTGGACATGCCGCCGAGATGACCGTATCTTTCAATGAGAATCGTCTTCGCTCCGCCGCGCGCCGCCGATACTGCCGCCGCAATGCCTCCGGGACCTCCGCCAACCACGATGACGTCCGTTTCGCGTATTATTTTAGTTTCTCTTTGAGCTTCGGTCATTGTTTTTGCTTTGGCAATACCCTTTTTTTCAAACTGGTGAGGCATATCGTAGTTATGATAGACTTCCGCGCCGTATTGAGCCATAAAAATACCTCCATAAGCAATTTGTATATATAGTAACACAGGATAAGTATTATCTGCCAGAATTTTCATGCCGCAATTTTGCTTTAGCTTATATTAGATAGATTTCATGGAGGACATGATTGAACTTGTCCGCCGCTTGTGATAATCTGGGAAAAAATTAATATCGGAGGCTCAATATGGCAGGTCAGTATGAAGCGCTTTTCATGCCTATGAAAATCGGCGGCATCACGGTTAAAAACAGAATCGTCCTGTGCGCCATGGGCGGTACAAATCCCATCGGCTTTGACGGACACTTTGAAGAGAAAACCCGCGCCTATTACCTGGAACGCGCCAAGGCCAACGTCGGGCTGATTATCCCGGGCGTCATCGGGGTAAAGGGTATGACGGGCGGCTGGCTGTACGAGTCGGAGGCGCTGTTCATGGGGCCGGTCAAGAGCCTGATGGACGATATCCACCAATACGGCGCGAAATTCTTTATGCAGCTGGGCGCCGGCTTTGGCCGGGTGCAGTTCATGATCCCCGGCGCGGACATGCGCGCCGACGCTTTCAAGGATGTCATGGTCGCGCCGTCCGACGGCCTGCCCAATGTCTGGGACCCGGCCATCAAGCACCGGGGGCTCACCCGTGAGGAAATCCGTCAGATCATCGATGCCTATGGTAAAACGGCCGCGCTGTGCAAACGGGCGGGAATCGACGGCGTGGAGATCCACGCCGTTCACGAGGGATACCTGCTGGACCAGTTTTCCATCCTGAACACGAACCACCGGACGGACGAGTACGGCGGCTCTTTGGAAAATCGCCTCCGCTTTGCCACCGAAATCATTAAGGCGGTCAAGGCCGCCTGCGGGGCCGACTATCCCGTCTCCGTGCGCTATAGCGTGGCCAGCAAGATGCGCGGCTTCAACGCGGGCGCGCTCCCCGGCGAAAACTATGTGGAATTCGGCAGAAGCATGGAGGAGAGCCCTGCGGCCGCCCGCATCCTCGAGGCCGCCGGCGCCGATATGCTCAATGCGGACAACGGCTCCTACGATTCCTGGTACTGGGCCCATCCGCCCGTCTACATGCCCATGGCCTGCAATCTGCCGGAGGTCACGTACATCAAGAATTTTGTCAGTATTCCCGTCGTGTGCGCCGGGAAGATGAACGACCCCGATATTGCGGCGCGCGCCGTTGAATCAGGCGCGGTGGACGCCGTCGGCATCGCCCGGGCGCTGCTGGCCGACCCCCAGTGGTGCGACAAGGTCCGCGACGGACAGCTTGCCGACATTCGGCCCTGCATCGGCTGCCACAACGGCTGCTTCCCGATCAGCCACTTCAAGGGCAACCCCTGCGGCTTCGGGCCTATGGGCGCCTGCGCCATCAACCCCGTTACCATGCGTGAAGAGGAGCTGGCGCTCAGGCCGGCCTCGGTCAAAAAGAAAATCGCCGTGATCGGCGGCGGCATCGGCGGCATGGAGGCCGCGCGCCTGTTAACGATGCGCGGCCATGACGTGACGCTGTACGAAAAGAGCGGCCGTCTGGGCGGTGTGTTCGTTGCCGCCGCGGCCCCTGATTTCAAAGAGCACGACAAGGCGCTGATTCAGTGGTATGGCCGCCAGCTGAAGAAGCTCGGCGTCACCGTCAGTCTGAATACCGAAATCACCGCGGCGCAGCTTGCAGGCCTTAATGCCGACGAGATCATCGTCGCCACGGGTTCCGTCCCCAAAAAGCTGCCGGTTCCCGGCTTTGACGGCATCAATACGATCGAAGCGGTTGACTATCTGATGGGCAAAAAGCAGGCCGGCAATACGGTGGCGATCATCGGCGGCGGCCTGACAGGCTGCGAAATCGCGTATGACCTGGCCCTCAAGGGGAAAAAGGCGGTCATCGTGGAAATGCAGGACGATATCCTGAAGATCATGGGCCTCTCCGCGGCCAATTCCGAAATGCTGCGGGAGATCGTCCGTTACTATGGGATCGACGTTTACACGTCCGCCGCTTTGTCCGAAATCAGGGATAACGGCGTCCTGGTCAAAATGGAGACAGGCGCGCAGTTCATTCCCGCGGACTCCGTGATTTTGTCCGTTGGCTATACCTCTTACGTCCCGTTTGACGGCGATGCCCTGCCCGGCGGTAAGGTGCATGTGCTGGGCGACGCCGCCAAGGTTGGCAATCTGATGACGGTGATTAACCAGGCCTATGAGGTGGCCTACAGACTGTAAGAGCTCAAGCAAGCTTCCGGCGTCAGGTAAAACTCCGGGACGCGCGTGCCGCCACCATGAAAACATTTAGCGCGCTCATCTCGATTCGCTCGATTTCCCGGACAGCCTTCCCATCACGCCAACAAATAACAGTATCATTCCCAGCAGGGCAACAATAACTGTAATTATGAACGCTACATTAATCCAGGCAGTGGAAATAATATCACTCGCAGAAGTACCTCGAGAACCGCTGACGCTTACCTGAGGACTCCAGTATACTATGCCATTATTCCACATATAAAAACGAAAAAATTGCACGACAATTATCTCAAAGGACAACGCTAATAGCCCAAGACTTGAGGCAATTGTTCCAGCAGTAATTAACGTGGAGCTATGCGCGTTCCATTTCAAAAAATTCTTCATTTCCCCTATTCTTCCTTCCTTTTTATTCGCAATCCTTGAAATGATAAGCAATGGATTTATAACACGACAATTATACTCGATTTCCAATATTGCTTGAATATTATATTTTATCCTGTAAATAGAACGGTTTCGTGCCGAGATTTATACCGCCATGATTTGACGAATTGTAAATATAGGAAGTTCCCAATTACCCACTTATCATAACAAAAGGCAGGCCAAATCCGAACTTTTTTCCATAGGGAGAAGGGTTCGGGTTTGTTTTGTTTATAAATTTGATGCATATTAAGACCAGATGGTTGAATCGTCCGAGCGACAGGTTTTCTGTTTGATGGAGTATTCCTTGACGAACAGTCCGCCTTGTGGTAATATCTGACTTGGTCAGGATTACCTGATCAAAAAAACATGTCAAAGTTAGATTGATCTAACTAAAAGTTCTGATTGGTCAGGATTGCCTGACCAAAAAAATATCCAGAAGTTAGATTATTCTAACTAAAAGTGAGGAGATTATTATGAAAACAATAAGAAGGAGAGGCACAAAGCTTTTATCCCTGTTACTGGTAGTGCTGCTTATGCTGTCGTCGATGGGTGGCGCACTGGCAGCAGAGCCGAAATGGGCAGACGGCAGTTACGACGGTTTCGCACAGGGACGCAACGGTCCGGTGGAAATGCGCGTGACGATAGCAGGCGGCCAAATTACAGCAATCGAGACTGTCAGTCAAAGCGAGACGCCGGATATCTGGCAAAATGCTTTAGGAATGATAGGGAAAATACTATCAGCCCAGTCCGTGGATGTTGACGTTGTCAGCGGGGCAACTCTCAGCAGTAACGCGATCAAGGGCGCGGTCGGCGGGGCTCTGGACAAGGCGGCGGCCGCGGCGGCCAATGGATTCTCTGGAGGAACCGGAACATCGTCTGATCCCTACGTGATTTCCAGCGCGGCGGGGCTTGCATGGTTTCAAGGACAGGTGAACGCCGGCAACAGCTATGCCGACCAGTACATCAAGCTTGGACAGGATATTGCACTTTCAGGACAATGGACGCCTGTCGGAAGTACGAGCAATCCATTTGCCGGTAGCTTCGACGGCCAGGGCCACACCATCTCCGGCCTTACTATCGGCAGTGCGGAGAGCAGGTCCACAGAGGCCTATGCCGGTCTGTTCGGTTATGTGCTGAACACAGCGGTCCTGCGTGGCATCAAGCTGACGAATATCGCCATCTATACGGATGTCAGCGCTGCCTCTGTCGCCTATGGCGGGGCCCTGCTGGCTTATGCGAAGGTAGATTCCGCCAGCGGCAAGGGTACTGTCATTGACAATTGTTTCGCCTCGGGTGTGGTGGACGTACGGACTGCCAACAAGTCAGCCATGGTGGGCGGTCTTGCCGGCTTCACAAACCAGTACGGCGTTTTGACCAACTCCGGCGCGGATGTCGACGTGACGGTGGATACAGGATCAGCCATCCTCAATGCCGGAGGGCTTCTGGGCTATCCAAGCATCAATACACTGACGATGAACTGCTATGCCCTGGGTGATGTGACTGTGGCCTCCAGCAGCACCAGTGCCAACGCTGGCGGCTTGGCGGGGACCATCGGCGGTGTGTTCTATAATTGTTATGCCGCCGGCGGCGTTGTGCAGAATGTGAGTTCAAACGTGCGTGTCGGTGGCTTGGCGGGTAATATCGTAACCGCCGGCATCGTGATGAGCAGCTATTATGACAATGCCTTAGATACAGCGGTTAAGAACGTAAGCGGCAAGGTCGATGAAAGCGTTCTTGGCAAAAGTGCTGCCGCTCTGGCCTCCGCCGAGTTTATATCCCTTCTGGGAAGCAATCTCTCTCCCACGGCACAGAGCACGGCCTCAGCTAAGGTCGAGGCATTCTGCGGGACTTCCCTTAAGGACACCATGTCTCAGCTTATCGCTGTCGTCAACGGCGAGTTCTTCGATTGGGGATTGGCCAATGGCAAGGCCGTCCTCACCGGTGCCCTCTGGGTACCCTCGGAAACGGATGATTCCATCTTTGACGGCGGTAACGGCACGGAAGGAGACCCCTATCAAATCGCGACCGAGGCGCAGCTTCGAGCCTTCGCCCTTTCGCTCAACGACAAGATCAATTATACCGGCAAGCATATCAAGCTCACGGACAACATTGCGCTGACCAGCGCATGGACGCCGGTGGGTGTGGGCGAGTATGCGTTTTCCGGTACCTTTGACGGCGACGGTAAAACCATCTCGAGCATTGTCATCGGTACAGCCGAAGCCCCCTTGCAGGATACAGGCAACGGCGTTTACTATGGGCTTTTCGGCGTGCTGGACGGGGCAGTTGTTCGAAACCTGAAGCTTGAGGCCGATATCTACGTGGTGAGCAATTCTTCGTGCTATGTGGGAGGCCTTGCGGGTTACTGCGCTAATTCGCTGATTGATGGCGTGTCCGTCTCGGGTACAATGTGGGGCAAAACCACCCATGACAAAGCCAATATTTTTGTGGGCGGCGCCATCGGCATGCAGTATAAAGGACAATTGGTCAACAGCATGGGCAGCGCGGCTGTCCGCGCGGAGGCTGTCGGGGGCATTGCCGAAGCGGGCGGCCTTGTCGGTCTGAATAACCGGGCCCTAACCGCAAATTGCCTTGCCACCGGCGACGTCTCCGGTACGGCAAAGCGGGGTACGGAAAACGGGGTGGAGTATGAGGGCATGGCCGCCGCGGGCGGGATTACAGGTGTTCACGCGGGCAATATGGTCAATTGCTATGCCACCGGCGATACTTCCTCAGACACCTTTTCCTATTATGTAGGCGCTCTGGCAGGCTGGGTTACCGGCATCGGCAATCTCTATGACAGCTATTTCAGCACGGAGTCCTCTCAGACCATCGCGGAGCAAACGGTCAATCCGGTCGTGGCGGCCGGGTGGCTGGTAGGCCCCGGAATCAGCGATGAGGGCGAGCCTTATTCGGGTAGCATCTCCTATCAGATTGAGGGCCTGACAGAGTCCGCACTGGCCAGCGGAGACTTTGCATCCAAGCTCAATGGCAATTTCTCCGTTTTCCCCATCAACCTGGCGGCAGATTATCCGGGTGTCACACTGCGTGGGTGGATGTTCACGGATGCAACAGTCCTGCCCACGGGCGAAGCGGCAGCCGTTACATATGTGGAACCCGACATTGAGCTCCCTGTTGTCCAGCCGAACTATGTGGACGGCGTGTATTACGGCCGGTCGACGGATGGAATGTTGATTGTTAAGCTGACAGTTCATGAAGGGAAGATCGTCGCGGTGGATGCCGGAGCCGATTATGCTTCATCTGTTGCCGTCATCATCAGCGCGCAGGGGACGGATACACTGGATACGACCACTGCGACCATGCAGCGGCTGAAATCCTCTGCGGATATCGCGCTGCAAAAGGCAAAAGTCGGAGATATCACCGGCTATGGCAAGGCAGATCCCACCATTTTCGCCGGCGGCTCCGGTACACAGGCCTCGCCATACCGCATTTCAACCGAGACACAGCTGCGGGCCTTTGCCGCTGCGGTCAACACGGATGAGGATTTTGCGGGGAAAGTCATTGAGCTGACGGCGGACGTTGTCCTGACCCAGGAATGGATTCCTGCCGGCGGCCCCGCGCCCCATCCCTTCTCCGGCAGCTTCGACGGAAATGGACATACCATCTCGGGCCTTACTATCGGCTCTGCCGTAGAGCCGGCGCTCTATCAGTACGCAGGACTGTTTGCTTACATTGAAAACGGCACAGTCACCGATCTGGTTCTCAGAAATGTCGATATCTCCACCGCAAACGACGGCAGCAGCCGTATCTATGCCGGTGCACTGACGGGCTTTGTCGACCAGACCATTTATGCCAATGGCAGTGCCGTGGGCTCCTCGGGTTATATCGACAATGTGACTGTGGCTGGGAAGCTGTCCGTCGCCAGCAACTCCGGCGCGGCTTATGTGGCGGGACTGGCGGCTTCCGTCATCCGGGGCACCATTACCAACTGCGCCGTGGATGTGAACATCACGGCTTCCTCCAAGGCGGCCTGGGCTTATGCCGGCGGCCTCACTGGTATCGTTGCCCGGGCAGGTATAATCAATAACCGTATCTCCGGCAGCATCGTATCCTCCGCATCCCTTAATAAGACTGCCATTGGAGGCCTGAGCGGTTTCCACTCCGCCGTGTCATACAACAACTTCGCGGATATCGAGTTGATATCCACCGGCAGTACCGGCGATGTGGGCGCGCTGGCTGGGCGCAACACGGGCATTGGCCTGATGCTTCCCGGGTATTATAATACCGGGCGTACGCAAAAGGCCGGTGACACCGAGTTCCCTGGCTTGAGCGTTGGCACCATCGTCGTGGGTGAGCAGGATGGCAAGGGTGCTGTGCGGGACCTGATCGGAAAAACAGCGGCGCAAATCAATGCCGGTGACGTGACCACTCTGCTTAATACCGGCATCGCTGATACGGCTACTCTGGCGCAAGCCACAGCCTTGCTGGCGAATAACTGGAAAGTCTCCCTTCCCTCCGGTCTTAAACTGTTCAGCTGGAAGCTGGCGGGCGGCACAGCCGTCCTGGACGCAGCGGCAGACACAGGCATCTCCGACCCGGGCGGTTATTACGGCGGCGGAAGCACCGGGATAGCAAATCCCAGCAGCGCTATTACTGTTACAACAAACAACAACAAGGCCACCGCGGCGCAGTCCTTCACGGCAATCACCGGTTCGGACGGCGTGGCGGCAGCCAGCGTGAGTAAGGATCAGATTGGGGCCCTGGTGAAAGCGGCCCGCGAGATCGCGCAGGAACATAAGTCGCAAGCTGCTGTTGAAATCAACATCGATACCGGAAGCGGGGCCAAAGGCATGTCTGTGACTATCCCACAAGCCGCAGTCTCATCTTTGACGGACGGTGTCAATGCACTGACGATCTCGTCCTCTGTTGCGACAGTCACCTTTAATGGAGCCGCACTGACCGAAATCGGCAAAAAAACGGCGGGCGACATCACGATTACGGCACAAAAGCCGGGCGCCACAGCCCTTTCGGACCAGGGCAAGGCTGTTATAGGCAGCAGGCCGGTTTACGACTTGAAGATAACCTCCGGCGGCACGACCATCTCAAGCTTCGGCGGCGGCACAGCGACTGTAAGTGTACCGTATACGCACATCGAGGGTGAGGACGCGAGTAAAATCGTCGTTTACTATATTTCCGGCAGCGGCGAACTCATTATGGTTCCCGATTGCGTCTATGACGCGTCAACGGGTATCGTCACGTTTAAGACCTCCCACTTCTCTTCCTACGCTGTAGGCTATAACAACGTGAGCTTCACCGATGTGTCCGGCTGGTTCTCGGATTACGTCAACTACCTCGGGGCACGGGGAATCATAAACGGCACGGGCGGCTGGAAATTCAGCCCGGATGCCAATATCACAAGAGCAGAGTTTGTGACGATTCTTGCCAATCTCTCCGGCGCCGACTTGAGCGTCTATACATCCTCAGCCTTTTCTGACGTGTCTGTGAATGACTGGTATTTCGCCTCAGTCAGGTGGGCGTATGAAAACGGCGTCGCTGCCGGTTCGAACGGAAAGTTTGATCCGAACGCATTTATCACCCGCCAGGATGCTGCGGTGATGGTCGCACGCTATGCGGAAAAAGTTGCGGGCTATACCTTGCCGGAGACAACAAGTGCAGTAACTTTCACCGACAGCGCAGAGATTTCTTCCTATGCCTCCGATGCTGTAACCGCGATGCAGCAGGCAGGCATAATTTCAGGCGGCAGCGACGGAAGCTTTGCGCCGAGAGCCAACGCCACACGCGCACAGGCTGCAAAGATGGTTGCGGTATTCCTGCAGGATATGATAACAAATTAAAGTGCCATAACACCGTTGAAGGTGCGTATACTAAGCGTATGTTATTAGTTGAATAGCCAGAGTAAAGATCGAAGCCGGAGAGATCAGCCGCAGCTGGACTCTCCGGCTAAGAACAATTATCTGTAGTAACTGAAATTAGGGACATTTCGTCCCCCGTTTCCTTTCGGGTATACAGCAAATTGTCTGTTGTTACAGCCGGGGGGACGGGTGTTCCTTGTCACACGCCGATCTCGTATCTGGCAATATAGTTCTCCTGGTCGTCAAACGGCAGGTGCGTGAAGTAGGCGGAGAAACCCGCGATACGCACGATGAGGTCCTGATAATCCTGGGGGTTCTTCTGCGCCGCGCGCATAATGGCGGTATCCGCCACCGTGAAGTGGAACTGGATGCCGCCCATCGCGAAGTACGACTGGATAAGCTCGCGCACCTTGGCTGTGGCATCCTCGCCCCGCACGGAGTTTGCGTCGAAGCGCAGGTTGATCGCGCCGCCGCAGCGCATCTTATCCCAGGGCATCTTTGCAACGCTCTTGACATACGCCAAGGGACCGTTCTTGACAGCGTCCTGGCGCGGGTCGCTTGAGGGCGACAGCGGGTCGCCTGTTTTTCGCCCGTCCGGCGTCGCCCACGTCATTTTCCCGCCCCAGACCCAGTAGAGGTCCAGTGCCCCGCAGTTATTCGTTCCGTGATTGACGCCCGGCCGCGAATTGAAATGATCTGCCCAGAGGTTTGTAAACCACTGGACCAGCGCGTCGGGCTCATCGTTGTCGTTGCCGTAGAACGGCACCTCGTTCAAAATTCTCTGGCGGAGCAGCTCATGGCCCTCCCAGTTGGCCTGCAAAGCGTCATACAGCTCACGCGCCGAGACGGTTTTATCGTCAAAGCAGAGCTTCTTTATCGTCATCAGACTGTCGCCGACCGTCGCAACGGCGCTGAGCATGGAGCCCATGCCGTTGTACTTGGCGCCGCCCCAGGTGACGTCCTTGCCAGACTCCAGGCAGCCCTCCGTCATCACGGAGGCGGAAAGGCACGGCCACGCCTGGTCGAATACAAGCGCGGCGAAGTGGTACAGCCGTGCCCCGTAGTCAATGTAAAACCTGACTTGCCGCTCGAACTCTGCCTTTAATTCCTCAAAGGACTCGTATTCGTACAGCTTTTTGCACGGCAGCATTCCCGGAGTGCCCATCATGGGGTTGACGTTGCCGTGGATGACGTATTGAAGTATGTTGATAAGGCTTGATCCGCCGCCGAAACCGCCGCAGTTGGCGGCCATCGACCACTCCTTGCCGCTGATGGCCGGCTCAACACAGCCGAAAACGGCATATCGCCTGGCATCCTCCAGCGGCACGCCCTTATCAAGCATCGTCTGGATAATTACATCGTCGTTGTTGAATTGCGGTAAACCACCCGAACGCTTGCTGCAGGCGATGCCGATCTCCCAGATGCGGTCGGGCGTATGCTTGTTGATGCGCAGCGCAAGGCTTGGCTCGGCAACACGCAGCCGGTAGTAGGACAGCAGCAGCATCTCGGTGGCAAGATTGTAGTCGCCCGTCCCGTCTGTTTTCTGGCCGCCGAGGGTAATGAGGCTGCCTGCGGCGATGTTCTGCATGCCGCCCTGCAGGTCAAACATTGTCTTTCCGTTCCTGTGCGCTTCAATAAGCCGGTCATTATCGGGCTTAGGGAACATGATAATCTGATCGCCGTAGTGCAGCAGGAACGCGTCGCACAGCTCCTGCGCCTGTTCGCGGGTCAGCGCGCCGGTGTTCACATCGTTTTCAAGCAGCGGTCCGAGAAAGCTGTCGATCAGCCCCGGAGAATCCGCCCAGTGTGTGCCGTCTGCTGTGATCAGATACTGATAAAAGAATATGGTTTGGAAGCCTTCCCACAGGTTTCTGGCGGGATTTTCAACGATCCAGTCGCAGGAGTCGGCCATTTTAAGCAGCTCCGCACGACGGTCAGGCGTTGCCGTTTCCGCTTTCTTGCGGCATCCCTCGGCGTAACGCTTGCTCATCAGGATCATCCCGTCGCAGACTTTGATAAGCCCCCGGTAGAACAGCTCGCTGCGGACGTTGTCTGCGGTTGTGTGTTTCCGGATTTCGTCCAGCTTTTCGATGGCGGTCTGACGCACCGCGCCGAACCCGACCGTCACCGCCCGCTCGTAGTTGGGGTTGAAGTGTCCCGGATACGAACCGGTCAGATCCTTAAGAACCGGTCCGGCATTTTCCGTGAACTCCGGGGGAAACAGCCCCCGGGCCGTTGCGCCGATGTCTTTGCCTTCCCAGTAATCCGCCGCTTCCAGCAGCCACTGGCGGTCCTCGTCGTCCACCCAGATACTTCCCGGCACCTGCCACGCGGCGCGGAACCGCTCGTCGGTGTCGCCGAAGCAGCCGCGCAGCCAGCTTTGACTGGTCTGCTCGATGTCAAAGTGCACCGTGCGGCAATGGGGACCGGCATCGCCGAGAAAAATATCGTCGTCCTCGATGTTGATCTCCCGCGTCGCGCACCACGCATAGAGGTAGCCGGCACGTTTCAGTACCGGGTACTCGTTCTCGTGCGCCTTGTAGTACTCTGTGATGATGCGATTGCGCTCGATGTTCAGGTGCAAGTCCCTGTTGATGCGTTCCCGTTTCGCTTTGAGCCCAAGAATACGCTCGGAGATGGAAATGTCGAAGTTCTCCATAATATCCTCCTTGTCGCGCCTGACCCGGCGCGATTAATTTATTACACGACATTTCAATTGGTTGAGCTATAGCGCAATTAACGTGATGATACTAAATTAAACGCGTTCAATTTAATACAATTGCGCGCTCAGCCCGTAGCTTTGGAAAAGCGCGAGAATCCTATTCATAAAATCCTCGGTCGGCGGTTCAACATTTTTCAGCTTATAGTGCCAGCCTAAACGGTCGTATTTCATCCGTCCCGTCGCGTGATACGGGAGCAGCTGCACCAATTTCACCGCCTCGCCGAGCTCAGCGCAAAACGCCGCAGTCGCCCGTAAATTGTCCTCTTTATCGGTCAGCTTCGGTATGACCGGTACGCGGATTTGCAGCGCGCCCCCGTGTTCAGCGAGAAATCGCGCGTTGGTCAAAATCAGCTCGTTTCCGACCCCGGTGAGCTTCTTGTGCATCAATGTGTCCATATGCTTGATGTCGTACAGAAACAGGTCTATGTATGGTAAAATCTGCTTGAACTCTTCCGTTGGCGCGAACCCCGTGGTATCAAGGCAGATGTGCAGCCCGCTGTCTTTCAGCCTTTTCGCCAGATTGAGGGTGAACTCAAATTGTGCCATCGCCTCGCCGCCGGAAATGGTTATCCCGCCGCCATTTTTAAAGAACCCGCGGTCTTTATCGAGGCGTTCGTAGACCTCGTCGACCGTCGTGTCCCTGCCTGACGGGTACAGCGCCTTGGTGATGCACGCTTTGGTGCATTTCAGGCAGCCTGTGCATTTTGCACGGTCGATCATTGCTTTTCGGAGCTCGCCAGACCCGTCAAGCGCTCGAACAGGTTCGCCTGCCGATATAGCGCCGTTCGGGCAGGCGCTCACGCACGCGTTTTGACACAGGTCAACGCCCAGGCACTTTACCGGCAGATAGCCCAGTTCAAGCGAATGATATTGCGATTCCGGGCTATGGCACCACAGGCAGCGCAGCGGACAACCCTTGGTATAAACCGTCGTGCGAATCCCCGGCCCGTCGTGTACCGCATAGCCTTGTATGTCGTATATTCGTCCGGTGACGTTCTGGTATTCCATTATTATGCAGGCCTTCCTTTAACGGTCATTTACTATATTATAGATACGTATTGGCTAAATTTTCAAGCTGGAGGTAATCGTTAATATGCACACACCTGCCCCTCTGTTATGTGCAATTTTAACGGGTACAAGGTTATAAGTGAGAACCCGGGAATCCAGTACGAACCTATGTTGGCATGGATTTCCGCAAAACAGAAGAATGATACCGGCGAAGCACTGACATTCTCGTGACACGGCATAGTCTGATGCATGGGCGTAAAACCCCAATATATGAAACGCAAAAGCCGTCTGCTGCAGGTGGGTTACCCTACAACGGACGGCTTTATGTTATATCGCGATTCGTGCCTATGCGGTCTCAGCCTTAACGCTTACAAAACCGTAGGCTCTTGCTGACGATTTTGATTTATAAGTATGGTCTGCCTATCAACCCTTTGATGTATCTCCTGAAGGAAGTGCTCCGGGCCAAGCACCCTGACTGTCGGGCCAAAGGACAGCACCCGGATGACAAGCTCCGACTCGTCCATAATGTTGTATTTGATGATACAGGTATAACGGTTGGCCGCTGCGTCATATTCAGTCCGTTTCTCAAAATGAGCGAACTGGATCATACACCGCTCCAACGCATTGCGCTCCTTAGAGATTTCCAGCGTCACTTCGCCAAACCGCTCAGCCGGCCTGATCTCCTGCATCGCGTCGGTTATGTTGCCCTCAACCTGTGCCATGCGAACTGATACGACGCGCCCCAGATTGAGGATGCACCGCACTCTTCGCAAACCGTGGCGCCGATAGCACAGAGCTCGGAATTTATCATCCTTGCTGGAATACTCAATTTTGTAAGGCCAGAAAACACTGTTCAAACGGTGGCCCTTCCCGCCTTCGTATTGGGCCGCCACAGCTGCCTTTTTGTGTATGGCATTTAAAAAGACACGAAAGTGCTGCCAGTACGCTTCGCTAAGGTAAAATGCCTTTCTATATGACGCAATCGACCCATTTGAGCCTGAACCGGCGGGGAAGGCCGGCCTGCTTTCCAATCAGCCCGACAACTTCGTTTAAAAACCCGGTTACCATAGCTCTTTCCTCATCATATATGACCAGGTCGCTGAAAATGGCCTGCTGCTGTATGCCGATGACCTCGGCGTATTTCTGGCGCATATCCCGACCGAACAGCTCTTCAAATTCCGGGCACAGATCGTGAAGAGAGCCATTTTTATACGGAATGCCGGCGTGCGAGACGACCCATATCAAATATGCCGTCGTAAGGCTTACGGCCTCACTGTTGTCCGTGATCGTCAGTATCCTCTTATAATGGCGGCGAATGTATGCCCGGCGTATAGCGAATATTGCAAAGCCGGCGGCAAGCAGTATCACGATCACCGCCAGCACCAGCAGCAATATCCTCAGCAGCATGATATGAGGGTCGGAGTGCTCATCCTCCGGTGGTTCAGGTTCCGTTATCTGATCGGTCATCATCTGATCATGCAGGTAAAGTTCAGGCGGGTCAAGCTCGAAGGGGACAAATCCCACACCGTCTCTGTATATCTCAGTCCATGCGCGAAGGCTTTCAGGGCGTATGGTCACGGCGCCGCCGTTCTTAGCGGTCTCCAGCTCGTCCTCCGTCAATATATATCCCTCCACATATCTTGCGGGGATACCAAGATAACGGAATAAAAGGGTCTCTACCGTTGAAAATTGCAGGCTGTTGCCCTCCCTGCTCTTCGAAAGGAAATCCGTTATAAAATCCCCTTTGTAATAAGAGGCTTCGGGCATATCGGAATAGGGCAACGAGTTTATATATGAGTCGGCAATGGCTTTGGCGTCATTAAAGGTAAGTCCGTCCTCCGGCGGGACAAAGCCGTCCAGGAAGTCCTGTATTGACGAACGGGCTTCTTCGGGTATTTCAAGATAGTTTTCATATACAAAATCGCGGTAACCGTTCTCGCTTTTCAGGTATTCCACGGCGTTTGTGTCGCCGCGCCCGAAAGCGTTGTTCAGCTCGTTATAAAGCAGCTCGTAGTCCGATACGGTGCCGCCTGATAGGATAAGCTTATATTCTCTTTCGCCTCTGAAGCCCCCGGCAAGAAGGTTCTCGTCGCCGATGCGATAAATGTCCGGCTCGTCCGGAATCGCCGCCTCATAAGGAGCGTAGAGATACTTGGAGTACGCGCCGGCGTTCACTACAGAGACCTCCACAGGGGCTTCGGTATCCCTCCCGAGAGCATCCCGGAGCACCGACTGCTGGTTCTGCGCGTAAAAGCCTCTGTTATGGAGCCAACTGAAAAGACCGGCGTATTCCGCCCTGCGTCCGGGCTCCAGACTCACCCAGCCGTCGCTTGTATAGGTTTCTCCCACATAGCCTCTGAGATAGTAGATATCTCCCGTATATCGAGCTGCGTAAAACTCGGCGTCGCTCATCGAAGGATATTCTGAAAGGCGGCTGAAATCGCCTTCGGGCGCCGTATCCTCTTCCGCGTCGTACCTGAAAGAGTCTATGGCCCTCGCCGCCTGCCTGCGCTCTCCATCGGCGTTTTTGTTCAGCTCGTTGAGAGGAAAGGACATGAGAGCGGATATGCATAATAAAACCGCTATGGTCATTAACAGCCGGTTACCGCCGCCATTTGAGCCGCTTCTGTAAAACACACTCCGCACGGGTATCCTCAATCCCGCAAGAACAGCTGCGGCGGCTATAAGCGCCGCTGCGCAGACAGGCGGATAGGGTACTCGGAATATAAGAGCCGCCGCCCATAACACAAGCGCCAACAGACCCGATAAGAGGCTGAAGGGGCCGGCCGCCTGCGCCGTGCGCCCGCACAGGATCGCCAATGCCGCCGAGCCCGTTGCCAAAAACATGCCGGCGCTAAGGACCACATGCTCCCCGTTTATGGCGTAGCGCGGCAATATACGGCCCAAATAGGCCTCAAAAGTCTGGCATACCTGATTTGACACCGCGTTCCAGCCGTCCGACATAGAGGACAGCGCCAAATAAAAATATACAATAAGAGCGATGACAGCCAGTATGGGTATGACCCGCCATCTGCCTCTGAATCCGCAGAACGCCGCGCAATAGATACAGCCGATCACCAGGAGCGGAACAGGGTTTACGCCAATACCGCCTAAGCCGAGAACAGTCCAAATGCACCCGGAAAAACCAGCGTATAAAATGAGGGCGGTCAATAACCTTTGTATGTACCCGGTTTCCTTTCTCTCGTCCGGAGTTAAGGAAAAGCCTGTTTTGTCAAGGATTTTTTTGTTATCCTTCATACCTCACCCATTCCCCAGTATTAAATATATACCCGGCTCAGCATGCTCCTGCAGTTCCCGGGTGTAAAAAAGTAGCCCTCGCCGTCCGCGGGCTCGTTTTCCTGCTTGCATATAAACGGCGTTACATGGCCTATATCGTTCAGCATACCCAATTCGCTTTGCGATCTGTATGAAAAATAGGCGACGCCCGGATAATGCTTTCCGCCGAATGCTCTTAAGTATTCATTCACCTGCGTTTCAACTCCGCCTGTGCCCATGATGCCTTTTATGACATCGTACATATCGTCTCTGGAGGCGACCTCCATTTGCGTTATCCCGTCCGGCTCGGAGCTTTTCCACGCGGCTGTGTACGGTATGCCGGCATCAACAAAGGACGAGCATATGGAAATGAAAGCCTCGGCCAACGCGTCGGGAACGCTTGGCGACATTCCCACGGGCGATAAGCCGCCGTTCCACAATACTAAATACGCATCCTTGCGCGGCTGCGACCCGTCCGCGATCATAAGGCGGTCGTGCTTGAACGAGAGCTTGTAATTAATGCGGTTCATGGGGTCTCCGTCCACGAAGTCTCTATACTGCAGGGGCTCCGTATGATCCGGACCCTTTTTGTTTATGCTCGACGAATCGCCGTCCACGAGGCTTGAATTGGCGTCGGAAAGGAATACGTACGTCTGGAAGGTATCCGGCATAGACACTTTTGTTTCCTTTATCCCAACATGTTTGCGTATGCCCCTCAGGCCCAGGAAATCTACTACCCTGAATTCCTCGCAAATAAACTCGTATTGCCCGCAGGTGGAGCTTTCAAAGGTGAATCCGTACTCGATTTTTTTGTTCGGGGCGGCTGAGAGTGCGACCGCGAGTTCCTGCTCTTTGTTTGTCAGGTTGTTCTTTATGGTAATCCTCAGCGCCGCAAGCGATATGGGCACGACCGAACAGTTTTCTAAAATGAGCTTGCAGCGGGCGGGCTCACCCTTTCTTATCCTTGCCGGTATGATAAGAGACAAGCGCGCACCTCTTGCGCTCATGGCTCCCAGTGCAAGCGCGGCGCAGGGCAATACCAGCACCGCGCTTGCCAGTAACGACGCATATAGGGCGCCGGTAAATATGTAAAGCACAGCAGCCGCGATGATACAGGCGGCCAATAGAACACGTCGCATAACTTGATCTCCTTCAGTGCTAGTTGCTTTTCTTAAAATCCTCCAGCGACGGCATTTTTACGTCATCCAGAGCTTTCTTGATCACCGTCATAGGGCTCAGGTTGCTCATTCTTGATTCGTGGTGCAGGTCGATCCTATGCTCGCAGACATCGGCGAATACCGCCGCCACATCCTCCGGGATCACATAGCTGCGGTCGCATAAATACGCTCGGGCCTGTGCCATTTTGACCATATGCACCGCTCCGCGGGGGGTAGCTTCCTGTCTCACCAATTCGGGGTCTCGGGTCGCTATGATCAGCGCGGATATGTAACGGCCTATCACGTTTTTCACCAATACGCCGGAAACGTCCGATATGGCTTGATTCAGCTCGTCGCGCGTCAGCGATATCTCTACTGAATCCATCGGCTCCCGGCCGGTCCTGTCCATGATGATTTGAGTCATGCTTTCAAGATCGGGGTTTCCGATACTCTGGCGCGTCATAAACCGGTCCCGCTGCACATCGGAGAGGAGCTGCACGCCCGCGGAGCCGTAGGGGTTTTGCGTCGCGATTACAATGAAGGGCTTCGGAAGGTGGTGGAGCACGCCGTCCACCGTCATGACGTTCTCCTCCATCGCCTCAAGCAGCGCCGCGTGAGTTTTGGGGCTGGTCCTGTTGAGCTCGTCGGCCAGGAGAAGGTTCGTATCCGTTAAATCGCCGGGCATATATACGCTCCCGCCGTCAACAGGCTTCGTATACCCGACGATGTCCGAGGCGGTCGTATCGTAATTAAAGGAGCGTCTTGTATACCTCAGATCGAGCGTCTTTGCGAAGGCCAGGGCCAATTTCGTTTTGCCGACGCCCGGCTTGTCCTCAAGGAGGATATGGCCCTTTGCCAGTATTGCCATCAGCACCTTTCGGATGATCTCATCCTTGCCGATAATTACTTTTTTGATCTCGGTTTCTACCTTTGCTACTTTTCTTCTGGTCGCGAGCCATTCCTCTGGCAGCTTCCTTTGATTCCCGGTTTCCGACAGCACCTCCGTGCCTGTGGGTCCGTTCATTGTCTGACCTGTTCTTTCACTCATTTGTTCACTTTCCCGTATGATAGATTTGCGGATAAGGCATCGCAGCCAGCCATAGTTTGTGATTTTACGTTTAGGGACAGCGGTTAAAAGCGGCGCTCAATGACGCTGAGTCGGGGACTCAGCGTCATTGAAGCCTTACTTTTATCTGCCGTGGAATAGCCTGACCCTCTATTCCGCTATCCTACGCGCCTGCGTCTTAATGATCTGAACAACGCGTATCCGCCTCCGCCTAAAGCCCCCGCTCCGGCGACGCCCAGCGCCACGGCCACGAACGGGCTGTTTTCGACAGTCCTCTCCATGTCGCTCGCTGCTACGTCCAGAGAATTTTCGTTTGGCTGATCTTTGGGAGGCGTTTCCTCATTTGTGGCTTCATCAGCGCGCAGAGCCTCCTCCTGCGGCTGTTCCTTTAAGTTTATCCGTTCCGCAGGCGACGCCGGGCGACGTTCGTAGCTCGTGTCCTGCGCTGTGACAGAGCCTTCCGCTGTCGGAACTTTCTGGACCTCCGCCGGTCCATCGGGAGTTACGGCGACTGGGACCTTGGGGGCTTCCGGGTCTTTTCCCGGGACAGTCGGATTCGCCCCACCACCGTCGCCTGGGTCATCTGTATTGCCGGGTTGTCCCAGAGTCGACTTCTCTACGCCGGCATCCTCCTCGTCATCTCCGTAAAACTGATTCGTCTTGTTGCCGCTGGAGTCATAATCGGCACTCCCGGGGTCGCGCCCGACGATCGCGCCGACTTTCACTCGGGCGTCTGCGCTGATAGGGCCGGTATTTTCATTGCCGGTCACTGTGACGCCGGTTGACTGCGGGGCGCCTGTGCCGGTCGACCCCGCGGCGTTTGCAAAAATGCCGGCGATACTGATCTTGTTAAAGTTTGAACCTCCTGTATAGGTGCTGATGATAGCCCCGGTATTTTTGCAGTCTTTCACGGTGATGTTGGTCTCGACAAAACCATTTCCAATTCCGACGCTGCCAAGAATACCGGCCACATTGTTGCCGGAACACTTTATCGTGCCGCTGTTTTCGCAATTACTGATCACAAATGTCCCCTCGGCAACCCAGCCGACGATCCCGGCGGCAGTACAACGGTATTGAAAGTGCGTGGCGCTAAGCCAAGCGCCTGAGTCTAGGCTGAGGCTGGCAAAGGACTCCACGGTTCCTGAGTTTTTACAGTTTGTCACGCTTACGAATGGATTGTAAATAGAAGAAGTGGAAATTGAACCTATGACGCCCGCGGCTTGGTAAGCGGCGGCAATGTTGCCTTCGTTTACGCAGCGGTCAACCGTGGCACTGTGGCTGATTAAACTGTCTACGACACCCGACGCGCGGCCGGTGCAATTGGCAGGCGGCGATCCGTTAGCAATTTCATTCGGGAGCAATAAGGCCTTGGTGGAGGTGATGTCGCCGGTATTTACTATATCCTTTAATGTTACGCCATCGCCGGTTAACAGCACACCGGCCGCTATCCGACCCGCCGTGATTTTCGCCTCGTTGCGGACATGCTCTATGGTTCCGTCTTCTAATTTATACGCGACGCCCGCCGCGTTTCGGGCGCTATTTACCGTTCCGGTGGTGGTAAGGTTTTTGATGGTCGCACCGTCGCAGTACCCAAACAATGCCGCAAAATCTCTTGCGCTGCTTACATCTGAGCCTCCGTTCTCCAGAGCGAGTTTTATAGAGAAACCGCCGCCGTCAAATACGCCCATGTAGGGCCTTGAATAGGTGCCGATACCCACGAAATCCGGGTAGGCGCTGATGTCGATGTCGTCCACAAGAATCACGTTATAGCTTTGCCCTCCCAGGCTGCGGGTGCCGTTTACGCTTTCGGCGAACCAAGCCAGTTGCTCATAGTTGGCAAGCTGGTATGGATTTTCCGCTGAACCGTCGCCGCCCGGACCATTGTACTCGGACGAATAGCCCAGAGGGCTCAGTAATGCCGCAGGCTTACCTGATATTCCAGGGGTTTCCGGCATGCCCGGGTAACCTGCCAAGTCCGGAGCCTGGGCAAAATAGTTCAGCTTGCCTTCGGCAAGCGAGTCGAGCTGGGGCATAGTGCTTGCCGCATAGCCGATGAGACCTCCGCGCGCCGCGCCGCCTGTGGCCTTGACGCCGCCCTTGCTGATGTTATTTTCGATGGTCAGGCCCGCGCCGCCCGCTGCGCCGCCGACGATGCCGCCGACGGCCGCGCCGGGCTGAGCGGAAGAACTCGTTATCTCGCCTTCATTATACGAGTACCGGATTATAGTAGAGGCTCCCCGCAGCTCACCCACAATACCGCCGACATAGCGCGTATCTCCCGATACGCTTCCATAGTTCATGTTTAAGTTGTTATAGCGGTTGCTTGAATAACTACCATCCTTGGTTGCATGGCCGATGACGGTGACATTTTCTCCCGCGATCCCGAAAATACCGCCGGTGGCGCTGCCCAGCGCCGATGTTCCCCCGCCGCTGACAGTGCCGAAATTTGTATTTTGATAGTTTCCGGTAGTGGAACTGGCGCCCATATAACCGACAATGCCGCCCGTAACGCCACGGCCCTGAACAGAGCCGCCCGAATCCGGAGAAGCGGCGCTCCACGCGCCTCCGTTGCCGTTTGAGTAAAAATTCACTTTTCCGTTTGCGCTCCCCACGATGCCGCCGACGACGGCTTCCGTACTTCCCGGTCTGACATCTACCGTTCCAAGGTGGACGTTGGTGTTTAGCGATCCGGTAGCTGTGCTGCCGTTATCGAAGAGGCCGGCGATGCCGCCTATATTTCCGCCGGCATTTTCGGATACGCTGATGGTCGCTTTGCTTGTGCTGCCTGTTATGTTGGCTGAAGTTCTGCCGACGACGCCGCCCACGTTTGGAGTGCCGCCCGTGACGGTTATGGTTCCGTTGACTGTCACGCCCGAGACAGCGGCTGAAGTCCTGCCGACGGCGAGGCCCGCGTCCGGTGAGCCGCCTGTGACGGTTATGGTTCCGTTGACTGTCAGGCTCTGAACGGCGGCCGTGGTATTTCTGACAAAGCCCACGGGACCGTCTCCGCTGTCGTGGGTCAACTCGTATGTGACTGTTTTTCCGTTGCCGTTAAAAGTTTGCTGAAGGGGATATTCTTCCGTGCCGATACCCTCGAACTTTTCGCCGTTCGGGCCTGCGTAACCGGTCATATCAATGTTGGCATTAAGCAGCGCTGCGGATGTCGTACTATGCTTGGTGTTGATTTCATCCGCGAACCACATCAACTGCTCCGGATTCGACAGGTAGTAGGTGTTGACGCCTTTAAGGGTGGTAAACGGGGGCGTGGCTCCCGTCCAATTAATTTTTATCGCGCCGTTTGTATTTATGGGATTTATGCCAGTGTTGAACCTTGAAGTATTTGTAATGGGTATCTCTCCAACCACTAAATTGGGCTTCAGGGCGAAGCCGACATAGACGGTATACTGCGTATTCTCTTCAAAGTCTACGTCCGGATTCTCGGTCACATTGCCGGGGGCAAGGTATAAATAATGGAAGCTGTTAGTACTATATTCAAGCACTGTCAGGTTTGAAGCAACCCATCCGGTTACGGGATCCGTTCCGCTGGTTGCTCCCGCTTCCAATAGCTTTGTTCCGCCTATTCGAAGGTATTTGAATGCCACAGCCCCGCCCGCCTCATATTGGAGCCTAGGTTCAAACCTTTGAACACCCCCGCTTGACGGCGTTGTAAAGGTTATCGGAACCTCGAAGATTTCTGTTTCGTTTCCATTATAATCGACTTCTACAGTGCCGACGGCTACGCTGCCGGAGGCCACAAACTCCGCCGTTATCGTCGCGTCGGTAGCAGGCACGATAAAGGGGGTGTCATTGAGAAGCGGAAGATAAGTTAGGCCGCCGTCTGCTGTGTATTTCAGCGAGCCGACTTTCATCATGTAACCCGTGTTCGGATTATTTGAAATATAATATTGAGTGCCCGGTGTGCTCAAAAAAGAATTATCGGACAGTTTTAGAGCACCATACGGTACAGCTAACGAACCGTTTTTGATAGTCGGGTCAAAAGTGATGATAGTCGCGGGTCCGAACTCCGCCGCAACCACAATATCGGTCTGCGGCATGGTCATCGTGAGGGTAACAGGAGCGGCGTTGGTGAAAACAGTGCCGGTGGGGACTGTAATGTTTCCGCTGAGTTTGCCGCCGGCATATGTATATTTCAGCGAACCGGTTGCCAGCGTGTAACCCTTGTTCGGCGTAACAGTCAGCTTGATTGCTTCACCTGCCATGGCTTGGGTTTTATCCGCCCTCACCGTACCGTTGGCGATTTCGCCGACGCCAATGTTAAACTTGGTCTCCGCTGCAATGAAGTCCGCCGAAAAAACAATGTCGGCTTTCGGCATGCGGTCGGTGACGGTTATTTTATTTATGTCGCTGACTGGAAGAAGAGTCTCGGTGCCGTCCTCGGATGTATACTTCGCGGAATCGGCTTTCAGGATGTAGCCGTCCTTCGCTGTGACTGCCAAATAAACAGATATTCCTGAGAGACATCCCCATATTTCGTACTTACCGTCCTCCGAAAACCCTAAGTGTTTAGCACAATCGTTTAATAAATTTGTAGTCTTGAATTCGCCGCCTTCCAAGGTTTTGGGAAACATAAAAGTGTAGGGTCCAAACACCGCGTCCACGGTAACGTTTTTCGCGGGCATGGTGAAGGTATACTGCCCTCCCGCTCTGCCGTTCGTGACAGCCTTGAGAACGTCAACCTTGATCGGCTCTTCGCCTTCGTAGGTCAGCGTCAGTTCTCTGAGGGAGTGCTCGTATCCTAATGACGCCCGTTTTGCCGGCGTGATCGTCAGAGTGACTTCTTGTCCCGCTTCAGCTTTATCATCGGTTGCATCTGCCGTGACAGCGCTCAATACACTATATTTTGAGTCATTGTCATCTGGGAAATAATTTGTGACAGTATTTATGTTGATGGAGTATGGCCCGTCCGCCAGTGACTTGGCCAGCGGCTTAACTTCCGCGGCGAAGCTGGCGGTCACGGCGACATCATTGGCGGGCATGGCGAAGGCATATGTACCGCCCTCGATCTCAGAAACGTCAATTTCGCGGGCCTCTTCGCCGTAGGAAAGCATCAGCGTATCCAGTCGGTAGCCGTTCTCCGGCGTGATTGTCAGGGTAATTTCGTCGTTTTCCGCGGCCTCGGTAAAGTCCGCCGTAACCGTGCCGTTGGCCTCGCCCAAATCGTCGATAATCGACCCTTCAAGATCAGTGATGAAAATTTCGATTGCATAAAGCCCTGGTACGGGATTTGGCGTCGGTTCAGGGACAGGCTCCGTAGGAGCGGGCTCCGTAGGAGCGGGCTCCGTAGGAGCGGGCTCTGTAGGAACAGGCTCCGTGGGAACAGGCTCCACGGGAGCGGGTTCCACGGGAGCGGAGCCACCATCGGATTCCCCGGCATAGGCTGTAAAACCCGTTAGTGGGCAGAACGCGAGCAGCGCAACCACCAGAAAAATGAATAATCTCTTTGTTGTTTTCTTAAAGTTTGATAAAAACACTTTCTTCACTTTATCCTTTCTACTACTCTTCTTTTAGTCGTTCGACGCAGGTGACAGCTTATTATAAGAAAAGGGTTATGTGCGGGGACCTTCTCTTAAACCCATAAAACCTCAACATGGGCGCACGGCCTTAACAAAGCTGCCCATACGGTTTTGCCCTGTACCTGAAACGCTCCCGGCAACAGGTTATAAAATAAAAAATGCTCCCGAAAAGGGAGCAATTACCGTTTATACCAGTTGATATTGGTATAAATATCAGATTTTGTAAAGCCAACCTCTTTGAAAACATATACATATTATGTTCCCAAGATTTAATTGGTATTACATGACGCACAGCAATTTGTTCCTTCTCAATTTTGGAAGGCACCGCCGTTTCCGGCGATACCCCGTAAACCCCAAGGAGTTTAGGCCCGACCTCCATAGTTTCCCGTAGGCGGCGCGGGCTTGGAACTATTCAGTTTTCGGCAAAATCCTAAATTCCCCTTTGATACAAACTACCGGTTTCCTATACCAATGCAGACCTTTCTACATAGGTCAAATACTTCGAGATTTTGCATTTAATACGGTTTAGTATCGTTTTGATTTCGAGATAGATATAGTTTGGTATCGTTTGGATATCATATTTCATCTTTATTACAGTTTATCATCATATTAACAATGTGTAAACATATTGTTAATAATTCTAAACAGGAATTATGGACGAATTTTCTTTCCTACGACTTTAAAAATGTCTAATTTTATCCATATAGCCACAATTTGTTGTTGTGAATTCCCGCTTATATGAAGCCCGACGAAGCCGGATTAGCGAAAGCCCAGAGACGTATCCGAGCTTAGAGGAAGAGGTCGCAATCCTAAAGAAAGCCGTGGCATACTTCGCAAAGAACAGCAAGTAGATATGAATTTGTCTGTCAATCCGACATATATGACCAGCCGGCAAAAATAAAAACAAAGTGCAATTCGTATGAATTACACTTTGTTTCACTGTCTAATAACGATAATATTGATACAATTTCACGTTGTTCCTGTCAATCGCGCGCGGGTGCATTTTCGTTTTTTGTGTGTGCAAATTCAAAAGAAGGTGTGCACTTTTTCACGAAGCCCATCCCTTGTCAAGAACATACCTATTCACACAAAATGAACTGCTTAAATTTCATGTGTGGGCCTTAAAATGCTCCCATCTTCAGCTTCCAGTTTTCCCTCAATGTACCTGTCAAAATTGGCAACACTTAAGAAAGTAACAATCTTATCTTCATCTTGAAATTCAATCTCCAATGGTTTAGATGAAATAAACAAATAATGAGCCTTTACGTCGTCTGTTGCTCTGATAAAAGACCTCATCTTGTCTGGTTCTGATTCTACCAGATCATATCTTGCTCTGCAATGCTCATAATAGCGACCGTCTTTAAATATCTTGTTGTAATCACCAATAGCTAGATTCGGTGTGGGGGAGTCGGAAAAGTATTTAGATTCTATGAGGAATAACTCATCGCCCGAATAACAAACAATATCATAATCTTCATTATCTTGAAATCTGTCTTTTTTCTTACCAAAAATCCGATGATATTTAACGTTCTTATCTTGAAATTTCGCATCAGGGTAGTGCTGCTCAAGTTTTTCATAGAGAAGATCAACTAGCTGATCACCGAGTTCTTCCTCTCGTTTTCCAAAGCCGTCAATTACAGCATCACCATGCCCCACCTCTATACCAGTATAGGGCTTACCCCCGTTTTACGGCATAGCTTGCCCACATATTCTTTGCTTTGGACAGTGCAGCCATCGAAATATAAGCCATACCATTATCCAGCAATACAATCGGACGGATATCCAGCCTATATTGATTGCATCCTACCCTAAATATGTAGGGTTCTTTTTCTGAAATATATTGCAGCAGCTTTGCTTTTGTAATAGAGAAATGTTCTATCAATCTGTCCGGATTGATACCACGAGTACATCGAGTAATATGCTTCTTCAAATCATCAACAGGCACAATAGTAGCTTTTCCACCCTGACAACCCTGTTCCAACACATTAAATGCCGCAATCACTTCTAAAAAGCCAATGCCATACATGCTCTGAAAGCCTTGCCCTATCGGTGTGGCATTTAATTTCGCGTAATAGGCTTTTTCGTCTTTTGGTGTCAGCGCATTTTGATTACCCGCGAGCATAATGCTCGTGTAAATCAGCGGATGATATACAATACCTTCAACCGGTACTTTATTATTCGAATTTACAGTAATTCCAGAACAGTATGTGTAGTTCTTTTTAGAATTTTTACTCAAGTTTAGAAGTGTATGATACTGTGACATAAGCCCATACAGATATGTTTTAATCAGCAAGTCGCTGTCAAACAGCTCATCCGCTGATTTCATATCTACGCCTTCACAATGCCCGCCATTCCCATCCTGGAATACGGCACAGTTTTCAATCATAATACTCAAGCCATCAAGCAGTGTCAGCGTGATATTACGATTGTTTTCCAATGTGGGTTCTGAAAAATCAGAATTAATATCGGCAAGCTCCGTTCTCGTTTTGTGGTCTTTGCAATAAAACGCATATGTGTCTTCATAGAGCACAAATAGCTTCCTCAGCATTAAGTCAGTATTTGTTGCCTTAATTTGTGTTATTAACTCATCCGCTAAACTGTCGAGTACGGCCTTCACAAACGAAATTGCATCTGGAATGTTCTCGATTTTCTGTTCTTCATTTCCTAAGTATTGTATGAAAACTGGAAGCTGATTTACACCAGCCTCAATCCAAAAATCGCGGGTTCCGAAAAACATATTACCGTCTGAATCTTTAGCTTGAAACAAACCGCAGTTTTTGAAGTGTCCAAGTTTGCCGTCCATCTCCAAATCACATATCATTTCACCGAAAGATTTACCATGCAAATCTTTTTCAGGAAAGTTCATTACTTACACCTCGCTTGATACAATTTCGCGTTTGCTCACGTCAATATAGCGCGGCTGCTTTTGATTTCAAAGGTGCATTTCAAATATGTTCGTTTCAGTATTTAAGCGTTTAAACGTCCATGGTGCATTTCAAATATGTTCGTTTCAGTATTTAAGCGTTTAAACGTCCATGAAAGCGCCGTACAGCAGCCACCTGATCCAGCCGCAATTCCCAAAAAGTGGCTTGCACGTACTTTTCTCGGCTCTCCCAAGTATTATCAAGCGGCGGGGATACGTTAAAGATCTTCTCCCATGATTTTACCTTTACGGCGATTTGCTTATCGGGAGGGAGGCTTTCAAACCAGCGATCTTCAATTTCCATTTCCCGATCATTTGAGCAATCGCCGTAATATCCGTCGTTCAAAACGATATGCCACATATCTTCATTACTGAGAAGTACCATGTTATCTGGTATTTCCAGTTCTAAGCAGACCTGATTGCCTCCATATGCACGAAACTCTGTACGGCGCAAATCGGGTTTCTGGTGCTTCCACTCAATCGTATGCCATGCCCAGAATGGGTACGTTGCACCTTCCGGGGGAGAACCAATGCGCGCCTTCATTTGTTGGGTAAGCCAGATGTAAGCTGGGCCAAATCCGCATTCGGTAATTAGTTCTGACTGGCTGGGGTCACAATATAGTACTTTTTTAATTTTGAGTTTTTCATATAATTCTTCAGGTTGTATCGACCATATACGCATTGTTTTACCTCAATAGGGCTTCGATGCCACCATCAGTAGCCATCATGCTTGAGTTTCTTGCTCTTAGCATCTTTCTCATGCTTACGTTTTCCGAAAAAATCATCCTCTTTGGCGACCATGGGGTCGTACCAGTCAGCTTTAGCCTTTGCCCATTCAATCCATTCTGTAGTTTCTGAACTTGGTGGTCCCGATGCTTCGACAACGGCGATATAGCGCCGTATATTGCAGGCGGTATCGTAATCTTTAGCAAGGTTCGTCAGAGCGAGCGTCCGGTCAACTTCTGCATTGTAGCGTTTTCGGCGTTCCTCTTTACGGCGTTCTTCCTCCTGACGCCTACGTTCCGCTTCTTCACGTGCTTCACGGGCCTTGCGTTCTGCTTCTTCACGTGCTATTCGGGCCATTTTGATTGCTTCAGCAGCTTCATATAATTCTATCATTATGTCGCCAAGGCGTTCTTCCAATATGTATGATTTACAATCGCGAAAGTTTCTTTGACCATTGACCGTCAGGCTGAGCTTACCGTTAAACACATGGTCGTACTTGCGTATTTGTGGCTTAGTTGCCCAGGAATATCTTTTCCGCTCCTCCTCATACTTCAAAAGCTGCATATTTTCCTCTTTTGTGGGGATATGCTTAACCTCGTCCTTTGATTCCGAAAAGTAAATTTGCACTATTTCTCCATTTACAACAAAGTCAAGACTGTTTGTCAATGAGCAATCCAGCGGTTCCGTTGCCTTTATCAGTGCATCGATAATATGGCATGCCCGAGGAAGTGCTTCATCCGATACGGTATCAGCCAAAAACGGTGCCGGTTCGGAATTCCGCCTATTCCATCCCCTATTATCGGTATTCTTCTGTTGTTTCTTCCAGTCTACGACGGCTTTTCGATGCGCGATAATTTTGGAATGCATACGCTCTTCATCATTCGGAAGCAAAATTTGAGAAGCGACTGTGAGGATAATAGAACGATCTTCCTCGCCTAAGAATTCAAGCGTTTCTTTCTTGGCTTCCGGCTGATAGGTCACGCCTGTCCGGATTCCGGACTTCTGCATAGCCTTATCGCTTTTGGGCAGAGGAATAACAGTAACCGGTTTTCCGGCGCGCAGTTTTGCCCAATAACCTGCAGGCGGCGTTGGAATCTCCAGCGCCTTGCAAACCTTATGTATGGCAACATCGGAAACCTTATACCGCTTTGCAACCTCGGTCACCGGCGCTTCCCATACCTCTTTATAAAGCGTTTCGCGGTTATATACATTATAGGTCTGACCATATTGCGTATATGTTTCTGGCTCATTAATTGTTGGGGTTACTGGAACTGAACTATTCTCTGGTGCCGGAGCGGCGATTATAATTGGGGGAGCAATCGTTTCTTTTGGTTCAGGCTTGTCCGGAGAGGTATGGTCTTGTTTATTCTCGGGTGGCTTACTTCCTGCTTTTGCGGCCTTCTTTGGCTTTGGTTTGTCCTTTATTTTCTTTATCCGCACACTTGGCGCTTCCTTGAAGATAGAAACGACCGCATCAGCCGGGTCCGTTAAATCAAGTTTTGTAACAGGCTTTCCAAAATTGAGCTTGGTCCAGTAGCCGCACGGAGGAATCGGTATAGCTGCTTCTTTTACCTGCTTCATGAGTTGAGAGTAAGGGATATTATATTTTTTCGCCATTCCCGCGACAGATATCTCCCAAATCTCGTCATATAACTGCTTTCGTGTCATTTCGAATACAGGTTTTTCTGGCATTGCGATTTCCTCCTTTCTGACCTCAATTATTGGTTCCTTTACGGGTACACTTATTTCCTCCGGTTCTGGCGGTGCCGTTTCGGGCACAACCAGTATGGGAGGTTCAGTATTTTTATCGTCAATTGGTTTCAAATCAAGTTCATTTACAGGAAGCTCTTGCTCAAGATTCTTCCCAAGGATAGCATCAAATTGTTTTATCCCTCCTATTCCTCTTTTTCGCTTAATAGAAAAACCAGGTCACGTTTCATTTCTTCGAACTGCGAGATGATTGTGTTCAGATTCTTTTCAATATTTTGGACTTGGACTTCATTTATTTTCCCATTGCTATAAGCGATAAGACGTTCCGCAATAATATTATAGCTCCAACTATCTGCATATCGGTCTTCGTTATGAAGGGCAAAGCCAATAGGCAACAAATCGTTTCTCATGCCAATGCTTACAGCCATTGGAGAAATGCCGAGATAGTCCCCAGCGATCTTGCAAGTAATTTTTTTCATATTTCTGATTTCTTCATCCGAATACTTGGCCATACGTTTCACCTCCTTGTTTCAAGTATTAATGGTGCAAGGAATAATTTAGATACTGGTGTTCAAATGAGGGTTAAAACATAAAACGGCGGTTATACCAAACGGCAGCCGTCGTTCACTAAAAGGTTTATTTTTGCTTTTCTATTTCAATAATAATAGTATTAATGCAGCTCTGAGTATCTTTACGTATTTGTTTCTCCCAAAACCTAAGCACAGTCCAACCTTTCTCAGCTAGGGCATTATTAACCTGCTGATCACGGTGTATGTTTTTTTCTATTTTAGGAATCCAGTAGTCTCGATTTGTATGTATTCGTTCCCTTGCATTTTCCCAGTCATGACCATGCCAAAATTCGCTGTCACAGAATATTGCAATATGATATTTAGTAATGGCTATATCCGGTTTTCCCGGTAATCCTGCAAAATTCTTTCGATAGCGTATCTTTTCCCCCCACAATGCTTTTCTGAGCAGCAGCTCTATGCTGGTATCTTTGCTCTTTATAGCAGTCATGCTCTTTTTCCGCTGCTCTTTAGTCAGGTTATCCATCAACATCTATCTCCAATTATTGCAAAAGCAATATAGTTGAATCAAGCTGATGCTTTATTTCTTTCCAATCTCCACCAAGATCAAGGGTTTTTACGCTGATTTTATTCCCTCCAATAATATAATCATTATTAGGAGTTATCTCTTCATCGGTCTTTGCATATAGCAGCAGGCCGCTAACATCCCCTGTTAACTGCCGGTCGTAATTTTTTACATAAGTAAATATTTGATACATGTTAGTTGAAATAAGAGTTGTGCTTCCATAGAGCAAATTTGTCTGTGTGGTGTGACTATAATACTTTGTATCTATAATAAGTGCTTTCGTTCCATTTGAAAGTATAATGTCTGACTTCATTCTCGGCAGAAAATCATCAATACCGTCATCAACATTCCAATTTATATATCCGGCATTGACTGAGAGTTCCGGGTGTTCTTTCCGATAATAATAGAGCACAAATTTCTCATAGAGACGATTCATCTGCTGATCATCCAAGTAATGGCGCAGCTTATACTGCCCGCCTTCTTCTGTCATTAATAACCCCTTAATTATTAAATAACAGATATTGATGAGCATTTTATAATGCTCATTGTTCTTATGAAAACGCCCTAAGTTCCAATTGATTTTCATCGGGTCAATGGTCGTTACTCTCGAAAAGAACAATAAGACTTTTTTTAGATTCTTTCGATTATCGGCTTTTATATCACCAAATTTGAGCAAAAGAACTACAGTGGATTTAAGAATTCGGTTCAACGCTGTATTCTCACCGAGTTCATCAAAATCACACACCAACTGCCTTGTTATCATGGTCTGCCGTTTTATTGAATCGGTAATATTAATTTTGCCGCGCAGGTTTTCCATGACTTCTGTATTTCTAATATAGTCGCGATGCAAACCGCGTTTAACCTGCTGGGCAATGCCATGATACAGTATAGCGGAAAGCATAGTATAGCGTATCATTGAATACGACACAGGAGAATTTATCTACCCAAATCACGAGCCGCTCGGACGAGTATGTATCCACATAAGTGTTTGAGTCAAATAAATACTGCATCCGCTCATCCACTATAACCTCATGCTTTTTACGGTTTTTCAGCGTGCGTTTTTCGTTTCTGCTGGCGTTGCGCAAAACAGTTTTGCAATAGCTGTCAAACATGGCAGTCAGACGTTCCGCTCTATCCGGGGGAGTGGGCATTGGGCTTCCCCCCCTTCATATGCGGTTTTTATTAATACCGGCCCATGTTTTGCCTCCTCACTATACTAGAACACATTACGATACCCCGAACCGGAAAGGTTTTTAGATTTTGGAAAATTATTTACAATCCTATTTGTGGGAACAAAAATGACGGTAGCTTTCGTGTAATTAAAAGCTGCCGTCATTTTTATAGGGAAGTTAAATACCGGCCTTTCCGTTTCATTAAAATCATTTTCAACGCCTCATCAGTCCGCCGGGCGCGGCAGAAGGGGCAGCATGATTTTCTTGGGGTAGAGATATTGTTGGGTCTATTGCACTAAAAACAGTCAGGCAGTCTGAAAATCTGGTTTCCGCAGAGGATCCCATGACAACACAAATATATGTTTGTCCATTTATGGCAGCTGCTGAAACAAGACAGGAACCTGCATCCCCGGTACTGCCGGTTTTAAGTCCGACAGCATTGGAATAATAATATTGGCTATCAGGGTTAAGCAAATTGTTTGTATTGTAATAAGTAACTTCCCGCCCGTTTCTCCATGTATCATATATCTTGTAGCTGCTCATAATTTCAGACAGCGCATCATTGCCTAAACACGCTTTTGCTATCTGCGCAAGGTCGAAAGCAGTTGTGTACTGCCCGTCCGCGTCATAGCCATCCGGGCTGATAAAATTGGAAGAAGTTGCTCCAACTCCCTTAGCTTTCAGATCCATCGCATCGATAAACACTTTAACAGCCTGCTGCACCCCAAGGCCATCTTTACCGGCTATCCTTTTTCCCGCATTCACAGCAAGCGTGTACGCAGCGTCATTTCCGGAAGGCAGCAGCATAGCAACTAAGAGTTGCTTGACTGTCAGCGTATCCCCATAATTAAGCCCTGCTCTGGAAGAATTAGAGGCAATCAGGTCTATCTCCGAACCAACTGTAATCGTATCGTCAAGGGAACAATAATCTAAGACTGTTAAAGCTGTAAGCATCTTGGCTGTGCTCGCTGGAGCGATATGTACATCGCTGTTTTTCTGAAAAAGAACAGAGTTGGTATCAACATCTAGTACATAGGCGTTTGTTGCTATAATATCTACCGAAATGTTATCAATGTCCTCTGTAAAGGCGGAATTTACATCTTCTTGTTGCGAATTAGTATTTGCCTCAGAAGTCTGCCCAGAAGATTGCTCATTGTCTTCTTTGTGGTTGAAGCCTGCATCTCCTTGCAGCGAATCAGGCTTCGTGGCCGTGTTGTCGTTCTGCGTATCGCCGCTATCGCCACAAGCGGCGAGGGTAATTGCGAGAAAAAGCGCTAAAGTGAATGCAATTAGCTTTTTCATTTTCACTACGGTAGTCCTCCTATATATGGCGTAAAACGGGAATTCGCGTTTGTCATGTTGCTATTATGGCAAACCAATCTGTATTCTCCCTGTAGCCAATCTGTAGTTTGTCTGTAGCGGCAGTAATAAAAAAAGACCGGCAGGAATAATCCTGTCGGTCAAAAGGATAAAGTATGTTTGCTAACATCAGAGGTGTGGACGATCCATGACAAAACGACTAATATCATTGAATATTCTTCCGTGTCGCCATCACAGCATGTATCATTACCTTAGTCAAGAGAGCATCTAAATATGTTTATTTATTCATTTGTGTCGGCAGTCATCAGAGAGATGCTCCGCAGGTTGAGCAGTCTGTTTTCTGGATCGTCATACTTAACCTCAACGCCGTTAGCCAGATCAAAGCAGACATCCAACATGTTTTTAGCGGCGATGACGTTGTCCTGATAGGTAGACGCTTTCATCTTGCCGCTCACTATGTTTTGCTGTGCCAGCACGTTGGTGCCGCCAGCACCCAATACGATTATATCCGGATAATTGTCGCCCAACGCCGTAATTGCCGCATTCGCCAAAGCGTCGTCCATACATGCAATTACGTTCATGTCGTTGATCAATCCGCTGGAAATCCAGTTCTCGACAATAGCCTGAGCTTCGGTGGCAGACCAGTTGTTCGCTACGCCGTCGGCGACAAATACTGCGGAGGCGCAAGTGTCGGATATGCCCGCCCGGCGACTCATCATCAGGGAATCGCTGTCCCCCGCGATATATCCGATTTTCACCGCTTTGATGGCTCCCTTATCAAGCAGACCCTGAAGATAGCTGCCGAGCACCCTGCCATGGTCAGCCTGGTCTATGGCAGTTCGAACATTGTAGTTCATTGCGTCGACTATAAACTCATCGATAATCAGCGGAATATTAGCGTTAACGACAGCGTCGCACGCAACGCCGATAGACTGTCCATCGACTGGGCGAATGATAATGACATCGCAGTTTTGAGAGATGAGGTTTTCGACATCTGTAATCTGTTGCTCGGCATCGCCTTCGGCGCTGGTGAAGATTAACTCCACCCCTTCCAGCGTCTCAGCGTATGTCTCGTAGCTGCCGCGCATGTTCATGTTGATCTCATCCGAAACCGGCATTGCGAACCCTATTTTTATCGCGCCGGTTGAGGCGGTGCCAGTTCCATTTGGCGCGGGGTCTGTTCCTTTTGACGCGCATCCGGCAATCGTCATAATTAACAAGGCACAGCAAATCACAGCAAATACTCGTTTCATCGTTGTTCATTCTCCTTTATTTTTGTTACTAAATTCTCTTGACTTGGGTACGATACATGACACGGGCGGCTTGCGCGATATTCCGTGCCGGACAGAAGTTTTCCCGCGCGAATCCCGATGACTTCATCGGCAATGGCGGTTACGTTTTCCGAATGGGTGACGATAATCACGCATTTGCCGTTCTCATGCGCCAAACGGGTAAAGATATTGAGCACCGCGCCCTCGGTTTCCGCGTCAAGGTTGCCCGTTGGTTCATCTGCGATAATCACGTCCGGGTTGTGAGATAAAGCCCGTGCAATGCCCACGCGCTGCTGTTCGCCGCCTGAAAGGCAGAGGATTTTACGGTCTGCGGTTTCACGGTCAACACCCATATTATCAAGCAAGGCATAAGCCGCTTCCTTTTTCGCTTGTCGGTCGGTAATCTCGCTTTCACTGATGCTCATGGAAAGGGTGATATTATAGACCGCCGTGAAGTTCGTGAGGAGATTATAACCTTGAAAAATCACGCCCACGCTTTTTGCGCGGTAATCATCTCGGTCAAGCTTCCGCAGGCTCTTTCCCTCATAGTAAACGTCACCCTCCGTACACACGTCCAAGCCGGAAATCAAGGACAGCAAAGTGGATTTCCCCGCGCCGGATTCCCCGATAATCGTATAGACCTTGCCGCTCTCAAAGGAAGCGGTGACACCCTTTAAGACATAATCCGCACTTCCCTCGTAGCGGTAATATACATCCGCGAGTTCTAAGCATTTCATATGCCGCCTCCTTAATTTTGTTCCATCAAGATTCTAATGGGTTCATATTTTGTAACCTGTCTGACCGAGATAATACCCGCGATGGAGGCCAATAATATTGCCACGCCAAAGATTTCTAACGCCGTAAGCGGGCTGACGGATATTTTGACTGATGTAAGCGGCTGCGCGGCTACGGCGTTCATAAGCTCCGCCGATTGCTGCCCTGCCAGCAATACATCCGATATAGGCTGTGAAAGCAAGAACCCCGCAATCATCCCGAATATATAGCAAACGCAGGTTATGGCGATAATTTCCACGCCAAGACCCATCGTCAGCTTTCTTTTTTTCATGCCCATCGCCCGCAAAATACCGATTTCATATTTGCGTTCACGGACGGCAATGACGGAAAGCAGAACCATAATCGCCGCGCCGAGCGCAAGCACAATCAGCAGGAACGTGAACGAGATGTCCTGCAAGCCCTCAAGCGGCGTGACCATCCGAGCGTAGGCGTCCCTATCAATATCGACTTTGTAACCGTCGGGCAGGCCTTTGCTCCGGACTTCCGCAGCGAAAGCCTCAAGCAGTTCCGGCGTTTTCAAATAGAATACTGCATCGACTGCCTCCGAGCTATCGTCCGGCTCACTCACCTCAAAATCCCGCAAATACTCCGACTGCGAGAACGCTAAAGCCTGTTCCATTGTAATACCCGGCAGATTGCTGGGCATAAGTTCGGGACTGATACTCACCTCGCTGCCGAAGCGGGCTTTATACTCGCTTATAAGAGTGACCGAGGTGTTGTGGATTGAAAGCGCAATCACGGTGGTTGCGATAACGGCAAAAATCATCGCACCTTGCAAGAAGTTTCGCCCCTTGTTCTTGCCCAGGTTCAGCAAGGCGTTTTCAATCACATAGAAATACTTTTTCATAGGCTCACCCCTCGTTGACCGGAACCGGGCGAAACACGCCCTCGTCCACGCTCCAAATCTCGTCCGCGATGGCGATCACTTCTTTGGAATGTGTGACAATAATCACGCATTTTCCTTCTTCGTGAGCAAGAGAAGCGAAAACTCCCAAAACTCTATTTGCCGTGTCTTCATCCAAGTTTCCGGTGGGTTCATCAGCGACAATCAGTTCCGGATTGTGCGCCAGCGCGCGGGCCATGCCGATACGCTGTTGCTCGCCGCCGGATAATTTGAGTATTTTACGATTCGCTTTTTCCGGAGAAATGCCCACCTTTTCCAACAACTCAAGCGCCCGAGCCTTTTTATTTATGCCTTTGACGCCGCTTATGTGCATGGATAACAGGATATTGTCAAGAGCGGTGGCGTTGGTGAGAAGATTAAAGCCTTGAAAGATAATTCCCGCTTTCCGGGCGCGGTAATGGTTACGGTTGATTTCAGCCAAACGCACTCCATCGTAGACGATATGCCCGGTGGTGGCAACGTCCAGCCCCGCGAGCAGATTCAGCAGAGTGGATTTGCCCGCGCCTGACTTGCCGATGATGGTGTAAACTTTTCCGGGTTCAAAGCTCATGCTGACATCCCTGATAACGAGTCTTTCGCTGCCTTCATACTTATAGGAAACATTTTGCAAAGTAAGTGTACTCATATCCCTGACCCTCCTAATTCCGTTCCCTGAGAATTTTCAGGGGTTCATATCTCGTTATCACCGCAATCCCAATTACTCCGGACAGACCTGCCAGTGCGAGAGCGATAAGGGTGATTTGGATAACGGTATGCGCATCAAGCGCAACCTGAATTTCGCTGACAGGTGTGTATCCGTTAAGTCCGTTTACAAACTCCGTTTTACCTGACATAACTAAAAATTGCAGATTTTCGGAATCGGCTTTTGTCTTTACGGCGGCAACCTCCACCTGACCGGAAAGGATACTGTCGGCTATTGGCTGTGAGGCGACGCCGCCTATTCCAAGCCCTATTATCAAGCACATCAGGCTGATTAAAACAGCCTCTGACAATATGCCAGCGGCTATTTGGGCTTTTTCCATGCCCATTGCCCGTAGGACGCCGACTTCGTACTTCCTCCCGCGGACAGCGATAAAGGCAAGCAAAACAAGGACTATCGCGCCGAGTATCAAGATAACAGCCATAAAGGTCGAGGTAATACCTGCCATGCTTTTCAGCGGACCTGTAATACCGTCGAGTTCCCTTTGGTTGATGGATACGCTGTAATCATCAGGCAACCCTTTTGCACGAACCTCTGCCTCAAATTTGGAAATGTCATCAGGGTTTTTCAAATAGTATTCAGCATTGATTTGTATTCCTTCGTCAGTTTCGAACCCCTTGGACATTACCGTTTCAAAACTTGTGATGATTTCGTTGCGCCGATTGAAAACGAAGAATTTTGCTTCTTCATACGCGGGGCCCGGATAAGCCGCTGTTTCATCAGAGTATATGCCAACTACAACAAGGCCAAAGTCTTTTACGGGTTCAAATACGCTCCGCGTGGAAATAGTATCGCCAACAGAAATGCCGTTCAGTTCAGCAAGGTCGGAGCTGATGATACATTCGTCCAGTCCGCTGTACATTTTGCCGCCGGGCAGAATCTTTTTGCCGCCATTCACGCTGAAATCCGTAAGCGTATCAGGATCGGAATTTCCAATCAGCACCATAGTTCCAGCTTTTCTTATTTCCCCGGTTCCGTCGTTGCTTTCCCATACACCTTGCGCCTTGCTATCGTCATCGACAGCGAATGTAGTCGCGCTATACAAATAGAGTTGTGCGCTCAAGATGCTTTTGCTCAAGTAGTCAGACTGCGCGTATGAGGAAAAATCGTCAATGCCAACCTCCGGCATTTCCATCTTCCCGGAGCTACCGTGTTCCTGCAAATCTATGGCGATATTCACCTTTGAGCCGACACGCAGTCGAGTGTCCTCAATGATTTTGGACGAGGCGTTGCCGATGGTCAGCGTGACCACTGTAGAGATGATGATTGCCAGCGTTACAGCAGCAATCAGGATGTTCCGCCCTTTGTTGCGGAGCAGATTCCTCATTGCGTTTATCAGAATATACATTCGGTTTCCTCCCAATGAATAGGTATTCGTGTTCACTATGGTTCTCATTATGGCAAGCCAATCTGTATTTTCCCTGTAGGTAATCTGTAGTTTGTCTGTAGCGACGTAACAAAAAAAGACCGGCAGGGATAACCCTGTCGGCCAAGTGATACAATATGTCGAACTTAATGCAACTGCCTCATGACAAAATGACTGAGGTAAAATAGATAGGCAAAGCGCAATACTACATAAATAGTTACTGCCAAGGCAAATACATTTACAACCTTAACAGTCCTGTTTTTAAAAATCTTGGACAATAGAACATAAATGCCAATGCCGATTACCCCTCCAAGCATGTTGCCAAGTACATCAGTAATATCACTTCTTCCGATTGCAAAAATGAATTGTATCACTTCAAACGTTAAGGATAATCCGATAGCCGGAAGAGTCTTTCTCATAAAAGGCCATTTACTTTTTAACATGTAAATATAGATGCCCAACGGTATAAAAAGAAGTATATTATAAATAACTTCGCGAAAAAGTATAACTCCGTTTTTATCGAAAGACCCCTGAAAAGGAATCAGATTGATTACGCGTATCCCGTCAGATAATTTTTCGGAATAAAATGGTAGTTTGAAAAGAATTACTCCTGTCAGTAGCAGCATATATACAACGAACAATATGATTGTAAGGGTGTTTCGCTTTCCCGATTTCAATATCTCTTTCTCCTTATAGCCGTTTATGCCTTTGGCAAGTCCATCCAGAACAAAACACCGTCTAGGCGTTTTCCAAAGCAAAATCAATTTTCATAGATTCCAGCGCCTTTTGCACAATGGTCAGCCCCAAGCCGCTTCGTCCGTTTTTCCGGCTTCGTGCTTGATCCATGCGGTAGAACGGATCAAACAACTTTGGCAGAATAGCATCGTCAATCCTTGCTCCTGTGTTCAATACGCAAAGGCGGTGTTGTTGGGTCATAGGCTCGCTCCATATCCGTATTTCGCCGTCTACGGGCGAATTCTGCACCGCATTCAATATGACGTTGGAAAGTGCCTTTTGGAGCATTTGGGGGTCGGCAAGACAGCTTTGCCCGTCAGGAATATCCGTGACAATACGCTGGCCGTTTGCCTCAGATAAAGTCTGAAAGTCAGGCAGTATATCAGCAATTGTATGCCGTATGTCCAGTTTTTCAAAAGCGGGTATGATCCTCCCGTCGTTTAAGCTGACAATCTCCAGTATCTCGGATATCATCTTGCTCAGCGCATCCATCATCTTCACGCATTCGCGCAGGTATTTGGGGTGGTCTTTGTAATCGCCCACATTTTCGAGCATTCCCTCCAGCAGTACACTGGTAGCAGCAATAGGCGTTTTCAGTTCATGGGAAGCTGCCGAAAAGAAATACCTCTGCGATTCCTCCAATTCGCGTTCCCGCAGGATTTCGTCCTCTAATTTGGTGATGGTTTCCTTCAGCTTGACGTACATGGAATAAACGTCGCGGGCTAATGTGCCAAGTTCATCTTTATGCTCCAACGGCGGCGGGACTTCTTCGAGATTGGCCATCTTTCCGGCGCTGTCCGCGAGGCGCTTGATTGGTTTGGTCATCTGCCGCGCAAAGACAAAAGCACAGATGAGGCAGAGAGCAAGCATTACGGCAAACACGGCGACTCCACGAATGATTAACTCCCGATAAAACGATTCTAAGCCCGTCATGCTTTGGGCAACAATGGACAAGCTGTTATCGTTATGCACAACATAATAAAAATCACCGTTAAAATTGTTCGACGTGTCGGCATTCGGCGTGGCATATATTGAGTTGCCATCTTTATCAACAATATTGAACTCAAAAGACTGATTGCTTTCATAAAAGCGCCGTGCCAATTCAGCAACGTCGCTGTTGCTATTTCCCTGAATCTGTTCCACCAAAGGCTGGTATGAAGCTATGATTTGCCCAGCCTGTTTCGTTCTGTAGAATGACATAAACTGTTGCGAAAATAGTGCCGCCGTCACGCCGACAAGCAGCAATAGAGAGATTATTGTATAAGTAAATACCTTAGTAAAAATCCCGCGATTTTTCATTAGGATTCTTCCTCCAATCGGTAGCCCACTCCCCGTACTGTTTTGATGATGTTTTCCGGCAGTTTCGCCCGCAGATTCTTGATATGCGTATGCACGGTGCTGCCGTCTCCGTCAAAATTATAGCCCCAAACGCGGGATAGAATAATTTCATGAGATAGCGTCCTGCCCCTGCTCTGAACCAACAGCATTAGGATTTCAAACTCTTTGAGAGTCAAAACAATTTCCTCGCCATTATAGGTAACTTTGAAATCTTCAGGCAGGAGCGTCAGTTTGCCGCAACGGACTTCCTTTGCCAATGCGCCGCTTCGCCGGAGCAAGGCTTCCACTCGTTTCAGCAGAAGCTGGATCTTGAACGGCTTTGTCACATAATCATCCGCTTCCGCGTCAAACGCCTTGATTTGATTCTTCTCATCGGAAAGAGCTGTCATCATCAGAATGGGGGTGTCGTCTATTTTGCGAAACTCCCGCAAAAGCTCATGACCGTTCATTCCCGGCAGCAGGATGTCGAGAATGACAAGCTGGTAGGTGTTGTCGTAAAACTTGTTGTGCGCTTCGTCTCCGTCCAAGCAGGCATCCACCTTATATCCCGCCTCTGATAAAAAGGCTTTTACTGTATTGCGGATATGCTCATCGTCCTCGACAAGCAGAATTCGTATTGACATAATCATCCCTCCACAGAAAGGATACAGTAGCAATCTGTATTTTCCCTGTAGTTCTAAGATTTCTTGCGCTCGGATTTCATTCGTCCGTCAGCGGGTTTCTCAGCGTTTTTTGGAATAGCCCATACACGGCTAAATCGTATCACACCGGGTATGCGGCCATCCTCACATAGCTTTTGTACTCGGCGCTCGGAAATGTCCCACTTTTTTGCGGCTTCTTTCGGAATAATATAGTCCATATAGGCACCTCCGTTGCTGACATTATTGTATACGCTCAAACGAATAATATCAAGTCAGCAAAGCTATTGTTAAGAATCTGTTAGCATAATGGAAAAGCTCTCTGTGGATGCACATTTTTACGATACCTCGAACCTTTTCACGAAAATCCAAACCTTTTCATGATAGGTAGGCGCGCGTAGCGGGGCGGGGTGCATCTTTTCACGATATAAGTTCAAAAAACAGAAAAAGGCCACCCCGAAACGCAGCCTAAATTTCATATGGAATGCAAAAAAGCCCAGTAAAACTGGACTTTTTCACTCGTCAACATTGTATCAATATTGACGTTTGTTTTTGGTTGCGGAGGCAGGATTCGAACCTACGACCTTCGGGTTATGAGCCCGACGAGCTACCGGACTGCTCCACTCCGCGATATGAAGTTGAAAGCTTGCAGCAACAGCGTCTGTCGCTGCTGTATTTTTGATGCTTACATAGAATAGCACAGACATGCGATAATGTCAAGAGAATAATGCCGCTGCAAGCAATATTTTAAAAGTCGCTGCAATTGCTGATGTTTTTGGGCGGTGAGGCTTTATTTATTATATGATCTTCATCATAATAAAATACCTGCCGGTGCGCGGGGAGCACAGGCTTTGGACAGTGGGAAGGCGGCAGGTCGTGAAACCTGCCGCCTTCCCGGGTGTATGGGTGTGAAATTTCAGGAGCAGTCTTTACCAAATGCCTCCGCGGATCTGATAACTGTTATAGAAGTTCGGGTCCTCCGGATAAACAGTCGTGGTCGTCAGCGCGCCGCTGCCGTCGTCAGTGACATTGACTGTGATCTTGACCGTATGCGTATCGTATGTCATATGCGCCAAGGGGGTGGTGGGGGTAATCTCCCGGATGCTGTAGGTGTGGGTCCCCGGGGTCGTGTATTTCAGCTTGAAGGAGACTGTGCCGTCGGCCAGGTTGCTTTCGGTCATCGTGGCGCCCGTGTCGAGATTCTTTAATTCAAATTTGAACATGCCCGTGGTTAACTGCATGCCGGTGAGGATCTTTTTGACCTGAACGGTGGCGTCCGCCGCCGCGTAGACGTATTCATTCCGGAAGGTCGCGTCCGGGGAATACGCGACGTCGGCATCCAGAACTCCGCCTATATCCGTTACGGTGATTGTCACGGTGACTGTTTTCAGATCATAGTTGATGCGGGGGTCGACGGGGAAGGGGACGGCCTCGCGTATCAAATACGTGTATTTTCCGGCGTGGGTGAAGGGGAGCGGCTTGAATTGTATGTTGCCCAGCGCGTCGTTCTGCTGGGTATCGACTGCCGTGCCGTTGCCTTCAAGCAGGCTGAAGCTGAACATGTCTGCCGCCAGGGGTTTGCCGCTCAGTTCCTTATGCGCCTCCAGCGTGACGTACACGGGCTGCGGGGCGTAGGAGTTGACAAATTCCTGCCCGGATGGGTAGCTGACCTCCGTCACCAAAGCGTCATTGGCTCTCGTGACAGTCACGACGACGTCGAGTGTCCTCGTATCGTAAACCATGCCCGTCTGGGGCGTTGCCGGGATCACTTCCTTGACCTTGTATGTATACGTTCCTGGCTCGCTGATGCTGATCATTTTGTCCAGCGTGTCGAAGCTGATGCTGCCGTCGTCGGCGTTGGACACGGTGCCCAGCGGGACGTCGCCCTGGTCCGTCACCTGTGTGACGTCAAAATTGAACATGCCGCCTTTCAGCTCCATGCCGTTCAGGACCTTTGTCAGCTTGATCTCAGCGGAGATCGGCGCCGGCTCCACTACCTGAACGACCGGCTTGTTGTATGCCTTTTCCGCCGAGCCGCTTGTTCCGAAGGAATATTTCAGCGTTGCGGCCGAGTTGGAGTAGAAGCCCGCCCTCCCGGCGCTTGTGGCATTGCCGGCATAATCGGTGCCCGGGTCTCCGAGATTTGGATAGCTTTGGCTGTCGTAAAACTCGTCAAGCGCCTTGTCGCTGCTTCTGACATTGAAGGACATGGCATACCTTGTATCCGCCTTCAGCGTATCCAGGAATGTTACCGACAGGCCGTTGGCGCCGGTGCTGACCGAATAATCGGCGCCGAGCGTCAGGGGAACGGGAGCGCCGCTGCCGGTCGTTTTGGTGACCTTCAGCCCGCCCGTATAGGCGACATAATCGGATAAGCCGTCCGTCAGGGTCACGTGGTAAAGGGAATTGCTCATCTTTGACATAAACCGGTTGAACGTATCCGTCAGCTGCTGCGCGTTGGTGGCCTGCACCATGTATCTTTCGTTGCTGACAGGAACCATCTGCGTTATGGTCTGCAGGGTCGAGGCGCTGCCTGAGTTGTCTCCGATGAAGACCGAATAGAATTTGTCGACATTGCTGAACTTTCTCGCCGAATCACAGGCGAATATCATGCCGGCATAGGTGTTGTTCGTCGTGGTCTCTACCGCCGGAGACGCGAAGGTGGGATCGCCGTCTGTCAGGAAAATAACGACCTTGTCGCGGTTTTGGTTGTCGCTCGACGTCAGTGCGTTGACCTGCGCGACAGCGTCGGCCAGGGAGGCATAGTAGTTCGTGCCGCCGTTTGCCGTCAGGCTTGAAACAGCGTTGAGGAGCGTATTTTTGTTTGAACTGCCGGAAACAAGGACCTCCGAGCCGCTGGAAAATTTAATGATGGATATCCTGTTGTTCGGATTGGTCGTTAAATTGTTGATAGCGTCCGTCATCGTGGACCGCAAAAGATTGATCTTTGTCTGCCCGGACGCCAGCGCGTCTCCCATCGAGCCGCTGACGTCCAGCACAAAGACGATGTCCGCTTTGTTATCTTCCATCGCCTGCTGTGTCAAAAGGTCGAGATAGAGCCGGTAATCATTGACGCCGTTTACCGTCGTATCGGGATTTGCGGCGCCGTCGCCCAGATAGTCAACCGTCTTTGTGTAGCTGGGGTCGGGGTCCGGGTCGGGCGCGGCGCTGCCGATATCGGGGTTATACTGGAAATGGAGCGTAATGCTCGACACTTTCTTGCTGTCGATGGTCTGGACCCAGTTGAAAGGTGTCTTCGAATACTGGTTCGGGGAAGAAGCCGGGTCGTATTGGTACTGCTTCAGGTTATTCGCCGCTGTGTACTCCACGGATTTAAGGCTCAGGTGCTTGTCCGTATACTGATTGGCGCAGAACCAGAAGGTGTCGCATTTGGCGCCCGAAACGCTATTGTATTTTATCGCGGTCGACTGATTATTGACGATATCGAATACCTTGCTGTCGATACCGGAAGGCGCGTTGGCGGTGGAGGCGGAATACTTCATCAGATAAATCCGTGACGCCGTATACCTCGCCGAAAGGCCGGCGACCTGTGTCGGGTATTCCGAGGCGTTGTCGATCACCGTTTTAACGGTCAGAGTCGTGCTCTCGCCCAAAGCAAACGCCGAAGGCGCGAACACCACGGTGCACACGGTGAGGAATGCGAGAATAATGAGTGCCCTTAAGTGCTTCATTTTGAAATCAACTCCTTTTTATTAGTTATTTTTTCTCGTCGTATAAAGCTTTCAGCTTGCTGGCCCAATCCTGCATAAAGCCGTCCAGGTCGTCGGTCGGCCCGCTGTAGGCAAGGTCCAGCTTTTTCAGGCAAATCGATTTTTCCGTGCTTGTTATCCGCTGGAAGAGAGACGGGCGTTTTTCTCCCGAGACGTTTAAGAGGGCCTGCGCGCCCGCCAGGTCGTCATCCGAGAGCTTTACGTCGTTGGACGCCGGTATGCTGAGCGCCTTATCACATATCAGCGCCTGACTGGACGGGGACAAAAGATAACTGATAAACCCTTCGGCGTCGGATTTAAGCTTCGTGCCTTTCGATATCCCCAGCATCATATCGGCCTTGAAAACACCGGCGGCTGAGGTGCCGGAGCCCGGCATCGGGAAGAAGCCGAAGCCGAAGCTGCCGTCCAGCGCCCGCAGCGTTTTGATATCGTCCGTCGTGCCGGGGATCATGGCATATGCCCCCTTGGTAAACTGCTCCAGCAGCGCCTGATGTCCCTGTGCGCTGTTCTCCTTCGCGGCAATCAGTCCGGATGCTGTCAGCGCGCTGGCCAGGCCCGCGGTATCCATGAAGCCGGAGTCCAGCTCGGTATTGCTGTCAAAAAACTTTCCGTTGGACAGCAGGGGCGTGTCGCGGAGGCCGTTGGCCAAAATCCCCTCGGCAAAGTCGGCCGTATCATATTGCCCGCTGCCGTCCGTTGACATGGCGAAAGGCGTCACGCCGTTTTGCTGTAAGATCGAACAGTTGACAATAAAGTCGGAGACCGTCAGGGGAGAAACCAGTTTGTTTTGCGTGTAGCAGGCCTTATTGAAAAATACAACCGGGATGCTGCCTGTGGCGGGGACGGCCCAAATGTGACCGTCCCGGCTTCCGATCTGCGCGAGAGCGCTGTCGTAATCCTCCGGCAGCAGCTTGCTTTTGGTGAGGTCCATCAGCTTGCCGCTGCTGACGAATCTCTGAAACTGGTCATCCGCCGGTACGGCAAGCACATCCGGCGCTTTCTGATCCGATACGCTTTTCAGATATGTATCGGCGTATCCCTCCGGCGCGACGGCCTGCACTTCGATCGTCAGTCCGGTGTGTTCTTCCGCGTACGCCTCAGCCAGGGCCTTGTAAACCTCCTGGTTCTCCGTGTCCCAATGGCTGAACACAAGCGTCCGCTCTTTGGTCGTATTGCCGCCGGACAGAAACGGGATACTGCTGCAGCCGGACAGGATAAAGGCCGGCAGGAGCAGGCATAGGGCAAGACCGGCACGTCTTTTGAGCATTGTGCATCACCTCGAAATCTAAGTTTTCAAATCCGACGGGATATCGCTGTGACTGAGGTTATATCCGCCGCCGGGCAGGCTTGTATAGCAGCCGTTGTATTCGGACGGCGACTTCTTCGGATGCCAGACGACGTCGTTTCCTTTGTCTCCGATGGTCTCACCGCCGTCCAGCGAGACCGAAAGCGTCGTGGTGGTTAGGCCGAAGACTCTCGCGAAATAAAACGGGCAATCGTCGCTGAGCACGGTGCGGATACGATAGGACCTGTAATTTGGCAAAGGATCTTCCTCGTAAAAATAAACCTTCAAGGTGCCGTCAAACCCATTTTCCTTCAGCGTGCTGTCTATGAGCGTGAAGCTGGCAGACCCCGGGTCGTCGGCGTTCCTGATTGTGTCCTGGAAGGTGAAGCGGTCTTGGCGGATGACCTGGCTCAAGGTCTGCAGGTCGTTGCGCTGCAGGAGGAGCAGACCCACGTCCAGGGACAGACCGATAAAACCGATGATGACGATCAGTGTTCCTGCGAATAAAACCATGATGTTGCCGCGCTCTTCCCCGAAGAGGCGCCGAATTTTATGCTTCATAATTTTCACCTTAAAACACCTTTATTCGGACCTGTGCTGTGAGGCCACGACCCGCGTGCGGTCGAGCTCCTTATAGACCGTAAGGCTGGGGCCAAAAATTGCGCTGCCGATGGGCGTGAGAGGACGGATGGTATAGACAAGCTCGGCGGATAAATCCATATAGCGCGTCCTGCTGATCGCCGGAACGGAATTTCCCAGGCTGGACGGGACGCTGTACGTTTCCGTTTTGTTATAAAGCTTTGCGCTGGCGCCGCTAATATTGAGGTTGGTTGCGATAATGGTGGCAGAGTCCTTGGACATCTCGTCATATAAGGGGCCGGAAACTGCCGGGCCGCCGTAAGTGGCTATGGACGGATCGTCCTCAAGAGCGTCCGAGTCGCCGAGGGCCCCTGCGGAGACCTCCCAGCTGGCGTGCATGTACGCGTATTCAAAGGCCCCCTTCTGGAAGGAAATCCAGCCGAAGTCCAGAATAGCGAACAAAATCGGCAAAAAAATCAAGAGTGCCAGGGCAAATTCAACCGCCGCCTGACCTGCTTCCTTTGGCTTTTTTAAATTTTTAATTCTGAGCATCTCAAATCCCTCATAACCGCTACGCGGAAGGTTTGTATCCGCCCGCGTAAACGCTCCGCGTGTACACGGGGGTCTGTACATTGATGCTGTCGCCTAAAAACATCACGCCCCAGAATGTTATGGGTGTCAGCTCGTAGGAAAGCTGCAGATGGACCTCCATGGTCTGATAGTTGCTGTCCCGGGGGTCAAACTGATTCCAGTAGTTGTCGGGGTCCTGCCGGTCGCTGGAATATACATAGTAGGGGTATTCGACATTTTCAAGCCGCCCGTGCGTGAAGTCCACACCGATCTTGTTGCTGTCCAGGCGGTCTTTGTAGCAGTCGCGCGCCGTTTCTCTGATGTCGCTATCCGCGCTGCCGGAGTCAATTGAAGCGTAGCTCAGCTGCCCGATACTTTCGCTTGCGGCGCTGCTCAGGATCGTTTTCGTATTTATGTAACGGAAATAATCCACGGGAACCGTCAGCAGCATGATCAAAAGGGGCAGAATGAGCGCAAGCTCCACAAGAGACTGCCCCGTTTCGTCCCTTTGCAGTTTTTTCAGTTTTCTTTTCAACATCCGCCTCTCCTTTACTGTCTTCGTGGCGGCCCGGCGCCTCCCGCGCGGGGGAGACGCCTGCGGCTGCCGGGGTTTTCATACGGTATGCTGATTTAAATGTCGGCGGCCTTTGTCAGCGGATTATATTTGCCCTCATCGGGTTTCTCCGCTGCCGGTCCCTTGTCGTTGTCGCTTAAGGGGATGATTTTCCTGGCGTTGTCAAAACGCAGGATCTGGCTGATCGGCGGCATGGCGTTTTCCTCTGACGGAGGGTCCTCGTCCGCCGCCTCCAGGTCCTCGGGGAGAGACCCCTGCTGCGCCGCCTGCTCGGGATTATCGGGCAGGGGCTTGTGCCTGCTGTTGAGCGCGGTTTTCAGCAGCTCGCGATCCTTGCGGCTGCGGGAAATATAGCGGTTCAGGGTTTCCGACTGCTCGTCCATTTCCTCCATGACCTCCTCAAAGGAGCTCTTCAGAGAGGCAATGACAGATTTTGCATTTTCATTCTCCTGCCGCAGCGCGGCGGTCTCGTTTTCCAGATCCTTAAACTGTGCCAGCAGCGATTCTTTTTCGGAGATGATCGATTTCTGATAGTCAACGGTGTCCCTGAGCTGAGAAAACTGCATGTACAGGGATTCGATCAGCTTTTCGCCGCTGATGCCTTCCTGCCAGTCCTCCGGTGTCCGGCGCCCTTCGTCGAGTTCATTCGTTACCATATGCCAATACTCCCTTGCCTGTAATTCGGATTCCAGCCTGGCCTGGATTTCCGCTAACTGTTGATCCTTCAGTTCCAGCTGTGCACGGGTCTCCTCCAGATATAACTTCGCCTGATCAAGCTGCGACTGCAATTCGTCCAGCTGCTGCTTTTTCTGCTCCAGCCGTATTTCCGCGTCGCTGATGTCCTGCTTTTTCTCCGCCAGCTCCAGGTTGGCTTTTTCCATCTGCAGCAGCATCTTCTGGTATTTGGTCTCGACATTATCCTTTTGCTGCCTGAGGGCGGAGATCTCTTCATCTGCGGCGAACGACGCGCTCACCATTTCGTCGATCTTCTCCCTCAGCGTTCCGCATTCGTCCTTATATCCGGCAAGTGTCTGGCTCAATTGGGCCAGCTCGGATTCCTTCTGCTTCAGCAGCTCTTCATACATTTTCTGGTCGCCGGCATTGGCCTGCTGCTCCAGCAGCTTGCTTTTCAGGCGCTCGTTTTCCGCACGCGCCTGTATGAGTTCCTGTTCTGCGGCGGACGGTTCCGTGCCGTCCTGCCGTTTTTCGGTTTTTCGCGCCGCGAGAGTATCCACCGCGGTTTTCAGCTGCGCGCGCAAAACGGTGCATTCCTGTGTTGCGCTTGCCTTCTCCGCGGCCAGATCGAGGATCTGCCGTTCCAGCTGCGCTTTGACCTGCACCACACTCTGCCGCATCTCCGCAATGAAATCTTCGACGCTTTTTTTGGTATAGCCGCCCACACGCGCAACCTGCAGCTTGGATTCCAGCATGGACTGCTGGCTCTTCTCCAAAAGAGCGTTGAATTCCACGTTTTCCTGATTGGGCGTTGTATTGTCCTGGACAAAATTACCGCTCATAATTTCACATCCTTTCTGGCACCGTAGTCTCGCAGCTGAGCCGCGTTATACTGTTATGTTTGTTCGTAAAAATCCATCTGACAACAGTAACCGCTCATTCTCAGCGCTCGGGACCGTGCAGACCGGAATATTCCGCCGGGGCTTGACGGCAAATAAGGCTCGAGCCGGTCTGAAGCTGTGCAGCGTATCCTGCTGCCGTCTCAAGGACCATCTTCGTCCCCGGGACGTGCCTGCCCACGCGCCAGGGAGCGATGGTTTCGATGCCCAGTACCTTATAGTCCTTGCTCAGGTAAACGACATCGATGGTAAAGCGCATAAAGCAGGTGTGGATGCTGGAGCAGGGAACCAGCAAAAGCCCCTGTCCGGATGGGAGAGAGGGCTTAAACATGAGCCCCCTGAAACGTTTGGTAAAGGTGTCGGCAGGCTCGGCCGATAATTGAAACCGGCCGCTTTCGTCGCATATATTCTTATTCATATCAGCCCATCGAGCCGAGCGCCTGAATGATGGAGGGAACTGCCGGCCCCAGCAGCACAATCAGCAGAACAGGGAAGATAAAAAGCACCATGGGGATGAGCATCTTTACGGACAGCTTCTGCATTTTTTCCTCAACGTTCTGCTTGTGTGTTTCCCGGATGGTGGCCGCCTGTATCTGCAGCACATTTTTGATGGAGGCGCCCATCTCGTCGGCCTGCAGGATGGCGCTGACAAAGGTTTGAATCTCAATGCTGCCGCATCTTTCCGCGAGCCGCTCCATCGCTTCCTTCCTGGACCGGCCAAGGGAAATCTCGCGCTGCACCGTGTCGAATTCCCGGATCAGGGCGCCCTCGCTTTTTCTGACCACATAGGACAGCGCCTGGTCAAAGCCGAGTCCCGCCGCGACGCTGACGCTCAAAAGGTCCAGGGCGTCCGGCATCTGATGGTAAATTTCATCTTTCCGCCGTGAAATTTTGCCTTTCAGCTGGAAACGGCTCAAGGCCACGCCGGCGTAAATGCCGACAGCGCCAAAAAGGGCGGAGGTGAGGGGCGGTTTCCCGAGCAGCTGCCCAACCAGGACGCCGGCGCCCGCGCAGACAATGGAAAGCAGCAGGACGGCGGCACTGTAATTCTTGGCGCTCATGCGTATTTCGGCCTGCATCAGCTGCGCCGTCAGCTTTTCCTGGGCGGTGGCGCTCAGCGGAACAAACATTGCAAAGAAGCCCAGCAGGCGATTGGAGAGCGGCTTGAGTATGCGCGCGCTGAACGACGCGTTTGCGTCCGCCTCGTCCGAATCCGACTGATTCATCGCCATGCGCAGCCGCTTGTTGATAATGATTCTTTTCCTGTACAGCAGATCCAGGCCCATGTATACGATACAACCGAAGAAAACTCCAAATAACAGCGCTGATATATATTTCATTTAAACTCCTCTTTTCGCGTGAAAAAAGTTTCCTTCTGTACGTAGCGGCGGGAGACGGAACAGTATGCTTTGGACAGCTAGAATTTGATATCGACGATCTTGTGTATCACGACAAATCCGAGCACTTCCATCACCACGCCGACGACGAGCATGACGTGCCCGAATGTCGTCGTGAAAAAGGGCTGCATATACCCGGGGTTGATCACAGAGATGATAATGAGCATCGCCACCGGGAGCAGTCCGATGATCCTGCCGGATATGCGCCCTTGCGCCGTCATCGTTTTGACGGAGCGCTTCATCGACATCCGCTCGCGGATCGTCTTGGCGATCGTATCGATGATATCCGCCAGATTTCCTCCGACCTGCTGCTGGACGACGACGGCCGTCGTCAAAAGCTTCATGTCCGCGCTGGCCATCCGCTCCGTGACCTTTGTCAGCGCGCTTTCAATGTCGCCGCCCAGTTGGATCTCCCGGCCGATCGACTTGAACTCCGGCCCGATCGGGTCCGCCAGGTCTCTTGCGACGTTGTCCAGGGCCTGCGCAAAGGAAAAACCGGCGCGGAGACCGTTTGAAAGCACCAGCAGCGCGTCGCCCAGCTGCCGTTCAAACAGGCTCCGGCGCTTATTGATCTTCGTTCTCAGATAAAGCGGCATCGACACCGCCCCCGCCAGAATCAGCGCGCCGCTGCGCAGGGCGCTTGGCGAGATGAGAAAGCTGATAATGGCAGGCACGAAGATCAGCAGGATCCACACCAGCATGAATTCCTCCGGGCGCAGCTTGATACCCGAGAGCTGGATTTGATTCTTCATGCTCTGGGAGACATTCAGAAAGCCCAGCCGCGAGCGCTCCTTCGACTTTCCGCCGCGGCCCTTCTTTTCGTCGGCCGCTTTGTCGCTGCTTATGGCGTCGAGCCGTTTCTTGACGCGGAGGCGGTATCTGTCGATACCCGACAGCAACAGATGGACCAGGCAGTATGCAAAGATCATACCCGCGATAAGTGTTGCCCATTTCATTGGCTCAGTTTCCTTTCTGGAAGAACCAGTCGTCCTTGCAAAGCGCGCCGTTGTACTTTATTTTTTCGGTGACCTTGGGACGGATGCCCGTTGGGACGAACTGGCCTGAGATCTTTCCCTCGCTGTCAACGCCGTTTGGCTTGAACACGAAAATATCCTGTATGGTGACGATATCGCCTTCCATGCCGACAACCTCGGAAATGTTGACGATTTTCCGGCTGCCGTCCCGGAATCTGGACTGATGCACGATCAGGTCGACGGCGGACGAGATCTGCTCCCGGATCGCTTTGGCGGGCAATTCCATGCCGGCCATCATCACCATCGTCTCCAGACGCGAGATGACGTCTCTTGGCGTGTTGGCATGCACCGTTGTCAGAGAGCCGTCGTGCCCCGTATTCATCGCCTGCAGCATGTCCAGGGTCTCGCCGGAGCGGACCTCGCCGACAATGATGCGGTCCGGGCGCATTCGGAGGGAATTGCGGACCAGGTCGCGTATGGTTATGGCGCCCTTGCCCTCGATATTCACGGGCCGCCCTTCCAGTGTCACCACGTGCTCCTGCCCCAGCTGGAGCTCCGCCGCGTCTTCGATCGTCACGATGCGCTCCTGATCGGAAATGTAGGAGGACAGGACGTTCAAAAGCGTCGTTTTGCCCGAGCCGGTCCCCCCCGAGACGACGATGTTGCAGCGGCCCTTGACGCCCGATTCCAGAAAGCTCGCCATCTGGGGCGAGAGCGTGTTGAAGTCGATCAGGTTGCCGATCGTCAGAGGGGTCTTTGAAAATTTACGTATCGTGATCGTCGGTCCCTTTAGTGCAACAGGGGGGATCACCGCGTTGACGCGGGAGCCGTCGGCCAGGCGCGCGTCCACCATGGGGTTCGATTCGTCGCAGCGCCTTCCGATCGAGGAGACGATACGGTTGATGACGTTCATCACGTGCGCGTTGTCCCGAAACCGTGAATTGGTCAATTCGATCTTGCCGAAGCGCTCGATGTAGATCTGGTTCGGCCCGTTCACCATCACTTCCGAAATACTGGCGTCCCGCAGATAAATCTCCAGAGGCCCCAGGCCCATGATATCGTCATAAATTTCGCGGATCAGCTTGGCCTCTTCCAGCCTCGTCAGCGCCTGCCCCTGGCGTTCAAGGACACGGCGGATGTTGTCCAGCATGTCGGCCGCGGCGTCGTCCGAGCCGCTTTCCGCGTACGCCACGTTGTATTCGTTGACCACTTCTTTGTGGACGATTTCCTTAAGAAGCTCGTATTTTTCCGTGCGGGTCCCCGCGTCGGCGATGTCGCCGGCCGGTTTGTTTGCGGCGCTGCCGCTGTCCTTCATTTGTTCTACTCTGGATGTCCAGCCCATATATCAATCACCCTTTATTACCTAAGAGATGCCAGCTTTTTTGCTTTGAGTCTTCCTTTGTAAACGACATCCGGTCTATCTGAGACGCAATATGCGCAATCGCCTGGCCTATTTTGCTTTTGGGGTATTCCAGAACAAGGGGGCTTCCCTGGTCGGACGCGTTGACGGCGGGCTTGTCGTCGTAAGGGATTTTGTCCCAGATAGGGAAGGAGAGGACGCGGGAGACGTCCTTGTCCCGGATCGTCCCGTCGCTGTCCTTGCCGATGATCAGGCGGATCTTTTCCCAGCCGGTCAGCGCCTGGATCACATCGAGTCCCTTTTTGGCATTACGGAGCGCCGGAATATCCTTTTTCGTTACAAAAAGAATCAGGGACGCACAGTCGATGCAGGTAGCCGTATAGTCGTTAAAGCCCGAAAAGCAATCCACGATCACGTAGTCGTAGTAAACGCGGAGGGCGGCGATAATTCTCTCCGCCTGAGCGGGGGAGATGGAGTCCGCGTATTCCGGGTTGTTGGGGGCCGGCAGAAAATTGACGCCGGAGATGTGCAGGGACAGGAACTGCCGGATGATATCCACGTTCACATTGCTCTGCTCCTGGATAAGCTCCAGGATCGTTTTCTTTGTTTCGACGCCAAGGAGCGCGCTCACGTCGCCGAACTGGAAATCGTAGTCCAGAACGACCACCTTGTTTTTGTTCTGGGCGAGCTTCACGGCCAGGTTGACCGCCAGCGTCGATTTGCCGACGCCGTCCTTGGGGCCGAAGACCAGGATGACCTTCGACTTGCTGGAGGACGTGGTGGCGTTTTCAAGCGCGAGAATACGGTTGGCCTCGTTATTATAGATGCCCTTCAGCTCGGACATCAGGCTCAAGGGCTCCATCTGGGCGTTCAGGATATAGTGCACGCCCGTCTGCATGATTCTCTGCATCAGCGAGACGTCGTCAATATCCGAAATCACCACGGGGACGGACCGGGGCCTGAGAAGATAAATCTGCTGGCAGGAACGCAGCGCCATCGGCGAGGTATCCGAGATGAGGATCAGGTCCGGCGAGGTGCGGTTGATCTCGTCGAGAACGCTGTTTTCATCCGTGACGGTTCCGACGATCACGAGGTCTTCGTCCTGCAGCTTCGTCGCAAGCTGGGCGCAGTTTTGCTGACTTCCCAAAAGTAAAATTTTAATTTTCATTAGGTATCCTACTTCCGCTAAATTATTCAGCTGCCTGCGGAGTCTATTTCAGCACTGTGTCGCGAGGCTCGGTGACGGTGCCGTCGTCCTCCATCGGGCGAAGCACAAGCTGAATTTTTCCGCCGTTATCGTTCAACAGGGCAATCTTGGCCGCTTCCGCCGGCGTGACCTCCAGCGTGACGCTGGAATATTCGGGAGCTGCCTCCGTGGCCACATCGCTGGTCGAGCTGTTCAGCGCGACGACTTTGATTTTTTGAAGAGCGATCACGGCATAGTACTGACCTATCATTTCGCCGACATCCTGCGAGTTATCGGGCTTGCCGGCGGCGTATATCCCGGATAAATAGAGGCCCGCGGTCATCGGAATGCCGTTTACCTCGGTCGACGGAACCTGTGAGGTATAGACCACGTCGACGTAATTGCCGATCTTAAGGTTATTGGCGACGCCCTGCTCGGTATCCACCTCGACAGTAATGGCGCGCTTGCCGTTTTCAAGCTGTGCCGACAGGCCAACGGCGTTTTTGTCCTTGGTAACGCGGGTTGTGGTCACGACTTCTCCGGAGAAGAGCGTGGTGGCGCTGATGCCTCCGGCCACGTCGCTGACCGACGAATAGTAATCCGTCAGGAAAGCGTTGGCGACAGTCTGCTTGACGGTAAACATGTCGCTTGTCAGCGTTGTGTACGGCGGAATATTCTTTGATGCGACAACGACGTTTACGATCTTCTGGTCCTTTGCGCCGCCTGAAAGTTTTTCTCCCTGCGCGTTCAGAAAATTATATCCGCACGCAAACATAAACAGTGCGGAAATCAAAGCGATAATCCGGATCTTCTTCAAAGGTCACGCCTCCCCCTGTCGGGCTGTAATTAATGTTGTTTAAAAATTATTTTCATGTCACGCAAACTGCGGACCGAGTTTTCTTTGTTGCGGATGAAGTCCATAAGATGAATATGGATGAATATGAGGGTGGATATCAGTGGTGTGTTTTTTGATATCCACCCTCGCTTCTTATCAGTAACCAACCATCGCCAGCGGATCAAAAAGCCTATCTATAGAATTGTCAAAAGGGTTTTACCTAAATTACGGATTGCCTGCGCCACCCAGCTTGTCTGTTATTGTCTGGAAGGTTCCTTTAAGGCCGCCGCCCATTGCGGTCAGAACACCGATCAGAACGACTGCGATAAGAGCGATGATCAGGCCATATTCGACCATGCCCTGGCCGCTTTCCTCAGACAGAAAATAATTCCATAAGTTTGCCATTTATCTCACCTCCCTCTCTAACCTGAACTTGTACGGTTAATGTCTGCGGCGATTGGTTGAATACTATAAAATTGATGCGCCGGGGTTAAAATATGACGCTGGCCTTCGCCAGGATGTACTGGTATATATCAAGCACTTTTGCGGCAAAACCGAGGGAAAAGGTTACAAGTATTGCGACCACCAGAACAGCGATAATCAGCGCGTACTCCACTAACCCCTGCCCGCTTTCGCCGCTGATTCGGCACCTGCCCGCTTTTTGAATCACGGTTATCCCCCATTTCCCTTACAGCGGAATGTTCGTTATAAACGGTATGAACAGAGCGATCAAAAAACCAAACATGATATGTCCGCACATTGGAAAGGTACTCTTTATGGTCAGGAAACGATGTATAAGGCCCAAAATGCAGTAGACGCCGACCGCGACGGCCAGGCCGCCCAGGAAATAAAGCACTCCGGGATATCCAACCGTCACCGCGATCACCGCGGCGAGCTTAACATCGCCCACGCCGACGCCGAGCTCCTTTGTGACGAGTTTTGTGACGAGGGCCGCGCCGCCGAAAATAACGAGATTTATACCAAGCGCGGCCAGCGAGCCCAGAAGCGCGTATACGCCGCCGTCAAGGAGGCGGTAGGCGATCCCCGTAACAAAAATAAGGAGTACGACTTCGTTGCATATGATTCGAATATGAAGATCAATGATAACTGAAATAAGCGCTGTAAAGATGAAGATGCAGACGATGCAGGCCTGCGGCAGAGGCATCAGCCAGCCGGCGGCCGCAAACAGCAACGCGTCGAGGATGATAAGCAGCACCTTGTAAGACCGCTGCAGGAAAAATTCCGGGGGCTCCTGCTGCCGCTTCGCGCATTTATGCAGGATCAGGCCGTAGGAAAATCTCGGTATCAGCAGTCCCAGCGCGGCACCGATGCACAAAAATGCGCCAACTTTTAAAAAGTCCATATGTATCTCCCTCAAAAATTATTGCCCCGGCTGCCGCGGTTCCGCCCGGGCCTCGGCCGCGTGCGTTTTCATCTCGGCGCCATGCTCCAGGAAAATATCAACAAGCTCCGGATCAAACTGTATTCCCGCGTATCGCTCCAGCTCGGCGCACGCCTGTTCGTGCTGTTTTCCGCGCCGGTAGGGCCGGACACTGGTGATTGCGTCATAAGTGTCGCATATGGAGGTCAGCCGCGCCAGCAGCGGTATCTCTTTCGCTTTGAGGCCAAAGGGATAGCCCCCGCCGTCCCAGCGTTCGTGATGATAAAGCGCCGAGGCCGTCGCCAGGTTCAGATATTCTTCCGCAAACGACACCCGCTCGTTCATTTGAGTCAGAACAAGCTGGCCGTAAACACAGTGCATCCTGACCAGATTGCTTTCATCGGACGTCAGCCGCCCTCGCTTGAGAAGGATTTTCCTGGGGACGTATATCTTGCCGACATCGTGGTAATAAGCCGCGTCTCCAAGCATTTTCGCTTTTTTTCTGTCGATCCCCGCCAGCTTCGCCGCCAGCGTCTCGACCATGAAGCCGACGCGCGTCATGTGGCCAAGCTCGCCGTCCGACAGGAGGCCGTTCAATTCGCGTTTGACATTTTCGCTTATCACATCGACGCGACCTTCTTTATTCAGGATACCGATATCAGGAGACAAGTGAATTCCTGATGCCCCCGCGGTACGCCTTCTGCTTTCCGGAGGCGCCGCCCCGGGCTTCGTGGTCGGCGAAGAGCTCATCGACGGCCTTCATAATGAATTCCTTATTCGTAACGTCCTGGTGCTTGATCGAATAGCGGATGGACCTGTCAATGCTTTTGGGCGAGGCGTCGTATTCCGTTGCGATAATTTTATATACTTCCGATAACACCGTATTTTTGTCAGGGTCCTTGCCGACGATTGATATAATGAGAACCAGGTATCTGAATCCCAGACTGGAATGCTTGAGCCCTTCTTTTTCGAGGTAGTCTTTTATTTGGGCATTACCAGTAACCATTGAGTGCCCTCCACTTCGGTGTTTCGACATCATTTTACACAAATGGATATAAATTGACTATTGTCCCGCGGGCCAGTCTTTTTCTTTTAAATACTGTACGGAAGGCCGCGGGGACCTGTCTGTTTCCTGCATATTTATGCAGGAAATCCATCATTTCAAGGGCGTTCCGCCGGCCGATCCATACCAAATCGGGGAGATGGTACCTGAGTACAAAACGTACAGCCCCCGCCGGGTACCAAGGTCCATTGTCCCAACATGCAAAAAAGGCCGCACCCCATATTGGGAGCGGCCGCAGCTTGTCGAAAAAACTGCCTACAAGGCTCAAAGCCTCGCAGAGTTTGCCGCCGGAGCGGCAAATAAATCGAAAATTTGTCACGCAGGAGGATATGCGCCTCCGGAGTGACTCTTTTCATGCAGCCCTTTGTCGGATAAAGCCCAAAGGGCTTTATCGACAGCTTGAGGCCGCATCCCATATCGGATGCGGCCTCAAGGCTGACGGAAACGGCGTTTTAATCAAAAAGCTTCATTTCCCTGGCTTTCATGATGGCTTCCAGGCGCTTCTTGACGCCGAGCTTTTCGTATATGCGCGAGCTGTGGTGCTTGACGGTCCGTTCTGTAATAAACAGCTTGTTGGCGATTTCAATATTCGAGCATTCGGCCGCCATCAATTGCAGAACCTCCAATTCCCGCGCGCTCAGCAGGCTTGACGCCGGCGCGCCGGATAAGGCGTCGTCGTCGTCCGGCGATACGGTCTCCGCCGGATCGTATGCCGCGGTCGTTTGAATAAAGCTGTTGGTGCTGTCCAAAAGCGTTTTTGCATATTTTGAATGCTTCTGATCGCCCTTCAATTTCTCCCACGCCCTGTATTTGACCAGCAGCTCGGCCATCGGCCGGCCTTCGTTGACAAAGGATCTGACATAGCCGTCCGCCATGCCTAAATCCAGCGCTTCGTGCAGAACGGTCATGGCCTCGGACGTCTCTCCCCTGGAGTAATAATTTATCGCTTTCAGGGACAGTATTTCGAGCAGGCTGCCCGTCCGCGCGTCCTTCCGGGCGAATTCCTCCAGCCGGCTCAGCAGCAGCAGCGACTCGTCGTAATTATTGCTCAGCATCAAATATCTGGCAAAGACGATGTGCTCGAACTCACACGCGCCGGATAAGGCGTCAAACACGCTTCTTTTTTCCGCCTCGAGATATCTTGAGGCGTTTTCCGCGTCCCTTTTGTATATGTAAAGGCTGGCGGTGAACAGATCGAGATAACGCCTCCAGGTGCTCCCGCTTTTTGAGGGCAGCATGCGCCTGCCGGCTTCGAGCATATCAAAGGCCTCTTCGATGCGGCCCTTGGCGTACTTGTCTTTTGCCAGCAGAATAAAGCAGGGCACCACGATGCCGGGGAATTTGAGCCGCGTTATGCTTCCCATGAATTTTGACAGTGTCGTATAAGCGGCCTGCAAATCGTTGCGCTCATACTGGCACTCCGCCAAAAGCACGGCAAAGTAGGAAGAAATGTCTCCGATAAGCTCCCGCAGCGTCTCTATATTTTTGAGATACAGCGCGTCTATTTTGTTAAGACCGCCGCTGAAGCCGTAAACCGTTTTCAGCAGGCTGACCTCGCCCGTGTTCATCTCCGCCGTCAGCAGGGGGGTGCGCAGGCTCAGCTGGGATATTTTCTGATAATGCGCCGCCGCCGTATTCACGTCCATTTTGATAATGGCCAGATTGATATACGCCGCCGCCACCTTCGCTTCCAGGAATGCGCGTTCATCCGCGTCCAGCTCTTTTTCGCAGCTGTCAAAGCACGCCCGCGCCTTATCGGCCCAGTATTCCGCGTCGACCAGCCGGTTTTCCGTCGTCAGGAGCCAGGAATAATCGGCGCAGACCAGCACATTTTTTTCGCAGAGCTCCGGCGGGAGGCTTTCGATCAATTTCTGATAAGTTCCGTATTCGCACAGCTCCAGGCGGGAGTATTTTTCGTAGATGAGCTTCAGCGCTCTTTCATAGTCCCCGGCCAGCACGTAGCTGCTTATGGCCTCCAGGATATCGTCGCTTTCCAAAAACCATGCGCCGGCCTTGCGGTAAAGCGCGCTGCGGAATTCGTCATTTTCTTTTTGCAGCTCCCGTGACAGGAAATCCTTAAACAGGGGGTGGTACGCGTAGAGGTTATTTTCCTGATCCACAGGCACAACAAAGCTGTTGTGGCTTACCAGCATTTTCAGGATATCCTTGCTTTTGTCGTCTCCGGTGATGCTGAAGCAAAGAGGCCCCGACAGCGTGCCTGGAAAGGACGTCCGCACCAGAAAGCTCTTAATGTCGTCCGGCCACATGGCGAATACCTCGTTGCGGAAAAACTTGTCCAGGCACCCGTTGTCGCCGGAAAGGCTGGAATAGACGTCGTCCCGCTGCTCGATGTAAAAAGACGAAATAGCCACGCCCGCGGCCCAACCCTCGGTATGCCGCAGCAGGTATTCGATTTCGGATTCTCCGAGCTCAATGCCCTTTTTAACGAAAAACTCCCTGATCTCATTGTAAGAAAAGCGGAGCTCCTTCATCCCGAGCCTGATGCTTGTATTTTTATACTCAAAGAGAAACATCTTGCTGTCAGGCTCTCTCCGGCTGACGATGATGACATTGACGTTGGGCGGCAGGCTGCGGATAAAATACGCAAAGCTCTCTTCTATCAGCGCGTTGTCAATAAAATGATAGTCGTCAAGAATGAGCGTTATATCTTCAGGGAGCGCTTTCAGCATATCGATGAAAAAATTAGGGACAAAATTCGACACTAAAAGCTCTTCGTTGATCAGGATGTTTGCAAAGCTGTAGTCCTTGACGGAAAGGGCCACCGACATGATCAAATATCTCCAGAACTTTATCGGATCGTTGTCCGACGCGTCCAGGGAGAACCACGCGAATTTATTCGGCTGGTGCATCAGATATTTGGTCACGGCGGTCGTTTTGCCGTAACCCGCGGGCGCGGTAATCAAAGCAATCCTGTATTCGGGTAAGAGCATAAGCTTCTCATCCACATTTTTTCTGTTAACGATATTTTTGGGCATGCTCGGTACGCTCAGCTTAGTTTGAAGCATTTTGATAAGACCTCCTGACACAAACCGGAGAAGATTGCTTTATCAATTTCTGCCATATACAAGCATAAATTGACATTCTCCCATAATTCTCCCAAAAACGACACAGCCATGACGGATGTCATGGCTGTGTCCGGTCTGATTCACCTGTCCAGGAGGCCGTAAATGGCCTTGAGCTCGTTGCTCGGCTGTACGCCAAGGTCGTTCTCCAGCGTCTTTCTGAAATCGTCGATCAGTCTTTTCGCCTCGCTTTTTCTGTTCAGGGATATAAAAATTTTTATCAGCAGCAGCAAGGGCTGTTCGTCATACGGATTATTTCTGATCAATTTCTGCAGCAGCCTTTCGGCCTTTTCGTATTTGTGCGTTTCAAAATAGATTTCAGATAATTTGTAAGCGATCTGATAATACTGCCTTGAATAAGCGTAACGATCGTTTTCCGCCCACGGCCAGTCGTTGTTTTCAAAATAATCTCCGGCGTATTCCGCTTCCAGCTTTTGCAGAATGTCCAGCGGCAGCGCGTTGATGTTGGTGGGCAGGTATTCGTTAAAAAGCGCGCAGTCAAAGCTGACGTCGGACAGCTTCAGGCAATAGTTGCCCGATAGGAGGATATTCTCCCTCGGTATCTCGCACTCGCTCAGTTTTTTCCGGATATAATAGATGCCGTTGTGAAGCTGGTGCTCGGCGTTTTCCGGATTAATGTCGGGCCAGATCGCGTCGATGATCTGGGGCTTTGAAACGGTCCTGCCATAGTTGTGCAGTAAAAGGGCGAAAAGCTCCTTGGTCTTTTCGGTTCTCCATTTGATGGGCTCCTGGTCCTCCCACCCCACCCGGAACTCGCCGAAGCATTTGATGACCAGCCGCCGCTTCGTTTCCTTCACCGGCTGCGTATGCTTTTTTTTGATACGCTGTATCGTTTTTTCCAGGCGGTCCTTGCTGATTGGCTTGAGCAGATAATCCAGGGCGCACACGTCAAAGGCCCTGACGGCATAGGAATCGTAAGCCGTGATGAATATGATATCGGTATCGGGACTGGAGGCGGTTATTTTGATGGCCAGATCGATGCCGTTGATTTGAGGCAGCTTGATATCAAGAAAAACGATTTCCGGCCTGCTTTCCTGGATATCCTTGAGCGCGATCATCGGATCGGTATACATCCCGGAGATGACGATATCCTGATAATCCACAAGCATATATTCGAGTTCCTTTAAAGCCGGGCGTTCGTCATCGATGATTATTGCATTGAGCATGGAAATATCCCTTTCTCGCATTAATTGGTATCTGCCACGTTATCTCGGTGCCCGCTCCGAAGGTGCTTTTTATTCGGAGCTGCTCGTTATATAAAATCTTCAGTCTGCTTTGAATGTTCGCCAGTCCGACGCCTCCCTCTTTGCGGCCGACCGTGATTTCGCTTATTTGCTTGGCCGTCATGCCGATCCCGTTGTCTTTTACCGAAAATTCCATGTTTTTATTTTTTATCGCAATTTTCAGCTCCACCCTGCCGCCCTCCGGCTTTGAAAGCACGCCGTGGTTCACGGCGTTCTCGATAATCGGCTGGATGATCAGCGGCGGCACAAGATAGTCAACGCTGTCCGGGAGCTCCATATTAAAGTCCAGGCGCTCCTCAAAACGCACCTTTTCGATCTTTAAGTAGGCTTCCACCAGCGCCATTTCCTGCCCGAGCCCGACAAGCTGATGGACGTTTTTGATATCAAAGCTGTTTCTCAGATACGTGTTGAAGTCATACATGAGGTCCCTCGTCTTATCGATATCATAACGCGACACCGATATGATGGTATTCATGACGTTATATAAAAAATGCGGTTTTATTTGCGCCTGGAGGAAAGAAAGCTCCGCGATGGTCTTTTGCTCGTGATACAGCTTGATCCTCCGGGCCTGGGCCAGCATCTGCATGATCAGCACCAGGTAGACCGCGAAAAGATAAATACTTTTGCCGGGGCGTATGACGTCATGAACGTAAGCGGCGGTCAGGATGATAATATTGAGCATATTGAGCCACGCGTCCGGAACTTTGTTTTTGATTCCCGCGGCGGCGATTACCGCCGAGCACAGGCAGATCAGCAGGCCTAAAGACATGATAAAGCAGCCGGCAAACGTGAAATACTTAATGGATATAAAAATAAAAGCAAGCTCAATCACAGTGATGCTCCTCACAATTTCTTTAAAAATATCAGAAAAAATGATATGGCAAAATACGTCGGCCGGCAAAAGCTCAGGATGTGTCGCATATTATTTTATAACATGATAAAAGGATAAAGGAAATGGCGATAATGAACAATGCCCCGCGCGATATCACGTCCTCCCGCATTAACGCTCTCAAAGGATATTGTCGGCGTTACTATACAAAATCTTAATTTTTGGACGCCGGTTTTCAAGATTCTTTTCCGCGCGTCCGCTCAAGAAGGTGCCCCTCTGACTCCAGAGGGGCACAAAACTTATAAAGCTGAAACGGCCGTCTCCCGCCGGGAAGTCCTTGTTTGCGCGTTCGGAACAAAAATTGCCGCGCCCAATATTATGTATTGAAAAACTATTTTCTCAACACGGGCATATAAAGGGGACAGCAATATCATGAACGACAACAGGCTAAGCGCGCTGGACCGCGCGCTGCAGACCGGCGGCGCCGACCGGCTGAAAAGCGGCTTCCGGTCCCTGGCGTCCACAGACCGAAAGCAGGCGCTCCGGCTCCTGGACGATGAAAAACTGCGGTTTCCGGCATTATTCGCGCTGTTGCCGGAGCTCCATGCGCATCAGATGACAAACGAGCTCAGCCCGAGAAACCACGCGGCGGTGTGCGTCTGCGCGAAAAAGCTCAAGCGGTACGACCGCTTTGACGCGTCCGCCGGGTTTCGGGACAACGACACGCTTTACAGGGCGCTCCGGTGGATGCTGGACACCGGCAAGGAGTGGGACGCCTCGGGCCGCGGGCAGGACGATTACGAGGCGGTGATCGACTATGTCTCCGCGCTGCTGGTCATCGACTTCGAGGACACCGCCGTCCTGCCGGACATTGCCCGCCTCATTTTCGCGCGGCACAGAAGAGGACATCTCGTCCACGACCTTACCTGGTGCTTTTTCCAGACGCTCGACAAGGACGCGCTCGCCCTCGTCGCCGGGCAGCTGCTGTCGTCGGATAACAGGGACGCGGCCCTGGCCGGAAAGCTGCTCTGCCTGGAATCGCCGCCGGCCTTGAACAAGGCGGACACCCAGGAGCTCCACCACCAGTACGTCCAATGGCTTGAGGACAACCGCCCGTATCTGTACGTGACCGGCGAGTATTTCCAGCAGACGAGCCGGCCGAAGCACCTGAGCGTGGATATGGAGGCGAAATACCTGGGCAAGGAGCTCTCGCCGCGCTACCGCGCGCCGCTCACGCCCTTAAACGAGCACGAGATCGCCTGCCTGCACGAATACAGGGGCTTTTCCCCGGAGGAACAGGAGCTGCTGACGGACTATTCGCACCGTCTGCGGTGCACGGACGCGCAATCCTGGCAGGCCTGGATGCAAAAGCAGGTCGCCGAACAGGTGATGGCGGCGAAAGGCGGGTATGAGGCTGTATGATACTCGTTGACAACAGGCTGCTTGACGCCTCCGCGCTGGACTATCCGGAGGGCAGCATGGAGCGGTCCATGCTGAACACGCTGTCCTCCAGCCCGGAGAGGTATACATACGATTCGCTCAATCAACTGAAATTCGAGCTCAGGATGCGCAAGGAGATCGTGGCCGCCGCCAACGCGCTAAACCGGAGCAACCTGTCCTTTGAGGTCTTCCGCGACTCGAGGTGCAATCCGACCTACTGGCGCCGCCGGGGCGACGGCGGGTTTGAGCTGAAGCCGGGCGTCCGGGCCTCCGACGCCATCCGCGATATCTACAGAAACAGCTCGCGCTACGGTACCGAGTGCGCCACGGCAATGCAGATCATTTATTACAAGGCGCTCGTGGAAATTTTCCCGGAGGACGCGTTTAACAGGATGTTCCCGAACATCACGCTGATGAACTGGCACGATATCGCGCCGCAGCTCCGGGAAGTCGGCATGATGCATCGCAAAAGAGACTATCTCCCCGGCGACCGGCGGTATTTCCCCAACCCGGACGTGGACCCGGAAACGCCGGAGTGGCAGGGGGAAAACGTGATCGTCATGGGCGACGGCACCTACTACGGCCACGGGATGGGGCGGCACCGGCCCGACGCCATCATCCGCGCGCTCAATGAAAACAGGCGGCGGCACGCCACCCGGGAGGCGTACCTGATGGATTCAGCCGCGGAGCCGGACTTCAAAAGGTTTTCGAACCTCTACGACCAGGCGGCCGGCGGCGCGTGACGGTGCGGGGCTTTGTCGACAGCCTGAAGCAGCGGGGGCAAATGCCCCCGCTGCTGCTTGTTATTCGGCTGTTTGCGTCTTCGAGCTTCGGTACGTCATATAAACGAGGTCATCATGTTTTCCTGACAAAACGCTCGCCGCATTTCGGACAGGTGATCTGCATTTTTCCCTTCCCGCGCGGAACGCGGAGCAGGTTGCTGCAGCTGGGGCATTTAAAAAATTTGTGCGTCTTCCTGCTTTTCAGGCTTGAAAAGTACGCTTTGAATTTTTGCCGCACAGGCCACCAGAAACGGAGGAATTTGTCGTTCTCGGCCCGCCGCTTCTGGACATTGCGCGAGAGCATCCGGAAGACGGCGAGGATCAGGAGCACGTATGACAGGTAAATGAGTACCCAAAGGACGGCAAAGCGGGAGAGGATGCTGAGAATCAGGGCGGCGATGATGAGCGCCCCGTTCAGTTGATCAGGCCCGTATCTCCCGGCCATGAAATTTCTGAGAAAGTTCATGCTCTAACGATTTCCCTCCAGGTATCAGATATACTTTTGAGTGTATTATATCACTGATTTTGCCAAATAACATCATGGTCATATTAAGTTTACATATGGCTCAATATTCAAAGCTGCTGCCGCCGATAAATTCGCGCAGGATGGAGTCCGCCGGCACGAGGGCCGGGTCGGTTGTCTCAAAGCGCCCGAAAGCGTCCAGCACCTGTTGGAGCACCTCATAATGTCCGGCGTCCGGCTGGATCTTGTCAAACACGCCGCCGGTAAACTGCTTCATGACGGAGATCTCGTAGGGCAGCGCGGCGTCGATGGTCATGTTTGCCGAATCCTTGTAGGGCAGGATATTCAAAAGCTCGCCCCGGCGGATGTTGCCCCACATTTCCAGCGTGAACTGCGGGTCGGCCCCGCGGAAATAATCGTCCCGGACGATCCGCCGCACCAGGCGCAGGCTCGCCCTGTCCACCAGGACCTCGCCGCCGTCGGTGATGTCCGTCAGGGTGCTGACGTATATCTTGTAAGCGGCCGGGTGCTCGTGGGTGATGCACTCGTTGAGGGCGTGGATGCCCTCGAAGACGGCGATGTCGCTCTTGCCCAGCTTCATGGGCGTGGCCCTGTCTGAATCCCTGGCCTGCTGTGAAAAGTTGAAGTGGGGGATGTCGATGGCCTCGCCGGCGGCCAGGCGCTGGAAATGGCTGTTCAGCAGCGTCATGTCAAGGCACGAGGGGGATTCGTAATCGATTTCACCCGCCGGCGTCCTCGGCGCGGTGACCGGGTCGACCGTGACGAAATAGTTGTCCAGCGAGACGTTGTAGGCGTTTATCCCCAGCGACTTCAGCTCCAGGGCCAGCTTCTTGGCCGTCGTCGTCTTGCCGGAGCCGGACGGGCCGGACAGCAGGACGATGGGGCTTTGGTCGATATTGTTGAAAATTTCGTCGGCCGCCTTGCGCACGCGGGAGTTGAAGTATTTTTCGCTCTCCTGCACATAGTCGCCGGGCGTTTCGGAGAGGCGGTGGTTGATGACCGAGAGATCGTATGTCATATGGACTCCGTGGAACCGCTTAAGTCACCCGGTTGAGTGAGCGCGGCCTGCCGCCGTTGAAGCGGGCGGCTCGCCGATTTATCCATGCGATGAGAGCTGCCCGGAGCAGAAGGGGACAATGCGCGCCTTGTGCTCCAGCACCCTGTCGATATTCTCTATATATTCATATGGATACTTCAGGTTGAATATCCGTTCGATCCGGCCCGAATCCTGCCGGACGAGCTTTGTGACGCCCCCGCCGCCAAGGGCGAGGATCGTGGCCAGCTCCTCCATGATGAGGATATTGTACAGGCTGGCGCTGCCCTCGCGGCACCAGCCGACGTTTTCAAAGCCGCCGGACATGAACTTCTGCCGGTAGAGGTAATAGGGCTCATAGCCGCCGCCCCGCAGGCGCTCTCCGGCGTAGTCCAGCATGGCGGAGACCTCCCCGGCGCCGGGGAGGTCGGTGCCCTCCAGCGTCAGGCGCGTGCCCTTCTTGAGCGCCAGCGTGTGGACGGTGACGTTTTCCGGGTCCAGCGACAGGACCGCGTCCAGGGAGGAGGCGAAGGTTCCGGCGGTGTCGGCGGGCAGCCCCGCGATGAGGTCCATGTTGATACAGTCAAAGCCCGCCGCCCGCGCCCGCGCCACGGCGTTCACCATGTCCTGCGCCGTGTGGCGGCGCCCGATGGCGCGCAGCACACCGTCCGACATTGACTGCGGGTTGATGCTGATCCTATCCGCGCCGTTTCGGCGGATCGCCTCCAGCTTTTCCGGCGTGATGGTGTCCGGCCGCCCGGCCTCGACGGTGTACTCGCGGATGTTCGTCAGGTCAAAAGACGCGCGGAGCTTTACCATCAGCCGGTCCAATTGCCTGTCGTCCAGCGTCGTCGGCGTGCCGCCGCCGATGTAGACGGCAGCGACGTTGAGGCCCAGGTCATGAACGAGCGGGGCCAGCGCGTCGATCTCCCTGTGCAGCGCCTCCAGAAACGGCGCGATCAGCTTTATGGATTTTTCAACGCTGTGGCTGACAAAGCTGCAGTAATGGCAGCGCGTGGGGCAGAAGGGGATGCCGACGTACAGCGCGATATCCCGCGCCTCCAGAGTTTTCTTGACGTCAAGGCTCGCCCTGGCCGTGTCGATGCAGAGCGCGGCGCGCTCCGGCGAGACAAAATACTCGTTTTCCAGTACGGCGCGCGCCCGGCGCTCGGTAAAGCCCCGCTCCAATAGCCCCGACGCGAGCTTGCCGGGGCGGATGCCGGTCAGGGCGCCCCAGACGGGCGTTTTTCCCGTGGCCTCCCTTGCCGCTTTATAAAACGAGAGCTTGAGAATCTTCTGCAGGAGCCGGTCGGCGGCGAGCTTGTCGGTCAAAAGCGCCCTGCGCGCCCGGGAGAGTCCCCTGTAAACACGATCCCCCGAATAAACGCGCGTCACCGCCGTGGCGCAGGTTTCCCCGTACGTCAGGCAGACCTCGGCGGACAGGGTGTCCGCCCCGGCGATGCCGTATACGGGGCGCTCGTCCGGGTACATCATGAGCATGATCTGCTCGACGGCGTACTTGTAGTCGTGGCCCTTGAGCTCCAGAATCATCTGCCGCCGAATTCCTCCCGGGCGTACTTCATATAGCCGTTAAAGCGGCGCTCGCGGTCCAGTGTCGTGGCGTCCATATGGCCGGGGTAGACCTCAAAATCGCCCGTCAGGTCCGCCAGGCGGTTCAGGGAGCGCAGGAGCTTCTGTACGTTGCCCTCACCCAGGTCGGTCCGGCCGGCGCTGTCCCGGAAAAGCGTGTCGCCGGTGAAGAGCGCGTTTTCGCAGCGGAGCGTCACGGAGCCGGGGGAGTGGCCCGGCGTTTCCAGCACGGTAAAGCGCAGGCCGCCCACATCGAGCTCGTCGCCCTCGGCGTAGAACCGCACCTGCTCGTTCGCCGGGAGCTTGAACTGGTCGTAAGCCTCGCCGGTGACGGCGTCGTTTTTGTGGATAAAGACAGGCGCGCCGGTCTCCTCGCTGACGGTGTAGACGGCCAGCCGGTGGTCAAAATGCCCGTGCGTCAGAAAGATCGCGCGGGCCTTCAGCTGGTTGGACTCGATATAATCCAAAATCGCGTTCGATTCGTCGCCGGGGTCGATAACGGCGCAAAGCAGCGTCTTTTCGTCCGTGACGATATAGCAGTTGGTTTCGATCTGGCCCACCACGAGGGTTTTTATCAGCATAGCGGTAACTCCTCAATAAAGTAATTATGGAAAGCGCTTTTATAGGCGGTCGGTGTCCAAAAGGAGCGTCACAGGCCCGTCGTTTACCGAGGCCACCTTCATGTCCGCGCCGAAGAGCCCGGTCTGCGTATGAAAGCCCGCCTCGCGGCACGCCTCGATAAAAAGCTCGTACAGCGGCACGGCGATATCCGGCTTTGCCGTGCCCGTAAACCCGGGGCGCCGGCTTTTTAAATCGGCGTACAGCGTAAACTGGGATACGACGAGCACGGCGCCGCCGACTGAGGCGAGATTCAAATTCATTTTCCCGTTCTCATCCTCAAAAATTCTGAGGCCCAGCACCTTGTCGGCGAGCCTTACGGCGTCCGCGGGCGCGTCCTCCGGCCCGACGCCCAAGAGGACGAGAAGCCCCCTGCCGATCTCTCCGGCGACCTTGCCGTCCACCGTCACAGCGGCGGAGGAAACACGGGTGACAACAGCGCGCATGATATCAGTCCTTTGGTGTTAATAGCTTGCAGTATACGCGCCCCCACTGTCATTCCCGCGAAGGCGGGAATCTACGTCCCCTGCGGCGTATATTGCTTTCGGTAGGGCAAGGGCTCTGCCCTTGCCGCGCCCTTGCCGGCGCGGCGGACAAAATGCAACAGGGTGGGCAGACGGTCAACGCATCACCCAAAATCCCCAATCCACGTGCTATACTAAAGCTGAAACAATCTGTCTTTGAGACTCCGGGGGCTGACAAAAAAAGAAATATATATATACGCCAAAATGAGATTTTCAAAAGTCGGTTATCCTGTCATTGCAACGCTTTGATGTCCGCCCAGGTCAAAAGGATTTAATAATTTCGTAATAATTGAACGGAAATACAAGCCCAAAAAAGACTTTTCAGGAGAAATACAAGGCCATTTTCGCAAAATGCGCGCCAAAAATCAAGTTTACCGGTCCCTTTTGAGCCGATACAAGGCATTTTTTCAGCAAGATTTAGCAGTATTGCTGCTTTCCGCAGGGACGACCACTGGTCGTCCGCCCTTGTCCGCGCGACGCGGCACAAGAGCAATCCTCAGTCGCCTGCGGCGACAACGCCTTTGCCAAAGGAGCCTTGGGACGCGGCGGGCGATTCGTGAATCGCCCCTACAAGTATAGCCATTATACAGGGTACAAACGCAACCCCGAGCGCATGAGGTCCGGGGCGGAGCCCCGAACGGGGCATGGGGCGCAGCTCCATAAAAAGGGGTCATAGGGCGCAGCCCTATACCTTTTGTGGGCGGGTGGGCGGGCTTTTATCCGTCGCCGCGGCGGATTTCCAGGACGCCGGGAACGGCGGCCAGGCGCGCCATGGCGACGTTCAGGTCGTCGCGGTTCTTGACCTCAATGACGATGGAGATGGCGGTGGTGTCGCCCTGGTCCTTGGCGGACATGGAGGTCATCTTGATTTTCAGGCCGTTGAGGATGGTCGCCACGTCCACCACGATGCCGCTGCGTTCCCGGGCGGTGATGAACAGCGCCGTGGAGTAGATGTCGTCGTCGGTGTTGGCCCAGGCCACGCGGACCCAGCGGCCGGCCTCCTCGGGGTTTTCGGCCGATTTAAGGTAGTTTTTACAGTCCTGCCGGTGAACGGATACGCCGAAGCCCCGTGTGATAAAGCCGATGGACTCGTCGCCGGGCACCGGCGTGCAGCAGCGGGCAAATTTGATGAGAACGTTGTCCACGCCCTCCACAAGGATGCCGTGGATGGGCTTGAGCTTTTTATCCGGCCGTACCTCAAAGGGAGTGACCTCGGTCTTTTTGACCCGGTCGATCGTCCGGAGCTCGTCGCGGATGCGGTTGACGGCCTTCTGGGCCGACATGCCGCCGTAGCCGATGGCGGCGTAAAGCTCCTCCAGCGTCGGAAAGGCGAGCCTTTTGAGGAGGCGGGGCAGGATGTCCTCGCGGGTAAGGTCCGACATGGACAGCAGGACGCGCCGGAGCTCGGCCTCAAAGGCGAGCTTGCCCGCCGTGATATTTTCCTCACGCTTTTCCTTCTTGAACCACTGGCGGATCTTGTTGCGGGCCTCCGGGCTTTTGACGATGTTCAGCCAGTCGCGGCTGGGGCCCTTGGAGGAGTTGGAGGTCAGCACCTCGACGATATCGCCGTTCTGGAGCTCGTGGTTAAAGGGGACGATGCGGCCGTTGACGATGGCGCCCGTCATCCTGTTGCCCACGGCGGAATGGATGTTGTACGCAAAGTCGATGGGCGTGGCCCCGGCGGGCAGATTGATGACGTCGCCCCGGGGCGTGAAGACGAAAACCTCGTCGGAGAACATGTCGATCTTCAGGTCCTGAAAGAAGTCCTGGGCGTCGCTGTCCTGCTGGGACTCGAGGAGGCGGCGGACCCAGGCGAATTTCTCCTCGTCGGCGAACTTGCCGCTGATGCCCTCCTTGTACTTCCAGTGGGCGGCGATGCCGTATTCCGCCGTGTGGTGCATCTCCCAGGTGCGGATCTGCACCTCGAAGGGGATGCCCTCCGTGCCGATAACGGTGGTGTGGAGGCTCTGGTACATGTTCGGCTTCGGGGTGCCGATGTAGTCCTTGAAATGGCCGGGGATAGGCCGGAACATCTCGTGGATGTAGCCCAGGACGTTATAGCAGTCGGCGATGTCGTTGACGATCACGCGGAAGGCGTACAGGTCCAAAACCTCGGAGAGCGTTTTGTTTTGGCTGTACATCTTCCTGTAAATGCTGTAGATATGCTTGACGCGCCCGTAGACGTCGCAGTTGATGCCGTTGTCGTGCAGGCGCTCGGAAATTTTGTTCTGGATGGTGTCGATAAAGGTGTCGTTGGAGCTCAGGATTTTTTTGAGCCCGTCCTCGATCTCGGCGTACCCGATGGGGTCGAGATAGTAGATGGACAGGTCCTCCAGCTCCCATTTGATCTTCTGCATGCCGAGGCGGTGCGCCAGCGGCGCGTAGATTTCCATCGTCTCCAGCGCTTTTTCCGACTGCTTCCGCGGCGTCTGGTATTCCATCGTGCGCATGTTGTGCAGCCTGTCGGCCATCTTGATGAGGATGACGCGGATGTCCTTGGCCATCGCCAGCAGCATTTTCCGCAGATTTTCCATCTGCTCCTCTTCCTTGCTGGTGTACATGACCCTGGACAGCTTCGTGACGCCCTCGACGATGTCGGCCACATTGCTGCCGAAGCGCTTGGCGATCTCCTCGTGGGTGACGCCCGTGTCCTCGATCACGTCGTGCAGGAGCGCGGCGATGATGGCCTCCTCGTCCAGGCCCATCTCGGCGATGATCTCGGCGGAGGCCAGCGGGTGCGTCACATACAAGGACCCGTCCTTGCGGCGCTGATTTTCGTGGGCGTTGGCCGCAAAATCAAAGGCGGTCCGAATCCGGGACAGGTCCGCAGTGGGATTGTTTTCCTTGATGACCGCCTCAAAATGGGCGTATTTCTTCATGAGCTCTTCCATTTAAAACGACTCCGAATGTGCGCGTATATCAATGATATGCAGCTGGACGTTCCGCCAGCCGCGATATTCATTGACCTGAGGCTCAAAAGCCACGTCCACGACGTCGCCCTCGCTCGCGCCCAGGTCCTCGGCGCAGCGCCCGAAACAGATGCAGTCAAAGCTTTTGCCGGCCTTTAGTATGCGCAGTTTCGTGTGCTTTCCCCCGCCCACGGGGATGACGTTATTCAAAACGGCGCCCCGCATGCAAAGGAACGGCGGCAGAAAGCTGTTGCCGAACGGTTCGATCCGCTCCAGCGCCGTGACGTTTTCCAGCGTTAAAAGCTCCGGCTTGATGACCTCGAAATCCAGCCGCAGCGTCGGCACGGCGGGGATTTTAATCGTCTCGTGGTAATACGAGAAAATCCGTTCGCGGAACTGGCCGATTTTGTCCTCGGTGATCGTCAGCCCGGCGGCCATCTCGTGCCCGCCGAAATTTTCCAGAAGGTCGCTGCACTTTTCCAGGGCGGAGTACATCTTGAAAGAGCCAAAGCTCCGGCAGGAGCCGCGCCCGACGCCGTCGTCGCCCACGCTGATCATGACGGCGGGGAACAGAAACTGCTCGGCGATACGCGCGGCGACGATGCCCATAACGCCCTGATACCAGCCGCGGCTCTCCAGGACGACGGGGCCCTTCGGCGGCTTTTCCAGCAGCGCCGTGTACGCCTCCTCAAAAATGCCGGACTCCAGCTCCCGCCGCTCGTTGTTCAGGCTGCAGAGCTCTAAGGTGAGCTGCTCGGCCTCCTCCTCGCTCTCCGTCAGCAAAAGGTCCACGGTGAGGGAGGTGCGGCCCATCCGGCCGGCCGCGTTTAAGCGCGGGGCCAGCACAAAGCCGATGGTCGGCGTGGTGATATCCCGCCGCTCCACGCAGGTCTCGCGCATGAGGCGGCGCAGGCCGGGGCGGCTTTTCTTGTTCAGCGCGTGCAGCCCGCGCCGGATGAGAATCCTGTTTTCGCCCACGACCGACATCACGTCCGCAATCGTGCCGATGGCGACAAAATCCCCGTACTGCAGCAGCAGGCTCTCAATATCCCGGCCGCGCTCCAGGGCGCAGACCAGCTTGAAAGCGACGCCGACGCCGGCCAGGGATTTGTTGGGGTACGGACAGTCCCGCCGCTTGGGGTCCACAACGGCCAGGGCGTCCGGCAGGGTCTCCTTGCACTCGTGATGGTCCGTGATGATAAGGTCGATGCCGAGCTCTTTGGCGTAGAGCGCTTCCTCCAGGGCGGTGATCCCGCAGTCCACTGTCACGACCAGCGAGACGCCCCGGGCGGCGAGCGCTTCCAGGGCGCAATTGTTGACGCCGTAGCCCTCATCCATCCGGCCTGGTATGTATATCTCAAAATCGGCGCCCTGCGCCCGGAAATAACAGGCCAGCAGGCAGCTGGCCGTCATACCGTCCACGTCGTAATCGCCGTAAACGGCGATGCGCTCGCCGTTTCTTATCGCCGCCCGTATGCGCTCGACGGCGGCGTCCATATCCTTGAGGAGGAACGGGTCGGCGATCAGGCTCAGGTCTTCACGGAGGAATTCCCGGGCGGCGTCCACCGTCGTCATGCCGCGCGCGGCAAGAAAAACCGAAACAAGCGGATTAATCCCGCTCCGGCTCAACTTGACGGCGGCAGCCCTGTCATATCCTTTGACGACCCAATCGACGAATTTCATAAATAATCAGTCTCCGAAAACACGCGCGATCCCCGTTTCCCGCGCGACATATCCACTAATATCTTTTTACTATATCAAAAACTGACACGTTTCTCAATAGATAAATCGGCAAATTTACCGTGCTGTCCGGCTTGCGGCGCCGTGAATATATCGTCCGGGGCGTATTGAACGGGCCCGCCGTTTCTGATATACTAAAATATAACAAAAAATGACGGTCGGAGGAACGAAAGAATATGCCCGAAGTAACACCCATGATGCGGCAGTATTTCAGCATCAAGGAACGCAATACAGACTGTATCCTCTTTTTCCGTCTCGGCGATTTCTACGAAATGTTCGGCGACGACGCGCTGACTGCGTCAAAGGAGCTGGACCTGACGCTCACCTCCCGGGACCGGCGTGCTGAGGACCCGGACGAAAAAATCCCCATGTGCGGCGTCCCATATCATTCGGCCGAGGGCTATATCGGCAGGCTGATCGCCAAGGGCTACAAGATCGCCATCTGCGAGCAGCTGGAGGACCCGGCCACCGCCAAGGGCCTTGTGGACCGGGACATCGTGCGCATCGTCACGCCGGGCACGCTCATCGAGTCGTCCATGCTCGACGAGGGCAAATCGAATTATCTATGCGCATTATATGTGGGCGCCCTCGATAATGCCGCCTGCTTTGCCGATCTGTCGACGGGGGAGATCAGCGTCTCCTATTTTTCCGGGGCGGACGTGGGACATCTGCTGAACGAGGTCGCGGCGTTCTCCCCGGCAGAGGCCGTGCTGAACGCGGGGGCGTATGAAAACGGCGAGCTGCACCATCTTTTAAGCGACAAGCTGGGCTGCCTATGGCAGCAGGACGACGGCCGCTTCGACCCGGCGCAGTCCTTATCGCGCATCGCCGGGCAGTTCGGCGTCACGAGCGCGGACGAGGCGGGCATCGGCGGGAGCCCGGCCGCGGTGTGCGCCGTCGGCGCGCTGCTGTCCTACATGGCGGACACCCAGAAGACGGATTTGTCGCATCTGAGCAACCTGCGCATCAATTCCGGCGGAAAGTTCATGGAGCTGGACATCCAGACGCTCCGCAGCCTGGAGCTGGTCTCGTCGTCGCGGACCCTGGAGAAGAAGGGGAGCCTGCTGTGGGTGCTGGACAAGACGAAAACGCCCATGGGGCGGCGGCTTCTGCGCTCCTGGGTGCTGCGGCCGCTGGTTTCCACGGTGGAGGTGGGCCGGAGGCTGGCGGCGGTGGAGGAGCTTTTCTCCGAAACGGTGCTCCGCTCGGAGCTGATGCTGACGCTGCGCAATGTGGGCGACATGGAGCGCCTGATCGGCAAGATTGTCTACGGCACCGCGGGCGGCCGCGACCTGAAGGCGCTGCAGTACTCCATCGTCCAGCTGCCAAAGATACTGGCGCTGCTGGCGCCCATGAAATCCGGCCTCATGGCGGAGCTGAAGAAGATCGACGATCTCCAGGACATCGGCGCACTCATCGCAAAAACCATCGAGGACGACCCGCCCTTTTCCGTCCGGGAGGGCGGTTTTATCCGCCAGGGCGTCAGCGAGGAGGTCGACTACCTGCGCGGCCTTTTAAAGGATTCCACCGGCGCCATGGCGGCCATCGAGACAAAGGAGCGGGAGCGGACCGGCAAGAAGCTGAAGGTCGGCTACAACAAGGTTTTCGGCTATTATATCGAGATACCGAGGGCGCTGTCCGACAATGTGCCGGGGGACTATATCCGCAAGCAGACGCTCTCCAACTGCGAGCGGTTCATCACCCAGGAGCTCAAGGAGCTGGAGACGACGCTTTTAACGGCGAAGGACCGGGTGGCCGCCCTGGAATACGAGATTTTTGCGGACCTCCGGGAGCGCATCGCCTCGGAGGTGGGGCGCATCCAGGCCACATCATACAGCGTGGCGTCCTTTGACGCGCTGTGCTCCCTGGCGGAGACGGCGGCGAAAAACAATTACTGCATGCCGGAGGTGGACATGTCCGGCGTCATCGACATCCGGGACGGGCGCCACCCCGTGGTGGAGAAGATGCAGACGGAGTCGCTCTTTGTGCCCAACGACACGTTTATGGACATGGACGGCGCCAGGACGCTCATCATCACAGGGCCCAACATGGCCGGCAAATCCACCTACATGCGCCAGACGGCGCTCATCGTCCTCATGGCACAGATGGGCTCCTTCGTCCCGGCGCGCTCGGCCAGGATCGGCGTCGTCGACCGGGTGTTCACGCGCATCGGCGCCTCGGACGATCTCTCCGCCGGCAAATCCACCTTTATGGTGGAGATGACGGAGGTGGCGGAGATACTCAAAAGCGCCACGTCCAGGAGCCTTTTGATCCTGGACGAGATCGGGCGCGGCACGTCCACCTACGACGGGATGGCGGTGGCCCGGGCCGTTCTGGAATACTGCACCGACAGGCGGAAGCTGGGGGCCAAGGCGCTGTTTTCCACCCATTACCATGAGCTCACGGCCATCGAAAAGGAGACCGGCGGCGTTAAAAATTACAGCATCTCGGCCAAAAAGCGCGGCGGCGACATTATCTTTCTCCGAAAGATCGTCCCCGGCGGGGCCGACGACAGCTACGGCATCGAGGTCGCGGGCCTGGCAGGCATCCCGGACAGCGTCATTAAGCGGGCGAAAGCCGTTCTGGCCGCGCTGGAATCGGACAGAAAGCCGGCGTCGGCGCCCTCAAAGAAGCCGGAACCCGGCGACGGGCAGATGACGCTCCTCGATCTCGGCGGCAGCGAGATTGCCGAGACGCTGAAAAAGACCGACCTGAACACGCTGACGCCCCTGGAGGCGCTCAATCTCCTCTTCGAGCTGAAGAAAAAAATATAGAACCGCTGACTGGGCCCATCGGCGCGGGGCATTTGCAACGGCAAACATAACAAAAAGGATGATCTGGTGAAAACGCAGTTTAAATGCCCGATGGCAAGCTCCGAGAGAATCGCGGGCCTTTTGTACCTTGGCGTACATATCTTCGCGCTGCCGTGGCTCCTGACATATTTTTATACGAATGTGCTGCGGCATATGAATGTGGTGATGACGGGGCCGGACCTGAATCTCGTTTACTACATCATCGGCTTCGTTTTCGTGCTTATTTTCATGTTCCGGTTTCTGAGGACCTCGTTTTCGGACCTTTTGGATAATCCGTTGCGCGCGCTGCAGTCCGTGGTGCTGGGGTATCTTTTCAATTACGTGGCGGTGAGCGCCGTATTTTTCCTCCTGTCTTTCCTCCTGAAAAACGTGGTGAATCCGAACTCCCAGGAAATCATCAACCAGACGAAGCTGGACCCCAACGTCATCATCGTCGTGGCGGTGCTGCTCGTCCCGATCGTGGAGGAGACGCTGTTCCGCGGGGCGCTGTTCGGGACGCTGAGGAGCAAGAGCCGGCTCCTGGCGTACGTCGTCTCGGTGGCGCTGTTCTCCGTCTATCACCTCTGGCAGTATTTTTTGGGCGGCTTTGACTGGATGCTGCTGCTGTATCTTTTGCAGTACATCCCGGCCGCGATCGCCCTTTGCTGGTGTTACGAGCGCAGCGGCAGCATCTGGGCGCCCATCCTCCTGCACGCGGCGATCAATTTCATCTCCATCAAGGTGACGATCGGATAAAATTCGGCGGGCCGTTTTTATTGATATTTTACAAAATTCGACATTTTTCGCAAAAAGGATCGAATTATTACAAAGAGGTGTGGAAAATTGTAGGACTTTGTGGTATATATCGGTTAAGGCCTGTTATCTCTGTCAACAATAGAAATAACTGTAATGTAGGAGGTTAGCACAACGAAACGGTTTTACATTATTACTTTTATCCTGTGCCTGCTGCTGGTGTTGTTTTACTCCTACGGCCTGTCTGTCGAAAGGTCGCAGAGCACCGCCGCGGCGCCGGTTCAGGCGGCATCGGGTGCCGACCTGTCGTCGTGACAAGACGGCGGACATAACGCAAAAAGAAAAACTCTCCGCGTCAGCCCCGGAACGCATTGCCGTAGCGTTCCGGAAGGGCTGTGACCGCGGAGAGTTTTTTTATGGTCAGCTTATCTGTTCGGCTTTATCCCGTATTTTTCTGTCTCATGCGCTTATGCGTAAAAATAATGATTTCCGATCGTCGCCGCATAAGGTCTGGTCTTGGCGGCCCAGCAGTTTTTCGTCGCCGCGAAGTAAAGGGCGCCGCCCGCGGTGTTCCCGCCGTCAAGAGCTATTTTGGCCGCTATGATGCATTCTTCGCTGGGGGTGTTGTAGATGGCGCCGGAATATGCCGGCGTGAACTGAATGCCGTATTGCTTATCAAAGATGACATCACGGACTGTTTTCGGGAAGAGGGGGGACCGCAGTCTGTTCATGATAACGCCGCCCACGGCAATTTTACCGGTGAGGCTCTCGCCGCGCGCTTCCGCGTAAATGATGCGGGACATCCAGTAAAGGTCGGTTTTATCATAAAAGACGCTGCCCGGCGTAATCGCTCCGGAACCCTTTGTGACGCTGACGGTTTTTGTAAAGCCGTCCCAGCCGACCGCGGCGTCAAACGCCTTGGCGATAGCACGGACCGGCGCCATGACGCTGCCGTCTACCAGAAGGCAGCTGTCCGGGATGAACAGGTATCTCCCGTTTGCCACCAGATAAGTGCTTCCGACGGCGGCCGTCAGAGAAAGGTTGGGGGCGGTCACTGTGGCGGTGCCGCTGTCCCAGGAGACGTTGGCGGCACCCATGGCCATTGAGAAATCGCGAATGGATACGTACGTCGCAGAGTTGATAACTATCGGTGAAACGTGAAACTCTGCAACCCGCCCGTCGATCGTAACTGAGACGCGTGTCGGCGGGGTGCCAGAATCGATGTCGGCCGCCAACACCAGCGGGGTGATCGCCGCCAGCATCAGCAGGACAAGTCCTGACAGGAGTAAACGCTTTTTCATGAAACTATACTTTCCTTTCGTGTGATACCGGAAGCCTCCGAGATGCGCGGAGATTTCCGGCACCCGCGCCGTCGGGCGAATGGGCCGCAGGCGCTGAGTTTTAATATATGCATACGGGATTTTAAATTTCGGGCGTGCCCGAGGTCCCGGTTATGCCTTTTTTATATCAAAACGTTTTGACACGTTGTTGATCACCGTAAGTATCGTCCATGAGTTTTTTCAGCCGAGCTTCAGGATGTTGGCGCCGGTGCCGCCCAGGTACGCGGCTTCCCGGCCGTGGCAGGTAAAGAGGAGGAGCTGCCGCTCCTGCGCAAGCTCCCTGAGATAGTCCAGGGCCAGGCGCGCGCGGCCGTCGTCAAAGTTTGACAGCGCGTCGTCCAGAATCAGCGGACATGGCTCGCCGCCCGTTAAAAGCAGCTCGACGATGCCCAGGCGGAGAGCCAGGTAAATCTGGTCGGCCGTCCCGGCGGAAAGCGCCAGGACGTTCCGGCTCACCGTTTCGTCCGCCGTTTTGGCCAGGGCGTCCAGCGCCTTGTCAAAGGTGAGCTTTTCGTACCGCCCGCCCGTCAGCCGCCGGATGATCCTGCCGGCCGTGTCGGCCAGGAGCGGAGAGAAGCGCGTTTGCAGCTCGGTGCTGGCGTCCCTGAGCGCGTCCAGCGCCATCGTCAGGGCCTCGTACTGCGTCTGCTGGGCGGCCAGCTCCGATGCGGCCAGAGTCTTTTCGGTGCCCAGCAGGGCGGGGTCGCCCATGGCCCCAATCTCGCCCAGCGCCATGTTGTACCGGCCGGACAGAGCTTCCAGTCGGCCGGATACGGCGGTAAGGTCCGCCAGGATCGCCTGACGGCTTCTGGCCGGCGCCTGCGCGGGCGCTTCTCCGGTGTTGCCTGTGCCGGACTCCTCAACGGTTTTGAGAAAGCTCTCGGCGGCGGCCAGCTCGGATTTGGCGCCGGAAAGCTGCGCGTGCAGCGCCTCGATCCTGTCGAGGGCGGCGCCGAGCTGCTCCAGGTCCTCGCTCAGCGACAGCTGCCGGAGCCGTGCCCGGAGAGTCTGCAGCAGACCGTCACAGGCAGACGCGGCGGCGGCCGCGGATTTTTCCGAGGCCTTGACGTCGCCTTCGGAAAGCGCCAGGCTTTCGGACAGGCGGGCGTCGTCGCCGCAGAGCCTTTTGAGGCCGGCCAGAGAGCCGGCGCCGAAGCCGGACAGGTACCGCGAAAGCTTTTTCCGGGCGCCTGCGGACAGGCATAGGCGTATGAGCAAGCCGGCGAGAAGGACGAGCGCCGCGCCCGCTGCGATCAATCGCGCGCTGGGCAGGAGCGCCGCCACCGCGGCAGAGATAATCGTGAGAAGAAGGAGCGAAACCGACAGAGGGCTCCGGAGTGAGAGGCGGCCGGCCTTTCGGTCCAGCGCCTCGGCCCGGGCAGCCGCTTCGGCGGCGTCCGTCCCGGAAAAGGGGGACGCTTCTTTTTCGCCCTGAAGCTTTAAGTACTGCGCCCTGGCCTCTTGAAGGCGCGCCTGCTCGCCGCGCATCATATTTTGCAGCGAATCCAGCGCCTTCAGGTCGCCGCGGATGGCGGCAATGTCGCTCTCCGTCGGGGCGGGGCCGTTCTTTGTCAGCACCGCATAGACGGTATTATAGCCAACTTTTGCATTTTCAAGCTTTTCCAGGGCGCGCCGGCCGGCAAGCCGTGCCTCGTAATCGTCATAGGCCTTGAGCTCGGCGGCAAATCCGGCCTCCAGCTTTTTGAGCCGCTCCGCCTCCAGGCGCATATCCGCGGTGTCGTCATGGGCCGCGGCGATTGCCGCAAGCCTTTTTACGGCGGCGGCCAGCTTTTCCTCAAGGACAGGGATGGTGCCGGACTTGTTGTAGCGCCGCTTTCTGAGCCAGAGGCGCAGCCGCTCGTCCGCTTCCGATAGGGATGCGGTCTCGTCGCCTGTGGAGACGAGGGCGGAAATGCGCTTTTCCAGCTCCGGCGTCTGGCCGATCTTGATGCCCGACTGGGAGATGAAGGCGCTGCGCTCGAAAACGGCTTCGCTGACGCCGAAAAGCGTCTCGCCGGCGGTATCCGGGAAAAGCCCCCCGACCGGGGTGCCCGTGCCGGTGTAAACGGCGGAAAAGTCCTTCATGGGGAGCCTGCCGCTGGAGACGCGCTCAATGGTGATACCGGCGCCGCCGGCCTCGATATCCATGGAGCCCGCCATGGCCGCGCCGCTCCAGGGACGGTAACGGGTTTTATCGGAAAGATACCCCTGCTTGTCCCGGTCGGAGGTGCGGATGCCGTAAAACATGGCGCGGATAAAAGCACACCAGGTGGATTTGCCGCATTCGTTCGGCGCTTCGATGACGTTCAGGCCGGGGGTTAAAAGAAGCGTTTCATTGGACAGCTTCCCGAAGGAGGCGGATAAGCGTTTAATGATCATGCGCCGTACTCCTCCGCGTTCACGAGGGCCGCGAGGCCGTAACGGACGGCGAGAAGGACGGTGCTTTTGGCGGCCTCGCCAGCGCTGTCGTATTTCTCCTTCATATTGCGGAGAAAGATGCCGCGGAGCGTATCGTCGCCGATGCCCTGCCAGATGTCTCTGGGCGGCGTTGTCCTGTCCTGAACGGCCAGATGGAAAAACCGGCCGGAAAACGCATCCCTGATGGCCTTGAGGTCGAGCGTGCCGCCGAACTCTCCGGTGAGGATGAGACGCGCGAGGTCCCGCTCCGTGCTTTGAGGGAGGGCGGCCGAAACGGCGGCGGCCGGATCGTGGGCGCCGGTCAGGTCGACGGTGAGTATCTTATAAATCCTGCCGGCGGTTGGGATGAAGCCGAGGTCGCAGCCCGTTTTTGAAACGGTGCCGAGGATGACGCCCTTGTCGCCCGTTTCGTCGAAGCCGCGGCCCTCAGGGCAGCCGGGGTAGGCGTAAACCGTTTTCCCGGCCTGCTTGAAGCCGCTGAACGTATGGATATGGCCCAGGGCCAGGTAGTCAAGGCCGCTTTTGGCGATTTCCGCTTCCCGAATGGGATTGTAGGCGTCGCCGGCGGTATCGCCGTGGAGGACCATGATGTCCAGCATGCTGCCGTCCGGCACGGAAAAACCGTTTAAAAGCGGCCGGCTGTATTGATCGTTGAAGCCCGCGCCCCAGACGCGGCAGCCCAGCTGCGGCAGATTGAAGCAGCTGATAAGCGGCGACGTGAAGATATGGACGTTCTGCGGGAACTTTACATAAGCGTACGGCGACTTCGGACAGTAGTAGTCGTGGTTGCCGGGAGAAATGAAAATCTCGGCGCTGATTTTGGAAAATGCGCTGGCGAGGATTTCCTGCGTCTCGTAGTAGGACGCGGCGCTGTCCAGAAGGTCTCCGGAGAGGAGCACGAGCTGAACATGCTCGTCCTCGCACAGACCGGCGATCCGGTCCAGGAGGCCGCGCTGTTCACGGCGCCTGACGGCAGCCATCTCCGGGCTCAGCGCTTCGAAAGGGGAATCAAGATGGAAATCAGCGGCATGGAGGATTTTGACAGACATCTTACTTACCCGCGAAAAGTAACGAAAAGTTACAATTCTCTCTCTTTCTTCGAGTTATTATAGTGCGATTGATTACAAAAAGAAACATAAATAAAGTCGTTTTACTAAAGTTTGGCAAAAATGCCCCAGAGATATGCGCATTGGCCGACATATAAGGTATCGGTTTTGTTCAATGTGTCTAAAAAAATGACCGGTTTATGGCATGGACAGCATCCTCCAATCCTCATTTATCGATGGCAAAAAATGATAAAAAACGAAAAATAAGCGCCAAAAAATGACAATTATGACGAGAACGTGAGATGGAAAACGGAACGTTGACGAAAGAACAACGGCGGCGGATTGCTGTCCGCCGCCGTCGCAGGCGGGATAAAAATTGTATTCAGAATTGTATTCATTTGGAAACAAAAATGTAACTGAATTTTATTCGCCGCTGTCGTCCTGCAGCCACGGAATTTCGAGATGCAGGGTGCCGCCCGGATCATAAACGATATATTGCCTGAGGCCGAAAAACAGCGACAGCGTCAGGATGATGGCGGCGATAAGGAGGGTGACGAGAGCCGTCAGGATGATTTTCAGGGGGCGGCGGCTCCTGTACGTCCGGGGATAATTACGTTTCATTCGGAGCCTTTCCGCTTACTTGCATTTTTCGAGGTCGCTGACCAGCGCGATGCGCCGGGCGTGGCGGCCGCCTTCAAAGGGCGTGGCGAGGAATATCTCCAGTATTTTCAGGGCCAAGCCGAGGCCGATGACACGGGCGCCAAGCACGAGAATGTTGGCGTCGTTATGGCGGCGCGTCATTTCGGCGGAATAGGAGTCGCCGCAGAGGGCGGCGCGGATGCCGGAAAACTTGTTGGCCGCGATGGACATGCCGATCCCCGTGCCGCAGATGAGCACGCCCTTGTCGCATTCGCCCCCGGTGACGGCGCGGGAGACGGCCTCCGCGATGACGGGGTAATCGCAGCTGTCGGCCGTAAACGTGCCGAAATTCTTGTAGGGCAGCCCCTGCTCGTCCAGATATTTGATGACGTCCTGCATCATGGCAAAGCCGCCGTGGTCGCATCCGAGTGCAATCATAATGAAACCTCCAAAGTTAAATACAATATTAAAGTAGTTGCGCGGCGCGGTTAAAACGGCCACATGGGCGGAACCCAGCGCAGGATGTACTGCGTATAGTTTTCCGGCACCGTGGCGCCGGAAAGTACCGGGTAAAAGGCGATGAAGAGGAAGACGGCGGCGCCCGTAAAGCCGTAGACGGCCAGCTTGTACCGCCCCTGGGCCCGCTCCCAGATGGTGTTGAGCACATGCGCGAGCGCGAATACCATAAACAAAACGCACGGGAAGTAGTGATAAATGAAGACGACGCGCGTGATCAGAATCCAGGGGGCCAGCTGCACGAAATAGCCGATCAGGATGAACAGCGCCTTGCCGTCCCTGTGCTTTACCACCCGGAACACCATGGCGATGACGGCCAGGAAGCCACCCCACCAGACGATCGGGTTGCCGAAGGAGGCGAAGGAGGATTTGAGGCCCTCGCCCATCGAGGTGTCCCTGTAATACAGGATGGGCCGCGCGTCCACAATCCACTGCCACCAGGTGGAGGAATAGGCGTGGGTGGCCACCAGCGTGGCGTGGTAATGGAACATGAACTTCTGGTTTTCCCAGATCAGGTTGTAATATTTCGGGTCCCAGAGCATGCCGCCCGATACGGTCATCCCCGCGGCGCGGCCGTTCTGGATATAACTCAGGCAGTAGATAATGACGGGGATCAGAACGTAAAACAGGAAGGATGTCAGCAGCGTTTTGACCAGAAAGCGGGAGTGGCCGGGGAGCTCGTTCCTTTTATAATAGCCGGCGTGCAGGACCAGATGGATGACATACAGCGCCAGGAGCCCGGCGCCCGCGTAAATGACGATCCATTTGGAAGCGCAGCCGATGCCGAAAAAGAGCCCGGACAGGATAAGGGGCGGGAGCGTCTTTTTAAACGGCAGCTCCGGGTCCTGCGTGATATAGCGGTACATGAAGAAATAGGAGAGCAGGATGAAAAAGACGCCGTAGGTGTCGATGGTGGCGATGCGCGTCTGGACGTAATGCATGAACTCGGCGGCGAAAAGCGTCGTGCCGCAGGCGGCGATGACGGTTTTGCCGAACATGTTTTTGAGAAATACATAGAGGATGGGGAGCATGGCCACGCCGAACAGCGTGCCCATGAAGCGCCAGCCGAAGGGCACCATCCCGAAAAGGTCGATGCCGATGGTGATGATCAGCTTGCCAAGCGGGGGATGCGTCGTCTCATAGGGCGCGATGGTGTGGATATACTCGTACGCCGTGCGCCCGTGATAAATCTCGTCGAAGTACATGCTGTTCATGTAGCTGGGCGCTTTCGGGACGATGCTCTGCTCGTCGAAGAGCTCTTTGGCGCCGTCGCAGGAGATGCGGCTTGCGGGGAGGATGTTTCCGGCGTTGTCGTAGATGGCCAGTTCGCCGAGCTCCAACGGCGTGGCGGCGGCGGTGATGCGGATATATTTCGTCGGGGAATTGTCCTGGTTCAGATCCGCGTACAGCCACTTGAAAAGGTCGGAATGCGGCTGGTTCATGGCGGACTCATGGTCGCCCGCGGGGTACTGCTCCTGCCAGCTTGTCCCATCCTCGGAAAACTCCAGCGTGTAGCTGCCGATCCACAGCCCCGTATAGTACATGAGCCTGCCCACGTCCGTGGGCTCGTCCAGCGTGATGACGACGGCGTTTTCATCGCTGGTGAAACGATGAAAGCTCTGGGGGTTCGTAAAATCGCCGAGCCCGACGAAGGCCACGGCGGCGTAGACGACGGTGATGACAGTCACCGGCAGGATATCCTTCCGCGCCATCGGGTGGCGGCGGCAGGTAAAGGTGAACCGCGGCCTGTTCACGATTCTGTCGATCCACTCCGTCGTGCCCTTAAGGGGCAGCGAGGCCTTGCGGTAATACCAGAAAAACATAAGCAGGCAGAACGCGGTGACAACCGGAAATACGATTGTCAGATATGAATAGTACAAAGCAGATACCTCCGCAGCAAACCGTCTCCAGTATATTTTCTATCCAAATTTCATCTTACTATGATAGCAAGAAAAGGGGGAAAAGTACAGAAGAATTTAGAGGTGCACCGGCGCCGGGCGGTATCCGGACGGCGCTTCGGAGCGGGGAGCGGGTGGGATGAAATTGTACATATTATACAAAAATTAAAAATTTTTGTCCCAAATCGCGGGCTCGGTTGTCCTTAATATAAATAACAATAATGTAAGGAGAATAGGGTATGCCTAAAAGACCTCATCTGCTCCTGACCATGTGCCTGCTCCTGCTGCTGACGGCGGGCTGCGGCGAACGCGGCAAAAGCGACAGTACGCCGTCGGGCGGCACGGACTACGCGGCCACGGTCAACGAGGAGGATATGCCGTCGGCCTCCTCGGTCCAACAGCTGACAGAGGACTGTATCGGCGAGAGGTATGACAAAGCGGAGAACATCACTTACGAGGACTATAAGAACGCCGACGATATCGGCTATCTGGCGTTTTCATACGATAACGACGGCGCGGCGTACTATGGCTTTACGGTGGCGGAGCAGGAGGGCGACCGGTGGAAGCTGTACTATTTTGAGGACTATCCTAACGACGGGGAGGCGCCCGTGGCCATCACGCAGTTTATCGGTACATATCCCGGCGTGGAGAATATGAAGCTGCATATAACGGCGGGCCGCGTCAATGACGAGCATATCAGGAATATCGTGCTTTATTATCCGAAGGCGGATATCAAGGTCATATATCTGGACACGGACCAGCGGGGCTTCATCGACATCAAGATCAACTCCGTGGATTCCCTGACGAAAATCGACTGTAAATCGAGCACCGGGAAAATCATCTATTCCAGGGATTTTGACAAGAGCTGAATAAAAATCGCGGCCGGAGTGATCCGGCCACGGCTTGTCATTACAGGAGTTTCTTTTTCTTCTTGACGCCGGAGCCGCCGTCGCCAAGGGCGTCGGCGAACTTGCGCAAAAGGTCCTTCTGCTCATTGGTGAGCCCCGTGGGGATACCCACGCGGACGGTGACGTACTGGTCGCCGCGGCCGCCGCCCCGGAGATTCGTGATGCCCTTGCCCCGGAGCCGGAAGACGGTGCCGGACTGGGTGCCCTCCGGGATGTTGTATTTGACCTTGCCGTCCAGCGTGGGGACCTCCACCTCGGCGCCCAGGGCGGCCTGGACGATGGAAATGGGCATGTCGTACAATACGGCGTTGCCCTCCCGGGTGAAGAGCTGGTGGCGGGTGACGTTCACCGTCACGTAGAGGTCGCCGGGCTCACCGCCGTTTAAGCCGGCGCTGCCCTGGCCGCGGAGCGATATGGTCTGCCCGTCGTCGATGCCGGCGGGCACGCTGACCTTGATGGTCTTGTTCCGGCGGACCAGGCCGGCGCCCCGGCATTTCTGGCAGGGCTGATGTATGATCTTGCCGCGGCCCTCACATTTGGGGCATTCGGATGTGCTTTGCATGATGCCGAAGGGTGTGCGGTTCTGCGTCGTCACGGTGCCGGTGCCGTTACAGTGGGGGCACCGCTCCGCCGTGGTGCCCTCCTTGCAGCCGGAGCCGTGGCAGGTGTCGCACGTCTCGATGCGGGAGACGGACACTTCCTTGTCGGCGCCGAAAGCAGCCTCTTCAAAGGATATCGTGACCTCCGTCTGGACCCGTTCTCCCTTGCGCGGCGCGTTCCTGTTGCGCGATGAGGAGCTGCCGGAGCCGAAGATGGAGCCAAAGATATCGCCGAGGTCGAAGTCCATCCCGCCGAAGCCTCCAAAGCCGCCGAAGCCGCCGCCCGCGCCGAAATTCGGGTCGACGCCGGCGTGCCCGAACTGATCGTATTTCGACCGCTTGTCACTGTCGGAGAGGACCTCGTACGCCTCGTTGACCTCTTTGAAGTGTGCCTCCGCGTCTTTGTTCCCGGGGTTGACGTCCGGATGATATTTCTTTGCCAGCTGCCGGAACGCCTTTTTGATCTCGTCGTCGGAAGCGCCCGTGTGGAGCCCCAATACCTCGTAGTAGTCACGTTTGTCTGCCATGAATCAAGCCTGCCTCTCATTGATGCCTGCCGCCTTATCACGACGAAGAATCTCCGTCAAAGCATGAGGAGATTCTTCGTTATATTGAGTGGCAGGGTTAAGAAGTATTTTATTTCTTATCGTCGTCGACAACTTCATAATCGGCGTCGTAATACTGGCCGCCGCCGGGGGCGCTGCCGCCGTCCGTACCGCCGTCCGTGCCGCCGTCTGGGCCGGGGGCGCCGCCGGGCTGCTGCGGGTTCGCGCCCGCGTACAGCTTTTCGCTGACGGCGTAAAAGGCCTTCTGGAGCTCTTCCGTGGCGCTCTTGATGGCGTCGCCGTCGGTGCCGGAGAGCGCTGTTTTGACCTTGGCGATGGCGTCCTCAATGGTCTTTTTGTCGGCGGCGTCGACCTTGTCGCCCATGTCGTTGAGCGTCTTCTCGCTCTGGTAGACCATCTGGTCGGCATGGTTCCTGGTGTCGATCTCGTCCTTGCGCGCGGCGTCCTCCTTGGCGTACTGCTCCGCTTCCTGAACGGCCTTGCTGATGTCGTCCTTGGAAAGGTTTGTGGAGGAGGTGATGGCGATGTGCTGCTCCTTGCCGGTGCCCAGGTCCTTGGCGGAGACGTTTACGATGCCGTTGGCGTCGATATCGAAGGTGACCTCGATCTGCGGCACGCCGCGGCGGGCCGGGGCGATGCCGTCCAGATGGAAGCGGCCCAGGGTCTTGTTATACTGCGCCATCTCGCGCTCGCCCTGCAGCACGTGGACCTCGACGGAGGTCTGGTTGTCGGCGGCGGTGGAGAAGACCTGGCTCTTCTTTGTGGGGATTGTCGTGTTGCGCTCGATGAGCTTGGTGAACACGCCGCCCAGAGTCTCGATGCCCAGGGACAGCGGGGTGACGTCCAGAAGCAGGATGCCCTCCACGTCGCCGCCCAGAACGCCGCCCTGGACCGCCGCGCCGACCGCGACGCACTCGTCGGGGTTGATGCCCTTGAACGGGTCTTTGCCGGTGATGCGCTTGACCGCTTCCTGAACGGCGGGGATACGCGTGGAGCCGCCGACCAGCAGGACCTTCGACAGCTGGTTCGGGGATAGGCCGGCGTCGCTGAGGGCCTGGTTGACGGGGCCCATGGTCTTCTCGACGAGACTGCCGGTGAGCTCGTTGAACTTGGCGCGGGTCAGCGTCGTGTCCAGATGCTTCGGGCCGGTGGCGTCCGCCGTGATGTAGGGCAGATTGATCGTCGCCTGCGTCACGCCGGAGAGGTCGATCTTCGCCTTCTCGGCGGCCTCGCGGAGCCTCTGCATGGCGATTTTGTCGCCGGAGAGGTCGATGCCGGTGTCCTTTTTGAACTCGCCCAGCAGGTAGGTGACGATGCAGTCGTCAAAATCGTCGCCGCCCAGGCGGTTGTTGCCGGCGGTGGCCTTGACCTCGATGACGCCGTCGCCGATCTCCAGAATGGAGACGTCAAAGGTGCCGCCGCCCAGGTCGTAGACCATGATCGTCTGCTCCTGCTCCTTGTCCAACCCGTAGGCCAGCGCCGCGGCCGTCGGCTCGTTGATGATACGCTTGACGTCGAGGCCGGCGATCTTGCCGGCGTCCTTCGTGGCCTGGCGCTGGGAGTCGGTGAAGTAGGCGGGGACGGTGATGACGGCTTCGGTCACCTTCGTGCCGAGATAGCCCTCCGCGTCCGCCTTGAGCTTGCTAAGGATCATCGCGGAAATTTCCTGCGGTGTGTACTGCTTGTTGTCGATACCGACCTTGTAGTTGCTGCCCATTTCACGCTTGATGGATATGACGGTGCGGTCCGGGTTGGTGATGGCCTGCCGTTTGGCGACCTGACCGACCATGCGCTCGCCGTCCTTTGAAAACGCGACGACGGACGGCGTTGTGCGCGCGCCCTCGGCGTTGGGGATGACTATCGGCTCTCCGCCTTCAATAACGGCGACGCAGGAATTTGTCGTGCCGAGATCTATACCAATGATTTTTCCCATGTGAATTGTCCTCCTAATATTTAAATGTCGTAGCAGTCATTTTCAGTTGGCGACCTTGACCATGGAGCAGCGGATCACCTTATCGCCGAGCTTGAAGCCCTTTTCAAATTCCTCGGCAATCGTCGAGGCGCCGAAGGCGGGGTCCTCCACGTGCATGACGGCGTTGTGAACATCGGGATTGAAGGGCTCCCCGACGGCGGGGATCTCCGTCACGCCGCACTTTTCCAAAATGTCCTTGAGCTGCGCCATCGTCATTTCGACGCCCTTGAAAAAGGCGTCGTCCGAGCATTCCTGGCTCAAGGCGCGGGCCAGGTTGTCGTAAACCGGCAGAAGCTTTTTGATGGTGTCCGAGCGGACGTCGTCGTACAGCGCCTCGCGCTCTTTTATGCTGCGTTTTCTGTAGTTGTCGTATTCGGCGGCCAGCCGGAGATACTTATCTTTTTCGGCTTTCAGCGCCGTTTCAAGCTCCTCTGTCTTAGAAGTCTCGGGAGCCGGGGTTTCCTCCACGATTTCAGCCTCCAGGGGTATTTCCTCGGGCGCTTCATCTTTCTTGGCCTTTGACATTGTATCATCTCCTTAGAATAATTATCTTTATGGCGGGCTCTTGTCATGCCCTTCGGCAAGGCTGCCCGGCGGCTTGTCGCCGCCCGATAAAAGCCAGCTCAGGCCCCGGGCGATATACCCGAGGCGCGCGGCGACCTTTGAATAGTCCATGCGCGTCGGCCCGACGACGCCGATAAGCCCCTGCATGTCGTCTCCGGCGTCGTAGCGCGCCACGATCACGCTGGAATCGCGCAGCTCCTCGGCCAGATTTTCGGGCCCAATGGTGATTTTCATACCGCCGCTGTCCTCGGGCGCCGGACCCGGGAGCCTCAGCAGCTCCTCCTCGTCCGACAGATAGCGGAGGAGACGCTGGGCTTTCTCAACGTCCCTGTACTCGGGATACTCCAGCAGATTCGAGGTGCCCGCGATATGGGTCTCTCTCAGCTTTGTTTCATATAAAAGCTCGATGGCAAAGCCGGCGATGACGGCGACGATGCCCATCTCGTCACCCGCGGCCCGTTCCGTGGAGGAGATCAGCTGGGTGGTGATCCGGTCCTCCGTAATATTTGTAAAGCTGGCGTTGAAAAGCGTGGCAAGCTTTGTCAGCGTGCCCTGCTCGGTGGGGAACGGCAGCTGGACCAGCTTGTTTTTCACTGTTTTGTTACTCAGCATCGCGACGACGATAAATGTATTCGGGTCGACATAGATGATGTCGAAGCGCGAGACGGTGACGATGGAGGCCGCGGCGCTCAGGGCGTATGCCGGCAGGCTCACAAGCTGCGAGGTCAGGCGCCCCACATCGGTGAGCAGCTTGTCGAGCTGCTGGATGCGGCTTTTCAGCGTGCGGTTGATCGTCTCGGTTTCTTCCAGCGACAGCCTGTGCTGGCGCATGAGCTCGTTGACGTACATGCGGTAGCCCTGGGGCGTGGGTATCCGGCCGGCAGAGGTATGCGGCTGCTCCAGAAGGCCCATCGATTCCAGCTCCGCCATTTCGTTGCGGATGGTGGCCGGCGAGACGTTCATGCCGATGTCGCCGGCAATGGCTTTCGAGCCGACGGGTTCCGCCGTCTCGACGTACTGGTCGATCACGGCGCGCAGTATTCTTTTTTTACGCTCGCCGAGATCCATATCCCGTCTACCTTTCAAGCCGGCGCCGTTTCAGAGAATTAGCACTCTCCCCTTGGGAGTGCTAGCCATAATTTAGCACTATGGAGCATTGATGTCAAGTACCTTGTTCATATTGTTTTTATTTTATTAATAATCTGAAAGATTTTATGTATTGTTACTTTTGTAAATTATTGTTGTTGCATTTAAAATATCAATCAAGTATCCTTGATGCACCAAATGGGAGTTGTGTCGGTTCTTCGACGGGAAGCTGGTGAATTTATTGAAGAGAATCCTTACGCGCGTTCTGCTGGTCATCGTCGGTATCGCCGTCGGCGTGGCGGCATGCCTGGCGGCATATTACACATCGGGTGACGGGCTGTTTGAAAAAACGGTGGGCACCAAAAAACCCGCGGCCTCGGTTTCTCTCAGGGCCGCCGCGACAAACGCCGAGCTGACACAATACGCCTACAAAGTGCTGGATTATATTAAAGCCGGCGATTACGCGGGCCTGTCGTCGATGGTCCATCCCGAGTTCGGCGTCGTTTTTTCGCCCTACGCCACCATCAACCTGACGTCGAACAAATGCTTTACCGCGGCGCAGGTGGGCGCCTTTGCGGGCGATAACAACAAATACGTGTGGGGCAAGTACGACGGTAGCGGGAGCCCGATCGAAATGACGCCGGCAGATTATTTCAAGAAATTCGTGTTTGACAAGGATTATACGCTGGCCACCCAGATCGGCGTGGATACCGTCATTAAAACCGGCAACTCGCTGGAGAACATCAAGGACGTTTTTCCGAACATCCGGTACGTCGATTTCCACATTCCCGGGACGGACGCGAATGCCGACGGCCTCGACTGGAGCAGCCTGCGGCTCGGCTTTGAAAAATATAACGGCGAGCTGAAGCTGACCGTGATCGTGCACAGCGTATGGACTGTTTAATTTTCCTCAACAATTAGTTACAAAGGGCTGACAAACGGTGAAATTTGTCGGCTCTTTTATTTTTTTGCCGATTTGTCTGACAACATTTAGCACGCAATTATTTATATAATTGAACATACTAAAACTGCATCAACCAGATAAGAGGAACCGTCCGCGGTTCTTTCAACAGGAGGCAAAAATGAAAAAAGCATGGTATCTTATCCTGGCGGTCGTCATGGTATGCGTTCTGGCCGGCTGCAATGTCGCGCCCAACGTGCCCGGCGTGACGCCGTACGCATCGCCCGGGACATACACCAGCCCGGCATATGGCAATAACCTGGGCAGAGCGTACAACAACCTGACGAGAGGCAACAGTCTGACCAGAGGCGCAACCAACGGCGCGACCAACGGGATGCCAAAGGGGACCTCAAACGGCGCGGTGAAGCCCGGTGCGCCCGGCACGTACGGCTCCGGCAGCAATGTCAACAGCAGCAAAAAGACCGATACGCCCACCAGCAGAATGAACAGGCTCATGAACCAGCGCGCCTATATTAATATCAACCCCGGCGACAGCGCCGCCTTCGACTTTTCAAAGCGGTAACAATGGAAAAACAGATACCGGAAAGCTCCGGTATCTGTTTTAATAAGCGCTGGGTGAGTATGCCGTAGGGCGGGGGCTTGCTCCCGCCGCCGCTTGCGCGGTGCGGCGCCGACATGTTCCCTCCTTCAGTCGCTTACGGGCGACAGCTCCCTCGTCTAAGGGAGCCGGAGAAGTCGTTAAATCTTATTGTCCGCGCTTTTTTTGGCGCCGAAGCCCGAGCCGTGGATAATGTACTTGGAGATGGATTTATACACCAGGAAGGTGACCGTAGAGTTGATGCCGGCCTTGATGAGGTTAAACGGCGCGATGATCGGCAGCAGCAGCGGGTCGACGGCGCTGGCGGGCACCATCAAAAACAGCGGCGTGACAAAGTGGTTGGCGATCACCATGACGACGCTCATCGCCACTGTGCCGCAGCCGAGGCCGATAATGGCGCCGGCGCGCGTATGCCTGAAGCGGTAGATGGCACTGGCCACGACCACGAGGGTGGAGGTGGCGATGGCGTGCATCAAAAACCCGTAAAGGCCGCTGGCCGCGCTGACCGTCAGCGCCTGGATGCCGCTGGCGACCAGTGTCAGGAGGATGCCGGCCACAGGTCCGAAGGCGAAGGCGCCGATCAGTATCGGGATGTCGGCGGGGTCGTATTCGAGATATGCCGCGGCGGGGAAGATGGGAAAATGGATAAGGTAAACCAAAACGACGGACAGAGCAATAAAAAATGCCATGATAACAAGATTGCGCGTGGTGAATTTCATCGGGCCGACCTCCGGAAAATAATAAACACCCGAAAGACATGTCTTTCAGGTGACTTAAATGCCAAACTGCCGTTTGACGAAATCTTCTCTCATCCAGACTTTAACTGTCGGTATTGGAGTTGCACCAATTCATGCGCTCTCGCGCTCGCGGACTGTACCGCCGATCGGGAATTACACCCTGCCCTGAAGACAACGTATTCAAATATTTGCTGTCATTATAGCAGATTCCGCGCAAAATGCAACTTTATTTTTTGACAAATGATGACGGGCATATTAGAATATGACTTATTAAAAATGATGAAACTGTCCGGGAGATATATGAGCCAGACGACTGAGCGCATGACCACCTGCTGCTTTTCCGGCTACCGGCCCGACAAGCTCCCCTGGGGATATAACGAGGACGACGAACGGTGCCTGCGGCTCAGGGAAAAATTATGTGATATTGTTTCCGCCGTTTACGCGTCCGGCATCCGCCATTTTATCTGCGGGATGGCGCTGGGCTGCGACACGCTTTTCTGCGAGACGGCCCTGCAGCTCCGCGACGACCATCCGGACGTGACGCTGGAGGCCGCCCTGCCGTGCGAGGATCAGGCCGCCCGCTGGAACGAGGCCCAGCGCAGCAGATATTTTAAGCTGGTGGAGCAGTGCGACGTGGAGACCCTTGTCAGCAGGAAATACACGCCGGACTGCATGATGCGCCGTAATATGTACATGGTAGACCACGCCTCGCTCCTCATCGCCGTCTACGACGGACGCTTCGGCGGCACCATGCAAACCGTGGGCTACGCCGGCCGGCAAGGCTTGGAAATCATCCAGATAAAGCCGTAGGCGGTTTCTGCCGGATATAAATGCCAGATTCGGCTAACAGATCCCATATTGGCCGATAACAGCCGGATGAAATAACGGCTGTTTCTTTCGTCTTTTTTACTATCGGTGCGGCTCCTGATTTGTGTATATGGACAAATAGAGGCAGAATACACTATACCAATCTCGTTTTTGGTGGTGTGTATATGCTGTCTGCCACATTTGCCATTTTACTGATGAGCCCCTTTCTCATGCTGCGCATGTCGGACGGCGCGGGGTCGTTTCCCAAGCCGCTGTCCGCGGCCGAGGAGGAGAAATACATAGATCTCTTCATGCGGGGGGACATGGAGGCAAGAAATATCCTGATCGAGCGTAATCTGCGTCTTGTCGCGCATATCATTAAAAAATACTACACGCTCACGAGCGAGCAGGACGATTTGATTTCCATCGGCACGATCGGGCTGATCAAGGGGATATCCACTTACAAGCCGGAGAGACGGGTGCGCCTGGCCACGTATGCCAGCCGCTGCATCGAAAATGAAATCCTGATGTATTTCAGGAGCCTGAAAAAAACGGCGGGCGATCTGTCGCTTTCCGATTCGATCGATACCGACAAGGATGGGAACAGCTTGTCCCTCATGGAAGTCATCAGCGTGGAAGACGACATGCTGGACAATCTGAGCGCCCGTGAAACCTGCGGCCAGCTCTGCCAGTACATCGGCGAAACGCTGTCGGACCGGGAAGCGGAGATCATCACCATGCGCTACGGCCTCGACAACTCAACGCCCAAAACCCAGCGGGAGATCGCAGCCATCTGCGGCATCAGCCGCTCGTATGTCTCAAGGATCGAGAAGAAAGCGCTGGAAAAGCTCCGGAAATGCTTTGAGGATTCTTATTTGTAAATGCCGCGGGGAAGGACACGCGGAAAGGGAGAGCCTGCTTGCCCGGCAGGCTCTCTTTTTGCGGGCTTATGCGTTTAATTTAAGACTTGATAAAAAGAAAAATTTATTGTATGATAAATGTAGGTTATCATACAGAGGCTGGCGTCGCATTTTCGACGTAATCCGACTGATAATCTGTTTCCGAGCCAAATGGTCTAAAGGTTTCGACCATGACGTTTGGCCTGAGCCCTCGGGCTCGCGGGGTATGGCTGGAAACGGCCCTGCCTTCCTTTTGAGAAGGAGACAAATAGGTGCGGGAGCCGGCTTTCCCGCGCGCATTGCTGCACAGTTTCAGGCAGCCTGTTTGTCCGTCTCAAAACAGGCTGCCTTATTTTATATGCCGGGGTTTTCGTCGCAGATGAACAACGGTAGCAGGCGCGGGCGTGTCCTGGTCTGAGCTGCCGCGGAGGATATATGGAGAACATCGGCATGATAACGCTGCCTGTCAAGCGCGGCGGGATACTGGAAGGGCTGGGCCGCGGCCACATGATTATCGCGCGCTCAAAGAATGCGTTTTTGTATATTCTGGAGCGTGACAACCGGTATCAGCTGATCCTGCATGAACACGGCGCCGCCGGCGCGCGCCGGAACCAGGTCCCGAAGTATGGACAGAATACCGCGGCCATACAAAGGCTCGCCGACCGATCCGAATATCTTTATGAGGCGGAGTTTGACCGCGCGCTCGATATATACACCCTTATGCGCTGCGCCGAGGAAGGCATCCTGTCCATATTCCCGGACGGCGACGGCGGGCCGGTTTAAACGCCCTGCATCAGGCCGGACCGCCCGGGCGGCGACATCAATTCAAAGACACGCAATACTATTAGGAGGAAAAGCAATGGCTGAAAGAGTGACGCACAGCGTTTGTGTCGGGGGCCCCATCGCGATACATACCGTGGACGGCGTGATCAGGCGTATCCGGCCTATCGTGTTCGACGACAACGACCCAAAGGGCTGGGTGATCAAGGCCAGGGGCAAGGAATATACGCCCAACCGCAAGGCGCAGCCCGCCTTTATCGCCCTGACGGAGAAAAACAGGGCCTATTCCTATGACCGCATCCGCTATCCGATGATCCGCGAGGATTTCGTGGAAACGCCGGACGGCAAAAACCGCAGCACCGAAAACCGCGGCAAGTCCGGTTACCGCCGCGCCACCTGGGACGAGGCCCTCGACCTGGTGGCCAGGGAAATCAAGCGCCTCCATGCCACGTACGGCAAGGAAACCGTTACCGCCTGCACGGGGTCTCACCATTCCTGGGGCCTTGTGGGCTACAAGCTGTCCACCTTCGCGCGGTTTTTCAGAATGATGGGCTACACCGAGCTCAAGGACAACCCGGATTCCTGGGAGGGCTTCACCTGGGGGGCGCCCCACACGTATGGCTATTACTGGCGCCTGGGCGGCACGGAGGCGTTTGACCTTTTGGAGGACGCCCTGCAAAACGTGGAGACGATGATCATGTGGTCCCATGACCCCGACACGACCCGCGGCGGTTACGCCGGCAACGAATCCACCATGTGGCGCCACTGGCTTGACGATATGGGCGTCCAATTTATTTATATCGACCCGTTTAACAACTTCTCCTCCGTCAAGCAGGCGGACAAGTGGTTCGGCCCCCGCCCCGGCACGGACGCGGCGCTCTGCGAGGGCATCGCTTACGTGTGGCTGACGGAAGGGCTTTACGACAAGGGGTATATCCAAAGGCACGCCCACCGCTTTGACGAATGGGCCGACTATATCCTGGGCCGGGGCATTGACAGAACGGCCAAAACGCCGAAATGGGTCGAGACGGAAACAGGCATTCCCGCAGCCGACATCAAGGCGCTGGCACGGCGCTGGGCCTCCACCAAAACCATGGGCGGCTCCGGCCTGCGCGGCGGCTTCGGCGGCGTGTGCCGCACGGCCAACGGTACGGAATTCGCCCGGCTGATGGTCCAGCTTTTTGCCATGCAGGGCATGGGCAAGCCCGGCCAGAACATCTGGGTGGGCACCACAGGCGCGCCCATGGATTACAATTTCTGGTTCGGCGGCTACTCGGACCCTCTCTCTCAGATCGCCAACCAGCCCATCGCCGACAAGACGGCGGTGAACTGCGTGACCCAGAAGCTTTACCGCCCCAACGTCCCCGACGCGATCCTGGACGGCCACTACGAGTGGTACGGCGAGGGCTTTTGCGGCGGCGGGCTCGACCTGGAATTCACGGAAAATATTTATCCCAAGCCGGGCTATAACAAGGTCCACATGTTCTGGCGCTACGGCGGCTGCTTCATGGGTACCATGCTGGATACCAACAAGTGGGTCAGGATGTACAAATCTCCCGAGCTGGAGTTTGTCGTCAACCAGGATATCCACTTCCACGGCGAGGCGCGCTTTGCCGACGTGATCCTGCCCGCCTGCACGAACCTGGAGCGGTACGATATCGGCGAGCTCTGCAACTCCGGCAACGGCGGCTATCAGTCCCACTCCCAGACCGGCAACAGCTGGCAGGTGGTCGTCTTCCAGGACAAGGCCATCGAGCCGTTGTGGGAGTCCCGGTCCGACTACTGGATCTTTGCGCAGGTGGCCGAACGCCTTGGCTGGGGCCAGGAATTCACGGAGGGCCGCACCGAGCTCGACTGGTGCAAGCGCTTCTGGGAAAAATCCGACCTGTGCGAGAAAATATCCTGGGAAGACTTCACCAGGAAGGGCTATTACGTGGCGCCCGTGCCGGAGGACCGGGAGCGCCATTACGGCTTCCGCTGGTTTGCCGAGGGCTATCCCTGCGACACGCCCAACCACAAGCCGTGCCAGGAGGAGGGCAAGCTGGGGACCTTTACCGGCAAGTTCGAGTTCGTCTCCGAGAGCCTTCTGTACTGGGCGCCGGGCGACGAGGCCCGCACGCCCATCGCCACCTACAAGCACAGCTGGGAGGGCCACCACTCTATCAAGGCGCGGAAGTATCCGTTTCATCTCATCACGCCGCACCCCCGCTTCGATTACCACACCCAGCACAACTCCTCCACACCGTGGTTCTGGGAGATCCGCGAAAACCGGGAGTACAGAAACGGAAACCCCTATCTCGTTGCCCGCATCCATCCGAAGAAGGCGGCCGAGAAGGGGATCAAGGACGGCGATTTTATGCTGCTGTTCAATGAACGCGGGTCGGTGCTCTGTATCGCCAGAGTTACTTACCGCGTTGAGGAAAATACCATCCACGCCTACGGCTCCTCGGGTATCTACAATCCCGTCGTGCCGGGGGATACCTCCATGGATATCGGCGGCTGCGTCAACATTCTGTCGCCGGGAAAGCTGATAGGCTCGATGGTGCCGGGCATGGCGCCGAACTCCACGCTGCTGGACGTGTGCAAATACGAGGGCCCGATCCCGGACAGCCAGTGCTTTGAATATAAGCTTGACGCTGTGGCAAGGGATGCCGATCCCGAGGCGGAAACATGCCGGGAGATCATCGAGGGTCACGGCTTTGAAGAAATCCAGGCAAAGGAAAGAAGAAAATATCTCAGAAAAGCGTCGGCGCGGACGTAAAAACCGGCGCGGAAGCCGGCGTCAGACGGATGGCCGGAGGCTGTCCGCCACGAGCCGGGGGAGGGCGTCCCTGTTTTGCGCGTCGACGGAGATGAGGGCGACGCTTTGGTGCCGGCGGATTTCATCCACCCAACCGGCGGAGGAGAGCTTGAGGACGCCCAGCACGGGGACGGCGCCCTCCAGCGCGGTGAAAACGGCGCGCTGAAAGCGGGGCGCCCCGTCCTCCAGGTTGCCGCACTCGTCCATGACGATCAGACGCGCGCTTTCCGCGGCCTCCGCGATGTATTGCGTCCCCAGCGTATCGAAGCGCTCCGGGAACGGCTGCGGCGGCAGCGCCTTGGAAAAGCGGGCCACCGTGTTCTCCTCGCCGTACGGGAGCGGCAGGCCGGCCCTGCCGATATACAGCCGCCGGTCGGGGCGGGCGCGGTCGGCGCTGAAATAAGTCCGGAAGCCGCCGTAATCGACGTTCAGGAGAGACAGCGCCTTTTGGATGACGGTGCTTTTCCCGATCTGTATCTCGCCCGTCAGAAAGACATGCTTCATACCAGCCCGCCCTTCAGCTCGAAAATGCCGACGGACTTTTCCCGCGGGATATAGTAGGGGAATTCCGCGCTCTCCGTTTTGACCAGCTTTTGAGCCAAAAACGTATCGATCTCCCCATCGGAGGCATAGGGCGCGTAGGTCCGCTGGAAATGCGCGGCGTCCTCGATTGAGGTAAACGGCTGGCCGAATTCTAGGCGCATGGTCGTCAGCGCATAGGGGATGCCCTTCGTGTCCAGGTATTCCCGCGTGTCACCGTCGGTGTTGCGCGTAAAGCCCCGGCCGCGCTTGGGGAACAGCTCCGTATTCGAGGCCGCGGCCACGACGGCCACCAGCTTTTTGCAGAAGGGGAGGTACCGGTCCAGCTCCCGGCTCCCGAAAAAGCTCATGTAAACGGCGTCCCACGCGCCGGAGAGCGCGTCGCAGTCCTGCAGGAGCGTATGTATATTATCGATGCCGCGCTCTTGCGCCCGTTCGGAAACGGCGGAGAGGGCGGCCTTGTTGATATCCAGACAGTCCACGGCGTCAAAGCGCGGGGCGATCTCAAAGTCGAACAGCGCCAGTCCGCAGCCCAGGTCGCAGAGGGTTTTGCAGTCGGCCACCATCGGCGCGATCGCCTCGGCAAGCTTTTTGAAAAAGCCCGTGTATTTTTCGGAATTCGTATACCAGCGGATCGTGTCCCTGTCCCAGTTAAAGTACATGCGCTGCCCCGTCCTCCTTCAAAGAGACTTTCTGCCCGCTCCTGGACATCCTGGCGTTTTCAGCGCCGGCGGTGATCCTGAGCGCCATTTCCGCATCCTTGACGACGAAGCCCGACAGGTCGCTGATACCGAGCGTCAAAAGGTACGGCGCCATCGTCGTGGCGGGGCCGACAAGGACGACGCGCCGCGCGTTTTTCGACAGCTCCAGAAGCCGGGGGAAGGTTTTGTCCAGCAGGCTCCGGCAGCTGATATAGATGAAGTCCGAGACCGGCAGGATATATTCGCAGGAGGAGAAGGGATACTCGCCCTGCTCCGTGGGCTCCCATTCGATAATAGACAAATCGCAGACCGGCTCAAAAAAGGTCTCCAGATACGGGAAATGGCCCAGAACGGCGACCTTTTTGCCCTTGACGTCGTTTTGAGAGGTGATGAACGGGTCGTTGACCCGGTCCTCCTTGTGCATGACGTCGTGCACCTCGATCCCGTTTGCACGGGCCACGGACGGCGCATTATAATAGGAATTGATGGCGGCGTGGCCGATGGCCGCCTCGGGGAAATTCCAGGATTTTATGAGCGCGGCGACCTCCCTGAGCGGCTTGCCGGTCAGGTCGCCGGACGAAACCGGCAGGCGCGTGTCGTCATCGAGCGTATAGCTGAAGCCCGCGCCCAGCGCGTTGGCGACAATCGTATGCACGCGCCCGCAGACGATCCGATCTGCCGTGAGCTCCTCCGGAATCCCGCCGATGAGCGCGTCGTATATCTCCCACATGTCGTTGCCTCCTTTATAATGTTGCCAGAAGGATATTTATAAGGCGTCAAGCGCGGTGATGCGCGCGCCTGACCGGAGCTGCGTCCTGAGCTTTAACAGCGTGTCGTCTATCTTTTCAATATCGGCCAGCACGCGCTTTTCCTCCGGCGTCGTTTCGATCACCTTAAAGATGCCGCCGTTTTTGATGACGATCCGTTTGCCGGCATTCAGCGCCAGGAGCGGGTCGTGGGTGGCAATGAGGACGATCTTGTCGTTTTTCGTCAGGACCCGGATGGCCTTCTTCCGGTCGATGCCGGCGTTTTCGATCTCATCGATGAGCACCAGCGGCGAGACGCTCATATACGCCGTGTCCGCGATCATCAGCGCGCGGGACTGGCCGCCGGACAGCTGCGTCACCTTCGTATCGCAGGAAAACTGCTCGCCCGCCAGGTTGTTGGCGCACGCCATGCACAGGGCCACGGTTTTATCCACGTCCTCGGAAAACCTGCTGCGGGCGTGCATCTCCAAAAATTCGCGGACAGACATGTCCATGACGAAATTCATATTCTGGGACAGCTGCGCCACCAGCTTGCCGTCCATATCGAAGCGCGTCTCGTCCGGCACCTCCTGGCCGTTGACCAGTACCTGCCGACCGGTGGGCGTGTCGCGCTGGGCAAGGCACTCGATGTCTGCCAGGAGCCTGCTTTTGCCGGAGCCCGTGGGCCCCACCACGGCGGCGACCTCGCCTCTGGCCAGCGTGAGGGTGACATTTTCGGCCTCGCCGGACTTGTTCCGGCCGCCCAGTATCGTCAGCGACGAGACCGACGCCTCCCGCGCCTGCCCCGGCGTGACGGAGAGGAGAAAGCGGCACAGCTGGTACGGGATATCCTCTTTCCGGAGGCCGAATTCATCGGCGACGGTGTCGTCCAGCGCCGCGAGCAGCGCCTCAAGGCGCATTTCCGGCGGTATCTCCCGGACGCGGATGTTGGAGAGAAAGTCGCGGGCCAGGGGGTAGCGCACCAGAATATCCCCAAGGGCCGCCGTCGTTAAAAAATCATACAGCTCCCGTTCCGTCATAGCTCAAAACCCATTTTCTTCAGCGTGCCCATCTGATAGATTTCGCCGATGCGCGTTTCTCCCGTGCAGTAGGAGCATACGGCGGCGGGCGTTGTGAAGCGCAGCTTCAAATCCTTCAGGGTGGTGATATCCTTGGCGTCCCTCAGGTGCTTTGCCAGCATGAACGCGCCCTGGCCGGTGATGCCGTTGACGCTGACGAGCTTGGCCGAGGCGTTGACCTGCCTGATGTTAAAGGCGAAGACCTCCCGCTCGGCCTGAGAGACGATATCGCCCTTCGTCACGGCGACATAGTCGGCCAGCTTGAGCATGGGGCCGATCTTTCTGGGCGTGTTGACGCCGGAGAGATTGTCGATGACGCAGACGGAGGCGATGCCGTTGATGTACGGCGAGCAGCGGTTGCACAGGCCGGCGCTCTCCGTGATCAGCAGCCTGAAGCCGGAGCGCAGCCCCCACTGGACGGCGTCCTCGATATTCCCGACAAAGAAATGGTCGGGGCAGGTTTTGCCGGAATAGCCCGTGACGGTTTTGACGCCGGCCTCCTCGTAGCGGAGGTAATCAAACGACGTCAGACAGTCGAATTTGACGACGCCGACGTCGCTGGGGTCCATGTCCAGGGCTTCTATCAGTTTGAGGATGACGGAGGTTTTGCCGGAGGAGGGCGGGCCTGCAAAGGTGATCAATTTCATAATAAATGCTCCCGATCTGCCGTTCGCGTGAGAAAGAGTGTTGACATTGACGCGATCTTATGTAAAATATATTTGTACTGGTTAAATTTGCTTGGAGATAAGTGGATTTAGTTTGGTCTGTTTTGGTTTGATATTATATTATTATACTAAAATATTAACTCAAAATAAAGCCATTTCAAGCTTCTCGTGGAAAAATGATAGTATCTGCATAAATTTCATTGATTTATACAGATAAAATCCAATATTGGCTCCGAGCTGCAACACCTGTCACAAAGTTCATGGCGGTGCAGCCTGGGCGGCGGCGTTTTTGCCGCGCGCCCGCACGGTTTTGCTGGAAACGGCAGGGCCTTCTGTTTTGAAAAGGAGCAATACATAGGCGGCGCCGGCGTTTCCGGCGCCTGAGTGATTGCTTCCGTTTTCGGGGGCAATTTCGTTTTAAGGGGAAAAGTCATGCGCAAGCTCAGCCTCGCGGGTAAAAACGCGATCATTATACTCGCTCTCGGCATCGTGCTGGTGGTCGCCGTCGTCGTCTCTTTCAATCTCGGCCGGTATCCGATCACGCCGAGGGAGCTCGGCGGCATCCTGCTGTCGAAGGTTTTCCCCATCGAGAAGTTCTGGACGGACACGATGGCGACCGTGCTGTTCAATATCCGCCTCCCGCGCATCCTGCTGGCCTGCCTTGTCGGCTGCTGCCTGTCGGCGGCGGGTGCGTCCTATCAGGGCATTTTTCAAAACCCCATGGCCTCCCCCGACATCCTCGGCGCGTCGGCGGGAGCGGCGTTTGGCGCGGCGTTTGCGATTCTCAATTACGCCTCGCAGACCATGATCACCGTCAGCGCGTTCTTTTTCAGCCTTGTGACGGTGGCGCTCGTCTATCTCGTCAGCCGCAAGGCGAAGGGGTCGAAGGTCCTGGGGCTTATTTTATCGGGCATCATGGTCAGCTCGCTTTTCACGGCGGGCACGTCGTACATAAAGCTGGTGGCCGACCCGTCGGACAGGCTCCCCATGATCACCTACTGGCTCATCGGCAGCCTTGCCGGCGCCACGAAGAAGGACGTGCTTTTCGCCGCCGTCCCGATGGCGGTGGGGCTTGTGCCGCTGTTTCTCCTCCGCTGGCGCGTCAACGTGCTCACCTTTGGTGACGACGAGGCGCGGACCATCGGCATCAACGCCACGAGAATCCGGCTCATCGTCGTCATCTGCGCCACGCTCGTCACCGCCGCCAGCGTCTCCGTCAGCGGCATGATCGGCTGGGTGGGACTTGTGATACCGCATCTGACGCGGCGGCTCGTGGGCAACAATTACCGACACCTCATGCCCGCCACGATGCTGTTCGGGGCGCTTTTCCTGCTGCTCATCGACAACGTCTCGCGCAATCTTTTGACGCTCGAGATTCCCATCGGCATCCTCACCGCCTTTATCGGCGCGCCGTTTTTCATCTACCTCATTACCAGGGAGGCGGGCAGCCGATGAGCGTGACGGTCAATGATCTCAGCTTCAGCTACAAGGAGCGCCGCGTCCTCGCCGACGTGAGCTTTACGGCCCGGACCGGGGAGCTGCTGGCGGTCCTGGGGCCGAACGGGGTGGGGAAGAGCACGCTCTTCCAGTGCATCCTCGGGCTTTTGCCGTATACCGAGGGGGAAATCCTGCTGGACGGCCTGGACGCGAAAAAGCTGGATATCAAAGAAACGGCGCGCCGCGTGGCCTATATCCCCCAGTCCCACGCGCCGGCCTTCAACTTTTCGGTTTTCGACATTATCCTCATGGGCACCAGCGCGCAGATATCCGACGTCAACGTGCCAAAAAAAAGGCAGCTGGAGCTGGCGGAGCAGTCCATGGAGCGCCTGGGCATCACCCATTTGAAGGAGCGGGGCTACCTGCAGATCAGCGGGGGAGAGCGGCAGCTCGTCCTGATCGCGCGGGCGCTGGCGCAGGACGCCAGAATCCTTGTGATGGACGAGCCGACATCGAACCTGGATTACGGCAACCAGCTGCGCATCCTCTCCCAGATCAAGCTGCTCGCCCGCGAGGGCTATACCGTTGTTTTATCCACCCACAGTCCCGACCAGGCCTTTATGTTCGCCGACAGGGTGCTGGCGCTGCAGGGCGGGCGGGTCGTCCGGCACGGCAGGCCCTTTGAGGTCATCACAGACGCGCTCATCAAGGACCTGTACAACGTGGAGGTGGAGATACAAAGCCTGTACGGCGGCAAGGCGCGCATGTGCCTGCCGAAAAGCGTGATCGACACGTGACCCCGGGCAAAAGCCCTTAAAATCAATCTGAAAAGAGGTTATAATATGAAAAAGCTCCTATCCCTTTTGCTGGCATTCGTTTTAGTATTATCGCTCGCCGCCTGCGGCGGCACGGGCACCACATCGGCCCCAACGGATACGTCGCCGTCCGCTTCGGCAGTCTCCTCCGAGCCGACGTCCTCGGCAGACGCGTCGTCCACCGTAAAATTCACCGATTCGGCCGGGCGCGCGGTGGATGTCCCGGCAAAAATCACCCGCATTGCCGCCTCGGGCTCCCTGGCGCAGATCGTGCTGTTCTCGCTGGCGCCCGACATGCTGGTCGGCGTGGCCGGAAAATGGTCGGCCTCCGCTCAGCCGTTCATCGACCAGAAGTATTACGACCTGCCCGTGATCGGCCAGTTCTACGGACAGGGCGACCTCAACCTGGAGGAGGTCGCGAAGCTGGCCCCGCAGATCATCATCGACGTGGGCGAGCCGAAGGACACCATTGCCGAGGACATGGACGGCATCCAGGAGCAGGTCGGCATCCCGACGGTACATATCACCGCCGCCACGGACTCCATGGCCGCCGCCTACAGGACCCTCGGCAGGCTCCTGGGGCTTGAGGACAAGGCCGAGGCGCTGGCGCAGTACTGCGAAACCGTCGACAAGCGGACCCATGAGATCGCCGACGCCATGGGCGACAAAAAGACAAGCCTTGTCTACTGCCTCGGCGACAATGGCCTGAACGTCATCGCCAAGGGCTCTTTTCACGCGGAGGTCGTCGACCTTCTGGCGAACAACGCCGCCGTGGTGGATTCGCCCTCGTCCAAGGGCAGCGGCAACCCCGTCGACATGGAGCAGCTTTTGAACTGGAACCCGGACGTCATCCTCTTCGCGCCCGGCAGCGTATACGACACCGTGGGCAGCGACGCCACCTGGCAGCAGCTTTCCGCCGTCAAGAACGGCAAGTATTACGAGGTGCCGGAAGGCCCCTACAACTGGCTCGGCATGCCGCCGTCCGTCAACAGATACATGGGCATGATCTGGCTGGCCCAGCTGCTCTATCCCGACACGGCCAAATATAACCTCTACGACGAGACGGCGAAATTCTATGACCTGTTCTATCACGCCAAGCTGACTGAGGACCAGTTCAAAACGCTGACGGAGAACGCGCTGGCCAAATAACGGCCCGCCCAAAGCTCTATACACTGCGGCGACGCACTGTACGCCAGACAGGAGATGTCATATGTCAACGGAAGAAAAGAAAGCCCCGTCCAGAAAAGAAGCGCTGGAAGCCATCATGTCGCGCTGGGCTCCGGCGCCGGGAACGGAGACCGTTCCTGTCCCGGAAGCCCTCAACCGCGTCGCGGCGCAGGACATGTTCGCGGAATACACCCTGCCCGTCGTCCGCGCCTCGGCGATGGACGGCATCGGCGTGGCCGCCGCCGCGTTCCAGAAGGGGATACCGGACACGTCCCACTGGAGACCGGGCCGGGAGTACGCGCGCGCCGATACCGGCGACGACTTTGAAGACCGCTTCGACGCCGTGATCCCCGTGGAGTCGGTGACGTTTCTGCCGGACGGCGGCGTCACGATCGCACCGGATACGGCGGTGACGGCGGGGCTGAACGTGCGCCCGGCGGGGAGCAGCGTCAAAAAGGGCGAGCAGATACTGCCCGCGGGCCGACGCCTGCGGCCCTTTGACCTGGCGGCGCTGACGCTTGGCGGCAAGGTGGACGTGGCGGTCGTCAAAAAGCCCGTCGTCGCCTTTATCCCCACCGGCAGCGAGCTCGTGGCCCCGGGCACGCCCCCCGAGCGGGGGCAGAACATCGACTCGAACAGCGTCATGGTGCGCGCCATGCTGGAGGAGATGGGCGCCGAGCCGCGGCTTTTCCCCATCGTACCCGACGATCCCGCCGCCCTGCGCGCCGCGCTGGAAAGGGCGGTGCCGGTATCGGACATTGTCCTCATCTGCGGCGGCTCGTCCAAGGGCGGGGAGGACTTCAACGCCGATATCGTCAGCAGCATGGGCGAGTATATCCTGCATGGCGTGGCCTCCGCGCCGGGCCGGCCCATGTGCGCGGCGATGCTGGCGGGCAAGCCGCTCATCAACGTCCCGGGCCCACCGTTTGCGGCGTATTTCGTTCTGGACTGGTGCGTCTCCGCCCTTGTGGCCCGCTTTCTCGGCGCCGAGCCGCCGGCGCGCAAGACTGTGCGCGCCAGGCTGACGAAGGACGTCGGCCCGACGCCGGGCATGGAGATCCTCCGCCGGCTGGAGGTGCGCCGGAGTGCCGACGGCTTTGAAGCCACCCCCGTCGGCGGGCGCGGCGGCTGCACCTTCCGGACGCTCACCGCCTCGGGGCAGACGGTCACGGACGGCGGCGGCACCGGGCACGCGGCGGGAGACGTCATTGAGGTCGAGTACCTGCGCTAGGACACGACCTGGGCGAGATACTATGAGATGGCGGTTTGCCATTGTGATAATTTATGAAAATATTGAGACGAAATTAGAAGATAAGTCCATAATAAATGTCCGGTGTATAAAATAGATTACCAATATTTACCTAAAAATATATATATGATGCATAAAAAACACGCGCCGCATGGGCGCGTATTTTTATATCCTGAATATTACATGGAAATATATAGGAGAAGATCGTCTTGACAACGGAACAATGAGAATGTATCATACGATTGTTACAACCTGTAACCAATGGTAACCGCGATGTTACTCCAGTGTAGTACTTCTGTAATTCGAGGTGGTATGGTGCGACTGCAATTATATGAACCCAGGTCCGAGCCTCCGGGCACGATTCCGGCTGTCTGCATGCGCTCGTTTTTTGACCGAACCCTTTCGCGGCGGCATAAGACGCACCGCGCCTGGACAATGGCGGCGCTGACGATTTTTCTCACGCTGGCGCTCGTTGTCACGCTTGTCAACACGCAGGCCGGCTTTGCGGTATATTTCAACGGCGAGCAGATCGGCAGCGCGAAGAGTATGAAAGAGGTGACAGCTGTCGTCACCGGCGCCGAGCAGCAGCTCAAAGAAATACTCGGGCACGACTACCCGCTGGACAGCGCCATTTCCGTCTCCGCCGACCTGGGCGCCAGGGCGGACGACACGGAGAACCTGAAGGACGCCATTCTCGACGGCGTCGACGGTGTCTACAAAATGTACGTGCTGGAGGTGGGCGGCAAGGCCGTCGGGGCGACGGAGGACGCAAAGGCGCTCAGCGGCATATTGAACGACATTCTCAGCGAGTACACAACGCCGCAGACCACGGACGTCAGATTTACCGACACGCTGGCGATGCAGACCGAGTATGTCAGCGGCGACGCGGTAAAAGACCCGGCGGCGATCAAAGCGCTGCTGGAGCCCGGCAATACGGCCTCGGCGTACAGGCTCACGGTGGAAAGCACCGAGGTGACCCAACGCATGGAGACCGTGCCGTACGATACCGAAAAGGTGGACGACGCGACGCTGTACAAGGGGGACAGCGCCGTCAGAACGGAAGGCGCCGACGGCGAAAACTTCATCACCGAGAAAACGGTGTGCATAAACGGTACTGCCAGGTCCAGGGAAGTTGTCAGCACGGTCCAGACAAAGGCGCCCGTCACCGAGGTGGTGGCCGTCGGCACGGCGCCGCGGCCGAAGACGGCCTCCTACGGGAGCTATATCTGGCCCACGGAAGGCGTCATCACCTCCGGCTTCGGCCCCCGCACGGGCTTTGGCTCCGCCAATCACCAGGGTATCGACATCGGGGGCTCCTACGGCGAGAGTATCGTCGCCGCCGACGGCGGCGAGGTGACCAAGGCCGGCTGGTATTCCGGCTACGGGCTCCTGGTGCAGATCAAGCACGACAACGGGGACGTCACCTATTACGGGCACTGCAGCGAGATCATCGTCAAGGAGGGCGACCGCGTATACCGCGGACAGGTCATCGCCCACATGGGTGCCACCGGCGAGGCCAACGGCGTCCACTGCCACTTTGAAATCCGCAAGGACGGCATACCCGTCAATCCGGTCAAATATTTGCCGTAAGATTATGAAAAACGGCGTCGCCGGGCTTTTTTAAACAATCTGGGGGCTGCTTTACGTCGGTAAGGCAGCCCCCTTCGAAATATGTTTACTGTTTAATTGACGCTGTATTCAGGCTGGAGATTGCGCGGCGGGGTTAAAAGCCGAGATTTAAACCGCCGGTCAGTTTTGACATATTTTCGTTCATGGTGGTATCGGCCATGCGCATGGCCTCGTTGACGGCGGCCGTCACCATGTCGCACAGCATTTCCACATCCTCCGGGTCGACGGCGGCCGGATCGATTTTTAAGGAGACGAGCTCATGCTTCCCGTTGACAACCGCGGAGACAACGCCGCCGCCGGATGTGGCCGTGTAGGTCTTTTCCTCCAGCTCGGCCTGCATTTTCATCATGTCCGCCTGCATTTTCTGGGCCTGCTTGATCATATTCATGTTCATTCCGCCGCCGAAGCCGCCGCCGTGAAATCCGCCTTTTGCCAAAGTGGTCACTCCTTGCTTTATTATTCAAACTTAACGTTGGAAAACCGTTTTAACGCGTCCAGCTTGCCGCTTTCACCGCCGGCGCTGCCGCCGCCGGTGACGACGCGGACAACCGCCGGAGCCTTGAGGACCACCTCCGCGGCCTCCTTCACCGCCGCGGTCACCGGCGGGGCATTGATGATTTTTGCGTAAAAATCGCTTTTGACCCTTATTATGACCTGATTGCCGTCAAACTGCACGTCGGCAATGGCCGGATCGCTCAGATACGCGGACGTGGGGATGTCGATTTTCTTCTCCAGCAGCTGCAGGATACTGCGCCAGGCGTTGCCGTCCGCGGGGACCGGCGCCGGGCCCGGCACGGGTTCCTCTGTGGGGGCCGGAACGGCCTCCGGCACATTTTCGGCCTTCGGAGCGCCGGAAATCTCCGCCTTCTTGTCAGCGGCCTCGGCCGCGGGGCTGCTTTCGGGGGGCGCGTACTTTACAGGCTGAGCGGCCGCGTCGTTTCTCACGGGCGGCATAGGCGGACAGGAGGCGCCGCCGGCCGGGAGGACCGGTGCCGTAACGCCGCCCGGGTCCTGGCAAAGCCGCATCAGACAGAGCTCGGCGGAAAGCCGCCCGCCGCCGCCCTTTGAAATATCCAGCATCGTCTCCCGCAGGATGTCCGCCATCCCCAGCAGCTGCGGCGCGGTGAACTGTTTCCGAAAGCCATCCAGGACGGCCGGTTCAAAGCTGCCGGACAAGAGGCCGTCTCCGCCGCCCGGCATCAGGGAGGTTACCAGAATATCCCGGACGAGGTTCATCAGCGCCTCGATGACGGAAGCCATGACCTTGCCGGCCATATACAGCTTGTCCAGCACGGTCAGCGCGCCGGCAACGTCGCGCCCTGCCACCGCCGCCAAAAGGCCGGCGATCTCGTCGCTGTCCGCAAGGCCGATGGCGGAAACGACCCGGCCGTAATCGATGACGTCGGCGGAGGCGCACTGGTCCAGAAGCGACAGGGCATCCCGCAGCGAGCCGTCCGACAGGCGGGAGAGCAGCGCCGCGGCGTCCTCCGCAAGGGTCAGGCCCTCCTGACCGGCGACGTATCGGAGCCTTTCGGCGATTTTCTCCGGGAGGATGCGTTTAAACGTAAAACGCTGACAGCGCGACAAAATCGTGGCAGGGACCTTATAGATTTCGGTCGTCGCCAGGATAAAAATCAGGTGCTCCGGCGGCTCCTCGAGAATTTTTAAAAGTGCGTTGAACGCCGAGATGGACAGCATGTGCACCTCGTCGATGATGTAGACCCGCTTTTTCACGTCCACGGGGGTGAAAACGGCCTCTTCCCGCAGCGCCCGGACATTGTCCACGCCATTGTTCGACGCGGCGTCCAGCTCCATGACGTCCAGGATGCTGCCGTTTTCTATGCCGAGGCAGGAGGGGCATTTGTTGCAGGGGTTGCCGTCCTGCGGGTTTTGGCAGTTGACCGCCTTGGCCAGAATTTTGGCGCACGTCGTCTTGCCGGTGCCGCGGGTGCCCACAAAAAGATAGGCGTGGGACAGCCGCCCCCCGACCACCTGGTTTTTAAGCGTCAGGGAGACGTGCTCCTGGCCGACAATGTCGTCAAAGGTCTTGGGGCGCCATTTTCTGTATAATGCCTGATACATATTCGGACGTCCCTCCAAATCCTTGGCGTATTGAGAATGATTGCCAATAAAAATGCTTATAATGACACGCGGCGTAAGGCAAGACCGCACACCGGCCTTTGAAAGTGTGATATGTCCGTAACAACGGCAGCCGGCTCAGAACCGGTGGCCTCGCGGCACACGCAAATTTTCGCTTAATGCTGCTCGGTTCCCCGCCTGACATGATTCACGAATTTACGTTGCGCGAGACCGGCTCGTCAACGCTGCTTACCGGGTTCAGACGACACATCACAAATCCGGGGGCCGGGATTCATCCCTGCTGTAGCGGGTTGCAGGCGACAGGGCACCGCTGACTCCCCGACTAGTGCGGCCTTGCCCCGCGCCGCGTCTGATGCGGGGAAAGTGCTTTTTATTATACTACGACTCGGCAGTTTTATCAATATGATAAATTCCTGCCTATAAACCAAGAAAATGCCTGAATGCGGCAGAGCGCCGGCATACAAACATTCATCCCAAACACCGTATTCAGTTTTTTATGTAATGCCGGATGGCCAGAGGCCTCCGGCGTATTTATTTATATTGAGAACGATGGCCCGTTATCCTCAGTCAATGAACGTGAAGCCGCCGAAGCAGAAAATGATAACAAGAATGATAACCAACCACACGCAGTTTCTGCCGCCAAAAAAGTCACCCATTGTTGAATCCCTCCAATATGATATGACCCGTGTTTGGGTTCAGTCTATATTATTCGATGCCGGGGTTAATGTTCCTCTATTTATTGTAATTGTTTTTTACTGTTAGCAGAATGTGAAACCGCCGAAGCAGAAGATGATCACCAGAATGATAATCAGCCACACGCAGTTTCTGCCGCCAAAAAATTCACCCATTTTTTGAATCCTCCTATGATCGACCCATGTTTGGGTCCATTTCATATTATTCGATGATGGGGCTAATGTTCCTTAAATTATCGTAAATATTTTACCGTTAAGCGCAGCATGAGAAGCCGCCGAAGCAGAAGATGATCACCAAAATGATGACCAGCCAAACGCAGTTCTCACCAAAAAAACCGCCGCAGCCCATTCGTTATTCCTCCTAAACTAATATGGCCCGTATCTGGGTTCACTTCATATTATTCAGGAGTCTGGCAGCGGGTTACAGCCCCATGATTTTCTGGCAGAAATTCAGGACGATTTGCGCGACCTGCGCCCTGGAGGCCGTGCTTTGCGGCGCCAGCCTGCCGTCGGCGCCGTTTATGAGGCCGGCGCCGGTGGCCCACTTCATAGCGTCGGCGGCATAATCGGAGACGCTGCCCTTATCCGGGAATCCGTCGTAAGCGCCGGTACCGGCGGGCGTCGTGCCGTAGCCGGCAAAAGCGGCGTACCGGCAGATGATCGCCGCCATCTGCTCGCGGGTAATCGCGTCGTCCGGGTGGAATTTGCCGTCGCTGTAGCCGGTCACGATGCTTTTGGCGTTGGCCCAGATGACGGCGTTATAATAATACTGCGTCGTGTCGGCCGCGTCGGCGAATACCGAGGCGCCGGAAACGGCGGGCTTGCCGGCGAGCCTGTGGAGGACGGTGACGAACATGCCGCGCGTCATGGAGGTCTCCGGCGAAAACGTGATCTGCGAGGTGCCGGTGAACAGGCTCTTGCCGGTGACGTAGCTCACCGCGCTGAAATACCAGTCCCCGCTCCCAACGTCCAGAAACGGCAGGGAGCTGGCGATAACCGAGCCGGTGGTGGTGTAGTAACCGTCGACCTGGGCGACGGCGGCCGCCGTGGCGGTGAAGACCGCCGTCGTGTCCTCGGCGCAGAAATACTTCTGGCTGAGCGCCAGCGCCGCGCCGGATTTGACCTCGGCGCCCGTTGAAATGTTGATCACGGTGCCGCTCTTCACGGTCACCGAGGCCGCGCCGGAGGTCAGCATAAGGGTGCTGCCGGTGACGAGCGTGGCCGTCGCGCCCGCGGGGAGGCTGATCGGCGTGAAGGCGGCGGCAAGCTTGTAGCCGCTCAGGCCGCCGAGCTGGGCCAGATAGCCGTCGTAAGCCGACTTCAGCGTTTTGCCCGCGTCGTCATACAGGCCGCCGATGGCGTTTGCCGCAAGAGTCTTGGCTTCGCTTTCCGTGGCGGGAAGGAACGTGTTGTTGATATAGCTCAGAGAGATGAGCGGGTCGGCCGACGAGCCGGGCGCGGCGCCGTATGCCGTCGTCATAAAGAGAAGCAGCATAAATACGAGCGCGCCCGCAACAAACCTTTTCATATCTGCCCTCCTCATGAATTTCTCATAATTGGTTAAACTTAGACAATATTCATCTTAGCATGATCAGGATATAATATCAACCGGGACGTGTTGACAAAAAATACCCGCTGGTATAGATTAAGTTCAGGATTATATCTTATAAAATAAATCAAGATTGTGACGACTGGAGAGCTTTTTAATGACAGCAAGACGCGTTTACGCAGACAACGCGGGGACGACCGCGCTTTCGAAAACGGCGCTCGATGCGATGATGCCGTACCTGACGGAGAGCTACGGCAATCCGTCGGCCATATACAGTCTCGGCAGAGAGGCCAAAAAGGCCCTCGAAGGCGCCCGGGTCAAGGTCGCCGCGGCCATTGGGGCGCTGCCGGAGGAAATCTATTTTACGGGCAGCGGCACCGAGGCCGACAACTGGGCCATCCGCGGCGCCGCCGAGAAGGGGAGCAAGAAGGGGAAGCACATCATCACCTCCGCCATCGAGCACCACGCCGTTTCCCATACCCTCGAATATCTGAAGAAGCAGGGCTTTGAGATCACCATGCTGCCGGTGGACAACCTGGGCAGGGTGTCGCCGGACGACCTCAAAAACGCCATCCGGGACGACACGATCCTGATCACCATCATGATGGCCAACAACGAGATCGGCGCGATCCAGCCGGTGACCGAGCTGGGCCGGCTTGCCCGGGAAAAGGGCGTTCCGTTCCATACCGACGCCGTCCAGGCCGCCGGGCATATCCCTATCGACGTCAAGGCGATGAACATCGACATGATGTCGATCGCCGGTCACAAATTCAGGGGGCCGAAGGGCGTCGGCGCGCTCTATATCAAAAAGGGCAATTACATCCCGCCGCTGCTGTACGGCGGGGGCCAGGAGAGCAAGCGGCGCTCCTCCACGGAGAACGTGGCCGGCATCGTCGGGCTGGCGGCCGCGCTGGAAGAGGCCACGGCAAATATGGCCGAAAATATGAAAAGGGTCTCCGCCATGCGGGACAGGCTCATTGCCGAGCTTCTGAAAATCCCGTTTTCACGCCTCACCGGCGACCCGGTGAACAGGCTCCCGGGCACGGCGTCCTTTGTCTTTGAATGCGTCGAAGGAGAGGCCATGATCCTGACGCTGGACAACGCCGGCATCTGCGCTTCCTCCGGCTCGGCCTGTTCCTCCGCGTCCCTGGACCCGTCCCACGTTCTGCTGGCCATCGGGCTGGCCCATGAGGTGGCCCACGGCTCCGTCCGGCTGTCGATCAGCGAATGCACCACGGACGAGGATATTGATTACATCATCGCCACGCTGCCGCCTATCGTCGAAAAGCTCAGAGCGATGTCACCCCTCTGGGAGGACAGAATGAATGGGAAATTTTAATGAGACCCAGCAAAAAATACTGAAATTAAAAAAAGAAAAAAACGCGCTCATCCTGGCCCACTTTTATGTGCCGCTGGAGGTCCAGGATATTGCCGATATCGTCGGCGATTCCTTTGAGATGGCAAAGCGGGCCAAGGAGGCCGAGGAGGACCTGATCGTCATCTGCGGCGTCCGGTTCATGGGCGAGGGCGCCAAGATCCTGTCGCCCGACAAGAAGGTCCTGGTGCCGGCCATTGACGCCGGCTGCCCGATGGCGGATATGGTCACGGTGGAGGACGTCCTCCGGCTCAAGGCCGAGCACCCCGACGCGGCCGTCATGGCCTACGTCAATTCCTCCGCGGCGGTCAAGTCTGTGGCGGATATCTGCTGCACGTCGTCGTCCGCCGTAAGGATCGCCAAATCGCAGGACGCGGACGAGATCATTTTCGTGCCCGACATGCATCTGGCCGAGTATACGGCCGGCAAGGTGCCGGAAAAGAAGTTTATCCTGCATACGGGCTTTTGCCCGACGCATCACCGCATCACCGAGGCGGATATTCTCGCCGCGAAAAAAGCGCACCCCGACGCGAAAATCGCCGTACACCCCGAGTGCCGGGCCGACGTGGTGAAGCACGCCGACTTCATCGGCAGTACCGCGGAGATTCTCCGCTTTTCCCGAGAAACGGACGCCAGGGAGTTTATCATCGGCACCGAGATGGAGATCGCCGCGCGGCTCCAGCGGGAGGTGCCGGAAAAGAAGTTCTACTCGGTCACCTCGGCGTTCGTCTGCCCGAACATGAAGAAAAATACGCTCCAGGCCGTTTTGAACTGCCTGGAAAACGAGGAATATGAGATCAGGCTCGACGAGGCGGAGGCCGCCGCGGCCCGCCGGAGCCTGGAGCGCATGGTATCCTGCTGAGCCCACCCACCCGCCCGATAGAGGTATAGGGGCTGCGCCCCTATGACCCTGCTGATGGGGCTCCGCCCCAAACCCCTGCGGGTCTGTGCCCCGGGCCCCTGCGGGGGCTGTGCCCCGGGCCCCTGCGGGGGCTGCGTCCCGGACCCTTGCGGGGGCTGCGCCCCGGAACCCGATTCGGACGGCCGATGGCCGTCCCTGCAGTGATTCTCAACCGCCCGCAGCGTGTCATTCCCGACTGCCCGCAACGTTGTCATTCCCGCGAAGGCGGGAATCCACGTTTCCCCGTCCCCAAGGCACCCTTTTCAAGGGAGCAGTCGGCGCAGCCGACTGCGGAGTACTTTCCGTACCCGCAATTCCAATCAAACCGCAAGAGCCCCGTCCGTGGGGTATACATTAAAATAAAGCTTATATAGCAGTGCGCTCAATGCACATAGGAGGTTCGTATGTACTCAGAAAAAGTAATGGAGCATTTCTCAAATCCGCGGAATGTGGGCGAGCTCGAAGACGCCAACGCCGTCGGTCAGGTGGGCAACCCGAAGTGCGGGGATATCATGAAGATCTATATGAAGATCGAGGACGACGTCATCCAGGACATTAAGTTTAAGACGTTTGGCTGCGGAGCCGCCATCGCCACGTCCTCCATGGCAACCGAGCTTGTAAAAGGCAAGACCATCGAGGAAGCCCTGAAGCTGACGAACTCCGCCGTGGCCGAAGCGCTGGACGGCCTGCCGCCCGCGAAGCTCCACTGCTCCGTGCTCGCCGAAGAGGGCATCAAGTCCGCCCTTGCCGACTACTACAGGCGCCAGGGCATTGATCCCGAGCCGATCATCGGCTGCCCGTGCGACTGCGACGCCTGCCATAAGTAACATTGTATATTTGCAGCCAGCCGGCCCGCACCGATGCGGGCCGGTTTTTTGCCGGCGCGCGGGGGTATCCACAAATTCCTTTGTATTGAAAATATTGTCATAGAATATTGCTTTCCGGATATAACAGTGCTAACATGAGCTTGCTGAAACGCACTCGATTAAACAGGAAAAACAGATGCTCTTATGAAACGCCATTCGATTAAAATCATACTGCTCTCGCTTTTGTTTTTTATGTCCTTTCTGTTTTACAGGCTCATCAACTGGATGCGCGTCACCTTTGCCGGGGTGACGCTGGAAAAAATAGTTTTCGAGCTTCGCGTGCCGCTGGAGGGGACGAGCAAATCGACCATATGGTCCGCGATCAGCTACTGTGTCTGCCCGGCCCTCGGTTTGACGCTGCTGCTGGCGGTGCTGCTGCTCCTGTGCGACAGGGCGAGGAAAAAAAGATTTTTGAATGTCCGGTTCGGAAGCGGCTTTTCAAAGGCGGTAAAGGTCTGGCCGCTTCCTTATACAAAGGCTGCGAGTCTGCTTTTGTCTCTTACGTTTTTGTCCGTCGGCATCCTCCAGGCCAACAGAAATTTCGAGCTTTTCGGCTACATTGACGCCCAAGTCATAATGTCGCCCTTTATCGAGGACAACTATATCGGCCCGGAGAAAGCAAACCTGACGTTCCCGGACAAAAAGCGCAATTTGATCTATATCTACCTGGAATCCATGGAGAGCACCTATGCCGACACCGCCTCCGGCGGCGCGTTTCCGGAAAACTATATTCCGGAATTAACGGACCTGGCTTCCCAATATATCAACTTTTCAAATACGGACCGGCTGGGCGGCGCGCTCCCCGTCAGCGGCACGCAGTGGACAATGGGGGCGATGTTTGCCACCAGTACCGGGCTGCCGATCAATCTGCCGCTGGTCGGCGGCTCGATAGCGCAGCAGTTTTTCCCGGGAGCAACCGGCATCGGCACGATATTGGAGAATAACGGATATCATAACGTCCTTTTTATAGGGTCCGACGCCACCTTTGGCGGACGCAGGTTATTTTTTACGCAGCACGGCAATTACGAGATATGCGATTATGACGACGCAAAGGCGAAGGGCCTCATCCCGGAGGATTATTACGTATGGTGGGGTTATGAGGACGAAAAGCTCTTTTCCTTTGCCAAGGATAAGCTCACGGAGCTTGGCAAAAGCAGTCAGCCGTTCAACTTTACCATGCTGACGGCGGACACCCACGAGTTTGCCGGCTATGTCTGCCGGCTCTGCGGCGATAGGTTCGGCACGCAATATGCCAATGTCATCGCCTGTTCCTCAAAGCAGGTGTTTGACTTCGTCCGTTGGATACAGCGGCAGAATTTTTATAAGAATACGACCATCGTCATAACCGGGGATCACCTGACGATGGACAGTACGCTGACGGCCGGCGTGCCGCCGGAGAAACGCAGCGTGTATAACTGCTTTATCAACGCCGCGCCGGCAATCAGCCGGGAAAAAACAAAGAACCGCCAGTTCAGCGCGCTGGACCTGTTTCCCACTGTCCTGGCCGGCCTGGGCGTCAGGATCGAAGGAGACCAGCTTGGCCTGGGCGTCAATCTCTTTTCCGGAAAGCAGACGCTGTATGAAAAATACGGCCCGGACCTTTCCAGAGAATTAAGCCTGAAATCGGCATTTTATAACAGGACATTTATTCACGCAAAGTAGCCCTGCAGGAGCGCGCCCCTGGCGCGCCCCGGCGCTGTCAAACCCCCGCGACCGGCTGGATCGGTCACGGGGGTTTTGTGTTGGGCCCGGCATACGCCCTGTCACGCGCGGCAGGATGGCGGAATAGAATAAACAGAAATACCTCGGTCGGCGCTGCGTTGTCATGTACATAAACGTCCCATCTCCTAATATCGGCGCCATGGTAGCTTCATGAATGTGTTTTCTTCTGCACGAACGCCATGAAAACGCATCATCCTGCGCTGATGTAAGCGATGGGAATCGTCTTTATAAGGAGGAAATCAAATGAAATTTGCAGTTATCGGAGGAGATATGCGTCAGGCGAAGCTGGCTGAGCTGCTGGCCACCGACGGCCATTCGGTTTCGACCTTTGCGATTGATAAAATCCGCCTCGAGGGCAGCGTTGTACAAAAAACGCTGATCAGAGAGGCTGTGGATGACGCGGCGTGTGTCGTCATGCCGCTCCCGGTGACGTCCCGGGAGGGAATGCTGAACGCGCCCTTGAGCGGCGGGCTGTATACGACGCGGGAGGTGCTCAGCGCCCTGCGGCCGGAGCAGGTCCTCTGCGCGGGGAGAATCGACGAGGCGACGCGGGAGCTGGCCGGATCGATGGGCATCACCCTCATAGATTATCTTGAGCGCGAGGAGCTCGCCGTGGCCAATGCCGTCGCCGCGGCGGAAGGCGCCATCCAGCTGATCATGGAAGAGACGCCCATCACCGTTTGTCATTCAAACTGCCTCGTGATCGGCTTCGGCCGCATCGGCAAAATCCTGAGCCACCGGCTGCGCGGCCTCGGGGCGCATGTAACGGCCACGGCGCGCTCCTGGGCGGACCTGGCGTGGATCAAGGCCTACGGCTACGAGGCGGAGGAAACGTATAACATCGACGCGTCGCTGTCCCGATATGACGTCGTCATCAATACGGTGCCGGCGCGCGTCCTGGGCGAAAGCAGGCTCATGAAGCTGCGGCGCGGCTGCCTGTGCCTGGATCTGGCCTCCAAGCCGGGCGGATTGGACTTCACCGCCGCGTCAAAGCTCGGCGTCAAGGCCGTCTGGGCCCTGAGCCTCCCCGGGGAGGTCGCGCCTGTCACCTCCGGCGCCATCATCAGGGACACAATTTATAATATTCTGAATGAAAAGGGCATTGCGCTATGATTGAGAAGAGTGTCGGTTATGCCTTCTGCGGTTCTTACTGCACGTTTGACAAAGCCATAGAATCACTGGAGAAAATATGCGGAATATATAAAAGCGTGACGCCGATCATGTCGGAAAACGCTTATAAGACGGACAGCCGCTTCGGCCCGGCCCAGGGCTTTATCGACAAGATCGAGGCCCTCTGCGGGAAAAAGATCGTCAGCACGATCCCGGAGTCCGAGCCCTTCGGCCCAAAAGCGCTGCTGGACCTGCTGATTATTGCCCCCTGCACCGGCAATACCATCGCAAAGCTGGCCGGAGGGATCACGGATACGAGCGTGACGATGGCGGCCAAGGCCCACCTGCGGAACGGCCGGCCCGTGCTCATCGCCGTCTCGACAAACGACGGCCTGTCGGGCAACGCTTCCAACGTGGGGCTTTTGCTCAACAGGAAAAACTACTTTTTCGTCCCGTTTTATCAGGACGACCCGGTAAAGAAGCCGACCTCCATCACGGCCGACTTCGACCTGCTCCCCGCCGCGGCAGAGGCCGCCCTTCAGGGCGTCCAGCTGCAGCCCATGCTGCTGAGCTCCCGGTAAAGTTTCCGCGAAGTTTGCAAAAAGCTAAGGAGCAGAAAAATCTGCTCCTTTTTAATAACCGATGAAATTGTAAAGGCTATATGCCGCTGCCGTAGTTGTTGAATTCGCCGGCGCCAAATGCTTCGTCCCCGATGGTATCGATGTTGTAGGGCGTCGTCTGGTAGACGTAGTAGTTGAGCCAGTTGGTGTATAGAAGCTGGGCGTGGGCGCGCCAGGTGACCATGGGCGGCCGGGTCGGATCGTCGTTTGGAAAGTAGTTTTTCGGGACCTCGATCTCCAGGCCCTTTTTAACGTCGCGGGCGTACTCCAGCGCCAGCGTGTCGGCGTCATACTCAGGGTGGCCGGTGATAAAGAAGCGGCGGTTGTCCTCCGATTTGAGGGCGAAGACGCCGGCCTCCCCGGAGACCGACATCAGCTCCAGGCCATGGACCTTCAGGATGTCCTCCTCCAGAACGCCGGTGTATCTGGAGTGGGGGACGCTGAACGTATCGTCAAAACCGCGGAAGAAGGGCGACTGCGGCTTTAATACATTGTGGCTGAACACGCCCGACAGCTTTTTCGGCAGCTGGACCTTATTGATGCCGTAATGGTAATAGAGCCCCGCCTGGGCGCCCCAGCAGATGTGCAGCGTCGAGTGGACGTTGTGGGACGTCCATGCCATGATGTCGCAGAGCTCCGGCCAGTAGTCGACGTCGCTGAAGTCGAGGTTTTCCACAGGGGCTCCGGTGATGATCATGCCGTCGTAATGCTTGTGCTTTATTTTGTCAAAGGCGGTGTAAAAGGAGGCCAGATGCTCCGTGTTGACGTTCTTGGCCTCGTGGCTGATCGTCTGCAGGAACTCGACCTCAATCTGGAGGGGCGTGTTCGAGAGCTTCCGCAAAAGCTGCGTCTCGGTGATGATCTTCGTCGGCATCAGGTTGAGTATCAGAAGCTTCAGAGGACGGATATCCTGGTGCATGGCCCGGTATTCCGTCATCACGAAGATATTTTCATTTTCAAGTATGTCTTTGGCCGGCAGCGAATCCGCAATTTTGATCGGCATGTCTCTTCTCCTTCATTTATTTAAAAATGTATCAATCGTATACATATCGTTTCGATCAGCGCTCATAATAAAGATAATTATAGGGGATGTTGATTCGAAAAGCAAGAAGACGCCGCCCGCGGGAGCTCTGCGATAAAAAGGATAAAAAAGAGTCGAAAAGGGTATTGACAGTGCAGGGACGCGGTGTTAATATAACGGAGCGTCTTCAAGAGAGGATGCGGGGAGCCGGAGCGGCGGACAAGTTGAGGATAAATTGTTAAGAGATTGCAATTTAAGGCTTGACAAGGGATGCCGGGTATGGTATTCTTAAAGTCCGCCGGCAAACGGCGCGTGTACCTTGTAAATTAAACAATGTAAGAAAAGAACGCACCAGACACATCGAAAGATGTGCCAGTGAAAAGGGACCTTAAGTTGGGCAGCGGCGTTGTCAGCGACCGTGAGCCTAACTATAAAAAACTTTGAGAAGCTGAGATTCAGCGATCAAGAATGTGACGATTTTAAATGCTCGAAAGAGTAGTTAAGATACCATATTATTGAGAGTTTGATCCTGGCTCAGGACGAACGCTGGCGGCGTGCCTAACACATGCAAGTCGAACGGAGACAATTGGTTCGCTGATTGTCTTAGTGGCGGACGGGTGAGTAACGCGTGAGCAATCTGCCCTTCGGAGGGGGACAACAGCTGG
>NZ_FQXV01000011.1 GCF_900130065.1 Sporobacter termitidis DSM 10068
AGACGGATAACGGATTCGAGTTTACCAATAGATTCTCTCAGACTAAGAAAAACCTTCCTACCCTTTTTGAGAAAACTGCTGCCGACTTGGGCATCCGGCACAAACTCATCCGCCCCTATACGCCACGTCACAACGGCAAGGTCGAACGCAGCCATCGTGAGGATCAGAAGCGCTTCTACTCATCCCACAGCTTCTATTCTTTCCAAGATTTTTCCGCTCAACTTGCTGTCCATCTTCGTCGCTCTAATTCTATCCCCATGCGCCCGCTTCATTACAAATCTCCGCTTGAGTTCTTGTCTACTTGACTGTCCAATATGTTTGACAATCCTACACCTTTTATTTGTACATATTGTATATTCTTATTGACATCCTTATTATAGGATGATAAACTTAACAGGCCGCTTTGAACGGGCTCAAAGTGAAACATTGTTTCCGCCCCGAGAGCGAGTCTCTACAGTCAGAGGTGAAAGAGTATGACACAGGCAATTATCGAAACGGGCGGCAAGCAGTACCGCGTCAGCGAGGGCGACGTTATTTTTATCGAAAAGCTTCCCCAGGAGGCGCAGGAAAAGGTCACGTTTGACAAGGTTCTCGCCGTTGTGGGCGACGGGGTTTCCAACTTCGGCACGCCGACGGTGGCCGGTGCGACCGTCACGGGCAGCATCGTCAAAAACGGCAGGTCAAGGAAAATCATCGTCTACAAGATGCACGCGAAGAAAAACTACCGCAGGAAGCAGGGCCACAGACAGCCCTACACTAAGGTTCAGATTGAAAAGATCTCCGTGTAAGGGATCTTGACTTAAAGACACTATTTCTGGAGGTGTAAGTCATGGCACATAAAAAAGGCGTCGGTTCCACCAAGAACGGCCGCGACAGTTCGTCCAAGCGCCTCGGGCCGAAGCGCGCCGACGGGCAGTTCGTCCTGGCCGGCAACATCCTTGTCCGCCAGCGCGGCACAAAGATCCATCCCGGCACAAACGTCGGCAAGGGCAGCGACGATACGCTCTTCGCTCTCATCGACGGCAAGGTCCGCTTCGAGCACATGAGCAAAGACCGCAAATGCGTCTCGGTCTACGAGGACCTGGCGCAGTAAGAAAACATAAACAAAAATCCGCTCGGTGCCGAGCGGATTTTTTGTTTATTCGGGGGATTATGATTTGCGCTTTCTTTTCCAGCTTTCAAACAGCATGTTCAGCAGGTAGAGCGGCGCCGACCAGGCGGAAGCGGCGATCTCGCCGACGGCGCCGAAGAGGTTCATCTGCTCGGTGCCGTCGTGCACGAGATAGGTCCTGGTGGAGGTGGGGCCCTTGATCCCCATCTCCAGAAGATCGATCCTGCCGTCCCGGACGGCGACGGCCCCGAAAGCGCGGAGCACGGCGGCGCGGATGTTTTTCTCCAGCAGCTCGAAGCCCTCTATCAGCCTTTCATTATAATGCGTCAGCGGGTCTCCCCGCACCTTGCCCAGCATGAATATCTCGTCCCGGAGACTTTCGACGTACAGCAGATGGTCGGACCAGCACTGGTTCACCGCGTAGAGCGCGATCTGCTTCTGCGCGCGCCGGAACTCCTCCGGGGAAACCTGCGCGAGCAGCCGGCGGTATCCGTCGGGGTCGTCCCGCTCCAGGATCGACAGCGCGGCGCGGCCGAAGAGGATGTCGTCGCGCTTTTTGTGCACGAGCCGCCGCTGGTCCTCCACGATCTGAGCATACTTGAACAGCGTCGTCTTGGCGTCAAACGTCTGCGCCTCGACATATTTCTGGGTGCGGAGGATCGCCCTGGCGAACGCGGGGTTGTCCAGCGGCTCCTCCTGTTTTATGCTTTTGTATTTCGCCGGGATGCGGTCTATGAGGCCGTATTTGACGACGAGCTCGTCTTCCAGGCTGACGAAAAAGCGGCTGTCGCCGGGGTCGCCCTGCCGGCCGGCCCGGCCTCGCAGCTGGTCGTCGACCCGGACGCTCTCATGCCTGTTCGTCCCGATCACATAGAGTCCGCCCAATGCGCAGACCTTGTCGTAATCCTCGCCCCGGCTGCCGCCGAGCCGGATATCGACGCCCCGGCCCGCCATGTTCGTGGAGATGGTCACGGCGCCGAGGCGGCCGGCATCGGTGATGATCAGCGCCTCCTCCGCGTCGTTTTTGGCGTTCAGGACGGCAATTTCCGGAATGTCGGGCCGCAGTACGCCGGCCAGGCGCTCTGATTCCTCAATGCTGCCCGTACCGACGAGCACCGGCCTTCCGGCACGGTGCGCCTTTTTGACCTCCCCGGCGACCGCCCGGTATTTGGCCGCCCGGTGCGTAAAGATAACGTCCGGGTGGTCGGCGCGGACGCACGTCCTGTGGGGCGGGATGACGGTGACGCTTTTGTCGTAGAACTTTAAAAACTCCGCGGCGGCCGGACGGGCCGTGCCCGTCATACCGCAAAAGCCCGGATACAGACGCAGGAAGCTCTGGAGCGTGATGCTGTTCATGATCCGGCCCTGCGTCTTCTGCGCCAGCCCCTCCTTGAGCTCCACGGCGGCGTGCAGGCCGTCGGACCACTGGCGGTTTTTCGCCACGCGCCCCGTGAACTCGTCCACCAGGAGTATCTCGCCGTTTCTGACGATATAGTCCACGTCTCTTTTCAGCAGGTATTCCGCCTGCAGGAGCACGTTGAGCTTGGACAGGAGCTCCAGATTCTTCTCATCGTACAGGTCGCCCAGCCCGAGCTGCTCCTCCAGGAACGCGATGCCCTCGTCCTCCAGATAGATGTTGCTGTCATTCTCGTCGGCGGCAAAATGGCGGCCTCTCCGCAGCCGCGCCACGGCGGCGTACAGCTTTTTTCCGATCTCCACCTGGGACGGCTCGTCCCCGGCGATGACGAGCGGTATCCGCGCCTCGTCGATCAAAATCGAGTCCGCCTCGTCGATAACGGCAAAGCGGAAGTCGCGGAGGACCACGTCGTCCGCCTCAAACGCGAGGAAGCCGCGCAGATAGTCAAAGCCCGCCTCCTTGGCGGTGAGGTACGTGACATCGGCGCCGTACGCCGCCTGACGCGCCCGCCGATCCATGCTCTCGGCGATGTGCCCCACGGTCAGCCCAAGGCGCGCGTAAACGGGCGCCATCCACGCCGCGTCCCTGGCGGCGAGATAGTCGTTGAAGGTCAAGACATGCACGCCTTTGCCGTACAGCGCCTTCAGCGCGGCGACAAAGACCGCCGCCAGCGTTTTGCCCTCGCCGGTGGCCAGCTCCACGATGTCTCCCCGCGCCATGGCGGCGGCGGCCATCAGCTGGACGTCGTGGGGCGTTAACCCCAGCGCGCGCTTTGCCGCCTCGCCCACGAAGGCAAACGCCTCGGGCAGAAGCGCCGCCTCTTCCCCGCCCTGTGCCGCGCGCGCCCGGAGCGCCTCCGCCGCGCGCCGGAGCGCCGCGTCGTCGGCCAGGGAATAATCGTTTGTCTTTATTTTCTGTACGATTTGACCGAGCGGCTTTAAATCGTACTCGATATTTTTTAAATTGACCATTGTCTTTCCTCCGTTGATTTTTTGGAAAATCAAAAACAGCAGGCAAACCACGGCTGTGCCATGGCGCGCTGCTGTATCGGACGGAGGTCTATTCGGTTTTCTGCGTGCGGCGGATGATCGCCGCGAAAGACCGGAACCGCGGGGCTGCGCACATGGCCAGAAAAGCAACGAGACCGGCGACAAGCAGAAACGGCAGAATTTTAGAAACGCTGGCGCACAGATATAAAACGAAGGTTGCCAGAACCGTCGTTATGATAACGACTCTGCTGATATTCCGCGCTCTCATCCCGCCGCCCGCCTTTCTCTGAGATTGTATTAATTATATCACGCCCGCCCCAGATGTCAAACCGCGCCCTGTTGACATCGCCCCGGCGGCGATATAACATGTTTTCAACGCCGTATTCTGCCGTCAAAGGAGCATTGCATGAACAGGTACATCCTCGCCCTGGACCAGGGCACGACGAGCTCGCGGGCCATCATTTTTGACAAGCGGCAGAGCATTATCGCCATGGCGCAGCGCGAGCTTCAGCAGATATTCCCGCAGGAGGGCTGGGTCGAACAGGACCCGATGGAGATTTACGCCTCCCAGTACGCGGTGATGATGGAGGCCGTCACCAAAAGCGGCATCGACATCCGGGAAATCGCCGCCATCGGCATCACGAACCAGCGCGAGACGGCGGTGGTCTGGGACAGGACGACCGGGCGCCCCGTGTACAACGCCATTGTGTGGCAGTGCCGGCGCACGTCGGACCTCGTGGCGGCCCTCGTCCGGGACGGTCACGGGGATTACATCCGAGAAGCCACCGGCCTTGTGCCCGACGCCTATTTTTCCGGGCCGAAAATAAAGTGGATTCTCGACAATGTCGAGGGCGCTGGGGACAAGGCGGCCCGCAGCGAGCTCCTCTTCGGCACGGTGGACACCTGGCTCATCTGGAAGCTGACGAACGGCCAGGTCCACGCCACCGATTACACAAACGCCAGCCGGACGATGCTCTACAACATCCACACGCTGAGTTGGGACGACAGGCTCCTGGAGCTTCAGGGCATCCCCCGGGACATGCTGCCGGAGGTGCACCCGTCGAGCCACATCTACGGCTATGTCCCCCTGCAGGGCGTGATCGTCCCTATCGCGGGCGTTGCCGGAGATCAACAGGCCGCCCTGTTCGGGCAGACGTGCTTTTACGAGGGCGAAGCGAAAAACACCTACGGCACCGGCTGCTTCCTCCTGATGAACACGGGGGATACGCCGGTGGTGAGCCGAAACGGGCTCATCACGACGATCGCGGCGGGCGCCAGCGAGAAGATCGCCTATGCCCTGGAGGGCAGCGTTTTTACCGGCGGCGCGGTGGTCCAGTGGCTCCGCGACGAGATGCGGTTTTTCTCCGACAGCGCCGACGCCGAGTTTCTGGCCTGCAAGGTCAGGGATACCGGCGGCGTCTACCTCGTCCCGGCCTTCACGGGCCTCGGCGCGCCCTACTGGGACATGTATGCCCGCGGGATCGTCGTCGGCCTGACCCGCGGCACGAAGCGGGAGCACATCATCCGGGCGGCGCTGGAGTCCATCGCCTATCAGTCGTACGATCTGGTCGCGGCCATGGAGCGCGACACCGGCACGCCGCTGAACGCCCTGAGCGTCGACGGCGGGGCGTCCCAGAACTCCTTTCTCATGCAGTTTCAGGCCGATCTCCTGGGAAGAGACGTCCTCCGGCCGCGCGTTTACGAAACGACGGCGCTGGGGGCGGCCTATCTCGCCGGGCTCGCCGTCGGCATGTGGCGCGGCCTGGACGAAATAAAGCGCCTGTGGAGCATGGAGCACCGGTTTGAGCCCAATATGGACGAGGCGCGGCGCACCGGCCTCCTTGACGGCTGGCGCAGGGCGGTCGGGCACTGCCTGGGGTGGCGCGAATAAGCGCTGGGGCTTGCATCTGACCGGGAGGCAGGTTATAATTGCCTTAACTGTCACACGCATATACGAACGCTATCTGAAATAGCGCCGCAAGCGCGCGTCGTATCTATGCGCTATTGCTTTGGGGGGACAGCAGCATGCGTATTAAAATCACATCGGACAGCACCTGCGACTTAACGAAAGAAATCGTCTCCAAATACGATATCACGATCATCCCGCTCCCTATTATCAAGGGCGACGTCTCTTTCAAGGACGGGGTGGATATCACGCCGGAGGATATTTTCGAATACGTCGAAAGCGGCGCCGGCGTCTGCCATACGGCCGCCATCAACGTGGGCGATTATCAGGAGGCTTTCAGGCCGCTGGCGTCCGAATACGACGCCGTCATCCACTTTACGCTCAGCAGCGGCATCTCCAGCTGCCTGCAAAACGCACAGCTCGCCGCCTCGGAATTCGACAACATCTATGTTGTGGACACGCTCAATCTGTCCACCGGCAGCGGCCATCTGGTGCTGGACGCGGCCATCATGGCGCAAAACGGCGCGGCGCCGGCGCAGATCGTTGAAAAAATAAACGCGCTGGCGCCGAAGGTCGAGGCCAGCTTCGTCATCGACACGCTGAAATACCTATACAAGGGCGGGCGCTGCTCCGGCGTGGCCGCGCTGGGCGCCAACGTCCTGAAGCTCAAGCCGTGTATCGAGGTCGTCGGCGGGAAAATGGACGTGGGCAAAAAATATCGCGGCAACTTCGACAAGGTCATCCTCCAGTATGTGGCGGACCGGCTGAAGGACCGGGACGATGTCGATTACCGGCGCATTTTTGTAACGCACCCCTCGGGCGTGCCGAAAGAGGTCTGCGACGCCGTCATCAAGGCGGTGCGGTCCTTCGGCCCCTTTGAGGAGATCATCGAGTCTCAGGCCGGCTGCGCCATCTCCAACCACTGCGGCCCCGTCTGCCTGGGGATTCTGTTCTACAGGAAATAGTACTTATCTGCATAGCTTTGGAAACCGCCCGATCATTATAGGGCGGTTTTGTTTTTTCTTGAAAAGCAGCAATTAAATGATATAATTAGATTAATTTTACATGCATCCCTTATTTTAGAATTAGACAAAGGGGCTGAAATAATGAAAAAACTTAGAAAGATCACCGGAGCGATCCTATCTTTTGTCTTCCTCCTCTCTTGTATCGGCGGAGCGGCTTATGCCGCGGAGAGCCCTAAAACCGTCAGCCCGACGAATTCGGCAGTCTTTATAAACGGTACCTCAGTTTCTTTTCAGGCCTATACTGTAGACGGCTATAACTATTTCAAGCTCCGCGACATTGCCAAGGCTCTGACCGGAACCGGAAAGCAGTTTGACGTTGGCTATGACGGCGCAAATAACGCGATTACCCTGACGCCGGGAAAAGCCTATACGCCCGTTGGCGGGGAGCTGTCGGCCGGTGTCCCCGGTAACCAACCGGCAGCGGCGTCGACATCAAAAATTTATCTCAACGGCAATCAGATCAGCCTCACCGCCTATCAAATCGGGGGTTACAACTATTTCAAGCTGCGCGATATCGGCGCCGCTATAAATTTTGGTGTCACTTATCATCCCGGCACAAACGCGATCGACGTGGACACCTCGGCGGCCTACAGCGCCGAAACCTCAAATGCCGGCTTCTTCGACCCTACCGTAGACTATACGAAGCATCCCAGATATAAAATTGTGTATCTGATGATTTCGAGCGGCACTTTATACGACGCGATGAGCAAATCGTATAACAACTGGGCTGACAGGATGAACTGCGACTACACCGACTGGACGGCCAACGCGGATTTAGACCTTTACATAGAAACCCTTCAGACCTATGCCATCCAGGGTATCGACGGTTTCCTGCTTGACGCGGACCTCTCGCTTTATCCACGAATCGAAGAAATCACGAAGGAGCTGAATATCCCCTGGATGAGCGGTATGGCAGCCCCGCAGGACGACAGCGGCGCTCTCATTCACCCGACCGTTGTTTTTGACAACGCCAGGATGGGCGTTCAAATGGCTTCCTGGGTCATCGACTATGCCAAAAAGACGTGGCCGAACGCCGCAGCCTCTGAAATCGGCATGCTCTCCATGGACTTCTCGATAGTTCCGGTCATCCACGCGCGCACGACGGGCGCGCAGAGCGTCTGGAAGCAATATTACCCGGAGCAGAGCGCGCACTTTTTCATTGCGGACGGTGTTGTGGGTACGCTCGATTCTGATACCGGTTACAATCTCGCCGAGGCGATTTTCGCCATGAACCCCAATATCAAGTATTGGCTGATTTGCGCTTTCTTTGACGATTATGCCAGCGGCGCCGCCAAAGCCGCCGCAGCCAGCGGCATGAGCGACCGATGCGTTATCATCGATGTCGGCGGCGCCGCGCTGGTCAATAATTGGGATAATGGCGAAAACAGCAGCTGGAAGGCTTCTGTGTTCGCATCGCAGGCGCTCTACGCAGAGCCGATTGTCGGCGGTCTGTATGCGCTGATGGAAGGGACAGCGACCCCCGAGACATTATGGCCCGATTGGGTCAACAAAAATGCCGGGGATAAATACGCCACGATTCAGACCCCCGTCGCCGTCATAACACAGGACAATTATCAGGAATATCTTGAGTGGGTTGATTCCTATACCGGCTTCAACGAATCAAATTACCCGTATCACGGAACGCAGTTTACGTTGAGGGCGACGCCGCCCGCCTCATATCACGGTTAAGCAAGCGACACCATAATAAAGGGCATATACGGTAAATCCGTATATGCCCTTTTTGCTATAATTTTATATCCCGAACCGCATCGGGCAGACGGCGCGGCAACTGTTGCAGTTTGTGATCTCAAAGCCGCGGGCGTTCTCGAAGTATGTATTGGGCCGGCAGAGCTTCTGATTGGCGCCGGTGCCGTCCAGCGCGCCGACGGGACAGCTCTCCAGGCAGCGGCGGCAGCCGTCGAGACAGATGCTTTCGGCATCGTCGTCCGACGGCAGGTCAAGTTCCAGAAGGACGGCGCCGAAATTGAGCGTATTGCCGTATTTCCCGTTGAGCAGCAGCGCGCTTTTGCCGAAGGCGCCGAGGCCCGCCAGCGCGGCGGCGTGCCGCATGGAGATGAGGCCGCGCCCCTCCAGCTTCTCGGCGTCCCAGTACTCATAGGGGCCGTCCGACGGGAGCGGTACCGCCGCGCCGCCGTAATTGCGCTCGAGCTCCAACGACGCGTTATACGCGATCCTGTCCAGCTCGATTTTCGTGATGGCGCTGAAGCGGTTGTAAATAACCCTCGGGCCGGCCTCGTAGAGGCCCCTCGGTATGGCGACGCCGAAGACGGCGACCGACTGACATTCCGGATAAATGTCGCGGGGATGGAACCCGGCGGGCGCGCCGCCGAACCTGTCGATATTCGCAATGCCGCAGACGTCGGCGCCGAGCTTTTTGAATAATTTTCTGATCTCTTCCTTCATTGCCGGCGCTCCTTCCTATAACGCATCCCCCGCTCCGGCGGGGGATGCTGTGCTTTCAGGGCTTTTCGTCAAGCCGGGAAAAGCCTATTTTTTAAGTCTATGACGGCAGACACCGGGGTATGTAAAAAATCTGCGCGGTTATCATTTTCATACCGGAGCGCGGCCCCGACGGGGTCTGGGCGGAGCCCCACCCGGGATCATAGGGGGCGGAGCCCCCTATACTTCTATCGGGCGGGCGGGTGGGCAATTTTTCTGCCAGTTCCACGCATCGCGGCACATGTCCTCCAATGTGCGCTCGGCCTTCCAGCCCATAAGCCGGCAGGCCTTTGCAGAATCCGAATAATATTCCGGTAAATCACCCTCACGCCGGGGGGCGATGGCATACGGTATTTTGATCTTGTTAGCACGCTCAAACGCGCCCACAATGTCCAGGACGCTGTAGCCGACACCGGTGCCGAGGTTGAACACTTCGACGCCCCGGTACGCCGCGCCATATTTAAGGGCCGCCACATGCCCCTTCGCTAGGTCGACAACGTGGATGTAGTCCCTAATGCCGGTACCGTCCCTGGTGGGATAATCGTTGCCGAAGACGTTGAGTTTTTCAAACTTTCCGACGGCCACCTGCGAGATATACGGCATCAGGTTGTTCGGTATACCGTTGGGCATTTCCCCGATCAGGCCGCTGCTGTGCGCGCCCACGGGATTGAAATAACGCAGCAGCACCGCCGAAAGCTCGCCCCGGGCGGCTGACGCATCCTTAATGATCTGCTCGATCATCAGCTTTGTGCTGCCGTAAGGATTCGAGCAGGGGCCGGCCGCCATCGTCTCGACGTAGGGAATGGCGTTCAGCGGACCGTAAACAGTCGCCGAGGAGCTGAAGATGATGATGTTGACGCCGAATTGTTCCATCGTTTCAAGGAGCGTCAGTGTGCAGTCCAGATTATTGCGATAATAGCGCAGCGGCACCTTGACCGATTCGCCGACGGCCTTGTAGCCCGCAAAATGAATCACGCCGCCGATCCGTTCCTTTTCAAAAACAGTACGGAGGCCTTTTTTATCAGCAACATCGACATGATACACCGAGACATTTTTGCCCGTGATTTTCTCGATCCTGCCGACGGTCTCCGGCGAACTGTTGGAGAAATTGTCGGCAATGACGACCTCGTACCCGGCGTTTAAAAGCTCCACGGCCGTATGCGAGCCGATATAGCCCGCGCCGCCTGTCAGAAGTACTTTCATGAAAAGGCCCCCATATGCGGTAATTTTATACAGTATATCACAGCTTATCGGCGCGGACAATCGTCTGTTTTCGCGGCTGCGTCATAAATCAGGCAAAAAGGTCAATCCTAAAGCCAGACTCAAACGTGAGGTGATTTAATACGAGCAAAAAGCATGTCGGAAGTCAGAGCGTCAGCTTCCCGAATCCGCCGTCCATCGCGGCCTCGGCCTGCATCGTCGGCAAAAAGGAGGGCGAAGGGCCGCTGCGCGACAGCTTCGACACGATCATAGAGGATTCGTATTTCGGGGAAAAGACATGGGAAAAAGCGGAGAGCACCATGCAGAAAATGGCGCTCCAAAAGGCGCTCGAAAAAGCGAACCTGCCGCCGACCGCCCTGGAATTTATATTTGCCGGCGACCTCTTAAACCAGTGCATCGGCTCGACCTTCTCCATGCGGGACATGGGCATTCCGTTTTTCGGACTGTTCGGCGCCTGCTCGACGATGGCGGAGAGCCTGGCCCTGGCCTCCATGGCCATCGACGGCGGCTTTGCCGACACCGCCGCGGCCATCACATCCTCCCATTTCTGCACCGCGGAGCGGCAGTTCCGCTTTCCGCTGGAATACGGCGGCCAGCGCACGCCCACGGCCCAGTGGACGGTGACCGGCTCCGGCGCCGTCATTCTGACCGCCGAGGGCCCGGGGCCGTACGTGAAGCATATAACGTGCGGCAAAATCGTCGATGCCGGCATCAAGGACGCCAACAACATGGGCGCCGCGATGGCGCCCGCCGCCTACAGCACCATCAGCGCGCATTTCAACGACCTGGCGCTGCGGCCGTCCGACTACGACCTGATCGTCACGGGAGACCTTGGCGCGATGGGCGCCGAAATCCTGGTGGATTTCTTTAAAAACGACGGCGTCGATATCTCGCACAATTACAACGACTGCGGGCTCATGATCTTCTCCCGGCAGGAGCAGGACGTCCACGCCGGGGGCTCCGGCTGCGGCTGCTCTGCCAGCGTCCTGTGCGGGCACCTGCTGAACGGCATGCGGGACGGGCGCTGGAAAAAGATTTTATTCGCGCCGACAGGCGCCCTCCTCTCGCCCACCTCGACGCAGCAGGGCGAAAGCATCCCCAGCATCTGCTGCGCCATTGCCATCTCAACACAAAAGTAGGAAAGGACGGACATTCATGAGCGTTGTCTTTGAATATCTCAAGGCGTTTCTGGTGGGCGGCGCGTTCTGCCTCATCGGGCAGATCCTGATCGACAAAACAAAGCTGACGCCGGCGCGCATCCTGACGTCGTACGTCGTGGCCGGCGTCATTCTCGGCGCGGTGGGGATCTATCAGCCGCTCGTCGACTGGGCCGGCGCCGGCGCGACGGTACCCCTCACCGGCTTTGGCAATGTCCTGGCCGAGGGCGTGCGGAAGGCCGTCGACGAAAAAGGCGTCCTCGGCATTTTCACCGGCGGCTTCACGGCGGCCGCCGCCGGCATCTGCGCGGCCATCTTTTTCGGATACCTCTTCGCGCTGATCTTCAAGCCCGGCGACAAAAGCTGAAAAAAAGTGGCTGTCTTTTTTAAGACAGCCACTTTTGTCAACTTATTCTTTATTCGTTTGGCGTGTTCTTCTCTGCCAATGACTTTTTTCTGTTGGCGAGCATTTTGGCGACGCCGTTTTCCATGGTGATGAAGCAGAAGATGCCCACAGCAAGGCCCCAGTTCAGATTCAGCATGTAGATAATGCCGCCGGTGAGCCCGGCAACGCCTGCCGCGATCTTATCGCCCTTGACCTGGTCAATGGCGATATAGGAGCACGCAAACGCCTGGATGATATAGGTACAGGCCAGCGCCACATGAAGGACGGGGCCTAAAAGCGTGACGATCGGGAAAATCAAAACGCAGATCGTCGTGGCGAGCTTGAAGGAGCCCGCGCCGCCGAACATGGTCTTCATGGATTCCTTGCCGGCCTTATAGCGCTCGCCGACGGAAACGGTAACGGCGGCCCACAGCGGACCTGCCATCGGGGGATACGGCATGAAGAGCGCTAAAATCAGGTTTCTGACGCCGGAAATGACGTTTGTGCGGTTGGAGTTGAAGTCGAGCTTCTCATCCGGGCGCGCTTCCTTCGCCTCCTGCAGGACGGCTTCCGCCGTGATGATATCGCCGAAGGCGATGATGTAAACGGCAAGCGCCATCGGGATCAGCGTTATGAAGGTCTGGAGCGACGGAAAGCCGATTGAGAACGGGCTGGCCGTTCTGAACAGGCCCGCGAAATCGAACGGGGTGATGATGCGGCTTGTGAATACCGGCAGCTGGACCTCGCCGGTGGCAAAACCGACGATCATCGCCACCACAAGGCTCGAGAGCATGCCGTATTTGCCGATTTGCCTGAGCACCTTGCTCTTGGCGCTCGCGTTTTTATAAGCGACGGAGAAAACGACCACCAGCGCCACGACGCAGCTGACGATGATCGTGATCGGCGCCCCCTCGACGTAACCGCCCTTGCCAAAAACCTTGGCGACAGCCGCGATCGAAACGCCGAACAGGATACCGGCCTTCAGCGAGCCGGGGATGATCTTCATGATCTTATGCGCCAGGCCCGTGATGCCGAGGATCAGAAAGACCAGCGACACGAGGATCTGGAGCGCGATCATCGCCTCAAGACGCGCGGTGGGGTCGACATCGACGGTGGCATAGCCGCTCAGGAACACGGTGATAAGCGGGAGCGCGGAGGCGATCCATCCGGGGACGACGGGGTCGGCGAACAGGACGTGCAGGAGTCCGAGCGCTTCGGCGACGAAAACGGCGGCGTAGGCCTGCGGGTCGGTGAGCCCGAAGTTCTCCTTCAGGATCGGCAGCGCCGAGAGCCCCACGGCGATAAGCAGAACGGCCTGAAGTATTTCCGGCGACTCGAGCTTATAGTGGACAAACGGGATCTTCATTTTGATTTTCTTAGACATTTTTCCCTCTCCTTCTGATCTTATATATAAAAAAGCCGGCAGACCGCATCGCGCAGGCGATGCGGCAAGCCGGCTTCCACTCGGATATCAGAGCTTTTTTGAAGTCCACTCCGAATAAAACAGCGTCTGAGTATTATTGGCGTTCGGCCATGATCTCCTTGAACTTGGCGAAAACCATTTTAAGCGAGGTTTCGATGGCTCTTTTGGCGTGCCCGTAATAGAGCTTATCGAATCTGGCAATCAGCTTTTCCGGGCCATCGTTCAAATTATAACCGATGATCATCCCGGCCACAAAGCTTTTCGTCACGTCCGTCACCACGGAGCACTCGGCGTTGACGACCTCCCCGCGCGTCATGTCGACCAGCACCACGAGAACGAGCGTCTTGTATACTTCCTCCGAGGTGGTGTTGGCCGGCAGCTTCGCATAGCCGGAAATCAGAATAACGTCGGTCCCTGCTTTGTCCATTTGCTGCCTCCCGCCTGACATTTTAAACGCGCCGGGGAAAAAACACCGGCGCAAGCGCACATCGCGGGCTAAAATGCGGATACAGCGCTCCGCAGGTCCCTTGCGGATATTGAAAGGGTTTTGCCGGCGCTCCGCAAAAAATCAAGCCGCACAAGGTTAATGGCCGCATTTTAGTTAATTATATGCGATTTTGTGTAATAAGCAATATATTTTAATTACGAAATCACACATGTTTTTTCCGCCGTATTTATTGATTTTACAACCTTCCCTGCCAAAGTTCCGTCACATTAGGCATATTTTCCGGTCTCAAGCCCGTTTTTCGCTCAAACAGGCACGTGTTTCAGTTCATATTCCCCGGCATATTTCTCGGCCGCCGAGCCCTCCACGACGCCCAGCGTCATGCCGCGGCGGTGATAAAACGCGTGCGCGCCGATTTTTTCGACCTTACGGGGAATATCGAGCCGCGTCAGGAGAACGTCGTCGTAAAACGCGCTCTCGCCGATATTGACGACGTTTTCGCCGATCGAAACGCGCTCCAGGTGCTCGCACAGGCGGAAGGCCCAGTCGTCGATATCGACGACGCCGCTGCCGATCACCGCGTTCCTGAGATTCTTGCAGGTATAGAAGCAGTCGTTGCCGATGCGGAGCGTTGCGTCGGGGATGACGATTTCTCTGAGATTCTCGCAGTTCCGGAACGCCCCCATGCCGAGGGCGACAACGCCCTCCGGTATGTCGATATGCTCCAGGTCGCTGATGAAAGCGAAGGCGTAGTTGCCGATGTATTTGAGGCTCCTTGGCAGCTTTACCTCCCGTATGTACGAGCAGCCGCGAAAGGCGCCGTGGTAGATCGTCGTGACGGACTCCGGGAGCGTGATGCTGGTGAAACGGACGCGCCAGGCCATGGCAAAGCAGTCCAGCCCGATATGGGTCACCGGCAGGCCGTCCAGCTCGGCCGGGACCTCGACGGCGCGCTTCATCCCGATGTACTTGACGAGCTCGATGTGTTCCTCGTAGACATTATAAAGGTATTCGGCATTTTTGCGGGAAGCCGTGACCACCGTCGAGACGCCCTCCTGGGTGCGTTCGAAATAGGGGTCGTAGGCCTTCAGGTTGATGCGCGAGCTTTTCAGATACGGAATGTTGGACAGGGCGACAGTGACCGCGCCGTCCTCCCCGCCCGAAAAAACGGAAGCTTTGTCGACGTCGATCACATTTGTCTCAAGCTCCTCCACCGCCATATCCAGCAGCGTGGCGTACTCTTCGGCGATATTGGAGAAATCCGTGACGGCGCTCTCCATTTGCCCCAGTTCTTCGATCAGTGACGTTTGGGCGGCGCTTTGCCACATCGTCTCCAGGTTCTCGACCATGTACTGCATTTTTCGGACGTGGAAATTATACTGGGTGATGGCGGAGCGCATCTCCAGCGCCCTGCTTTTCAGCCTCTGGATCAGCGCCTCTGTCTTTGACGCGCCGCCCCGCCGCCCGATCCCAAGCTTTGAAAGCAGCCGGCCGGCGTAATACATAAAGTCCTTGTCCGGGGCCGCGCTGATCATACCCGGTACGCCGAAGCGCGCGTCCGCCGGGCGGTCGTCCCGGGAGCGTTTCGGCTCCGGGAGGTCCGGCAGCTCGAGCCGCACGGGCGCGGCGTTCCCTTCCTCCGGGGCGGCGGGCTTTGCCATCGCCGCGGGATTTGCCCCCAGCTCCCGGGCCGCATAATCCAGCAGGGCGGCGTATTCGCCGATGAGCTCGTTATAGTCCATAACGGAATTCTGGATGCTCCCAAGCTCCGCGACAAAGGAGGACTGGATGTCGTTTTGCCACGCATCCTCCAGGTCTCCCACAAGGTACCGCATCTGCAGAAGATAATGGTCGCACCGGCTCCTGCTCGCGCGCATCTCCTGCGCCTTTTCCCCGAGAAGCTCCGGCGAGAATACCGGCCTTTTGTCCTCATAGGGGTTTTTCATTCCCAGCTTTATTTTGATCCGTATAAAAAAGTAGTGCCACCGATTATTTGTCTCGCCGCGCTTGAAGCCTGGCATCTGGCCTAAATCTGGCATATCTGGTACTCCCTTTCCAATGTGCTGGCATGATATCTATATTAACTCCAATATACGGTCCGCCAAACATTTCGTCAAGAGTTTTCACCCAGCTGGCTAAAGCGCACAAAAAAGCCGCCTGAGCAAATGCTCAGGCGGCCGGGGATTTTGCCGTTTTACACGCCGGCTGCGGCCGGTACTTTTTTGTCGGAATCTGTGATGAGCTCGATCTTTCCGTCGGCGGCGGTGACGGTCACCGTGTCGCCGGCCTTGATGCTGCCCTCCAGAATCTTCTCGGCAACGCCGTCCTCGACGGCGTTCTGGATGGCGCGGCGCAGAGGCCGGGCGCCGTAAATGGGATCGAAGCCCTTTTCGGACAGAAGGTCGATGGCCTTGTCGTCGGCGGCCATATCGATGCCCATCGTCCTGACGCGGGCTTTCACCGTCTCCAGCATTTTGGCGCTGATCTCACGGATATTCTCGCGGCTGAGCTGATGGAAGACGATCGTCTCGTCGACCCTGTTCAGGAATTCCGGCTTGAAGGTCCTCTTGAGCTCCTCCAGGACGGCGCTTTTGATGTTTTCAAACTTGGACGCTTCCTCGTCCTGGCCGATCATCGCGAAGCCGAGCCGCTTCTGCTTGTCGGTGATGTTGCGCGCGCCGACGTTCGACGTCATGACGATGATCGTGTTCTTGAAGTCCACGCGGCGGCCCTGGGAATCGGTCAGGATGCCGTCCTCCATGATCTGGAGCATGATGTTGAACACGTCCTCATGGGCCTTTTCGATCTCGTCGAACAGGAGCACCGAGTACGGACGGCGGCGGACCTTCTCGGTCAGCTGCCCGCCCTCGTCATAGCCGACGTAGCCCGGAGGGGAACCGATCAGCTTGGAGACGGTGTGCTTTTCCATATACTCGGACATATCCACCCGCAGCATGGCGTTTTCGTCGCCGAACATGGCCTCGGCCAGCGCCTTGCAGAGCTCCGTCTTGCCCACGCCCGTGGGGCCCAGGAACAGGAACGAGCCGATGGGACGCTTGGGGTCCTTGAGACCCACGCGGCCGCGCCGGAGCGCTTTTGCCACGGCGGAGACGGCCTCCTCCTGGCCGACCACGCGCTCGTGGAGCACGGACTCCATTTTGAGGAGCCTTTCGCTCTCGTCCTGGGTGATGCTGGTGACGGGGATTCCCGTCCAGCCGGAGACGACGGCGGCAATGTCCTCGGGGCCGACGCTGCCGCGCGCCCCGCTGCGGATGCTCTCCCAGTTCTTGCGGGCCTTTTCGATCTCCTCGTCCAGCTGGCGCTCCTTGTCGCGGATCGCCGCGGCGCGCTCGAAGTCCTGGCTCTTGACGGCGGCCTCCTTTTCGGTGGCCAGCGTCTCTTTCTTCGCCTCGAGCTCCTTGAGATCGGGCGGCAGCTTCAGGTTTTCCATGCGGACGCGGGACGACGCCTCGTCAATGAGGTCGATGGCCTTGTCGGGCAGGTACCTGTCATTGATATAACGGCTGGACATCTGGACGGCGGCCTCGATGGCCTCGTCGGTGATCTTCAGCTTATGGTGCGCTTCATATTTATCGCGCAGCCCCTTCAGGATCAGGACGGATTCCTCCGGCGTCGGCTCGTTGACCGTGACCGGCTGGAAACGCCGCTCCAGCGCCGCGTCCTTCTCCACGTGCTTTCTGTATTCGTTCAGCGTGGTGGCGCCGATGACCTGGATTTCACCGCGCCCCAGGGCGGGCTTGATGATATTGGCCGCGTCGATGGCACCCTCCGCGGCGCCCGCGCCGATGATCGTATGCAGCTCGTCGATAAACAGGACGACGTCGCCGGCTTTGATGACCTCGTCGATGGCCGCCTTGATGCGCTCCTCAAAGTCGCCCCTGTACTTTGTGCCGGCCACCATGCCGGTCAGGTCCAGGGAGACGACGCGTTTGTCCTTGAGCATTTCCGGCACGTCGCCGGCGAGGACGCGCTGGGCAAGCCCCTCGGCGATGGCCGTTTTGCCGACGCCGGGCTCGCCGATCAGGACGGGATTGTTTTTCGTGCGGCGGGAGAGGATCTGGATGACGCGCTGAATCTCGTTCTCGCGCCCGATCACCGGGTCCAGGGCCCCGCTGCGCGCCATATCCGTCAGGTCGCGGGAAAACTGGTCGAGGGTCTTCGTCTCGGTCCGCTTCGTCTTGCCGACGGCCGCCGTCTGGCGCGGCTTATATTCACTGCTGCCGAAGATGTTGAGTATCTCCGTATACATCCTGTTGAGATCGACGCCCGTGGTCAGGATCAGCTTTGCCGCCACGCTGTCGTATTCGCGGAGGATGCCCATCAAAAGATGCTCCGTGCCGATGTAGTTGTGTCCGAGCCTGTTGGCCTCGGCGACGGCCAGCTCGATAATGCGCTTGGCGCGCGGGGTCAGGCCCTGGGGCGGGATTTCGCCCGAGCCGCCCCGGCCGATGTTCTTTTCTATTAAATCGAGGATCAGGCGGCTCTCCAGGCCGGACTCCCGCAGCACCTTTGCCGCGACGCCGCCGCCCTCCCGCGAGAGGCCCAAAAGAATGTGCTCGCTGCCGACGTAACCGTGGCCCAGCTCCGCCGCGGCTGCCTGCGCCAAATCGAGGACGTTCTTTGCCCGCTCCGTAAATCTGTCTTCAAATCTCATGAGTTAACCTCCCAGTCCGTTATACCGAGTGGCCGGTTTTTTGCGCCGGCCACTATCAATCGTCCGTGTATTCATTTATTGCCGATATCCGGCAATTTTATGAGTTCATGCCGCTTTCCAGCTGTTTTATGCTGTCGCGCAGGCTGGCGGCCTTCTCAAAGTCTTCCGCTTTCGCCGCCTGATGCATCTGCTCCCGCAGGATATTGACTTCGCGGCGTTTTTTCATCTCGTCGTCGATATCGACCTTGATCCCGGCGCCCGCCTCCGGTGCGTCCGGCGCGGCGTCGCCGCCGGTCTTCGGCACGAGCATCCCCACCGTCGGAATAATAAACGTCGGGAACACCATGCCGTAGCCGCCGAACATCCGCCCGGACGGCCTCACGCCGAACAACTCCGCAAAGGTGTCCTCAAACGAGGCGTCCGGCTGCAGGGGCGACCTGCCGGTATAGCCCAGCTTGCCGGCACATTCCGCACAGAGATGCTTTTCGGTGATGTTTCCGTTAATATTCGATGTATAGTGAAAATTCACTTCTTCTTTACCGCAGTTGTCGCATTTCATGGCAATTCTCCTTTCAGTCTGATGGCGCTTCTGCCCCATATGTTATATAATGTTGATCAGCATCTGTTTATAGATGCCTGCCCGGACGGCGTCCCGCAGGGGTACGGGCACGGGCCGGAGGGCGTTGTTGCCGATGGCGGCCAATAAAAGCCGCGCCTGGCCTTCCTCAATGGCGTCGCCCTGAAGCAGATTCGCCGTCAGCGCCGCCGCCGTGTTCAGATCGATTTCATCGCCGATGGTATTGACCGTATGCATGATGAGCCTTTCCGGTTCCATGTTGACGCGGGTGATTCGGATAAATCCGCCGCCGCCCCGCCTGCTCTCGACAATGTAGCCGTGCTCCGGCGAAAAACGCGTTGAAATCACATAATTGATCTGGCTAGGTACGCACTTGAACCGATTGGCCAGCTCCGATCTCTGGAGCTCCGCGCAGCCGTTCGTATCATTCAGGGCGTCATGGATGAATCCGGCGATAATATCGCTCATTCCCATGGCGCATCACCTCCAACGTAACTGACTTTGACTATCTTTGACCTTAATTCATATTACATCACCGGGAATTAGACCGCAATGGTCAGCATCCGCTCAGTCACGCTGAATACCGCCTATATCCGGCGTTATGTCGATTTATCTTCTCATTTCGCAGTATTGCTCCCGTCAACGCTGTTTTGCGCCGCCGCAGACGTATCCTTGATCATCTGACCTTCCGGCTTGCCGCGCTTTGCAAACCGCTCCTCATGTTCCCTGCTTTTCGGGACGCCGTCTAGTCCCGGGTAGTCCCAGGAGTGCGCCCCCGCCTTTCTGTCCATCCTCGTCCGCCTTCCCTGTCATATTGACCGTGACGCTTCGCACGATATAAATGTAGTATGTACAACGAAAGCGGTCAATTAAACATCGGGCCTGTATAAATATGCTATTGATTTTTAGTGTATTCATGGTAAAATACACATGATTACTGTTTGCCTCACAATGAGGCCCCGATACATAAAATGGAGGTATTTTTCATGGCTTATAAAATCAGCAGCGATTGCGTTTCCTGCGGAGCCTGCGCTCCCAACTGCCCTGTCGAGGCCATTTCCCAGGGCGAGACCCAGTATGAAATCGACGCCGCCAAGTGCATCGACTGCGGCTCCTGCTCGGAAGTTTGCCCGATGAGCGCAATTTCCCAGTAATTCGAATACATACGAAAATGCTGTCGTTTAGAAAACGCTGTGCGGCGGAAGCCATAGCCGTTTTCCAAAAGGCAGCATTTTTTCATGCGGATTTTATACGCATATAGACTTTTTGCTCGGAGGTCTGAAGCATGAACTACAATATAATGTGGCCTGGCGGCCCCACCTTTGTCCATGATGAGGCATCCTTTCGCCCCGGCACCGATTCCATTCTGCTGGCGTGGTTCGCCGCCGGGGGGCCGGTAAAACGTGCCTGCGACCTTGGCTGCGGGACAGGCGTCATCTCTCTCATCATGGCCTGGCAGGACGACGCACTCACGGTGGACGGCGTGGAGATCCAGCCGGAATGGACCGCGCTCGCCCGGGAAAACCTGAAGCTCTGCAGCCTTGACGACAGGGTGACGATCATTGACGGCGACCTGCGGCGCCACCGGGAATTCCTCGAGGCCGGGGCCTACGACCTTGTGGTGGCCAACCCGCCCTACTACGCCCTCGGCAGCGGCAAGTCCGCGCCGGAGGAGAGCCGGGCCAAGGCCCGGGAGGAACGCGAGAGCACTCTCGCCGACATTGCCGCCGCCGCCGCGTACCTGACCCGCTGGGGCGGCCGGTTCGCCCTCGTCCACAAGCCGGAACGACTGGCCGAGGTCATCCGTACCCTGTCGGAAAAAGGCCTGGAGCCCAAACGGCTCCGGTTCGTCCAGTACCGGCATGACAGCGCGCCGAATCTCGTCCTCATCGAGAGCCGCCGCGGCGGCAACCCCTCCCTCACCGTCGAACCCCCGCTCATACTGACGGACTCTGCCGGCAATGATACGGAGGAGGTCAAAAGGATATACCATCGGGAATAGTACTGCCGCCTGAGGGCGGAGGGGACGGGGAAGCTCCGCAGGGTCACTTTTCTGCTCGTGCAGAAAAGTAACCAAAAGACACGCATAAGAGGGAGGCTTTTAACAAAGCCGCCTCCCCCTTATGTATCCTCCTCGCCGACACAAAAACGTTATGCATGGTAAGAATAGTCTTTCGTTATCCTGCCACTCGCCTAAGCTTCAAAGGGCGAAGCCTCTTTTACCGGCCTTCGACGGCCTGCTGCGGTACGGTCTTGCTATTTGCAGAAAGGATGCCAACCGCCTGTGGGCGGAGGGACGGGGAAGCTCCGCAGGGTCACTTTTCTGCTCGTGCAGAAAAGTAACCAAAAGACACGCATAAGAGGGAGGCTTTTAACAAAGCCGCCTCCCCCTTATGTATCCTCCTCGCCGACACAAAAACGTTATGCATGGTAAGAATAGTCTTTCGTTATCCTGCCACTCGCCTAAGCTTCAAAGGGCGAAGCCTCTTTTACCGGCCTTCGACGGCCTGCTGCGGTACGGTCTTGCTATTTGCAGAAAAGATGCCAACCGCCTGTGGGCGGAGGGACGGGGAAGCTCCGCAGGGTCACTTTTCTGCTCGTGCAGAAAAGTAACCAAAAGACACGCATAAGAGGGAGGCTTTTAACAAAGCCGCCTCCCCCTTATGTATCCTCCTCGCCGACACAAAAACGTTATGCATAGTGAAAATGGTCTTTCGTTATCCTGTCACCGGCCTAAGCCTCAAAGGGCGAAGCCTCTTTCACCGGCCTTCGGCGGCCTGTTGCGGTACGGTCTTGCTATGCTGTAAAATCCCAAAGCGCAGCCCTCACGGGCCCGGGGCGCAGCCCCGCACGGGGTTTCAGGGGCGGAGCCCCTGCAAGGGGTCATAGGGGGCGCAGCCCCCTATACCTTTATTGGGCGGGTGGGCGGGAAAATTTTAATGAGGTGACTTATGAGCGGAACACTCTATCTTGTCGCAACGCCGATCGGGAACTTGGGCGATATCACGAGGCGTGCCGCCGACGTGCTGGCGGGCACGGACTTCGTCGCCGCCGAGGACACGCGCGTCACGCTGAAGCTCCTCAATCACCTTGGCCTGAAAAAGCCGCTCGTCAGCTATTACGCCCACAACCAAACCGAAAGCGGCGCGCGGATCGTGGAACGCATCCTCTCCGGCGAGAGCTGCGCGCTTGTCACGGACGCGGGGATGCCCGCCATCAGCGACCCCGGCGAGGAACTGGTCCGGCTGTGCGCCGACAGCGGCGTCACGGTGACGGCCATACCGGGCGCGTGCGCCGCCGTCACGGCGCTGGCGCTGTCGGCCCTGCCGACGGGACGCTTCACCTTCGAGGGCTTTCTCTCCACCGCCAAGAAAAGCCGCTTTGAGCACCTGCGGTCCCTCAAGGACGAAAAGCGGACGATGATATTTTACGAGGCCCCCCACAAGCTCCTTCCAACGCTGCGGGACATGCTGGAAACCTTCGGCGACCGGCGGATCTCCATTTCCAGGGAAATGACGAAAATCCACGAGGAGACGCTCCGGCTGACGCTCCAGTCGGCCGTCGCCCATTTCGAGGCCACGCCGCCGAGAGGCGAGTTCGTTCTCGTTATCGAGGGCGCGCCGGCTTCGGACAGCGCCCGGGCCACATTGGAGGACGCGCTGGACGCCGTGCGCGGATACCGCCGGGACGGCCTGTCCCTGAAGGACGCCGTCAAAAAAAGCGCCGCCGAGATCGGATTTCCGAAAAACACCTTATACGAAGCGGCGCTCCGGGACGATTGACGCCCTGGTCCCGAATATCCGTTTATCTATCAACGCGGCCTTTGAGGCCCGAACAATCGGAATATATACAAAAAAACGCCCCTGTCCTGACGGACAGGGGCAAAAAAATTAACTGGACCTTTTGCTTATTATGCCTTTTTCTTGAGTTCCTTCATGCATGCAGCGCAAATGTTCTTGCCCTTGTAGTTGGTCACGCCTTTCACGTTGCTGCAAAAGATACATGCGGGCTCGTACTTTTTAAGTACTATTGCCGATTCATCTACATAGATTTCTAGTGAATCCTTCTCAGCAATGTCCAATGTGCGGCGCAGTTCGATTGGTAAGACGATGCGCCCGAGCTCATCGACTTTCCTCACGATACCTGTTGACTTCAATGCAACCGCTTCCTTTCTTCGTTAATACTCAATTTTCTCCTACCTATACCAAAATTGGTGGTTTTACAATACCACATATGTCCGTAATTGTCAATCGCTGTCGTTTTAAATGGTTTAATAAATTCTGGCACATTTTATCATTTTCTACCTCAAAATACGATATATTTTTATATATACTCATCCTGAAGTGGGAATGGAGGCGTCATATGGCTCTGGCTTGGATTTGGACAATCATGGTCGCTTTTTCGGTTGTCTTCGGTCTTTTAAGCGGCAACATCGACGCCGTTGGAAAAGCGGCGCTGGACGGCGCGGGGGCGGCCGTCAAGCTCTGCATCGGGATCTGCGGGGTCACCTGCCTGTGGACGGGCGTGATGGAGGTCATGCGGCGGAGCGGCCTGGCAGGCGGCCTGAAGACGCTTTTCCTCCCGCTGCTCCGGCGGCTCTTCCCTGATTCCTCCAACAATAAGGACGCCATGGAGGCCGTTTCCGCCAACGTCTCGGCAAATCTGCTCGGGCTTGGCAACGCCGCCACACCGCTGGGGATCAAGGCCGCCACGGAGATGGCCAGGAAGGCGGAGGGCGGCGTGGCCACCGACGATCTGTGCATGCTGGTGGTCATCAACACGGCGTCCATCCAGCTGATCCCGGCCACGGTGGCCGCGCTCCGGGCCGCCGCCGGGTCGGCAAAGCCTTTCGATATCCTGCCCGCCGTGTGGGTCTCGTCCGTGTGCTCTGTCGCCGCGGGCATCATTGCCGCCAAAATCCTGAAAAGATTCTGGGGGAAGTGACATGGACTTCGTCTTTTCCCTCGTCGTCCCCGCCATTCTCGGCTCGGTCGCCGTCTTTGCGCTGGCCCGAAAGGTGGACGTCTTCGACGCGCTGACCACGGGTGCCTTTGATGGCCTTAAGGTCATGATGAATATCCTCCCGGCGCTGGTGGCGCTCCTGACGGGCGTGTATATGCTGCGCGCGTCCGGCGCCCTCGACGCGCTGACGAGCCTCTGCCGGCCGTTTTTTTCGCTGCTGGGGATTCCGCCGGAGACGGCCGCGCTGTTTATGATCCGCCCGATCAGCGGCAGCGGGGCACTGGCCGTCGGCAGCGAGATCATCGGCAGATACGGCCCCGATTCCCTCATCGGCCGCACCGCCGCCGTTATGCTGGGCTCGACGGAAACGACCTTTTACATCATCGCCGTCTATTTCGGCGCCGCCAAGATCAAAAAGACGCGCTACGCCATCCCGGCCGCCCTGTGCGCCGACCTGGCGGGATTCATCATGGCCTCGCTCTCCGTCCGGCTCTTTTTCAAATAGGCGCGTCAGCCTTCCAGAATTTAATGTCGTTCACGCCGTCGGCGGCGTGGAGCGCCTCCAGCGCTCCGGCGGAAAGCCTGTCGAAGGGAACCGCTCCGTCGCCGGAGACGGCGACGCCGCACCGGTATTCGGCAAACTGCTCCTCGTGGCGCTGGAAAAAGGCCGGATTTTTCAGCAGCCTGATCGTCTTTTCCATCAGCTGGCGCAGCCAGGCGCCGGAGTAGACCTCGGGGATCAGGATGAGCATCGTCCCCTTCCCGTCGTGGCTGACAAAATGCTCGCTGTAGACGATCATTTTGATTTTTCCGTAAAAACCCACCAGGAGCTCGTTCATCATCAGGCTGCCGTACAGCTCCAGCATCGTCTCATAATTGTCCATGGAGAGCAGCACGACGGCGTACGGCAGCGCCCTGTCCTCCTTGAGCGCCAGCGCGTCCGCCATACGGCGCAGGGCTTCCGGATAATACAGCAGCGTTTTCGGATCGCGCTCCGGCGTCACCTGCAGCTCCTCCTCCAGCTGTTTCCGGCGGGTCACGTCCCGGACGCGGATAAAGGCATACACGTCGCCGTCCATCTGGCTGACGTACTGCCCGGCGGTGATGGCGTGGCAGTAAATCGCGCCGGCCGGGCCGCCGACGAAATATTCGTCGCTGAGAATGGCCTTGCCCTCGTTAAAGCTCTTTTGCAGGCCGCTAACGCCATAAGTCCGCCTCAGGTAGCCGCGGACATCGCCGCCGACGACTTTGCCGAGGACAAGCTCCAGAAACTCCGTAAACGTCCGCGCCTTTGCGGCCTCCTCCAGGCCCGAAGCGTCGGCCTTGAGCAGCGTGTAGCTGTCGTCCCGCAGCGTGACCTTGACGACCAGGAGCATGCTGTCCGAATGGAAGCGGAACTGGCGCTCCAAAAGCTCCACGCGCATCCTTGTATCCGAGCGCATTTCCAGGCTCTCGTCCACACCGACGGCCTTGACGGGCCGGCCGCTTTCGTCAAAAACCATAAAATAGGTAAACCGCTCGATCGTATACTGCCCGTCCCGCTTCAGCGTTCGGATAACGGCGCTGCCCTCGGGAACGCCGGCATAAATCTCCTCGTACATCCTCCGGCACTCGTCCACGGAGTCGGGATGAATCGCGCCGCCCGCGATCAGCGCCTCCGGCATATTCTCGATGACGTGCGTATCGATGCCGTATTTGACGACGGTCGGGTCCGTGACGGTCAGCGTGCGGCTGGCGATGTCGACCTCGAACGTCACCACCCGGCTGATTCTCAGGACCGTCTCCAGCTGCTTCTTCTGGGCCTGATAGTTCAGCGCCGTCTCCTTCAGATTGGTCACGTCGGTCACGATGGCCAGCAGGACGGGATACGGGCTGCTTTCATACTGGATGCGGACGGCGCGCAGGTGATACCAGCTGATCCTGCCGTTATCCTTCTGCCGCCGGAACACGGCCTCCACCGGCTTCCAGGAGGCGGCGCCCTGCCGCAGCTGCGCTTCCACCGGGGCGATGTCGTCCTGATGGATTAAATCAAATATCCTGTTGTCGGCCTGCTTTATGCCGCTGTAGCTCAGGTTCATCTGGTTGACGAAGCTGTGGCTCAAAAAAATGGCGCGGAGCTCGCTGCCGGCTTCCAGCAGCATGATGCCGCCGTCGATATTGTCGATCAGGGCCTGCAGCTGGATGGTGGCGCTGCTCTCGCAGAGCGCCGGGTCCGGCTGGTCCCCCCCGGGGTGTGCCTCTTCGGCCCCCCCGTAGCAGCGGTACCTGTTCTTCCCGCTCAGCTTTGCCTTATAGAGCGCTTCGTCGGCCTCCTTGTACAGCGTCTCAAAGGCTTTCCCGTCGCCGTTATAGAAGGCGATGCCGATGCTGCCGGTCACCGTGACCGACACGCCGCCGCCGCTCGTGATATACTCCAGCGCCGCCTGCAGCTGGCGGGCCTTGCCGCAAACGGCGGTACCCGGCACCGTGCGCTTCATCAGGATGATGAACTCGTCGCCGCCCAGCCGGCCGACGATATCCCCGCTCCGGAAGACGTCCCTGATTTTGGCCGCCAGCGTCTTGAGGACCTTGTCGCCCTCGAAATGGCCGAAGCTGTCGTTGATGCTTTTGAAATTGTCGAGATCGACGATGAGCAGCGTGTGGCTGTGGAGCCGCCCCTCGGCCTTCAGGAACTGCGTGATCTGCTCGATGGCCGCCTCCCTGTTGAGGAGGCCCGTGAGGGCGTCGGTCTGCGCCTTCTCCTGCAGCGCCAGGATATCCTCCTCCCGCTCGTGCCGGATCAGCCGGAAGTCCCTTCTGTCAAAGAGGATGTTCAGGATAACGGTGACGGCACCGAAGACGATAAGGATAACGAGCGCCAGGTGCGCCTCGCCGGAAAAAGCAACCGGCCCGGCGAAGGACCGATGCGAAGCGGCAAGAGCAGCCGCGGCGATAATAATCAAAGCCGTCTGTACGCCGTAGCGCAGCCAGCCATAACTTTTCTTCATACATTCACTCCACAGGCATTTTTGGGGCGGTGATCCTGATAACGGTAATATTTATCGTCATTTTTCCCGTTCTGCTGAGCGCCAGACAAAAATCCGCTATAATTATTGACAAAAAAAGGCGGTATGCAGAATTTTCTGCATACCGCTTATCGCCGTGAAGCTTATTTGTCCCTGACGCGGACCGTACATTCTGCCTTGACGCCGTCGATCGTTAACGTCAGTGTCGTTTTGCCCTTGCTTATTGCTTTGACCACGCCGTCCATCGTCACCGTGGCCACAGTCGCGTCACTGGTGTCCCATTGCGCCACTTTTCCCTCTATCTCCGGTGTCATCTTAACTTTTAACGGGAGGGTTTCGCCGACCTTCATCGTCACATCCACTTTCGCTTCGCCGCCATACATAATGCTGACGGACTGGACCTTCGCGTTGGGGTCGATGGGGGGCGAAGTGGACGCGCCGGCATTGGCGTCGTCGGAGGGCGAAGTGGACGCGCCGGCATTGGCGTCGTCGGAAGGCGAAGTGGACGCGCCGGCATTGGCGTCGTCGGACGTATTGGCGTCGCCGCCGGGACTGGCGGACGTATTGTTACCATCATCCGAGTATGTAGGGGACTCTGCCCCCTGGGCGTCGGGATCGGTTTTGCCGGGCAGGCTCAAAATGAGAATCATCGCCGCCGCGATCAGCACAACGAGCAGCAATACGCCGATGATAACCTTCGCTTTCGCGTTTTCCGTATCGTCGGCATGTTTTCCGCGCTTGTTTCTGCGGGCGCCGCAATAAGGACATCTGCTGCGGAAGCCGCTGTACCGGCGATCGCATCTTCCGCACTTAACTTCTGAAATGACGGCCACATAAACACCCCGTTTCAGCCTTTGTTCAGTCTTGGTTCAGACAACATAAAAGTTTACATCATTTTAAAGCTTTCGTCAATAATTTTAACTGAGAATGAAGTTTTTGGATTTTTTGGTCATCCGGGCCTCGACAGGAACTTATTGCCCGCAGCGGTGAAGCGCCAGGGCATGTCCCGGGTCATAACCGCGTAATCGATGCCGATCCTTTTTGAAGACGATATACTTTCCGGTTTGTTCCCGCCTTCGAGATATAAAGAGCCCGGCCGGCACAAATCCACCCCGTAAAGGTCCGCCCCGATATCGAACGCCCGGCAGAGCTTGCCCGGCCCGCTGCAGAGGTTTAGAAGCTTGCCGGTGCCGCGCCTTTTTTCCATGAGCTCAAAGCCGGACAGCGGCTCAAGGGCACGGATGAGGACGACTTCCGGCACGCCGGGCGGGCCGGAGGTGATGTTCAGGCAGTAGTGCATGCCGTAGATCATGTAGATATAGGCGCAGCCCGCCGGCCCGTACTGGACGCGGACGCGTTCGCTTTTGCCCTTGTAGCTGTGGGCCGCGTCGTCCCTGGGGCCAAGGTAGGCTTCCGTCTCGACGATGCTCCCCCGGACGGTCCCCTCCGGCGTCTCCCGGACGAGGACCTGCCCCAGGAGCTCCCGGGCCACGGTCAGCGTATCGCGCTCATAAAACTCTCTGGGCAGTATCATTTCAGCCTGTCCCCCAGCTTGCGCGCCAGGGCGGCAAACTCCGGGATGCCCAGCGTCTCGCCCCGCGCCAGCGCGTCAAGGCCGCAGCCTACAACGAGCTCCTTCAGCGCGTCTTTATTCAGCCGCCCGCCGAAGACGGACTCCAGACTGTTGACGAGGGTCTTGCGGCGCTGGGCGAAGGCGGCGCGGACGACGCGGAAAAACATCGCCTCATCGGCCACCTCCGCCGGCTTTTCCCGGCGCAGCGCCATTGTGACGACGGAGGACGTCACCTTCGGCGGCGGGAGGAACGACGACGGCGGCACGTCGAACAAAATCCCGGGCGACGCATGATACTGGACGAAAACGGAAAAAGCGCCGTAGTCGGACGTGCCCGGGGCCGCGCACATGCGGCGCGCCACCTCCCGCTGCACCATGACCGTGATCGTCTCGAAAACGCGGGCTTCCACCAGGGCCGTCAGGACGGGCGTGGTGATGTTATACGGCAGATTGGCGCAGACGGCGTACCGGAGCCCCGGCATCTCCTCCCGCACCGTTCTGGCGATATCCAGCTTCAGGATATCGCCGGGGATGACCTTGACGTTACCGCAGTCCGCCAGCGTATCGCTGAGGATCGGCAGGAGCTTGTTGTCCAGCTCCACGGCCACAACACGCGCCGCGCGCCGGGAAAGCGCCGCCGTCAGCGCGCCGATGCCCGGCCCGATCTCCAGAACGCCGAAGCTCCCGTCAACGCCGGAGCCGGCGGCGATGTTCTCCGGTACGCCGGCGTCCACCAGGAAGTTCTGGCCCATCGATTTTGAAAAGCGGAAGCCGTGGCTGTTCAGCAGCTCCTTTATTCCGCGTTCACTGGTAAGCTCCAAGCGCCCGCCTCCTTGTAAAGTCTGTAAAGCTTGTCTCTGTCAATCGGAACTAAGGCGATCACAGATCGCCCCTACGGGGTACAGCGTCGGGGCGATCTGTGATCGCCTTTCCGCTCCTGGAAATCACAATTTTCGATCCAGCCCCACCGTCTCGCCGATGTGGTAGCGCGGTCGTCCCTTCAGCTCCATGTAGGCCCGGCCCACGTATTCGCCGATGATCCCCAACGCCAGGAGGATCAGGCCGCCGACGCCCCAGACGGAGATGGTGACGATCTTCCAGTCCAGGATCGTATATCCCATGCACAGGCGGACGATGGCGTAAATGAGGAGCGCCGCGGCAAGGACGAGGAGCGTCACGCCGAGGCCGGTGATGAACCGCAGCGGCTTCATGCTCAGGGAATAGACGCCGTCGGAGGCCAGCGCCAGCATTTTTTTCAGCGGATATTTGCTCTCGCCGGCAAAGCGCTCGCCGCGCTCGTAGGTGACCGTGGCCGTTTTATAGCCCAGCATCGGGATGATGCCCCGGATGAACATGTTCCGCTCGCCGTACTGGCTGAGCGCGTCCAGGGCGCGGGCGGAGAGGAGCCTGTAGTCGGCGTGGTTGAAAACGACCTCGACGCCCATGGCGTCCAGCAGCTTGTAATAGCCCTCCGCCGTGAATCTTTTGAGGAACGCGTCCTTCTCCCTTTTATTGCGCACACCGTAGACGACATCGGCCCCGGAAAGGTACTCGTCCACCATCCTGTCCACGGCGTCGACGTCGTCCTGCAGGTCGGCGTCCATCGAGACGACCATGTCGGCCCGGCCGCGCGCCGTCATGAGGCCGGCCAGGAGCGCGTTCTGGTGGCCGCGGTTGCGGCTTAAGGCCACGCCGGTAAACAGGGCGTCTTCCGCACTCAGGGCCCGGATCATCTCCCACGTTTTGTCCCGGGAGCCGTCATTGACAAACAGGACGCGGCTGCCGCCGGAGATTTTGCCGGCGGAAATCAGCGCGCGCATTTTCCCCCTCAGCCGCGAGGCCGTCTCCCGGAGGACCTCCTCCTCGTTATAGCAGGGCACGACGATATAGAGCGTATTGTTCAATTCAATTCTCTTCTTTCCGTACACACACACACACCTGACGTTCCGGTTTCCGGGCCTGTCCGCGGTAATGGGCAGGCACAAATTACAAAACAGAGTATATCAAATCGGGAGGCCGTTGCAAATATTTTGTCGCGATGCGCCCACACGGCCCAATTTGTGCATAACTTTTGTCGTATCAGGGCATTTATGTTGTGATGTACAGTAAAATTGTACTAAAAAATATGTTGAAAAGTCCTGAAGACAGGAATACAATGATATGCAATGCCAATATTATTACATTTCCCGCGAAAGTCAACCGGTTAAGCCGGCAAAAAACCTCTCCTGTATGAAATAAAAATCGGAGGACGTAATGAACACCAACAAAAAATCTGTCAGGGATATCGACGTCAAAGGGAAGAAAATTCTCCTCCGCTGTGATTTCAACGTCCCGCTCGATAAGAAAACGGGCGCGATCACCGATGAAGGCCGCATCACCGCCTCGTTGCCCACCATCCGGTATCTGCTCGGGGAAGGCGCCGCCGTCATCGTCTGCTCGCATCTTAGCCGGCCGGACGGCGAATTTAACCCGAAGCTGTCGCTGAAGGTGGTCGCCGGCCGGCTGTCGGAGCTTTTAGGGCACGACGTCATCATGGCCAAGGATGTGATCGGCGAGGACGCCAAAAAGCGCGCCGCCGCGCTCCGGCCCGGCGAGCTCATGCTGCTTGAAAATGTCCGTTTCCATAAGGAAGAGGAAAAGAACGACCCGGCTTTCGCCAAAGCCCTGGCGCAGCTGGCCGACATTTATGTGGACGACGCCTTCGGCACCGCGCACCGCGCCCACGCGTCGACGGAGGGCGTGTCCCACTATCTGCCCGCCGTGGGCGGATTTTTAATTGACGCCGAGCTCCGGCAGATCGGCGGCGCCCTGGACAGTCCGAAGCGCCCGTTTGTGGCCATTCTCGGCGGCTCCAAGGTGTCAGACAAGCTGGGCGTGATCGTCAATCTTCTCGGCAAGGTCGACGCGCTGCTCATCGGCGGCGGTATGGCCTTTACGTTCATCAAGGCCCGGGGCGGCGCCATCGGCAAATCGATCTGCGAGGAGGATAAGCTCGATTACGCCCTGGACGTTCTCGGCAAGGCGGAAAAGCTCGGCGTGCGCATCCTGCTGCCCGCCGACGCCGTGGCGGCCCCGGAATTCTCCAACGACGCCGAGCCTGTCGTCGTGGACAGCGCGGCGATCCCCGAAAACCTGATGGGCCTCGACATCGGCCCCAAAACGGCGCGGGAATTTGCCGGCGAGATCGGCAGGGCGGCCACCGTCATCTGGAACGGGCCGATGGGCGTTTTTGAATTTCCCAAATTCGCCGAGGGCACGCGGCGGGTCGCGGAGGCCCTGGCCGAATCAAGCGCCATTTCCATCGTCGGCGGCGGGGACAGCGCCGCGGCCATCCGCCAGTACGGGCTGGACGGCAGGATCACCCACGTTTCCACCGGCGGCGGCGCGACGCTTGAATTCATGGAGGGCAAGGAGTTGCCGGGCATCGCGTGCCTTTTGGATAAATAAGCATATTAAAATAATTAACATATAGGAAGTACCTTTAGAATGAACAGAAAATACCGCAATACAGTCATCGCCGCAAACTGGAAAATGAATATGCTCCCCTCGAAAATCAAAGCCTATGCAGAGGAGCTTAAGCCGCTGGCCGCGCCGGCAAAATGGTGCGATATCGTTATTTGCCCGCCCTTCGTGATGATCCCGGCGGCCCAGAAAGCGTTTCGCGACAGCAGGATCTCCATCGGCGCGCAGAATCTGAACGAAAACGAATCCGGCGCCTACACGGGCGAGGTTTCCTCCGAGCAGCTGTCCGACCTGGGCGCCCACTACGTTATTATCGGCCACAGCGAACGGCGCCAGCTCTTCGGCGAGACCGATATCACCGTCAACAAGAAGGTCCACGCCGCGCTGCAGGCCAATCTCCGCCCCATCGTCTGCGTGGGCGAAACGGCGCAGCAGCGGGAGATGAACGTCACGGAGGAGCTCGTCACGCTGCAGCTCAAGGCGGCGCTGGCCGGCGTCCCGGCGACAAAAATGCGCCGCATCGTCGTCGCGTACGAGCCGATCTGGGCCATCGGGACCGGCAATACCGCCACAGCCGCGGACGCCGAAGCCGTGGCGGCTTCCATCCGCGCCGTCATCCGGGGCCTGTACGGGGCCAGGACGGCCAGGGCGATCTCCATCCTGTACGGCGGTTCAATGAATGCCAAAAACGCTTTTGAGCTGCTGAGCCAGCCCGACGTCGACGGCGGGCTGATTGGCGGCGCTTCGCTGGTGCCGGCGGATTTTGCCGCCATCATTAACGCGGCCAACCAGGACGCCATATAGCCGCCGGCGACGTTAAAAGAGAGGACATTATGAGAATTCCCACGACACTCATCATCATGGACGGTTACGGACTGACGGCACAGGACAGCGGCAACGCCGTCTCCGCCGCGTACACGCCGGTCCTTGACGGGCTTTTTGCCACGTGCCCGAACACGACGCTGGCCGCGTCCGGGCAGGACGTCGGGCTCCCGGCCGGGCAGATCGGCAACAGCGAGGTCGGCCACACGAATATCGGCGCGGGCAGAATCGTCTACCAGGACCTCACCAGGATCACGCGGGATATCGCCTCCGGCGGTTTTTTTGAGAACAAAGCCTATACCGAGGCGATGGACGCAGCCAAGGCCGGCAGCGCCTCGCTCCACCTTTTGGGCCTCATGTCGCCCGGGGGCGTCCACAGCCACATCGATCACCTGTGGGCGTTTCTGGAAATGGCCAGGCGCCGCGGGCTTTCCGCCGTCTACCTGCACTGCTTTATGGACGGGCGGGATACGCTCCCCTGTTCCGGCAAGGCCGTTATCGAAGATATCCTTACAAAATGCGGGGAGCTCGGCGTCGGCAAAATCGCCACCATGATGGGGCGCTTTTACGCCATGGACCGGGACAACCGCTGGGACCGCGTGGAGGCCGCGTACGACGCCATGGTCTGCGGCGAGGGCATCCTGGACGACGACCCGCTGCGCGCGATCCAGAATTCCTATGACGCCGGGGTCACCGACGAGTTTATCAAGCCGGTCGTGTGCGACAGGACGGGCCTGATCAAATCCGGCGATTCCGTCATATTCTTAAACTTCCGCCCGGACAGGGCCAGGGAAATCACCAGAGCCTTCGTGGACCGGGATTTTAACGGGTTCCCCCGGCGGAACGGCTATTTTCCGCTCCGCTACGTCTGCACCACGCAATACGACGAAAAAATGCCCAACGTCACCGTCGCCTATCCGTCCGAAACGATCACGAACACCTTCGGCGAGACGATCAGCGCCCTTGGCCTGACGCAGCTGCGCGCCGCGGAAACGGAAAAGTACGCCCACGTGACGTTTTTCTTCAACGGCGGCACGGAAGCCGTCAGCAAGGGCGAGGACCGGCTTCTCGTCCCCTCGCCGAAGCAGTTCCCCACCTACGACCTGATCCCCGAAATGAGCGCGCGGGAGCTGACGCGCGAGGTCGTCAAGAGGATCGAGAGCGGCATTTATGACGTCATCATTTTAAATTACGCCAACTGTGACATGGTCGGCCATACGGGCGTCTTCGACGCCGCGGTCAAGGCTGTGGAAATCGTGGACGAATGCGTCGGCGAGGTCGTCAACGCCACGGCCCAGATGGGCGGCGTCTCCCTCGTGACGGCGGATCACGGCAACGCCGAGGATATGATCGACAGCGACGGCACCACCCCCCAGACGGCCCATACCACCAATCCCGTCCCGCTGATCCTTGTGGGCGCAGACGTCACGCTCCGACAGGGCCGGCTGGCCGACATCGCCCCGACCATCCTCGAGCTGATGGGTCTGGAGAAGCCCGACGAGATGACGGGCGAATCCCTCATCGTCAAACGGTAATTTTGATGAACAACGGGACGGATATTGAATCCGCCCTGACATAAAACGGAGGCATCTTTATGAAACGGTATCTGCAAATCACCGGCGTCAAGGGCCGCGAAATACTCGATTCCAGAGGCAACCCGACCGTCGAGGCCGAGATCACCTTAAGCGACGGCACCGTCGGCCGCGCGGCTGTGCCCTCCGGGGCGTCGACAGGCCAGTTCGAGGCCTGCGAGCTGCGGGACGGCGACAAGGACCGCTATCTCGGCAAGGGCGTCCTCAAGGCCGTGACCGGCGTCAACACCGAGATCGCCCAGCTGCTCGCCGGCCGCGACGCGCTGGACCAGACGCTCATCGACCGCCTGCTCATCGGGCTGGACGGCACGCCCAACAAGTCCCGCCTGGGCGCCAACGCCATCCTCGGCGTGTCGCTGGCCTGCGCCAGGGCGGCCGCGCTCTCCCTGGGTATACCCTTCTACCGCTATCTGGGCGGCACGGGCGCCAACACGCTGCCGGTGCCCATGATGAACGTCCTGAACGGCGGCGCACACGCGTCCAACAGCGTCGACATCCAGGAATTCATGATCATGCCCGTCTCGGCGCCCAGCTTCCGCGAGGGCTTACGCATGTGCGCGGAGGTCTTTCATACCTTAAAGAAGGTTGTCCCCTCCACCGGCGTGGGCGACGAGGGCGGTTACGCACCGAACCTCGACACCGACGAGGACGCCCTGCGCGCGCTCATGGCGGCCATCGACAAGGCCGGCTACAAGCCCGGCGAGGACTTCTATATCGCCATGGACCCCGCCGTCTCCGAGTGGTTCGACGAAAAGGACGGCTGCTATCACCTGCCCAAGCGCAAAACCACCATGACGCGCCAGGAGATGGTCTCCATGTGGGCGGACTTCGTGTCCAAGTACCCCATCATCTCCATTGAGGACGGCATGGCCGAGGAGGACTGGGACGGCTGGAAGCTTATGACCGACGCGCTGGGCAAAAAGATCCAGCTCGTGGGCGACGACCTGTTCGTCACGAACACGGAGCGCCTCAACAAGGGCATATCTCTGGGCGTCACGAATTCGATCCTTATAAAGCTCAACCAGATCGGCTCGCTCACCGAGACCTTTGACGCCGTCAAAACGGCCCACCGCGCCGGCTACACGGCCATCATCTCCCACCGCTCCGGCGAGACGGAGGACACGACCATCGCCGACGTCTCCGTGGCCCTGAACGCCGGGCAGATCAAGACGGGCGCGCCGAGCCGGACCGACCGCGTGGCCAAGTACAACCAGCTCCTGCGCATCGAGGAAGAGCTCGGCAGCGCGGCGTATTATCCGGGGAAGGCCGCCTTCTTCAGCCTCTAAATGAATATTCACCAAAAAGTGAATAACATAACCGCCGTATTTTAAAGAAATAATACGGTGGTTTTTGCATTATTTTCGCAAATCGCGTAAATAAGCCAAAAATAAATTGAAAAACAACGGGCAGGGTAGTATAATTCATTATAATTTTGTGAATATGGAGTGGATAATAATGAAAAAAACCTGGAAGGTCATAGCGGCGCTTTTGACGCTGGTTATGATTTTTGGCGTCAGCGCCTGTTCCGGCCAGAAGGCCCCGGCCGCCAGCCCGAGCGCCGGCGCGCCGAAGCTCAAAATCCTCGATACGGCTTACGCGCAGGAGGATTACGCCATTTGCGTCAAGAAGGGCAGCACCGAGCTGCTGGATAAGATCAACACGGCCCTGAAAGGCCTCATCGACGACGGGACCGTCAAAAAGATCGTCGACAATTATATCAACAACGTCCCCTACGACCTGACGTTCCAGCAGAAGACGGACGGCCTCCCCGAGCTGAAGATGGGCACCAACGCGGCCTTCCCGCCCTATGAATTTCTCCAGGGCGACAAAATCGTCGGCATTGACGCCGACATCGCCGCCGCCATCGCCGACAAGCTGAGCATGAAGCTCGTCATCAGCGACATGGACTTTGACTCCGTCATCGCCGCCGTTTCCAGCGGCAAGGTCGACATGGGCATGGCCGGCATGACGGTCACGCCGGAACGCCAGCAGAACGTAGATTTCTCCGCCAGCTACGCTACGGGCATCCAGTCCATCATCGTGCCCGGCGACTCCAAGATCACGTCCATCGACGATCTCTCGGCCGAGGGCGCGACGTATACCATCGGCGTGCAGCAGAACACCACCGGCGACATTTACGCCAGCGACGAATTCGGCACGGACCGCGTCCAGCAGTTCAACAACGGCGCGGACGCCGTCCAGGCCCTGCTGACCGGAAAGATCGACTGCGTTATCATCGACAACGAGCCCGCCAAGGCCTTCGTCGCGGCAAACAGCTAAAAAAGCGACTACTGTTCTTCACACCGAATAGGGGCGGCGAAGACCGCCCCTATTCGGTGTTATTCAGAGAGAGGGTGAGGATTTGTCTGCGTGGTTTGACAAGGTACAGGCGGACTTCTACCAGAATTTCATTGAGGACGACAGATGGCGGCTTATGCTGAACGGCCTCGGCGTCACGCTCAGGATCACCCTGGGCGCGCTCGTCATCGGCATTATCATCGGCATCCTGATATCCATCATACGTTCCACATACGATAAAACAATCGATACGATGCGCCCCGGCCCTGGAAAAGTGCTGCTGCGTTTCTTCAACACGATCTGCAGAATCTACCTGTCCATCATCCGGGGGACGCCGGTATTTGTGCAGCTGCTCATCTTCTATTTCGTCATTTTCGTCTCCGCCAGCAACGGTGTCCTGATCGCGATGCTGACCTTCGGCATCAATTCCGGGGCGTATGTCTCCGAGATCATCCGCAGCGGCATCATGTCCATCGACGCCGGCCAGATGGAGGCCGGGCGCAGCCTCGGCTTCAACTACATCCAGACGATGCGGTTCATCATCATCCCGCAGGCGTTCAAGAACGTGCTGCCCGCCCTGGCCAACGAGTTCATCACCCTTTTGAAGGAAACGTCGATCGCCGGCTATGTGGCCGTCAAGGACCTGGCCAAGGCGGCGATGTCCATCCGCGGCATCACCTACTCCGCCTTTATGCCGCTGATCGGGCTGGCGCTCATTTATTTCATCCTCGTCAAATTCCTGGAATGGATCTTCAGCATGGTGGAAAGGAGGCTCAGAAACAGTGACCACTGACACGCTTATCAAGGTCTCCGGACTTCAAAAGCATTTTAAAGGCGGCCAGATCAAAGCCCTCGACGGCATCAACGCCGAGGTCAGGCACGGCGAGGTCGTCGTCGTCATCGGTCCGTCCGGCAGCGGGAAATCGACGTTTCTGCGCTGCTTAAACCTCCTGGAGCACCCCACGGGGGGCACCATTGAGTTTGAGGGCGTCGATATCACCGACCCGAAAACGGACATCAACAAGCACCGCCAGAAGATGGGCATGGTCTTCCAGCTGTTCAACCTCTTCCCGCACATGACCGTTATGAAGAACCTGACCATCGCGCCGATGAACCTTTTGCACAAATCAAAGGCCGAGGCCGAGGAAAAGGCCATGGCGCTACTGAAGCGCGTGGGGCTCGAGGACAGGGCCAATGCCTATCCCAGCCAGCTCTCCGGCGGCCAGAAGCAGCGCATCGCCATCGTCCGCGCGCTCTGCATGGACCCGGACGTCATGCTCTTTGACGAGCCGACCAGCGCCCTCGACCCCGAGATGGTCGGCGAGGTGCTGGAGGTCATGAAGCAGCTGGCCCACGAGGGCATGACGATGGTCGTCGTCACCCACGAGATGGGCTTTGCCAGGGAGGTCGGCTCCAGGGTCATCTTCATGGATTACGGAAAAATCATCGAGGAGAACACGCCCGAGGAGCTTTTCAGCCACCCGCGGAGCGAGCGTCTCCAGAGCTTTCTGGCAAAAGTATTATAAGCCTCAGGCGGGCCCTCACGGGCCCGCCTTTGTGCATCTTATGGAACTTTAAGGAACGACGGCCGTCTTAATCTCAGACCCACGATGGAAAGCAGCCCATTTGCATCCCCCCGCTGATCAGATAAGGAGGATAAAATGAGAAAGATAATTTCGGCCGTTCTTGCCCTGCTCCTCATCACGGCGCTGCTCGCTTCCTGCGGCGGACAGACCCCCAGCACGGCTTCTGTCAATTCCGGCAGCGGCGGCGCATACGACGCCGTGGCGCCGGAGGCCGCGCCGGCGTATTCGGACGGGAAGGGGAAAACGGACAGTCAGACCGGAAACGGCGACCTGGCCGCCCTGACAAGCGGCAGCGCCCTCACCTCGGGCGTTATCGGCGCGTCTTTGAACGGCGACAAGATCATCTACAACTTCAGCGCCCAGGTGGAAACGACGGCGTTTGACGACACCCTGAAAAACCTCGACGCGCTGCTCGCCGGGTTCGGCGCCTTCGTCGAAAACTCCTACGTCAGCGGCAACAGCTACGGCAACACCACCTTCCGCTCCGCGGAATACACCATCCGTGTCCCGGTCGGCAGCTTCAAGGGCATGACGGATGCGCTGCCGCTCCTGGGCAACGTCTCAAAGGCGAGCACGACATCCCAGAACATCACCGCGCAGTTTATCGACACACAGTCGCGGCTGGACGCCTACAAGACGGAGGAAAGCCGCCTTCTCGCCATGCTGGATAAGACGACGACGGTGCAGGACATGATCACGATCGAATCCAGACTGTCGGATGTGCGGTATCAGATTGAATCGCTGACCTCCACGCTGCAGAACTGGCAAAACCAGGTGGATTTCTCCACCGTGGCGCTCCACATCAGCGAGGTTGCGGAGATCAAGGAACAGGTATCGGCGCAGCGCACCTACTGGGAGCGGATGCGGGACGGTATCTCCGGCACGCTGAACGGCATCGGCACCTTCTTCAAGAGCCTGTTCATGGCCATCGTCGTCGCCCTCCCCGTCCTGATCATTCTCGCCGTCCTCGCCGCGGCCGCGCTGGTTATTTACCGCACAGTCCGGAAAAAGCGGGCAAAAGCAAGTCAGGATATTGACAAAAAGGAATAACGGCAACATACAGTGAGCGGCTGCCTATAGGCAGCCGCTTTGTTATTCCGTCGTGCAGGGGCAACCTCCCAGCGGCGTGGCACAAGGGGGTTGCTCTTCAGTCGATTGCGTGTGAGACGCGCGCCATAAGTGCGGTGTATCTCTCCTTCCGTCATTTGCGCCGCAAATGCCACCTCCCTCGTCTGAGGGAGGCAGAGAGGGGCGCAGCCCCATCCGGGGTCCCCCTATACCTTTATTGTGCGGGCTACTTTTGATATGATACGGCTTTTTCCGGATGCACGGGCAGGAAGTCGCCGAGGTTGAAGAGCAGATGCGTGGATTCGTACGGGCCGCCGTCGATGGTGACGGCGACCTTGTCGGTGTGGAAGTAATTGCCCAGCGTGTCGGCCAGGCTGGCAAGTATCAAGGCTTCCAGCGCCGTCCCGGCGTTCATCTCCGTGACGAAGGATTTTGAGAGATCGGCGGTCACGGCGCCGCTGCCGGCGTCGACGGTGATACCGTTGAGCGCGGCGCCCGCTGTCATTACGGGCGTCAGGCCGCTGCCCTGCGGTGGGTTTTTAAATTCTGCTTCGAGCCTTGAGGCTGCGGTATCCCCGGTGTGAAAGGTAACGGTTTTGTCGATATATGCCACCCTGTCGTTGATGATATCGGGGTAGTAAAACCGGGTGTCCTCCTTAAGCGGGCTGCCGTCCTCGAATTTTTCAAGCTCGCTGGTGACCGGCGAGGCCGGGTCGCCGGCCGGGATACAGACCCGCTTAACGAGCCCGACGCCGGGGGCGTAATACTCCTTGACGGTGCCGCTGACCAGCGAGGCCGTCGTCACCTCCAGCGCCTTGAAGGACCCGTACGGCACCGAGACGGCGGCGTCCAGGGCTGTGATGCTCCGCTCCTCCCCGGCGCCGGATTTCCAGGCCGTGCCGACGGCGAGGGGCGCCATGACAAGCACGTCGACCAGCGCGCGCTGGTCGGTGAAATCGTATCTGTAATTGAGCGCATCCTTTGTAAAGACCTTTGTTACGGTGTCGGTGCCGACCGTATAGACGGCGACGGATTCGGCGCCGCCGCTATGCGTGCGCAGCTGGGCGGTGCCGGCGCCGATATAGTCCACAGTCGATACGAAGCCGGCGTATTCGCTGCCGAAGCCTTTGTAGGTCATACGGGTATCGGCCCTGACCGGGAAATAGTCCGCGACGCTTTTTTCGCCGGTGCTCTCCGGCGGCGGCGGCACGCTGCTTGATCCGCCGGGCAGGCCGCACCCCGACAGCAGGAGAACGGCGGCCATGAGTAAAACGGCGACGGGCTTTTTCATAGGAATGCCTCCGAAATGTGATTTTTGTAAAATTTTGCTCCGGGAATGTCCGATTATTATCGTGGCAAAATAATACCGGCAATTTTTACGTGAAGAGGGCACTATGGAAAAGAAAAAGGGCATTACCGCCGGTCATCTGACGATGCTGGCGCTGGGAACCGTCATCGGCGGTTCCTTCTTCCTCGGGTCGTCCGTGGCGATCAACGCCGCGGGACCGTCGATCATCATCGCCTATGTTTTCGGCGGCGTACTTGTTTATTATATTCTCTATGCGATGTCTGAAATGACAGTCGCCAATCCCGATTACGGCGGCTTCAGGACGTACGCCACAAAAGCCTTCGGCGAGCGGACGGGCTTTGTCGTCGGCTGGATCTACTGGGTCGGCATGGCGCTGGGCATGTCCAGCGAGGCCACGGCCGCGTCGATTTTGCTGCGGCAGTGGTTCCCAAACATCTCGCTGGCGCTCATGGGCACCGCGATCATCGCCGGCGTCACGCTTATCAATCTGCTGGGCGCGGTCAGGCTCTCGAGGCTGGAAAGCGGCCTTGCCGGGATCAAGGTGTTTACAGTGGCGGGGTTTATCCTCATCGCCGTGTCGCTGGTGGTCGGCCTGTTCGGCGGGCGCCCCGCCGTCGGGCTCGGCGAGGTGGCAAGAGAGGCGTTTGCGCCCGGCGGGCTCGGGGGGCTGCTGGGCAGCATGCTGATCGTCATGTTTTCCTACTGCGGCTTTGAGATCATCGCGCTGGCGGCCTCCGAGGTCAAGGACCCGGGCGTGACGATACCCCGGGCGATCCGTTACACCGTCCTCAGTCTCGTCAGCCTTTTCATCCTGTATATCGCCTTTCTGCTGCCGCTTGTGCCGACGGCCGAGCTGAACGAAAACACCAGCGCCATCGCGGCCTCTCTGACACGGTACGGCATCGGCTGGGTGGGCACGGTCATCAGCGTCGTCGTCGTGTCGGCCATCCTCTCGACGATGCTCGCCACCATGTTCGGCCTGGGCAGGATGATGCGCTCGCTGGCCGATGAAGGTCAGGCGCCGCGCTGGCTCAAGGAGAAGACGGACGTGCCGTACCGGGGTATCCTTGCCTCCGGCGTGGGGATGCTGGCAGCCCTGGGCTTCGGGCTCCTGCTTCCGCGGGTCTACCTCTTCCTGCTCAGCTCCGGCGGCTTCGCGATACTGTTCACCTACGCCGTGATGATGGCCTCCCATCTGCGCCTGAGAAAAAAATACGGCTGCCCGCCGGAGGGAAAATGCCAGATGCGCGGGTATCCGTACACCTCGGGCTTCGTCCTGGTCTCGCTCATCGTCGCCATCGTGAGCATGCCCTTTGTCAAGGGGCAGGGCGCCGGCCTCGTCGCCGGGCTCGTCCTAGTGGTGTTTTTTGAGGCCGCCTTTTCCTTCCTGAAATATTACAGGCGCCGCCACAGGGGCGACGCCATCATCCGCCCCCTCCGAAACGCCGGCCTGGCCCCGGAATTTTCGAAGGAGCTGACCGATACGGACAAGCGGGATACGGAGGATAAAGGCAAAGAGGAGTAACACAGGACATGCCGTAAGGGGCGGGTTAGACAACCCGCCCCTTTGTGCGTGCGCTTGTTGTGGGGTGCCGCGCCGGGAGGAGTTCCCTCCTTCAGTCGCCGGCGGGCGACGGCTCTCTCGTCTGAGGGAGCCGGGGAATGGGAATGGCGGGCATTCGTGCATCACCCCTACAGGGGCTGATGCACAGCGGCGCGGCACAGGAGGCCCTCATCCGGCGCTGCGCGCCACCTTCCCCAAGGGGAAGACTTGGTATTCCCGCCTTCGCGGAATCACAATGCGGGGTATGGGGTACGGCCCCATTAAGGGGTCAGGGAGCGACAGCCCCGCGGGCATTAGTGCGCCGGGTGGGGAATACGGGTGGGTTGGGTTTCCAATGCTTCCGCCGCTTTCATCATGACGGCACATTCGATGCGCTTTTTGAACAGGCGGCAGCCGTAGTCGTAGACGCCGCCGATATCGCCGGTGGCATGGTAGGCGTTGGCCGCGCAGCCGCCGGCGCAGTAGAGGCGCGCCCAGCAGTCCCGGCATTCGCTCCTGGAATAGGCGTTGCAGCGGGAAAACGCGTCGCGTTTTTCCATATTCGTCACGCCGTCCCAGAGGTTGCCCATGAGATAGTCCCTGTCGCCGACGAATTGATGGCACGGGTAGAGCTCACCCGACGGCGTGACGGCCAGATACTCCGTGCCGGAGCCGCAGCCGGCGATACGCTTATAGATGCAGGGGCCGCCGCTGAGATCGAGCATAAAGTGATAAAACGTAAAGCCCCGGCCCTCTTTTTTCCTTTGAAGCATTTCACGCGCCAAGAGCTCATACTGATCCATGAGCGCGGGCAGGTCCTCCTCCGTCAGCGCGTAGGGCTCGCCCGGCTTTGACACGACGGGCTCCATGGAGAGCTCCGTAAAGCCCAGCGCCGCCATGTGGAGAAGGTCGCTTGTAAAATCGGTATTGTGATGGGTGAACGTCCCACGGATGTAATAGTTTTTGCCGCCGCGCCTGTCCACCAGCTCCTTGAATTTCGGAACGATGCGGTCGTAGCTGCCGCCCCCGCCCGGCGTTTTCCGCAGGCGGTCATTGACCTCACGACGGCCGTCGAGGCTGAGAACGACGTTTGTCATCTCGCGGTTTGCAAAGTCGATAACGTCGTCGTCAATGAGGACGCCGTTCGTCGTCAGCGTGAAGCGGAAGTTCTTGCCGTGCCCTTTTTCCACGCTCCTGGCGTATTTCACGGTCTCCTTGACCACGTCCCAGTTCAGGAGCGGCTCGCCGCCGAAAAAATCCACCTCGAGATTCCGGCGTCCCCCGGAGCTTTCGATCAGGAAATCGATGGCTCTTTTCGCCACCGGGAGGGACATGAGCGCCTCGTTGCCGTGATACCGCCCCTCTCCGGCAAAGCAGTAGCCGCAGGTGAGGTTGCAGGCGTGGGAGACGTGCAGGCAGAGCGCCTTGATCTCGCCGCCCCGCCGGGGCGCGAGGCTGACGAACCTGTCCTTGGAAAACAGCTTGCCCGACGCTTTCAGCGCCTCGATATCGTCCAGCGCCTCGATAATCTCTTCCCGGGTGACCTGGGGGACGGCGGCGTATTTATCGAGCAGGGCGGCAATGAGCTCTTCCCTGCCCTTATCCTCGTACATCCCGACGATGTCGAAAACCAGGTCGTCGACCACGTGCACCGCGCCGCTGGCCACGTCCAGGACGATATTATAGCCGTTTAACTTATACGCATGTACCATAAAAATATCTCCGTGAAAAAAACAGAATGCCGTTTATCTCCAAAAGGCGAAAAACGGCAATTGTTTTTATTTAATCTGCAATTATTTATTTTCGCTGACGCACTTTTCGCACTGCTGGTTGACGAGGCTGCAGGAGGTTTTGCAGGCCGACTGGCAGGAGGTCTGACATTCGCCGCAGCCGCCGTTTTCAACGCTCCCAACGAGATCGCGCGTTTCGATGGTGATGATTCTTTTCATAATCCACTTATCTCCCTGATCGTTATTCTCCAACAAAGCTACCATAATCTCGGCAGTTTGTCAATGTCCGGGCCGGGGTTTGCCGGCAAAAAAAGAGACTCCGCTAAACAAGCAGAGCCCAAAAATGAAGATAGCAACATTTACTATGCACGCATAATATAGCAAAATTCGACAGCCTTGTCAAAGGTAAGTTCTGGCAGGCGCCGCGCAGTAAATCCCCGACGGCAGCGCGCCTGTGGTACTTTTCAGCTGAAGGCCCGCGGCCTGGAGCTCCCGAATGAGCGCGAGCGTCCCGCCGCCGATCACCTCTCCCGGCACGAGAAACGGAATACCCGGGGGATACGCCCAGGCATACTCCAGCGCTATAAACCCTTCCGCTTGCGTCAGGGGCCGGCTCTCCCCCGCCAGCGCGGCGGCCTCATACGGCGTCATCGCCTGATGCGGCAGGGCCTTCAGCGTGGGGCGGGGCCTTTCGGCGCCGGCGGGGCTCCCGGCGTCTCTGTCGATTTGGCACAGCGCGTCCGACAGGCGGCGGAATGCGTCCGGGCCGTCGCAGAGGCTCGTCATAGCGACGGCGTAATCGGTATACGCCATCTCCAGCTCGATCTTGTATTTTGATCTCAGCAGCGCCAGCAGCGCCGGGCCGGTTAAAGCCGTCCCCCGTGTTTCGACGACGAGCTTGCCGGGATCGAAGCCGAAAAAGCCCGGGTGCGCCGGCAGGGAATCCGCGCCGTGACAGAGAACGCGAAGCCTTTTGAGCGCCGCGGCCCGGCCGTCGAACGCCGCGAGATTGCCCGCATACGCCGCGAAAAGCCGGGCGCCGTCATCCGAGAGCAGCCGGAGGCACGTGTCGATCGACGCCAGAAGCACGTAGGACGGGCTGCTGGTCTGAAAAATCGACAGCGCGGCCCGAAAGCGGCCTTCGTCGACGCGGCCGGGGTTTAAAAGCGCCAGCGCGCACTGCGTCAGCGCCGGCAGCGTTTTGTGCAGGCTCGTAACGACGATGTCGGCGCCGCAGCGGGCAGCGTCCGGCGGAAAGGCCTCGGAAAAGCCGAGATGCGCGCCGTGGGCGGCGTCCACAAGCACCGGGATGCCGTGCCGGTGCGTCGCGCCGCAGACGCCTTTAATATCGCTGACGACGCCCTCGTACGTGGGCGAGGTGACGACAACGAGCTTTGCGCCGGGGTTTGCCTCAATCGCCCGGGCGACCGACTCCGGTGTGACGCTCCCGGCGACACCCGACAAGGCGTCGGCCTCGGGGAGCAGATAGACGGGCCTCAGGCCGCTCGTCAAAACGGCGTTGTAAACGGACTTATGGCAGTTGCGCGCCAGGATCACCGTGTCGCCGGGCCGGCAGACGGCGTATACGGCGGCAAGTATGCCGCCGGTGGCGCCGTTCACCAGCGGGAACGCCCTTTGGCACCCGTACAGGCACGCGGCCAGGTCGGCGGTGTCCTTTAAAACGCCGTGAGCGTCGTGCAGGTCGTCAAAGCCGTCGATCTCGGTGATATCGATGCCGTAGGGCAGCGCGTCCCCCAGCAGCGCCGCGTTTCGTTTATGGCCGGGCATGTGCATGGGCAGAACGCCGCTTTTATTGTAATCCACGAGCCTGTCAATCAGCATCGCCGCGCCTCCTTATTGGAATCAGGATAGTGAATTCCGGCGGAGATGTCAAATTATTTTCAGTTCAGCTCTTTCACGGGGTACGCTTCGATATAGCCCCTGTAGCCCATCGGCGCCAGCTGAAAGCGCGGCGCCGCCTCGGGCGCCCAGTCGTAGCCGTACAGCCTCGGGTCGAACTTTTTGACGTGCTCCCATACCTCGCCGATGGCCTGCTCGAAGGCCTCGTCGTCATACGGCTCGCCCTGAAACACCATCATCGTGCAGGGCGGCAGGTCGACGAGTTCATACCCGTCCGGCACGAGGTTTGAGTAATCCTGAGGGACCTCCACACCCTGAACGTACAGGGATGTCCCCGGCGTTACGAGGGCTTTCGGCAGCCACATGCCGATCGGCTCGTACAACGCCTCCTTAACGCTCGTCAGAACGCTCCACACATCGCAGCCCACTTCTTCGCAGTATTCAAAATAATCCTCCGCAGTTTTCCCGCGCAGCAGGAGACATTTCCTGGCCGGGCGCTCGATCACCTGGACGAATATCGCCTTGACGGCCGTGTCGCTCATTTGCTTCTCCTCCTTAAAATAATAGCGGAAGGTTTCAATCGCCCGATTGGGCATGAACAGCTTGATCGGCGGCGTCTGCAGGCTGTACTTTTTCGGAGAAATGCCAAATGCCTTTGAAAAGGCGCGGGTAAAGCCCTCGTGGGAGCCGAAGACGAAGTCCAGCGCCACATCCAGAATCCGGTCTCCGCCGTCGCGGAGGGCGAGCGCCGCCTTCGTCAGCCGGCGCGCCCGGATATAGTCGAAGGGACTAAGGCCCGTTGCCTCCTTGAAAAGCCGCGCGGCATGCCATGGGGAGTACCCCGCCGTGTCGGCCAGCTCCCGGAGCGTGATCGGCTCGGTCATTCTTTCCTCGATATATTCCTGCATCGCGGTCGCCGCCCGCGCCGCCTCCAGACTGCTCATGATTTTCACCTTCCGGGAAGAGTATACATCGTCGCCGCCGCCTTTTCTTGACGCCGGTTGCGATGTTCGCGCTAGACCGTCAGCCATTCCTTTTGGGCGCCGGACCAGCGCGCGTACAGGAGTCTTGCCAGGAGCGGCCTTGGGACGAGAGCGCCGGCGAGGCGGAACAGCCAGTTTACAAGCCCCGGGATATAAATGGAATATCCCTTTAAAACACGGGAGATGGTCCGGCGCGTCACCTTTTCCAAGGAATTTGTCGTCACATCGCCCCAGAAGCCCTGGGCCGTGATGCCGGAAATCGCGTCGTCATTCGTCGGCAGGCCGCCGGGGCACAGCGTCAGCACCCGGACGCCGAGGGGCCGCAGCTCCTCGCCCAGGGCGCAGGCAAACTCCCGGAGGAAGCTCTTTGACGCGGCGTAGGTCGCCTTGAGCGGCATCGGATAGAACGAGGCGAGGCTGGAGACGAAGACGAGATAGAACGGCCCCTCCGCCCGGTAATTGAGCACCTTATGGGTCATGCGCAGGGTGGCCTCCACATTGAGACGGACGATTTTCAAAAGCTCGTCGGCGCGCCGCTCCCGAAAGCCGCCCTCGAAGTCGACGCCGGCCACGTTGAGCAGCATGCCGAACTTCACGCCGTTTTCCGCGGCGTCATCAAACAGGCCGGCCACGTCGTCGTCCCGCGTCAGGTCGCACTGCCGCGTCAGTACCCTAACGCCGTACCGGCGCGTGATGCCGTGCCCGATGCGCTCGAGGCCGGGGCCGCTGATATCCGTCAGGTACAGATCGTAGCCGCGTTTGGCGCACTCGTTGGCAAAGGCTCTCCCCAGGCCGCCGGCGGCCCCTGTGATCAGGACATACATGATTCGATCCCCCCAAATTTGATGCCGCACAGCTTTTCGCTGAGCTCAAAAAGCCTCTCGGCGTTCCTCCGGCCGACCTGGCGGCTGGCCGCCCTGGGGCCCCGGATGTCATGGCACAGGCCGTCCGGCGCCGTTTCGGCGCCGATCAGCCGCGCGTAGATCTCAGCCGGGACGGACGGGTCGACGCCGTGCTTTTTCCGCCGCGCCCAGACGAAGCCCACGAGCCCGCCGGTGTTCTTGCTGCCGATCTCCGTCCGGACAAGTCCGGGGTCGACGCCGTAGGCCCGGAGCCCCAGGCCGGCGTAACGGTCGTTGAGGCCGTAAGCGAACAGCATGTTGCAGAGCTTGGACTGCTTGTAGGCCATGAGCGGCCTGTAGCGCCTTTCATACATGACGTCCTGCCAGTGCATTCGCATCATCCTGTGGGAGCCGCTGGACGTCATCACCACCCGGCCGCCTTCCAGCAGGTTCGGCAGCAGCTCATGCGTCAGGAGAAAGCCCGCCAGGTGGTTGAGTGCGAGCTGGTGCTCGTAGCCCTCTGGGGTCGTCATATACCAGTTGCGCACACAGCCGGCGTTATTCACCAGAGCATGGAGCCGCCCGCCGCTCGTCTTCTCCAGCTCCTCCTTTATTTTCACCGCCAGAGCGCGGACCTCCGACGGCAGCATCAAATCGCCGTGGAAAAAGGTGATATCGCCGGCCGGGACGCAACCGCGCAGCTTCTCTTCCGCCGCCCGGGCGTTTTCCGCGCTGCGGCCCAGCCCGATGACGCGGCAGCCGCTTTTAAGGAGCGCGGCGCAGACCTCAAAGCCGATGCCGGACGTGGCGCCCGTCACAACAACTGTTTTCATGAATGAAACCTCCCATGCGCTGCAGCGCATAACCCTGGTAAATTCCTCCCGCGCAAGGGAGGTTTTGTCTATTGCCTCTACTGGAACCAGTGCCAGACGTGCCAGAACTCCAACGCGCCGGCGCCGATGGACAGGACGATGTAGCCAATGACAAAGCTCACGCCGAAGGCGACCAGCGCGATCAGCGCGGCGGAACGCAGACGCCGGCGCGGGACGTCCTTCAGCATCGGGTGTTTGGCCAGCGGCGGGTATTTGCCGCCCGACAGCATGTTCTTGTGCCATCTCCTGTAAGCCCTGCACAGCTGCACCGCCAGCGCCCAGCTGTAGACCGCCGCCACAGCCAGGAGCACGCCGAAGGCGATGAGCGCCACGGCCAGGAACACCGCGCCGAAATACGGCATCGGCGGAATGAAAACGATGCCCTGGGGCAGCAGCGGCCCTAACAGCAGGCAGACGCCGCAGAGCGCCGAAGCCACCGCCGCCGCGCCCAGCACGAGCACCCAAGCGGAGAGCACGATAAAGAACGACGCGACAAAAATATCGGCAAACGCGAGCCCAATCCCCACTACGAGCTTCCCGGCGCCTTTGCCCTCCGCCTTTGTCCCGACGGACGCAAACTGCAGGGCGATCTCCGCCGGCTTCCCCAGCTTGGCGGCGATCTCCTCCTCGGTATAGCCGTCCGCCATTTTGCGGGTAAAATGCTCGTCGTATTCCGCCAGGAGCTCATCAATATCCTCGACGTTTCTTGCTTTCAGCTGATTTTTCAGCTCATTCAGGTAACTGTGCTTGTTCATGCCTGATCTTCCCCTTCCAAGAGATGCCCGATGGCCTGCGTAAACGCCAGCCATTCGACTTTTTGCTTCAAGTATTCCTCTTTCCCCGTCTTCGTCAGCGAATAGTATTTTCGGGGCGGGCCGCCGCTCTCCTCGGACAAATACGTCGTGACGAAGCCGTCGCTCTTCAGCTTCCGCAGGATCGGATACACGGTGCCGTCGGCGATCTCGATATGCTTCGACAGGTATTCCGACACGTCGTAGCCGTAGCAGTCCTGCCTGTACAGGAGCGACAGGACGCACAGCTCCAAAACGCCCTTTTTATATTGACTGTTCATGCGCTCTCCCCTTACGGACGGTATGATTGACTTCACTATTATATATAATCTAATAGTAGTCATTTGTCAATAGTAGTTTTAATACAATTGTGCGCGGGTGTCAAAATATAGAAGGCATAGCGGAAAACGAACATGTCATAATAACATTATCCGCTTTTCGCGGCATTCTTACAGACAGAGGGCGTGGTTAAACGTGCGGGGCACGGCGGGAAAAAAGCTTGCGGTTATCCTTTGCATTCTTTTATCCTTTGTATTTCTTGCGGAGTCCCCCCTGCTCGTCAGGAGCTCGGCGGGCCTGGACCCGGAGAGCGACGCGGCCGAGACACCGAAAAAGCTCATCCGATGGGTCGACTTCAACGTCCCCTGCGAGGCGATGAAGAAAGCCATCGCGCTGGACATTTTGACCCACGATAAGGACATAAAGCTCAACTGGATCGAGCTGCTGGCCTGTCTCGCGGCTAAAAACGGCAATAATTTTTCCCGTTACAAGGACAGCCAGCTGGACGCGCTGGCGCAAAAGCTGACGTCCGGCACGACGATATCGGAGCTGACCCGGGACTTAAAGCATTACGGCTATTATCTCGAATCGTTCAACGCCATCCTTTCGGGCTTTGTCGGCGACTATGAGCTGGAGGTCCCGAACAAGGAGGGGACCGGCAAGCACTGGGAGACGCGCTACGGCATCAAGGTCTTTTCGCCGATCGCCAAAAACTATCCGTACAATCACTATGACGATTTCGGCAATCAGCGCTCCTACGGGTTTTCAAGGCCGCATCTCGGCAACGACCTGATGGGACAGGTAGGGACGCCCATCGTCGCCGTGGAGGGCGGCACCGTTGAAGCGCTCGGCTGGAACCAGTACGGCGGCTGGCGCATCGGCATCCGCTCCTTCGATACAAAGCGATATTATTATTACGCGCACCTGCGCAAGGATCATCCCTACAGGAAGGACCTGGCCGTCGGCTCTGTCGTCAAAAGCGGCGACGTCATCGGATACCTCGGCCGGACGGGATACAGCCGGAAGGAAAACGTCAACAACATCAAAACCTCCCATCTGCACTTCGGCATGCAGCTCGTTTTCGACGAATCGCAGAAGGAATGCAACAATGAGATTTGGATCGACGTATATGAGATCGTACGGCTTCTGGACAACAAGCGGTGCGAAGTGAAAAAGGACCTCGAGACGAAGGATTACTACAGGCTCTACGATATCCGCGACAAATCGCCGGACACAGGGAGCGCCTTACCAAATATCCGAAAGGAAGGAAACAGCATGGAAGATAAGAAACAGAGCGGCTATCCGGTTTACACGGAAGATGAGCTGGGCGGCATCCAGCAGGTTGCCGCCGCGACCGAATGTACAGGACTCGAGCCGACCCCGCCCGCATCGGTGAGCGAAGCGGAATCGTACTCGGAGCTGTACAACAAGCCGCAGCAGACGGAAAAGGTCAACAACGAGTTTCGAAAGGTCAATCCTGAAAAGAGGATATAGTGTCAGCGATAAACGCAACAATGCCCCCGGGCCGCGGCCCGGGGGCATTGTTATCTGTTTCTTTATTGGCGCACAAATCGGACGAAGCCGCCCCCAAGCCCGGTCGTATCGAACCATTTCTTGAGGTCGACGTGCAGAAGCTTGCCTTCGTCGGCCACGTCGGCAAAGGCCGCGGTGCCATCCTCGGCGTACTCCAGCGCCACCAGCGTGACCCAGTGCCAGGAGTCCAGCAGTTCCTCCTGCCCCTTGTCGAGGCTGAGAAACGCCAGCGGGACGTCGTTTTCTAGCGACTGGCGGATAAATTCCAGCAGCTTTATAAAATCCGGCCGGAGCAGCCTGCTTTTCGGGATATCGAGCTCCTCCATGGTAAGATTCAGGTTCTTGGCCGCGATATATCCCGCCGCGCCCTTTTTGAGCGCCGCCGTCGTCGGTATGCCGCGCACGCTGGGCGTGACATATTCCCAGACGTCCTCCATGAGCCGCTGGAAATCGCTCTTCGTAAACGGCGCGCAGGCAAGGTCGGCCCTGTCGCAGCTGCGGTTTATATAGGACATGATATTGGACACCGTCGTCGGGCCGCAGCCGGACAGCCGCTTCCACCAGGCGCTGTACCACTCCTGCCAGCCGCCGTAAAAAGTGTCCGTGGACGTCTCGTCGATCACCTCGAACAGCTTTAAGTTTTTAATCGATGCGTTAATCATAGCGAAACCTCATGGGAAAACAGCTGAAATAAAACGGTCCGGCAGGACGGCAGCGTGTTTTCGACAAACCTGCTTTATTCTATGGCCCAATGGACGATTGGCGACAGGGGCGTCTGTACGCCGCCGGACTCATATCACGCCGGACTCCAATATGGAGAAGGTCCCCCGGCTACAGTCAATCTCGGCCAGGGCGCCGTACGGCAGCGTACACATCGGCGCGTTATGGCCGATGGACATATTGTAAACGACCGGCAGCCGTTCCAGATGCTCCTCCCGCAGGACCTTCAGGAGCTTTTCCTTATAGGCGTCATAATGCGTTTCCTGATATGGCTTGCCGAAAACGATGCCGCCGAGCTTTTGCAGCAGCCCCTGCGTGGCGTAATTTCTGAGCCAGTACTCCAAGCTGTTCGGCGGCGGCATCTCCTCACTCGTTTCAAGAAACAAAATCGCGCCATCGAACCCCGCGCTGTCCGGCCAGAGCTGGGTGCCCTTCGCCATCTCGAGCACCTCAGCGCAACCGCCGATCAGCCGGCCCGCGACCTTGCCCGCGCCCTGCAGGAATTCATAGCCCATGTTCGGGAGCAGCTGCTTCATGATCTCCGCGTTTTCAGGGGTCCATTCGACACGCTCGCCTGTCCAGGAGGCGCTGGCCGGAATATCGCCGATGACGGCATCGTCGAAAAGCACCTTTTTGAACCAGTCCGCGGTATAGTCAAAAATTTTGACGTTTTCGGCAAACTCGGCCAGCAGCGACGGACCGTAAAAGCTGGACACCCCGGCCTTCAGGCAGATGAGGTGCGCAATCGTTGAATCAGAATAGCCGAGAAAGATTTTCGGATTGCTCCGGATAACCTCAAAATCGATATACGGCAGCATCCGGACGCTCTCCTCGCCGCCGATACAGGAGAAGACGCCCTTGATCTCCGGGTCGGCGAAGGCGCGCAGCAGGTCCTCCGCCCGCTTCTCCGGGTGCTCGTAGAGATATTTGGCCCCCTTCAGGGTGTTTTCCATTTCCACAAGACGCAGCCCAAACTGCTCAAAAAGCCGCTTTTTCGCCAGCTCGTAGCGCCATCGAAGCCGCGGGTTTCCCGCGCCGCCCCACGAAAGGCTGACGGCAGCCACCGTATCGCCGGGCGACAGCCTTTTCGGTTTTATAAGGTTCAGCATACGCGGCACCTCCATTGTCCGGCAGTTGGGGACGGCGGGCGATTGATAATCGCCCCTACATGTAATTCCGGAGTCCTTGCGTACAAGCAGGCACTCCGCGGCGCGATACAGGAGACAATCCTCAGTCGGCTGTGCCGACAGCTCTGGTGCGCCGTATCCCTCCTTCAGTCGCCTGCGGGCGACAGCTCCCTCGTCTGAGGGAGCCCTGGGATAGGAGACGGCGCGGCGATTGATAATCGCCCCTACATGCACCTGTGAGATTTTAGCATTGTAAAGAACGGCGCCTTTGTGACAGAACCCCCGAAGAGGGAGCCGGGGGGTCCGGGGCGCAGCCCCGAATTAATGTGGTCATAGGGGCGCAGCCCCTATACCTTTATTGGGCGGGTGGGTGGGCTTCTACTATTCTAATTCTACGACGTATTTGTCCAGCAGGGCCGTGGGATGATACGACAGCTTCGAGGTGCGGAGGCCTTCCACGCCGTCGTCCTCTTCCCTGTTGATATGCGCGACGTCCCCGACGGCGAACATTTTGGCGAACTGATTGACGAGCATCGGATAGGAGCCGTTATATTCCGTGAGGGATTTTTCGATATGGACAAACAGCGTGTCGCCCACGGTCTCGCCCAGCGAGGCCCCGACAACCTGTCCGCGGGCCTTGAGCACGCCGCCGAACATGCCGTAATGCTCCAGATTGTCCAGGACTTCCAGCGTTTTGATATTGCCCTCGTCGTAGGCCGCGTAATCCTTGATATGCTCCTTGGCATAGCTTTCAAAGAAATCGCGGACGTCCCTGAGATTTCCGCTGCCGAGCTGCTCAAAGGTCCAGTCGGGATATTCCCGCAGGAATTTGTTGATGTGGTTGCGCTGCCCGCTGTAGCGCCGCCCGGAAAGGTCCCTGATGTCCTCGCTCAGGTACAGGTAATCCGTCCAGGCCCTGTCGGTATACGCCTTGGCGTTGGGGTAATACTCCTTGATCCTCTCCAGCCTGTGCGACGAAACGGCGCACAGGCGCGGCGGGCAGCCAATTTCACGGCTAAAGGAGATGATACGGTCATACGTCTCCTTTTCGGCGCCTATCTCGCCCCGGGGCGGGGTGAAGGCGATGTCGCCCGTCAGGTACCTGACCTTGAGATACAGGACTCTGTCGACAATGGCAAATTCCGTGTTGAACAGGTCGCGCCAGATAAACGTGCCGCCGATCGTGCAGTCGCAGATGCGGCATAAATTGCTAGAAAAATAGGGCCTGAGCAGATCTATATGGCTGAGGCTCAGCGTTTTAAAGTCCAAGATTGTCCCTCACTATTTCGTCCAGTTCAGTGATTCTTTATTTTTTATGAAATATTCCACGCCCGAATACAGCGTGACCAGCACGATCACGCCGGTGCAGGCATAGACGGCGGCGGCAGGTATCGGCAGAAACATCAGAATGATGCAGATCATCGTCGACGCCGTTTTGACCTTGCCGGACGTGCCGGCGGCAATGACGCGGCCCCCGTCCGCAGCCACGAGGCGCAGGCCGGTGACGGCAAATTCGCGCACGATCACAATGAGCGTCGCCCACGCGGGCATCAGGCCCTGCTCCGTAAACCAGACGAGCGCGGCCATCACAAGCACCTTGTCGGCCAGGGGGTCCATGAATTTGCCGAAATCCGTGACCTGGCCGCGGCTCCTGGCGATATGGCCGTCGACAAAATCCGTCAGGCTGGCAAGGGCGAAAATGACCAAGCCGACGTACCGGCTGCCCGGGAAACCCCAATACAGGACGGCGAGCAGCACCGGAATCATGATAACGCGCAGCATTGTGAGCTTATTTGCCGTATTCATTTATTCCTCCAATAAAAGGTTTCTATGTGACCTGAACGCCGATCGGTTCCCCGTCCAGCGCCCCGGTGATGCGCACGGAAACAAACGTGCCGGGCTCGACGCTGTCGCCTGTAAAATGGATCAGGCCGTCCACGTCCGGCGATTCGGCGCAGCTGCGCCCGTAAAAGCTCTGGCCGTCGAACCCCTCTGCCAGGACCTCCGTCACGCTGCCGACGCGGCTTTGGGCGTAACGCTCCAGGATATCCGACTGCAGCGCCATGAGCTTTTCGGCCCGGGCAACGGCCACGTCGTTATCGGGATACGCCATTTTGGACGCGGGCGTCCCCTCCTCGGGAGAATAGGGAAAAACGCCGGCCCGCTCGATTTTAGCCTCCTGAAGAAAAGCGTACAGCTCTTCAAACTCCTTTTCCCCCTCGCCGGGGAGCCCGGTGATGAGGCTCGTCCTGAGAACGAGGCCGGGAATCCTGTCCCGCAGCTTTTTAAAGAGCGCGCGGATATCACGGCCCGTCCCGCGCCGGCACATCTTTTTCAGGATATCGTTGCTGATGTGCTGGACGGGGATATCGAGATACTTGAGGATTTTGTCGTTTTCGGCGACGACGTCGATGAGGCTGTCGTCGATCTCGTCGGGGTAGAGATAATGGAGCCTGAGCCATTTGAACCCCTCGATGGCGCACAGCTTCCGCAGGAGCTCGGGCAGGCGCCGCTCCCCGTAAAGGTCCAGGCCGTACCGCGTCGTGTCCTGGGCGACGATGATGAGCTCCTTGATCCCGCGGGCGGCCAGCGCCTCGGCCTCACGCAGAATGTTTTCCATCGGCCGGCTCCGGAAGGGACCGCGGATGTCGGGGATGACGCAGTAGGCGCAGTGGTTGTCGCAGCCCTCGGCGATTTTAAGATATGCCCAGGCGCCCGGCGTGGTGATGACGCGCTCCACCTCCGGGTCCGGCAGGCTGTTTAAGGCAAATTTCGTATATATTTTTCCGCTCAGCGCCGTTTTGACGGCGGCGACGATGTCGCCGTAGCTGCCCACGCCCACGAGGGCGTCGATCTCCGGCAGCTCTTTGAGCATCTCGTCCTTATACCGCTCGGACAGGCAGCCGGCCACGACGATCTTCCTGATCCGGCCTTCCTTTTTGGCCTGCCCCAGCTCCAGGATGGTCTCGATGGCCTCCATCTTGGCGCTTTCGATAAAGCCGCAGGTGTTGACGACGACGGCGTCCGCCCCCTCCGTCTCCCCTGTTATCTCAAAGCCCGCCTCCCGCAGGAGGAAGAGCATTTGTTCGCTGTTCACCAGATTCTTTGCGCAGCCGAGAGATATGAGTCCCACTTTATTCATCATCCGCTAAATCCTTTACTTCGTTTATGTATCTCTCCACGGCCGTTTTGATTTCGTCCCAGGAAAAGCCCCGCCTGTACAGGGCGTCGGTCGCCCGCTTCAGCGCCGCCTTATCGGGGTTTTTTCCCCCAAGCTTTGCGCGCAAAACGGCATAGACCTTGTCCTCCGTTTCCGGCAGCCCGGCGAGCGCATCTTCCCAGAGGGCGCGGTCGATGCCGCGGCGGCGCAGCTCGTCCCGGATGCGCATTTTCCCGTAGCCGTTCCCGGCATAGTGCCGCACGATCAGCGCGGCGTACTCCCCGTCGTTGACGGCGCCGATCTTTTGGAGCCAGTCGGCCGTCTCCTCCGCCGTCTCCTCGCTCTCGCCCTTCTGGACGAGCCGGTCGGTGATCTCCCGGCGGGACATGCTGCGCTTGCCTAAAATGCGCAGGGCGCGGGCCTTGGCCTTGGCCCCCGCGGCGTCCGACCGGAGCGCCGCATATTCGTCGCCGCTCAGCTCCCGCCCCGTAAAAAGGCTGTAGTCGGCGATCAGCGCCACGGTGACGGCAAGCGTTTCGCCATCCTCAAATTCCGCAAAATATTTATCGTGACTTTTTGCCGATTGTGTCAGCTTCGTGAGCCTCACTTAACGCTCCACACTCCACTCTTAACACTCCACACTGAATAAAACTACCCCTCAAAATCGTCGGCCGTGACGTCCACGGCGCGGCCGGCCGCCTTTGCCGCGATCTTTTCCTGGGGCGTCATGAGCTTGGCCGCGTCGCGGCGGATCCTCGCCTCCAGGTCGTCGGCCACGGCGGGATTCGTTTTCAGATAATCCTTGACGTTGTCGCGGCCCTGTAGCCGCGTTTCGCCGACGGTGAACCAGGCGCCGCCCTTTTCGATGAGGCCCAGCTTGACGCCCAGGTCGATGAGCTCACCCGTTTTGGAGATGCCCTCGCCGTACATGATGTCGAACTCCGCCTCTTTAAAGGGCGGCGCGACCTTATTTTTGACGATCTTCGCCTTCGTCCGGTTGCCGATGACCTCCGTCCCGTTTTTCAGGGACTCGATACGCCGGACGTCGATGCGGACGCTGGAGAAATATTTGAGCGCGCGGCCGCCCGGCGTCGTCTCAGGGCTGCCGTACATGACGCCGATCTTTTCGCGCAGCTGGTTGATGAAGATGACGATGCAGTTCGTCTTGGAAATGGAGCCGGCCAGCTTGCGGAGCGCCTGCGACATGAGCCGCGCCACGACGCCCACGCTGGAGTCTCCCATCTCGCCCTCGATCTCGCTGCGCGGCACCAGGGCCGCCACCGAGTCCACCACGACAACGTCGACGGCGCCGGAGCGGACGAGCGTTTCGGTGATGGCCAGTGCGTCCTCGCCGGTGTCCGGCTGGGAGATGAGGAGGCTCTCGATATCCACGCCGAGGGCGCGGGCGTACGCCGGCTCCAGGGCGTGCTCGGCGTCGATAAACGCCACCTCGCCGCCCTTCTTCTGGGCGGAGGCGATGATGTGCAGGGCCAGCGTCGTTTTACCCGAGGACTCGGGCCCGTAGATCTCGATGATGCGCCCCTTCGGCACGCCGCCGATGCCCAGCGCCAGGTCCAGCGACAGGGAGCCCGTGGGGATGGCCTCCACGTTTACCGCCATATTGTCGCCGAAGCGCATGATCGACCCCTTGCCGTAATTTTTCTCTATCTGTGAAATTGCCGTTTCAAGCGCTTTCTTTTTGTCGTCGGCAGGCGCTGCTGCCTCCGTTCTTTTCTTCTCCGCCAAGTTCATATCCTCCCTAATTGTTTAATATTCCGGTAACGACCCTGTCGATGTTCAGAGAGTCTTTATATGTAGCGATATCCGTAAAGCCGTTTTCCTCCAGAATGGCGCGCACGCCCTCGGCCTGGCCGACGCCGCACTCGAAGACAATGCGCCCGTCGTCCTTCAGAACGGATTTCCACTTGGATGAAACGCCGCGGTAAAACTGAAGGCCGTCTTCCCCGCCGTCCAGCGCCTCGCGCGGCTCAAAATCCCTGACGGAAACGTCCAGGCCGGGAATGTCCCCCGTGGGGATATACGGCGGATTGCAGACGATCAGATCAAAGAGCCCCATGAGCATGGGCGGCCCCTCCAGCGCGTCCAGCTCGATGCTGGTGACGCTGCGCGTCAGGTTATTGCGTATGGTATTGGCCCGGCAGATCTTCAGCGCCTCCTGGGACTTGTCCGCCAGCAGCACACGGCAGAACGGCACGTTGGCCGCAATGGCAAGCCCGATGCAGCCGCTGCCGGCGCACATATCCAGGACCCGCGTCCCGTTTAAATTGTCTTTGTACAGCGCGACGACGACGTCAACGAGGACCTCGGTGTCGACCCGTGGGATCAAAACGTCCCGGCTCACCGTGAGCGGCATGCCGTAGAACTCCCACTCGCTCAGAATATAGGCGATCGGCTCCCCGGCAACGCGCCGGCGCACCATCGCCTCCACGTCGTTTTCAAAACCGACCTCGGTGACATAAAGGTGCCTGTCCCGCATGAACTGTTCCTTTGTCTTGCCGGATGCGGTGATGACGATCAGGCGCGACTCCATATCGTACGCCTCAATGTCCGCGTCGCGCAGTTTTTTTCTTGCCGTGAGGAATATGTCGTTATAGGTGTTGATCGTTATCCCTCCAAAGGACGTACGTTGTTTAGATATATAAGCAAACCGCCGGTTTCCGGCCGTAGGGGCGATTCACGAATCGCCCGTTTCCAGGTGCGCGCGGCGGGCGATTCGTGAATCGCCCTTACGATATTCCCCCTGCACCCGCGGAGTCTTCTGCGGCGCGTTACGAGTTCCCTCCTTCAGTCGCCTGCGGGCGACAGCTCCCTCGTCTGAGGGAGCCGGGGAAAGAGGAACGGCGGGCGATTGATAATCGCCCCTACGTAAGCCATAAGGGTTTCCATAGGGACGGCCATTGGCCGTCCGAACCGTGGTCCGGGGCGAAGCCCCGACGCGGGGGATGTGGATTCCCGCCTTCGCGGGAATGACAAGGCGGAGCTGTGTAGCCCCAAAGGGGTCCGGGGCGAAGCCCCAATAAGCAGGGTCATAGGGGCGGCAGCCCCAGCGAGCATGAGCGAACCGCGCCGGGTGGCGCGTAAAATTGAGCGCTAGCGAGATTTATGCCAAGGCGGAATTCATTTCCGCCCGGCAGATTAAATCATCCGGGGCCCCCCGCGCGGCCTGCCGCGTGGGGAAATCGGGTGGGTAAATTACCATTCGGCCTCGCCTTGCTTTTCGGGGATGACGAGCTTCAGAGACTCAAGCGCCACGGCCAGCATGTCGTCGTCCGGCTCCGCGGTGGTGAGCTTCTGGAGGGCCTTGCCGGGCGCGGAGAGTATTCTGGTAAAGAGGTTGTCGTACCGCCCGGCGAGCTTTAGCAGCTCATAGCTGAGCCCGACGACGACGGGCAGGAGCAGCAGCCGGAGCAGCATGCGCACGGCGGCGCTGGACCAGGTGGCCAGCGAGAAAACGAGGATGCTGACGATCATGACGATAAACATGAAGCTTGTGCCGCACCTGGGATGGAGCCGCGACTGCCCGCGCGCGTTCTCCACGGTGAGCTCCAGCCCTTTTTCGTAGGTGAAGATCGATTTGTGCTCCGCGCCGTGGTAGGCCCAGACGCGCTGGATATCCTTCGCCTTTGTGGCCAGCCACAGATAGGCAAGGAAAATAAGGATACGCAGGACGCCCTCGGCGAGGTTGCGGAGGATGGAGCTCTTGATGAAGTCGTCCAGAAAGCCGGCCAGAAACGTCGGCAGCAGGATGAACAGCCCGATGGAAAAGGCGATGCCGATGACGACGGCGAGCGTGATGATGAGCTTGTCCGCCTTTTCTCCCCCGACATGCTTTTCGATCCACTTGTCGAGCTTTGACGGCTCCTCGCGCTGGTCCTCCGGCATCTGCTCGGCCGAGAACATCAGCGCCCGGACGCCGTTGCCCATGGACGCGCCGAAGTTGACGACGCCGCGGATGATCGGCCAGCCGACGATGGGATATTTGTCCTTCAAGAGCTTGATATCCTCGACCTTGGTGACGAGTCCGTCTTCCGTGCGCACGACGATCGCCTGCTTTTTCGGCCCGCGCATCAGGACGCCTTCGATGAGCGCCTGTCCGCCGATCGAGGTGCGGAAATTGGTATTTTCTTTCTTCTCAGACATTATGTTTATTTTATTCTCCTTAAGCCTTATGGATACGCGCGGCGCGCGGCGCCGGCGTTATAAGCTCTCTAAATGGAGCTGCTGACCGGCAGCTTGATGGTCACGCACAGGCCGCCGCCCTCGGCGTTCTCCAGAAGCAGGGTCCCGCCGTGGAACCGGATGATCTCGTCGCAGACGGCGAGGCCGATCCCGCTGCCGCGCTCCTTGGCGTTTGAGCCCTTGTAAAACTTCATTTTGACGTGGTCGAGCTCGTCCTCCGGGATGCCCGGGCCAAAGTCCCGGATCTTGATATAGACAAAGGCGCTGTCCATATCCACGGAGACCTCGATCCGCTTCCCCTCGCGCCCGTATTTGGCGGCGTTGTCGAAAAGGTTTAAAAACACCTGCTTGAGGCGGCTCGGGTCGCCGGGGATGAGGGGCATTTCCTCCATGTACGGCTCATAGACGAGCTCCAGCTCGTCCTGATGCAAAAGCTCCCTGTAGGTAAAGATCGAGTCCTCCAGCTCGGCGACGATATCGATCATCTCGATATTGAGCGTGAAGCGCCCGTCCTCCATGCGCGTGAACTCCAGAAGCTCCTCGACCATCTTCGTCAGGCGCCGGGCCTCCTTCAGGATGATGGCGATGCCCTTCTTCGTCTCGCCGTCCATGTGCTCGTTGTAAATGAGCGTCTCGCCCCAGCCGGTGATGGCGGTGAGCGGCGTGCGGAGCTCGTGGGAAATGGAGGAGATGAATTCCGTCTGCACCTTTTCCGACTGGGCGATCTTCAGCGACATCTCATTGATGGAGTCCACCATTTCGCCGATCTCGTCATGGTAGTCCTTTTTGATCTGTATCCCATAGCTGCCCTGGGCGATGCGCTTGGACATTTTTGTGATCTCGCTGACCGGCTCGATGACCGAGCGGATAAAGACAAGGTTGATGAACACGACCAGCAGCATGATGACGCCCCCGAGGGCGACGACGGCCAGGATGCTGAAAATGACCTGCCTGTCCACGAGCTTCAGGCTCGTGACATACCGCATGACGCCGATAACCTGATTGCCCGAAAACCGCATGGGCGCCGAAACGGACATGATCCGCTCCCCTGTGGACGGCGCCGTGCCGCTCCAGGAGGAAATCTGGCCCGTCGATATCGCCCTGCTGATGTCCGGCGTGCCGGGCGACGACCCGGCCGAAATGCCGTATGTCGACCTCATGACCCGGCCGTCCGTATCGATAAACTGCAGCTCCAGCCTGTCGCTGTCGTCAAACGATTCCGTATACCTGTACGCGCCGTCGTAATAGTCGGCATTCGATTTGACCACGTAGTTTGAAAAGAAGTCCGTGGCCGTTTTGGCCTTTGTCTCAAGCCCCGTCTGCACCGTCGAATAATAATTGGAGTAAATGAACAGCGAAAAAGCCAGAATGACCACCAGCACCGTAATGAGAACAATGAGGACGCTGCTCCTGATCCACCGCTGCCGCAGCCCGCTGGAATGCCGTTTTTCATTTTTCCTCATGTTCTCACCACCTTTCAGTGTTTCTGACGTTCCCCGTACGGGACAGTGGAACGGCGGGAGCGGCCCCGACGCGGGGGCGTGGATTCCCGCCTTCACGGGAATGACAACGCGAGGTGGGCCCGGCGGGTCTGGACGAGCCCTACGGCCTCTTAAACGGGGTCCGGGGCAAAGCCCCGAAGGGGTTTGGGGCTTTGCCCCATTGCGGGGTCATAGGGGCCGCAGGCCCCTATACCTTGATATTGGGCGGGTGGGTGGGTTGTTTATAATCCCCACTTGTAGCCGTAGCCCCACACCGTGGTAATAAAGCTCGGATTCGTCGGGTCGTCCTCGATCTTGATGCGCAGCCGCCTGATGTTGACGTCGGCGATCTTCAGCTCGCCGAAGTAATCGCGCCCCCAGACCGTGTTGAGAATGTCCTCCCGGGAGAGGGCCTTGCCGGGGTTGTCCATGAACATTTTCATAATGGCGTATTCCACCTGCGTCAGCTTGATGCGGACGCCGCTTTTTTCCAGCGTCCTGTTCCGCGTGTTCAGACGGAAGGGGCCCTGGACGATCTCCCCGGTGTCGTACTGCTCCGTGCCGCCTGTACGCCTGTACAAGGCGTCGATGCGCGCGGTGAGCTCGGCGGGGGAAAAGGGCTTTGTCACATAGTCGTCGGCACCCGTCATGAGGCCGGTGACCTTGTCCATCTCCTGGGTCCTGGCCGTCAGCATGATGATGCCGATGTGGGGATCGGAGGCCCTGATTTTGCGGCACACCTCAAACCCGTCTATGTCCGGGAGCATGATATCCAATATGGCAACCTTGATGTCGGGATTGGCCTTCAGCTGTTCGAAGGCCTCCGCGCCGGTACCGGCCTCGATGGCCTCATACCCCGCCCGCTTCAGGTTGATGACCACAAAACTGCGTATGCTTGTCTCATCCTCAAGTACAAGGACTTTTTTCATGCATATCCTCCTTTGTCCGCCATAATAAATGCCGTATCGATGAAATTTTTATAATTTGTTTAAGAGTTTTCAGGAAATGATGCCCGTTGCCCAGTCCGAGTAAAGGAGCCGGAAGCCGTTTATGATCTGCGTTTTGTCCGCGGTGATGCCTGTGACCGACGCCAGAATCTCGGCGGCGTAAACCATATCCCCGTCCCCGTGCTCCTCCAGCCTGAATCTCCCGGCCATTGCCGCCCTGTCGAACCTGTTGTCGCCGGAGAGCGTGTAAATTTTCAGGAACTCTATCGGCGTCTCGCCCGGGGCGGAAATATACGAGAAAATCAGCGTCCTCTCGCCAGCGACGGAATCGTCGCGCCGGACGGAGATGTTTTTCCAGTCGTCCGCGCTTTTCCAGTCGTCCGGCAGGATGAGATACCAGCCGTCGGAAAAATCGTGGTATGTCGTAAAGACCTTGCTCCGGTACCCGTACTTGTTGTAGGCATACCAGTCGATAACGTAATATTTCGTATCCGCGGAAGACCCCAGCAGCCTGGGGAAGGGGACCTCCGTCACTTTGTCGTTGTTGATGTCGGTGCTGTATGCCGCGTAGCTGCGCAGGGTGTCCTTGCTGACGCCGCCGGATGTGTCGGCGGTGATGTTATACAGGCCGCCGTTGACCCAGGTCAGGATATCCGTGACGACGGTTTTGCCGCTGCCGCTGCTTTCAATGAAAAGGGCCGGCGATTCGTCCAGGAGCCTGCCCTTTATGACGTAGGAAATGGACTCGATGCCTTTTGACAGCTGGGCCGTTTTGGCGTCAACCTCGCCGTCGGCCCGGAGGGAATACATATCCGCCTGCCCGGGCTGCTCGGAGGAGGGCAGCCGAACGGCCATAACGTCCGGATTGCCGTCGTTGTCCATGTCGCTGACAGAAAGCTGCGTATAGTCGTCGTCCGCCAGGGAGACATGCTGGCCGCCCTTGATGGAATAAATGTTCATGTGCGTCAGCGACGCGCCCATCTGCCAGCCGACAATGAGCTCCATGGTGCCGTCGCCGTCCAGGTCGGCGTAGCGGATGCTCTCGATCCCCGTACCGTCGCCTTCGATCACGTCGGCGGTCTTATAGGTCGCGCCCGACTGCTGGAGAATATAAATTTTAAGGGGCTTGTCCCCCGTCGTCCTGAAAAACGCGATGGCCTCGTTCTGTCCGTCACTGTTGAGGTCCTTCAGCTGCACGGACTGACGGTTCGGGCCGGCCGTCGGCGGCGAATACTCGGCGCCTGTCGACAGCACCGTATTGATCTGCTCCTGGAGCTTGAGAAATTCCTTCGACGGCTGAGGCAGGCTGTACAGCTCGTTGGCCGTAATGCTGAAGCAGCCCGACAGAGCGACGACGGCAAAAAGCAGGCACAATACTGCCGCCGCATATCTTCCGAAACGATGCATCGCGCCTGCCTCCTCCTTAGAAATATAGATATAATATATCGATATATTTTAGCATATTTACAACGAGATTGGTAGTATTATATTTTCTTTGCAATTGAGATTGAAATTACTTAGAATTATTTGTATAATTGTCATGTCTGAGGGCGGATGCGCGCCCTAATTTGTATTACGTTAACAGAAAATTTACATAATACGGAGGAAACAACAGAATGAAGGTTCAAGCAGCTGTCACGCGCGAAAAAGGCAAATTCGAAATTGAAACGGTAGAACTCGCTGAACCCAAGGCCGGCGAAGTCCTGGTCAAGTTGGTCGCAAGCGGCATCTGCCACACGGATACGGCGGTCATCGAGCAGTATCTGCCGGTCGTCTTCCCGATGGTGGCGGGACACGAGGGCGTCGGCGTCATCGAAAAGGTCGGGCCGGGCGTATCGGCGCTGAAGCCGGGCGACCGCGTCATCCTGACGTTCCCCTCCTGCGGCGTGTGCGAGCATTGCCAGGAAGGCCACCCCTACTCCTGCGACGATAACTTCAATATGTTTTTCGGCGGCAACTACCGCGACGGCACAAAGCGTATGACCGACGCCCACGGCACCGAAATCGGCGTGCTGTTCGGGCAGAGCTCCTTCGCCACCTACGCGGTCGCCAACCAGGACAACGCCATCAAGGTCGACGTGGACACCGACGAGCTCAAAGCGCTCTGCTCGCTGGGCTGCGGCGTACAGACCGGCGCCGGCGCGGTTCTCAACCGCATGAAGCCCCGCCCGGGCTCAAGCATCGCGGTATTCGGCTGCGGCGCTGTCGGACTGGCCGGGATCATGGCCGCGAAGATCGCGGGTTGTTCCACGATTATCGCCATTCACGGCTCGAAAGGCCGCGAGGAAGCGCTCGCGTTCGGCGCGACCCACACAATCAACGGCCGCAAGGAGGACACCGTCGCGAGAATCAAGGAGATCACGGGCGGCAAGGGCGTCAACTACGCGCTGGAATCCTCGGGTCAGCCGCCGCTCGCCGTTTCGATGCTGGACTCCATGGCGAAGGAGGGTCTGGCGGTCACCGTCAGCGTCACCGCCAACGCGGAAGTGCCGATCAAGCTCGAGCCGCAGATCATGAACCCGAGCGTCACCTTCGCGGGCTGCGTCGAGGGCCACAGCAATCCGAAGGTTTTCATTCCCGAGCTCGTGAAATTTTACAAAGAGGGCAAGCTGCCCGTCGACAAGATGTGCAAGTACTATAAGTTCGAAGAGATCGAAAAAGCGTTTGAGGACAGCCACACCGGCGGCGTGCTGAAGCCCGTCATCGTTTTCTGACGCGCCCCGAGACAATGACATATGCGGAAAGGCGGACAAACGTCCGCCTTTCGTTTTACCGCGCGAAAACACCGGGGCTTCTTAATGAAGCCCCGGTGTTTGTTATTAGATCAATATTTTCCGAATTCGGTCCCGCCCGCAGAGACAGCCGCGAGCCTCACGGGAATCGCCGCGTCCTCATCGTCCGCCGGCGGCGCGCTGTGACCCAGCCGGATCTTGAACACGCTGACGCTTTCTTTCAGGGCGGCGGCCTGGCTGGACAGCTCTTCGCTGGCCGCCGCGCTCTCCTCCGACGTGGCGGCGTTGCTCTGCACCACCTGCGACACCTGCTGGACGCCCTGATTGATCTGCTCGATGGCCGCCGCCTGCTCATCGGACGCCGCGGTGATCCCCTCGATCAGGTCCGCCACCTTCGATACCTGCGCGACGATCCTGGCCAGCACGTCCGCCGTCTCGTTGGCGATTTTTGTGCCGGTCTCCACCTTATGGATGGAGCCTTCGATCAAATCGGTCGTTTCCTTCGCCGCCTGGGCCGATTTTGCCGCCAGCGTCCTGACCTCCTCGGCCACGACGGCAAAGCCCTTGCCGTACTGTCCGGCCCGCGCGGCCTCGACGGCGGCGTTCAGCGCCAGGATATTTGTCTGGAAAGCGATATCGTCGATGACCTTGATGATTTTATTGATGCTGCTTGACGAGATGTTGATCTCGTCCATGGCGCGGAGCATGTCCGCCATCTGCCTGTTGCCGCTTTCGGCCTCTTTCTTGGCCTCTTTTGAATAGCCGTTGGCCTCCTCGGCGCTGCGGGCGTTCATCTGCGTCTGGGAAGCCACCTGCTCCAGGGACGCCGTCAGCTGCTGGACGGAGCTGGCCTGCTCCGTGGCGCCCTGTGACAGCTCCAGGCTGGAATTTGAAACCAGCTCCGCGCCCGAGGCCACCTGATCCGCCGCCGTGATGATGGATGAGGTGAGCATATGGAACTTTTCCACAAGGTCTGTCAGCGCCATTCCGAGGACATCGGCTTCCGAGCGGACCGTCATTTCCACCGTCAGGTCCCCTTCGGCCACCGCTTTCGTTTTTTCTGTCAGCTCGAGCGTACTGGCGATCACCTTGTCAAACGAGGCGGCGAGAACCCCGACCTCGTCTTTTCTCAAATAAAGCAGCTTCTCCTTTTCGCCGATCACCTTGTCCACTTCCATATCGCCGTCCGCCAGCAGCTTTGCAAACGCGGCAAACTTCTGCATCGGCCGGCTGATGCCGCCCGATATGACGGTGCTTATCACCAGTGCCAGGGCGGCGGATGCGACAAGCACGCCGATCAGCACGTACGTGGCGAGCCTTGCCGAGGCCATATCCCGGGCGATCTGCTCGCTGGCCATCCGCTGGTTGTATTGGGCCACGGCTTCAAAGCCTTCGGAAGCGCTGTTGGCGACCTCCTGGGAATTTTCCAGCGTCCTCAGGAAGATCATCCCCGGCTTGTCCGATTTGGCGGTATCGACCAGCTCGTCAATGACGCCCTTATAGGCCTCGTACGACGTCTGCATCGTGCCGAAAATCTGCCGGTCCTCGTCTGTCGAAAGCCCCTGTCCGTATTGCGACAGCAGGTCGTCGATCGTTTTCTGGTCCGCCGCTATCCTGTCGTAATACTGCGTCTTATCCAGGCCATAGTTGATGTACATGTCCCTGATCGCCACACGGATATCGAGGAAGGCGCTTTTCGCCTGCTCCGAATACAAAATGCCCATCGTGCATTCGTTGTATGTCGCCTGCTGGCTTTGAGAGAGCGACGAGACATTGATAATGCCGACGACGCCGACAATGATCCCGAGTATCGTCACCATGAGAAATCCCAGCATGAGCTTCCGCGCGATTTTTAAATTGGCAAACCACGTCTTCATTCGATTACTCCTTTAAGTCACTTTATAGGGTTTATCGTCTCTTTCCGCACCAAGTTGAATAGAAAATCGCCAGTTTTATTTGTAGATTTTGTATAGTTCGTTACATTTTTCTCCATTTATTCCAAAGACATGATTTATTTTCGATTGTGCAACAGCATCTTGAATTTCGCACCGCCGTGATGTATAATGTGTGCACTCATCGCGCCGGTGTGATGAAATCGGTAGACGTAGCGGACTCAAAATCCGCCGCTGGCAACAGCATGCCGGTTCGAGTCCGGCCACCGGCACCAGAAAGACATACCTTTCCGCCAAGGGGAAGGTATGTCTTTCTTATATCAGAAAACATGGTATTATAACCTTAAAACCGCTTAATACCCGGCAAAAGGCAAGCTGCTGATTATTTATATAATGCGGATAATATGCAATGCAAGGAGGGAGCGAAAGTAGCTGTGGAAAAAAGATTATCAAGGAAAAGCAAAAAGACAATAAGCATTGTAAGCATTGTAATTAGTGCTGTTGTATGTATCTCCATTATAGGAAGTTCTTTTTTATATGATTACATATGTCGTACAAGAAAGAATGTAGATTTCGAAGAAATAATTAATCATGAGGTGAAATCCTCAACCTTGTATATTGTTAGTGAAACTGCAACAATATCAGGAGACGCCGAATCATTTAGCTATGGCGCTGGATTTGGTGGCGTGGTTTTTTCTGAGGCCGATGGAGTATATTATGCACTTACGGCTCTGCACGCCGTAGACAACAATCCAACACACCTATATGTTCTCCCTTATGATGATTTAACATATAATGAACGCATTGCACAGCAAGAACAACATATAGGGTTAAGAGACTATTATAAGACTTTACCTATAGCAGAAGTGGTTTATTCTGATGAGGAGTATGATCTTGCTATCCTTAGATTTAGTTGCAGCGATTCTTTTGGAATATTAAATATTGCCTCAAACACCCCGGCTTTTAAAGATCAAGTTGCGATTATTAGCAGTCCATTGAATGAAGGAAGAAATGAAATCACTTATGGTACGATTATTTCAAAAAAACCAGTCAAATTTGGCGATGCAAACGGAGAGAATCAGCGATTAGTAATCAAAACATCCGCCTATGATAATTTCGGTAGTAGTGGAAGTGTTTTATTAAATAAGCAATCAGAAATGGCGGGGATTGTTTTAGGCGGTGGCCGTGATATCTTTGATAATTTCAGATATTCTTTGGTAATGCCCGCAAATGAGATAAATGATTTCATAACAACTTGGTATTCAAGTAAAAAGTAACAGTTGTCTATTATGGAGTAATAAGATTATGAGCATGTTTAGAACAAAAGCAAATTTTTTTGCCTCTTCTTTTTGGGTTCCGCCGCCTGCGGCGGCTCCACCTGTTTAATTTGACATCCTCAGCGGAAGTGAATTCCGCCTATGGCAAGGTTTTGGCCTAAGGCCAAAACACTTGCGACCCACACTCGCGGCGTGTATTTGCCGGACATTTTTTCCCACTATTGCTCCATCAAAAAGACTGTGGCATTTGTCAGCGATCTCCTACTATACCTGCATTCATGATGGTTTGTGGGCAGCAAGCCCTATTTCCACTCCAACGTAAAACTGAGCGACGCTGCAAAACGACAGGTAAATTGAAAAATATCCAAATAATCACAAAACCAATTTAATTTTCAATTTCTTATTTTTTATATGGCCTCGTTTGGTTTGTTCTGCCCAGAACGTAATCTGTAGAAGTATCATAGAAATCTGCCAAAGTTATCAAATGTTCAACTGGTATGGTCTGGAATCCTCTTTCGTATCTGGAGTAAACAGTCTGACTTATATCAAGTATTTTGGCAATATCCTTCTGCAATAAATCCTTATCGCTTCTCAGATCCTTTAGTCTAGGAAAATACATGTGTATTAATTCCTTTCAATAGTACCTTTTGATACTATTGACTTTATCACAATTCTATAGTATTATGATTTTTATAGTACTCATGGGTACTATAAAAGGAAGTGGTGGCCACCAACCAAAGCATACGCCGCTTCCCCGCCCGACAGATGCCCGAGGGCAAATAATGTAGCGTCATGCGCCGCGGGACCTTTCAAGCAATGTCGGAGAACGTCAATGAAAGGATGCGTTTTATGATTATACGGCAGTTAAAAGCACAGCAATATGAGCAGCTTCACGATTACCTGATGCAAAACGCCCATGCAGAGCCTTTGGACGCGAGCTACACCGTGGTATGACAGTCAACGGCGTGGAGTACGACGTGAAGATGCAGCCGGAGCGGCATTGTAAGATGGCGGTTTTGCAGGCACTCAGAATTGACCGAGACGGGGCAGGGCCAGGGCCCCGTTTTGAACTGGTAACGAACGGTTCCCTGTTGTCCTCATTTCTTGAAATCCTAGTCTATCAAGGAACAGGACAGTGATAAAACGCTATTAGCTTATAAGTTTTCGGTCGTAAATACTGCTCATTGCCTGCCCATAGGCCATTGATTTTACTGGATTTTTTGATTAAATTCCGTAGAACACCGGCACCAGAAAGAAGAGGCAAAAAGATAAAATCTTTTTGCCTCTTCTTTCTGGGTTCCGCCGCCTGCGGCGGCTCCACCCGATTGATTTAACATTCTCGGGCGAAGTAAATTCGCTCTGCGGAAATTCTCCGCTGCGCTCCGAATTTGACGCGCGACTCCGCGCGGCTCGCTCCCGCTCGCATGAAAGTTTATTTGCAGTGCTTTTCCATGGTTTATCAGGCTAAAACAGATGGAAAATTGTATCTGTTTTAGCCTAATTTTATGTTATACTTACAATGGCGTATTTCAACTTCAGCTTATTGTAGAGCCTGTGTGAAAACCCTACACAAACCAGCCTTAAGCATCATATAATTCCGACTAACTGGCGAAAAATTCAAAATGAGATGCTGAAAGGGTGGAATTACCCCTGCAATATCCTTATCAATTGCTTGGTTCCAATGATATTTATTGTTCTTCTCATGTTATACGCTATAAAAGACAGCAATGACTCTGTTCTAACATTCTCTGTCCTTCTGGTCAGAAAATATGAGAACCCCATAGCTCTTTTAATTGTTCCCCAAGGATGTTCTACAGTTTGCTTCCGGACTTTGTACATATCCGCAAACTGTTCAGTCCTTCGGTCTACTTCATCAGCTATTCGCTGAAATGGCCTGTCCTGTATCGTCCTGCCCTTTTCATTATTACTGCAATTTTCCTTTACCGGGCAATTTGAGCACGCTTCAAAGTTTTGATACCGCTTGAAGTCCGTTTCCTGCGTGTATTTTTTCCTGTGCTGATATGGCCTTAGTAGGTGGCCCTGTGGACAAATATATCCATCCTGGTTTTCATCATAATTGAATTTAGACTTCTCGTACTCTTTCGTCGCAGCCATAAAGGAACGATCGGCCTTTGCGACAATCGGAATGATGTTGTCTTCCTTGCACATCGCAAACTGCTGTGCCGAATAATATCCTTTATCCGCAATTACTGTAATTGTTTCAACGCCAAGTTCTTCTTTAGCATGTAATGACATGTTGTGTAATTGCTCTTTATCAACTGGCTCACTCGTCACATCCACGGCCACGACCATATGATTCTTATCATCAACTGCAATTTGTACATTATGGCATATGTCACAGCCTTTGTTATTGGTTTGCATCATTCTGGAATCGGGGTCCGTCTCATAAATCGTACCGCTTATTTTTACCGTCTGTTCCAATTCCCTGAGCTCGTCCAACCGTTTGTAGACACCTTTTATCTTTTCGTCAATTTCAGACCGATTCAGTTTGGGTGTCACACAATCGTTTTCCTGCTCATCATATTGATCCAGTAATAGCAGATAACCTTCAGCTACTTTATTGTAATGCTCTATTTTCTTTTGAAGCTTTTTCTCGCTGTGATAGGAAAATCGGCTGTTACTGGCTCTGAATTTACTGCCGTCAACAGCAATCATTTCTTTCCCAATCAAGCCTAGTTCATCGCAGATCATACTGAATTTGTGAAAAGCTTGCTTTATTGGCCCTTTATTGTTCTTCCGGAAATCTGCAATAGTTTTGAAGTCTGGTTTTAAGCCATTGATTAACCACATGACTTCAATATTTCGATAGCATTCACGTTCGACCTTTCTAGTTGAGCGAATTCCATTGAAATAGCCGTATGCGTACAGCTTAAACATATCGACTGGGCTATATGGCTTTCTGCCAGTCTCTTTTGTCTCTGAATGAGTAAAGCCCATCGACGGGATATCCATTTTTTCGACGATCACATCTAATGCTCTTACTTCGGCGTCTCCTGTGAGCATATCATCCAAACACATTGGCAGCATGTTGATTTGATTCCGGTTTTCACTGCATTTGTACCGCTCCAAGGTGATCAGCCCCCTGTCGTTGTTGTCACCTATATTATACCATAATATTCCTGCATATTGAAGAATTCGAGACGTTTTCACACAGCCTCTGTAGTAACGGGAAGTTTCGATGATGTAATCCTGAATCGCGGTAAATTTCAATTAATCAAAAAATACATAGAAGCAGAATGGACGGCGGTAATGGAAACGATTTATCAAGAATATCTAAAACTGAATATTGACGGTTCCCTTATCGGCCTGGAGCGGGGAGCGGACGAAAACAACTATTTCTGTACTCCCGAGGGTGCAGGCATCATAGGCTGGGCCGGTGTTGACGGTATTCATTTTTGCTTTGTGCGCGGCTTTGGAGAGATGGTATTTGCCGTCAGCCCAATGAACGCACCCGGCGGCAGCTATGTGCATCCGCTGGCACGGGATTTCAAGGATTTTCTGAGGCTTTTGCTGGCTTGCGGCCATACCGCGGCGCTGGAACAGGCGTGGTGCTGGGAGCAGGAGCAGTTTGATGAATTCCTGAGGAAAAACGCCCCTGCGGACGAGCAATCGGCAGCGCTTCATATCCTCCGGGAAAAGATGTCCCTTACGCCCATGGCGCAGCCGTTTGCCTACATCAAAGCCCTGCAGGACGGGTTTGATTACCGCACCATCCCCTATACGGAGGACTACTATGACGCCGTTCACGCCGACTCCCCCATACCGGAATGGAAGGTTTACTTTGACGGGAGCTTTTGGGGGCATCATGGCCGCGAAAGGGCGGGAACGGAAATCTCCCTGAACAGGCAAATCGCCTGGGAGGATGAGGTCTGGACGGTTCCGGCGATTTACGCCTGTGGAAAAGGCTTGATTGTCGATTTCTGCTTGCAGGTTCCAGCGGAGCGAATCCGCGCCTTTCCGGAGCAATGGAACCTCTCCGCCGACGGCGGCGGCGCCGGGCTTACCGTTGAGCGGCGGATGCGAATCGACGCGGAAAACCCGCTGGCTGTCAATATAAATCCGACGGTTGTGCTGAACGGCGCCGAGCTTTCCAGCTCGCATGGCTGCGGCCTCTGCTGGAACCCCTGCCTGCCGGAGGGCAACGGCCTTGAGGCGTGGAGCGTCATGCGGCACTATGGGCTTGACCTCGGGCAAGGCTATGTCGTTTGGCGCGGCGCTTTCCCCTGGAAAACGAAGCGCAGGCCGCAAATCAAAACGCTCGGCGTGAGGTTGGCGCGAGAGCCTGTATCCATACCGGGGCCGCGTTTCCGGGTATCGCTGCCCGGTGCGCAAATGGCGCTTATACATCCGTCCACGGGGGAGAGTCTCCTCCTGACCGTGCGGGAATATGAACGGCGGGAGCTGTCCGCCGAGCATTTCAACGACCCCGATCTGGAGTTCCCAAGGCACCTTATCATGATGAGCTACACGCTCTCGCCCGACCTCCCGGATCAAGCCTTTACGGTCGAGGATTGCGCGCCGGGCGACCGGCCCCGGCAAAAGCACACCGACCCAAGGGCGCCGCAGGCAACCGGTGACGTTTGCTGCATCGGTATCATCGGCAGCGCGGATGCGGCGGCCGCCATCGTTCTCGGAAACGGCAATCAGGGTAAGCTCCGGGCTGCCTGCTCTGCGCTGCATTTTGAGCCGGCGAAGGATGTGGAGTGGCGCATGATATTTTATGAAAAGACACGCCGGGATATTATGGCGGAGCTGCTATAAACCAAGGGACCAATAAGATCGTGCACTCCGTTGACGAGGCCCTCCTGCGCGCACGTCAGACCGCCGCTCCTTTAGACGCAAAGCGTCTTGGGAAAGACACGCCCTGCACCAAACTGACATTATGATAATAATATGAGGCCATACAAAACCCGGCTTAAAATGTTGCGACAACGATTTGTCTCCCGTCTATACTTTTTTTGAAGGGAGGGAGATTCTTGGATTTATTAACCCGTATGAGTCTGGCGCTGGCATATGTGGAAGATAACCTGACAGGCGAGATCGATCAAGAGGCGCTGGCGCGGATTGCCTGCTGTTCGTCTTACAACTTTTATCGGATGTTTTCGTTCATTACTGATATTTCGCTCACCGAATACATCCGCAGAAGACGGTTGACACTGGCGGCAATCGAATTGCAAAGCAGCAATGTCAAGGTGATTGATCTGGCCTTAAAATATGGTTACGATTCGCCTGTTTCATTTTCGCGGGCATTCCAGACACTCCATGGAGTTACGCCGACGGAAGCGCGCGCCGGCAGTGTAACGCTAAAGGCATATCCAAGAATTTCTTTCCAAATTTCAATCAAAGGAGAGAAAGAAATGGATTATCGCATTGAAAGCAAAGAGGCATTTCAGGTTTTTGGTTATGAAGGCATATTTAAAACAGACGGCAGCGGCCTGAAGGCAGATATTCTGCATGATAACGCTGTGCATCAGAGTAATCCGCATGAGATGTGGAACCAAAATCACGCAAACGGTGCATATGAAAAGCTCGCAGCGGATGCCGGCGATTTGCCGCCGTTTGTCAGCCCCGACTTATGCAGGATACACGGGGTATGCGATTATAAACAAACACAACCCGGTACATTCGTGTATATGCAGTGTGCTTTCAGGAGCAAAAACAGCAGGATTGACGGATATACCGTCACAGATATCCCGGCGTACACGTGGGTTATATTCCCGTCTAAAAAATTTAAATGGGGCAAGGTTGTCGAAGTCGTCGATAACTTGAATAAGCGCTTTTATTCTGAATGGCTTCCTACCGCCGAATACGAGCAGGCGAACGGTATAAACCTCGAGGTATACAGCGGGGACTCCGACATGGGCTATGTTGAATTGTGGTATGCGGTAAAGAAAAAGGTATAGCGAATTTACTAGAGGCTGCTCTGCATTGCGGAGCAGCCTCATGCTTATACGCCCGGCTGGATCTATTAGCGGCGTGAAATTTTATTTACAACATGACGACGTATCCTTATTCAAGCTGCGGGGGCGGCGTTTTGGATTTGCGGGAAACCACCCTTTTTTTACACGTTCTCTTTGTTCTTTCAATTCTATGATGGACCACAGACAGGTGCAGCCGAAGATTGCCAAAATTGCCGACACGATAATCAAATGAACGAAACAGGACGCCGCAACCGCGATAATACCAATTGCAAGGAATACGGGCCAGACCTTATCCGTAAAGTAATATTCACATTTTATAATTATTGGATGGAATACCCCAATGATCAAAAAAGCGGCGATCCCGATGATCAAGCCTGTAAACACCATGGCATCAAACCTCCGAAGATTTATGAATAGCATTTTCCCGCAGCATTCCACTTAGAACGAAGGGGCAGCTGTCACTGCCCCTTTTCTCAAAGCTCAGTATCGCCTCAACACGATTCAGGCGAGCTCAAAACGGTCGGCGTTCATCACTTTATTCCAGGCCGAGACAAAGTCCCGGACAAACTTATCCTGAGAGTCCCCGGAGGCGTAGACCTCCGCGACAGCCCGAAGCTGGGAGTTGGAGCCGAAAATGAGGTCGACACGCGTCGCGGTCCACTTGCGCTCGCCCGTGGCGCGGTCACGCCCCTCGAACACATCCTTGTCCTCAGGCGTCGGCTTCCACGCCGTGCGCATATCGAGAAGATTGACGAAGAAGTCGTTCGTCAGTGTTTCCGGTTTTTTGGTAAAGACGCCGTGCCGCGACTGGCCGTAATTGGCATTCAGGACGCGCAGTCCGCCAAGCAGGACCGTCATCTCCGGAGCGGTCAGGGTCAGCAGCTGTGCGCGGTCAACAAGCATCTCCTCCGCCGAGACGGAGGTTTTAATTCGGGTATAGTTGCGGAACCCGTCCGCTTTCGGCTCAAGCACCGCGAACGACTGCACGTCGGTCTGCTCCTGGGATGCATCCGTGCGTCCCGGCACGAAAGGCACGGCGATATCACAGCCCGCATTCCTGGCAGCCTGCTCAATACCGGCGCAGCCGCCGAGAACGATCAGGTCGGCCAGCGAAACCTTCTTTTTGCCTGTCTGGGCGCCGTTAAACTCATCCCTGATCTTTTCGAAGACCTGCAGCACCGTATTTAACTTCGCCGGCTCGTTGACTTCCCAATCCTTCTGCGGCGCCAAACGTATGCGCGCCCCGTTCGCCCCGCCGCGCCTGTCGGAGCCGCGGAAGGTGGCGGCCGACGCCCAGGCGGTTGAAACGAGCTGGGCCACGGACAGGCCCGAAGCCAGGATTTTACCCTTGAGATTGTCGATATCCTTTTGGTCGATCAATTCATGATCGACAGCGGGCACCGGGTCCTGCCAGATCAGTTCCTCCGCCGGTACCTCAGGGCCGAGATAACGCGAACGCGGCCCCATGTCGCGGTGGGTCAGCTTGAACCACGCCCGGGCAAAGGCATCCTGAAATTCGCCGGGGTTCTGCTGATAACGCCGGGCGATCGGCGCGTAAACAGGATCGTAGCGCAGGGCGAGGTCCGCCGTTGTCATCATGGGCCGATGCTTCTTCGACGGGTCATGGGCGTCAACCACCATGTCCTCTTCCCCCACGTCCTTGGCCAGCCACTGATTGGCGCCTGCCGGGCTCTTGACCAGCTCCCACTCGTATTTGAACAGCGTGTTCAGATAGCCCATATCCCATCTTGTCGGGTGTGGTTTCCAGGCGCCCTCGAGGCCGCTGCCGATCGTATCGCCGCCTTTGCCGCTCTTAAAGCTGCTTTTCCAGCCGAGCCCCTGTTCCTCGATGGGGGCGGCCTCGGGTTCCGGACCGACATGGGCCGCAGGGCCGGCACCGTGTGTCTTGCCAAAGGTGTGCCCGCCGGCAATAAGCGCGACGGTCTCTTCATCGTTCATGGCCATACGGGCAAAGGTCTCCCGGACATCGATGCCGGAGGCGACCGGATCGGGTTTGCCGTTGGGCCCTTCCGGATTCACATAGATCAGGCCCATCTGCACGGCGGCCAGCGGGTTCTCGAGGTCCCTTTTGCCGGAATAGCGCTTATCGCCGAGCCATTCGGTTTCGGCCCCCCAGTAAACGTCCTCCTGCGGCTCCCAAACGTCCTCACGGCCGCCGCCGAAGCCGAAGGTCTTGAGTCCCATAGACTCCAGCGCGCAGTTGCCGGCGAGGACCATGAGGTCGGCCCAGGATATCTTCCTGCCGTATTTCTGCTTGATCGGCCAAAGCAAACGGCGCGCTTTGTCAAGATTCACGTTGTCCGGCCAGCTGTTGAGGGGTGCCAGCCGCTGGGTGCCGCGGCCTGCGCCGCCGCGGCCGTCGCCCATGCGGTATGTACCTGCGCTATGCCACGCCATGCGGATGAACAGGGGGCCGTAGTGGCCATAATCGGCAGGCCACCAATCCTGCGAGTCCGTCATAAGCGCATATAAGTCTTTCTTCAAAGCGCCCAGGTCGAGCTTCTTGAATTCTTCCGCGTAGTTAAAGTCCGTCCCCATGGGATTGCTTAAATCTGAGTTCTGGTGCAGAATCTTGAGATTCACCTGGTTTGGCCACCAGTCACGGTTGGACGTGCCCCCGCCCGCGACGGCATGCCGCGACATGCCTGTCACAGGGCATTTTCCTTCTTCTTGCACAAAGTTTCCCTCCTTAGTCGTTGTTATTTATATTTACAAGGCACTTTTGGCAAACGCCTTTGAAATATACGCTTCTGTCAGTTACCTTAAAACCGGCCAATTTATCGGTTGCAAGAGCATCGGTATCTATATTGAAATCGAAAATCGCGCCGCATTTTTCGCACTTAAAGTGCCCATGATCGCCAGTTTTGATATCATAGCGGGTTTCATTGTCTTCAATATTTATTATTCTGACCACCCCGGCACCTACCAGGGTATGGAGTATGTTGTAGACGGTCGTTTTAGATAAATTAGGCACTTCTTTCTGTATGCCGACAAAAATCTGGTCGACGGTCGGATGCTGCCGATTCTGGTACAAAAACTCTAAAACCTTTAACCTGCGGTGTGAGAGCCGAATATTTTTCCTTCTCAATTCATTGATCAGGATATCAAAAGTTTGGTCCATTTGAATCGCTGCCTATCTTATATATTGTATTTAGAAGTGAATTAAGAATCAAAAAATTGTAACGATTACAATTTTTATTATATACGTTGAGGATAGTATCTGCAATAACTTTTTGCAATTGGCTATTGACAAATCCGTATTACACCTGTAATATCATCACGTAGTACATATGTAATACGAGGAGGCAGGATGCGATGAACAATATATCTGATGCCGAATGGAAGGTCATGCGGGTGCTGTGGGACCGCTCCCCCATGTCGGGCGGCGAGATTGCCGAAAGGCTCGAGCGGGAGACGGACTGGAACCCGAAAACGATACACACCCTGCTGCGCCGTCTGGTGGCCAAAGGGGCGGTGACGGCAAAAAAGGAAAAGACGTATTATGCGTACTACGCGGCCGTATCCGAGCAGGAGTGCGTCAGGGAGGAGACGGCGTCCTTTCTGGAAAAATGCTTTAACGGCTCGGTCAATCTGCTGCTGAAAAACTTTATCGGCAACGACAGCCTGACCGAAAAGGACATCGACGCGCTGCAGGCGTTCCTTGACGCGCAAAAGAAAAGGAGGCCGGAATGAATTTCGTGATCTGGCTGTTTAAGGACGTGCTTTATCTCGGGGCCACGGCGAGCTTGCTTATTGTCCTCCTGCTGGCGGTCAAAAGGCTCTTCCGGAGAGGGCTCAGCCCAAAATGGCAGTACTACATATGGGCTTTATTGCTCATCCGCCTTCTCGTACCCTTTCAGGTGCAAAGCCCGATGAGCGTTTACAGCCTGATTTACGGCGCGGCCTCCAGTATAAACCTCCCCATGCCGGAAACGGTAGGCGCGCTTCAAAACCCGCTGATTAACGAAACGGCGCCCCCGGCCCCCACGGGCGGCACGGCGGATGTCAACGCGCAGCCCGGCAGCCTGTCTGGCCAGACGCCGGCCGAGGGCGGCGGCACGCCCTCGCAAGGCGCCGAGACGGCCGGAGACGTTCCTGTCATAAAAATCGCCGCGCTGCTGTGGCTGTCCGGCGTGAGCCTGTTGGTGCTTTATACCGCCGTCGTCAACATTGCCTTTGCCGGAAACGTGCGGAGGCGCTACAGGCCGCTGCGGGATAAGCGGATCGACCGGATTCTGGAGTCCTGCCGGGCCGCCCTGAACATCCGGCGCCGCATTCCCCTGCTGACGTCGGGGGAAAAGCGGACCCCGTCGCTGTACGGCCTGCTGCGGCCGAAAATACTCGTCTCCGGCACTTATCTGAGCACGCTGGGCGACGACGAGGTCAGGTACATCTTTCTCCACGAGCTGTCGCACTTCAAGCGCGGGGACATTGCGGTCAATTGGCTGCTGACGGCTTTGCAGGCCGTGTACTTCTTTAACCCGCTCGTGTGGTACGCCTTTCACAAAATCCACGAGGACTGTGAAATCTCCTGCGACGCGGAGGTCTTGAAATACCTGCGCCCCGAGGAGCGCCTGCTCTACGGCGGCACGATCCTCAAGCTCGTGCGGCTGCTTTCCGAATCGAATTTCGTCCCGGTGACCGCCGGAATATCAAAAAACAAGTCAAGCACAAAAAGGAGGCTTACTATGATCAGTAATTTCAAGCGGAGTAAATGGACGGGAACGGTCCTGGCCATTCTCCTTATCGCCGTTGTCGGCCTTGCCGGACTCACCGGCTGCAGCACAAACACCGGCGCGCCGGCGCCGAGCCCGTCCTCCGACAGCGCGGGAACCCCCTCGGAATCGCCGAGCGCCCCGCCCTCCCCTTCCGCCGATGGCACCGGCGCCGACGTCAGCCCCGAAAGCCCGTCCGCGCCGACGTCCGCAGCGCCGGCGCCCACGGACGGTCCGGGCAACGTGGCCCCCTCAACCGCCCCGGCGCCCACGGCAGGGCTGGAGCCCTCCATCAGGCCGGTGCCCGCGGCCGCGCAAAAGGCTTATTATGGTGAGTGGACGGTTAAGAGCGTGCTGGCCTACGGGATCGGAACGTACAGCAAGGACGACGCCGAGAAGCTCGTCGGAAAAAGCGTGAGCTTCTCGTCCGACAAGGCCAGCTATTATAACGACACGCCGTCCGCCGGCGTCGTAACGGCCAGCGACCCGGACTATACGGAATCGACCCTGTCCGCCGAGGACTTTATGACAAGCTACCGGATGACGTTTGACAAGCTGGGAATCACGGCCGATTCGGTGGACGCCGTCGACGTGGGCGGCCCGCAGGGCGCCGGTGGCTGCACGCTGCTGGTCAAGGACAAAAACACGGTGATCCTTGCCGCCGGCGGCACGTATTTTGAGCTCTCGAGAGCCTCTTAAACTTAAAAGGCATCGCCAAAACCTCCGGCTGATGCTATGCTGCCCCCAGATAGGACAGTGAAACAAAAAACACTGTTCAGTCTGGGGGCAGCATAGCATTTTAAGCCCGGAGGCTTTTCTTGTCTGTTTTCGCGGCCGTTAGGTCGCATATTTTACTCGTACCGCAGGGCGTCGATGGGATTCAGGCGCGCGGCTTTTCTGGCAGGCAGGTAGCCGAACAGGATGCCGATAGCGGCGGAGATGCCGAAGGCGATGAGGATCGAGGGCAGCGACGGCACGACGGCCAGATTCGGGTCCAGGACCTGCTTCAGGATGACGGTGGCCAGCGCCGAGAGGAGATAGCCGAAGCCGATGCCCACGAGGCCGCCGAGGGCGCTCAGGGTGGCCGCCTCGATGACGAACTGCTGCATGATGTGGCGCTGCTTGGCGCCCAGCGCCTTGCGGATGCCGATCTCCCGCGTCCGCTCCGAGACGGAGACGAGCATGATGTTCATGATGCCAATGCCGCCGACGACCAGCGAGATGGCGGCGATGGCCGCCAGGACCGTGACCAGCACGTTCAGCATCGTCGTCATCATGGAGAGCATTTCGGACATGCTGATGATGGAATAAGCGTCCTTCGTGCCGTACACCTTATACAGCGCGTCGCCGACGATCTTCTTCGACTGTGCCACGTCGTCCTCCGATACGATCTGAAAGCTGTAGCTTGTGATCGTGCCGGTGGACGTCATTCTGGCGGCGGTGGAGTATGGGATATAAACGGCGTCGTCGCTGCCGCCCTCCTCGCTCTCCGACTGCTCTTCCAGCGCGCCGACGATGGTGAAGGCCGTGCCGTTCAGCCGGATCGTTTTCCCGACGGCGTCGCCGTTGAACCACATTTTCGTGATATAGCTGCCGACGACGCAGACGCTGCTGCGGCTTTCGACGTCCGCGTACCGCAGAAAGCGCCCGCCGGCCAGCCCATATTTCTTCATTGCCGCGTAGGTCTCCGAGACGCCGCTCACGGACGTTGAATCCAGCGACGCGCTGCCGATCTTGACGCTGCCGGGGACCATAACGGAGGGCGTGATGTCCTTGAGGTACGCGGGATTGTCATAGACGAGCTGATACATGTCGTCCACACCGACGTTTTTAGAGGTGCCGGTGCCGATGATGGTGACGTTTAAAAGGTCCGTCCCCAGGCTTTTAAAGCTGCTCTTCATGTAGTTTTCCATGCCATTGCCCATGCCGATGATCACCATGACGCCGGAAACGCCGATGATGATGCCGAGCATGGTCAGCATGGCGCGGACCTTGCTGGTGAGGATGTTTTTCAGCGCCAGGAGAAAAGACTGGTAGAGACGCATCTACTCGCCCCCCTTCACGCTGCCGGTGGGCGATTCTTCCGCCGGCCCGTCGGACACCACCCTGCCGTCGGCCAGGCGGATAACGCGCGGCGCCTCGGCGGCAATGGAGGGGTCATGGGTGATGAGCACGATGGTGTTGCCCTCGCGGTGCAGCTGCTGCAGCAGGCTGAGGACCTCCCGGCCTGTTTTCGAGTCCAGCGCGCCGGTGGGCTCGTCGGCGAGGATGACGGACGGCCGCCCCACCAGGGCCCGCGCGATCGACACGCGCTGCTGCTGGCCGCCGGAAAGCTGGTTGGGGCGGTTTTGCAGCTTGTCGGCGAGGCCCACCCGGGCAAGCGCCTCCCGGGCGCGCTCGGCGCGGACCTTTCTGGGCAGGCCGGCGTACATCATCGAGACCTCGACGTTTTCCTGAACGTTCAGCTTCGGCAGCAGATTATACTGCTGGAAGATGAAGCCGATCATCCGGCCGCGGACCTCCGCCAGGGCGTTGTCGTCCATCCGGCCCACATTCTGCCCGTTCAGGAGGTACTCGCCTGAGGTCGGCACGTCCAGGCAGCCGATGATGTTCATGCAAGTGGATTTGCCGGAGCCGGACTGCCCGACGATCGCGACGAACTCCCCCGGATAAATCCCGAGGCTGATCCCGTCCACGGCGCGGACGATGTTGTCCCCCATCCTGTAGATCTTATAGAGATTGCGAAACTCGATCAGCGGCGTCATCCGGCCACACCTGCCGCACTCTGCGGGGCCTGATCCTGGCTCCCGCCGGTTTCAGCGCTGCCCGCCGACTGGCCCCTGGCCGGCTCGAAGGGATTGTAGTCGTAGGACGTGGGCGTGTTGTCCATAAGGGCCACGACGTCGCCCTCCTGCAGCCCGGAGGTGATCACGATGTCGGTGTCGTTGGACGGCCCCAGTGTGACCTCCGTATAGCTGTAGCCCGCCGGGACGCCCGGCTCCGTCGATTTCTGGCTGTCGCCTGTTTTCAGCAGGACGAAATTGTTGCGCAGCACGGCGCCGACCGGGACCGTGAGCACGTCCTTCATGGAGCTGACGACGATTTTGGCGTCCACGTTCATGCCCGGCAGAAGCCCCTCCGCCTTATCGATCTGGATGGTGACGGGATAAGAGGTAACGCCGTTTTTCGTCGTCCCCTTAATGTTGATTTTGGTCACGGTGCCGGTATATTCCGTCCCCGCCGCGGCGCCGGCGGTGAGCGTCACAGCCTGGCCCGGCTGAACCTTTTTGATGTCCAGTTCGTCCACATTCAGCGTCAGCGTGAGATGCGACAGGTCGAACACCGTGCACAGGACGACGCCGGTGTTCAGCGTGTCGCCCGCCTTGACGTCCTTTTCGACGATCGTGCCGGCGATCGGGGACTTAATGGTGTAATTTGAGAGCTTGTTGGTCTGGCTTTCAAGGGAGAGCTGCGCGTTTTCCAGCGCGCTTTTCGCGCTCTGCACCTGCTGGTCCACCGTGTCGCTCCGCAGTGTGACGACGACCTGATCCTTTGTCACGCGGCTGCCGGCTTTCGCGCTGACCGACGCAACGGTACCGGATATCGTCGAGGTGACGCTGCCCTCATAATTGTATTCAAAGGTGCCGTTCTGCAGCCCGTACTTCCCACCGACGGACACGTAGGCGGTCTGGCCGGGCGCGATGGCGCCGGGGTTTGCCAGCGTGACCGTCACCTCCCGGGCGATGACGTTCCCGGTGAGCACCTGATCGACGCCGCCGATCTCCGCGATGGTGCCGGCGTACGTCTCGTTGCTGCTGTCGAGCGTCACGTCGGCGCGCGCGCCCACGGCAAAGCTCCTGGCGACATCTCTCTGGAAGAGGACCTTCAGGCGCATGGTGGCGCTGTCCTGGATGACGGCGACCGCCTGCCCGGCCTGGACCGTGTCGCCGGGCTGCACGTTCACCGTGGTCACCGTGCCCGCCCCGCCGGCTTTCAGCCGCAGGCTGTCCGCCTGCTTTAAGGCGCTGTCGTACTTGTACTGGCTGTCGCTGACACTGTTTTGGGCCTGCTGGATGCCGTTATTGATGTCGGAGCTGTCCACGGTGTAGAGGACCTGGTCCTTTTCGACAACGTCGCCCTCCTCGAAGGGGGCGGTGAGTATATCGCCGGTGATGAGGGACGTCACCGTATAGGAGTCGGCCGGCTCCAGCGTTCCGCTGCCGCTGAGGGTCACGGTGATGTCGCCGCGCTGGACGGTGTACGTCTCCGGCCCGCCGGCGGATGTCATATTCCGCCCGAGCCCGAGCAGCCGGGGCAGAACGATTAAAAGCGCCAGTACCAGAACGACGGCGCCGGCGATGATCCAGCCCCGCCGCCGCTTTTTCCGCGGGGCCTCCGGGAACCCGGGGTCCGGCAGTCCGGCCCCGGCGCTTGCTTCGGTATCGCTCATTTCGCCGGGTTCCAATGTCGACAGAGTCCCGCCGGCACCAAATTCGTTGTCCTTATGCTTTTTCTTTTTCTCGTCTTTATCGCCCATGGAGGTAAACCAAACCTTTCATTGATCGCTTGTTCAATTGATTGTAACATAGTTATTGTGCTTTGTGAATGGAACGCGGATGCGGCAAATATTAAATTACTGTTAAAATAGAGGCGCGCGGCTAGAGGCAGGCGGCAGCGCCAGGACGCCCTCGGCCGCCTATTGTATTATATGATTAATACAATGATACACGATTCATACCAAATGTCAACAAGGATTATTATTCTACGGTATCGCGTTAATTTTCAAAAATTATTGCGCCCGGCCGGTATCCGGGCGCATACATATTTTCCGTCTGCCGGCAGATGCTATAAAAAAAGGAAAGGAGTGATAGTTGTGGCACTGCTTGGAAACCCCTTTGTCGGCAATTCGCCGAAGCAGCTGACCCCCGAGGAGCTGGCGCAGGCCATCCGCGTCGATCTGGCCGGAGAGCTGGAGGCGATCATCGGCTACGAGGCGCACGCCATGAGCACGAACGACGAGCGCGTCAAAAAAGTGCTCAACCACATTGCCGACGAGGAACGGCAGCATGTGGGCGAGCTGCAGCAACTGCTGTATATCCTGAGCCCGAAAGAGATGGAACAGACGGAAAAAGGGCGGCAGGAAATCATTACACAGCAGCAGCAGAATTTTCAGCCGGCGATGCAATAACAGCCTCGGCTAACAAAAATGTAATGATCCCCCGCCATATTGTAAGATGCATCGATGGCATGCCGTCGATGCCGCCGGTACAATAAAGCCGATCTTACAAAATGACGGGGGACAGTCTATGAAAAGCTCAACCGCGAGAAAAATTTATATTATTTTATGTATTTTTCTGACGTGCCTCGCATCTTTTTTACTGCTGCTGTTCAAATCCGATATCTTTTTTGTCCATAAGAAGCTTATCAGCGCCAATGACGGCCAGATTGCCGACAGTTTAGACGGGGGCGTGCCCCCGCTTGTCCGGGAGATCGAAAAGGTGATCACTGACGGAATGACCAGGGGCAAAATACCCGGATTATCCGTCGTGGCCGTCAGCGGCGGCGAAACGCTGTTCAAGGCCGGATACGGTTATGCCGACATTGGCATCGGGTCGCCGGCCACGAGCGGGACGCTGTTTCAGCTTGGCTCGGACAGTAAGGCCTTTACGGCCTTGGGTGTTCTGAAGCTGCAAAAGGACGGTGTCATTGACCTCGGCGACAGCATCGCGTCCTATATCCCCTGGCTCAAATTTTATGATGGGGGGAAGGAAGCGGACGTTACCGTCGGGGAGCTTTTGCACCATACGAGCGGAATCCCCGCGCGAACGATTGCGCGAATCCCCGAATCGGACGACGAGAGCGGCGGCGCGATAGAAAGCACGGTCAAAACGTTTTCCGGGTCGGAGCTTGACAGTCCTCCGGGCGAAAAATACGAATACGCCACAATCAACTACGATATCCTCGGCCTTTTGATAGAGTATGCCTCGGGCATGCGTTACGAGGACTATATCCAGAAATACGTCCTCGAGCCTGCGGGGCTTCATCATACATATCTGTACCAAAGCCAACTGAAGCCTGAAGAAACGGCCGCCGGATATAAAATCGGATTTTTCTCGCCGCTGTACGATAAAGCGCCGGCCTATGAAGGTAACAAACCCGCCGGTTACATCGTTTCAAGCGCGGACGATATGGCCCTATGGCTGAAGCTCCAGCTCGGAACCTTGCCGGCGGCGGCGCTCAGCCCTGATCTTATCAATGCGTCCCATACGCCGGACCTGAGCGTTCCGCCTTTTGGCGAAAATATGTCCTATGCCGCCGGCTGGATTGTGTGTGACCGGGACGGAACGGAGATTCTCCACAGCGGATCGAATCCGAATTTTTCGTCTTTTATCGATTTTCGCCCATCCGAGAAGCTGGGCGTGGCGGTGCTGTGCAACATGAATTCCGCGTATACGGCCGACATCGCGCAGTCTGTCATGGCGCTGCTGGCGCATCGGGCCGCGCCGGCCGGCGTCGGCGATTTTTACGGGATGGTGGATACGATTTGCGTTTTCGTCCTGTTCGCTGCGGTATGCGCTGACCTGATAAGCTTTGAGCGCCTTATACGCAGGCTCCGGAGCTTCCGGGGGGATATTGCCGCGAAACAGCCCGGCGAAAGGCACACGGCAAAAATCATTTTCTTCACCGCGCTCTTCCTGGCGATTGGCGCGGCGCTGTATGAGTTGCCCAGCCTGGCATTCGGCGGGGTAACATGGCGCTATTTGTTTGTATGGTATCCGGTATCGGGCAGGTATGCGCTCATCTCGTTGTGCGTTCTTGTCGGGCTGACATATCTTAACGTGCTTTTAAGGCCGTTGCGGCACCGTTCATAAATACCGCCGTCTTTTCCAACCATAAGGAACATTTTTATTGCAGCCGTTATATATAATTAAAATAGACCACTTCTCCGGCCTTCCCGAAAAGCTAAGTCTGAGGAAGGTTTATGAACTTGACAGGGCCGCCGCGGGATGTTAATCTGGCTTTGACGAATTACAGGAGGAAAGACGATGTATTGCAGAAATTGCGGGAACCAGATCGACCCGAACGCCGCCGTCTGCGTCAAATGCGGCTATCAGAACGGCACGGGCGAGCGCTTCTGCCCCAATTGCGGCGCGGAGACCGTGCCGGGCGCATACGCCTGCACGCGCTGCGGTATCGCGCTGCCGCCTCAGTACGCGTATTACGGGCCCGAGCAGAAGTCAAAGCTTGCCGCCGGCCTGCTTGGCATTTTTCTCGGCAGCCTTGGTATACATAACTTTTATCTCGGCTACACCGGCAAGGCCGTGGCACAGCTGCTGATCACGGTCCTGACCCTGGGGTTCGGCACCGTTATCACCGGCATCTGGGGCCTCGTCGAGGGTATTCTGATCCTCACCGGCAGCATCGCCGTCGACGGCAAGGGCGTCCCGCTGAGGGACTGAGACGCATCGAAGGAAAGCTGGTTATATGATCAAAATCGAAATTGAACTGAAGGATATCGACTACGACAGCCTGATCGAGCAGTTCCTGCCCGTCATGACGGAGCGGCTGCGCCAGTCCGACAACCCGGTGGCGATGCTCCTGTCCAACGGCATGCCGGCCTCCATGGCAAAAATGATCCTGAAAAAGCTCCCGCCGGCGACGAAGGACCAGCTGACGGCCGATCTCATCAACACCAATAAGGATCAGGTGGTACAGCTCTTAAAAGAGGCGGCGCAGTCCCAGAACATCCGGCTGGAGATATCCGACCTCAGCGCAAAAACAGAGAATTAAAAAGTGGCTGCCTCAGAATATCAATTCTGAGGCAGCCACTTTTATAATACCGTCAGGCAACCTGCTCGTATTTTCTGAATTCTTTGATATAGGTCGCGTGCTTCAGGTGCACCCTTGCCCACGCCATGGCCTTCTCCAGGCTCAGCGGCGTGATCCCGGCTCTTGAGCTCCGCGTCACGGCACCCGCCGTTTTATATGCGCTCAGCGTCCCACCACAGCCCCACAGGAAATATTCGCCGCCGTCCGTCTGAAACAGCATTTCGTGGCACCAGTCGGAATTCCGGGCGCTGGACATGCTGCGCCACTCGCCGACAAGCCGCGCGGCCGTGGTGTTATACGTTTTTCCGTTAACGATTTTTCTCATACGCGCCCCTTTGAAACAGCACCTTCGCATCGTATCCGACATCAGTTTTAATTTAAAATAGCGCCGCCCCGCCGTCAATCAAATCACCGTTAAAAGTCTGTTATATTTTCCCCTGAAACAAAATAAAAAGTCACCGATTACGGTGACTTTTTTTGCTGGTTTACTTGAACAGGGCGTACTCTTCGCAGGGGTCGAAGCCGATCCTGTTGTAGATACGCCCGGCCTGCGGATTGTCGTAGAAAAGGCACAAAAACTCTTTGCCCGCCTGAAAGGCCGCCTCGCAGAGCTTTGACACGACGGCGGACGCGTACCCCCGCCCGCGGAAGCCTGGGCGCGTGGCCACGCCCACGACCATGGCGCTCATGGAATTCTCGGCGCCCGTGGAGGCGGAGGAGACGAGCGTGCCGCCTGTATAGGCGCCAAAGTACGTCCCCCCGCGGGAGAGGTTTGTTCTGGTCTTGGCGATAGAGACGGCCCTGTCCCCGTAGGACTGCCTGAACTCGTCGATCTGCATCATCAGGTCGACGATGTCCTCGGCGTCGTCGGGCGCCAGCTTCCGGAGCGTGATATCGCCGGAGACAGCGAAAGCCTCTTTGACGGTGGTACATTTCGTCAGCACCATAGAGCGCAGGCGCCGCTCGGGGAAATATTCCTCCAAGCGGGCGACAACGGCCGCTTTCCCGGAGATCATCTGCGCATTCTGCGCTTTTAATAGCGCCGCGACAGCGGCGGCGTCGTACCCCGGGGTCTGGCTGTAAACCACAAAGTCGTCAAAAAAGCGCAGCGCCACGCTGTCCCACGCCCCGCCCGCTTCGTTGACCCAGACGCTCACCTCCCGGCATTGGACGCCGAAATTCTCGATGTCGCCGCGAATAAAGATATTGACCTCCGGCTCCCGGGCGATGTACTCAAGGATTCTTTCCCTGTCCTGCTCCGTCAGCTGCCTCATTGAAAACACTCCCTATGCGTATTTGCCCTGAACCGTCAGAGCTTCAGCTCGAAATAATCGTAGATGGTGAGCTCGGAAAAGCCGCAGGCTTTGTACAGGCTCAGCGCGCCGCCGTTTTTGACGGCGACCTCCAGGATCGCCGCCGCGCCGCTGGCGTCAAAGTGCTTTTGAAGGATGGCGTCGAGCATGGCCCGCCCGTATCCGCGGCCCTGGAATTCCGGCAGGATGCAAACGCCGAAGACGTAGCCCAGGCCGTTTTCATCGCAGAGCCCGATTTTCCCGATGTCCCGGCCGTCCAGCGCGGCCACATAAATATGCGTCAGCTCCCTGCCGTAGCCGCCGGGGAACGTGCTGCCGAAGCACGCCGCGTCAAGCTTCATGAGAAACGCCGTGTCGCGGTCCGCTGCCGGCCGCAGCGAAAGGCCGCCGGTACGCGCCCGGGGCGGGCTGTACCCGTTGCAGATCATCCTGTATTCGGAGAAATCGTACGTCAGCCCGGCGTTTCGGGCAAAGGCGGCGCCGGAGAGGGATTGCCGCTCGGCAATCAGGAGGAGCCGCCCCGCGCCGCGCGACCGGCAAATGGATACGGCTTCACGGAACAGCTTTGTAAAAATACCCTGCCGCCGGAAGTCCGGGTGGACCATGCCGGTGATTTCGATCTCCTCCGGCTGCGCGCCGAAGCCGTAGAGCCCCAAAAAGGCCGCAAGCTGCCCGTCCACATACCAGAGAAGGTCGTTGACCTCGTCCGCCGGGCGGACTTCGAGCATATCCCAGTTGAGCTTCATGCACAGCGGCTCGTTTTTGCCGCAGACGCGGTCCAGATCGCGAATCTGGGCGCGGATGACGTCGCTTAGTCCCTTTGAATAAAAAGCTCTGTCCAATATATCACCTGAATACGTAAAGAATGTTATCATTATAGGGGAATCCGGCGCACGTTTCAAGCGTTTGGCTGCCCTGCGTATAAAATTGCGGCGCCGCAAGCAAGGGAGTCCCCCGCTTGCGGCGCCGCGAACGCGTGCCGATGACACACAAAAGCGATCAGTCTTTCTGATTGATATTCTTGTAATCCTTGAATAAGGTCGTGGGCGCCGTCTCGATGACCTTGTCCACCGTCCAGCCGTCGGCGTTGAACATCGTGGCCTCAAAGGCGGGGTTGGCCCATCTGCCGATGAAGCCGCCCATGGTCATGAACACGGAGCCCGTCACATGCGCGGCCGCGTCGGAGGCGAGATACGCGATGAAGGGCGCAAAGGGCTCCGGCGGCTGCGTATCGTCGTACTTCAAAAACGGCTTGCCTGATTTTGTCGCGTGCTCGTCCGCTTCAACGACCTTGTCGAACAGCTCCATGTCGATGGAGGCGCGCGTTTTAGCCGCGGGCGCGAAGACGTTGCAGGTGATGTTGTTTTCGGCCAGCTCCGTGGCCAAGCCCCACGTCATGCCCACGACCCCGGCGTTTGCCGCGCAGTATTCGCACTGGCGCAGGTCGCCGCCTGTCCAGGCGGGGGAGGCGCAGTTGATGATGCGGCCCCAGCCCTTTTTCTTCATGTAGGGCACGGCGTGGTGGATGATGTTGAAAAAGCCCTTCGGCTTGACTGTTGTCACCCTATCCCAGAGCTCCTCGGTGATTTTTTCAACCGGGGCAAAGCCGAAAGCGCCGGCCACGTTGACGATGATATCGATCGAGCCGTATGTGTCAACAGTGAAGTCCACCATCTTTTTCGCCATATTGAAATCGGAAAGATCGCCGAAAAAGGCGGTGGCCTCCCCGCCGGCGGCTCTGATGGCGGCGGCCGTCGTCTCGGCGTCGCCGGAATACTTTTCGATCTCCTTGTTGTACCAGTCCAGCTGCTCGGGCGTCAGGCGCGCAAGCCTTGCCTCGTCCAGCTGATTGGTGACGTTTACCTTAACCGGGCTCCTGTTGTTGGTGATGACCTTCGCGCCCTCGGCCGCCAGCGCCAGGGCGATGGCCCGCCCGATGCCCTGTCCGGAGCCCGTGACCAGCGCCACTTTGCCGCTCAAATGATTGCCCATGATACCTATACCTCCAAATTTTACTTGCCTTGTTTGTTAACTACTATATAAAAATCGGCGCCGATATTCAAGTACTACGTGAAAACAAATGGGCAAAATGCGCATTAATTTGTAAAAAAAGAGACCGTACGATACCCTTTTTATCGGATTACGCCACAGGGTTAATTCCATATCCCTGCGGCACAGTCCACCGAATGCCGCAGGGCCTTGCCGGGCAACAAGCCGCGCCGGCAAGCGCGGCGGGAGCAAGCCCCCGCCCTACGTCCTGTAATTGCAGAAGTCAGCCTGACATATTATGCAGATTCTGTGTCAGGCTGATTAATTTATGAATTTGTCATCTTCGTGCTATGCTTATTGGGGAAATTGTTATTTTTGTTTCATTCCAAACGCAATCCATCGTCCATCTATATCTTCTAACACAAATTCCCGATTATTATAATCTGTTTTATGGAGTGGACGCACAATTTTAGCACCGTTACTTTCAAACTCATTCTGCAACGCTTCTTGATTATCCGTAATAAAATATGCATCTTCCCCATAGCCGTAAAGTTCTCTATTCGGGAATACTTTTTTACTATTTGCCTGTGTCAGTACTATTTCCGTGCTGTCCCGGTAAAGGCATATGTGGGGTTCTTTTACGTCTAAATACCTAACAATTCTAAACCCCATAATTTCGTTATAATACTTGGCGGTTTCTTCGATATTCGGCGTAGGAAATACTGCAAGCAATGAGTAAAGATGTTTTTCCATAATTACTTTTCCTCCCTGTAAAAGCGCATTTGTATAAATGCCCAACGCGCAATAATTCAACGGCGCCTCCGTAGCCGGGACGACCCGGCCCGCCGTCGGTTCTCCTTCGTGGCGCTACAGGCGCGTCTGTGAAGCCGCGCTCTATGCGGCTACGCGACGTATTTGTACCCGTAGGGGCCGCCGCCTTCGGCGGCCCGTTCCCCGTTGCGCGCCGCGCAATCACTCGCCCCAACGCAAAGCCTCACGATATGCCGCGAGGACGGCCGTCGGCCGTCCTCAGCGGATATGTGGCGCACCCCTATATATTTATTTATTCAACAATGACCATGCGGATTTTGCCGCCCTCGGCCGCGGCGCGGTCGTAATAGACCGTCAGCGTTGCCGAGAACGCCCGGGCATCGGTCAGCGATTCAAACCAGGTCTTCCCCATGCTGTTGTAGCATTCGACGTTGGCCGCCACCGGGAATTCCGCGCCGTTCACCGTCAGGTACGTGACGTCGTTTCTCGTATAGAACGCGGAACGGGACACGTTTTTTATCGCCGTCAGCGTCACGATATTCACCACCGCTGCGCCGTCAGCGCTGAACGCGACGCCGCCGGGCGCGCCGTTGGTGATGGCAAGACCGGTCACCACAGCCGCCGTTCCCGTCTTGTTGTCGCTGTTCGTGACGGAAACCGTACGGTTTGTTGCGTCGAACCCACCAGATGATTCCGTGGTTGTATCAGCCTTGAGGATGCCGTACGTATACCTGTCTCCGGTCACATCGTCAAGCAGCAGCGTATCGACGCGGCTTGTGGCGTCTGTGCCGGCGTACAGTATCTTCGAGGCGCTGATGGTCGTCTGCACGAGGTCATTCAGCGAAATCTGCGCGACCGGACCCGTGCCGACCCGCTCGTACACCTTGACAGCCGGGCTGAGGGCCACGGCGCCGACGGTTTTTTTCGTCAGGTCGAGGCTGCCCGCGACGCCGGAGCTGTACATCCTGCTCATCGATATTTTACCGGCGCCGGCGGAGAATACCGTGACAAGCTCGCCGCTGAGCTGCGCGGCGGCGCTGTCGGCCATCGACGGGTCCCCCGACAGGACAAGGCCGTTAAAGAGCTTGACGGAGGCGCTGGACCCGGTGGCGCCGGACTGGACGACGCCGACGGCCGTGGAGCCCGAGACGCCGCTGGTCACGGCGCCGGCCACCTGCAGGTCGCTCGTGAACAAAAGCGTGATGGTCTGGCCGAGCTTATAGCCGGCCAGGGTGGCGGCGGCGGACGGCAGCACCGGGAACTCATGCCCCATCAGCGTGAGCTTCGACGGGGATGACAGGCTGGGCCAGGCGTTTTCATAGCAGCCGGAGAGCCTGAAATCCGAAACATACAGGATTTTTGCCGAGGCGTCATACGTGGCCACGTCATAAGGCCGGATGTCGGACGACGAGGCCGGGGCGCCATTCCTGATGACCGTATAGCCCGTATCGCCGCCGGTCAGCGCGCCGACGGAGCCGGTCGAGCCGACAACGACGGCCGATTCTGTTTTAGACGTGTTGATATAGACCCCGTCGATCTTGCCGTCGGCGGAATAATAGAGCGTCACATGCATACCGGCGGCGATGTCCATAAACGCCTTGACGTAGGTGGTGACCTCCGTGGCCGTGTACGCGGCCGCCGTGGCGGGGATGGTGTACGTGGCGCCGGACATATCCTTCAGCCAGCCGGCGTCCACGGTCTGCACCGTCACGTCCTGCTGCCTGTTTGACTCGGGCAGGAACGTGAGGAGCCTGCCGAGGCTGTCCTTCAAAAGCGTCCCGCGCAGGCCGAGGATCGCCGGCGGGAGGACGCCGTTTGCCGTTTTGAGGATGCCGTCCGACGTCCGGACGGCGCCGGCGGACCCGTCCTGCGCCGAAACATTCAGCTGCATGATGACGGCGTCGGGCGTGGCTGTGCCCAGCGTTGAGATATAGCTCCCGGCGCCCTTGACATTCGTGCCGAGCAGGTTGGCGAACAGGTGCGCGGCCTGGGCGCGCGTCATGGAGCTGCCCGGGGACGACACGCCGATGCCTTCCAGAAGGCCCGCGTCCTTCGCCAGGGTGATGTAGCCGTCCGGCCAGAGCATGCCGGCGTCGGCGTCGGCATACCCGAGCACGCGCATCAGGATGGTGATCGCCTGCGCCACCGTGACAGGATCGTCGGGCCGGAACGTCCCGTCGCTGTTGCCGAGGATGATCTTCTTATCGCCTGAGACGGCGAGGTTGATATACCCGGCCGCCCAGTAGCCCGCGCGGACGTCGGGGAAAATGGTGCGGCTTCTGTAGATGGACTCCTCGTCCCCGCGCCCCATGACGGTGACGGCCATTTTGCAGAACGCCGCCCGCGTCAGCGTGCCGTTCGGCATAAAGTTGCCGTTGTCGTCGCCGCTCACGACGCCGAGCATCTGGAGGACGGCCACGTCCCGCAAAAGGGCGGGGTCGGTGATATCCGGAAATGACGCCGATTTTGCGCCAGCGCTGATGCACAGCGCGAACAGCAGGACGAGCGCCATGACGGCGGCAGTAAATTTCTTCATATCTTCACTCCTTTATTCTGCGCGCAGCGCGACCACAGGCTGCAGCCCGGAGGCCTTGACAGCCGGGTACATGCCGAAGCTGATGCCGAGGATTACCGAAAACGCGAAAGCACCGATCGTCATGGGGGCGCTGGGCAGCAGCACAATGTTGAGAATGAGCTTTCCGGCCACCAGCGTACCGAGATACCCCAGGATAATGCCGAAGATGCCGCCCGTACCGCAAATGACGCCGGCCTCGATGAGAAACTGGATGAGGATCGACTTTCTGGCGCCGCCGATCGCCTTTCGGATGCCGATCTCGCGGGTGCGCTCGCGCACTGTGACGAGCATGATGTTCATGATGCCGATGCCGCCCACCAGAAGCGAAATTCCGGCGATGCCGCCCAGCACCAGGCTCATCATCTTGTTCTGCTCGTCGTTTTGCTGCATCCAGGTGTTGTCCGTGTAGACGTTGAAATATCCGTCCTTATCGCTGATCCGGCCCGACAGGAAACCGGTCAGGCGCGTGATGGCCTCGGTGGTGGCTTCGGCGCTTTTGGCCTTGACGGTGAATTCGCCCATCATGCTCGTCTTGGTGAGGATTCGACTCATGGAATAGGGCACCACGGCCATGTAGTCCATAAACCAGTTCTGTTCCGAGCCCTTGGCCTCGTAGACGCCGATCACCTCGAACTTCTGCCCGCCGATCTGTATCTTCTCGCCGATGGGGTCCTTGTAGTCGAACAGGAATTCCTTCAGCTTCGCGCCGATGACGACGACCTGATTGTAATTCTTGACGTCGAGCCAGCAGAGGTCCCGGCCTTCCTGAAGCTTATAGTTATTGCACATGGAGTAAAGATCGCTCCCCAGATAGACGGGGGGCATGCCGTACTGCTGGTTCTGGTCCGTCGACTTGGTCATGTATTTGACGGGGCCGCCGAAGCTGCTGCTGGGCGTGACTCCCAGGACGAGATTCTTGAGGCCCAGACAATAGTCGTAGAGGTCCTGCGTCACGTCCTCCCCGTTGAATTTATAGACGTAAACGGAGATTTTGTTTGTCCCCATGCTCTCGTAATACTCTTTCATTTCCTTGTTCTGGCCCTGGACGATCGAAACCATGATCACGACGGCGGCCACGCCGATGATGATGCCCAGCATCGTCAGAAACGACCGGACCTTGTTGGAGAAGATGGACTTGAACGCCATCTTGAAGCTCTGCCGGATGTTCATGGCGCGGTCACCTCCCTGCAGACATCCTCGACGATCACGCCGTCGGATATCCGGATGATGCGGCGTGAGGATTCGGCGATGTCGGAATTATGGGTGATCAGGATAACGGTGGTCCCCTCCCTGTTCAGGCCTTTCAAAATTTCCAGGACATGCTCGCCCGTTTTCGTGTCCAGCGCGCCGGTCGGCTCGTCCGCCATAATGATCGGCGGGTGCGTGGAAATGGCCCGGGCGATGGCCACGCGCTGCTGCTGGCCGCCCGACATTTCCGACGGCTTGTGGTGCACGCGCTCGCCGAGGCCGACGCGCTCCAGCGCCTCCAGCGTCATCTCCCGGCGCTGGGAGGCCCCGACCCCCTGGTAAATGAGCGGCAGCTCCACGTTTTCATAGGCGTTCAGCGCCTCGATCAGGTTGAAGCCCTGAAAGATAAAGCCGACTTCCCTGTTGCGTATTTTGGACAGCTCGTTGTCCGTGAGCTCGCCGACATCCTGGCTGTCCAGCAGATATGTACCGTAGGTGGGAATGTCCAGGCAGCCGAGGATGTTCATCAGCGTCGACTTCCCGGAGCCGGAAGCGCCGATGATGCTGACAAACTCCCCTCTCTCCACGGTCAGCGACACGCCGTTCAGCGCGCGCACCTCGTTTTCATAGCCCTCGTTATAAATTTTAAAGACGTCCTTCAAATCGATCAGATTCACGCCGACCATCCTAACCCCTGGCAATGGCGATGCTGGTGCCGCCATTCATCATACTGGAGTTGCCGTTGTCGGTCATAAACTGGGTGAAGATAACCGCCCCCTCCTCAACGCCGCTTATGATCTCGGCGGAGCTGTTGTCCGACAGGCCGACCGTGACGGGCACGGCATAGAAGCCTTCGGGCACTTCGATCCCCAGCGTGGAGGTGTCGAGGGCGTTGTCCGGCTTCTGATCCGCCTGGATAAACAGGCAGGCGCCGCTCTCCGTGTATCTGACCGCCTGTACCGGCACCATCAGCGTATTGTCCGACTGGGAGGCAACGAGGCTGTAATCCACATACATGCCGGTGAGCAGCCGCCCGTCCATATTGTCGACCCTGACGATCGCCGGGAAAAACGAGACGCCGTTTTCAAATTTGCCCTCCAGGCTCACCGACTCCACGATGCCGGTAAACGACTCCTGCCCGTTCTTGCTCCACTGGTTGATCATCACGGGCATGCCGGTCTTGACATAGGACACGTTGATCTCGTCGATCTGCGCCTCCACGGTCATGATGGACGTGTCGGCAATGCTGATGGCCACACGCCCGGACTCCACCTTCTCGCCGGGCACCAGAGAACAGGACAGCACCGTGCCGCTCATGGGTGATACGGCGTTGAAGTTTTTCAGGTTATCCTGCGCCTTCTGCAGCGCGTCCTGCGCGCTTTTCAGCTGGTTTTCAAGGGAGGCGACCTGGTCGTCGTTGTCCTCGGCGTCCATTCTCAAAAGCGTCTCGCCGGCGCTCACCTGGTCGTAGTCCAGCAGATGCACAAGGTTGGCGTCCCCGCCGGCCTTGGTGACGATATCGCTGGAGCGGTTCCATTCGAGCTTGCCCGCCTCGTAGGGGTAAATCGTCTCGCCGTTCGCGCCGGCCAGCGTGGCCGAAGCGCCCATATCGGCGGTGAGCGCGCCGGGGTTGTCCACCGTGATGACGACCTGGAAGAGCTTTGAGCCCTCGGCGGTCACCTTCTTGACATAATTGATCTCCGAAACGGTGCCGTTCAGCTGATTCATCGTGGACGGCACGGACACGGCGGCCGTCTGGCCCTTTTTGATGTCGTTTTGGTAGGCGTAGCTGAAATAAAGCACGAGCTTCATTTTGCTGTCGTCCACCAGGGTGGCGATTTTCGTGCCGGAAGCGACGGCGTCGCCGACCTTGATTTTCGTCGTATCGATGAGCGTCCCCGAAAAGTCGGCCGTTACCGTGAGATACTGATAGGCGTTGTTCAGACCTTTCAGCTGCTTTTGATAGTTGTCGACGGTTTTCTGCGCGGTGTCCACCGCCGCCAGGGCCTCCGTGCTGTCGATGGAATAAAGCGGATCGCCCTCCATGACCATGTCGCCGTCCTTGACGTAGACATCCAGCACCGTGCCGCCGGAGGACAGCGTGATCGTCGCCGAGTCCTTCGCTTTCGTCACGCCGCTGCCGGTAACGGTGCTCTGTATGGAGCCCCGCATGACGGTATCCGTCATGACCTTATTTTCCGTCTTATCCTTGTGGAAAAGCGCGTACATGCCAAAGGCGACGCCGCCCAGCACGACCAGGATAACGGCGACGGTTATGATAACCTTTACTGCTTTTTTCTTTTTTCTGCGCTTCTTTTTCGGCGGTTCCGCCGCCGGCTTCGGCGCTTCGGCGGCCGGTTTCTCCTCGAGAACCGCCGCGCTTGTCTGTTCGTCCATTTATCTTCCTCCCCAGGTAATAACACTTATTTAGTAATTGACGAATTTTAAGGAAAAATGTTCCTTTATTTCGGTCCGGCGAAGTGCCCAAAAAATATTATAGAGCTTGTGCCATTATGAATAAACCTGTTTCAGGCAACAATGAGTTACAATCCGGTAATAATTGGGTACTTGTTGTAAAATATGGGTGAAAAATGTAGAAACTTGCCTTTTATCAAACTCAGGTTTTGTCGAATCTCCGTATGGGGCGATGCCCACGCCCCGTCGGTCCTTACTGTTGCGGAGGCGGCTGGCGAAATACTTGCCGGCGCGTCACAGGAATCCCTCATCCGGCGCTGCGCGCCGCCTTCCCCTGGGGAAGGCCTGGATTCCCGCCTTCGCGGGAATGACAACGCGGCGGACTGGGCGCAACCCCATCCCGGGTCATCGGGATACAGGCAAAAGGGCGCCCCGCCAAAAACGGGGGGCGCCTTTGCATGCATTTAAATTAAATATAATCATTCCGCCGGTTTTACCGGATGGCGGATCACCGTTTTGAGCTTGGCGGGGTCTGTTTTCCTGGGGTCGCCGAGATATATCTCGTGATGGCGGCGCGTCTCGGAAAAGTCGGGGGCAAGGCCGCCGGCGCGCATAAACGCGTCCATCCGCGCCACCGTGGCGGGCTCGGCGTCGTAAGGCCCGACGTGCATGCACTGGACGCAAAGCCCTTCCTCGTATCGGGAGAGCCTGGCGCCGCCGGTGTTGAGCGCCGGCTTTTTCCCGGCGGTTTCCAGGACAGCCCGCTCAAAGACCTCCGGTGTCACGAACCCGGGCTGCCGGATCATGGCGGTCCAGCAAAAATGCTCCTTGGCGCCGAATCGGAACGCCCCGCCGTCGTCATACCACCAGAGCCCCTCCAGGGGCGGCACCACATACTCAAAATATCCCGCCGGCGCACGGCCTCCCAGCTTGCTCATCTTGATCGCGTAGGTCAGCGCATACAGCAGCTCGACGGCTTTTGAATATTCCCCGTCCGGCGCGTTGGGGTCGCCCCGGCCGTCGACCATGATAAACGTCATCTCCGGTACGGTGACCGCTGACGGCGACGTCCCGGGCATATAAAGCGCCTTGTCCGCTTTCTTAAAGTCGAGCTTGTCCATATCTTTATCTCCTTCCATTTATCCGGTTCTCATATATTGTAAGAATTATCACATTTTGCACGGCGTTATGCAAGCCCAAAATATGCGTTCCCTATTGGAAACACGGCCCGGCGCGGCACTGAAAAATATGGGAACGCCGGGGCGGCCGGCAAAAAAATATTGGAAGCTTTTCTTTTTTCTATTCATTTTATTCAAAAAGTTTCGATAACTAAATATGATTGATTCTTCATTTCTCAAGATCATATTTGGGAGAGCATCACATGAACATTTTCTTGCTTATCGGTTTATTAATCGGCTTTGGCGGTGTTATCTACGGCTATGTGGGAGACGAGGGCGTTCTTTCCGCTCTGATCAGGCCGACGGCTGCCAGCATCGTTTTCGGCGGCACCTTTGGATTTTTGCTGATGTCGTTCCCGCTCTCTTATCTGAAACAGATCCCCAAGGCGCTCAAGATGATTTTCTTCCGGAAGAAGAAAAATTACGGCCAGGTCATCGACCTGCTGTACAATCTGGCCAACGTCGCGCGGCGCGACGGCATCCTGGCGATGGAAGCCGAGGCGGAAAAGGTATCCGACCCGTTCATTAAAAAAGGCCTGCTTTACGTCGCCGACGGCGTGGAACCCGAATTTCTGAAAGAAGTCCTCGAAAACGAAATCGAGGCGAAATCGAATGAATATGAGCACGCTGCCAAATGTCTGGAAGGCGCGGGCGGCGTGGCACCGGCCATGGGCGTGCTGGGCACCGTCATGGGCATGGTCGGCATCCTGCGCGACATGGGCGGCGACACGGCCGAGCTCGGCCACAAGATCTCCACCGCGTTCATCGCCACGATGTACGGCGTCGGCTCGGCAAACCTTCTCTGGCTCCCGTTGGGCGGCCACGTCAAGAACTGTGCCCGGGAGGACGCCGAATACATGGAGCTCATCGTCACGGGTCTGCTCAGCATTCTTGAGGGCGAGTACCCCGCCAGGATGCGCGACAACCTGATTGCCGTCATCGGCGGGCTCGACGACAAAGGGCGGAGGCCCTCCTCGAGATCAGAGGAAAAAAGCGCGTAACGCCGTATCGTGATTGGAGTATCGTATGGCCAGGAAACCAAAAGAACCTGAAAAGGACAATACAGAGCGGTGGCTGCTGACTTACTCGGACCTGATGAACCTGCTGCTCATTCTGTTCATTATCTTCTATTCCATAAGCCAGGTCGACAAGGCAAAGGCCGAAAAGGTCGCCGCGGATATCCGGAGCGGCTTCGGATACGTTGAAAACGGGGGCACCGGCGCGCAGGACGGCGAAGGGTCCGGCCTGTACGGGGCCGATTTCACGCCGGACGGGACGGATACGTCGCCCGCCGGCAATTTGTCCGACATCAACACGGGCGACGGCACCAGCACCTACTGGACGCAGCAGCAGTGGAACGCTTTCAAAAATCTCTACAACGAGGTCATCCAGCTGCTCAGGCAAAACAACCTCGAGGACATGGTCGACGTGACGCTGGACGACACGGGCGTCGTCATTTCATTTAAGGACAACGTGCTCTTCAAAAGCGGCAGCGCGGACCTGGGGCCAAATTCCGTCTCACTGATCGACAGCATCGGCAGTCTTTTGAAAGACCTGGACTTCTCTTACATTCTGGTGGAGGGCCACACGGACACCGATCCGATACATACCTCGCGATACGCCGACAACATGGATTTGAGCACACAGCGGGCCGGCAATGTCTGGCGCGAGCTTGTCAAAATCGGGCTGCCGCCCACCAAGATGGCGTCGATCGGCTATGGCGAGTACAGGCCGGTCGCTGCCAACGACACGGTGGAAAACAAGGCGAAAAACAGGCGCGTCGTCATTACGATCATGCACAACCAGATCACGGGCCCCGACCAGATCGTCACAGGCTCCGCGGGCGCGGCCCCGCAGATCACCATCAATCCGTCGCCGGATATCGCCGCGGGCGCAGCCGCGGGGGGATAGTCGGCCTAGGGGCCCGGACTGCCGCGAAGGCTTCCTGCCGGTTTTTCATATTGCAAAGACATCCCGGGTATGTTAATATAAAAAAACGACAAGCGATGGAGTTCGCTTTAAATGCTTCTGGCTGATGACTCCTACAAACGGTAATTTATTGCGTTTGTAGGAGTATTTTTTATGCACGGAACAGGAACTTTAATATGAAAAAATATGTTTACATCGGCGCTTTCGGATTTCTTGGGGCAATCGCGCGGTTTGCCGTCAAGCAAATCGACTTCTCGGCCATTTTTCAGTATTTTCCTATCAACACATTCCTAATTAACATGCTCGGCAGCTTTTTGTTTTCGTTTATTGTCACCTTTGCCGCCGAGACCGGCAAGGTCGACCACAATCTGAGGCTTGGCCTCACCGCCGGTTTTCTGGGCACCTTTACGACCTTTGCCACGCTCTGCAGGGACGCCGTGACGCTTGTCCAGAGCGGCCGGACGGCGGAGATGCTCGTCTATATCGCCGCGTCCCTGGGCGGCGGCCTGCTGGCTGTATGGGGCGGCGCTGTGCTCGTCAGGTCCCGTGTGCTCAAGCTGCTGAAGGCACCGGACCTTTCGGACGGCAAGGCCCGCGATGAGACGACGGGAGATTCTGAACATTGACCAGATATTTGTTAGTCGGTGCCGCCGGTATCTGCGGCAGTCTGGTGCGTTACATTCTCGGGAAAGTGCTCGCCGATAAAACGCACCGTTCGTTTCCGTTTGGCACAATGCTCATCAATATTACCGGCGCCCTGCTGCTGGGTTTTGTGAACAGCGTGGGCTTGAGCGGCAATCTGCTGTGCCTGCTGGCGGACGGGTTTCTGGGCGCGTACACCACCTTCTCGACGTTTATGTACGAGGGCTTCTCCCTTTTTCACGATAAAAAGCGTCTCAACGCGGCGGTATATATCCTCGGCTCCGTGGCCCTCGGCGTCCTTTTCTATACGGCCGGCATGGCCGCGGCGCGGACCCTGCCGTAAATGCAAAGTACAAGCGAACTCCCGGAACAGGAGCCCGCTTCAGACTGTCGATAAAGCCCTCCGGGCTTTATCCGACAAAAGGCAACGTGCAGGCCACTCAGCCGTGGCCTACACGATAAGTGCCATTTCCGACGTACACGCCGCCGGAAATGACGGATTCCATCTTGTTCCCGCCGTGCGCGGCGGGAATTCTGCGAAGCTTTTTTGCTGCATATGAGTTTTTCGACAAGCTGAAGCGGGCTCCCTGAACAGGAGCCCGCTTGCCAGGCAATTTAATGGTTATTCTGTCATTTCCCGCCGGACGGCGCGCCGGACTTTTTATCGGCGCGGAGATAGACGAACCAGTAGATGAGCGCCACCAGGACCGCCCCGCCGGCGATATTGCCCAGCGTCACCGGGAGCTGGTTTTTGACAAAGAAAGCGCCCCAGGTGAGCGTATCGAGCCGGTCGCCCGGGAACGCTTTTGCCACGGCGTCGGTAAAGGCCCCGGTGCCGCTGGCGAAAAGCCCCGCCGAAATGTAGTACATATTGGCCACGCTGTGCTCCCATCCGTTGAGAACAAAGAACATAATCGGGAAGAAAAGCGCGATGATCTTGCCGCCGGCGTCCTTGGCCGCCAGCGACATCCACACGGCGATGCAGACCAGGAAGTTGCAGAGGATACCGCGGTAAAACGCGTCGAGGAAGGTCATGTTGACCTTTGCCACGGCCGTATGAATCGCCATCACGCCGGCCATGCCGTCGGGTACGATCTTTGCAAAGGTATGCCCGAAGACGACGAGCGCCGCGATCAAAACACTGCCGGCCAGGTTGCCGATATAGACGACCAGCCAGTTTTTAAGCATGCCGCCCCAGGTGGCCTGCTTCTCGAGGACGGAAATCAGGATCATCGTGTTGCCGGTAAAAAGCTCGCTGCCGGCGATGAGCACCATGGCCAGCCCTCCGGGGAAGACGACGGCGGCGGCGATCCTGGCGGCGGAGCCTGTGAGCGTGGCCGACGAAATCGTCGAGGTGGTGCCCGCCAGAGCAATGAACATGCCCGCCAGAACGCCGAGCCAGAACATCCTGCCGATGGAATACGTCGTTTTCGCCGCGCCGAGCGCAATGTAGTTCTGTGCGACTTCCTTGGGTGAATTCATTGCCGTCCCTCCCAAATGCCCGGACAAAAGCCCGGCAGTCTGCCGACCCGAACCGCCGTAAAACGCTTTTATTTATCATACCGCTCCGACGGATTGACGCGCAAGCGCCCGCTGAATTTATATAAAATTTTTCTGATTTTTGGATAATCGTTTAACGCAAGCGCCTTGTTTTATTTTTAACAAATTTCTCCGCGCTAAAGTATAAAAAGTTCGTTGAATATTCAAATATTTGCTCGTTGCAATATCCGCTGGTTTTCTATAGAATTAATAGATAGCGGCGGAAAATCGCCTGGGACGACAAAACGCGCGTTTTGGGCGGGCGCGGTTTTCATTATGGGCGCCGGCGATGCGGTTTTATGCATTTTTTATGCATCGTTGAACAGCCCGAAAAGCTGTGTCCTGTTGCGCACCTTCGTCTTGGAGTATATGTTTGACAGATGCTTCGACAGGGTGGCGTGGGTGATGTAAAGCTGCTGGCACATGTCCTCGCTGCTTTTGCTGCTGCAGACAAGAGCGACGATTTCCGTCTCCCTCTTTGTCAGCCCGTAGCGGGAAGCCGTTTTGGCGATCCGCTCGGGATGCGTCATATTCCCGCCGCGCCGCAGCTTCCCTTCGAGCAGGCTGTAGAGCTTGCGCTCCAGGGGGTCCTTCAGGGTGTTCATGATATAGATGTCGCGGGCGGAGAAATCCTCGTCGTTTTTATTGCGCATGAGGCCGATCACGGCCAGCGGACAATCCTTATAGACGATCGAGATGAAAAGGCCCCAGTAAACGTTTCTCTGCTGCCATATCTCGCGGTAGACCCTGGTCTTCTCCATTTTCGCCGGCGATATGATGTCCGACTGCCGGAAGACGATGCTGTAGGGCGCCATGATGAACTCGTTCCAGTGGGGGTAGTTGCCCTCGGTGAAAAAAGCATGATCGGAGCGGTCGTCCACCGTCTCGGTGGACACGGGATTGGTCAGAAGGACGCGCCCGTTCTCCCTGCCGGCCTGAAAGATGATGCCGGTTTGGAACGGAATGAGCGTCCTCATCTGCTGGAGTATCGTATCACAGGTTTCCGTGTAGGTCTCGCTGTAATTGATCCGCGAAACCATCTGCAGCAGAAACTGCCATTCATAATCAAACAGTGTCGAGCTCATTGAGAACATCCTTTCGCCGTAACCCCTGCTCCACCGTCTTCCGCCACGCCGCAAGTGCGGCCTGCCGCCGTGAAACATACTTATAATTATGTATCCGATGGCACCAATTTAGCATAAAACATGAACTTATTCAAGAAAAAGTATTAAACAAAATAATACAATATTTTTAGAGAACATTTATAATTGATATGTTCAAGTTGCTGCCAAAAGCCCTGTGCCGACTGTATATTTCGCATTAAAAAAGGGAACGGCTCGGCCTTAAACTACATATTTTTTTAAGCAATAGGAGGAAGAATAATGATTTTTTCTGAAAAGCATGAGCTTGTTCGGAAACTGGCCCGCGACTTCGCTGAGAAAGAGCTGACGAAAGACATTCTCGATCAGATCGAAGAAACAGGCGAATATCCGAAGGAGCTGCTTGAAAAGCTGGGCAAGGCAGGCTTTTTCGGTATCAAGACGCCGTTGAAATACGGCGGACAAGGTTCCGATATGCTGTCTTACGTCCTTGTCATGGAAGAGCTGGCCCGCGCCAGCGCGGTGACCACGATCTGGGTTTCGGCACCGAATTCCCTCGGCGGCGGCCCGCTGATGCTGGCCGGCACGCCCGAGCAGCTTGAAAAGTACCTGACCCCCGTGGCGACGGGTGAAAAAATCATGGCTTTCGGCCTGACCGAGCCCAACGCCGGTTCCGACGCCGGCGGCACGACGTCTACCGCTGTCCGCGACGGCGACTATTGGATTTTAAACGGCCGCAAAACCTTTATCACGACGGCTCCCGTGGCCGACTGGTGCATCATCTACGCCAAGACGGACCGCACCCAGAAGGGCTCCAGAGGCATCTCGGCCTTTATCATGGACATGAAGCTGCCCGGTGTTTCCGTCGGTAAGTCCGAGCACAAGATGGGCATCATCGGCTGTCCCACTTCCGATATCATCATGGAAGACGTCCGCGTACATAAAGACGATATGCTCGGCGAAGAGGGCAAAGGCTTCTCCAACGCGATGAAGACCCTCGACATCGGCCGTATCGGCGTGGCCTCCATGTCCATCGGCGTGGCCCAGGGCGCGCTGGACGAGTCCATCAGGTACGCCAAGGAGAGAAAACAGTTCGGCCGCCGTCTCGCCGATTTCCAGGCCATCAGCTTCATGATCGCCGACATGGCCACGAAGCTGCAGGCCGCCAAGGAGCTGGTTTACAGAGCCGCCCAGCTGAAGGATACAAACAGCCCCGAGGCCGGCACGGCCGCGTCCATGGCCAAGTACTACGCCACCGAGACCTGCAACGAGATCGCGGCCAAGGCCGTTCAGATCCACGGCGGCTACGGCTATATCAGGGAGTACAAGGTCGAGCGTATTTACCGCGACTGCCGCGTCTTCACCATCTTCGAAGGTACGTCTCAGGTCCAGCAGATGGTTATCGCCGGCAACCTGCTGAAGTAAGGAAAAGGAGATTGTTCGTCTTATGAAAATTATTGTCTGTGCAAAACAGGTTCCGGATACAAACGAGGTCAAGATCGACCCCGTCAAGGGCACGCTGATCCGTGACGGCGTTCCCTCCATCTTAAACCCCGACGACGCCAACGCGCTGGAAGCCGCGCTGGAGATCAAGGACAAATATCCCGATACGACGGTCACTATCGTCTCCATGGGCCCCCCGCAGGCAAACTACATGCTCAGAGAATGCCTTGCCATGGGCGCCGACGACGCATACCTCCTTTCCAGCCGCGCGTTCGGCGGAGCGGATACCTGCGCCACCTCCACCACGATTGCCGCCGGCATCCGCAAGATCGGCAAATATGACATCATCTTCGCCGGCCGCCAGGCCATCGACGGCGACACCGCCCAGGTCGGCCCGCAGACGGCGCAGCGCCTCGGCATCCCCTCCGTGACATATGTTCAGAAGATCCGTGAAATCAAAAAGGGCTCCGTCGTCGTCGAAAGAGCGCTTGAAGACGGCTATGAAGTCATCGAGGTCAAGACCCCCTGCCTCCTCACCGCCATCAAGGAGCTCAACGAGCCCCGCTACATGACGGTCGGCCAGATCGAAGAGGCTTATAAGAAGCCCATCGCCACCTGGAGCGAGGTCGACGTGAACCTTGCCCCCGAGGACTGCGGCCTGAAGGCCAGCCCGACGCAGGTGTTCAAGAGCTTCACGCCGCCCCCGAAGGGCAAGGGCGAGATGCTTCAGGGTACCGTACCCGAAATGGCGGCGGCGCTCATCGCCAAGCTGACCGAGAAGCACGTGATTAAATAAGGGAAGGGATGTGAGATAAATGGCTGTTAAAGTTATCGAAGAAAAATGCAAGGGCTGCCAGAAATGCGTTAAGGCATGTCCCTTTGATGCGATTACCATGCAGGAGAAGATCGCCGACATCGGCCCGGCCTGCACAAACTGCGGCACCTGCGTTGACGTTTGCCCGTTCGGAGCCATTGAAAAACTGGAGGAAGGCAAGAAGGGCGTCGACGTCACCCAGTATCACGACGTCTGGGTCTTCGCCGAGCAGCGCGAAGGCAAGCTCATGGGCGTCTCCGTCGAGCTGATGGGCGAAGGCAAAAAGCTGGCCAACGAAATCGGCTGCAAGCTCTGCGCCATCCTGTGCGGCGAGAACGTCGACAATCTTGTTGACGAGCTGTTTGAGTACGGCGCCGACAAGGTCTATTACGCGAACGATCCCGAGCTGAAGACCTACAACACCGATCCTTACACCAAGGTCGTCTACAAGGCGATTGTCAAATACAAGCCCGAGGTCGTTCTTCTCGGCGCCACGCATGTCGGCCGCGATCTGGGCCCCTGCCTGGCCGTGCATTGCGGTACCGGCCTCACCGCCGACTGCACAAAGCTCGACATCGATCCCACCGACAAGAAGCTCATGCAGACGCGTCCGGCCTTCGGCGGCAACCTCATGGCCACCATCCTCTGCCCGAACCACAGGCCGCAGATGTCCACCGTCCGTCCCGGCGTTATGGAGAAACCCAAGCGCGAGGCCGGCAAGAAGGGCGAGCTCATCAAGCTGAACGTGGAGTTCAAAGAGGGCGATATCCGCGCGAAGGTGCTTGAGGTCGTCAAGGGCCTCACCGAGAAGGTCTCCCTGACGGACGCCAAGGTCATTGTCTCCGGCGGCGCCGGACTCGGCAATCCCGAAGGCTTCAAGCTCATCAAGCAGCTGGCCGACCGCCTCGGCGGCGTGGTCGGTTCCTCCCGCGCGGCTGTTGACGCCGGCTGGATCGATCACTCCCATCAGGTCGGACAGACAGGTACGACCGTTAAGCCGGAGCTCTACATCGCCTGCGGCATCTCCGGTGCTATCCAGCACCTGGCCGGCATGCAGACCTCCAAGACGATCGTCGCCATCAACAAGAACGAGAACGCCCCCATCTTCGAAGTCGCCGACTACGGCATCGTGGGCGACCTCTACAAGGTCATCCCCGCCATCCTCGACGCCCTGGGCTGATTCGAACACAACATTAAAACAGCCGGTACGGAATCCCGTACCGGCTGCTTTTTAATATCCTTATTCATGGGCCAGCCTCCAAAACCTCCCGCAGCAAGCTTCTTCCCGGGTCGTAGGACGATTTGATTTCCGCCAGCATGCTGCGGTAGAAGTCGGCGGCAGATTTCTGCCGGGGTACCATGAGCGCCGCGGCGCGTTTTGTGTAGAACTTGCCGTAGAGCTTTTCGAGCTTGAATTTGTATTCCTGCAGGAAGGACGGGGCGCTGTCGGCGCTGCCGTCGGAGACGGTGCCGTCCGGGGCGAGGGTGTAGAGCGGCTCGGCCCTGTCGGCTCTGTACGAGATCGTCCTGGCGATGCCCAGCGTCCCGGTGGCGTCGATCTTGTCGGCGTCGTAGACGATCTTCGCCTCCAATGACTGGGGGAGCCGGTCGGTGCGGTAACGATGGGTCTCGATACAGGCTTTCACATGCTGGGCCGGCGCCTCCTCCCAGCCGTTGAACCTGAGAAAGTCGTAAGCCTTTTCTCCGCCGGCCAGCGCGTGATCCACCGCCGGGTCCAAAAACTGCTCTTCCCTGCCGATGTCGTGCAGCAGGCAGGCGGCGATCAGCACGTCGTAATCGACATGCTCTTCATACGAAGCGATATCGAGCGCCACGTACAGCACGCGGTAGATATGGTCCCTGTCGTGGGCGCTGTCCTTCATGCACAGGAGCATATAATCCTCGATATACCGGAATTGTTCGTCGGTCATAGCGGTCACCTCGAAAATAGGGTATGTATAGTTATACTATTGCGCCGCCCGCTTTAAAGTTCACGATCAATCCGGCCGACTGAGGCCGCCCTATTGTTATGGACGGCGCCCGGCGAAAACAAACTGCACTCACGCATTTTTACGGCGGATCGCGTTTTTCAGGGCGGCGCTGTCGTTCAGATGCCCGATCTGGTGCCGTGTGACCGGCATGAGGATGATGCCGGCGACGTCCTTTCTGCCCCAGAAATCCAAGAGCCATTCCGAATCGGGGTGCGCCGTCACGCCGCCTTCTCCGCGGATCTTCTCCAGTCCCTCCGGGCGGACCTTCCGTTTCATGTCGTCACAGGACAGGGCCTGAAGCACCTTTTGGGTGTTCTCCCCCACCGCCAGCCTGTACCGCTTTAAAGCCTCCATATCGATATTCCTGCTGAAATCGACGATCTCGTCGTCCGTCATGGCGTTGCCGGTGTCGGTCACCGCCGTGTTCAGGCGCGCCAGCCAGCTATGATTCAAAAGCTGATTGGCACAATCGATCAGGATATTCACCGTTAAATCCTCGATGCGCGTGATATGCCAGATATTCCAGGCGATGGTGACGTCCTTGGCCGTCGGCATTACGGCGATATCCGCGGGCGCCAGGCCGTCCCATACCGTGTCCATATACGTCGGCGCCGCGCCGTCCGCCGAAAAATGCACGGCGCGGTGCATCGACAGGAAAAGCGCTTGAGCCTCGTTATAAAATTCCGGCTTCCGGATGATCTCTCTCAGCCGTGCCTGCCTTTCGTTCCAATCCGGCGCGATATGCATGTGCTTTCCCTCCCCTGCCGCATCCGGCAAGCTTCAATAGACTCTCACGTCCACGAACAGCCGGCCCTTTTTCGTCTCTCTGCCGGCCCCGTCATAGACAAAACGGCCAAGGCCTCGGACGGAGACGATGTCGCCGGGGCCGGGCTCGTGGCTGGCGTTTTCCGTCAGGCGGCTGTTCACATGGACCTTGCCCTGGACAATGAGCGCCTGGCTTTCGCTCCGGGACAGCTTGTAGACGGCGGCGACGAGAGCGTCGAGCCGCTGGGAGGCGACGTTGACGCTGCGGGCCTCCGGCTCCCTGACGGCGATGTCCGGCAGCGCGTCAAGGACCTGGCAGCGGACCGAGGTGCGCTTCACCTGGCTGAATTCTCCGACGATAAAGCCGGAGATGGACTCCAGGCAGACGAGGCAGGCGCTGTTGTCCTGGAGGAGGATATCTCCCAGAACGCTCCGGCGCACGCCCAGCGCCATCAGCGCGCCAAGGAAATCCCGGTGGGTCAGCGCGTCGGCAAATTTCTGCGACAGCGGCGTGACGGCGATATAGCTTAACGGCGGGGCCTCCTCATAGCCGCACAGCGCCGCGTCGCCAAAGCGGGCGATTTGGCGCTCGGCGCCGTCATAGCCGCCCAGCAGCGTCAGCGGCGCCGCGCCGGCGTCGAATTTCATGCCGAGCAGCGCGTCCTGCTCGGCAAGCGTGAGAAATTCGGAGTAGGTGTAGCGCTGCTGCGAAAAGGCCCGGTGCGTAAGCTCCAGAAGGCGCTTTTTAAGAAGTTCTGTTTCGTCCTGCATTTTGTGCTTCTCTCATTTCAAATTTTAACTGCGTGGTGTCATATGGCCGCGCCGGCCGGTTCCGGCTCCGTCAAGTCCGCGAATTCCGCGCCGGTCAGCCCGGCGAGCAGCTTCGGGTCCAGCGCCACCTGGAATCCGACCTTCCCCGCGCTGACAAAGATCGCGTCAAACAGCGCCGCCGTTTCGTCGATCACCGTCCGGAATAATTTTTTCATTCCCACCGGCGAGCACCCGCCGTGGATGTAGCCCGTCAGCGGCAGCAGCTCCTTCTGTCTGATCATGGCCACAGACTTGACGCCGACGGCCTTCGCCGCCTTTTTCAGATCGAGGCTTTTATCGACCGGGATGACAAAAACATAGTAATTCCCCGTATTTGCAGCTGTTACCAGCGTTTTGAACACGCGTTCGGTCCTTTCGCCGAGCTGTAGGGCGACGGAAATCCCGTCCACCAGCGACGGGTCGTACGTGTGCGGTATATAGGGGATCTTCTTCTGGTCCAGAATGCGCATGACGTTTGTTTTTTCCATAACCGCTCCCAATGGCTTTTAATCGTTTCCTCGATATTATCATCCGGGGCGGCATCGGTCAAGGCGGCCGCAGAACTGCGTCTTTACTTCATGCCCAACCTTGTGCTACACTGTCTCCAATGCCGGGAATCCCGGTATAATACGTATCGAAAGGACGGCGGCAGCCGCAGAACGCATATGGAAGAAATCAGGCCGGGCCGCTGGCGCCACTTCAAGGGCAACGACTACGAGGTGCTGTATCTGGCGCGCCATTCGGAGACGCTGGAGCCGATGGTGGTGTACCGGGCGCTTTACGGCGAGGGCGGCGTCTGGGTCCGCCCGGCGTCGATGTGGCTCCAGGCGGTCACGCACCAGGGCGCCGTCGTCCGGCGCTTTACGTACGTCGAAGACGATGGCGGGAAGGTGACGTAAGTACGGCTATGACATACGAATATTCCGTCATTTATTCAAAGCGCAAGACCCTGGCGCTGGAGATCACCAAAGACCTGCGGATTCTTGTCCGGGCGCCGATGCGCACGCCGGGGCGGCGCATCGAGCAGATGCTCTCGGAGCACGCGGCGTGGATCGCGACGCATCTGGAACGCCAGCGCCAGCGCAACGCGGCCATGCCCGAGCTCACCGCGCAGGACGCGGCGCTATATAAAGAGCGCGCCAAAGCGGAGCTCCCGCCGAAGGTCGCCCATTACGCCGCGCTGATGGGGCTTTACCCCACAGGCATCACCATCACCGGGGCTGAGAAGCGGTTCGGCAGCTGCAGCCCGAAAAACCGCCTCTGCTTCTCCTGGCGCCTCATGCGCTATCCGGAGGCCGCCGTCGACTACGTGGTGGTCCACGAGCTGGCCCACATCCGGCATAAAAATCACGGCAAGGCGTTCCACGCGCTCATCGCGTCGGTGCTGCCCGACCATAAGGCACGGCAAAAGCTGCTGAAAGGCTGAGATGCGTACATAACCGGATGGGAGCATCTGAAGGGATGGGTATCATGAATTTTTTCAGCAACGGCTACGTGCAGATCGCGTTCAGCTCGGTTGTGGTCTACCTGTTTATCGTTATTGCCGTCCGCGTTTTCGGGAAAAAGGAATTCTCGCAGCTTTCCGTGGTGGACCTCGTCTTTATCCTGCTCATTTCCAACGCCGTCCAGAACGCGATGGTCGGCCCCAACACGACGCTGGCGGGCGGTCTCGTGGCCGCCGGCGCCCTGTTCGTGACGAATTTCGTCTTCAAGCAGGTCTTATACCGTTTTCCGAGGATCGGCCGCCTGCTTCAGGGCGAGGCGCTGATGCTCATCTACGAGGGCAGGCTCAACAAAAGAAACGTCACGCGGGCGCGCCTGACGATGGACGAGATCATGGAGGCGCTCCGGGAGCACGGCGTGTCCCGCGTTGAAGACGTCAACCTTGCCGTCCTGGAAATCGACGGCAACATCAGCGTCCTGTCGGACGACTACAAGACCAGGACGCGGCGCCAGCGGAAGTCGCGCCAGTCTCTGTCCCAAAATCAGGGGTAACCGCTCCGGAGGACGTGATCATTTTGAAGCCACCGAAAAACTGCCCGCAGGAGTACACCGTCGATAAGCCGGCGGGACTTCTGGAGTTCCTGCTGAGGACGATGACCGGCATGTCCAGAAACAGCGTAAAATCGCTTTTGACCCGGGGCGCCGTGTCTGTCGGCGGCAAGACGGCAACAAAGCACGATACCCCGCTGCTGCCGGGCGTGACGGTGTCTGTGGCGCCGCCGGACGATCCTCGGCATATCGATATCGCCAAGCATCTGCGGATCATCTACGAGGACGAGGAGCTGATCGCCATCGACAAGCCGGCGGGCCTGCTGGCGATTGCCACGGACCGGGAGAAGACGGAGACGGCCTACCATCTCCTCACCGAGCATGTCCGGCGGGAGAACAATAAAAGCCGCCTCTTCGTGGTCCACCGTCTGGACAAGGACACCTCGGGCGTCATGATCGCGGCAAAAAACGAGCGCATAAAGCTGGCGCTGCAAGACCAGTGGAACACGCTGGTACAGACGCGGGGCTACACCGCCGTGTCGGAAGGCGTCTTCCGGGAGAAAAGCGGCACCGTGACGTCCTGGCTGAAGGAGACGAAAACACACTTTGTCTACTCCGGCAGCCGGCCCGGCGACGGACGGGAGGCCGTGACGAGCTATGAGGTCATCCGGGAATCAGCGGCGTACTCCCTGCTCGGGATCACGCTGGGGACCGGTCGCAAAAATCAGATCAGGGTCCATATGAGCGACCTTGGGCATCCCGTGGCCGGCGACAAAAAGTACGGCGCCCGGACGGACCCGCTGGGGCGGCTGTGCCTGCACGCCGGCCTTTTGGAGATACGGCACCCCTTCTCCGAAAGGCTCCTGGTCTTCCAAAGCGACACGCCAAAAGACTTTTTGGCGCTGTTTTAAATTTTGCATGATAAAAAAGCAGCCTCCATCCGATGTTGATGGAGGCTGCTTTTCTGTTCAGCAAAGCGTTGTCGTCCTGGTAAGCGGGTCGTATTGCGCCGCGCCGGGCGGACACCGGCCGGCTGTCCGCAGCGCTTTTTGCGCCGCGGCTTCCAGGTCCCTTTCAATGAAGTTCCGGGCAAAGTCCTCGGCCCGGACAGGCTTGCCCAGCAGAAAGCCCTGTACCTGCCGGCAGCCGAGCTTGTTGAGTATTCGGAGCTGCTCGTGGGATTCCACGCCCTCGGCGATCGTTGTTTTCCCCACGGCTTCGGCCAGCCTGATAATGGCCCTGACGACCTCGACGCCGCTGCCGCCCGGCAGGAGCAGATTGTCGACGAGGGATTTGTCGATCTTGATCCTGTCGAAGCGGTATTTGTTCAGGTAGCCCAGGGACGAGTACCCCGAGCCGAAATCGTCGATCGACACGGAGATATTGAGCTCCTCCAGCAGATCGAAAATCGGCTTGACCTTTGAATTTTCCTCGATCATCAGATTTTCGGTGATCTCGGCGTCGATCCAGGCCGTGTTGACGCGGCTGTCGGTGATGAGCGTTTTCAGCGTCATGAAAAAGTCGTCCTCCGAAAGCTGGCGGGGCGAGATGTTGACGCCCATTTTCAGCTGTGTACCATACGTTTTGTTCCACAAAACGATCTGCTCGACAGCCTGCACGAGCACCCATTTGCCGATTCTGCTGATAAAGTCGATCTCCTCGGCCACCGGCACGAAAACGCTCGGCGGGATATACCCGTGCTCCGCGCTTTTCCAGCGCAGGAGCGCCTCGGCGCCGATCAGCCTTTCTCCCGGCAGCTCGAACTGCGGCTGGAAGACCAGCTCAAAGTCCTTGGAAAAGTCAGCTTTGCGCAGGAGCGCCTCGATCTCGTTTTTCCGCGTGATGTTCTCTTTGTAAAGCGGGCTGTAAAACACGTATTTATTGAAGCCCTCCGTCTTTGCCTTGTACATGGAAATATCGGAATTTTTCAGCAGCGTCACGCCGTCTCCGGCGTCGTCCGGGCAGACGGCGACACCGACGCTGATGGTGACGTACAGGACCTGATCTCCCACAAAAATCGGCGCCGAGCAGATGTCGATGAGCTCCCTGCAGCAGGCGTCCAGCTCCTCGCGGCTCATACGGCCGCGGCGCATGACGGCAAATTCGTCGCCGCCGAGGCGCGCGAGCACCGCGCCGTGCGTGTTCCACGCCATGAGCCTGTCCGCGATCGCGGCGATCGCCTTGTCGCCCACGTCGTGGCCGTAGCTGACGTTGATGGTTTTGAACCTGTCCACGTCAAACTGGAGGACGGCGAGCTTGTCGCCGGCCTCCAGCGACCGCGCCGCCTCCTCGATGCAGCGGAAAAAATAGTTCCTGTTATAGAGCCTTGTGACCGCGTCCCTGTCCGCCAACGCCGACATTGCTTCCAGCTGCTCCGCCAGCCTTTTCTCCAGTTCCTCGTTGATATCGTATTGCTCTTGGCAGAGCGCCTGGTTTTCCCTGGCGATTCTAACATATTTTGCGCTTTTGACGTCGGCGGCGAGAAGGCACGCGCCGGCGGCGGCCGCGCTCAGCAGCGTCACAGCGGCGCCCGGCGCTCCCCCGCGCAGTATAATCACGCAGGCGGAAAGCGCCGCCGAAGCGGCCGTCAGAAGGATGATGATCGTGAATGTGCGTTTTTTATTCTGCAAATTCTGATCCTCACTTTTCGACAAAATTCGCGCATTATTGCGTATAGCTCTTTATCGATATAAATTTCCATAATATTAGTAATTTACAAAGATTTTCTTGTACGGCGACAAAAAAACCGCCGGATGGCGGAGTGCTCCGTCACCCGGCGGCAACCGGGAATTCGTTGTTTTTCAGGGCCGTCCGATTGCGCGGGATGCGCGCGCTCAGTCGGTGATGTCGCCGTTACCGCCCACCGGAATAACGTCCCCCAGATACGTGGGCCGCGGCTTGAAAATACAGTTAAAAACATCCTTCGGGCGCGCCAGAATCTCCCGCATTTCCCGGAGAGCCTGACCGGCATACGGCCTCGGGTCGGAGGCCACGCCGTAGGCGTCGAGCCCCAGGGCGCGGGCGATATACACGGCCCGGTACAGGTGATACCGCTGCGTGACGATAACGATCTTTTTTGCCACGAAGACGTCGCGCGCGCGGTACATGCTCTCATATGTCGAAAAGCCGGCGTGGTCCTGGAATATATGGGACGACGGTACGCCGTACCGGACGGCGTAGTCCTTCATCACCTTGACCTCGTTATAGCTCACCTTGCCGTTGTCCCCACTCATGAGGAGCCTGTCGGAAACGCCCAGATGGTACAGCCGGACGCCCTCGGCAAGGCGGTCCTCCAGCATCTCGCTGGGGTATTTGTTGGCGTACACCGCGGCGCCCAGAACAAGGATGCAATCCACGCCGCCGAGCTTTGACGCCTCGTCCTCCGAGACGATCCACCGCCCGCCGGTGTCGACGACCTGTCTGTTCAGCAGGGCCAGCAGAATAGCCCCCGCCACAGCCAGCAGGACGACGGCGGAAAGGACGGTCCTTATGGTCCCGGCGTGTTTTTGACGGTTTTTCATCTCCTTAAGCCTCCGCGAAATCGGCGCCGCCGCTTTATCAAAGCCAGGCGCCTTCTCCCAGGGGCGAAAGCGCCTGTTGTTTGCCGTGTTCTTATGCTCAACTTTAACATAACCGCACCGATTATTCAAATCATTTTATTGTCAGATCCGGCCTTAACTGACAAGATTTGCCCGGAACCGGCGCGCGCATAAACCGGCCGCCGGCGCTCATACTATGAATGGACACTTCAGTATTCTCCATACGGAGGATCGGGTGTCATAAAATGAATATCATCAAGCAAGGTTTAGTCGAACACTGGGAGATGATTAAGTTGAATTACGTCGGATGGCCAATATTGATACGCGCAGTGATTGACGTACCATAGGCAAGAAGCTAAGCAGACAGACATTATTTCTCGCAAACTAAACAATGTCTTGAAAAGACGGGGATTCCTTACGGAATCCCTTGTCTTTTTCAGGCTGTCGGAATCCCTTGTGAAAGGCCGCGAACGGTCGAGTAAAATTGCCCTGTCCGTATAAAGACGATATGTTGAAATATGGAATTGCATATGTTACACTGGATGCAAAAAGTATCATGCTACATATCCGTAGCGATTTCTGAGGTGAAAGGACATAATGCTCAAAAAGTTCATAGCGCTTTTCGGTGCGCAGGACATGACTGTGGGCGGCCCCTTCATGTGCCTGCTTAAATTCTCTGTGCCTCTGCTTATCGGCAACATCGCGCAAATGCTGTATTTCACCATCGATTCCATCGTCGTCGGCAAATATATGGGCGACGCTGCCCTGGCAGCCATCGGCGTCAGCAGCCCCATACAGAATCTGTTCCTTGTTTTCTTTATGGCGATCGGCTCCGGCGTCACCGTGATGGTCGCCCAGTACTTCGGCGCGAAGGACTTCCGCAACGTCGGCGGCACGATCGGCAATTCCATCACGCTCATTATCATCATGTCCGTTTTGATCACCGCCGTCGCCACACCGCTGTCGGCAGCGATGCTCCGGGCTGTCGCCACACCGCCCGAGACCTTTGATATGGCGAAGATTTATCTCGAAATCCTGTTTATCGGTACGGCAGGAAACGGCTTTTACAACATCCTGGCCGGTATCCTGCGCGGTCTCGGGGAATCTGTTTTCCCGCTCGCTGTGCTGCTCGTTTCGGTGCTCCTGAACGCGGGGCTTGAAATCTGGTTTGTCGCCGGCCTTGGCTGGGGCATGCCCGGCGCGGCCTGGGCGACCGTCATCGCGCAGACCGTATCGGCGGCGGCGTGTCTCTTCAAGATACTCAGGATGCGCTCGATCGTTAAAATCGAGCCGGGAATGCTGAAGCTCCGGCGCGGCATCGTGCGGCACATCGTCCGGTTGGGCGTGCCGACAGGGCTGTCGATGGGGGTTATGTTTTTTGCCACCATCATCGTGCAGTCCCTCATCAACAGCATGGGCTATCTTGTCACGGCCGCGATCACGGCGATGTTCCGGCTTGACGGCTTTGCCGTGCTGCCGAGCCAGACCTTTTCCATGTCGGCTTCCACCTTTACCGGCCAGAATATCGGCGCGGGCAAAATGGACCGCGTTAAGAAGGGCACCTGGACGGTGTTTTACATGTGCCTCGTTTTCACCGTTACCATGGTCGCGTGCATGCTGATCTTCGGCCGGCATCTGCTGGGCCTGTTCACGACGACGGAATCGGTCATCGATATGGGCATGGGCTTTATTCAGGTCATGGTGGCCGGGTATATCGCCATGGTGGTCAGCAACACCTTCAGCGGCGTGATGCGCGGCGCCGGCGACAGCATGGGCCCGATGTGGATTTCCATTGCCACCAACGTCATTCTCCGCGTCCCGCTCTCCTATGGGATCGCGCATTTTACAAAAAGCGCGGCTCATCCGAACGGCGACCCGAATTCGCCCTTCATCGCCCTGAGCGCCGCCATTATCCTGGGCGCGCTGATCACCATCATCTATTACAGGAAGGGCAACTGGCGCAACAAATCCATCGTTCAGCCGCGCCAAAGCGCGCTGCCCGAGGCGGAAGCCACGGCATAAAAACTTATTGTCGGTAAAGCCCTTAGGGCTTTACCGACAAGGGGTATGCGTGCAGGACGCTCCACCGCTTACCTGCACGAAAAGAGTCCTTTCCGACGTACACGCCGCCGGAAAGGACGAATAAAACTCTATTTCCGCCGTGCGCGGCGGAAACTCTGCGAGGCGCTTTTCTTTCACGAAATTTTCCGAATAACCGAAGTGCAGTTATAGCGGCCGGTCAGGAATAGAAGAAGCGGAAGATGACGCACTCCAGGGACAGAAGGACGATAAACGACAAAACCGCCAAAACCGCCGAGGTGCCGCCGTACAGCTTTGCGTAGCGCGATCTGGCCGGTTCCCGCAGGCGCATCCCGCCGCGGGCGACGTTCTCGATGTGCTGCATGTAGAACATGTTGCCGCAAAGCGCGACAAACAGCCGGAAAAGCAGCGCCAGCACCAGCGTGACGATGCCGCCCAGAAAGCAGAGGCCGGCGGAAATCACCATGGACGCAATCCCCCATGAATATACCTTCCGGTAGAAAAACCAGCCTGTGGGGAAAAGCGCGGCCGCCCAGTTCCAGCACGCTCTGCTTTTCCGGCCTCGGAGCCTCTCAAAAACAGCCGCGTAGTACCCGACATTTGTCCGGATATACCGCTCTTCATCGGCCGACAATCGCACCACCGCCTCTCCCCTCCTCGACGCAACGCCCGGCAAGGCGAAAAATCCCTTTTTTCCCTGCTTTTTTCATTATGACAAAAACAGGCCGGCAAGTCAACACTGCCGGCCTGCTATATTTTTTTGAGTGCTTTAACTTAGAATTTCCGTGCCGGCCGCCGGGTAATCGTGCCCGCAGAGGCAGAATACGTCCCTGCAGCGGACCTTGTGGCGGCAAACCGGAAAATTATATTCAAAATTATACTTGGCGTATGTCACGGCCTGGAGAAGGGGCGCGGTATCACACAGATCGATGTCGCTGTTCGTCTCCTGGTCTCTTATGTACACCGTGTCAAATGTCGCGGCCAGCTCTTTCAGCAGCGCGATGACGCTGCCAGATATCCTCACGTCGTTCACTTTGGCAAAGCGCACCGTGAGGAGCACTCTTCCCCCCGGGGAAAACCGCAGATTAACGTGGTTTTCCTCCCGCAGTACCAGCTCGATAACACCGTAGTCATTGACCATTTCCATCGTCACCGTGCCGCCGAACCGTTCCACCGGAACGGCGCCGGCGTGGCAAAGCGCGCCCGTCATATCTTCCATCGAGAGATTTTGATATTTCGCGGTGATTTTATACGCTTCGTAACCCATAAGATGCGCTCCCTTTCATGATAATCCAATTGCCGCCCGAGATGCCCCAAAGGAAAACGCGGGTAGTTGTTCCGTGACCGCCAGCCCCTGCCGGAGTTCGTCGTCAGCTCATGTCCTTTGCTTTTTTATTTGAATTAACTGTCAATTCATCCATTAATTACAATTCATTATAAGTTTGAAATTCCAATTTGTATATATGCATTTTACAAAAATTCATAATATTTTACTATACCATTTGTCTAAACGCCATGTTTTCCTGAAGGAGCACAGGCGAACACGGTCCGCCCCTGTGGGGTGTCTCCAAAAAGGCGTAGGGGCGAATTGCGTTGGCCTGAGCTGCGCACGAAAAGAGAGGTCCGGCAAAAGCCGGACCTCTCTAATAGATATATATCTTTTAGATATATAATTTACTTGACCTCGGGCGTCTCGCCGGAGGTTTTATCGGGCAGCGTTACGCCGAGCTTGCCGAGCGTGATGAGCTTGAGGAGCGTTTCCAGCACGACGCTGCCGCTGCCGCTCTGGTCGTCTCCGCCCATGTTGACCACGGTCTTCGGCACCAGGTCGACCTGCGTGTTCTTGATGGCGTCGCTCAGCTTGTCTATGACCTCCTGGGTGACTCTGTACTCGGCCCCGCCGTATGCCTTGACCTGCGCTTCGATCGCATTGGCCTTGGCGATACCGACGGCCTTCTCCTTGGAGGCCTCCGCCTCGCCTTCCACGCGGACGCGCTCCGCGTTGGCCTTGGCCAGCGCCGTGATCTGGGTGGCCTCCTGCTCGGCCTTGCTGGCCAGCGCGGCGCCGTTGTTGCGTTCGACCTCGATCTGGATCTTGGATTCCGTCAGCTTGCTCTGCTGGACGGCGACGGCCTCGGCCTCGCGGAGCGTCTTCTCGCTCTCGGCGGCCTCCTGCTGCTTGTGGTAGGTCGTCTTCTTTTCCTCGGCGATCTGCCGGTCGCGGAGCTGCGTCAGGATGTTCTCGATCTGCTGATCGCCGATACCGGCCGATTTGGGCGTACCGATGAGCACTTCCTCCAGCTCCAGGTTATATTTGTTGAACTTCTCCTTCATCTCCGCAACGGCGCGCTCGCGGATGGCGCTGCGCTCCTGGATGAGCTCGATGAGCGTCTTCGTCTGGGCCACGTCCTTGAAGTAGGCGCCGACCAGCGGGTCCAGCGACTGGTTGACCAGCATGCTGATATCGCCGAAGCGCTGGATGACCCAGGGCGCCTGCTTGTAATCGATGTGCATGACGACGGACAGCGGAAGCGACGGTTCGAACGCGTCCTTGGTGATGATGTCGACCTCAGCCAGGTTTTCGTCGTACTTGTGGTCGCCCACCTCGCCCTTGTTCCACTTCAGGATGATATTCGTCGTGGGGACCTGGATGACCTTGCCCGCGTCGGTGTTGAACGCGTATTTGCCGGGCATGAGCGGCTTTGCGAGCACGCCCTTGCACCCCTCCTCCACCAGCTCGCCGTGCTTATAGTCGGAGCCCGTGGTGTCGACGCCCTCCTTGCCGAAGAAGGAGACGACGACGCCCACATAGCCGATGGGTACGACGGTTTTTTCCTTGAACTCCACGGTGGCGAACAGGCGGTTGATGTAATAAGTACCGTCGATCAGCACCTTGATCTGCTTGCCTTTGTATCCGCCGAGCTCCAGGAACTTCTCGGGGTCCTGGAAATTCTGGTGATCCTCGCCCACGTCGGGCGCGATGATCTCGCCCTGCGGCAGCGGGTGCCCGTCGTGGATGGTGACGATGCCCATATAATCGCTGGAGTCGCGGCCCTTGCCCATAATGACGATCGGCCGGAACGCGTCGCGCTCCACCAGCGTCTGATGCATACCGGAGATTTCCTGCATCTCCGCCTTTGTGCCGCTGAAGATCGTTTTGATCTCATTGGAGGTGATGACGATAAACTGCGCCAGGTTGATGGCGTATGTACCCTCTCTCAGGATACCGCGTTGGGGACCCTTCTGTCCCCCCTCGTTCAAAAAGCCGCGGACGTCCTGGAAATTATTCGCCTCGGGTACGACCTTGCCCAGAATCTGAGACGGCGTGAGAGGGATGCCGTCCCGCGCAAAGATGTAGGCGATCTGCCCCTGCGGGATGGTGATCAGGGGGTATTTGTGGATGCGGTACATCAGCACGGTCCTGAAATGGATGCCGCCTCGCAGAAGGTCCGGAGAATAACCCGCCTCGCCGTGCAGGGCGATGATCGCATCCTTCAGCGAGCCCCTGACGCTCCACCACTTTTCGACCACGGCCACCTCGTTCGGGTTGATGACCCGAAGGCCAAGAATCTTGGCGATGAAGAGGTACAGGACAAAAAGCCCGGCAATGACGCTGACGATGATCAACAATAAACTCATAACATAACTCACCTTTCTTTATTATTCGGCCGGCGCCGCCCTCCCGGAGCTTTGTTTACGGCGCCGCCCTATGCTCGAAGAATACCATACCGCCGCGGCGCGTTTGCTTTTCCAATTCAAACCCCTCCCCGGCTCCCCTATATGACATATATTACCGAAAAACGGCCGGGATTACAATCGCGGCGGCGCCGGCCGGGCGCGGGCACCGTAATTTTAACGAATTTTTAACCGGTTTGTTGTAGCAGCCGCGCACCGGAAACCATATAATAACGATGTCGGCAAAAACAGAAAGGAGGATTGTCATGCTCATCTCGCGGCAGGAAAACGAAGAGCTCTACTACCTTATCTTCTGCGACGAAAAGCCGGAAGACCACAGCGACAGCGAGGACCGCGGCGACAAAACCGTAAAAAAGCAATAAAAATTCCGGGGTTCTGTCCCTGGCATTTTTTTATAATATTTCAGCTCGGAGCAGCGCGCCAAAAATAAAATTGGTTTCGAGTATTCGCGAGCATTTGCGAGAAATCAGGCGCATTTCCGAGTTCGTTTGAGGATAAATTAAAAATAACGAAAACAAGTGTTGACATTGAAATGGCGTTATGTTATAAAAGTAAGGCACGACTTGCAGTATTTTCGTGCCTTACTATTTTTGTTATCACTTATTTATATCGTATGGGGGATATATTATGTCAACAACACTTGCTAAAAAGGAGACCGTTTCGCGGAAATGGTACATCCTTGACGCAGCCGGCAAGCCGATGGGCCGCACGGCGGCACAGGCTGCCGTCCTGCTCCGCGGCAAACACAAGCCGACATACACACCGAACGTCGACTGCGGCGATTTCGTCATCATCATCAACGCCGAGCAGGCCGTTCTCACCGGTAAAAAGCTCGAGCAGAAGATGTACCGCCGTCACAGCGGCTGGGTCGGCGGACTGAAGGAAGTTCAGTATAAGCGTCTCATGGCCGAGAAGCCTGAATTCGCCATGCAGCTGGCCGTAAAGGGCATGATGGCCAAAAACAACCTGGACCGTCTTGCCATGACGCGCCTGCGCATTTTCAAGGGCGCCGTCCACAAGCACGAGGCACAGAAGCCGACGGCCTGGACTCAGGAATAAGGGAGGAAAATAAACGATGTATACAAGCAAAAAGCCTTATGTCTACGGCACTGGCCGCAGAAAATCCTCCGTCGCCAGAGTCCACCTCTTCGCCGGCGGCACGGGCACCGTCACCATCAACGGGCGCGATATGGACGATTATTTCGGGCTTGAAACTCTGAAGCTCCTTGTCCGCCAGCCGTTCAATACCACCGGCACCGCCGGCAAGTTCGACATCGAAGCCAAGGTCGTCGGCGGCGGCGTCACCGGACAGGCCGGCGCCATCCGTCACGGCATCGCCCGCGCCCTCCTGCAGGTCGACGAGGCCTATCGCACCCCGCTCAAGGCGGCCGGTCTCCTTACCCGCGACCCGAGAATGAAAGAGCGTAAGAAGTACGGCCTCAAAGCCGCCCGTCGCGCACCGCAGTTCTCCAAGAGATAACAGGCAAGTATTCAACAATATCAAATCATATGAAAGAGGCCCGACGCAAACAGCGTCGGGCCTCTTTGTATCGTGGAACCATGCTTGGGAAATATGGGACTTTTTCTCGAATTCTTGTAACGAATTTAATGTTCGTCAGTCTTATGTGTGAAAGCGAGGTGAGCCAGTGACTGATTTCAATCAAATATATAACCAGTACTTTATAGACGTATATAAATATGCCTTATCGCTCAGCAGAAATGAAGCTGTTGCAGAGGAAATAACTCAGGAGACCTTTTTCAAGGCGTTAAAGAGCCTCGGCAAATTTGACGGCAAGTGCAAACTATATGTCTGGTTGTGTCAAATCGCAAAAAATACATATTATACTTTCTTTAATAAAGAAAACCGGCTAGCCACTGATGCGGAAGGTGTGGACACATTTTATGCGGACGGACTTGAGCAGGGGTTTTTAATACGTGAGTCCGCGTTCGAGGTGCATAAGGCTCTTCACAAATTAACGGAACCATATAAAGAGGTTTTCTCACTTCGTTTTTTTGGAGAACTGCCGTTTTCCCAAATTGCCGAGTTGTTTGGAAAAACCGAAAGCTGGGCAAGAGTCACATACCACCGCGCAAGATTGAAAATCAAGGAGGAATTAGCATGAAGCTGCCATGTAACGTTATTCAGGACTTACTGCCGCTGTACCATGACAAAGTATGCAGCGCGGAAAGCCGCACTTTAGTTGAAGAACATCTGGAAGAATGCAAACAGTGCCAAAATTTATTGTCGAATATGGATGAGGAACTGGAGCATCCAGCAGCGGCGCGAGAGGAAATAAAGCCCTTACAAGCTATTCAGTCCGCATGGAAAAGGAGCAAGAAAAAAGCATTCTTGAGGGGCATACTAATTGCTGTTATCATTTGCGCAGTGCTTGTTGGCGGGTACATAGGACTGACGCAGTGGAAAATCGTCCCCGTTTCGCCGGATGTTCTGGAAGTATCGGAAGTTTCACAGCTTTTGGATGGAAGAATTGTATACCACCTCAATGTAAAAGATAACAAAAATCTCCGTTTCATCAAGTTTACAACGAATGAAGACGGCTCCTACTATATGACCCCTATGCGTTCAGTCATTGAAAGCAAACGCGTATCAGACATTGGATTGTTTAATCAATACCTTATGGTGGATATCGCTGAGGATAACGCGTACCAGCAACATTATGGCGACGGAATCGTCATCACATCCTGCTATCTCGGCCCGGTAGGCAACGGTATTCTGATCTGGAAGGAAGGCATGGAGCTGCCCGCCGCAAGCGAAGCGCTGGAACAAATGCTGGCGGGCAGCTAACCGGCAATCGGCCCCAAGATGACAGGCAGGGCTATCGGGCGAGACAAAAATTTGAATAGGCACAGGAGGCTCGGCACACAAGGGTGCCGGGCCTCTTCATTATTGCTTTGATTTACTTCATTCAGCATTGATGTTATTATAATGGATACATAACGGAATGGAGACTCTTGCGATGGAAACTGCGCATTTGGAATATCACTACAGATTAAAGACATCGGACACTGTCATAGTCTTTATTCATGGTATTCAAGGAAGTCCGCTGCAATTTGATTATTTGATAAAAAAGCTTCACGGGACATATTCGATAGAAAACCTTCTTTTACCCGGACATGGTAAAACAATGAAGGCGTTTATAAAGAGCAATATCAACCAATGGCAAAATTACGTTGATGAAAGAATCAATTTGCTGGAAAAAGACTACGAAAATATTATTCTTGTTGGTCATTCGATGGGCTGCCTTCTATCTGTACAGTCGGCGCTTTCATATCCTCAAAAAATTCGCGGGTTATATTTGATTGCAATGCCACTCAATATTCACGTCACCTATGCTTATATCAAGAATAATATATTGATAGCTTTTAGCAAAGGCGAAAAAAACGACGTCATTACCGCGGCCAGAAAAGGAAACAGTACATCGGTGTCTAATCCATTTGAATATTTAACAGGTATACCGCGCTATATTGAATTATTAAGAAAATGCAAATTAACGCGAGTACTCATAAAAAGATTACAACTGCCTATTGTCATAGTTCAATCAGAAACAGATGAAATCGTTAGTAATAAGTCTTTACAGCACGTTGAAAACAGGCAGAATATCCGAGTGATTACAGCAAAAGCTTCAGGACATTACTATTACTCATACGAGGCACAGGAACAAATTTCTCAAAGCCTGGAGGATTTTATTGTAACCTCGCGGCAGTAGGTGTCCGGCGGCTTCCGATTTTCCAGGAAGTAATATACAATATTGCATTGTTGTGGTATTATTGTTCAGGTTTGATAACTTATTGAGGTGGATTGAGTTATGAAAATAGATACAACACAAAATAACTCGCTGTTGTACAGCTGCCAAAATTCATTCGAAGAGAAGAAGAGCAACGGCGCATTTAAGCTGTATATTAATGAAAGCCTGACGGCAGCGGAGCCATCGGCGCCGCCCGACACCGCGGGCGCGGGTGGGCTTGACATATCGGGCCTGATGCTGGCACTCAGTAAAAACATCACGGAAATGAAGGAAAAACTGAAAAACGGAGAACTGGAAGAGAAAATCCAAATAGGGAGTACATCCTACACAGTTAAGGATTGGGATAAGCTTTTAGAAAAATTCGACGAATCGGAAGAGGCACTCAAAAAGGCAACCGCGGAGAAAAGCCGGGAAGCCACGGAAAACAGCAAAGCGCCGGCACCAGCGGATGTCCAACCGGCACAGGCAGGCGAAGACACGGGTACTGAAATTGTGGATCGCTTATACGGTTTTTATAAGGACAAAAAACTAGGTTAAGCAAGGGATATAAAGCAGGCCCGGCGCCTTTGACGGCGCCGGGCCTGTTTAAGCTTTATTGTTAACTATGAAATGATCCGCCGTGCGCTGTAGTAGTGGTTCTTATAATAGCTCTCCGAAAGGCTCGAAATTTTGACGACGTCGCCGGTATGCGGCGCGTGGATGAACTGGCCGTTCCCTATGTAAATGCCGGTATGGCCTATGTAACCGCCGCTTTGCGCTGTGAAAAGGATGACGTCCCCTGGCTGGAGCGAAGATGACGATACCGAGGCGCCGTTAAAAGACAAGCCCGACGCCGTGCGGTTTACCGAATAACCGAAGTGCTTGTAGCAATAGTACACAAGGCCCGAACAGTCAAATCCCGAGGGAGAGGTTCCGCCGTAGACATACGGAACGCCGAGAAACTTCTTTGCGTAATTGACAATATCCTGTCCCGTGCCGGTGCCGGCCGAGTCGCCATACCATTTGTTGCCTTTGTCCGACGAAATCTTGTTTGCCGCGGCCTGCTCCGCCTGTATGCGCTGCTGCTCCGCCAGCTGCTTTTCCATGTTGCTGATCTGTCCGGTTATTGAGGACTGAAGCGTGTTTAAGGATGAAAGCTGTTTTTGGTAATCCGCCGAGTCTGACGTCAGGCTTGAAAGGACGGCTTTAACCTCGTTCTGCTGCGTGAGAAGGTCCGCCTGCTTTTCCTTGTATGATGCAAAGACCTTTTCCTGCTCCGCCATTTCGGCTTCCATATCCGCTTTGGCGTTTTGAACCTTGACCTGGGCTTCCTGGACATCCTTAATGAGGCCGTTGTCGTATTCCATGATCTCTCTGACGAAATCGATGCGGCCCAGAAGATCGGAAACGCTGGTTGCTCCGAACAGGATCCCCAAGTATGTAGAGTTGCCGTTTTCCTCCATGTTCTGAATGCGTTTTCTGTATTTCTCCAGCAGTATCTGCTGCTGCTGTTCGTTCTCATTCAGTTGATTTTCCATTTCCGCTACAGAGTTGGTATACACGGCAATCTGATCGGACAGGTTTTTGATCTCCGAGTTTGTGACGTTGAGCTGCTTGGTCAGGATGTTCAGCTTTTCCGTCTGGGAGGTCACCTTGCTGTTGAGCGCATCCGCCTGCTTTTGAACGCTCGCCTTTTGTTCGGCCAGCTGCGACTGCTGCTGCTTCAGCGCGTTTATCTGCGATTTGCTGACAGCCTCCGCAGGCGTGCCGAGCAGGGAGACGCTCATGTTAAACATCAAAACTAATGTCAACAGCCCTGCCAATATTACCTTTTTCCTTTTTGCGGAAATAGAAAACATATTACACCACCGAGTTGTTACAAGTTATTGCAAATTGTTACAAGTATTATACCTCCTCGGATATCGATATGCAATACAATATGGCAAAGTTTGTTGCTCCGCTTCGGAATTTGTAATATTATATAATTGAATTTCGATATTTAGTCGAAAGTAACAGAATATTCTATATTCGACTATTCAAAGCCGGCTTTGGGCTTTGGCGCCGCCGGACGGAGGCAAATGAACGATCTTTTATCGGGAATGTCATTCGGCGCGTAAATCTGTCAGTCAGCGGAGGATTGAATATGAATCGGGAAATCATTGTCAAGGCCGGGGAAATCGTTGAAAAGAATACGGGCAGAGGGACGTCCTGCGTCCTGGCGCTCATTGACCCGGACGGCTATCCGACGGCGTCCGCGATTACCGCGGCAAAGGCGGAGGGAATCAGCTGGGTCGCCTTCTGCACCGGGCTGAACGGCCCGAAGGCCGGCCGCATCAGAAAATGCCGCCGCGCCAGCGTCTGCTTCAGCGACGATTACAATATCACACTCGTGGGGACGATCGAGCTTGTCACCGATCCGGAGGTCAAAAAGGAGATGTGGTACGGCGGGCTCGCCAATCATTTCAGCGGGCCCGACGACCCCGATTACTGCGTTCTGCGCTTTAAAACAGAGCGTTACAGCCTGATGCTCGACGGAAAGGAAGCGCGGGGGACGCTGTAAGCGTGGCATCCTCCCCCGGTAACGCCGGGTACAGCGGCGCGGGCACATCAGGCCCCCTCCATTTACCAGGACAGGCTGCATCATCCATACATAATGTAGATACAACGATGCAAAAAAGGCACAAAGCCGCGACGTGGCTTTGTGCCCTTTTTATTGATTTATTGCCCGTAATCAGTTATGATTATGTTAAGTAAATCGCACCATCTGAGAAAGGATCAATCGAATGAAGGAAGAAAAGACACGAAACGCTTCCGGCAGCTCCCCAGGCTCCGGAGTACAGTTTACGCACGAAACCACAATGGCCCAGGCGGCCGCGGCGATCAAGTCCATACCGACGGCGCTGCAGGAATTCCGATGCCCCACCTGCGGCAGGATTTTTTTGACCCTCGCGGATTTGAAAGCCCACTGTGCCGAAGAGCACCCGGAGAGCGTCATTCCCGAAATCGTTCTGCTTCGTATCAACGGCAAGGACTGCGAGGTGCTGATCGAGCCCCATTGGACGCTGCAGCGCGCCCTCCAGTTCCGGCTCGGCCTTACCGGCGCCAAGCATATGTGCAACCGCGGCGTCTGCGGCTCGTGCACGGTGATCATGGCGGGCCGGGCTGTCCTCGCCTGCACGACGCTGGCCATCGAGTGCGAGGGGCAGCCCATCACGACCGTCGAGGGCATTGCCGCCGACCCGAAATGGAAGCCTCTGGTTGACGCTTACTGCCGGTGGGACGCCATGCAGTGCGGCTACTGCACGCCGGGCTTTCTGATCTCGGCCAAGGCGCTTTTGGACAAGAACCCGCATCCCACCGAGGACGAGTGCCGTGAGGCGCTGGCCGGCAATATCTGCATCTGCGGCACATATCCCCGCCATTCGACCGCGATCATGGAAGCGGCGCTGAAAATGGCAAAGGAGGCGTGACCGCATGGCAGACTTAGCCGGCGCCAACGGACAAAGAGAAAATTTCAGAGTCGTCGGGAAGCCCAATCTCCCCGGCGTGCTCTCTTATGCCCTCGCAACAGGCGTTGCGAGATTTGGCATTGATTATGTACTCCCGGACATGCTCCACGCGAAATTCCTGCGCAGCCCCTACGCCAACGCGAGGGTCCTCCGCGTGGACACCGCGAAAGCCAGGGCCATCCCCGGCGTCGTGGACATCCTCACCTGGGAGGACGAGGATATCAAAAAGCTTGTCAGCTACGGCGAGCACTGGGGCGCCCCGCGCCCGTGGCTGGACAACCTCGCCGACCAGGAGGGCGCGGAGGTGGCCGTCATCGTCGTGGCGGAAACCGAGGAACTCTGTGAGGAAGCGCTCCGGCAGCTGGACGTCGAATGGGAAGTGCTGCCGCACATCGTCGACATCTTAAAGGGCCGGAAAGCGGACGCCCCGGTGATCCGCCCACAGGACAGGTCGACGCCGCACTTCGGCGCGCCCGACCCGAACGCCCCGCCCAACCCGCCGAAAGAGGGCAACGTGGCTTATTCAAACGTCGTCCAGGGCGATATCGAGGAAGGCTTCAAGCAGGCCGACCACATCATGGAATACGACATGTACATGCCTGCTTTCGCGTCCCACGTGCCCAACCCGCCCGGTTCGGTGGCGTGGTGGTCCAAGGACAGCTACAGCGGCGAGGACGAAGTCCTGCACATCGAAGGCGCCGTCCGGGAACGCCTGCCCATCAGCCAGATGTACGACACGCCTCTTGACAATGTGGTTCAGGAAGGCCTGTTTATGGGCGGGCGGTACTGCGACTGGGGTCTCCGGCGGTCCCAGGAGATCACGCCGCTCCTTGCCAAAAGGACCGGCCGCCCCGTTCGCTGCGTTCTGACGCGGGAGCAGACGTTTGACTCTGTTATTATGAAGCAGCGCTATATGCACCTGAAGGTCGGCTTCACAAAGGAGGGCCTCATTACCGCCGTCGACGACTTTTCCGTCTCGGACGCGGGTACCTGGGGCAGCTCCAGCTTCGGCCACGTGGGCGATCAGAAGCAGGGGCCGTACAACACCCTGAAGTGCAAGAATATATCCCAGCGCATGGAGATCGTCGACTCGAACCGTCATATGATGTGGGTCAGCGGCCAGCACACGCCCTTTAACTGGGACATCGTGACGATTGCCCTTTATATGATCTCGGAAAAGCTGGGGATGGACCCGATCGAGGTGGCCCGCCTGAACCTCCACGGCCCGACCTCCAAGGACGACCGGGATCCCGTTCCGAGCTTTGAGGCGTGCGTGGCGGCCGGCAAAAAGATGATGGACTGGGACTGGCATCCCTCCAACGCAAAGACGCTGCCCGACGGCCGGAAGCACGGGATGAGTTTCCGCTATCAGATGTGCCCGAGGCATTCTGTCTCCGGCTACGTCTGCAGGCTGGAATTCCGGGACGGCGTGGTGCACATGCCGACACAGGGCCCGCTTTTCGGGGCTTATATGGTCGAGCCCAACGCGATGGTCGTTGCCGAGGAGCTGGGCCTCGAATATGAGGACGTCAAGGTCGATTTCAACTATCGGGCGAAGTTCTCACCCGTCGGCGGCGGCTCGGACGGCTCCACCGCGTCCTCCTGGGCCATGAAGGAATGCGCCAACATCCTGAAAAAGCAGATCCTTGAAGCCGCCGTTGAGTACGCCGAAAGCTGGCCTCTCATACTGATGGCGCCGCTCCAGGGTATGCCGCTTCCGGAGCCGGGCCCCTTCAAGGGCTGCAAGCCGGAAGACCTCGACATTATGGACGGCAAAATCTTTGTAAAAGCCGATCCCGAGAGATCTGCGCCTCTGGCGCAGGCCACGAACCGCGAGCTTGTGGCGACCTATTCCGGCCGGCCGCCCCTTTCCGCTTGGCTTGTCGGCGGCTGCGGAAATATTCTGGACACGATGAACACCGTATACTGCGAGGTGGCGGTGGATACGGAAACGGGCGAGGTGGAGATTCTCCGCTTCGGCGCGGTGGTGGACCCGGGCAAGGCCCTGCGGCCGACGTCGCTGGAAAGCCAGATCGACCAGGTCATGTTCTTCAGCCAGGGCAGCCAGCTGCTGGAGGATGTCGTGTACGACGCCAGAACCGGCGTCAAGCTCAACAGCAACATGATTGATTACAAGAAACCGACGATGATGGACGTGCCCACAGTGGAGCACGAGCTGCTGGAAACGCGCTCCGGCAACGGCGCTTACGGCGCCAACGGTATCAGCCACTCGATGGCCAACACCCATCTGGTCATCACCGCCATCCACAACGCCATCGGCGTTTGGGTGGACCCGCCGGCAACACCCGATAAAGTCCTCAAAGCGCTGGGAAAGGCATAAGGTGACACGATTATGAAACCATTCAGCCATATAAACGCCAAAACTCTGGACGAGGCCGTCTCCGCCCTTCACAGCGGAAAGTCCAGCCTCATCGCCGGCGGCACCGATCTTTTGGGCACCCTCAAGGACAACATCCTGCCGGAGTACCCCGCCACGGTGGTGAACCTCAAGTCCGTCCCCGGCCTCGATTACATCAGGGAAGAGGGCGGCACGCTGAAAATCGGCGCGCTGGCGCGCCTGGCCGACATCGCCGAAAATCCGGCCGTCACGGAAAAATACACAGCCCTGGCCCAGGCGGCCAAGGCTGTGGCCACGCCGCACCTCCGGGACATGGGCACCATCGGCGGCACCATCTCCCAGCTCCCCCGCTGCTGGTACTTCCGCAAGCCGGATAACCGCTTCCCCTGCCTGCGCAAGGGCGGGAGCGAATGCTTCGCCATTCTGGGCGACAACCGCTACCACTCCGCCTTCGGCGGGGCGAAGATCTGCGACACGCCCTGCACGAGGGAATGCCCCAACAGCACCGATATCCCGGGCTATTTTGCCAAGCTGCGCGAAGGCGATTGGGATGCGGCCGCCCAAATCTTTTTAAAGCGCCATCCCCTGCCGATGATCACCGGACGCATCTGCGCTCATCCCTGCCAGAAGGGGTGCAACCGCAACCAGACCGACAAAAGCGTCGCGACCAACTGTGTGGAACGCACGCTGGGTGATTATATCCTCGAAAACGCCGATAAATACTACGCGCCGCCGGCCGCGGAGACCGGCAAATCGGTGGCCATCGTGGGCTCCGGCCCCGCCGGCCTGTCCGCCGCCTACTTCATGCGCAAGGCGGGCAATAAGGTGACGGTCTTCGACGTCAAGCCGGAAGCCGGCGGCATGCTCATGTACGCCATCCCCGCCTACCGCCTGCCGAAAGACCTCGTCCGCCGCGTCATCGACATCTATAAGAAGATGGGCGTCGAGTTCAGGCTCGGGATAAAGGTCGGCACCGATGTGATGCCCGAAGAGCTGGAGCGCAGCTATGACAGCGTCCTGTACGCCACCGGCACCTGGAAACGTCCCGTTATGGGTCTCTCCGGCGAGGAGCTCACCGTCTTCGGCCTGGACTTCCTCGTGGAGATCAAGGAGTGGATGAACGGCAAGCTCGGGCAGGAGGTCTTCGTCATGGGCGGCGGCAACGTCGCCATGGACGTGGCCATGTCCGCCAAGCGGCTGGGGGCGAAAAAGGTCACTCTGGCCTGCCTGGAAAGCCGGGAGAAGATGCCCGCGAGCCCCGAGGAAATCGAAAGGGCGGAAGCGGAAGGCATCATCATCATGCCCGGCTGGGGCCTGTCGAAGGTCGTGGAGGAAAACGGCGTTGTCAAGGGCATGGAAATCAAGCGCTGCCTCAATACCATCGACGCCAGCGGCAACTTCAACCCCCAGTATGACGAAAACGACAAAAAGATCATCGAGGCGGAGAATATCATGCTGGCCACCGGCCAGAGGGTCGACCTGTCCTACTTCGGCGAGAAGTACGAGATTCAGCTCAACCGCCGCGGGTTCCTGGATATCGACGCGGCGACGGGCATGACCTCCCGCAAGGGCATTTTTGGTGCCGGCGACGCCGTCAGGCCGGGCCTTGCCATCGCTGCCATCGCCGCCGGGCGCAGAGCCGCCGCCGGTATGAACACCTATCTCGGCGTGCCGAATACCGCCGTGACAGCCGCTCCTGGTCCCCTCACCTTTGACGCCGAGGGCGTCACGGCCACCGAGCCGCTGGTGCTCCGCGAGCTCAGCGTTGAAAAGCGCCGCATCGATCTGGAGGATTCCACATCCGCCACAAGGGAGGAAGCCCTCGCCGAGACGCGGCGCTGCATGAACTGCGGCTGCCATGCCATCCATCCCTCCGACGTGGCCCCCGCGCTCATCGCGCTGAACGCCAGAATCGTCACCAGCCGGCGCACCGTCGACGCGGAGGACTTCTTCGCCGTGAAGGTCGCCAGCAACACGGTTTTGGACGCGGATGAGATCATCACGGAGATCCAGGTCCCCGCGCCGGCTGCGGGCAGCAAAAGCGCGTATATGAAGTTTGCTTTCCGCAAGTCCATCGACTTCCCTGTCGTAGGCTGCGCCGTCGTCACGGGCAGCAGCCCGCGCATCGCGCTGGGCGCCGTGGCCACCAGCCCCATCCGGGCGGCAAAGGCGGAAAAGCTCATCGCCGGCAAGGTAATCGACGAAACGCTGGCCGAGGCGGCCGGCGCCGCCGCCGTCGAGGACGCGAGACCCCTCCGGGCGACGAAATACAAGGTGCAGATCGCCAAGACGCTGGTCAAGCGGACGCTCCTGTCCCTAAAATAACCGCGGCAAAAAAAGTCGGCAACAGCCAAAGAGCGCCATCTTCCGATGGCGCTCTTTGCTGTCGATAAAGCCCTTCGGGCTTTATCCGACAAGGGGATTGCATGCCGCACGCTCAGCCGCGCGCTACATGAGAAGAGTCACTCCGGAGGCGCATGTCCTCCTGCGTGACAATTTTGAATTTATTTGCCGCTTCGGCGGCAAACTCTGCGAGGCCTTACCCTCTGTAAGCAGATGTTGGCACGATGAAAGAGCACCATGGGACGATGGCGCTCTTTGGCTGTCGAAAAAGACTGGTTAGAGTTTCTTTTCCGCGAGAATGACGAAATGGCTGGAGCCTCTGTCGTTGTCGTGAAATCTCTGCTCGACTGGAGGGTTTATGAGTGTATAGCCGGTAAAGTACTTGCCGATATCCTCGCCGCCGACGAAAAAGTGCGGCACATTGTGCTCCGTCGGGTTATCGCTGCGGAGCACTGTGTTGTCGTCCACATACGCCTCGGGGGCGGCGTTCAGAAACGACTGCGAATTTTTGGAGATGAGCGTGATGTAGAGCTCGCCGCCCGGCTTCAGCACCCGGGTGATTTCGCTGAGCGCGGCGACAAAGCCGGCCGTATCGGTGTGGTAGATGACGTTATAGGCCATCACGCAGTCGAAGCCGGCGTCCCCAAACGGCAGGTTCAGCATGTCGCATTGCTGAACGCCGACCGGCAGATTTTCCGCCGCCGCGCTGTCACGGACGTAATGCACGGCATACTCCGACAGGTCCACGGCGTCCGCTGAAAAGCCCCGGCGCGCGAAAAAGAGCGTGTGCCGCCCCATGCCGCAGCCCAGGTCGAGAAACGACTTGAAGCCCCGCTCTTTCCACCGCTCGCTCAGATAGTAGGCGTCCGTGGCCGGCTTGAGCCATCTGTCCTCGGTATTTTTGGACCAGTCCCACGACTTTGATTCGATCATACGTTCACCCTGCCTGTTATTTTATAGGTTATCATATTATCAGACAATTTATAATACCTGATGGAATCTCTGTTAATTTTTTGTAAAGCATCCGTCCGGACGGCACCGCTATTCCTTTATGCCGAACGATGCTATCTGGCAGTTGTACTTTGCCTTCAGCGCGGCCATCCCGTCCTTATCGCCCAGGCGCTCGGGGGCGTTTGCTTTTATTGATGTATAGTCCTCAAAGAGGTCGAGCCAGTGGGTGATACCCGCAAGGTCGAACATGACGGCCCTCCCTTGCGCGGTAAAGGCTCGCGGGGCATAGCCGGGAATCTTGACAAGACAATCGCGGGTGGCCGTGAACTCCTCGCCGGCCACGGAGAACCCGACGCTGCCCTCGACGATGTAGAAAAGGTCCGTATTGGGGTCGTCCTCATAAAACCGGGCGGTGAAGCCGTCGTCCATTTCCGCCTTCCACAGTTCCGTGAGCCCGTTGTTTTCCCAGCGGCCCGTATATTGCTTCAGTGTGATCCCCTCGAACTCAAAGACGCTCAGGGGCCTGTCAGGCGTACGCGCCTCCGGAACTTCCTCCTTGGGAACGCAGACGCTGAGGGGCGTTTCCCGGATGATATTGTCGGCCCGCATGAGGTATCGCTGGAAAGACGCCAGCCCCTCCAATTGCTTTGGGTTGACCTCGCGGATGTACGCAAGGCCCCGGAGCGTGCCGGACATGTTGAGGTCGTGGAAAATTCCCCTATAAACGGTGGGCTCGGGGAAGGACATCTGGTGCCCCATCCAGGGCTGGATGTGGATGATATCGCCGGGCACCAGCCGGCAGGTCTTGCCACGGACGGTCAGGTCGCAGCAACCCGTGGTGATGAAGAACGTCTCCCAGCCGACAGAGTGCTCATGGTAACGCGCCGTGCCGTACATGATGGTGTCGACGAAATCAAGCATCTGGTGCGGGCCTTCCGGCAGGCTGATGATGCGTTGGTCTTCCTCCAGGGCGCCTGTCTCGGGGTTAAACATCTGGCTGACGCTCAGGTAGCATTCCGGGTCGAGCAAATTGATCAGATACCGATGCTTCATGGTTTGCGCCTCCTATGTTTTTTCAGGCTTTCTTCCGAAACTGCCTGTCCTTTACATATTCAGCTTATAGCGCCGTTATGCATCCGTCAAGTATCAAATCACGCCGCGTCCCGGACATCTTTACTGGACTTTTGGGCCGCTTGGTGGTACTCTTGGGTACATGTATCCGAACGTCATGGAGAGCTTATGAAGAAAATTTTTGGTGCTGCAGTTCTTGTCATATTAAGCCTGGCCATCGCGTCGACGCTCTATCTGCGCGACCTGCGGCTGGACTATTTTTCGTATAAGGATTATCCCGTCAAAGGCGTCGACGTCTCCTCCTATCAGGGCGACATCGATTGGGGCGCCCTGGGCCGGCAGGATATCCGCTTCGCCTTTATAAAGGCGACGGAGGGCAGCGGACATACCGACCCGTATTTCAAAAAGAATTTCGAGGCGGCCATCGGCGCGGGCCTGCGCGTCGGCGCGTATCATTTTTTCAGCTATGACAGCAGCGGCAGCACGCAGGCGGACAATTTCATCGCCACCGTCCCGCGCACGGAGAATATGCTCCCCCCCGTCATCGACCTGGAGTTTTACGGCGACAAAAGCGCCAATCCGCCCGGCAAAAAGCCGACGCGGCGGGAGCTGTCTCTGCTGCTCGGCAAGCTCGAAAATTATTACGGCGTCCGGCCGATCATCTATGCCAACGAAAAATCATACCTGCTTTACATCGCCGGCGCCTTTAACGGCTACGACATCTGGATCAGAAACACCGTTATGAAGCCCTTCCTTGGCCGACACGACTGGGCCTTTTGGCAGTACACGGACAAGGCGACGCTGGAGGGATATAAGGGCGCGGAAAAGTACATCGACATGAACGTGTTTAACGGCACGGTTCAGGAGTTTGACACATATCCGGGGAACTAACCGGCCGGGCGGCAATCGTCACCGCAGGGGGAAAGCCATGAAACTGAAAATCCTCAAAAAACAGAACAACGCCAGGCGCTGCTTCGTCTGCGGCGTTGATAACAACGAGGGGCTCAAAACGGAATTCTACGAGCTGGAGGACGGAACGCTGGCGGCCACCGCCGTCGCCCACCCTTTTCACCAAAGCTATCCGGGCCGGGTGCACGGCGGCGTCAGCACGGCGCTTTTGGACGAGACGATCGGCCGGGCGATCAATATTACGGAACCGGAAACATGGGGCGTGACGGTGGAGATCACGACGCGCTTTAAAAAGCCGGTGCCGTACGACGTCCCGCTCCTCGTCATCGGAAGGATCACCGAAAACAGGAGCCGGCTCTTCTCCGGCGAAGGGCGGCTTATTCTCCCGGACGGCACCACCGCCGTCACCGCGTCGGCCAGGTATATGAAGCTGAAGCTCACGGACATCGCCGAATTTGACGGCACCGTCGACACCTGGGAGCTCTTCCCCCGGGAAGGCGACCCGGCGGCGCTTGACCTTCCCGACGAAAAGTAACGGCAGAAGTTATGCTGGTGATAAAAATATGAAAATAAAAAAGATAGGTTTATACGAAATATCCGTCGTCGTGTTTTTTCTCTTGCTTCCGGTCATCGCCGCCGCCGTTGAAATTAAAGTCTTTTTGCATACCGCCGCCCTGGCCGGCACTCTTTTAAAATGGTTCGTCTTTTCCGGTGTCGGCTTAAGGTTGTTTTCATCGGGCTTAAAGCAGGCCTTGCAGCCCGAGTTCACGGCCAAGGTGATTTTCGAGATCGATAATGAGAAATGCTACCCCGTTATCCGGGAGCTGGGCCTTGCCAATATCTGCTTCGGGGTTATCGGGATACTGTCGCTGTTTTTTCCCTCGTTCCGATTTGCCGCGGGTATGGCGGGGGGCCTGTTTTTCGCTTTGGCCGGCCTGCTGCACATATTCAGAACAAAAACCGCTGAACAAGAGTCATTCGCTATGGTGACGGATTTCTATATCGCCGCCGTCCTTTTCATTTTGCTTGTTTTGAACGCCGCGCAGCGTTAGCCGGGAGAGCGCACCGAAAAAAGTTTTTTCTGCTAATTTATCCAGCTTCTGGACTTGGGCCCCCGCGGGTGCTATAGTAGTGCCGTACATGCGTTTTGGGTGGTAGAGAAAAATCATGCCTGAGAATACGTTGATTTCCGAAATTGAGGCGGAATACCGGCGCATCGATGCCAAGTGGCTGAAGCTGCATTTCAAAACGTCCGTTGTTCTGGTGCTGACCGCTTTCTTTATGGAATGTCTGTTCGGCGTCGCTATATATAACACGGGGGACGTCCGGCTCGGCTTTCTGTTTTATGCCGCGAAATATATCCTTGCCCCGCTGTCGATCAACGCCGTTTTGATCGCTCTCGGGTGGTGGGCAACGCGTTCGCCGCGCCTGACGCACACCGCCAGAATCTATATCGTCTCCCTGTGTCCGGTAGTCCTGTGCTTTATTTTTTATTCGGTGCACAGCATATTTTATTCGCTGTATCTCGCCTTTACCCTCCCCGTCGTCCTCACCGTGGTGTACGGCAATTACCTCCTGACGGCGGTGACGGCGGTCGCATCCCTGGCGGCCAGGATCATCTCCGGGCTTTTCGTCCGGTGGGACCCCGACGTCACGCACGATTATGGGGACGTGTTTATTCTCAGCGATTTCCTCGCTTCCGTCGTCATTCTGTGCGTGTTTTTCGCCGTGTGCCTTGTCGTGATCTATTTTGAAAAGGCGAAAAACTCCGCCGGCATACAAAAGGAGATCGAGCGCCGCCAGCTGCGCCTGAAAACGCTGACCGATGAATTGACGGGCGTTGGAAACAGGACGGCCCTGCGGACGGCGTTTGAGTCCATGGAGAAGGATAAATCGGACAACCCGTATATTTTCGTCATGATCGACCTTGACAATTTCAAGCTCCTCAACGATACCTGGGGCCACGACGCCGGAGACAGGTGCCTGAGGGCGTTCGGCGCTATTTTGGCCGCAGATGTCGACGGCGCCGGGGCCTTTCGCTTTGGCGGGGACGAATTCTGCATCCTCTTTAAAAGCAAACCCCTGGACGGGGTGCTGGCGATCTGCCGCAAAATACAGGCGGACTACAGGAAGGGCACGGAGGAGCTTTCACAGAACCTGCCCCTGACAGCCAGCTTCGGCATCGCCCTCCGCGCGCCGGGGATGACGACGGCGCAGCTCCTGAAAAATACCGACACGGCGCTCTACCGGTCCAAAATAATGAAGGACATGATTTATATCTACGACGAATTGTCGGACGCCAACCTGGTGTAGTAATTAAAAGGACGTGCATCATGCTCTACGAGTCTGACCCACGGGGATATGCCGGCATGCCTGAAAATATCACCGTCAAGGCTGAAGATCCGCGCTCAAAGGACGCGTCCGCTTTGATGAAGGAGCTCTCGGACTGTCTGCAGGCCATGACGGGCAGCAGCGGCAGACACTCGATCCGGGTTGAGGATTTTCTGCAGGCCCGATCCCTTTTTGCCGTCGCGCGCGATCTCAGCGGAAACGCCGTTGGCTGCGGCGGTTTCCGGCCTTTGGACGCTCATGCCGCGGAGCTCAAACGGATGTACGCCCGGGCTCAATCCTCCGGTGTCGGTTCAAAAATTCTCGCCTATTTGGAGGCTGGGGCGGCCCGGATGGGATACGCAGTCCTCCGGCTTGAAACACGGCGCAGCAACAAAAAAGCCGTCGCCTTTTACCGGCGGAACGGCTATCTGGAGATACCGAATTACGGCATTTATGAAAACAGGTCGGAAGCGGCCTGTTTCGAGAAATATCTATCCCGGCACGGCGGAGAAAAAGCGGCGGTCAGAACGGCCGGGCACCGCTGAGCCAGCCTTGCGACTCCCAATGCTTCCGGTCGACGGGATTCCAGTCGTTTTTCTTCTGCGCCCCGGCCATCATCTTAAACATGAAGCTTCTGAACAGCGGATTCGGAAGCTTTTTTACATTTTTGACGGCCCTGGCGATACGCGCGGCGCTCCTGGCGGCGTCCCTGCGGATTTTTATCTGCTTTTTTGCCGGAACCTCGTCCCACTTTGTCGCGGCGGCGCGGTATTTCAGTGAAAACGTTTTCTTTACGCCCCAAAAGGTCAGGCTGTTCCGCAGCGTCTTTGTGGTATGGGCGAGACCGGCGCCCGCCGTCGTTGTGATCGTCAGGCCGATTTTATTGAACATCCTCGGGTCGGGCCGGTGGCTCATCCACATATAACACAGATGGTCGATCAGCGCCTTCATCTGTCCCGACACGTCGAACCCGTAAACGGGAGACAGTAGGACGACGAGGTCCGCTTCCAGAATGGCCCGGGCGATCGGCTCCGTGGCGGACGCATGGGGACAGGTGCTTTCCCCGTTGTAGAAGCAGGAATAGCAGCCGCTGCAGAAATACGGCATATCTCCCGGCAGAAAAAATTCCGTCATTTGAACGGTATCGTACTTCCCGAGCTCCTGCCGGACGGCCTCCATACAGTGCCAGGTGCTGCCGTGCCGCATGCTGCCGTTGATAACTGTGATTTTCATTGCGCGCCCTCCTCTTTTTCCGGAGTCTTGCCGTACGTGGCGGTGAAGCTGCCGATATGGCGTGAAAACAGCGCCTTCGCCCGCGCCAGGCTTTCGGGGTCGTTATCGTATTTATAGAAGATCAAAAAGATCGGGGAGAAAAATTCCAGGGCGAGAATATACGGGTCCGCCCGGACAAAACAGCCCGCGTCCATCAGCGCCGCGAAAAGCCGGGACTGGAAATCGATGCTGTCGTCAAATGAGATGCGCCTGAAAAGGGCACGGATATCCTCATTCCCGTACTGCTCGATGGTCAGCATCCGCCGGAGCTTGACGTTCAGCGCATCCGTCATGTAATAATCGAAGATCGCCCCGGCAATCGCTGCAAACTGCGCGTTTGTCATATTTTTGTACATTGCGACCGTTCTCTCGTCCACCACAATCTGCCGGTCGGCCCCGGTCAGGCTCAGGCTGCTGAATATCTCCTCCCACCGCCCGGAATACTCCCTGACGATCGAATCAAAGATATCCTGCTTGTTTTTGAAGTGGTTATAAAGCGAGGATTCCTTAATGCCGACGGCGCCGGCGATGTCGCGCACCGACACGGCGTCGTATCCCCTCACGGAAAAGAGGTCCAGCGCTTCCGCCAGGATCTTTTCTCTCGTTGTGAGCGGCGCCGCCTTTTCCGGGTACTGCGCGGGGCTTTCATTCATCGGTCATTTCTCCAAACTAACAGTTGTTAGTTCAAGTGTAACTAACAACTGTTAGTTTGTCAAGACGGACGACAGATTTTTTGCAAAGCAAATCGGCAGAGGCCCCCGCCCCTGCCGATTTTTACAGCAGCTTAATAAACTGAACTTCTATTCAATTATTACAGCGTTGCCTGCCGCCAGGCTTTTGGGGACGTCGACGATGCGCTGGTTCCTGCTGCCGCGCCAATGGAGATTCAGGCTGCGCTCCTTTAGGACAAACCGCCCGTCCACCAGCACATCGACGCGCTCCAGCAGCCGCCGGATGTCGGGGTCCGCCGAGGCGAGGAGCTCCTCGAAGGTATAGCCCGAATACGCCCAGACGTTCAGGCCGGCGTTCCTGGCCGCCCCGGCGATCTCCGCGCACGCGCCGGGCTGGGCGAAGGGCTCCCCGCCGGTCAGCGTCACGCCGTCCGTCAGCGGATTTCCGAGCAGCTGCCTGATAACGTCGGCCACCGGCGTTTCGCTGCCGCCGCTCGGGTCGTGGGTTTCGGGATTGTGGCACCCCTCGCAATGATGCGGGCAGCCCTGCGTAAAAACGGCGAACCGAAGGCCGGGACCGTCAACGATCGAATCCTGTACGAGGCCGGCGATGCGCATAAAAATCTCTCCTTTAATATGTTCCGGCGGCCCCTACGAGAAAGGCGGCGGGAGTTTTCCCCCCGCCCCGCCATTCGATTTATGTTTCCAATCTAACTAATTCGCGCTCGCGCCGCAGCCGTGCTTGACTCTGTCGGCCTCCTCCGCGCGTTTGCCGTTGTTGAACCGGTCGAGCGTGCCGACGAGGTAACCCGTGATCCGGCGGATGCGCTCAAAGCCCTGCTCCCCGTCGTTTTCCTTCCGGCCGCAGTGAGGGCATTCGTCCTTGATGATGCCGGTGTAGCCGCAGATGGGGTCGCGGTCCACCGGGTGGTTGACCGAGCCGTAGCCCACGCCGCACTTCTGCATGTAGCGGATGACCTTTTCAAAGGCCTCCAGATTCTCCAGCGGGTCTCCGTCCATCTCGATATAGCTGATATGACCGGCGTTGGTCAGCGCGTGATACGGCGCCTCGAGCCTGATCTTTTCAAAAGCGCTGATCGGGAAATAAACAGGAATATGGAAGCTGTTTGTATAATAGTCTCTATCTGTAACACCGGGAATAATGCCGTATTTCTTCTTGTCGATCTTGACAAACCGGCCCGAAAGCCCTTCGGCCGGGGTGCCGATCAGCGTAAAGTTGAGCTTTCTCTTCTGGCTCTCGGCGTCGCAGCGGGCGCGCATATGGCTGATGATCTCGAGCCCCAGATTCTGGGCCCGCTCGCTCTGGCCGTGGTGCTCGCCTATGAGCGACACCAGCGTCTCCGCCAGGCCGATAAAGCCCACGGACAAGGTGCCGTGCTTCAGGACCTCGCGGACCTCGTCGTTCCAGTCCAGCTTCTCGCTGTCGAGCCATACGCCCTGGCCCATCAAAAACGGATAGTTGTAGACATGCTTGCGGCACTGTATCTCAAAGCGCTCCAGAAGCTGGTCGATGACCAGATCCAGCATGTGGTCCAGATCCTCGAAAAACCGCTGGATATCCCCTTTGGCCTTGATGGCCAGGCGCGGCAGGTTGACGGAGGTAAACGACAGGTTGCCGCGCCGGGGGCAGATTTCGCGGGTCGGGTCGTACACGTTGGCCACGACGCGCGTCCGGCAGCCCATATACGCAATCTCGGTATCCGGATCGCCTTCCTTGTAGTATTTCAGATTAAACGGCGCGTCCTGGAAGGAGAAGTTGGGGAACAGGCGCTTTGCCGAACAGCGGCAGGCCAGCTTGAACAGATCGTAATTCGGCTCGCCGGGATTTAAGTTGATGCCGTCCTTGACCCTGAAAATCTGGATGGGGAAAATCGGCGTCTCGCCGCCGCCCAGACCGGCCTCGGTGGCCAGCATGACGTTTTTCATGACCATGCGTCCTTCGGGCGTCGTGTCCATGCCGTAGTTGATGGAGGAAAACGGCGTCTGGGCGCCAGCACGGGAGTGCATCGTATTGAGGTTGTGGATAAACGCCTCCATGGCCTGGTATGTGGCCCTGTCGGTCTCCTTGGCCGCATAGTGCAGCGCCAGCCTCTGCGTGTTTTGGGCGCCCTCCTCGTCCCCGAATCTTTCGGTGATCAGCGGCAGCTCCTCGGCAAGATACGCCGCGTTGTTCTCCAGCGTCGGCTTCAGGCCGGTTCTTTCAGTGATGCCGGCGATCATATCCCTGATATCGGCCTCGATATCGTCCTCGAGGCCCTTCCAGAGCATGATGGCCTTGGCCAGGTTCTGCCGGTACAGGCGGACGAAGGTCTTGCGCACTCCGTCGGCCATGCCGTAATCAAAATTGACGATGCTCTGCCCGCCGTGCTGGTCGTTCTGGTTGGACTGGATGGCAATGCAGGCCAGCGCCGAATACGACGCGATGTCGTTGGGCTCGCGCAGCGTGCCGTGCCCCGTGGAAAAACCGCCCTTGAACAGCCTCTTGATGTCGATCTGCGTGCAGGTTGTCGTCAGCGTCAGAAAATCCAGGTCATGAATGTGGATGTCACCCTCCTGATGCGCTTTGGAATGATCGGGATTCAGCACAAACATGTTGTAGAACTGCTTGGCGCCCTCGGAGCCGTATTTCAGCATGACGCCCATCGCCGTGTCGCCGTCAATATTCGCGTTCTCGCGCTTGACGTCGCTGTCGCGCGCGTCGGCATATGTGATTTCATTAAATGTCTGCATCAGACGGGTATTCATCTGGCGGCGGCGGTTGCGCTGGTCCCTGTAAAGGATATACGCCTTGGCCGTCGAGATATAGCCGTTGTCCATCAGGACCTTTTCGACGATGTCCTGGATATGCTCGACATCCGGCACCTCGTTCCCCTCGAGCTCGAGGATGGACAGCACCTCGCGGGCCAGTGCCGCCGCGGTATCGCCGTTGTCCGGCCTGTAGGTGGCGTCAAACGCTTTTTTGATGGCCTCCGCTATTTTATCAACGTCAAACAGGACAGTCCTGCCGTCCCTCTTCTTAATGCTTATCACAGGCATCTTCCACACCCCTTTAAACTAGAAACCAACCGACCACTATATATAGTGTTGCAAGTAAGTTTTATACATAAATGATACAACGTATAGTTAGACAAGTCAAGCTGTAATTATGATATTTTTCCAAAAAACAAAGCGCGGCGCAATTAATTGTTTAAAAATGCATGGCAGGATGATAAAATATCAGGGAGCAGCAAAGGAGAGGATAAGAGGCATGATAGACAGAGAAGCGCTGAAGATCTCGGCACGGCAAAGCATGAGCGGCAAAAAGCCGAGCGTCTTCCTTGTGGCCGCCCTGTACATCGCAATATTCACGATACTCATCGGCCTCGTCTCCGCCCTGGCCGGTTATGACAAGTTTTTGGCCGGCCTGCAGCGCATCCTGCTCGTCACGCCGCTCCCCACGTACGGCGAGCTGCTTGCCGTCCTGCCGTCCCTCCCCCTGGCCGCCGGCATCCTGATCCTCGCCATACTGGCCGTCAAGCTGGTCCTTGACGTGGGGTATATGGGCTACTGCCTGAAAATCAGCCGGAACGAGGAAGCGGAATCCGGAACTATCTTTGATGGTTTCGGCCTTTTCCTGAAGATTATCTGGCTTGAAATTCTGCAGCTCGTTTTTATCTCCCTGTGGTCTCTCCTTTTTCTCCTGCCGGGCATTGCCGCCTACTACCGGTACCGGCTGGCGTTTTACATCCTGCTGGACAACCGGGAGGCAGGACCCCTGGAGTGCATCCGGGCGTCCAAGCGCATGATGGACGGCTATAAAACGGAGCTGTTCTTTCTGGATTTGTCCTTTCTGGGCTGGTATTTTGTCGACGTTGCCGTCCGGGCCATGGTGGTGCTGCGGCTGTTTTCCGTCTGGCTCTTCCCGTACATGGGCGTGACGCGGGCGGGTTTTTATAACCTGCTCATAGCGGAAAGCGCGCCGGCGGAGGAACCGGAATAACGGCGGCAGAGGCTGCGTAAAACCTCAAAAGATTCTTCGCCTTTCGGCTCGGAATGACATTGCCGTCATTCCGAGGGGCCTGGGCCCCGAAGAATCTTTTTCTGTTTTGCGTGTCCGGCCCTCAGTCTTCCTTGCCCGTATGGGTCGTATCGGTCGTGTTTGAGGCGTTGGCGGCGGCGGGAGGCGTACCGTCGCCGCTTTTCAGTCGGGCCTTTTTGACGGCGTCGCCGTATTTTCCGTGAATGGCCTTGATATAAAGCGCCGCCCCCATCGGCAGCAGCGCGGCGTATTGGATGACATGCAGCAGGAGGCTTGCCGACAGCGCCACGCTTTTCTCCACGCCGAGCCCGCCCAGGCCGACAACAGTCCCATACTCAAAAAGGCCGATGGCCCCCGGGGACGCCGGGATCAGGTTGACGATATTCGTCGCCACAAAAACGGCCAGGGCCATCTGGACGGAACCGGTCATGCTGAAGCCGAAAGCCACAAGCCCCAGCCAGAAGGCCGCGATGAGGATAACCCAGGAGAGCGCCACCCACATGAGCATTTTCAGCAGGGAAATATTCAGAAATTCTTTCACATAGTTTCTGATGCGCTCCACCAGAATGATCAAAACCGTGGCAACCAGCAAACCGCCGACGCAGACGAAAAGCAGAATCCACATGGCCTTCAGCAGCGTCTTGTCGGTAAAGCGCGCGAACGGTACGGTCAGCGCGGTGATGATGATGACGACGACCGCGTCGGACAGGGATGAAATGATGGCCAGCTTTGTCCGGCGCAGGACAGAGTAGCCCGCCGGGAAAAAAGCCAGTCTTATCCCCTCCCCCGCATGCAGCGGCAGGACCATGTTCAGCGCGTGCCCGATGCCGATGACCTCCAGCGCCGTCATATCGTCCATATCGGGGGTGATGCCTTTGGAATAGGCCAGGCCCCGGACGTAATTGGAATACATATAAATGCCGACGGAGACAATCACCAGCCACCAGTTGATATCCGAACGGAAAATCACGTTTATGTTAAGGCTTTTGACGACGACATACGAAAAATATATGACAACAGCTGTGATCAGCACGCCGAGTATGAGCTGCAGCTTCATCTTTCTGCTCATTCATGTTCTCCCTTGAGGTACTTGAGTTTCCGGGAAGCAGGTCAGAATATGCCCATCATTATTATCCGACATCATCAGGCCAAATAATATAATCAAAGATATACAAAACCATGTTAATTTTACCATGATTTATTAATTTATCAATCTCAATTTGGATAATATTATTAACCTCCATAAAGCACCGGCGGGCTTCAAAACCGTCTTGCGGCGCCGCCGCCAAAGATCAAAGAGAAATTGCTATGCGTATATCATAGCAATTTCTCTTTAATTATTATGAAAAATTATATTAAATTACGATTTAAATTTCATTAAACCGCCGTTTTTACTGCCGGCCCTTCTGCGGAACGGTCAGCCCTTCGCCGCGGCGACGAGCGCCTCTATCGTATGCTTGTCGGCAAAGTCCTGATATGTAGCCTTTGTGATCATGATCCCCCGCACCTTTATGGTGGCGTAGCCGTCGAGCTGCCATTCAGGCCAGAGCGTCTGGGCCGTGGCCCTGCCCTCCAGGAGCGCCACGACGCCGCAGGCCAGGTCCACGGCGAATTCCGACGAGGAGACGGCGCACGCCGCCACATAGCAGCTGTCCGTATTCCCGGTTTTCATCTCGTTCATAAAGGCGTCGGCCTGGACGCTGCTGATCAGAATATCATCCGTTTTGCCCAGCGTTTCAGCCGCACGGGCCGCGCCCTGGGACCAGTCGTCCACAAGGCCGACCACGAACCATTTTTTGATCTCGGGGTGCGCGGAGACGATGGAAGAGGTCATGTCGCTCCCCCCTTGCATGGAAAAGCCCGCACTCCCCATGGATACCAGATCGCCCAGGAAGTAGTTGTCCTTTGCCCCGGGAAAGGCTTTCAGGAATGTGTCTTTGGCGCCGGGCTCACGCTCGTTGATGCCGGACACAATGGAGTAATTGAGAACGACCAGGCCAAGCGCCGCGGGGTCGACCGGCTCCTTCCAGTAGTTTTTGTAGTTGTCGATGAGCCACTGCGTGGCCGTCGCGCCGTTGTTGTACTGGTCCTGCTGGACGCTCAGCCAGATATTTTTCCCGCTGTCGTCATGAAACGGCGTGGATTCGGCGATAAATGCGACCTTCAGCTCCGAGCACACTTCAAAAACGCGCCCGCCCAGCGTGTCGTCAATACCCACGATAAAGCCCTGCACGCCCTGGTCGGCAAGCGTCGTGATCTCGTTGATGTAGGCGTCGTGGTCGCCGCTGGCGGAGTAGGGCGTATACTCATAGTTGAGCACCTTGCCGAGCTTTTCAAGCGCGTCGGAAATGGCGGCGTTCCAGGCCCAGGAAATATCGTTGCACAGGTAAGCGATTCTGAACGGCGCTCTCGAAGAATGGTCGAACCTGTCTGTCAGATAACCGATGGTATCCTCGGCACCGGCGGAAGGCGATGCGGCGTCTGCGGAAGGCGATGCCTCAGACGCGGAAGGCGAGACGGAGGACGCCGGACTGCCGCTTGTGGTGCTGCAGGCTACCAGGAGCGCCGCGATCATGAGGACAGCGAATATGGCGGAGAGAATTTTCCTTGCTGTTTTCATTTTTTACCTTCTTTCAATTCATTTTTGTGAAATGCCACAGAACAGACTTGCCAAACAGGGATTCCCTCGTGCATACTGATGATACTAAGGTAACATATGGGGACTATCAAGTCATCGTATTGATTGATAAAAATAAAACCCCCGCCGTTGTACGCCGCGTATGATATCCGATGGATTTTCCGCAAAATCCATCCATATTAGAATTTGCAGTACCGATTATTTTCCATTTATAATACGCCTGATACGAAGACCGTATATCATGAATTTGGTATTATATATATAAAGTCACCCCGGCAGCTCTCGCTTTTTGATATTTGCTATAAGTACGAAGAGTATGAAAAACCAACATTTCGGTCGAACAGGGGGAACTGTATGAAAATCAACCTGCAGATCATTTATTGCCGGATGCCTCAAAACGCGGCGCTCCACATCGCGAGCGACAGCCGGGAGTTGCTGAGCGCGCGCCTTTTGACGCCGAAAATATCACGGTTTGACCGCTCCGCCGTCTATATCGGAAAGACGAGCGACATTCTGGCCCTCCGGCACGGCGCCCTGCCGGAAAATATGATCTGCGTCGGCAAGGGGGACGTCCGGCCCCTGGTGGAAGCCAACATGTATAACGTGATGGTGCTCGAGGGCGTCAGCGTTATTGAGGCGCACAACCGGGTGCAGGATATTTTCGACTACTACAACCAGATCGATTCAGAGCTTGTGAACGCGGTGCTGCAGGAGAAGGAGCTGCAGCCTATCCTCGACATCTGCACCCGGTTTTTCGACAATCCCGTCTACATCATCGACGCGGCGCAGAAGCTGATTTCCTGCAGCTCGAACCTCATCGACGCCGAGTGGAACAATCTCGCGGCAACAGGCTACGTCGGCGTCGAGGTGGTCAACTCCCTGAAAAAGCTGGACCAGCTGGGCAGGGACGCCCAGCTGGTGAATCTTGAATCCATACCGCCCTTTCTGAGCGTCATCATTTACGACAAGAGCGAAAAAGTCGGCTCTGTCGGCGTCCGGCAGCTTTACAGCAAGGTCTCGGAAAACCAGCTGAGCCTCCTCAAATATGTCGCCGAGGTGCTCACCGCGGCCGTCGGGAAGGAAAATTACGCGCGGTACGTCAAGGCCGGCTACATGAGCCGCTTCATGATCGACATGCTCAAGGACACGGATTTTGAGGTCAGCTTCATCATGCACAGCCTGTCTCAGATCAGCTGGAAAATCGACGACGACTATTACATATTTAAAATCATGCCCGACCCGCAGGACATCACGGGCGGCACCGTCAAATACAGCGGTGAGCTTATGAAGAACATGTTCCCCGGCAGCGTCCTGCTCTCGGTGGGCGACGTGCTGGCGCTCGTGGTCAACACGCGCCTGTGCCGGGACGCGCTGCCCGAGGCGTTTGTACAGCTGGAGGACTTTCTGGTCAAGCGCAATTTCATCTGCGGGGTCAGCATGATGTTCAAGGATTTTTCCCGTCTCTACGAGCAGTACAAGCTGGCCGGCGCCGCCATCGAGCTCGGCGGCATGATCGACAGACAGAAAAACCTCTTCCGTTACGAGGACTATATCATGCCCCACATGATCAGCCTCTGCGACGAGACGTTTAACGTGGGGGTGCTCTGCCATGCCTCGGCACTCAGGCTGCACGAGTACGACAGGCAGACAGGCAACAATTATTTCTACTGCCTCTACGTCTATCTGCTCAACGAGAAAAGCCTGCTCCTCTCGTCCAAGCAGCTGAATATCCATCGCTCCACGCTCATTTACCGCCTGAACAAAATCTCCGAAATCATCAGCGCCGACCTGAGCGACCAGCACGTGCGGATGCATCTCATTTTATCCTACGAGATTCTGCACTTTCTCGATTGCCTGAAGGGGTAAGGCCTTATATAAAATATCCCCCGCCGGGCAGGCGGGGGATCGCATTTATTGGAGGGGCGTTCTCTGAAGTACTATGCGGGGGCGCCGGTGCCGAAAAAGCGCTTGATCTCCGTTTCTCCTGTTTCGACCGAATCCGAGCAGTGGATCAGGTTGTTGACGGTGCTCAGTGCGTAATCGCCGCGGATGGAGCCCGGCTGCGCGTCCTCAAATTTCGTCGCGCCGACGAGATGCCGCATACCGAGGACGGCGTTCTCCCCCCGGACGATCATCCCGAAAACGGGACCCGACAGCATATGATTCAAAATCAGCGGGAAAAAGGGCTGATCGGCCAGATGGGCGTAATGCTCATACAGAAACGACGCGGAGAGCTTCATCATTTTGGCGTCGACAATCCTGTAGCCCTTGCGCTCAATCCTTGTGATGATCTCGCCGACGAGGCCCCTTTTCATGCAGTCGGGTTTCAGCATAATAAAAGTATTCTCTTCTGCCATTTTCGATTTCCCCCTTACTCGTTATATTGCCCGGAATACTCCGGTGCGATTATGTCCACATCATACCGCTTTGCCGGTGAAATCGCAAGGGAAAGTCGTCAGCCGCCCAAGCCGCGGACGGGAACAAAAAAAAGACCGTTTCCGGTCTTTCATGCTGTCGGATGGTTTATGGCGCCGGGGACTGCCGCGGGGCGGGAAGCACATGCTCGACGAGATACCCCTCGCGGATGCCGGTGGCGACGACGGAGATAAACTGGCTCTGGCACATTGTCCCCAGCGTCTGGAGTATGACAATGCCGGGTATTATCGTATGAATCCTGTCGGGCACCAGCTGCTTGAGGCGCCTTGTGATATCCCGCCGTTCATCGTTATATTTGACAAGTATGCCGGAAAATTTCTCAAACTCGAGGATATCGTTGTCGCCCGGCAGCTCATAGATGTCGTTATAGATTTTACGCGCGGCGCGGGCGGTGCCGCCAGAGGCGCAGAGGTCAAGGCGCCCGCTGAGATCGAAGAGCTTTGTCCGCTTCAGCTCCCGCCGGAGCTCCTGCTTCATGCTCAGGATGTTGCTCTTATGCGGCGTGATCCCCTTGACATACTTCAGCGACAGGTTCAGCGAGCCGTACGGCAGGCTGAGCGCCCGCAGGACAGCGCCGTTTTCAAAGGTGACAAGCTCTGTGCTCCCGCCGCCGATATCCGCAAAAAGGCCCGAGCTCATAGCGGCGGACCGGGACGCCCCGAGATAACCGAGTCTGGCCTCCTCCTCACCGGAGAGCAGCCGGATCGGCAGGCCCGTACGGGCCTCTATCTCGCCGGTGGCTGCCTGAGAATTGGCGATATTCCGCAGCGACGCGGTGGCAAAGACGTCAACCTGCCCGATCCCGAAGCTTGACAGCACGTCCTTGAAATTATTCAAAACGTCGCAGGCCTTCTGTATCCCCTTCGGCTGCAGGATATCCGATTCCACATAACCGGCCAGGCCCGCCACGGATTTCTTGCTCAGGATAAGCCTTATGTCGCCGTTATCCACCTCATACAGCGTCAGACGGATGGAATTGGCACCGATATCAATAATCCCATGTATCATTATTACTTCCTCGCTGTCATGATAGAGGCGATTTGTTAAATGTGTAATCATGTTTATGTAAAAACTGGCGCGGTATAATTCCAAATTTGGCCGGTTTCGTTAAAACAAAGAAAAGGGGTAACGTGCTGTCGTTACCCCCGTTGTTTTCTTTCAGCTGTTTACTGTAACCGCCGAGACGTCCGAGCCGTTCATCGTCACCGACAGCGTATCTCCGACCTTGATGTCCCCGATCGTACCCGTCTTGCCGGACGCCAGCGTAATGACGGCGGAGTCCGGCACCGTCAAGGGCAGATTTGTGGTAACGCCCGTTCCTGCCGGGGACGGCGACCCGTTTGTCTGAAAGGAATCGTTCGGAACGTCAATCGTCAGGACGCTGCCGCTTTTCGCCGTCACCTTGGCGGTAAAAGTTTTTACCGCACCGTTTGACGCGGGTGAAGCGCCTGAGGCTGCCGGTGAAGCGTCCGACGACGGCGAGGCGCCGGGGGACGGTGTGACGGTCGACGCCGGCGAGGCTGTTGCCGGCAGCGCGCTTACCGAGGCGGTGGGACCCCCTGTGCCGGCCGAGGGGCCGCCGTTATTCGTCCCGCAGCCGGCGAGCGCCGCGGCAAGCAGAACCGCGGTGAGCAGAACTGCCGGTCTTTTAATGGTCATCTGCATGGTCCTCCGCGTTTATGATTCCGTGATGGTTCCGCCGTTGACGTGCAGCACCTGGCCGGAGACGTACGCCGAATCGTCACAGGCGAGATAGACGTACGTGGGAGCCAGCTCAAACGGCTGGGCGGCGCGGCCGATCGGCGCATCCTGGCCGAATTTCTCCACCTCCTGCGGCGAGAAGCTGGACGGGATCAGCGGCGTCCAGACGGGGCCGGGCGCCACGGCGTTCACCCGGATGCCGCGTTTGATCAGCGACATGGACAGCGAGCGCGTCATCGAGACGACGGCGCCCTTCGTGGCTGAGTAGTCGATCAGCGTTTCGTCGCCCTTATAGGCGGTGATGGAGCTCGTATTGATGATGCAGGCCCCCTCCTTCATATTCGGCAGGCAGGCCCTGATCATATAAAAATAGCTGAAGATGTTCGTGGCGAAGGTCTCCTGCAGCTGCTGCGCGGTGATGTCCTCGATACTGTTCTGCGGATACTGGACGGCGATGTTGTTGACAAGGACGTCTATTTTTCCCAGGTCCTTCATCGTCCTTTGCACCGCCTGGGCCGCCGATTGCTCGTCCTTCAGGTCCAGCGCGTACGGAAAGCAGCGCCGCCCGTACTTTTCCACCGCTTTTTTCGTCGTCATGGCGTCGTCGTTATTGTCCAGATAGACGATGGCCACGTCGGCGCCTTCCTTGGCGAAGGCGATGGCGGCCGCCTGGCCGATGCCGCTGTCGCCGCCCGTGACGATGGCCACGCGGTCCCGCAGCTTGCCCGAGCCGGAATAGGCGGCGTTATCGGTGATAGGCGCGGGGTTCATCGCCTGCTGCGCGCCGGGCTGCTTGGGCTGCTTCTGGGCCGGAAAAATCGCCGGCGTCTGGGCGGCCGGCTCTTTGTATGTGATCGTTGGCATAAAGATCCCTCCGTTTCATTGTCCCCGTTATTTTTTTCCGTATCGGCTAAAATATGCAAAAAGCCTCTGAAGAGCCATGTCTTCAGAGGCTTTGCATTTTAAATTTTGCTACCGTTCTTCTCGGAAGTACGCCAGTCCCAGGCTGGCGGGGGGCTGGTTCTTCCGCCGGCGGCGCATGCTCACCGATACGAGCACGACGATCGTGGCGATATACGGGAACACCTCGTAGATGGAGGACGGAATAAAGCTCACAGGGAAATAATAGCGCATGACGGACAGGCCCCCGAAGATGAGCGCGCAGAGTATGGCCCGCGAAGGGTGCCACGTGGCAAAGATGACGAGCGCCACGGAGAGCCAGCCGTAGCCGGCGATGCAGTTGTGCACCCAGACGCCCCCGACGCCGTTGCTGGAATTCATGACGATATACAGGCCGCCGAGCCCGGAGATGCCGCCGCCGACGCAGGTGGCCAGATACTTGTAGGCCGTGACGTTGACGCCCGCCGCGTCGGCCGCCGCGTGCTTTTCGCCCACGGCCCGGAGATTCAGCCCTGTCCTCGTCCGGTAGAGGATGTACGCCATAACAAGAGCCAGCGCGATGCTGAGATAAACCATGAAGTTATAGGAAAACAGGAGCTTCCCGACGACGGGAATGTTCGCGAGCCCCGGGAATATCCCGTTGTTGAAAGCGCCCTTTGTCACGTCGCCCACGGCCGCGTAGCCGCCCGCGGAATTCCCGAGGAGCTCGCCGAAGAAGTTGCCGAAGCCGGTGCCGAAGATCGTCAGCGCCAGGCCCGTGACGTTCTGGTTGGCCCTGAGGGAAATGGTGAGGACGCTGTAGAGGAAGGCGCCGAACGCCGCGCACAAAAACGCGCAGACCAGCGCGATCACAACGGAGACCCAGGCCACCGGATGGGCCGCAGCCTTTTCGTAGTAGATGGAACCGGCAAGGCCGGCGACGCCGCCCATGAACATCATGCCCTCGACGCCCAGGTTGAGGTTGCCCGACTTTTCGGTCAGCGTCTCGCCCAGGGTGCCCAAAAGGAGCGGACAGAGGGCCAGGACGGCGGCGACGAGAAAGTTTAAAACATCAGTCATTGGGGACCACCTCGATTCTCCGCCGCGTGCGGAAGATCAGCCGGTATTTGATAAAGAATTCGCACCCCAGCATGAAAAACAAAATCATCCCGATGAGGACGTCGGAGGCCGACGCAGGAATCTTGAAATTCGTCTGGATGGTGTTGGCGCCCTTGGTCAGGACAGCCAGGAAGACCGTAATAATAATCATGGCGAAGGGGTTGAGCCCGCCAAGCCACGCCACGGTGATCGCCGTGAAGCCGTAGCCGCCGGAGGAGGTGTCGCTGAGCGTATAGGCCGAGCCGGCCACGATGAGGCAGCCGACGAGACCGGCGATGGCGCCGGAGATGACGATCGTCCGAATGATGACCTTTGGCACGTTCATGCCGATATATTTCGATGTGCGCACGCTTTCCCCGACGACGGCGATCTCGTAGCCCTGCTTTGAATAGCGCATGTAAATGAACATCAGGACGGCCAGCGCCAGGACGATGATCCACCCGATGTTGACGCCGAAGACGCTGGGGAGCCTGGCGGCATCGTCGAACATAGCGATTTTCGGAAAGCCGCCGCTGGCCGGATTCTTCCAGGGGCCCATGCGGAGATACTTGACGATGCCGATAATGATATAGTTGAGCATGAGCGTGAACAGCGTTTCGTTTGTGCCCCACTTTGCCTTGAAGAAGGCGGGGATAAAGCCCCAGATGCCGCCGGCCACCACGGAGGCGGCGAACATGACGAGGATCAGGACCGGCCGGGACATATTGCCGTGCTGGAAAAGCGCGAAATACGACGCGGCCAAGGCGCCGGCCATGATCTGGCCCTCCGTGCCGATATTCCAGAACTTCATCTTAAAGGCGGGGGCGATGGAGATCGCCGCGCCCAAAAGCGGGATGGCGATTTTCGCCGTGGCGATGAGCGCCGTCTTTGTGGCCAGGGAGCCGGTGACCATATCGCGGTAAACGGCGAAGGGATTATGCCCGAGGGCCAGGATCAGAAGCCCGCCGGCGAGAAGCGACAGCAGTATGGCCGCGAGCCGGATGCCCCACGCCTTGACCCGGGAAATATCGTCCCGCTTCACGATGCGGGCAAAGGGTTCCTTTCTGTCGCGGATGGATGTCTCGTTCACGGCGCCTCCTCCTTTTTCAGGCTTGTCATCAGCAGGCCGACCTCTTCCTTCGTCGTCGCCCGGCCTTCCACGATGCCGCTGACCCTGCCGCCGCATAAAACGACGATCCGGTCGCACAGCTCCAGGAGGACGTCCAGGTCCTCGCCCACGTAGATGACGGCGACGCCCGCCTTTTTCTGTTCGTTCAAAAGCCCGTAAATGGTGTAAGACGTGTTGATGTCGAGGCCGCGCACGGCATACGCCGTCATCAGCACCGTGGGGGACACGGAGATTTCGCGCCCCACCAGCACCTTTTGCACGTTGCCGCCGCTCAGCCTGCTGACCGGGGTCGAAACGCCCGGCGTGGCGATCCTGAGCTGCTCAACGACGTCTTCCGCCAGCTTTTTGGGCGCTTTGCGGTTTGTAAAGAAGTTCCTGCCCTCGGAATAGCTCCGGAGGAGCATGTTGTCCGACAGGTCCATGCTGCCCACGAGGCCCATGCCCAGCCGGTCCTCCGGGACAAAGGAGAGCGCCACGCCTAGGTCCCGGATCTGCCGGGGCCGCTTTCCGACAAGCTCGGTGGCCTGGCCGGAATCGTCAGGAAAGTACTGAATACTGCTGGCGCCGGCGAGCGGATACAGGCCGGCGATGCCCTCCAAAAGCTCCTTCTGGCCGCTGCCGGAGATACCGGCGATGCCCAGTATCTCGCCGCTGCGCGCCGTAAAGCTGACGTCGTCAAGGATTTTAACGCCCTCGTCGTCCATACAGCTGACGTTTTTGACGACAAGGCGCGGCGTCGGCTTCACCGGCGCCGGCCGGTCGATGTTGAGGCTGACGGCGCGGCCCACCATCATTTCGGTGAGCGACTGAGCGGTGGCCCCGCTTGTTTTTACCGTATCGATATACACACCCTTGCGCAGGACCGTAACGCGATCGGAAAGCGCTAGCACCTCGTGGAGCTTGTGGGTGATGATCACAATGGATTTTCCGTCATCCCGCATGCTGCGCAGCACGGCAAAGAGCTTTTCTGTTTCCTGCACCGTCAAAACAGCCGTGGGTTCGTCGAGGATGAGGATATTGGCGCCCCGGTAGAGAACCTTGACGATCTCCACGGTCTGTTTTTCAGAGACGGACATGTCGTAAATTTTCCGGTCGGGATTAATGTTGAAGCCATAGCGCTCGCTGATCTCCCGGACCTTGGCGGAGATTTTCTTCAGGTCCAGCCGCCAGGAGCCCCTCAGGCCCAGGACGATGTTTTCCGCCGCCGTCATATTGTCCACCAGCTTGAAGTGCTGGTGCACCATGCCGATGCCCAGCGCTATGGCGTCCTTCGGGGAGCGGATCGTGACTTCCTTTCCGCTCACATGCACATGGCCGCTGTCCGGAAAATAGATGCCGGACAGCATGTTCATCAGCGTCGTCTTCCCGCTGCCGTTCTCCCCCAGAAGCGCGAGTATCTCGCCCCAGCGGATATCAAGGCTGATATGGCTGCTGGCCAGGACCTGGCCGAAGGTCTTTGTGATATCCCGCATTTCTATGGCATTTAGAGGGTCCAATCACGCCACCCTTTCCGTAAATTATTGCAATAGTGAATTATTTTAACATAATAAAGCCGAAGGGGCAATGAAATGACACTTTTTGTCTGTTTTCCGAAGAAAAATCACGAACTTGCCCGTATGTCACAAGCATGTGGATACGGGCAAGTTCTTCGGATTCAGAAATTATGCGTTCTAATCGATGACGTTGACGCCGGGGATGATATAGTTCCAGTACGGGGCGGACTGCGTCTCTGATTCATGGAACCAGTCGCCGGCTTTGACGTCGACCGTCACGGTTTTGTTGTCAAAGTCCACGCCGGAACCGGTCAGCGGGCCGGCAAAGACGTGCAGCGTGCCGGCCTTGATCTCGGCGATCGCCTTGTCGATGGCATCCTGCGTGCCGGGGGCGGCGATCTTCGTATTCAGCGGGCTGAGGAAGACGGCGCCTTCGGCAAGGCCCTGGCACCAGTCGGCGGGGATCTGCTTGCCGTCGATGATGCTCTGCACGGCATAGGTGAGGTAGACGCTCCAGTCGCTGCGGGCGGAAATCAGGGAGGCGTTCGGCGCGGCTTCGCTCATGTCCGCGTTGTAGCCGACCTGGAACACACCGTTATCTTCCGCCGTCGTGGCGGGCGCCGTGGAGTCGGAGTGCTGGCTGATGACCTTGCAGCCGCCGTCGATCAGCGTTTTGGCGACCTGCGCTTCCTTGACGGGATCATGCCAGGAGGTTGTATAGATGACGTCCATCGTCACATCGGGGCAGACGGATTTCGCGCCGAGGTAGAAGGCGGTGAAGCCGGAAATGACTTCGGCGTACGGATAAGCGCCCACATAGCCGAGCTTCGTGGCGCCCAGCTCATTGAGCTTCAGGCCAGCGGCGATACCGCCCAGATAGCGGGCTTCATAGATGGAGGTAAAGTAGTTGTGGAAATTTGACAGGCCGGACGAGGCGGCGGCAGCGCCGGTGGCGTGGAAGAACTGGATGTCCGGATGCTCCTTGGCGGCCTCCAGCATATAGTCGCCGTGCCCGAAGCTGGTGGCGAAGATCGCGTTGCAGCCGGCCTCAATGAGCTCGTTGATGGCTGTGGCGCACTTGTCATCCTCGGGGATATTGTACTTGTTGATGATTTGGTCCTTGCTCAGGCCAAGATTTTCGGCCATCTTCTGAGTTCCGAGATCGTGGTTGAAGGTATAGCCCTTATCATTCGGATCAGCGATGTGGATAAAGCCGATTTTAAGCTTGTCCTTCGGGATTCCGGCAGTTGCCGGCGCGGACGGTGAAGCGGACGCCGTGGCCTCGGCCGAGGGCGACGACGGCGTCCCGGGGGTGCTTGAGCCGCACGCCGCGAGGGCGATCATCATGACAAGCGCCAGAGTCAGTGCAAGGATTTTTTTCATGAACAAACCTCCATTTTTTGTTTTATTGAACGGCATCGGCCGTTTAATACAACATAAACCCGCTCAGCAGAACTCAATGGCGCCGTCCGGCCCCATTGATTTGATGCGCGCCAGCGATTCGATCCGGATACCCCGGGCCCGGAGCTGCTCTCCGCCGGGCTGAAAAGCCTTTTCAATGGCGATGCCGGCGCCCACCAGCGTGGCGCCCGCCGCGGAGACGAGCTCGGCAAGCCCCGACAGGGCCGCGCCGTTGGCCAGAAAATCGTCGATGATCAGGACTCTGTCCGACGCGTGCAGGAAGTCCTTCGACACAATGATGTCGTAGACCTGGCCGTGGGTAAACGATTCGACCTTTGAGGTATAGACGGCGCCGTCAATATTCTTAGTCTTTGTTTTCTTTGCAAAAATAACGGGACACTTGAACTTTTGCCCCACGAGAACGGCAATGCCGATCCCCGAGGCCTCGATGGTGAGAATTTTCGTCACGCCGTCGGAGCCGTAGAGCCGCCAGAATTCGTCTGCCATCTGCTCAAACAGGGTAATGTCCATTTGATGGTTTAAAAAACTGTCGACCTTTAAAATGCCGCCCTCTTTGACTCTTCCGCTCGTCCGGATACGCTCTTCCAACAGCCTCATGCACGACATCCTTTATGATTTCGTTATTTCAAGGTTTTTCGACGGTAAATTATATTTATATATAATACATTGAATTCTCTGTCTTAACAATGAATTAATATTTAGAATTTTACAATCTGTTAACATTTTAATTTGTCGGTTTTTTATGAGTATAACCGACACGCGCCGCCGCCGCACCCGAAAGGTGCCGTAAACATGAGAATTCCGCAATCGCCGCGGGCCCCCTTGCGGGGGCCCGGACGGATTACGGAATTTTCTGTGTTAATTCCGGCCGGAGTTCGGCGCCAGGCCCATTTTCGCCTCGCCGAAAAGACGGGGGTCCATCGTCTTCAGCTCGGGGCTGACGATGGGCGCAAACTCCATCCTGCCGAGAACGTCCTTTTCAAGGTCGACACCCGGCGCGATTTCGGTCAGGACGAGGCCGTCCTTTGTCAGGCGGAACACCGCCCGCTCAGTGATGTACATGACCTCCTGCCCGTTCTTTACGGCGTATTCCCCGGAGAACGTGATCTGCTGGACCTCCTTGACGAACTTCGCGTTGGGGCCGTCCCCCACGATTTTCAGCCCGCCGCCCGTGAGGTCGATTTGGGTCTCGCCGGCGGTGAAGTTCCCCATGAAGAAAACCTTCTTGGTGTTTTGGGAGATGTCGATGAAGCCGCCCGCGCCGATGCAGCGGCCGGCAAACTTGGAGACATTGACGTTGCCCTTTTCGTCGATTTCGGCCGCGCCGAGAAACGTCATGTCCAGCACGCCGCCGTCATACATGTCGATGGTATCCGTCTGGCTGAAGATCACCTCGGGGTTGGCCACGCCCGGGAAGGACAGCCCTTCCTGTATGGTGCCGCCCATGGGACCGGACTCGACGGACATTGTCATGCCCTTGCCCAGGCCCTCCTCCGCGGCCACGCTGCCGATACCGGAGGGAATGCCGCTGCCCACATTGATGATGACGTCCGACCGCAGCTCCATGGCGGCCCGGCGGGCGATCACCTTGCGCAGGCTCAGCTTGAGCGGCTTTACAGCGCCGGCCACAGTCCGGATTTCTCCCGTCAGCTCGGGACGGTATTTGGCGGTGGCGTAGCACTGGCGGTGATTATCCGGGTTTTGCGCTTTCACGACATAGTCCACAAGCTTGCCGTGGATGCGGACGTTCTTGGCATGGAGGGTGCCGCGGCGGACAATTTCCTCCACCTGCGCGATGACAATACCGCCGTTATTATGGGTGGCGACGGCGATCTCCAGCTCGGCGCCCGTCAGCCCCTCATGATCCATGGAAAGGTTGCCGTCCTCGTCGGCGTAGGTGGCGCGGATAAAGCAGACGTTCGGCTTAAAGCCCTTGTAAAACAGGTATTCCTGGCCGTCAATTTCCATCAGCTCGACGATGGCGCCCTTTTCTCTGGCCCTGTCGTTGACGGCGCAGCCCTCGTGCCTGGGATCGGCGAAGGTGCCGAGCCCGACTCTCGTGACGAGGCCCGGCCTGCCGCCGGCGACAGCCCGGAACAGGTTGACCATCACGCCCATTGGCGGGAGATAGCCGGCGATTTTATTGTCGCCGACAGCCTTGGCGATCGCTCTGGCGTCGGTGAGATTGCCCACCATGACCGTGTCGACGAGCCCCTCCGCCCTGAGCCTGTTCAGGCCGATATTAAACCCTTTCAGCGGCTCGGTGCTCTCCGTTTTGTCTCCCGGGGAGATGCCGCATATGGCCGTGATATTCTTTGGATGGCCGGTTTCCTCATAGCGCGCCGCCAGACCTTCAAGGAGTTCCTCGGGGCTGCCGTAAGAACCGAAGCCGCCCACGATCAGCGCCACGCTGTCCTGTACGTGACTCACGGCTTCTTCCAGTGATACGAACTTAGGCATACTGTTTAAATTCCCTTTCTGAAAACTTCTGTGTTTTCGAAACGCCCGGTAATCGTTCCCTCGTTGGACGGTTACCGGGCGCCGAAAATGCTTTTTGAGTTTCTGCCCGCTATTTATTTATATGTCGCATTGCCGTCATAAATCGTGTTTGTGACGATGGAGAAATGGAAGATCGGCCGCTTGACCTCAAGGATGCGCATCGGGTTATGCGTCGAGCCGCCGGGCAGCCAGATCATCGTTGAGCGCGTGAGCCTGTGGGCCTCGCCGTTGATGGAAAACTCGATCACGCCGCCAAGATCGTAGGGATCGTCCGGGTTGCTCCCGTAGAAGCCGATGAGCTCGTCATAATCGTGGCTGTGCTCGGTAAAGATCGGATCTCTTTCCGGGACGGCGCAATACCACGCGGTGTTCATCTGAAAAGCGCCGGGGCAAACGTTGCCGTCCATCCAGAGGATGCGCTTGGCAAATTTCTTGTATATCTCCCGGAACTCCGGGGTGCCCATATTGGCGGGCTCTTGCAGCTCCTGCACGAAATACTTGCCGTACTCGCCGCCTTTGTTGTTGTCGTAAACCATAATTTCTCCTTCTTACTCTTTGGGCATATCCCAGTCGATGAACTTCCAGTAAGGGGCGTTGACGCGCTCCCTGTACGCCGGCATATCCACGCCGTTCCAATCATAAAAGCCTTTGTGGGAATCGGCTCTGGCGCCGGTATCGCCGCGGGCGATCCTGTCGGTAATGGCGGGGGGCGCCTCGGAGATATTGCTGAGCGTCGGGAACACCGTATTGCAGGTGGTGATGTTCAGGCGCAGGTCACCGTTGTCAAAGTGCTCGAAAATGCCGATGGAGGTATAGCGGGGGCAAAAGCTGTAATTAAGGCAAGTGTCCACGTCCCGGGGCTCGCAGATACCGCTCTCGACGAGGTTCAGCGCCTCGCGCCACAGGGCGAACTGGAGACGGTTGCCGATAAAGCCGGGGGCGGGCTTTTTGAGGATGACGGGCTTGCGGTCCAGGGATTCAAGCACCTGCTTGGCAAACTGGAGCGCGGCCGGGTCCGTGGCGGCGCCGCCGCAGAGCTCGAAGAAGGGCACCATATGCGCCGGGTTGAAGGGATGCGTGACGATGATGCGGTCCTTGAACTTTGTAGCCTTTTCGGCCAGCACGTCGGGCACGAACGAGGAGCTGACCGAGCAAATCACCTTGAGGTTCGTGCAGATGTTTTCCAGCTTGGCATAGATATCGTGCTTTAAGCCGATATTCTCCGTGACGCACTCGAAAATAACGTCGCAATCGGCCAGTTCGTTGTAGTCCAGGGTGTACTTGACGTACTTTTTGCAGATGTCGAGCTGCTTTTCGGGCATGAGCCCCTGGTCGATCATCTGGCGGAAATACATGTCGTACGTCTTCTGATATTCGGGGATCATCTCCGCCCGGCGCGCAACGCACGTGGTGCGGTAGCCGTGGCCTGTGGTCAAAACGGCCATACTGTCGCCGATCATGCCCAGGCCGATGATGCCGATATGCTTTACATTATCAAGTTTCATTTGTCGCTCTCCAGACTTACTTTAAGGGTTTCAGCCCGATGAGCTGCCTGGCCTCTTCCGGGGTGGCGACGTCCATCTCAAGCTCATGGATGATGCGCACCATGCGCTCGACGAGCTCGGCGTTCGACTTGGCCAGACGACCGTGAGAATAATAGATGTTATCCTCCATGCCGACGCGGGCATTGCCGCCCTTCAGGACGCCGTAGGTCACGCCCGGCAGCTGGTTGGCGGCGATGGCCATGGTTGTCCAGTTCACCGGACGGTCCTTGGGGATCAGATTGATCATATGGTCGTGATTTAACTGTGTATAAGAGATGGCGCCCTGGCTGACCTTGTTCATGCCCATGACGAGAGTGACGGAAATAGGCTCCGGGAGCACGCCGGCGGGGGACAGTATGCCGAAGACCTCCTCGACGCTGGAGGGGTTGAAGACCTCGAGCTCGGGCTTGATGCCAAGCTCCTGCATCCTCTTGGCCTGCTTGATGAGCCACGGGCGCTCCCATCTGTAGATGAAGGACAAATCGCCCCAGACAGTGGTGATGAGGGAGGTGTCCAGCGAGCACATCTCGGGCAGCGCACCCTTGATCGAATCGTCATAGAGGAGCGCAACGCCGTCGTCCGCCTCCGAGCCCGGCTTTGTGGCGGGCGCCGTGGAGTTCTGGATGATGAGGGAGCACTTGGCCCGGACGCCGGAGTTGATCTCGGCGAAGATCTTGGGATCGTTGGAGGAATTGCCTGCCTTGTCGCGGGCGTGGATATGGACGATCGAGGCGCCTGCGTTGTAGCATTCATAGGCAGACTGGATGATCTCATTCGGCTGCTCGGGCAAATTGGGGTTCTGCGCTTTGCCCTGGAAATTGCCCGTCTGGGCGACTGTCAGGATGACTTTTCTCTTACTGGCCATGATGAAGATCCTTTCATAATAAAAATATCATTGTGCATTTGCTTCAAATTTAGTATTCGGCAATGTGCCAACCTTAATTATAAATTACCCAAACGCCTTTTGTCAAAAAGTTGTTCCTATAGCGCCATAACGATTTCAAATCAAGAGGGCTGCCGCACCCTGGCCAGCGCGCGCAGCTGCAGGAATTTATGCGCGTCCGGATTCGTTTTGCTCTTGTGCCACGCCACAACGGAGTTGATCACCGCGTCGTCTCCGCCGATGGGCATGGACACCACATTCGGGAAGTTGTAAAAGTACGTCAGCCCCGGCGGCAGTATCGTCAGCCCGATATTGGAGTTCACCGCCAGGAAGAGCGTGTCGGCCCTGTTGTAGTAATTGATGATGTCCGGGACGACGCCGCGGCTCATGCAGATGTTCTTGAGCTGCCCGGACAGGGCAAAATCCGTCTCCGGCACGGAGACAAACTTATGCCCGGCCAGCGTCGACCAGTCGTTTATGTCGATGCTGTCCGCGATATCCCTGTGGACGAAAAGGTGCAGATGATGCGTCCCGGTCACGATATAGTCGATACTGTCGTTTTCGGGCATCATGTAACGGTTGGCAAAATAGATATCGTAAGCGCACTGGCTGATGTCGCGCATCATTTCGGTGCCCTCCTTGATGTCCACATCCACCTGCACGTTGGGCTGCGCTCTGGAAAACTCGTCCAGGCACGCGGAGAACAGCTCCGCCGCGCTGGACAGCATGGCAATGCGGATATAGCCCCGCCGGCCCTCGGAGATGTTGCGCAGCCTGTTCTCCGCCTCTGTCTGGATCATCAGCAGCTGGCTGGCATAGCCGACAAACTCCTGTCCCTCGGGGGTCAGCGAAACGCTGTGGCTGTCCCTGTTCAGAAGCCGCACGCCGATGCTGTTCTCCAGCGACTTGATATAGTTGCTCACGGTCGGCTGCGTCATAAAGAATTCTGTCGCGGTCCTGGTGAAGTTCAGTGTCTGGGATACCGAAATAAAAAGCTTCAGCTGCAGTGTGTCCATATTTCTCCCCCATCACATCCTGTTTTCTGATATATCTAATATAAAATTAACATTTTATCGCCGTTTACGCAAGGGCGATTGAAAAAAGCCCGCTCCGGGCATAACCGGAACGGGCTTTGCACAGGCGGCTTTTTTCAGCGCTCAATATCTCCGATGGCGGTGATGGTGATGATGATGGTGATGCCCCGAGGCACTTCTCCTGCGCCTTCTCTTTCTGACAATAACGGCGCGGCGGATAAGCAGCAGGACAAATACAGCGGCCAGGAAGCCGACGATCAGCAAAAGCACCGTCAGGAGGACTCGCAAAACGCCGGGGCCGGAGGATTCCGCCGCCACGGCGGCGGCGTTGGCGGCGGGCGCGCTGACAGGCCGGAGCGCGGCCTTTACCGTCGTGGTCAGCAGGTCCAGCGGCAATTCGCCGGCCGAGGCCGCCGGCACGAGGCTCAGGCGTACCGGTATCTGTACCTGGCCGCCGGCGGTCAGCGCTTCGCCGACGGAAAAACGTATATCAGCCGGCGTTTCATTTTTCGGCAGCAGGACAGAGACATCCTCCGCGGCATATGTGGCGGCGTCGATTTCCGAAGCCTCGGCGCCCGGTACGGTCAGATCGTCCGGCAGGGCGCCCAGAATCTCGTCTTCGGTGACGGTGACCGGGCTGAACTGATCAAAGCCGTAATCCAGAAGCGCGGACGTATCCGACCACTTGACCGTTGAGTCGGAGGATTTCATCACCACCACAATGAGCGTCACGCCGTTTCTCTGCGCTGCGGTGACCAGCGTATGCTGCGCGTCCTGCGTCCAGCCGGTCTTACTGATAAGGATGCCCTCATAATGGATATCCCCATTTAAGAATCTGTTGCTGGAATTGACGATGCGCGTCTCGGGCTGTATGTTCGTGGGCGGGATTTTATACCGGCTGGTGCCGAATATATCGATAAATCCGGGAACCTTCAGCGCCTTGGCCGTGATGCGCGCCATATCATGGGCGGTGGTGTAATGATTTTCATCCGGCAGGCCGTTGGCGTTGTCAAAATGCGTATTTGTCGCGCCGGCCTCGGCCGCGGCCTCGTTCATCATGGCTACAAAACCGTCCAGCGAACCGCCGACGTTTTCGGCAATACCGTTGGCCGCGTCGTTTGCCGACGCGACCGATATGGCATAGAGCGCCTGCTCCATGCTGATCTGCTCGCCGGGGCTCAAGGCAATGTTTGCCGAATCCCTTTCCACGGCGTCAACGGCGCTGCCGGACATTGTAAGCGTATCAGTCAGGTTGCCGTTTTCCAGCGCGAGCATGCCGGTTATGATTTTCGTGATGCTCGCGGGATACATCTGCTTGTCCATGTCTTTTTGATAGAGCACCTGCCCGGTGTCCGCAACCATCAGAACGGCCGTTTCGGACCCGACGTCCGGCACGCCGCCCGTGTCGGCGGCATGGGCGGGAATAGGAATATCGCTCAGGAAAATCAGCAGCAGCAGCAGCGTTAAAGTAAGTTTCTTCATCAGCCTCGGTCTTCTGTGAAATATTAGTAATTCTCTATCTGTCAATTGCATGATGTTATTAAGAATAATATCGATAAGTTGCCTTGTCAATTAAAAGATATCATTTTTGTAACCTTTTTTTCGCGACGATACCCCGGAAGCGGGGCCGTTTTTCCGGCCTGGCTTCCGGAGTATCGCTTTTCAGGACAACACAAGGCGCTTTATATCAGAAAAAGCGCTTGAGCTCAAACTCGCCGAGGGGGCGGGCATACGCACCCAGGGCTGTCAGATGGACGTCGTGCGCCGCCTCCGTGTCGCCGATGCCGAAGAAAAAACCAGCGTCGTGCATGATGCGCGGATTCAAGATAAACGTCCCCTGGTTGCCGTTGCACGCATCCTCCGTCCAGCTCATAAGATACGCGTCGTCGCGCAGCTTGACATAAAAGCACGGGGAACTCCACATCACGCCGCCCGCGTTTTTCGGCAGCATGATGGTCCAGGAATAGGATTCCGGCGTGCTGTAGACGTGGATGGACTGCATAAAGTCGCTGTACGTCCAGGCGTAAGCCTTGCCCACCAGGTCCGTTGTAAAGCCATGGCGGCGCACCGCCGGGGGCGTGGGGCCTCCGGTCATCTCAAGCACGCCGAAAATTGCCCTGTGGCCGACCTCCCACGGCTTGCGCCCGTTGTCCAGCGCCGCGTCCACGCAGGTGGTCAGGGCGTTTGAGAAATCGACCGCGTGCGTCAGGCAGCGCAGCGGATCGCTGCCGGTGCAGATATGGGCAAACAGAAAGATATCCCTTGCCGGCTCAAAGCACTGGTAGGTCTCCTCATGCCAGCCATCCTCCCCCTCTGTCCGCCATTTCAGGCGGGAGGAATCCATGACGTCGTACTCCCATGCGGGGCCGTCGTCGTAGCGGAGGGTAAAGCGCCTGCCCGCCAAATATCCCGAAACCTCCATGGTGTTGAAGCCCGACATGATGGACTGCCCCGCAAAGGCTCTGGTGTTCTCCCGGACGATCGCGTCCACCTCGTCTTTTGTATAATCGCGGTGGAGAAAGCGGGGGCGGTACTGCGGGCGCGCGCCCTTGAGGCCGTCCAGCATTTTGCGCTGCGCCTCGTCGAAGGGGATCTCGGTGCCGTAATCCGTCAGGGACTCCAGATTGGCACATCGCCCCGTGATCTCGCCGCTGCCCTCGTAAACCTTATAATCCAGCGCGTCGCTCAGATCAAAGCCAAGGCGCACCCCGATATGGCGGACGCTGAACAGGTCGAGCACCTCCAGCGTGAACGCGCCGGAAAATTCCTGCTCCGCCCGGGAGTATATGTAATACCTGTCGCTGATTTTAATATAGTCCGACGGGGCCGTGCGGGTGATGCCGCCGCGCGGATCGCTCAGTTCCACAAAGGAGGACCAGACGACGGACGGGAAAAAGTACAGCAGCTCGGCGCCGTCGTCGTTTTTCCACCAGGTGCCCAGGCCCTCGATGCGGTTCGTGAGCCCGTGGCGGGCCGAAGGCGCGGGCGCGCCCGTATCGATATAGCCGAAGCTGCAGTGGCGCCGAACCTCCCTCTTGTCCTGCTCAAAGCCGCAGAACCAGACCTCGAACACCGTGGCAAGGCCGGTTTCCCTGTCGACGACAACATTGTACCCCCGGACCGTGCCGGGGATCAGGTGCGTCAGCAGGACGATCTCCCCTAACTCCTTCGCGGTATAAGGCGCCTCCACAGGCGCGCCGCCGCCCTCCACGAGCGTGAGCGTGTCCCGCGAAAATGCGTACTCAAGGGCCGGGCCGTCGTCCAGGACGATTCTGAGGGTTTTGCCTTCCAGTGCGTCGGATACGGGCGAAGCGCCGGAGGCGGCGTAGGGCGGTGTAAGCTTTTGCAGGATCTGTTCTTCGTTCAGGGGTGTGTACCTGTCGTAAAATGTCGCGCGAAAATAATTCATGAAGCCGACTCCCCTCATTATTGAATATATATTCAACTTATTTACTGCCTTTTGACCGCAGCGCTGTACGGCGGAAAAGATGAGTTGCCGGAGCTGGACCATGTACGCGTAAACTTCTCTTTCAATATAACACCGTTAATTCCAATTTTCTACAGTATTGCGATGCCGTGCGTCTCCTTACCAATCTATGATGGCCCGGGCGTCGTCATACTGGCAGCGCAGCGCTTTTTAAGGAAGGGCATGATATCCCGGCGCCGCATGGACAAAATATATCTTGATACCATATGACAGCGGAGGATTCACTGTGCTGGAGGATTATCTGATCAAATACTGCGCGCCGACGCTGGCAAATTTAAAACCCGGCAGCCTGTTTTCATATCCGTGCGCCGAGCCCGGCCAAATTATGCCGGCTGTCCAAAAAATGAACCGGGAGCTGAACGGCGGGGGTGTCTTTTTAGAGGCTGTGCGTTTCGGCAAGGAGCGGTCCCTGATTTACGTGTACCGCCCGGCGCTTCTGGGCGGCTGCCTGCTGGACCCAGGCACGCGGGATTTCCTTCGGCACGCGGGGTATGCGCCCGGCTGCCCCAGAGATTATATCGACGCTTTAAAAGCGCGGCTGATACGGCTTCGCCCGTTCCCCCATGAGGTCGGCGTTTTTCTGGGCTATCCCGTTGCGGATGTAGCCGCCTTTATCGACAACAAGGGGCAAAACGGCCGGCTGACCGGGGCCTGGAAGGTTTACCATAACGAAAAGCAGGCCGCCGCGGTCTTTACCCGGTATGGGGAATGTACGGCGCTCTGCGCGCGGCTTTACCGCAATGGGCTTACGCTGCGGGAAATTGCCGCATCTTCTTAGACGCAAAGAACCAGCATACAGAGGGAAAAGCCTCGCAGAGTTTGCCGCCAGAGCGGCACTTCTCATGCAGCCCCTTGTCGAATAAAGCCTGAAAAAAAGACGAACTCAAAAGAGTTCGTCTTTTTGTGTTGGCATTTACCTATCTTTCCGGGCCGTCGCCAGCCAGGTATTGTCGGCACGAGTGAGCTTAACTGCCGTGTTCGGAATGGGAACGGGTGGACCCCCACCGTTAGCAACACCAACTATATAGGGCCTGCGCCCTGAAAACCGAACAATGAAGAATATGCGATGATGGAGCAAGGCCAGTTTGCCTGCATAGTCAGGTCAAGCCCTCGGGTTATTAGTATCGGTCAGCTGAACACGTTACCGTGCGTACACCTCCGACCTATCAACGATGTAGTCTACATCGACCCTTACTCCTTAAAGGATGGGAGAACTTATCTTAGGGGGAGTTTCACGCTTAGATGCTTTCAGCGTTTATCTCGTCCATACGTAGCTACCCAGCTATGCCGTTGGCACGACAACTGGTGCACCA
>NZ_FQXV01000014.1 GCF_900130065.1 Sporobacter termitidis DSM 10068
GGGATATTCAGTTTGAGCGCCAGGGCTTTGAGGTCGTGAGATATCTCGGTGATCTCCTCATATTTTGATTTCCGCCTACTACCCGGCCGTATAAGACCCAAATAGTCGATGATAATTAGGCACGGATTGACTCTGACGGCCATTGTCTGTACATCTGCAACAGATGCCGACACGCGTTTATTGAGTATTACAGGAATCTCAGCCAGCGTTGATGCTGCATCTCCGAATTTCCGATATTCATCCGCAGAAAGAGAGCCGGTTAAGATTTTCATATTTGGAATACCTGTGAGCCTCGATATTCGCTTTGCCGTCATCTGCCGAACGCTCATTTCGAGACTAACAAAAAGCACATTTCCATGATACCCCGCCACATTGTCAGCCATCTGGAGCGCAACGCTAGTCTTTCCCATGCTAGTCCTCGCAGCGAGTATGTAATATCCGCCCTTCAGCAGACCGCCTCCGAGAATTCTGTCAAGATTCTCAAACCCTGTTCGTATAAACTCGCCGTCAGGCTTTTCGCTGATGGCATTCCGGTACTCATGAAGGTCTAAAAGCGCCGACACGCTGTCAATCACATCTACCGGCGTTCCGTTTTGCATCAGCTCATCAAGTTTCTTGATTGACCGGACAAGTATTTCCTGCCCATCATCGGTATCATGGACATCCTGCATCTCCGAGGACATCGATTTTAGAGAGCGAATCAGCGAGGCATTTTTCACGATGCGGGCGTATTCTTCGACATTGGCCGCCGTCACGGTCACGCTGGCGAAACTGCGGAGTATTTCGGCGGGGATTTTTTGTCCCTTGGCTTCGAGTTTCGCTTGGACGGTTACGGGGTCAATGATTTCACCATTACGTGACAGGTCAGAGATTGTTTGAAAAATATTTTGATGCAAAGCGAAATAAAAATCTTCTGTCCTTAAGTCGATAAGTTGAAATGACCCCGGATTTAGCAAGATTGAACCGATAACGTTTATCTCAGCTATGTCTGTTGCGTTAGTTGACACGGATTGCCACCTCTTTCCCATCAATCATCTTGGTCTCAAACACTGGTGCCACTATTGGCATGTTCTCTGCTGCGTCACCGATGTAGTTCGCGTCCATGTAATCGACGTAACCTGAGTTGAAAAATGTGGAGCCATTCTGCGGCTTGCGCCAGGCATCTTTTTTTAGGTCGTCAAGATACCGCTTAACACAACGCGCCATTTGTTCAATCCCAAGATCGTATAACCGCGTCTTCGCAGACGCCCCGACCTGAGCCTTACCCTTTTTATTCGGATACAGCTTCCATGCCGTTTCAAAGAAATCATCTATATTTTGTTTTAATGGTTGTTTTCTATGGCAATGCTTTTGCATTACACCCCTGTCATGCTCCTGCATGCCTGTCATGGCATCCTCTTGCATACCTGTCATGGCATCGCATGGCTGCAATGCTTTTGCATTACACCCCCCGATATTCCAAATATCGTGATCCTTGCAAAACGAAACGCTACGCGGGCTTGAGAACGTCGGCTGCACCGTCACTTTAACAATCCCCGCTTTTTCTAAAGCTTTAAACTCCGTATGAACATTTTGGCGTTTGATTCCGAGCCTCGAAGCCATATACGCATCAGAGAAAGCACATTCCTTACGAGAAAAACCGTATGTTTCCCGCCATAGAAGAAGCACAATCCGCCATTGCGTCCCGTTAAGCGGCAGCCGGACGAGATTATCCAGGATTTCATTTGCTACTGGTGTATATCCATTTTTAAGTTGGACGTCGGCCATCCGGCAGCCTCCTATACCTGAAACTTTTCCATCAAAATTTATGAATTATCATCATCAAAAATATGTAGATCATCGATGAACGTAACCGATGGACCACTCAATTCCACTTCGTGCTTGTCGTGCCAGTCCTGAGGGCGCCTGTTCTTCAGCCACCACGACGCGGCAGTCGTATCAGGAGGGATATGCTCAGTCGTCTCCGCCTTCACTATTTCACCACGATATTGAAATACCTTTTCCGCTGGAATTTCGTATCCTGTAGCCCTCTTAAATAGTGCTGCTGCTACGCGGGCGTCTGCCGCTTCCTTGCCGTTCTTCAAAGCTTCAGCAAACTCCGGATATGCTTTTTTCCACTCGTAAATCGTGTCTTCGTCGACCTCAAAGAATCGCGCCAGATCGGCATCTATGGCGCCAAGAAGGCAATAATTAAATGCTTGCTGAACAAACTCTTCTCGATATTTACTTGGTCTTCCGCCCGGATGTGTCATATCACTCAAATCCTTTTTACTCACTTTCTTATTATCTTTTTCAAGACATTGAATACGTTTACGAAGGCTTTTCTGTCGGGATTGTCAGCGTTTTCGATTGTGTCTGGATACTGTGTTAATTTGTCCTTGATCGCTTTAACGAGGAACTCTGAAACAACCGGGATGCAAACGGCTTCTTTTAACTGCGCCATCAATTCGGCGTCTGCAGCCATGCTATTTAGAAAGCTTGAAAACTCCGGGTCTTCTTCGATAAGCTTGTGATCCTGCGTGAGAAACGAGAAATCAACTGTCGTGTCGGAGCGATCAATCTTTTCAGGCTCCCGGGGCTTTTGGGGCTCTGGCGGATTCAGCCTCTCACCGCGCTTTATCTTTTCAATGGCGGCGGGACGCTCTGGCTCTGGCAACTTGGAGACAGCGCCAATGTCCTGCTTTGCTATAACCTTTGCGCCGGATAATATGTCCCGCTTTAACTCGGGATCAGATTCGCCGATGATATCAATACCTTTGGCGTATTTCTCGGCCCGCACGACCGTTCCGTATCCCACGCCGTGTTCCTCAGCAACAACTTGAGCCGTCTTGCCTTGCGGCAAAGTACCAGATTGGAACCTTGCCTCCTTGCTATATTGGTTCCCTCTATCTCCGCCGCGCTGCTTTTTGCGCGCCTCCTGTTCTTTGCCGATCAAATACGTCCGTTGTGAGTCGGTAATATTGCGTCGGCCCATTTGGTTCTTGCATATCCAGATGACGGCGTCTTCGCGGCTGTCGACCGCTATTGCCTCAACCCGGTATGGTAGACTGTGCTTGGTGCAAATCTCGAAACGGTTATGCCCATCGAGCAAAACGCCGCCCCAGGTTTTCAGGCTGTCAAGGCACCCGTCAGAAAGAATATTCGCTTCGAGCTGTTCGAACTCTGCTGTCGTCAGCGGAGGTATCAGCGATTTAAATTCGGGATCAATGGTTGGTGTCGTGATCGTAGACACCTCCTTTGGCATAACATGGCGTATGATATTTGCTTTAGTTGGGGGTATATCCTTACATACCCCAATGTGTGTTAAGCATCGTCCCGCGCCATCTTATGGCGTTGTTTCGAGGCAAAACGATAAGCTTTGAGGTGTTCGGCTTTCTTCTGTCTCTGTTCGTCGGTTAATCCTTGTCCCGGCATATGACCGAAGCGGAAAGGGTAAAGTGCACAGTTCGTCGAAGGACATGCTCTTACTTCGGGCGCTTTGTTCCCGCAACAGCCGAGACAGTAGGCTCGAATTGACTTTAGGGGTGTACTGCATTTTTCTTGAATATCCGCCATTATTCAGCTCCATTAACTAACCGCCTGATCCCGCAAACGGGTCCAGTAGTTTCAGGTGCCGATTCGATTGTCCCTTCAAGGAACTCGTTGAAAATCCGCTCATTTATGAGGACTTTCACACCGACTTTGACGTGACGTAATTTGCCCTCGGCACATAAGCGGCGTATTGCCCCTGGAGACATATGTGATTGGGTGGCAGCCTCGGCAACGGTTAGCATGATGCTCATGCACTCACCTCTTCCACTTTTAGCATTTCGATAATGTTCAGCACCTTCTGTTTCTGTGCTTCAGATAATTCGTGACGCAAAAGCCTAGAAAAATTACTATCAGCCATGCCGCCATTATAGCGCTCCGCAACTCGCCACAAACTTATTCTGTTTTCCTTGCAAGCCTTTCGAATATCGGCATTTGCTTTATACATTGATTTCCCTCCTTAATCGTCGATTCGCATTAAAATCGCCGCTTCCGAAAGGAAAGCGGCGCTTTTCATTATTTGCACTTGCTGATTATATTCTTTATTGCTAAATACGGTGTGAGATCAATTTTCCCATATTTGTTTCTACTATCGATAGTTTCCTCTCTGCACTTTTTTGCTCTTGATATTTTCCGATTTCGAGCCGTAAAGACACGCCTCCCTTCTCGCCCCCCGGAAATGCCTCTGGCAACATCGGGGTGGATTTGTGTTTGACAATTATTTCGTACTATGATACAATAATAGCAATAACATCGGACTTTGTCAATGTATTCTGACCGCCTTGATGTAAAAGCAACAGAATCGGACTATAAAGGAGTTAAAGATATGGAGGGGCAAAGAAAACCCGCCTTTTTGACGGAAAATAAACCTTTTCCCGCAGCACTCAAAGAACTCATGAAAAGGACGGGAGCGACTCAAACCAGTATTGCCGATTATGTTGGAGTGAAACGGCAAACGGTAAGCCTATATGTAAATGGCCAAAGCACACCAGATATAGAAGTTTTCGTGAAGATTACGGAGTATTTTCGAAAGTGCCACGGTATTAACGTTTCATATGACTTTTTGCTAGAAAATCGGGGTGCAATCGAGCGAGAGAATACGGATATCGGGGCAAGACTCGGTTTATCTGATAACGCGATCAAGCACCTTGAGACATACCATAATTACAAGCCCGGCTGGCCCGCTCTCGAAGAGGCAAAAGGGGCAGGTTTGGGAGAAGCCTATCATCTCATTGTTAATACGGCAATGACATCAAATTCTATGTTCGAGTGGGATCATAAAGTTGATGTCATAAATGCGTTACTTGATAATGAAGACGATATTATTGATGATTTGGAGAAATTTCTTTATTATCAATACACCCCATATGATAAAAGGGATCTCGCTTTCAATGTGATAACAGCAGACGGAACCCCCGAATCGTTCAAACGAGAAGATTTGAATAAAATCCACCTAATAACAATTCAAGAAAAACTGCTTAAACTCAGAGAACGGTTATTAAAGGAGGGTGAAAACAATGGCGAACATCAAGAAGATCGAAAATAAGTCTAGCACAAGTTATCAGATCACTGTTTCCCACGGTCGGGATGTAAACAAGAAGCAGATTCGTCATTTCATGACCTGGACGCCGCCGGAGGGATTGACGCCAAGAAAGCTTGAAAAAGAGCTGGAGCGTGTCGCAGCTGACTTTGAGAGAGATATTAAACTGGGATATGTCGTAGATAACAAGCAGACATTCGGTAAATATGCCGAGTACGTCATAGGGCTGAAGGAAAGCGGCGGAATAAAGCATAGAACCGTAGAGCTATATAAATCCCTCATGGAAAGAATAAATGAGGGGATTGGCCATCTAAAACTTGTCGAAGTGCGGCCCCAACATCTAAACGGCTTTTACAAGAATTTGAGTGAGGCCGGAATTCGAAAAGGAACCGGTAAAGCTACCGCTCGCGTTGACCTATCGGAATTATTAAAAACAAAAATGATGACGCGCGAAGCCTTATCTAAATCGGCGGGAATTTCTCAGACAACCGTCAACACGGCATTTAGGAACCAAAAAATAACCCTTACGAAGGCCGACGCCATCGCAAGGGTCCTTGATGCCAAAACTGCAGATGTCTTTGCCATTGAAAAGGACAAAACCCCTCTATCACCAAAGACAGTCCTACAGTATCACAGATTTATCTCGACTGTATTAGATCAGGCCGAAAAAGAAATGCTGGTACAATATAATGCCGCTTCAAAAGCCACTCCACCAAAACAAACGCACAATGAAGTTAATTATTTTCAGCCGGCGGATATCTTGCAGATACAGGACGCTCTCGAAAGCGAACCGATAAAGTGGCGCATGTTTACACATTTACTTCTTATCACCGGTTGCCGACGCGGCGAGATTGCCGGGCTGAAGTGGAGCAAGATCGACTTTAAAAATAATCAACTAAAAATTGATTCCGCACTTCTATATGCCCAAGATCGCGGTGTATACGAAGATACAACCAAAACAGGCGCGATTAGGTTTGTCAAGCTTCCAGCCGAATCTATGCAACTCCTGAAACAATACAAATCGTGGCATGCCGAACTGCAACTTAAAAGCGGAAGCAAGTGGCAAAATAAAGACTTTGTTTTTACTCAGGACAACGGCCTCCCCATGAACCCGGATAGCGTCACAAGCTGGCTGCGTGACTTTTCGCGTCGTCACGGCCTGCCTCACATCAATCCTCACGCCTTCAGGCATACAATGGCGAGTATCCTAATAAACAGCGGGAAAGACGTTGTAGCCGTTTCTAAGCGGCTGGGACATTCAAAGGTGAGCACCACAACGGACATATATAGCCACGTTATAGAAGAAGCAGACGCACAAGCCAGCGAGTGTTTGGCCGACGTTATGCTCAGAAAAGGCGAAAAGGCTATTGGATAAGGCCCAACAACACGGAAAAGGACGACTGTTCAATTACGGTCGTCCTTTCACAATATTCGTTCCACGATCCAGGAAACAAGCGATAGTTTACTTTTCCGTAGATCGGAAACATTTTGGCTCCAGGAACGCAAGTATATAAAGTCATATCTATATACCACCCACGGCAGCGCGCTCGACCATGCCACCCCCCTCCCCTTTCCATATATACCCCGGTTACGCAAGGCCCCTATGCGTACCGGAAGATTGACGGCACCCCACAAAATTTTACGCACATAATGCACGTTTTTTCAGTGTTGTGCGGTAAATGTGCGGTAAAACTGAATTTTCATATACTGTTCACAGAAAACGGAAAGCCCTGTGATTATTGCAATCACAGGGCTTTTTCTTGGTACGCCCGACTGGATTCGAACCAGCGACCTTCAGAGTCGGAGTCTGACACTCTATCCAACTGAGCTACGGGCGCGTATGCACTTTTGCCGGAGGGCGAGAGTCATTATATCAAATACGGCGCCGCATGTAAAGTACAAGTCTCAACGACCGGAAAAACAGCGCTTTCGGCGCGTCGGCGCAGGAATTCGTTAATATTTGGAGGGCATGGCCAATATACATATAGTAAAAGCGGCGCGCGTGTCGAGGCGGCGCCGGTGTCCGCGGACGAGAAAGGATGGCGCATATGGCTTACGAAGAAAAATACAAGACGGTGGATATCCCGCACAACGTGATCATGGAGGGCCGGAAGAAGGTCTCCGTCTCCGGCGTGGACGACGTTGAGAGCTTTGACGAGAGCGAAATCATCATGAGCACATCGCAGGGCGTCCTGATCGTCCACGGCAAAGAGCTCCGGATCGAAAAGCTGAGCCTGGACAGCGGCGACGTCGTCATGGAAGGTATCGTGGACAGACTGGAATACGAGGATGACGTCAAGGTGTCCGGCGGCCTGTTCTCCCGCCTGTTTAAATAGCGATGAATATTCCAATCTCAGAGCAGCTCATTCAGGCGGCGTCCTCCTTTGTCCTGGGGATGGCCGCCGGATTCTTATATGACTTTTTTCGCGTCGTCCGCCACAGGAGCCGTTCAAAAACGGTCACGGCCGTCACGGACTTTCTGTTCTGGCTGATTACGGGCCTTGCGCTTTTTCTCCTCGGCATCTCGCTCGGCCAGGGCCGGCAGCGGATTTTTATGAATGTTATCGCCATACTCGGCTGCATCCTCTATTTCTGTACGCTGAGCCGCTATTCTCTCATATTATGCAACGCGCTGGCCGACGCCATCGTGTTTTTGTTCTATTGTCTGTCGAGACCTTTCGTATGGGCTTATTTGGCGCTCAAAAAATTCAGACATTTTCTCAAAAATATCTTTCATTATATGCGCAAATGGTATAAAATATATCCCGATAATACCCTTCAGACAGAACATCGGGTTCATAAACCGAGATTTGAACGGGAAGGAGTCATTTATGAGGCTGAAAAGGGCCGGTATAATTACGAAGATCGTCATATTCGCTCTGATCGTTTACGCGTCGGTGACTCTGATCAACATGCGGGCACAGATCGACGCCGCTCTCGTCAGGCAGGCGGACCTGAAGCAGCAGGTTACGGAAAAACAAGCGACGAACGAGCAGCTCCAGTACGAAATAGACCACAGCGGCGATAGCGACACCATCGCGAACGCGGCCAGAAACGATCTCAACCTCGTCGTCCCCGGCGAAAAAATATTTATTGCGGGTAAATAGCCGTTTTGGCGGCTTGAAATTTTAGCCTCGGCGCGGAACGCGGCGGTACGGCAATTATCATAACCGAAGTACAATTATGATGTAAATACATTGAGAGGGTTTTACTTTTCGTATGGAGTTTGAAGTGGGATCAATCGTCACGGGCAAGGTTACCGGCATCACAAAATTCGGCGCTTTTGTCACGCTCGCACCGGGGAAATCAGGTCTCGTACATATTTCCGAGATCGCCAATTCGTATGTCAACGACATTCGCGAGCATTTGACGGAAGGCCAGGAAGTGACCGTGAAGGTGATCGGCCTGGACGACAACGGCAGAATCAACCTCTCCATCAAAGCGGCGCTCCCGCCGGCGCCGAAGCCTGACATCCCCCGCCGTCCAAAAATGCCGCCGATCCGGCAGCCTGGCGACAGGCCGTACAGTCCCCAGCAGGCCAGCGAGCCCTCTTTTGAGGATAAGCTGAAGCGCTTTATGCAGGATTCCGACAGCAAGATCTCCGGCATCAAGCAGTATGCCGACAAAAAGAACCCCCGGCGCAGGGGCGGCAGATAAGTTAAAATCCCAAAGCCCGCTTGACGCGGGCTTTCGTTGTATTAATCCGCAAACATGGTATGATACTTAATAATAACAGACGCGTATCGTCTCAACGGGGTGATCTCTATGGACAACAAGCATAAGGAAGACATGGCGGATTTCAAGCTCAAGCCGTCCGGCGCGTATCTGGACAGTCTGGCAGGCTTTGCCGACCTTCTGGGGACGATAGAAAACGCCGACAAGGCCGCCGACGAGCTGCTCCGTGAAACCGGCGGCGCGCTCCGCGATTCCGCGCCGAAGACAAACGCGGAAAAAGCCCCCGACAAGCCGGATCTCACAGCGCTTTTGCAGCAGCTGGACAGTCTCGTCGGCCTCGACAAGATCAAGGCCAACGTCAAGAGCCTTATCAATCTCGTAAAGGTGCGCAAGCTGCGGGAGGAAAACGGCCTGACCGTCCCCCCGATGTCGCTGCACATGGTTTTCATGGGCAACCCCGGCACTGGAAAGACGACCGTGGCCCGCATCCTCTCAGAGCTGTACTGTGCCATCGGCGTTTTATCGAAGGGTCATCTCGTGGAGGTGGACCGCTCGGGGCTCGTGGCCGGCTTTGTGGGGCAGACGGCCATCAAGACGGGCGACGTCATCAAAAGCGCGCTGGGCGGTATTCTGTTCATTGACGAGGCCTACGCCCTCGTCTCCAAGGACGGGGCCAACGATTTCGGCCACGAGGCGGTCGAGACGCTGTTAAAGGCCATGGAGGATCACCGCGACGATTTCATTGTCATCGTCGCCGGGTACGAGGCGCTGATGGAGGATTTCATCTCCTCGAATCCGGGCCTGGAGTCGCGCTTTAACAGGTATTTCGTCTTCGAGGACTATACCAGCGGCGAGCTGTACACCATCTTCGACGGCATGTGCGCCAAAAACGAATACGTACTGAGCGATGGCGCCAGAGCCTTCGCCGAGGACTACTTCAAAGAAATCTACGAGACGCGGGACGCGAATTTCGGCAATGCCCGTGACGTGCGCAATTTCTTCGAGGACGCCGTTTCCGTCCACTCCGACCGCGTCTCCTGTATCGACGCGCCTACCAGGGACGATCTGATGGCCTTTACAAAGGACGACCTGGAAAAAGCGTCTGAAATGGGATAGGGAAAGATGAAACAATCCGTCTATCTTTTTCTTTGCCTTTGCGGCTATCTTGCCATAAGTATCGGGCTGGTCGTTTATTCGGGGAACATCTCTTTTTTATTCTTCGTCTGGAACGTCTTTTTGGCGTTTCTTCCGTTTCTCTTTTCCCGGATGCTGAAAACATGCGTCACAAAGCAGCCCAGGCGAAGGGCTGTCGCTTTTCTGCTGGCTTTTCTGTGGTTTGTCTTCTTTCCGAACGCGCCCTATATGATTACCGATCTCATCTACGTCAGCGGCCCCTTTTACAGCTACGCGGGCAAGAACGTTATCTATTCAACAGATATATACAGCTGGGTCCACCTTGTCTATATCGGGCTGGGCGCCGTCTTCTCCGCGCTCATGGGGCTGCGGTCCATGTATGAGGTTCATATGCTGCTGAACAGGCGGCTGGGCAGGATGATCGGCGCCTTTTTGATCGCCGGGACTTGCCTGCTCAGCGGTTTTGCCATTTATGTGGGCCGCATACTCCGGTTCAACTCCTGGGATGTACTCCGGCCCTTTTCCATGCTCGTCAGGATCAGGGAGGAGCTCTCAGCCTTTTCGATCCTCTTTTCACTGCTCTTTTCGGCCTATATCGCCGCAACCTATATTGTTTACTACATTTCCGCCGGCGGCAAGCCGTCAAGTCCCGGAACGGGAGAATAGCCGGCGGCTTTTTAGCGCCGGGCGGGATCGGAGCGAGTTTCTTTAACGGCCCTTGTCGGTTTATGTAAATTACGCGGCGGGTGATGCAGATATTTATTTATTTACGACGAATATTTGCGTGATACTTGACGTTTATGAAGTTCGGGGTTAAAATTAATTCACATTTTTGCTTATTCCACGGAAAATTACCATTGCATATCGAGCGAATTCCTCTACGACCGCCCGTGTGTATGCATGGTTTTTTCTTTATACCGTCAATTTCTTTAACGCACTAGTGTAGCGCCGACCCAAATCGGCACTGCGTCATTCATTATGTAGCTCAAGGCTGGACATGCCGAGCAAATCAGCATGCGGTCTTTTGTGAAGATTTTTATGGAGGTTTAAAAATGAAAAAGATTCTTTGCATCGCTCTTGTCCTGATCTTTGCATTCGGCGCCCTCGCCGGCTGCGGTTCGGGCGGGACGAATACAACGCCTTCCGCGTCCCCCAGCGCCAGCGCCGACGGGAGCGCATCGCCCAGCGCGTCGGGCGGCGCGGCCAACGGCGGCACCATCAAGATCGGTATCCTCGGCCCCCTGACCGGAGAAGCCGCGCAATACGGCATCGCCGTTTCTCACGGCGCGCAGCTTTACATTGACCAGATCAACGATGCCGGCGGCATCAACGGCAAGAAGATCGAGACCGTCGTCTATGACGACAAGGGCGATCCGACGGAATCCGTCAACGCCTTCAGCCGCATGGTTGACGAGGGTATCACCGGGCTGATCGGCCCTGTGACGTCGAAGCCCACGCTGGCCGTCGTCGACGAAGCGCTTACGTACAATATGCCCCTGATCACCGCCTCGGCAACCGCTGCCGCCGTTACCTATAACGCCGACACGCAGACGGTCAATACAAACGTCTTCCGCACTTGCTTTATCGATCCTTTCCAGGGCGAAAAGATGGCCCAGTTCGCCAACGACGTTCTGAAGGCGAAGACGGCTGCCGTCATTTTCCAGACGGGCGACGATTATTCCGTCGGTCTGAAGGACGCTTTTGTCGCCAAGTGCGAAGAGCTCGGCATCAACGTTGTCGACCAGGAGGGCTACTCCAAGGGCGACAAGGACTTTAAGAGCCAGCTGACCAATATCAACTCGAAGAGCCCCGACGTCGTTTTCAGCCCCAACTATTATGAAGACGACGGCATGCTCGTCACGCAGGCCCGCCAGGCCGGCATCAAGGCCACCTTCATGGGCGGCGACGGCTGGAACAATGTTTCGAAATATGCCTCCCCGGCTGACCTCGAAGGCAGCGTTTACTGCTCCGGGTACGCGTCGGGTTCCACAGACGAGATCAAGGCGTTCGAAGCCGCTTTCACAGCCAAATATTCCGGAGAGACCCCCGACATGTTCTCCGCCCAGGCCTATGACGCGGCGATCGTCCTGCTTGACGCCATCAAGGCGGCCGAAGAAAAAGGACTGGAAGCCGGTTCCGACGATTATAAGGCGGCCGTCATCGACGCGATGAAAAACACCACATCCGTTGGCCTCGGCGGCAAATACTCCTTTGACGAGTACAACAATCCGATCAAGAGCGCCGTCATCATGAAGCTTGCCGACGGTAAGGAAACCTTCTCTCAGATGTTCTAAGCTCACGCTGCAAAGCCATGCGGGGAGACGATATGTCCGCCCCGCATGGCTTGCTTTGATTCATGGCAAAATTCCCGGTTAAGCGCCAATTTTTTTGATAATTAAGAAATTTCCATTGTAATGGCGGCGTTTACGCTGTTATAATGTTTGTGATTTTGCACCCACACATAAATATACCAAATCTATATTGAAAGAATGATAGAAGATGTCGGTTTTTTCTACCATCGTCAGCCAGCTGTTCAACGGGCTGCAGTCCGGCTCCATATACGCCCTGGTCGCGCTGGGCTACAGCATGGTATATGGGATCATCATGCTCCTGAACTTTGCCCACGGCGATATCATTATGGTCGGCGCCTATATCGCCTGGATCATGATGACCATGCTCGGCCTGCCGCCTGTTATCGGCATTATCGCCGCCATTGCCGGCTGTACGCTCCTCGGCGTGCTTATTGAAAAAGCGGCCTACTCCCCCCTGCGCAAATCCCCGCGTCTGTCCTTACTTATCACGGCCATCGGCATATCGTTTTTCCTGGAGAACATCTCCCAGCTCATTATGGGCGCGGGCGCGAAGGCCATGCCCTCGATCATCAGCGGCTCTAACTTCAGGCTCGGCACGACGGAAATCAGCTTTGTTTCCACCGTGACGATCGTCGTCTCCGTGCTCTCGATGGTCCTCCTCACGTTCCTCGTCCAGAAGACAAAGATGGGCAAGGGCATGCGCGCGGTATCCGAGGATATGGGCGCGGCCCAGCTCATGGGCATCAGCGTCAACAAAACGATTTCCTTTACCTTTGCCGTCGGTTCCGCGCTGGCGGGCATCGGCGCGGTGCTGTACTGCTCGGCCTATCCCCAGGCTTCGCCGACGATGGGCTCGATGCTTGGGCTTAAAGCTTTCGTCGCGGCTGTCCTTGGCGGCATCGGCTCTATCCCCGGCGCGATGATCGGCGGCTTTGCCATCGGCCTTCTTGAGGCGCTGGTGTCGGCGCTCGGCCTCTCCGTCTGGAAGGACGGCGTTGTCTTCGCCATTTTGATCGTCGTCCTGCTTGTCAAGCCAACGGGCATCATGGGCCGCGTTATTAAGGAAAAGGTATAAGGGGGTATTGATATGATCAAAGGCTACAAAGGTATCCCCATGCCGGTCCGATATCTGATCAACGCCGGGCTTTTTGTCGTATTTCTTGTGGTCGTCAGCAGCCTTACCGACGCGAAGGTCATTTCGACTTACAACAACAAGATCATCATGCTGATCGGCATCAATATCATTCTGGCCGTCTCGCTCAATCTGGCCACAGGCTATCTCGGCCAGCTGCCCCTCGGGCACGCGGGCTTTATGGCCGTCGGCGCGTATGCTTCGGCAATCTTTATGAAAGCCGTGATCAAAACCCTGCCGCTGGGGTTGTCCCTTCCGCTCGGGCTGCTCATCGGCGGCCTTGTGGCGGCGGTGTTCGGCTTTATCATCGGCATCCCGGCGTTACGGCTCAAGGGCGATTATCTGGCGATCATCACCCTGGGATTCGGGGAGATCATCCGCGTCATCCTCCTCAATATCGACAGCGTTATCGGCTTTAAGCTGACGTACGGGGCGGCCGGCCTCAAATCCATTCCGAAGACGACGACGTTTCTCGATACGTTTATCTGCGTTTTTCTCGTCTGCTTTGTCATCCACGCGATACTGAAGTCGCGTCACGGCCGCGCCGTCCTCTCCATCCGCGAAAATGAGATCGCGGCGGAGTCCTGCGGCATCAACACGACCTACTATAAGACGATGGCCTTTGTCATGTCCGCCTTTTTTGCCGGAGTGGCCGGCTCCCTTTATGCCGGATATATCGGTATTCTGGACCCCACCGGCTTCGGCTTTATGAAATCGATCGAGATTCTTGTCATGGTCGTTCTGGGCGGTATGGGCTCAATGATCGGTTCCGTCATCTCGGCGACTGTTTTGACAGCGCTGCCGGAGTTCCTGCGTGAATTTGACGCGTACCGCATGGTGGTTTATTCGCTCCTTCTCGTCGTGGTCATGATCTTTAAGCCGACCGGCCTTATGGGAACGTATGACTTCTCGCTCTCCCGGCTCTTGGGAAAGCCCTGGGAAAGGCTGACATCCGGCGGGAAATCGAAGAAAGCGGGTGACCGTTAATGGCAAAGCACGACCCCCACGAAACGCTCCTCCCCGATCGGGACATGGATAAATCCCCCGCCATCGAGTGCATCGGGCTCGGCATCGACTTCGGCGGCCTCACCGCTGTGGACGACTTCAACTTCACCCTGGGGCGGACAGAGATCGCCGGCCTCATCGGCCCCAACGGCGCCGGCAAAACGACGGTATTCAATCTCCTGACAAAGGTGTATCAGCCCACCCGGGGCCGGATGCTCCTGGAGGGCAGGGACACGAAGAACATGAACACCACCCAGGCCAACCGCGCCGGCATCGCGCGGACGTTTCAGAACATCCGCCTCTTTAAGGATTTAACGGTTCTCGACAACGTGCTCATCGGGCTGCACAACGAGATGGACTATCATCTGGCAAGCGCCATATTCCGTCTGCCGGGGTACTGGCGCGCCGAGAAGATTGCCCGCGGCCGCGCGCTGGATCTTTTGTCCATCTTCGACATGGCCGACATGGCCGATAATCAGGCCGGGAGCCTGCCGTACGGCGCCCAGCGCCGGCTTGAAATCGTCCGGGCGCTGGCCACGAATCCCACGCTCCTCCTTCTGGACGAGCCGGCCGCCGGCATGAACCCCTCCGAGACGAGCGAGCTCATGGAAAACATCCGGAAGATCCGCGACACGTTCCAGATATCGATTCTGCTCATTGAGCATGACATGAACCTCGTCATGGGCATCTGCGAAGGCATCGCGGTGCTGAACTACGGCAAAATCATCGCGAAGGGGACGCCCGAGGAGATCAAATCCGATCCGGACGTCATCGAAGCGTATCTTGGGAAAAAGGGGCACTGATATGCTGACAGTCAACGATATTAACGTCTATTACGGCCCCATCCACGCCATCAAGGGCGTCTCCTTTGAGGTCCGCCCCGGCGAGATCGTGGCGCTCATCGGCGCCAACGGCGCCGGTAAATCCACCGTTTTGAAGACGATCTCCGGCCTTCTCCGCCCCAAAACGGGCAATATCGTTTTCGACGGGCGCGACATCACCAAGCTGGAGGCGCATAAGGTCGTCCGGGCGGGGCTGGCGCACGTCCCCGAGGGGCGGCGCATTTTCCTCCAGATGACCGTCATTGAAAATCTCGAGATGGGCGCGTTTACGAAAAGCACCGTATCCGAGGAGGACCTGGAGGATATTTTCACGAAGTTCCCACGGCTCAAGGAGCGGCGGAAGCAGGTCGCCGGGACGCTGTCCGGCGGCGAGCAGCAGATGCTGGCCATGGGCCGCGCCCTCATGAGCAAGCCGAAGCTCATGATGCTGGACGAGCCCTCCATGGGCCTGGCCCCGATCCTCGTCGAGCAGGTTTTCAGCATCATCACCGAGCTGAACAAAGCCGGCACAACGATCCTGCTGGTGGAACAGAACGCCGGCATGGCCCTTGACGTGGCCCACCGGGCCTACGTCCTTGAGACCGGCAACATCACCCTCTCCGGCACCGGCGAGGAGCTGGCCCAGAGCGACGAGATCAGAAAAGCCTATCTCGGCGGTTAAATAAATCCATACGGCGGGGGCAATGTCACGCTTGGGACATTGCCACCGCCGTTTTTATATCGCCGAAGGCCTGTTATGTTCTGTTTGAGCATATAATATCAGGGAATAATTCTATGAGATGCGTTTTGACCGAACATAGAATCGAAAGGAATTATTCAATGGATATGACAGGCGAAAAAGGCGCCGTGATGCTTGTGGCGTTTTATAACACAAAGGCGCTGGGCGTGCGTTATCTCGAAACCGCACTGGAGCGGCAGGGCTATACGGTGATCACCGTTTTTTACAAGGACTTCAACAGCCTCCATCCCTCGCGGACGACCGAGGCGGAAATCGCCCTGCTCTGCGGCGAGATCACCCGGGCAAAGCCCATGCTCATCGGACTATCTGTGATGAGCTCCATGTATCTCGAGACCGTCGACGCGGTGATTGGCGCAATCACGGCGCAGTTCAGTATTCCGACGGTCTGCGGCGGCGCGTTCGCCTCCATGTTCCCCGAGCGTTTTCTGGAGCGGGGGATAGATTTTGTGATCCGCGCCGACGGCGAACACGCCATCTGCCGGCTGGCCGACGCCCTCAGCCGCGGGGACGATTATTCGGGCATCCCCTCCTTGTGCTACAGATCACACAACATGAATGTGATCAACGACGTGGGGGACGTCAGCGAAAATATAGACGATTACGGCATGCCGGCCATCGTCAGCAAGAACGCCTGTTTCATAGAGCACGACAGGCGCGCCGAAGGAGACCCGCAGCTGCACGCTCTGAGCTATGAGCTCATCGCTTCCCGGGGCTGCCCGTTTACCTGCTCGTACTGCTGCTGCGTGAATTTAAAGCGCCTTTTGCCCAGATGCATCCCTGGCGTCCGCACCCGTTCGGTGAACAGCGTCATTGAGGAGCTTGCCGAAGTGAAAAGCAAGCTCAATCGCGTGACCCTGATTCATTTCTACGACGAGGTATTTCCGAATTCGCCCGGCTGGGTGGAGCAATTTGTCATCGCGTATAAAAAGCGCGTCAATTTGCCGTTTGTGATCTGGGCGCACCCCAAAACGGTCGACGCCGACACGCTGAAAAAGCTCGTCTCCGCGGGCCTGACGGAGGTCGTCATGGGCGTGCAGTCCGGCGCCATGCAGATCAGAAAGGATATCTTCCACAGGTACGAAACCCAGGAGGATATCATCGGGGCGGTTCAAAAAATCCGGGACGCCGGCGTGGCCAGCGCGATCTACGACTTCATGCTGCAGCACCCGTTTGAAACCATCGAAACCCTGAAAGAGACATATGCGCTCATCGAGAAATTCAGCGCGCCGTTCGAGCTGCAGCTCCACGGCCTGAACTTTCTGCCGGGAACGGACATCGTCCCGCTCACGATTGAACGCGGAATCTTGTCCACGGAGGAAATGGACACCATTATGTACGCGCCTATGCAGGAGCAGTTCAGCGCCTATTGGCGCGGTGACAACGGGCCGGAGGGCCGGCTGTGGTATAAGCTGATCTACTGCCTGCAGTTTGCCGGCCTGCGGAGCAGACTGACCGCTTACGCCGGCGATCCCGTGAAATATGAATCGCAGATCAACAGCACCTACACGCTGGCGACAAGGCTGTTCCGGCTGCGTCATCTGTACAAGAAAGGACGCACCGTTGTAAAAAGCAAGATCGCTTTATTGACCTGATTTGCGGCGCCGGATATTAATACGGCGGCAATTTGTGCATGAAAATACCAGGGCCGCGCTCCCTGGTATGCTCTCCGGTTTATTTCTCGCTGACCGCGTCTTCCTCTTCCGTGAAAATCAGATCGTCCAGATCCTTGTCGTCCTTGATCGTAAAGCGATAAAATTCGTCTTCCTGTTTTGAAATTAACATCATAAATCCTCCTTTCTCCTACAGGATACGCCCGACGGATATCATCTGCAATAACAGTCCGGTTAAATCATTGTAAATACCTACAACAAACCGCGGACGGTTTTACCCGCCCGCGGCCGTTTTTTGTCTTATTCGCCGGAGGCTTTCAGCTTGTCCGCCTCTTCCTGCTCCAGCACCGTATAGGCCACCTTGCCGACGAGGGTTTTAGGCAGGGCGTCCCGGTATTCGATCTCATAGGGCAGGGCGTATTTGGCGATGTTCTTTTTACAGTGCGCCAGGATAGAGGCTTTGATCTCGTCGGTGGCCTTTTCGCCGTCCCGCAGGACGACGAAGGCTTTGACCTTCTGCATCTTGTAAGGGTCGGGGACGCCGATGACACAGCTCGTCAGGACCTTTTCGTGGGCGTCGATGACATTTTCGATCTGGGAGGGATAGATGCTGTAGCCGGAGGAGATGATCATGCGCTTGAGGCGCTGGCGGAAATAGACGAAGCCGTCCTCGTCCATGGAGCCCAGGTCGCCCGTATGCAGCCAGCGCCGGCCGTCGGGATGGGTCTGGAGCACCTGCGCCGTTTCCTCCGGGCTCTCGGCGTAGCCCTTCATGAGGGTCGGGCCGGTGATACATATCTCGCCCACCTCGCCGTAAGGGACCATCTCCTGCGTGCCGGGCCGGACGATTTTAAAAAACATGTCCGGGTACGGGATGCCGATGCTGCCTTCCTTGTGGAAATCCCGCGGCGTCAGGCAATTGGCGGTAACGCTCTCGGTGAGCCCGTAGCCCTCCCGGATCTGTACCCTGGCTCCGTGGGCCTTCAAAAACGCGTCCACCTTGCGCTTGAGCTCTATGGACAGCGAATCTCCGCCGGAGAAAACGCCCTCCAGCTGGGACATGTCGAGTCCGTCCAGCTTGTCGATGCGCAAAAGCGCTTCAAAAAGCGTCGGCACGCCGGCAATGTAGTGGGGCTTATACTTTTTCAGGAGCGCCGCGTAGGAGGCGACGGAAAACTGCGGCACCAGAATACCGCTGACACCGCTGATGAACATCGTGTGAATGCAGACGCCGAGGCCGAAGCCGTGAAAAACGGGCATGATGGCCAGCATGACGTGGCCGGGGACAATGCAGTTGCCGGCAGCGGCCGTCTGCATGGCCAGCGCGTTGAAGTTCAGGTTGGTCAGGAGGATGCCCTTTGTCCTGCCGGACGTGCCGCCGCTGTACAGGATCGCGGCCAGGTCGTCCCCTTTTCCGGGAAAAATATAGGGTGCCCCGTAACTCTCCCCGTTCCGGATGAAATCGCCCCAGCGGATCACCTTCCCGCCCGTTTTGACCCGTTTGATCTTCCGCCCCTTCGTAAGCCTGTAGGCGGGCTTTCTGAGCCCGCCGAGCCCGTCGTCAACGCCGGCGACGATCAGCGCCCGCAGGGACGTCCGCGCCATAATGGCGCTGAATTTCGGGTAAAACTGGTCCAGTGTCAGCGCGGCGGTGCTTTTTGAGCTGTTTATATAAAAGACGAGCTCTTCCTCGGCCGACAGGGGGTGGACCATGTTGGCCACCGCGCCGATCAGATTCAAGGCATAGAACATAACGACGGCCTGGGGCGTGTTCGGCATGCAGATCGTCACACGCTGGCCCGGCCCGATCCCCATCGCGGCAAGAGCCCGGGCGCAGCGGTCGATCTTTTCGGCAAAATCCCCGTACGTTGCCCTGGTGCTGAAGAAATCGTAGGCGACGGTATCAGGGGATTTTTTCACCGCCTCGAGCACCAGCCCGGCCATGGAACAGTCGGGGTAATCGAGATGCTGCGGGACATTCCCGTAGTGCCTGAGCCAGGGCGCGTTCACGTTCATGCTGTATCCTCCAAAAAAGTGTGGCATACCGCCTTTTCAGGTAGTATACCACACGTTTGTCCGCTTCAACAATATGAACCTGTGATCAGCCGGCCTTCCTGATTTCGCCGCGGACGTCGGCCAGCGTCTTGACTTCCTTGTGGATAATGGGCTTCCACTCGACCTTGCCGAAAAGCGCCGCCAAAGCGATGGGGATGTACGTAAACTCAAAGATTGGGAATGAGAAGAGATACATGATCTTGTAAAAGGCCTTGCAATGGATCTGCTTCCACTCCGAGATCAGCGTAATCAGGCCGATGGCAAAGAGGAGCAGGTAGCCATTGATGAACGTCCAGATCAGGGAGTTGACCGCCGAGGAGACGTCGTAGCCAAGGGTGGCCCCGGCGATGGTCGCCACGACATTGAACAGCACGCTGAACATCGTCAGGAAGATCGCCGGCAGGATGATCATCAGGATATCGTAGCAGGAAAAGCTCCGGCGCGTGAAAACCGCCTTTGTCAGCGCGGCGCCGTACTTCTGGAACACCTGCAGGAAGCCCTTGGCCCAGCGCAGGCGCTGCCGCCAGGACTGCTTGAACTCGGTGGGCTGCTCGTCGTACAGGACGGCGTTTTTGCAGAAGGCGATACGCTCGCCGTTTATAATGCTGTGCACGGAAAACTCGATATCCTCCGTCAGGAGGTGGAACTTCCAGCCGCCGTTTTTCTCGATGATATCCCGGTGCATCAGAAACCCGGTGCCGCCGATGGCGCAGCTGGTGCCGAGCAGCATCCTGGAGTTGTTGAGGAACTGCGACTCGCGCAGGAACCACAGGGAATACCCGGCGGAGATCCAGTTGGCGTCGTAATTCTTGGAATTTCTGTAGCTGGTAATGATTTTATGGCCTTGCGAAAACGTCTTGTTCATTTCCGCGATGTAGTTCTCGTCGAGGAGATTGTCCGCGTCAAAGACGAAGAAACCGTCGAACGCGTCCTTGGCGTAATCCTCGGAGATGCGCGTCAGCAGATAATCGAGGGCGTAGCCCTTGCCGACCTCCAGCGTGTTGAAACGCTCATAGACGACGGCGCCGGTGTCGCGGGCGACAATGGCCGTGTCGTCGGAGCAGTTGTCCGCCACGACGAAAATCGTCACAAAGTCCTGCGGATAATTTTGTTCTCTGATATTCTGGATGAGATTGGCGATGACCGATGATTCGTTGCGGGCCGAGATCAGAACGCCGTATCTGTGCAGAATGGTGGCCGATGCCGCCGGCTTGCTCTTTTTGAATATCGGCGCCAGCAGATAAATGAACTGGTACAGATAGCAAACCGTAAACGCTATCGACAGGATAAAGTTGATAAGACCAACCGTCTTCATTGTTTACTGCTCCTTTAGGTAAACATATACATCACACACACACCAGTATATATATACCCTTTTCGCGGGAAATAAACAATCTTTTTAATAAATTCTTAATAAATTCTTAATAATTTAATAGATTCGCAATAAGCGCACAGGGCATTTTCGTCATTTTAACATGCACAAATCCCGGAAATGGGGTGATATCTGTCAATTCCGGCCTGCACGTGCGGGAGCTTGTGACATAAACAGCCTGTTTCAGACGCCGGTCAGGCGCCGCCGGAGCTGCCCGCACACCACCTCCTTCACACCGCAGGCGGCCAGATAGGGGCCGATGCCGCCGTATTTATCTTTCAGATGCGCCAGAAGCGCCGCCATATTGGCCGGGGCTGTTTTAAAAAACGGGTCCGCCAGGCTGACCGGCTCCGTTGGGAAGCGCTTGAGGAAAGCGGCCCGGAGACCCTCGTAAACAGCCCTCAGATACACCTCTGAGACACAATAATCGGCAATGATATCCTCCTCCGGGACGTCCGCGAGGCCTAAAAGCAGCGCGGAGATGATGCCGGTCCTGTCCTTGCCCGTGGTGCAGTGGTACAATACGGCGCCGTCCGCGGCGGCGCAGAACTCCAGCGTCTCCCTGACCCAGCCCATGCAGTCGTCCGCCATTTCGATATATTTGGCGCCCCAGTCCACGAAGGCGCTAACCGGCGGCGCACCGGCACCGGCGCCACGGGTGGCGAAGGCGACCTGCTCGTTGAAGGTGGGGCTTTGGAGATATCTGATCCAGCCGACGTTCCGCAGGCAGCTGGGCTCGGCCGTGATTTCCCGCGCACCCCTGAAATCTATGGAGTCCGTCACCCCGTAGTTCTTTAAAAAGGCCAGGTCCCCTTCGGTGAGGTTTTTCGGCGCGTCGCTCCTTATAAATACGCCGAATCTCGTCGTGCCGCCGTCCCGCGTCGGGTATCCGCCCAGATCCCTGGCATTATAAAGCCTCCGCAGCGGCAGCCTCCTGTAAAAGCCGGCCATATATACACGCTCCTTCCTACTCGTTCGTTTTCAGCGATTCAACCATATTGATGCGTTTTATGTGCCGCTGCCCGATAAAATTGACCGCCACGGCAAACAGGAAGGTGAGCAGCGCGGCCAGAATGTAGCTGGACGGCTTCGGTGTGCGGCCGAACATGACAAAGCTCAGCTCCACCGTACGGACAAGCCAGGCGTGCAGGAACTTTCCGCCCACAAGGCCCAGCGCGGCGCCGATGACCGTCAGGATCATGTTCTCCCGGACGATGTACCAGGAGACCTCCCTGTCGTAAAACCCGAGCACCTTGATGGTGGCCAGCTCCCGGGTGCGCTCGGTGATATTGATATTCGTCAGGTTGTAGAGGACAACGAACGCCAAGAGGGCCGCGGAGACCAGGATGATCACGACGACGGCGTTGACGCTGTTCATCGAATCTCTGAAGGTTTTGGCCACCGACGTGAAATGGGACACATACGCCACGCCGCCGTCTTTCAAAATCTCAGACGACACCTGGTCCGCCGCGCTGTCCGTATCCTCCTTCAGGCGGATAAACGCCTGATTGGCCTTTTCGTCCCTGCCGAAGACCTCTTTGTAGTAGCCGGGCGTCATGTAGACGTAATGATACACGTAGTTTTCCACGATGTCCGCGACCTTAACGTTATATTTCCCGTCTGCCTCCACGGTAAACGTGTCGCCCGGATGAAGATTGAGAAGCTCCGCCATTTTTTCCGTGATCACGGCGCCGTCGTCCGTGAGCGCGACGGCCCTGCCGTCCGCCCGGTGGGCCAGCCGGACGAAGTCGCCGAGCCGGTCCGGATCGTCCGGGACGATCACTTGTCCGTCCACCGTGCCGCTGCCCGCCGTGAAATCCGCCGCCGTCGACTGCTCGAACAGATAGTCCGTCACACCGGCGCTGTCTTTCAAAACGACTGAGGCCGCGTCCTCTCCCGCGCCGTCCGGCAGGTAGGCCAGTAAATTATAATGGAATATCCGGCCAAACTGGATATCGGCAATGTCCGTGATGGAATCCCGGAGACCGAAGCCCGTGACGATGAGCGCCGTACAGCCCGCGATGCCTAAAAGCGTCATAACCAGGCGCTTTTTGTACCGGAAGATGTTCCGCGCCGAGACCTTCGCAAAAAAAGACATCTTCTTCCACAGATTCGTGATATACTCAAGCAGCACGCGCTTTCCGGGCTCCGGCGCCTTTGGCCGCAGAAGGCTGGCCGGCGTCTCCCGGAGCGCGGACAGGCAGGCCGCCGTGGTGGCGCCGACCGTACAGATGAGCGCGGCCGCGCCGGCCGTAACGCAGACACCGGCTTGCACCGGCGTTAAAAGCGGCGGCAGGTCGTACAGAATGGAATACGCCTTGAATATGAACTGCGGGAGTCCAAGCAGCCCGGCGGCGAGCCCCCCGGCCACGCCGATAACGGTGGCCGACAGGCTGTAATAGACGAACTTCCCCGCCGTCGTCAGCCGGCTGTGGCCAAGGGCTTTATACGTGCCGATCTCCACGCGCTTTTCGTCCACCATGCGCGTCATCGTCGTCAGGCACACCAGGGCCGCCACGGCAAAGAAGATGACCGGGAACACGCCGCCCAGCGCGCCGATCCTGTCGGCGTCCTCGCCGAAGCTCTGGTAACCGGCATTGCCGCTCCTGTCCTGGACGTACCACTTCCCCTGGGGAATGTCCGCGATTTTCGCCGCGGCGTCCTGGATATCCTTTTCGCCCTGGGCGAGCTTATCCGCGCCGTCTTCGACCTGCGCCTCGCTGTCGGCGAGCTGCGCTTCGGCATCCTTCAGCTGCGCCGCGGCGCCGGCGAGCCTTTTGTCGGCCTCGGCCTTTTGGCTCTCGTACTGCCGGCGTCCGTCGTCCAGCTGCCGCTGCGCCGTCAGGAGAGACGCTTTCCCAGTGTCAAGCTGCCGCTGCGCCGCCGACGTTTGTTCATTAAGGGTCGCGCTTTGGCTGTCCAGCGCCTGGAGGCCCGCCGTCAGGGCGGCCTGCTGCGCGTCCAATTGCTGCTTCTGGGCGGCCAGCCGCGCGCCGGCCTCCTCCAGCTGCCTGGCCGTGTCCGGCATCGTCTGCTTGATGCTGTCGGGCAGCGCGTTAAACTGAGCCAGCTGCTCCTCATACGCCGCGCGGGCGGCGTTATATGCGGCGTACGCGTCGTTCAGCGCCGCCTGCTTGCTGCTTAAATCATTCTGGGCCGCGTTTATTTGCGCCTCTCCGGCTGCCTTCTGCGCGTCCAGCTGCTTTTGCGCCGCGTCAAGGTCCGCCTTGTTTTTCGCGATCTCTCCGGCGGACGCGTCCAGCGTGCCGCGGGCCTTTTGAAGCGCGCTGTCGGCCCTGGCCTTTTCCCCGGCATACGCCGCCTGTCCGTCGGCCAGCTGGGCCCTGGCGTCGTTCAATCGCTGCCGCGCGTCCTCCAGCTCCGCCTTTTTTTCGTCCAGCTCCGCCCCGGCGCTCCGCAGGTCGCCGTTGGCTTTATTGTAAACCTCGTCATAGCGCTTCTGCGCCTGGGTCTGGCCGAGGGCGTCAATGCGGTCGGAAACCGTTTTTACCGTATCGCTGTATTCGTCGGTATACGCTGTTTCGTCGGCCGCGCCGGAGACAAGGATATCGGCCTGGGTGTAATAATCCAGCGTCACCGCGCCGGCCGGTATCACGATGTAGGCGGCCACGCTGCCGCTGCCCAGCGTGGAGCTCCCCCGCTGGACCTTGGAGATATAGAGCGGGGAGCGCACCAGGCCGACGATTTTGAAGGTCGTGTCCCGGAGCGCCCCGTCAAAGCCGGACTGGACCTCCTTAACGGCGAAGCTGTCCCCCACGCGCAGCCCCGTCTGGGCGAGGAACCTGTCCTCCACGGCACATTCGTCAGGGGAAGACGGCAGCCGCCCGGAAAGTACCTCCGGAGAATTGATGCCGGCCTCGCTCAGTGTTTCCACAGAGACGACGATGTCCTGCTTTTCTGACGCGGCGACCGCGTCAAACTGCTTGAGGCCCGCCGCCAGAGCGACGCCGTCTGTTTTTCCGAGGGCGGCGATGTCGTCGTCGCTGAGACCAAGGGTTGACCGGACGCGCAGGTCGTACATGCCGTGGGCGTCCATGTAGGCGTCGGCGGTGAGGCGCATATCCGGCTGTGTGGCACGCAGCCCGGTAAAAAACGCGACAGACAGGACAAGCATCAGGATGATCGACACGAACCTGCTGGCTGTTTTCCTGATCTCCCGCACAATGTCCTTGACGCTGGCCTTTTTCACCATTCAATCTCCTCGACGGATTGTGGGGCAATATTTTTGAGCACCCTTTCCTGCCGGCCGTTTTTGATGTGGATGACCTTGTCGGCCATCGGCGTGATGGCCTGATTATGCGTGATGACGATGACCGTCATCCCCTTGTCGCGGCAGGTCTCGTGCAGCAAGCGCAGGACGTCCTTGCCGGTGGCGTAGTCCAGGGCGCCGGTAGGCTCGTCGCACAGGAGGAGGCGCGGATTTTTGCACAGCGCGCGGGCAATGGCCACCCGCTGCTGCTCGCCGCCGGACAGCTGGGCGGGGAAATTGTTTTTCCGCTCCCCCAGGCCGACCTCCTCCAGGGTTTTCCCGGCGTCCAGCGGCGCGCGGCTGATCTGGGACGCCAGCTCCACGTTCTCCAGCGCCGTCAGGTTCTGGATCAGGTTGTAAAACTGGAATACGAACCCGATATCATGCCGCCGGTAAGCCGTCAGCTCCTTTTTCGACAGGTCGCTGACGCGCCGGCCGGCCACCGCAATGACGCCGCCGGTGACGGACTCCATGCCGCCCAGAAGGTTTAACACCGTCGTCTTCCCGGCGCCGGAGGGCCCGACGATCACGACAAATTCGCCCTCGTCGATCTCGAAGGAGACATCCCTGAGGGCGTCGGTCACCACTTCGCCCGTTTTGTATTGCTTGCTGACATGCTCAAGGCTTAAAAAACTCACGGTCTCACTCGCTTTTTTGAGGTTTTGATTGGGAAGATATCATCCATAATAATACATGAAAATACTGCCAATGTCGTGAACTGATTGTGAACAACAGCTTTTACACTTAAAAACCGGCTATTCAGCGGGCGATCGCCGGTATTCGACAGCGTTCCGCCTGATTTTTGTGGGAATTTGTGGACAATTCTGTGGGTTTGTTGATAATGCGACGAAGCTGTTGATTATCCGCGCCAACTCCATTATAATAATTTCGCGCTTTATGTGCAAACATCCCGACAATATTGCTGCCCTCAGTGCCGAACGCCTGATACCCGACAGCTTATTTGAGAGAAGGTTTATCATTGACATCAAATGTTTTGAATCTGAACAATCTCCGGCTGGCCGTGCTGATTGACGCGGAGAACGTCCCGCGCAACTGCATCAAGAGCGTCATGGAAGAGATCGCCATCTATGGCACCCCCACCATCAAGCGCATCTACGGCGACTGGACGAATCCCTCCATCGCCGGGTGGAAGTTCTCTCTATTGGAAAACGCCATCACGCCGATCCAGCAGTACAGCTACACCGTCGGCAAGAACTCCTCCGATTCAGCGATGATCATCGACGCGATGGACATCCTCTATACGGAGAAGACGGACGGTTTCGTCATCGTCTCCAGCGACAGCGACTTTACCCGCCTGGCCATCCGCCTGCGCGAGGCCGGCCAGCGCGTTATCGGCATCGGCGAGACGAAGACGCCCAGCCCCTTTATCGCCGCGTGCGATAAATTCACCTATATCGAGGTCATCCGGGCCAAGGCCGTTGAAGTGAAGCAGGCCGAGGAGGATGCGGCCCAGAAGCCGGTGGAAAAGCAGAAAAAGCCGCAGGTCCAGATCAAGTCCCGCGGGCAGAAGGTCCCCGAGGACGTGGTGCAGATAATCGCCGACTCGATCTCCGACCTCACGGAGGACGACGATTGGGTGTTCATGGGCGAGCTGGGCAACCTGATCCTGAAAAAGCAGCCCGATTTCGACCACAGGAATTTCGGCTACAAGAGCCTGTCGTCACTCATCAAGTCCATCGACCGGTTTGAGGTCGATTTCCGCCAGACGACGGACCCGAATATCAAGCACCCCTTTGTCCGCGACAAATATGACTGACGCCCGCCGCAGTCCCGCGCACCGGTATAACAAATGAGAAAAACAAAAAAGCGCCGGCATCTCGGCCTTCCCATATTTTTAATATTTGCCCTGCTGCTCGCGTTTTTGTTCTACGACGGCAACACGCGCATCGTCACGGACGACTACCCCGTCCAAGCCAGCGCCCTGCCCGCGGCCTTTGACGGGTACCGGATCGTCCAGCTGTCCGACATCCACGCCGCCACCTTCGGCAAGGATAACGCGGCGCTTGTCGGCGCCGTCAAAAAGGCCCGGCCCGACATCATCGCCGTCACAGGCGATCTGATCAACAACGACGACGACAAGAGCGCCGACCTGGCCGTCGTCCGGCCTCTGATCCAGTCCCTTGTCAGCATCGCCCCGGTCTATTACGTGACCGGCAACCACGAGTGGGATTCCGGCTGGGTCCGGGAGCTTTTGACAACGCTCACCGACAGCGGCGTCACCGTCCTGCGGAACGACTACGAGCGCCTGGCGGTGGGCAAAGCCTCCATCATCCTCGCCGGTATCGACGACCCCAACGGCCCGGCGGACATGATAACGCCCGAAGAGCTCATCGCGGACATCCGCGCGAAGGAGGGCGACGCATACATCGTCCTGCTGGCCCACCGGAACAATTATCTGGACCGTCTCTCCAAGGCCGGGGTCGGCCTCATTTTGTGCGGGCACGCCCACGGCGGGATCGTCCGCCTGCCGCTGGTCGGGGGCCTGGTGGGTCCGTCGCGGGAGCTGTTCCCGCGGTACACCAGCGGCGTTTATTCGAAGGACGGCACCAGCATGCTCGTCTCGCGCGGCATCGGCAATCATACGGGCTTTCCCCGCTTTTTGAACAACCCGGAGATTGCCGTGGCGGTGCTGAAAAAATAATAAATTTACGGAACATAAAAAAGCCCTCGGGCATATGATGATGTTATCAGCAATTTGGGAGTGATAGTATGCTTCATAACATCGTACAATGCTCAGGCGGGCTGGAGCAGGATATCGACGACCTCATTTACGGCGACATCCGTACTGTTCCCAGCCAGCGGCTGCACTGACCAGGGCCTCTTATAGAGGCAGGCGGGCGGCCGGACAGCTCAATTACGAATGAAAGTGGTCAGCCAATGATAGAATTTGACGATTACAAAGTAAAAGTAAACGCCCTGAAGCCGGCGCTCACAGCTCTCGGCGGCGCGCTGAAGCTCGACGACGCGGAATCCGAGCTCGAGCGTCTCGAGCACGAGAGCGCCGAGGACGGCTTCTGGAACGATCTCGACAACTCCCAGAAGGTCCTACAGAAAATAAAGCTGCTGAAAAACAAAATCTCCGGCTATAAAAAGCTGAACTCCCGGTGGGACGATCTCATGGCCCTGTGCCAGATGGGCATCGAGGAGCAGGACGAAAGCCTCCTGCCGGAGCTGGAGGCGGAATTTGAAGCGTTTGAGCGGGACCTGGAGGCCGCGCGCCTGTCTACGCTCCTGTCGGGCGAATACGACGGCTGCACCGCCATAATGTCCTTTCACGCCGGCGCCGGCGGCACCGAGGCACAGGACTGGACGGAGATGCTTTACCGTATGTACACCCGCTGGGCCGAGCGCCACGGCATGAAATACAAAATTCTGGACTATCTGGACGGCGAGGAGGCCGGCATCAAGTCGGCGTCCATCGAGATCGAGGGCGAGAACGCCTACGGCTATCTGAAAAGCGAGGGCGGCATCCACCGCCTCGTTCGGATATCGCCCTTTGACGCCTCCGGCCGCCGGCACACGTCCTTTGCCGCCGTGGAGGTCGCGCCGCTCATCTCCGACGATGTGGAGGTCGAGATCCGGCCCGAGGACCTGCGGGTGGACACCTACCGCTCCTCCGGCGCTGGCGGCCAGCACGTCAACAAGACGGAGAGCGCCATCCGCATCACGCACATCCCCACCGGCATCGTCGTGGCCTGTCAGATGGAGCGCAGCCAGCATCAGAACAGAGAGGTCGCCATGCGCATGCTCCGCTCCAAGCTCGTGGAGATCAAGGAGCGGGAGCACCTGGACAAAATCAGCGACATCAAGGGCGAGCAGATGAAAATCGAATGGGGCAGCCAGATCCGCTCCTATGTTTTTATGCCGTACACGCTGGCAAAGGACCACCGTACGAACTTTGAAAACGGCAATATCGGCGCCGTCATGGACGGCGACATCGACGGTTTCATCAACGCGTACCTCTCCATGCAGGCGGGAAAAACCGAATAAAATACGTACAAGGGGAGACTTACGTCTCCCCTTGCGTTAGCTTAGCCTTATGATCGGCGATCCAGCCCAGAACCAAAAAATAATCGCGTTTTCCTGCGGGGATTTCCAGGCCAAGCTGTAGGAGTTCCTGTTGCGTAAACGTCATGCCTATGCCATTCAATTCGAGCATTACCAGCATTACGAGTATGCCAATCCGCTTATTGCCATCGAGAAACGGATGGTTCGTCGTGATCGCATACGCCAGCCGGGCCGCTTTTTCCTCAACCGTGGGGTACTGCTCAGTTTCATCAAATCCGGCGGCGGCGCTGTAGACCGCCGATTCAAGAAGGCCTCTATCGCGCAGCCCGTGCAGTCCACCCGTCTTTTCAACCAGCTTATCATAAAGCTCTATGATCTCGTCAACTGTCAAGACAATCATTTCGCCAGTTCCAGGAAAGCCTCAAGGTTGTCATCGATAATCTTTTCACTGACGGCAGAAATACGGTCCCGGCGGGATTCTCTTGCCGCCTGGATTTCATTGTATTCGGAAAATTCCACGACCACATATCTCGGTTTGTTATTTTTCATGATAACAGCCAGCCCCTCTTCGTCAACAAGCCGGACAACCTTGGAAAAATTTTGATTCGCTTCGGTCATCGGGACCAAGACATCGGTATTGACGTTCATAAACAATCACCTCATTTCATAGTATAGCGAAAATGTAGGATATTTTCAACCTATTTTTATTAAATTATCCGCGCCAAAGATACGTTTCCGGATTCTGCTGCGTGTCCGACAAAAGTAGTGATAAAGCGACAAATACTCCTATTTACACTTTCTGTAAATTGGAGTATTATAATGACACAGCTTATCCAATGGCATGAGGATGCCGCAGGTCCCAATCTTCTTTTTTTACCGGAGATGACGGACGTAAGCTCATATCTTTATCCCACAACCCTTTCTTTGGCGGACCGTCCTGCGGTTCGCCCTTTTTTTGACATAAGCTATAAAATGCGCTCACCCTGCGGCGGCGTTTCAATCGCCGATACACAAAAATAGCCTGCAAGCTTGACAAACAGGGCAAAGCCTGATAAAAATAAAAGAAGCTCATTAAACTGATAAAGCACCGGGAGAGGGGCAGAAATGGACAGAGTGTTTGCCGCGCAATATATGACGCCATCCGGCTTCGCCCGTTTCCGGGGCTTTTCCCGTGATGCCGAAAATACGTGTGCTCCAACGACAAGACATGCTTTGACCGCATGTCTTTTTGTTATTTTCTGCTTTAGTTCCATTATTTATCTTGGCCTGCCGGTTATTGCGGCGGGCCTGCTTGGCTTGCTTGTACTTCTCCGCCCGGTACTTTACCAATACAAAAAAATATTTCCTGGAACACGACTTAATTGATGTGCGCCGACACAACATCAAAGCTCCGTTCTTGGAAGACGGAGCTTTTTACATCCGCTGAAACGACAGGTGGAATCATATTGAACGATCATATCATCCGGCCTTTTTTAAAAAGGATCCTCATCGTCACCGGCCATTACGGCAGCGGCAAAACGGAATTTTCCGTGAGCCTCGCCCTGCGTCTGGCGCGGGAGACCGAACGCCCCTATCCGCGGTTGGCTGTCGTCGACCTGGACATCGTCAACCCGTACTTCCGCTCCCGGGAGCGGATGCAGCTGCTGGAGGACGCGGGCGTCCGCGTCTACGGCAGCATCTACAAAACGGAGATCACCGCCGAGCTGCCGGAGCTGGCCGCCGATGTCCGGGCGCCGCTGGAGGACAAAGGGTGCCGCGTCATCATCGACGCCGGCGGCAACGACAGCGGCGCCAAGGTCCTCAACCAGTTCAAAAAATACTACGCGCCGGAGGAGACGGCGGTTATCGCCGTCCTGAACTTCAACCGCTTTGAAACGCGGGACACGGACAGCGCCATCGCGCACGTCCGCGCCATCGAAGCCGTCTCCGGCCTCACCGTGGAGGGCATCGTGAACAACACGCACCTTTTGCGGGAGACGACGGCCGAAACCGTCCTCCGGGGCCACCGGCTCAGCAAGGAGTTCTGCGAAAAGACAGGCAAGACGCTCTGGTGCGACTGCTATCCCGAGCAGCTTGTATCGAGAACCGCGCTGGCCGCCATCGACGGATACCTGATGCCCCTCGGCCTCTACATGCGGCCGACCTGGCTTGACAGATAACAAGACGCAAAGATGCGGGCATCTTCCAGGGGAAACAGTTCTCCCCAGATACGAGCCTATGGCTCGATACCCGCTCCGGCCTCCGGCGGGATTTGAACGACCGGAGATATGTGGCAAAACCCCACACCATGCGATATCGGCCCACCGCAATAATAAGGTTATAAGCACAGCCCCTCATTCGACGCTCCGTGCCATCTTCCCGGAGGGAAAGGCGAAAAGGGAGCATGGAGCACAGCCCTTTCATTCGGCGCTGTGCCACCTTCCCCCCGAGGGGGAAGACAAAAGGGGCATGGGGCGAAGCCCCATACCTTTAAAGGGCGGGTGGGTGGGAATTTAATAACTTACCGAAAGGAGCAAAGATATGGCCAAATTCCAAGTTCAGTTCAACAGCGAAAAGTGCAAAGGCTGTGAACTGTGCCGCGCGTTCTGTCCCAAGGGCATCATCGTCATGAGCGCGCAGATCAACAACAAGGGCTACGCGCCGGCGTCCGTTTCCCGGCAGGAGGAATGCATCGGATGCCAGTCCTGCGCGCTCGTCTGCCCTGACGGCGCCATCGCAATTTACCAGGAGGAGGAAACGCCATGACGGATAAAGTACTCATGAAGGGCAACGAGGCGTTTGCCGAGGCCGCCATCCGCGGCGGGGCCCGTTTCTACTTCGGATATCCGATCACGCCGCAGAGCGAGATCCCCGAATTCATGTCCCGCGAGCTGCCAAAGCGCGGCGGCACGTTCCTGCAGGCGGAAAGCGAGCTGGGCGCCATCAACATGGCTTACGGCGCCGGCGCCTCGGGCGGCAACGTCTTCATGTCGTCCTCCTCCCCCGGCATCGCGCTGATGCAGGAGGGCCTGAGCTTTATGTGCTCGGCGGAGGTCCCTCTTGTCATTTTAAACGTCTCCCGCGGCGGCCCCGGCATCGGCGGCATCCAGCCCGGCCAGGCGGACTATTTCCAGGTCACCCGCGGCGGCGGCAACGGCGACTATAGAATCCCCGTTTTCGCCCCCGCCAGCATCCAGGAGGCCGTGGACCTCATTTACGAGGCCGTACCCCTGGCCGATTACTGGCAGAACCCCATTTTCATCTTTGCCGACGGCATTATGGGCCAGATGATGGAGCCGGTACGGCTCCCCGAGCCGCACCCCTTCGTCAGGGAAGAGGAGATTGCCGCCAGAAAGCCCTGGGCCATCGTCGGTTACGGCGACGACGACAGCAAGAGAAACATCGTCAAGTCCCTCCGCATGGAGCCGGACGCGCTGGAAGCCCACGTGGAAAAGCTTTTCAAGAAATACGAGCTGGCCAAAAAGGAGCTCTGCCGCTGGGAGAGTATCGACACGGAGGATGCCGACATCGTTTTTGTCGCCTTCGGCACCATGGCCCGCATCGCCAAGGAGGCTATGGAGCTCCTGGCCGCGCAGGGCATCAAGGCCGGACTGATCCGCCCCATTTCCCTCTGGCCGTTCCCGTACCAGGCGTTTGATGCGCTCGGCGACAAGACGAAGGTCGTCATCTCCGCGGAACTGAATATGGGCCAGATGCTCGACGACGTCAAAATGGGCGTTTGCGGCCGTTATCCGGTCGATCTCATCCACCGGACGGGCGGCATGATCCCCACGTCCATCGAGATGGCGGAAAAGGCGAAGAAGATTTATCAGAACGCGCTTCCGGCAGATAGGAGGTAACTATGAAACCAGTATTTACATACACCAAGGGCATGACATCGGTCGACACCAGCTACTGCCCCGGCTGCACCCACGGCATCGCCCACCGGCTCATTACGGAGACGCTGGAGGAAATGGGCAAGCTGGGCCAGACTCTGGGCGTGGCGCCCATCGGCTGCAGCGTCCAGGCCCATAAATTCATGAACCTCGACATGTGCGAGGCGGCCCACGGCCGCGCGCCGGCGGTGGCCTCCGGCATCAAGCGCGTCCACCCCGACAAGCTCGTCTTCACCTACCAGGGCGACGGAGACCTGGCCTCCATCGGCATGGCCGAGATCATCCACGCCGCCGCCAGGGGCGAAAAATTCTGCACCTTCTTCATCAACAACTGCATTTACGGCATGACCTCCGGCCAGATGGCCCCCACGACGCTGATCGGCCAAAAGACGACCACGTCCCAGGAGGGCCGCACCGTAGAGCAGGCCGGCATGCCGATCAAGGTATCGGAGCTCCTGTCGACGCTGGACTGCGCCGTCTATGTCGAGCGTGTGGCCCTGGACACCCCGGCGCACATCAGGCTGGCGAAAAAAGCCGTCCGCCGCGCCTTTGAGGTCCAGGAGAAGAAGCTGGGCTTCGCCCTTGTGGAGCTTTTGTCCACCTGCCCGACGAACTGGGGCCTCACGCCGCCCGACGCCATGAAGTGGGTGGGCGACAAGATGATCCCCTACTACCCGCTGGGCGTCTTTAAGAAACCGGAGGGCGTGCAATGAGTACACACAAGCTGTTTTTCGCCGGCTCCGGCGGCCAGGGCATCCTCCTGATGGGCCAGATGATCACCTACGCCGCCATGCTGGAGGACAAATCCGCCACCTTTCTCCCGTCCTACGGCCCCGAAATGCGCGGCGGTACGGCCAACTGCACCGTCGTGGTGTCCGACAAGCCTGTGGGTTGCCCGCTCATTTATGAGGCCGACGCCATCGTCGTTATGAACCTGCCGTCACTGATTAAATTCGAGCCCATGGTCAAGCCGGGCGGCGCGCTCCTCGTCAACACCTCCATCATCGACCAGCCGGCAAAGCGCACGGATATCAGGGTGCTGAACGTCCCGGTCAATGAGATCGCCATAGAGCTGGGGAACGTGAAAGTCGGCAACATGGTCATGCTGGGCGCTCTCGTCCGGGCCACGGGCGTCGTATCGGAGGAATCCATCCATCAGGTCATGCATAAGACGTTCACCGGCGCGAAAGCCAAGCTCAACGACGCCAACATGAAGGCGTTCGCCTACTATAAATGAAAGGGCGTGCAAACTGTGGAAAAGAAGAATTTGGATTGGGCCAATCTTGACTTCAGCTATCGGAAAACAGACAAGAGCTATGTGTCAAATTACGCAGACGGCGCATGGGACGAGGGACAGCTGACCGGGGAGGGCACGATCACGATCAGCGAATGCGCGGGCGTGCTGCAGTACTCCCAGTCCTGTTTTGAAGGGCTCAAGGCCTACACGACGGAGGATGGACACATCGTCGCCTTTCGTCCCGACATGAATGCCGCGCGCATGGAGAACAGTGCCAAACGGCTGGAAATACCGGTTTTTCCGAAGGAAAGATTCGTGGACGCGGTCACGCAGACGATCAGGGCAAACGCCGCCTATGTCCCTCCCTACGGCTCGGGCGCGACGCTTTACCTCCGTCCCTTTATGTTTGGCAGCGGACCCGTCATCGGCGTGGCGCCGGCCAAGGAATATCAGTTCCGTATACTGGCAACGCCCGTCGGCCCGTATTTTAAAGGCGGCGTCCGTTCGCTGACCCTCTGCGTCAGCGATTTTGACCGCGCGGCCCCCAACGGGACGGGCAATATCAAGGCGGGCCTGAACTATGCCATGAGCCTCCACGCCATCGTCACCGCCCATAAAAACGGCTATGACGAGAATATGTACCTGGACGCGGCCACCCATACAACGGTCGAAGAGACCGGCGGGGCAAACTTTGTTTTTGTGACCAGGGACAACAAGGTCGTCACGCCGAAATCCAGCAGCATCCTGCCGTCCATCACCCGTATTTCCCTGCTCCATATCGCCAAGGAATACCTGGGCCTTGAAGTCGAGGAAAGAGAAATCGCGTTGGGCGAGGTCAAGGATTTTGTGGAGTGCGGCCTTTGCGGCACCGCCGCCGTCATTTCACCCGTCGGCAAGATCGTCGACCACGGCAAAGAAATCGTCATGTCCGGTACCGCGCAGGGCATGGGCCCTGTTACAAAGAAGCTGTACGACACGCTGACGGGCATCCAAATGGGCCGCATCGAAGCCCCCAAGGGCTGGATTCATATCATTGAGTAATCGGAGGGCATGCCGTGTCAGATATAAAAATCGTTGATATCTCCCTGCGGGAGAGCGAGCAGCTCTCCGCGTCCGGCCTCAGCTTCAAGCAGAAAATCGAGATGGCAAAGCTCCTCGAGAAGCTGAAAATTGACGTCATCGAAACAGGCTTTGTGTCGGGCGCCCCGGCGGACGCGGTGCTTGTCCGCACCCTGTCGACCATGCTGGACGGGAGCGTTATCTGCGTGCCCGTCTCTCTGGACCGGCCCGGCATTGAGCGGGCCGCGTCCGCCCTGTCAAAGGCAAAAAAAGCCCGGCTGAATCTCATCGTGCCCGCCTCCACTGTCCAGATGGAGTATATCTACCACCTGAAGGCCGACACGGTTTTGAGCCAGGTCAGGGACACAGTGGAATACTGCGTCTCGCTCTGCCCGGACGTGGAATTCACCGCCGAGGATGCCACGCGCGCCGAGCCCGATTTTCTCTCGGCCATGCTGCAATCGGCCATCAGCGCCGGGGCAAAAACGGTCACTCTCTGCGACGCCACCGGCGAAAAGACGCCGGACGAGATCGCCGCTTTTCTTCAGTCCGTCAAGCAGAAGACGCCCGCGCTTCAAGCTGTGACGCTGTCGCTTCACCTGCGGGACAATCTGGGGCTCGCGGCCGCTTCCGCTCTGGCCGCCGTGCCCTGGGTGCAGCAGTTCAAGGTGTCCTGCGGCGCCGCGCCGGGCCACCTGCCGCTGGAGCAGTTTTTAAATGTGCTGAAGGTGCGCGGCGAGGCCCTGGGCGTCGCCGCCGGCCCGGACGTTACGTCGCTCTTCCGCACCTGCCGGAAATTGGACGCCCTCACCGGCGCCGGCCATTCGGGCCGAGCTGCCGCCTTCGGCCTTGCCGGAGAAAGCGCGCCGGCCGGCACGGAAGTGCTGAGCGCGGACGCCGACATCGCCGCCGTCCGCAGCCGGATCGAACAGCTCGGCTACGAGGTGAGCGAGGAGGACCTCAATGAGATTTACCGGCTCTTCAAGGAGATCGCCCGCAGCAAAAAAGTCGACAGCCGCGACATTGAGGCCCTCATCGCCGATACGGCCGGGCAGGTCGCGCCGACGTTCCTTTTGGACAACTACGTTATCAACAGCGGCAGCGCCATCACCGCCACGGCGTTCATCCGCGTGGTGAAGGACGGGGACCCCATCCAGGCCATCGCCTTGGGCGACGGCCCCATCGACGCCGCCTTTAACGCCATCGGGCAGATCATCGGCCGCCATTACGAGCTGGACGACTTCCAGATCCAGGCGGTGACGGAGGGCACCGAGGCCATGGGCGGCGCGCTGGTGCGGCTCCGGCAGGACGGCAAGCTCTATGCCGGCCGCGGCCTTTCCACCGACATTGTCGGGGCCAGCATCCGCGCCTATTTAAGTGCTGCCAACAAGATCGTGTTTGAGGAAAAGGGCCTATGAGACTGTCGTATTTCACAGGGAACTGGCCCGATTTATCCTGGGACGCGCACTGCGAACTGGCCGAGAGTATGGGGCTGCAGAGCCTGGAGCTCTGCTACAGCCCGACGGAGGCCCGGAGCATCCTCGACGGCGCCGAGCGGCAGCAGTTCCTGCGCCATCTGGGCGACAGGAAGCTCGCCGTCTCCTGCGTCACCGTAAGTCTCCCGACGGACGGCGGGTCCAGAAACACATCGCTCAAAAACGCCGCCGACAGCATCCTGCTGGCCTCGGCGCTGCACGCGCCGTACGTCTGCCTGGACATGCCGGCAGCCGGCGCGGAGGACGAGGAGCGCTGCGCCGGCATGATCTCCGAGCTCCTGCCCCTGGCGGAATCGGAGGGCGTCATCCTGCTCGTTGAAACGAAGGGCGTTTTTTCGGACACGTCGCGGCTCTGCCGGCTGCTGGACCGGTTCGCCAGCGATCACCTCGCCGCGCTCTGGAATTTCCTGAACCCGTACGCCCTAATTAACGAGTCGGCGGACAGGACGATACAGAACCTGGGCGCGTACGTCAAGCACGTCCGCGTGAGCGATTCGGAGACGATGGGTCCGGACCTGCGCCCCTGCCTCGTCGGCGAGGGCGTCGTCCCCATGGCGGAAATGGCCGACGCGCTGCGTTCCATCGATTACAGCGGCACGCTTTCGCTGGATTTCACAGCGGGTAAGGACGGCCTCAACGATCCGGACATTGTCCTGCCGCATTATGTCAACGTCATCAGCCGGTTCATCAAGGTTCGGGAACGCGGCGACAAATATTTTGAAAACAAGAGAGGCACCGGGAAATTCATCTGGCCGAAGGACGAGCTCCTTGAGCTGACGTTCTCCCAGGTACTGGACAGGCTCTGCGAGGAGTTCCCGGACCAGTATGCCTTCCGCTATACGACGCTGGACTATACGCGCACCTACGCCGAGTTCCGCGAGGACGTGGACCGGTTTGCCCGCAGTCTCGTTGCCCAGGGCGTCAAGGCCGGGGACAAGGTGGCGGCCTGGGCCACCAATGTGCCCCAGTGGTATATCGCCTTTTGGGCGACGGTGAAAATCGGTGCCGTGCTCGTCACGGTGAACACAGCGTATAAAATTCGGGAGGCGGAGTATCTTCTGCGCCAGGCCGACGTCCACACCCTTGTCATGATCGACGGGTACCGGGATTCCGACTACGTCTCCATCGTCAAAGAGCTCTGCCCGGAGCTGGAGTACACGCCGTCCGACAAGCCGCTCCACTGCAAGCGCCTGCCGTTTCTGCGGCACATCGTCACCGTGTCGTCCAGACAGAAGGGCTGCCTGACGTGGGACGAAGCGCTGGCGCTGTCGGACCGCGTCCCCGTGGAGGAGGTCCACCGCCGCGCCGCCCTTGTCCGCTACGACGACGTGTGCAACATGCAGTACACCTCCGGCACCACCGGCTTCCCCAAGGGCGTCATGCTGACGCACTACAATATCGTCAACAACGGCAAATGCATCGGCGACCGCATGGACCTCTCCACGGCCGACCGGATGATGATCCACGTGCCGATGTTCCACTGCTTTGGCATGGTGCTGGCCATGACGGCCTCTATGACCCACAGCGTCACCATGTCGCCGCTGCCGTATTTTTCTCCGAAATCGGCGCTGACCTGCATAGGGCAGGAGCGCATCACCTGCTTCCACGGCGTGCCGACGATGTTCATCGCCATGCTGGAGCACAAGGATTTCAATCCCGACGACTTCTCCCATATGCGCACCGGCATCATGGCCGGCTCGCCCTGCCCTGTTGCCGTCATGCGCGACGTGGTGGAAAAGATGCACATGTCGGAGATCACCATCGTCTTCGGCCAGACGGAGGCTTCCCCCGGCTGCACCATGAGCTCCACGGACGATCCTTTGGACGTGCGCGTGGCCACCGTCGGGCGGGCGCTGCCGCAGATCGAGTGCAAGATCGTCGACCCGGAGACAGGCGAGGACTTGCCGGATAACGTCACCGGCGAGTTCGTTGCCCGCGGCTACAACATCATGAAGGGCTATTACAAAATGCCGGGCGCCACGGCCGCCGCCATCGACAAGGACGGCTGGCTGCATACCGGCGACCTGGCCTGCCGCACCCCGGAGGGCAACTACCGCATCACCGGCCGCCTCAAGGACATGATCATCCGCGGCGGCGAGAACATCTATCCCAAGGAGATCGAGGAATTCCTGTACACGCACCCCAAGATCAAGGACGTGCAGGTCATCGGCGTACCGTCGGCTGCCTACGGCGAGGAGATCATGGCCAGCGTCATCCTGAAGGACGGCGCCGCCCTGACCGAGCAGGAGGTCAAGGACTTCGTCCACGCCAGCATGGCCAAGCACAAGGTCCCCAGCTACGTCGACTTCGTCGCCGAATTCCCCATGAACGCCGCCGGCAAAATCCTCAAATACAGGATGCGCGAGGACGCGGTGATAAAATTCGGCCTGCAGAAGGCCGCAAGCATCGAAACGGCGTAAAAAATATCGTCAAATAAAAAACCTGATTCCATGCTGCCCGCGCGGAACTTATTCTCCGCGCGGGCAGTCTTAATTTTGCAAATCCTCTTGACAAACCTTGGTGACAGATGTAACCTGTAATCATCTGGTGACAATTGTCACATGGAGGAATGACGATGAAAGGGAAGAGCCCGATATCCGACGCGGAGGCGGAGGTGCTTCGGGTGCTCTGGGGTGCCGGCGGCCCGGTGACGACGGCGGAAATCTGCCGGGATATCTCTGATAAAACGGGATGGGACCGCTCCACGGTGCGCACGCTCATCCGGCGGCTTGTGGAAAAAGGTGCGATCGAGGAGCAGCGGCTCGGCGTTCTGTCTTACCGTCCCCTACTGGCTGAGGAGGATTACCGCCGCAGCCTGACAAAAAGCTTTCTGGAGCGCCATTACGGCGGCAGCGCCAAGCGGCTCATCGCCTCGCTCGTTCAGAGCGACAACCTCACCGCAGGCGATATCGCGGAGCTGCGGGAATTTTTAAACACAGGAGGCGACGGCCGTGAGCGAGGTCTTTAAGCTTGTTTTATCCCTGTCCCTGTCCGGGTCCGGCCTCATCCTTCTGCTGCTGGCGCTGCGGCCGCTGTTCAGGAATAAGCTGTCAAAGACGTGGCAATATTACCTATGGCTTATCGTGCTTTTGCGGCTCATCGTTCCATACTCTCCATCCTTCGGGTTGACCGGAATTTTCACCGAAACTGCCGGTTCGGCGGCGGAAGCGCGGCAGATTGCTCCCGTCGAGGCGTTCTCGGCGCCGGCGAAGGCCGGCGGGCAGGCTCTGCCGGAAGCCGGCGCAGCGCCTCCGGCGCAGGCCGCGGCGAGTCCTGACATTTTTCAATTCCTGGGCGTTGTCTGGCTGTCGGGCGCCGTGCTGGCATTCGCCGTTAAATCAATCCAATACGCGGTTTTTACACGGAAAATCCGCAAGGGCGCGCGCCCCGCGGCGGATGCCGGAGTTCTTGATATTTTTGAAAAAACGGCGGCGTCCCTGGGTCTTGGGAAAATCGCAGCCCCCCTCGTCAGCGCGCGGATATCCACGCCGATGCTGGTCGGGCTTTTGAGACCGGCCGTCTTGCTGCCGGAAGCCGCCTTGTCCGCCGGCCGGGCCGCCCTGCCCTATGTTTTCCGGCACGAGCTGACGCATTTGAAGCGGCGCGACATCGTGTACAAATGGTTTGCCGAGGTGATCCTCTGCGTCCATTGGTTCAATCCCCTGGCGTATCTGATGACAGGATATATCGCCGAAGCGTGCGAGCTCTCCTGCGACGAGGCCGTCGCGGCCCGACTCGGCGACAACGAAAGGCGCGCCTACGGAAACGCGCTGCTGGATACGGCGGCGCAGGCTTCCGGCCGCCGGCATCTTTTAATGATGACGCTGCGGGAGGATAAAATCAGTATGAAGGAAAGGCTGAGAACAATAATGAAAGCTGGGAAAAAATCCAGAAGAACCGTCATCGCGTCCTCCGCGCTGGCCTTGAGCCTGTGCCTGGCCGCCGTCCTGCTGGGCGCCTGCTCGGCGGGCGGTACGACGGTGGGCGGTCCGCCGCCTCAGGAGTCGTCGGCTTCACCGGATACCTCTCCGTCGCCGTCCGGCGACGCCACGGACGCCATGGGCCAGAATATCGTTTATAAGAATACGGACTACGGTTTCGACTTTACGCTGCCGAAGGACTGGCAGGATTACACCATCGTCAGCCAGCAGTGGAGCGGCTGGGACATCGGCAATACCAGCAATATTCTGGCCACAGGCCCGCAGCTCCTCATCCGGAGCCCTCAGTGGACCGCCGCAAAGCCGACGCAGGATATTCCGATCATGATCTTTACATTGACACAGTGGGAGGACCTGCAGCAGGAAAAATTCGTCGTGTCCGCCGCGCCGGTACCGCCCAGCGAGCTCGGCAGAAATTCCAAATATGTTTTTGCCCTGCCGGCCCGCTACAACTTCGCGTATCCGCCCGGTTACGAGGAGGTTGAGCAGATCATGAACGGCGAACCGCTCACCCCGACGGAGGACATCAGCGTCCTCCCCGACACGCCCGCAGCGTCGTCGTCCACGCCCACCCCCGCCATTGTTTATAAAAACACCCAGTACGGCTTTAACTTCGATCTCCCCGCCGAGTGGAAGGGCTATAAGATCGTTTCGGAGGAATGGAAGGGCACGCCGCTCACCGACCAGCAGGCGGCAACGACAGGGCCGCAGCTCCTCATCCGGAACCCCAAGTGGACCAAGGACACGCCAACACAGGATATCCCGATCATGGTGTTTACAATGAAGCAGTGGGATGACGTACAGGAGGGGAATATCGCCGTCTCGGCGGCTCCCATCCTGCCCAGCGAGCTCGGGCGGAATTCCAAATACGTCTTCGCCCTGCCGCCGCGGTACAATTACGCGTTCCCGGCCGGCTACGAAGAGGTCGACCAACTCCTGCAGGGCAAGCCCCTGCACGCCAACGAAAGCTTTAAATAGCGTGTAGCGCGCGAATATGCGCCGGACGGACTCTCTTTCGAGTCCGCCCGGCGTCTGTTTGTCAAAAAACCTGCAAGCAGAGGATAAAGCCCAAAGGGCTTTATCGGCAGTCTGGCGCCGCGCGGTTTCTTGACAGGGCGCCGAAAATATGTCATAGTGGGTCCATGCCGCACGCAGGATGGAGGACCGGCCATGCCCAAAAACGAAACCAGACAGGCGCAGGAGCACCGGCGCGAATATCTTTCCTGTGTCGGCGAAATCCTCGACGACGAGGCGGTCAGGTCCATGCGGCAGTTTAATCAGCACGGCGGCGTGGACTGCTTAAAGCACTGCCTGAACGTGTCTGTGGCGAGCTTTACGATCTGCAAAAGGCTCGGCCTTGATTACCGCTCCGCCGCCCGCGGCGGGCTGCTGCACGATTTTTTCCTATACGACTGGCACAAAAAAAATGAGCACGCCGGACTTCACGGCTTTACCCATCCGAAAATTGCGGCGACGAACGCGCGCAGGCGTTTTAAGCTGAACAGCCGGGAGCAGGACGTCATTACAAAGCACATGTGGCCGCTGACGCTCTCCCTGCCGAAATACCCCGAGACCATGGTCGTCGTCCTCGTGGATAAGTTTTTTTGCATCGCCGAGGCGTTCCGCACCCCAGGGCGCGGCCTTGCCCGCCAGCTTCACGACGACGTGTGCGCGCCGTAATCCCCGCGCCCCATCAACAACATAGTCCAGCGGCCGGAGACGCCTTATGACGATACTCCGGTAATTTTTTACTCTCAAAATACGTTTAAGTTGGAGCAATGCGTATGCATTTTATGAGCTTGTTTCTCTGGTTTGTCATCTACAGCTTTATCGGCTGGGCCTGGGAAACCGTTTTGTTTACCGTACAGGAAAAAAGATTTATCAACCGCGGATTTTTAAACGGGCCCCTCTGTCCCGTCTACGGCGTCGGCGCGCTTTTGCTGCTCTGGGCCCTGAACCACAAGACCGGCGACACGCTGCTCCTGTTTCTGGCGGCACTTGTACTGACCACGGCCCTCGAATACCTGACCGCCCTGCTGCTGGAAAAGCTCTTTCACGCCAAATGGTGGGACTATTCGATGTTCCCCCTGAACTTTCAGGGGCGGATCAGCCTGATCTCCTCCGTCGTCTTCGCCGTTATGGCCGTTCTTCTGATCAGGTACATCCATCCGTTTGTCTCCGGGCTCACCGGTCAGATTTCGGCGGGCGCCAAGCAGGTGTTCTTTTTCATCTTCACGCTCTATCTCGTTATTGACCTGGCTCTCACCGTCCGGCACGTTCTCCTGCTGAACGGCCGCCTGAGCGAGATACAGTCCGCGCTCAACTGCTTTTTAGGGAAGTACACCAGACTGGCCGGCGAATTCAAAAACGCGATTCTGGTGAGCTTTGAGGAGAGCGAATTCTACTCCGACCGCATCAGGATTCTCTTCAACCTCGACCGCCTCCAGAGCCGACGGATTCTCAAGGCATTCCCGAAGTTCCGGTCCCTCAATTATAACGAAGCGCTCTGCAAGCTCAGAGACAGGCTGCTGGGTCAGAAGGACGGCGGCGGGAACGACGAGTGAACAAAGGCGAGTGAACAAAAAGGGCTGCCGCATTTTAAATGCAGGCAGCCCGAGTATTATGCCGTTTATTGCTGCTGGGCCAGGGCCTCCAGCTCCTTGGCCAGATCGATGCGCGGGAAGATGACGTCGCCCTTTTTAACGGTGACGTCACGGGGCAGCGCGCCGAAGGCCGCGGCGGAATCCCACGTCCGCACCTCCTCGCCGGCGCCGATCTGCTCAAAGATTTTTTCGCTGGTGACCGGCATAAACGGCTTTAAGAGCACCGCGCAGACGCGGATGGACTCCAGGAGGTTGTACATGACCGCCGCCAGGCGGGGTGACTGGCTCTCGTCCTTGGCCAACACCCAGGGCGCCGTTTCGTCGATATACTTGTTGGCGCGGGAGGTCACGCTGAAAATCTCCTTCAGCGCGTTTTGAAACGCGAATTTCTCCATCTGCGCCTCATACTTGTCGCGCAGCCCGGCCGTCATCGAGATAAGCTCGTCGTCCATGCTGTCGGCCGTCTGCGATACAGGCAGCGTGCCCCCAAAATATTTGACCGCCATGGCCACGGTCCGCGACACCAGGTTCCCGAGATCGTTGGCCAGGTCCGTGTTGATGCGGGTAATGAGCAGCTCGTTTGAAAAATTGCCGTCGGAGCCGAACGGGAAATCCCGCAGCAGGAAGAAACGCAGCGCGTCCACCCCGTAGCGCCCGGCCAGGATAACGGGGTCCACCACGTTGCCCACGGATTTGGACATCTTTCCGCCGTCCAGGAGCAGCCAGCCGTGGCCGAACAGCTTTTTCGGCAGGGGCATATCCATGCTCATCAGGAAAGCCGGCCAGTAGATCGAATGAAAGCGGACGATCTCCTTGCCCACGAAATGGACGTCCGCGGGCCAGTATTTGTCGTAATCATCGTATTTGTCGTTTAAGAACCCCAGCGCCGTGGTATAGTTAAACAGTGCGTCCAGCCAGACGTAGACCACATGGCCGGGGTCAAAATCCACCGGTACGCCCCAGGTAAAGCTGGTGCGCGACACGCAGAGGTCCTGCAGGCCCCCTTCGCAGTCGATGAAGTTATTGATCATTTCGTTGACCCGAGAGGCCGGCTCCAGGAAGGTCCCGCCGCGCAGCAGCTCGCGGACCCGGTCGGTATATTTGGACACCCGGAAAAAATAGGCCTCTTCCTCGGCGTATTTGACCTCCCGCCCGCAGTCGGGGCATTTGCCGTCCACCAGCTGGTTTTCGGTCCAGAAGGACTCGCAGGGCGTGCAGTAGAGGCCCTTGTACGCGCCCTTGTAAATATCGCCCTTCTCGTACATGGCCTTGAAAATGCGCTGAATGGAGACCATGTGATAGTCGTCGGTGGTGCGGACAAACCTGTCGTAGGAAATGTTCATCAGCTTCCACAGATCCTTGATGCCGGCCACAATATTGTCCACAAACTGCTGGGGCGTGACCCCCGCCGCTTTGGCCTTGTCCTCGATTTTCTGGCCGTGCTCGTCGGTCCCTGTGAGGAACATGACATCAAAGCCCTGCATTCGCTTATACCTCGCCATCGCGTCAGTCGCCACCGTGCAGTACGTGTGTCCGATATGAAGCTTGTCGGAGGGATAATAGATGGGCGTTGTGATGTAAAACGTTCCTTTGCTCATGTGTCTCTTTCCTCTCGTTATTTTTTTGCGGCGATTTGACCGCGGCCTTTATAGATGCTTTTTTCGGGTATATACCCTCTGACGGAGCTCAGCGGGTAGACGACGCTGTTCTTGCCGACGACGGTCCCCGGGTTCAGTACGGAATTGCAGCCTACCTCAACATTATCTCCAAGTATCGCGCCGAACTTTCGTAAACCGGTCTCGATGCTTTCATTATCATGTTTTACTTTAACCGTTCCGCCGGTGGATTTTAAATTGGACAGGATCACGCCGGCGCCGATATGCGCTTTATACCCCAGGATGGAGTCGCCCACATAGTTGAAATGCGGCGCCTGAGCGTTGTCAAAGAGTATCGAATTCTTGACCTCGGTGGAATTCCCTACAACGACATTATTGCCGATCAGGACGTTTTCCCTTAAATATGCCGAATGCCTGATCTCGCAATCCCGGCCGATGATCGCGGGGCCTTTTATCAGGGCGCTCTTTTCGATAACGGTCCCCTTCCCGACCCATACAAATTCCCCTATCCTCTCATAATCTCCGGGGAGCCTTCCGGAATATTCGATTAAAAAGGCCTTGAGCCTTGACAAAGCGTCCCAGGGGTATTCAACGCCGTCAAATACCGAGAACAAGTCCAATTTAGAGCTGTCAAACAAGCTTTCGACCGTTATATCCATTCCGCTCGCGCCTCCGTCCTGGTTAGATATGTATGTGAATTTTTATTATACGCCTAATAAAGTCCGGTTACAACCCAAACATTTCTGTTGACTAGACGCCATCTTAAAATGTAAAATAGTTTAATAGGCGCCAAATCGGCGATTTGAATATATATTACAAAAACAACGGAGCGTCAATGGAGCGTTACGATAAAAGTACGGATACGGAAAGGCGGGGCGGCGGATATTCCCACGCCAGCATCGTCTGGGGCGGCGACGAGGACGCCCGCAACGACTTCGCCTACCGGATGGCCCGGGCGATCGTTTGCGGCGCCGCCGGCACGGAGCCCTGCGGCCATTGCGCCCACTGCGACAAGTCCTCCCGCCACAGCCACCCCGACATCATCCTTATCGACAGGCCCGAGGACGCCCGGAACATCCAGGTCGACCAGATCAGGGCGCTGAAGGAAGACGCCATTGTCATGCCGAACGAGGCCTCCGCAAAGGCGTATATCATCCGTCACGCCGACGCCATGAACGTCCAGGCGCAGAACGCGGTCCTGAAGCTTTTGGAGGAGCCGCCGGAAAGCGCAAAATTTATCCTGGTCGCCGAAAACCACACGGCGCTGCTGCCGACGGTCCGGTCGCGCTGCGTCGAGCTCCCCTGTGAGCGCGCGGATACCGCGCGCGAGACGGACAAGACGGTCGCCGCCTTTTACGAGGCCTTGGCGGAAGGCGGCCTGAAGATGAGCGCGTTCTGCTTTGTCCTGGAAAAGCTGGACAAGGGCGGCTTCATCGATTTTATCGGCGGCGCCTGCGCCCTGCTGGAGGAAAAGCTCCGGGAAGCGGTCCGCGGCGGCGGCAGCCTGACGCCGGAATATCTCATGCGGGCCGTCGGCGTCCTGAACCGCGCCAAAGAATATTTTGACGGCAACGTCGGCCTCGTGCATATCGCCGGACTGATATGCGCGGAGCTTACTGTGCGAAATGAGGAAAACAATGACTGAGGTTATTAGCGTACGTTTTAAGAATAAAGGGAAAATATACTTTTTCGATCCGACCGGCCAGACCGTGCCGACAAACGCCCATGTGGTTGTCGAGACGGCCAAAGGGCTGGAATACGCCGAGTGCACCTGCGGCAATCACGACGTTGAGGACACGGCGATCATCCCGCCGCTCCGCCCCGTCGTCCGCGTGGCCACGGCCGAGGACGACAGAAAAGCGGCGGAAAACAAAGCAAAGGAATCGGAGGCTTTCGAGTTCTGCCAGAAAAAAATCGCGGAGCACCGCCTGGACATGAAGCTCGTGGACGTGGAATTCAGCTTTGAGGGCAGCAAAATCCTCTTTTTCTTCACCTCCGACGGCCGCGTGGACTTCCGGGAACTGGTGAAGGACCTGGCGTCCGTCTTCAAGACGCGCATCGAGCTGCGGCAGATCGGCGTCCGGGACGAGGCCAGGATGCTGGGCGGCCTCGGCATCTGCGGAAAGCCCTTCTGCTGCGAGCAGTTTCTGGACGAGTTCCACCCCGTCTCCATCAAGATGGCGAAGACCCAGGGCCTGTCCCTCAATCCCGTCAAAATTTCGGGCACCTGCGGCAGACTGATGTGCTGCCTCAAATACGAGGAAAACGCCTACGAGGATCTTGTGAAAAAAGCGCCGAAAATCGACGCCTTTGTGGACACGCCCTCCGGCAAGGGCTCCGTCATCAGCATAAACCTCCTGCGCGGCAACGCCAAGGTGCGTCTGGAGGACGGCATGGACACCACCCTCAAGACCTTTACCTTTGACGAGCTGGACGTTTTGGGCGGCAAGGCCCGGCGCGCTGAATACATCGCGGCCAGGGCCGAGGGCAAGCTGGAGGAAGCCGGCTTTACCGAGCGGCCCCGGGAGCCCCGCTTTGAGCCGAAGCCGGAAACCCGGAGCGAGCCGCGGCCGGAGCAGCCGCGGCGGGAGTTTTCCTCCGAGCAGGCCAGAAGGCCGGAGCATTCGCCCAGAAATGAGCAGCGGAACGGCAGGCCCCATCACGCCAAGCCGGCGCCCAAGGCGGAGAAAAAGCAGCCGCCTGTCCAGAAGGAGGCCGCGCAGCAGCCCCAGGGCGACAAAGCCGCCGTCAAGAAGCCCGGCAAACGGCATCACCGCGGCGGCAAGGGCCGCAATAAATTCCCCAAACCCGCTGGGGGGCAGCCCGCCGGAGCAGCGGACAGCGGCGGCGCCGATTCGTAATAGGCGCCGCGCAAACCATAAGAGAACGAGCATGGCAATCCTACCGGGGTCCGACCGCGTCGGCGCCGGCGGCGGTTGCCATGCTTTTATATCATTTTGCAGGATCAAATATTTCCGGCTTCATTTCTTTGTCAATTATGCCTGAAAACATCGGATGGAAAATAATTAATAGGTTTTTTTATGATTTTTTGATCAAAAGGTATTGCAAAACGTCACCGGACCCCTTAAAATATCATATACTGCCCCACTTGATATTTTGCCGGGCAGAGTTTTTTACTTTGTCTTGTTACTGCGCTGAATCGGTGAATCCTCCGCCGACGCTCCGGCCGCAGGCACCGTTCAGCTCGTAAACTGGCGGTCCCGGCCGGCTTCTTGAAAGGATTGGTTAGAATTTATGAACACGAGTAATTTCCCATTGCCGCAGGGTCTGTATGACCCACGTTTCGAACATGACGCCTGTGGTATAGGCTTTATTGCCAATATTAAAGGGGAAAAATCGAACCTGATCCTGCGCCAGGCTCTGACCGCCTTGAAGAACCTCAGCCACCGGGGCGGCCTCGGGAGCGAGCCCACCTCCGGCGACGGCGCCGGCATCCTGTTTCAGATCCCCCACGTTTATTATAAAAAGGTATGCTCGGCGCTCGGTATCACCCTGCCCGCGGCGGGCGACTACGGCACCGGCATCGTGTTTCTGCCCCACGACACGGCGAAAAGCGCCGCGTTCGAGAAGGAATTCGCCGCCATCGTGAAGGACGAGGGCCAGACGCTCCTCGGCCTCAGGGATGTGCCCGTCGACGCGTCCATGCTCGGCGCAACAGCCAAAAGCAGCATGCCCTCCATGCGCCAGATATTCATCGGCAGAAACGGCGTTAACGCCGGGCTGGATTTTGAGCGCCGGCTGTACATCATTCGCCGCCGCATCGAGAACGCCGTACATAAAGCAAACCCGGACGACTGCTTCTATCTGCCCAGCCTGTCCTCCCGCACCATCGTGTACAAGGGCATGCTGACCGCCGAGCAGCTGGACGAGTTTTATATCGACCTGCAGGACGAGAGCGTCGTCACGGCGCTGGCGCTCGTCCATTCGAGATATTCCACCAACACGTTCCCCAGCTGGGAGCGCGCGCACCCCAACCGCTGCATCATCCACAACGGCGAGATCAACACGCTGCGCGGCAACGTCAATTATATGGACGCCCGCGAGGCCATTTTAAAAAGCGACGCCTTTGGGGACGACCTCAAAAAGGCGCTGCCTATCATCGACAAAAGCGGCAGCGACTCGTCCATGTTCGACAACACGGCGGAATTTCTCATGCTGTCCGGCATGCCCATCGAGCGGGTCATGATGCTGATGGTACCCGAGCCCTGGGTGGGCAACGAGAGCATGAGCGAGGAGCAGAAAGCCTTCTACGAGTACAGCGCCTGCCTGATGGAGCCTTGGGACGGCCCGGCCGCCATGGGTTTTACGGACGGCGTACGCATCGGCGCCACGCTGGACCGCAACGGCCTGCGCCCCTCCCGCTACTATGTGACCACGGACGGCACGGTCGTTCTGGCCTCCGAGGTCGGCGTGCTGAATATTCCGCCCGAAAAGGTCGTCAAAAAAGAACGCCTCCATCCCGGGCGCATGCTGCTCATCGACACCGAGGCCGGCCGGATCATCGAGGACGAGGAAATCAAAAACGCTGCGGCCGCCTCCGAGCCTTATGGCGATTGGCTTAAAAAATACCTGGTCGACATCGACCAGCTGCCGACAGCGTTGGCCTGCCCCGTCGATACCCGGCCGCTCCTGCAGCTGCAGAGGGCCTTCGGCTACAGCTACGAGGACCTCCGCATGTTCCTGGCCCCCATGGTCGCCACCGGCGTTGATCCCGTGGGCGCCATGGGCAACGACACGCCGCTGGCCGTCCTGTCCAAAAAGCCGATGCTGCTGTACGAATACTTCAAGCAGCTCTTCGCCCAGGTCACAAATCCGCCCATCGACGCCCTCCGCGAGGCGCTCATCACCTCCTCCGTCGTCTTCCTCGGCTCGGAGAGCAATATCTTAAAGCCGGGCCCCGACAGCTGCCGGCGCATCAAGCTCCACGCCCCCGTTATCGGCAACGACGAGCTGGCAAAGCTGAAAACCGCCGGCATCCCCGGCTTCAAATCGGAGACGCTGCCGATCGTTTTCAAAGCCGGCGGCGGCGGAAAGGCCCTGCGCGGCGCCCTGGACGCGCTGTTTGAAGATGCCGCAAAGGCTATTGACGGCGGCGCCAATATCCTCATTCTCTCCGACAGGAGCGTGGACGAGACGCACGCGGCCATCCCGGCGCTTCTGGCCGTCGGCGGCCTGCACCATTACCTGATCCGCGCGGGCCTCAGGACAAAGGCGAGCATCGTTTTAGAGTCCGGCGAGCCCCGGGAGATTCACCACTTCTCCTGCCTCATCGGTTACGGCGCCGCGGCGGTGAACCCCTATATCGCGCTGGAGTCGGTGGCCGAGCTCGTGAGGAGCGGCTACATTTCCGGCTACACCGAGGACAAGGCCGTTCATACCTACATCAAGGTCGCCTACAAGGGCGTTATCAAGGTGCTCTCCAAGATGGGCATCTCCACCATACAAAGCTACATGGGCGCTCAGATTTTCGAGGCGCTGGGCATCGGCAAAGAGGTCATCGACAAATACTTCACCATGACCCCGGCCCGCATCGGCGGCGTCGGCCTGGAGGAAATCGCCAAAGAGGCCGAAATGCGCCACGCCGCGGCTTTCAAGGCACAGGACCCGGAGGAGGAGCTCGATACCGCCGGCAACTACCAGTACCGCCGGAACGGGGAATATCACATTTACAACCCCGAGACGATCGACAAGCTGCAGCGCTCCACCCGTACGGGAGATTACGCGCTCTTCAAGGAATACGCCAGGCTCATTAACGAAAACGAGAGAGAGCACGCCACGCTCCGCTCCGCGATGAAATTCAAAAAAGGCACCCCCGTCCCCCTGGACGAGGTGGAGCCGGTGGAGTCTATTGTCAAGCGCTTCAAGACGGGCGCCATGTCCTTCGGCTCCATCAGCAAGGAGGCCCACGAGGCCATGGCCGTCGCCATGAACCGCCTGGGCGGCAAATCGAACACCGGCGAGGGCGGTGAGGATCCGGCCCGCTACAAGCCTGACGCCAACGGCGATTCCCGCTGCAGCGCCGTCAAGCAGGTGGCCTCCGGCCGCTTCGGCGTCACCAGCGAATATCTGGTGAACTCCAAGGAAATACAAATCAAGATGGCTCAGGGCGCCAAGCCCGGCGAAGGCGGGCAGCTGCCCGGCCGCAAGGTTTATCCCGAAGTCGCCAAGGTGCGCTACTCCACGCCTGGCGTCGGCCTCATCTCGCCCCCGCCCCACCACGACATCTATTCGATCGAGGACTTAAAAGAGCTCATTTACGACCTTAAAAACTCCAATCCTCAGGCGCGCATCAATGTCAAGCTCGTCTCCGAGGCCGGCGTCGGCACCGTCGCGGCCGGCGTGGCCAAGGGCTTTGCCGACGTGGTGCTGGTCTCCGGCTACGACGGCGGTACCGGCGCCTCTCCGAGAACGTCCATGCGCCACGCCGGCCTGCCCTGGGAGCTGGGCCTTGCCGAGACGCACCAGACGCTTGTTTTAAACAATCTCAGAAACAGGATCGTCATCGAGACGGACGGCAAGCTGATGACCGGCCGCGACGTGGCGGTGGCGGCGCTTCTGGGTGCGGAGGAATACGGCTTTGCCACGGCCCCGCTCGTCACCCTCGGCTGCGTCATGATGCGCGTGTGCAACATGGACACCTGCCCGGTGGGCGTTGCCACCAACAACCCCGCGCTCCGCGCGAAATTCACCGGCAAACCGGAATACGTCATGAACTTCATGAAATTCGTGGCTGCGGAAATGCGCGAATATATGGCGGAGATGGGCTTCCGGACAGTGAATGAAATGATCGGCCGCGCCGACATGCTGGAGCCGGATATCCCCGAATCCTCCTGGAAGGCCGGCGGGCTCGATCTCTCCGCTATCCTCTATAAACCCGAGGTCCCGGAGGGCACACCGCTCCATCAGACCATCGCGCAAAACCACGGCCTGGAGTCGACAGTCGACATGACCGTTCTCTTAAATGCCTGCCGGCCCGCTCTTGAAAACGGCGAAAAGGTGGAAACCGCCGTCAGGGTCAAAAACACCGACCGGGCCATCGGCACGATCCTGGGCAGCTGCCTCACCAGGAAATACGGCGAAAGCGGCTTGCCGGACGACACCATCAGGCTGAACCTCACAGGCTCGTCCGGCCAGAGCCTGGGCGCTTTTGTCCCGAAGGGCGTCACCATCACGCTGACGGGCGACTCCAACGATTATACGGGCAAAGGCCTGTCGGGCGGCAAGATCATCGTGCGGCCCCCGAAGGAAGCGACCTTCAACCCTGAGGAGAATATCATCATCGGCAACGTCGCCTTCTACGGCGCCACCAGCGGCGAGGCCTACATCAGAGGCGCCGCCGGCGAGCGCTTCTGCGTCCGGAACAGCGGCGCCGTCGCCGTCGTCGAGGCTGTGGGCGACCACGGCTGCGAGTACATGACGGGCGGGCGCGTCGTCGTCCTTGGCAAAACAGGCCGCAACTTCGCGGCCGGCATGTCGGGCGGCATCGCCTACGTCTACGATGAGGACGGCACGTTTGCCACCCGCTGCAACACGGAGATGGTCAAGACGGTCCCCGTGGACGGCGAGGGCGCGGCGGAAATCAAAAAGCTGGTCGCGGCCCATCTGGAGTACACCGGCAGCGAAAAAGCCGCGGCGATCTTAAAGAGCTGGGACAGCGCGCTGGCGAAATTCGTCTGCGTCATGCCCAACGACTACGAGCGCATGATTAAAGCGATCAAAAAGGCCCATGAGGACGGTTACACCGGCGACGCGGCCCTGATGATCGCCTTCGACGCCAACAACCGCGACGTCTCGCGCCTGAGCGGAAACTAAGGGGGTCTGAACAATGGCAAAACCGACAGGATTTTTGGAACAAGTACGGGAAAACGCGCCCGACAGGCCGGTTCGAGAGCGCATCAGGGACTGGAACGACTTTCACACCACGCTACCGCTGGAACAGCTGAAAGCCCAGAGCGCGCGGTGTATGGACTGTGGCACGGCGTTCTGCCAGATGGGACTGATGCTGAACGGCACGGCCTCCGGCTGTCCCCTGAATAACCTCATCCCCGAGTGGAACGAGCTCCTCTACAAGGGCATGTACGAGCAGGCCTACAAGCGCCTTATCAAAACGAGCAGCTTCCCCGAATTCACCTCGCGGGTCTGTCCCGCGCTCTGCGAGGGCTCCTGCACCCTGGGCCTGAACGACGCGGCCGTCACCACAAAGCAAAGCGAGCGTGCCATCATCGAACACGCCTATGAGAGCGGCCTCGTAAAGCCCCGCCCGCCGAAAACGCGTACCGGCAAAAAGGTGGCCGTGGTGGGCTCCGGCCCCTCGGGCCTGGCGTGCGCCGACGCGCTCAACAAGCTGGGCAATTCCGTCACCGTTTTTGAAAAGGACGACCGGGTCGGCGGCCTTCTCATGTATGGTATCCCGAACATGAAGCTGGAAAAGCAGCTCATCGACCGGCGCGTTAAACTTATGCAGGCCGAGGGCGTCGTCTTTAAAACCGGCGTCGAGATCGGCAGGGACATCCCGGCCGAGAGCCTGAAAAAGGATTTTGACGCCGTCGTCCTCTGCATCGGCGCCAAGAAGCCCCGGGACCTCGCCGTCGCGGGCCGGGACTGCAAGGGCGTCTGCTTCGCCGTCGATTTTCTCGCCGCCAATACCAAAAGCCTCCTGGACTCCGGCCTCGCCGACGGCAACTTCGTCTCCGCCAAGGATAAAGACGTCATCGTCATCGGCGGCGGCGACACGGGCACCGACTGCGTGGCCACGGCCATCCGGCACGGCTGCAAAAGCGTCAACCAGTTTGAGATCATGCCCGCCGCCCCGGCGGACCGGAGCGAAAAGAACCCCTGGCCCGAGTGGCCCAAAACCCTTAAGACCGATTACGGCCAGGAGGAAGCCATTGAGCTCTTCGGCCGCGACCCCCGGAACTTCTGCCTGACGACGAAGAAGATCGAGTGCGACGAAAGCGGCAATGTCAAGGCGCTCCACACGGTGGAGGTCGACTGGACGGGCGGGGGCATGAAGGAAGTCACCGGCACGGAAAAGGTCTGGCCGGCACAGCTTGTCCTCATCGCCATGGGCTTTCTGGGGCCGGATGATAAAATCATCAAGGACCTCTCCCTCGGTCAGGACAAGCGGAGCAACATCGACGCCAAGGAGGGCGACTACGCCACGAACGTCGAGGGCGTTTTCGCCGCCGGAGACGCGCGGCGCGGGCAGAGCCTCGTCGTCTGGGCCATCAAGGAAGGGCGCGACGCGGCCGCGGCCTGCCACAAGTACCTGACAGGCAAATAAAAAACAGAAAGATTCTTCGGGGCCGAAAGGCCCCTCAGAATGACAACGATGTCATGGCAAATCTGTCATTCTGAGCCGTCAGGCGAAGAATCTTATTTGTGGTCAAAATATCGGTGCAGCCACGTCCTCGTCCTTGACCCGGTTTGTCAGGACGGTCGTAAAGGCGCGGCTGGAAAACGAATTTTTGCGGGCTCTTTATTCACTGTATGCAAAATCCCCGGCAGACGGCCTCCGGGCCGGGCGGTTCGTCTTATCGGCAAAACGAATTTTTATATATTGCGAAAGCGTGTGCCGAGTGTTACAATACGGTCAGACTGCGCCCTTGGAGCGGCTATTTGCGATGCGCCGCATAAATATATAAAACGATCAAATGAATAAAAAACTAATTTCTACTGATAAAGGATGGTAAAAATGAAGAAATTGATCCCGGTCCTGCTGGCAGTCGTGATGATTGTCAGCCTCGCCGCCTGCGGTCAGAAAGCGACAACTGAGCAAAAGGTTTTAAAGGTAGCCATGGAGGCCGCTTACGCACCGTATAACTGGACGCAGTCCGATGACTCCAACGGCGCCGTTCCGATTTTCGACAGCAAGGATTACGCCTACGGCTACGACGTCATGATGGCCAAGCTCATCTGCGAAAAGCTCGGCTGGAAGCTGGAGGTCCATAAGATGGACTGGGACAGCATCCCCGTCGCGGTACAGTCCGGGACGGTTGATGCCGGCATCTGCGGTCAGTCGATCACGGCCAAACGCCTGCAGACCATGGATTTCTCGGAGCCCTACTACTATGCGTCCATCGTCTCGCTGACGCGCACCGATTCGCCTCTGGCCAGTGCCACCGGCCTGTCCGGCCTCGCCGGCGCCACCACTACCTCGCAGATCAACACCGTCTGGTACGACACCTGCCTGCCCCAGATCAAGGACGCCAATATCCTGCCGGCGATGGACACCACATCGGCCATGCTGATTGCCCTCGAATCGAAGAAGGTCGACCTGATCGTCACAGACGAGCCGACCGCCATGGCGGCCGCGTCGGTCTACCCCGATATGAAGGTGCTGGATTTCACCGGCAAGGACGACAACTTCAAGGTCTCCGACGAGGAGATCAACATCGGCATCTCCGTGAAAAAAGGCAACAAGGACCTTGCGGACCAGCTCAATTCGGTGCTGTCCACCCTGACGGCCGACGATTACAAGCAGATGATGGCGGACGCGATCAAGGTCCAGCCGCTGTCCAAATAAATTACCGTTAATCTGATTACCGGGGGAGCGGAGTGCTGCTCCCCCGCGTTATCTTGAAAGGGATGTGAGCGTATGTCTCTGCCTTCTGATTTTTTAGGCAGGATCATATTAATTCTGCAAAATTACGGCGGGTCGCTCCTGCGCGGGGCGGGGAATACCTTACTGATCGCGATTATCAGCACTTTAGTCGGCTGTATCATCGGGCTGATTGTCGGTATTATTCAGACGATCCCGGTCGGCAGGAACGACAATATCGTCAAAAGGGCCGTCCTCTGGATCGTCAAGCTTATACTCAATATTTATGTCGAGGTCTTCCGCGGGACGCCAATGATGGTCCAGGCCATGTTTATTTACTACGGCTCCGCGCTGGTGTTCAACATCAATATGGACAACATGTTCGCGGCCTTTCTGATCGTTTCCATCAACACCGGCGCTTATATGGCGGAGACGGTGCGCGGCGGCATCCTGTCCATTGACGAAGGCCAGACCGAGGGCGCCAAGGCCATCGGCATGACGCACTTCCAGACGATGCTGCATGTCATCCTGCCGCAATCCATCCGCAACATCATGCCCCAGATCGGCAACAATCTTATTATCAACATCAAGGATACGTGCGTTCTCTCAGTGATCAGTGTCGTCGAGCTGTTCTTTGCCTCCAAATCCGTCGCCGGCTCCTACTATATCTACTTTGAGACGTTTACCATCACGATGATCATGTACCTCATCATGACCGTGTTCTTCTCCCGCCTCCTGCGCTATGTGGAGAAGAGGATGGACGGACCGAAAAATTACGATCTGGCCACGTCGGACACTCTGGCGCACACAAGCGGCATGTACAATTTTCCTGGAAATAACGGAGGGACAAGACGATGAGCGAGGCTAAACTTCTGGAGGTCCGGCACCTCAGCAAGTCGTTCGGGAACAACTCCGTCCTCCGCGATATCGACTTTTCGGTGAATAAGGGCGACGTCATCTGCATTATCGGGGCCTCCGGGTCCGGCAAATCGACGCTGCTCCGCTGCATTAACATGCTGGAAACACCGTCCGGCGGCGAGGTCCTGTTCCACGGCGAGGACATCACCAAAGGCAAATTCAACGTGCCGGCCTATCGGGCCAAGGTGGGCATGGTGTTCCAGAGCTTCAATCTGTTCTCCAATATGAACGCCCTGAAAAACTGCATGATCGGCACGACAAAGGTCCTGAAAAAGGACCGGAAAACAGCCGAGCAGACGGCGCTTTATTACCTGGACAAGGTGGGCATGTCCCCATATGTGAAGGCCAAGCCGCGCCAGCTCTCCGGCGGGCAGAAGCAGCGCGTGGCCATCGCCCGGGCGCTGGCCATGGAGCCGGAGATCCTGCTGTTCGATGAGCCCACGTCGGCGCTGGACCCGCAGATGGTGGGCGAGGTGCTGGCCGTCATGCGCCAGCTGGCCGCCGAGGGCCTGACGATGATCGTCGTCACCCATGAGATGGCGTTTGCCCGGGACGTGGCGACACACGTGGTGTACATGCAGGCCGGCGTCATCTGCGAGGAGGGCACGCCCGAGCAGATTTTCATGCACCCCGAAAAGCAGGAAACGAAAGATTTCCTGGCCCGTTTCCTAAACGGCTGAGGCATCATTGGCTCAGAGAGCGCAAATGGCCAAAATTATCGTTTTAATAAAGCTATAATTTCACAAAGATTTGACAAACATATAAAAGGCACGTATTGACAGCTGTATTTTAATGTGTTAGTATGCGACTGTTATCGCTTTTTCACACCATATCAGAGTAGAGAATTTTTGACCGTATTCGCGGTTTTGCGGATATAAGAGGCCGGACGGACAGCCAGGTCAAATGCCGATTGGCAACTTTCGTTGCCTTATTGATTGAGCACAGCGCCTAAAAGCGCAGCGTATTCAAATACGCCGCTCAAATTTTATAAGTTGGTTACTCAAAACCATACACACTTGTGAAACGATCAATAAGAGTAGTAAAAGTAATTCTTGCTATATAGACTCTGACTGTCAAAGAATGAATAAATAAATGCGAATTTGATTCGAGAATAAATAAAACATTTCTAAGATAATCGCTCAAGTGTTCTGTGGTTTTCCGCCATGTTCACTTGAGCTTTTTATTTTTCGAATTTTCGGGAGGCTGCCATGGAAAACAAACTGAGATTGTACGGCTTCAACAATCTGACCAAGTCTCTGAGCTTCAATATTTACGACGTGTGCTACGCGAAGACCGAACGCGCCCAAAAGGACTACGTGGCGTACATCGGCGAGCAGTACAATTCCGAACGATTGACAAATATATTGTTCCACCTGACGGAAATGATCGGCGCCACGGTTTTAAACGTCTCCAAGCAGGACTACGAGCCCCAGGGCGCCAGCGTCACCTTTCTGATCGCCGAGCCCTCCCAATTGTCCCAGACCAGCGGCGAGACAGTGGTGGCGCATCTGGATAAAAGCCATGTGACGGTGCACACCTACCCGGAATACCACCCGGACAACGCCATCGCCACCTTCCGCGTGGACATCGACGTGACGACCTGCGGCGCCATCACGCCGCTGTCAACGCTGGACTATCTGATCGGCAGCTTTGACAGCGACATCATCACCATGGACTACCGCGTCCGGGGCTTTACGCGCAACATCGACGGCAAAAAGCTGTTCATCGACCACACCATCACCTCCATCCAGGACTACATCAACAGCGAAACGTTGGAGAAATACGACACCATCGACATCAACATGTATCAGGCCAACATCTTCCATACCAAAATGCTCATTAAGGAGATCGACCTGCAGAATTACCTGTTCAACGCCGACGTTTACGAGCTGCCGCCCAAGACGCGCCTGCAGATCAACAGCCTTTTGCGCAAAGAGATGATCGAAATCTTCAGCGCCATGAACGTATACTAAGGAGAACCATTGGAAAGAACCCTGGACCAGAACAAAACACCGATTCTCGAGGCGCTGAACAACGTCAAAAACATGCGCATCGTGCCCTTTGACGTGCCCGGCCACAAGCGTGGCCGGGGCAGCCCGGAGCTGACCGCCTTCCTCGGCGAGAAATGCATGAACGTGGACGTCAACTCCATGAAGCCGCTGGACAACCTATGCCATCCCGTCTCCGTCATCCGGGACGCCGAGGCGCTGGCCGCCGAAGCCTTCGGCGCCGCGCACGCGTTTTTCATGGTGGGCGGGACCACCTCGGCCTGCCAGGCGATGGTCATGACGGCCTGCAAAAAGGGCGACAAGCTGATTCTCCCCCGCAATGTGCACATTTCCGTCATCAATGCCCTCATTATCTGCGGGGCCGTGCCCGTCTACATCAATCCCCAGATCGACAAAAGGCTCGGCATCTCCCTGGGGATGTCGGTGCGCGATGTGGAAAAGGCCCTGGCCGAGCACAGCGACGCCAAGGCCGTCCTGCTCAACAACCCCACCTACTACGGCATCTGCTCGGACCTGAAAAAAATCACCGAGCTGGCCCACGCGCGCGGGATGCAGGTCCTCGTGGACGAGGCCCACGGGACGCACTTTTATTTTGGCGGGGACATGCCCGTCTCCGCCATGGCCGCGGGCGCCGACATGGCCTCCGTCAGCATGCACAAGTCCGGAGGCTCCCTGACCCAGAGCTCCCTCCTCCTGACCGGCAAAAACGTCAACGCTCATTACGTCCGCCAGATCATCAACCTGACCCAGACCACCAGCGGATCGTACCTGCTCCTCTCCAGCCTCGACATTTCCCGCAAGAACCTGGCCCTGAACGGCCGGGAAATTTTCCGCCACGTGACGGACCTTGCCCGGTACGCCAGGGACGAGATCAACAAAATCGGCGACTACTACGCCTACTCCAAGGAGCTCAAGAACGGCGACACGATCTATGACTTCGACGCCACAAAGCTCTCCGTCAACACCCTGGGCGTGGGTCTGGCCGGCATCGAGGTCTACGATATCCTGCGGGACGAGTACGACATCCAGGTGGAGTTTGGGGACATCGGCAACTTTCTGGCGTACATCTCCGTGGGCGACACGGATAAGAACATCGAGCGCCTTGTCAGCGCCCTGTCGGATATCCGCCGGCTGTACAAAAAAGACCGCTCCGGCCTGCTGGAATACGAATATATTTCGCCCACCGTCGTCACGACGCCCCAGGAGGCGTTTTACGCCGAGAAGACGTCCGTCCCGCTTCAGGAGTGCCTGGGCGGGATCTGCGCGGAAAACGTCATGAGCTATCCGCCGGGCATCCCGATATTGTCCCCCGGCGAGCGGATCACCGGGAAGATCATCGATTACATCGAGTACGCCAAGGCCAAGGGCTGTTTTCTGACGGGGACGGAGGACCTCGCCGTCAACCGGCTCAACATCTTGAAAGGGGGTATCTAGCGTGGAACTGTGGTTTTCCGAGCGCCACACAAAAAATGTGCAGTTTTCCATCAGGACCGACAAGCAGCTTTTCTCGGCCCAGAGCCCGTTTCAGCGGGTGGACATCTTTGAATCCGTTGAGTTCGGCCGGTTTCTGACCCTGGACGGGTACATGATGCTGACGGAAAAGGACGAGTTCATCTATCACGAGATGATCGTCCATCCAGCCATGGCGGTAAACCCCGATATTGAAAATGTGCTCGTCATCGGCGCCGGAGACGGCGGTGTGGCCCGGGAGCTGACCCGCTACGCATCGGTCAAAACCATCGACGTGGTGGAAATCGACGAGATGGTCATCGACGTGTGCAAAAAATATCTCCCGCAGACGGCCCGCGGCTTCGATGATCCGCGCGTCAGCGTTCTGATCCAGGACGGACTCAAGTATATCCGAAGCGTGGAGGACAGGTACGACCTCATCATCGTCGACTCCACCGACCCCTTCGGCCCCGGGGAGGGCCTGTTTACGAAGGAGTTCTACGGCAACTGCTTCAAGGCGCTCAAAGACGACGGCATTATGGTCAACCAGCATGAGAGCCCGTTTTACGAGAACGACGCCATTGCCATGCAGCGGGCCCACAAGCGCATCGTCAAATGCTTCCCCATCAGCCGCGTCTATCAGGCGCACATTCCGACGTATCCCTCCGGCCACTGGCTGTTCGGGTTTGCCTCCAAGCGCTATCATCCCGTGGGCGACCTGGACGAGGCCAAATGGAATGGGCTGAAGCTTTCGACAAAATACTATAATACAAAGCTGCACGCCGGGGCCTTTGCCCTGCCCAACTACGTCTGGGCGCTTTTAAAAGACGTAGAATAGGCGCTCCTATGCCTCCCTCGGACGAGGTGGCACGGCGGTACGCCGTGACGGAAGGAGAGATACGCCGCAGCTGCAGATGCGCGGTATCTCCTCCCTCAGCCGTCTGCGGACGGCAGCTCCCTCGTCTGAGGGAGCCATTAATAGTGCTTCCTTCAGGGGAAGCCTTAAACTGAACACTAATGGAGAACTACCAGGAGGAAACAACATGGGAAGAGCACTTATCATCGGCTGCGGCGGCGTGGCCAGCGTTGCCATCCACAAATGCTGCCAGAACAGCGATGCTTTTGAAGAAATCATGATCGCCAGCCGCACCAAAAGCAAATGCGACGCACTGAAGGACAAGCTTTCCGGCGGCAAAACGAAGGTCCGCACCGCGCAGGTGGATGCGGACAACGTCGCGGAGCTCGTCGCGCTCATCAGCGGCTTCAAGCCCGACGTCGTTTTGAACCTGGCGCTGCCGTATCAGGACCTCACCATCATGGACGCCTGTCTTGCCACGAAGACCCACTACGTGGACACAGCCAACTACGAGCCGCTGGACACGGCGAAATTCGAGTACAAATGGCAGTGGGCGTACAAGGAGCGGTTTGAAAAGGCCGGCATCACGGCGCTTTTGGGTAGCGGCTTCGACCCCGGCGTCACCGGCGTTTTCTCCGCCTACGCCCAAAAGCACCAGTTTGACGAGATCAATTATATCGATATCCTGGACGCCAACGCCGGCGACCACGGCTATCCGTTCGCCACGAACTTCAACCCCGAGATCAACATCCGCGAGGTCACGGCCAGGGGCAGCTATTGGGAAAACGGCCGTTGGGTGGAAACGGCGCCGATGGAGATCAAACGTGTCTACAACTTCCCCGAGATCGGCCCGAAGGACATGTACCTGCTGCACCACGAGGAGCTGGAATCCCTGGCCCTCAACATTAAAGGCATCAAACGCATCCGCTTTTTCATGACGTTCGGCCAAAGCTATCTGACGCATCTGAAGTGCCTTGAGGACGTGGGCATGACCTCCATCGAGCCGATTGAGTTTGACGGCAGGATGATCGTCCCGCTCCAGTTTTTAAAGGCCGTCCTGCCCGACCCGGCCTCCCTGGGCCCCCGGACAAAGGGCAAGACAAACATCGGCTGCATCTTCACCGGCAAAAAGGACGGCAAGGACAAGACGTATTACCTGTACAACGTGTGCGACCACGAGGCCAGCTATCGGGAGGTCGGCTCCCAGGCCATCTCGTATACCACGGGCGTCCCGGCCATGATCGGCACGATGCTCGTCATGAACGGCACCTGGCGGAAGCCCGGCGTCTTCAATATCGAGCAGTTCGATCCCGACCCGTTCATGGACGGGCTGAATAAGTGGGGCCTGCCGTGGCAGGAGAGCTTCACCCCGGAGCTTGTGGACTGATGGCGGCACCCGGCTTCGATGTCAACGCCGTCCGGACCCCGTATTATATCGTCGACGAGAGTCTTGTCGTCAAAAACCTTGAAATTTTAAAAAGCGTCATGGACAGGACGGGCTGCAAAATCCTCCTGGCCCAAAAGGCCTTTTCCATGTTCGCGCTGTACCCGCTCATCGGCCGATACCTGAGCGGGGCAACGGCCAGCGGCCTGCATGAGGCGCGGCTGGGCCGGGAGGCGCTGGGGAAGGAAAATCATGTCTTTTCCGCCGCCTATCGCGACGACGAATTTGACGAAATCGTCGAGCTGTGCGATCACATCGTCTTCAATTCCTTCGCGCAGCTGGCGCGCTTTAAGGACAGGGCGCTGTCGAAGGGCAAAAAAATCGGCGTCCGCGTCAACCCCGAGTGCTCCACCCAGGGGCACGGCATCTACGATCCCTGCGCCAAGGGCTCCCGCCTGGGCGTGACGGCGGACAATTTCCGCCCGGAGCTCCTGGGCGGCGTTTCAGGCCTCCACTTTCACACCCTCTGCGAGCAGAACGCCGACGCCCTCATCGTGACGCTGGATGCCTTTGAGCGTAAATTCGGCCAATATCTCAATGGGATGGAATGGGTCAACTTCGGCGGCGGGCATCACATCACCCGGGAGGATTATAATATTGAGGCCCTGGTGAGGACCGTTAACGACTTCAAGGCCAGATACGGCGTGCAGGTCTATCTGGAGCCTGGCGAGGCCGTGGCGCTGAACGCCGGCTATCTCGTCAGCACCGTCCTGGATATCGTGGATAACGGGCTCAAAATCGCCATCCTGGACGCCTCCGCCGCCTGCCACATGCCGGACGTTCTGGAGATGCCCTACCGGCCCGCCGTGCTGGGCGCCGGATTTCCCGGCGAAAAGCGCTGTAATTACCGCCTGGGGGGGCCCACATGCCTGGCCGGTGACGTCATCGGGGACTACAGCTTCCCGGAGCCCCTGTCCGTGGGCGACAAGCTCGTTTTCTGCGACATGGCCATCTATTCCATGGTCAAAAACAACACCTTCAACGGCATGAACCTGCCCGCCATCGCGGTCAAAAAGCAGGACGGCACTGTAAGAACAATCAAATCCTTCGGTTACGAGGATTTCAAAGGGCGATTGTCATAAAATAAGGACGCTTTTAAGTATGGTGAGCAGCTTATATTGCTCGCCATCTTTTCGTTATGCTGCAGGGCGGGATGCCCATATCGCCCCATTAGCCTTGTTCGCCCCTCTTTTGTAGCCCAAAAGCAAAAAGCACCCGCTTCCAGCGTATAATACTGACGTTGTTCCGGTTGCGGTTTTTACGGCAATTATGGTAATATGACTTGACTGGGGGAGTTTTACATGCTCAAAATCAACCACCTGACAAAAACATTCGGCAATAAACGCGCCGTTGACGACCTGACGCTGCATATCACGCCCGGCGAAATTTACGGCTTTATCGGTCACAACGGTGCCGGCAAAACAACGACGATCAAATCGGTCTGCGGTATTCTGCAGTTTGACAGCGGCGAGATTTTCGTCGACGGCAAATCCGTCAGGGCCGACCCGCTGGGCTGCAAGCGGAGCCTTGCGTATATTCCCGACAATCCGGACCTGTACGAATTTCTGTCGGGCATCCGATATCTTAATTTCATCGCCGACGTCTTCGGCGTTCCGGCAAGCGTCCGGCAGGAGCGCATCCATAAATATGCCGGCATCTTCGATCTGACGGGCGACCTGGCCCAGCCGATTTCCGCCTATTCCCACGGCATGAAGCAGAAGCTGGCCATCATCTCCGCGCTCATCCACGAGCCCCGGCTCATGATCATGGACGAGCCTTTTGTGGGGCTCGACCCCGTGGCCTCCCATCAGCTCAAAAAAATCATGCGCGACATGTGCAACGCCGGCGGCGCCATCTTTTTCTCCACCCACGTGCTGGAGGTGGCCGAAAAGCTGTGCGACAAGGTCGCCATCATCAAAAACGGCAAGCTGGTCGTCTCGGGGACGATGGAGGAGGTCAAGGGCAACTCGTCGCTGGAGTCCGTCTTCCTGGAGCTGGAGGAGCAGAAATGACCCGAAAGCTGATTGCCCTCAACATCCGGGCGCTCTTTTCCAGGATGTTTATACGAAACAGAAATCAAAAAAGGAAGAACCCGGTCATCCTGGTTCTTATCGCGCTCCTCGTTATTTATATCATCGGGGCGTTCATGGGCGTGTCGGCGGTGACGTTTTTTCAGCTCAGCGGGCCGCTCTTTTCAATGGGCCTCGGCTGGTTTTATTTTTCACTTATGGGCATCGGCATTTTTGCCCTATGCTTTGTGGGCAGCATATTTGCCGCCCAGTCGCAGCTGTTTACCGCCAAGGACAACGAGCTGCTGCTCTCCCTGCCGGTGAAGCCGTCCGCCATCCTGACGGGCCGGCTGGCCTCCCTTCTCATTCTGGAATACCTGTTTGACGCGTTTGTCGCCCTGCCGGCGTTTATCGTCTGGGTCATATCCCAGCCGGTCACAGCGGCCGGGATTCTGTTTTTCTTCATCGCCGTGCTCGCGCTGCCGCTGGCCTCTCTGGCCTTCGCCAGCTTTTTTGCCTGGCTCATCGCGCTGCTGACCTCGAGATTGCGCAACAAAAACATGGTGACGATGGTGCTGACCCTCGCTTTCTTTGTGGCGTATTTCAAGATTTTTTCCAACATTACGGGCCACCTCAACCAGCTGATACAGAATGTGGGGCAGCTCTCCGAGACCGCCCGGACATCGCTTTTTCCGATATACCACCTGGGTATCGCCATCGAGCAGGGCAATCTGCTGAGCCTTTTGCTCTTCCTCCTCTGCGTCCTGGCGCCGTTCGTCATCATGATGCTCATCCTGTCGGCAAACTTTATAAAGCTCGCCACCACAAACCGCGGCGCCGCAAAGGTCAAATACAAGGAGAGAGCGCTGAAGGTCTCCGGCGTGCGCACCGCGTTTGCCAATAAGGAGCTGCGCCACTTCTGGTCGAATCCGATGTATATCCTGAACTCGGCGCTGGGCGGGGCGTTCATGCTCGTGGGCGCGGTCGCGCTCGTCATCAACCGCGGCGCGGTGCTGGATTTGCTGGATACCTTCAACAAATCGGGGCTGCCGCTCTCTGCCGCCACGCTCGTCATCACGGCGCTCTGTGTCCTTTCGTCGCTGAATTCCGCCTCCGCCCCGTCGGTGTCACTGGAGGGCAAGAGTCTGTGGATCGCCAAGAGCCTGCCCGTTCTGCCGCTGGACGTTCTGATGGCAAAGGTCCGGATGCACCTGACTGTCAGCGGCATCCCGGCCGTCGTATCAGGACTTATCTGCGCCATTGCCTTGCAGGTCAATCCGCTGGAATTCTTCCTGATCCTTGTGGTGCCGGCCCTGCTGACGCTCCTGGTCGCCCTGTTCGGCGTGGTGATCAATCTCCAGTTCCCAAGGTTCGACTGGCTCAACGAGCTGCAGCCGATCAAGCAGGGCGTCAGCGTGCTGATCACCATGTTCGGCTCCATGGCGTTCATGGCGGCGCTGATTCTCCTGTATGTCTTTGTCTTTTCCGGCGTCCTGACCATCGAGCTGTATCTGACCGCCTGCGCCGCGCTGTTCGCGGTCTTATCGGGCGTGCTGTACGGCTACCTCAAAAATGGCGGCAGCCGCCGCTTCGAAGCGCTGACCAATTGATTTTATATAATCTTGCAACGATACTGAAGGGAGCATCGCTATGAACTACGCCCATGAAGTAGAACAGATGACCTGCGTCGCCAAAGGCGCAAACCACGGGCCCGCCCCCATCCCCGAGGAGGGGAAATGGGTCAAGGCCAAAAAGATCGAGGACATTTCCGGCCTGACCCACGGCGTCGGCGGCTGCGCGCCGCAGCAGGGCGCCTGCAAGCTGACGCTGAACGTCAAGGACGGCGTCATCCAGGAGGCGCTGGTGGAGACGGTGGGCTGCAGCGGCATGACCCACTCGGCGGCGATGGCGGCCGAAATCCTCCCGGGCAAGACGATCCTGGAAGCGCTGAACACCGACCTTGTGTGCGACGCCATCAACGTGGCCATGCGCGAGCTCTTCCTCCAGATCGTTTACGGCCGGACACAGACGGCCTTCTCCGAGGGCGGGCTGCCCATCGGCGCCAGCCTGGAGGACCTGGGCAAGGGTATGCGCGGCCAGTTGGCCACCACATTCGGCACGCTCAAAAAAGGCCCCCGCTATCTGGAGATCGCCGAGGGCTATATTAGTCGCATGGCGCTGGATAAGGACGATCTGATCATCGGCTACGAGTTCATCCACCTGGGCAAGATGATGGACTTTATCAAAAAGGGAATGGACGCCAACGAGGCGCTGAAAAAAGCCACGGGCACGTACGGCCGCTTTGACGAGGCGGCCCGCTGCATAGACCCGCGGCAGGAATAAGGAGGCGTTATTATGGAACTGTTTGAAAGCTATCAGCGCAGGATCAAAAAGATTAACGCCGCCCTGTCCGAGCACGGCGTCAGGAATATCGAGGAAGCCAAAGCGATCTGTGAAAGGTACGGCCTTGACCCCTACGCCACCGCCAGGGAAGTTCAGCCCATCTGCTTTGAGGACGCCGGCTGGGCGTACACTGCCGGCTCGGCCATCGCCCTGACTCAGGGCTGCGCCTCCGCCGCCGACGCGGCAAAGGCCATCGGCCTCGGTCTCCAGGCCTTTTGCGTGCCCGGGTCCGTGGCCGAGGACAGAAAGGTCGGCCTCGGCCACGGCAATCTCGCCGCCATGCTCCTCTCCGATGAAACCGAGTGCTTCGCCTTTCTGGCCGGGCATGAGTCCTTTGCCGCGGCGGAGGGCGCCATCGGCATCGCCAGGAGCGCCAACACCGTCCGTACAAAGCCGCTCCGCGTCATCTTAAACGGCCTGGGCAAGGACGCCGCGCAGATCATCTCCCGCATCAACGGCTTTACATACTGCAAGACGGCCTTTGACTATTACACGGGCGCGCTCAAAATCACGGAGGAGCTCGCCTACTCAAAGGGCGAACGCGCCGCCGTGCGCTGCTACGGGGCCGACGACGTCCGCGAGGGCGTGGCCATCATGCACCACGAGAATGTGGACATCTCCATCACCGGCAATTCCACAAACCCCACGCGCTTTCAGCATCCCGTGGCCGGCACGTATAAAAAAGAGCGCCAGGAGCTGGGCAGGAAATATTTTTCCGTGGCCTCCGGCGGCGGCACGGGCCGCACGCTGCACCCCGACAACATGGCCGCCGGTCCCGCCTCCTACGGCATGACGGATACGATGGGCCGGATGCATTCGGACGCCCAGTTTGCCGGCTCCTCCTCCGTCCCGGCCCACGTGGAGATGATGGGCTTCATCGGCATGGGCAACAACCCCATGGTGGGCGCCACAGTGGCCTGCGCGGTGGCCGTTGCCAAAGCTCTGAGCAAATAGGCAAGGAGAGATTTTTATGATCTTTTATTTTTCCGCCACAGGGAACTCCCAGTACGCCGCGGAGAAAATCGCCGCCGCCACGGGCGATAGGCTCGTCTCCATCGGCGCTGCCCTGCGGGACGGGCGCTTTGATTTTGACATTTCACAAGACGGCTGCCTCGGCTTCGTCGTCCCGACGTTTGCCTGGACGCTGCCGGGCGCCGTCGCAAAATTCATCGAGCAGCTGAAGCTGACGGGCTATGCCGGGCAGTTTGTCTACGGCGTGTTCACCTGCGGAGAGAGCTCCGGGAGCGAGTCGGCGGCGCTGAACGCGCTGCTGAACGCCAAGGGGATCACTTTCAGCGGCTCCTTCGATCTCGTCATGCCGGATAACTTCATCATCTGGTCCGACGTGCCCTCCCCGGCGCGGCTGGACAGCATGCTGAAGAACGCCGACAGGACGCTGGAGCGCATTATCGCCGCCGTCATCGCGAAAAAGCCGGGCGCCGTCGATACCGGGACGCCCAAGGACCTTTACATGCCGATGGAGACGATCAGCTCGGCGAAGAAGACAAGCAAGCTCACCGCCGACGAAAAGTGCACCGCCTGCGGCCTTTGCATGTCCCTCTGCCCCATGCGCTGCATCCAGGCGGACGAGAACGGCCGCCCCCTATGGGAAGGCACCTGCACCATGTGCCTGGCCTGCCTCCACCGCTGCCCCGCCGGGGCTGTGCAATATGGGGAGGACACTCAGAATAAAGGCCGCTATGTGAACCCCAACGCCAAACCGCCGGCGGGAAACACCTACGACTAGAAAAAGAGACAGGCCGCGCGGCCAATGTCATTAAGTTAATGGCAGAGGATACGAAGCAATTCCTGAATAGTTTAGGATAGCTACTATGTACATATGCCATTTGCTGGGATCTTGACTGTCATCATACACCGAATCCGGCCGTTTTGGCCCGTTTTCTCCGATTTCGAGGTATACATAACAACTATCCCCAAAAAGAAAAACGACCGAAAAGCATTACAATTTCAGCACTTTTCGGTCATTTGCTTTTTGTGTCATTAGTACAATATAGCTGCAATCATAGCGGCGGCAAAACAAACTGCATCTTACAAAGTGCAGCGCCCAGATAAGGTTAAAGCCCAAGTCGTATATTTCTACAATAAAGATGTGTTTTTCCATTCTTTTTTTAAAATAGCATACTGATATGTATTCTCATAATGCGGAGTTCCATCGGGGTTGTTTATAAAGGATATAAACTCAAGAAACAGACCCTCTTTTCTCATTCCCAACCGTTCACAAAGTTTTTGCGATGGGATATTATCATCCTCTGCATAGGCATAAATTCTTCTGGCATCTTTTTCAAAGAGGTAGTTGAACAGTGCTTCGGCCGCTTCTGTTGCATATCCCTTTCCACTATAATTCAGATTAAAGTTCCATCCCACGCTATAAGTATCAGAACCCTCTTTTTTTGCAAACACTTCACCAATAATAAAGTTTGAGTCGCACAAACAAACTGCATAACAATTGCCGAAAAATCCCACCTTTTGTCTTTCTTTTAGTTTTATTGCAGCCTCATCATAAGAATTTACTTTTTCACTATAAAAGCAGTTTACAGGTGGTGCAGCAAGATATTCATACAATCCTGCCGTATCCCTTTCTTCAAAATTTCGGATGATAATTCTGGCGGTTTCAATATACATGTCCTTTTTCTCCTGTTAATTTTAAATCATTTAAAACGTACAATGCTTTTCATATTTCCGGGCTGATTGTAATCATGCTGACTATGGAAGCATTTGGTGCCGTCAACCTAAATTCTATCGGAATAGAGACTTGGCGCATTGGGCTAAAAACAAAAAAGTGGGAGAAGACTTTTTCAAGCCTTATCCCACTTAAATAACCAGTAATGATTACAAGTCCTCTGACAAGCAAAGTTATTTTATCAGGTTTTAATAAATAAATCAACTAGAAGCTGATTTTCCACATTGCAAGATGATAGAACAGATTCACTTACGTAAGAATGGAAGATAAGAATCATTTACTTAAACATGAAAAAAGCTACACAGTCATTGGTTTATACTTTTCAGCTTCTCTCCCGGTCAAAGCCCAGGTATCGCGTTCCTTGAAAGGTGAGCTTTCCCCGGTCGCCTTCCGCCAGCATTCCATACTCGGAATCGCGGACTCTGAGCTCCATGCGGCCCCCGCTGGGGACCTCAAACGTCGCGTAATACGTCGTGGACGAGGAAAATGTCGTCATGTTGTCCGTCCCGGTATTCTGATAATGCTGCACGTCCGCCCGCTTTGTGATCACCGCGGCGTCGACCGTCAGGACGGGAGAATCGTTATTTCTCTTCCACTGCGCTGCGCCCTGTACCGCGCGGACGATGAGCATCACAAGGACGACGACAAAAATGAGGACGACGAGGGTCGGTATGATGCTGAACAGCCCAAATCCGCTGAAGGGCAGAAATCCCATAATATCACTCCCACTTTATATAAATCCCGTAACCATGATATCATCGGCCGCCGGCGAAGTCCATTATTTCCCACGAGCGGAGGTGCCCGGCTATTTGTTTTTGTTGCCGATAAAGTCCATGACGGCCCTGACAGTCTGTGCCTGCTGGTCCTCCCGGGTGATGGTGGCCGTGCCGTCGCCGAATTGGTCGCCGTAATTGCCGAAGCCGGCGCTGTTGCCGCCCATGATCTCCACCACGTTCTTGACGCCCTCCAGCTTTTTCTTTTCAAGCTTTACGTCCTCGCTGCCGTACACGGCGAGGGTTGGGAGGCTGGAGGAGGTAAACGGATACGCCCCGAGGAGGACGAGCCCCCTGACGTGCGTCGAGTCCTTCCAGACGTAGCTGCTGGCCATCACGCCGCCCAGCGCGTGCCCGCCGATGTACCAGTTTTTGATTTCCGGCAGGAGCTCGTAAACACGGTCCGCGGCGCTTAGATTAAAAAACGCCAGGTTGAACGGCATCTTGACGAGGACGCAGGTGAGGCCCTCCCGGGTCAGCTGCTCCAGCAGAGGGGCGTACGCGATGTACTCCACCTTGCCCCCGGGATAAAAGATCAGCGCCGTGCTCAGGTCCTTATCAGGGCTCGGGCGAAAGATGATATCGTTCCCCCGCCTGTCGATCATCACGTCCGCCGCCGTCATGGATGCGACCGCTGTGCTGTCGGCCCGATAATAGCTCAGGGTATAGATATAGAACCCGCCGATGAGCACGATGAGAAAGGCCAGAACGCAGACCAGCGCGATTTTGAGCTTTATGTTCTTTTTCGTCTCCATGGCATCCTCCATCCCGAAAGCACAAGGGACTGGCGCGTTATACCTGGGCGAAGACCTCTCCGATCTTTTCCGAAATCAGGAGATTGGCGCGGGAGTCGTATCCCGTGGCGCCCTTGTTGATCAGCACAAGCTTGCTGCCCCGGTAATAATTGATAAGCCCAGCCGCAGGGTAGACGACGAGGGACGTCCCGCCGACGATCAGCACGTCGGCTTTTTGGATAAAATACACGGCGTCGCTCATCACGTCGTCATCAAGCCCTTCCTCATAGAGGACGACGTCGGGGCGGATGATGCCGCCGCAGGCGCACCGGGGCACGCCGTCCGTATCGGCGACCGCCTCATACCCGTAGGCCTTTCCGCAGCTCATGCAGTAGTTCCGATGGGTCGAGCCGTGCAGCTCCAGGACCTTTTTGCTCCCGGCCAGCTGGTGCAGCCCGTCGATATTCTGGGTGACGATGGCGCGCAGCTTGCCCTCTTTTTCCAGCTCGGCAAGGCGCGTGTGCGCCCTGTTGGGCTTCACGTCCCTGTAAATCAGCTTGTCGTGATAGAACCTGTAAAACTCCTCGGGCTCGGCCATGAAAAACGAGTGGCTGATGATGGTCTCCGGGGGGTACTTGTATTTCTGGCTGTACAGCCCGTCCACGCTGCGGAAATCGGGAATCCCGCTCTCCGTCGACACGCCGGCGCCCCCAAAGAACACAATGTTGTCGCTCTCGTCGATCCACTTTTTCAGCGTTTGGATTTTGTCGTCCATAATAGACCCTCCTCAATAGCCCGCCCAACAAAGATATGGGAGCCGCGCCCCATGCCCCGTTTCGGGCGATCACAAATCGCCCCTGCGGGTATTTGCGGTTTGGCGCAGGGGCGAGCTTTGTCCGCCAGTCGTTTTCTATCCTTCTACTTTATTTATACAACGCCGGGCCGGCGGGGGCAAGACCCGCCGGATATTTTTGGCCGGAATATTTCAGGGGCGGCCGGCGGCCGCCCCTGACGATTATTTTGAATTCACCGTATTTTCTTTCAGCAGGACGTCGTGGGCGCCGCCTTCGACGATGGAGGTGGCGGAGACGAGGGTGATTTTTGCTTTCTCCTGCAGCTCGGGGATGCTGACGGCGCCGCAGTTGCACATGGTGGAGCGGACCTTGCTGAGCGTGAGGCCCACGTTGTCCTTCAGGCTGCCGGCGTAGGGCACGTAGGAATCGACGCCCTCCTCAAAGGAGAGCTTCTGGGCGCCGCCCAGGTCGTAGCGCTGCCAGTTCCTCGCCCGGGCCGAGCCCTCGCCCCAGTACTCCTTCATATAACTGCCGCCGACGCTGACCTTGCTGGTGGGGCTCTCGTCGAACCGGGCAAAATACCGGCCCAGCATCAGGAAGTCCGCGCCCATGGCCAAAGCCAGAGTGAAGTGGTAGTCGTAGACGATGCCGCCGTCGGAGCAGAGCGGGATGTACACGCCGGTCTCTTTAAAATATTCCTCCCGGGCCTGGGCCACGTCGATGAGCGCCGTCGCCTGGCCGCGGCCGATGCCCTTTTGCTCCCGGGTGATGCAGATGGAGCCGCCGCCGATGCCGACCTTGATAAAGTCCGCGCCGCACTCGGCCAGGAAGCGGAAGCCCTCGCCGTCCACCACGTTGCCGGCGCCGATCTTTACCGTGTCGCCATATTTATCGCGCACCCACCGGAGCGTCTGCTTCTGCCACTCGGAGAAGCCTTCGGAGGAGTCGATGCAGAAAACGTCGGCGCCCGCCTCGAGGAGGGCTGGGATGCGCTCTTCATAATCGCGGGTATTGACGCCGGCCCCGACCACGTATTTCTTGTGGCTGTCCAGGAGCTCCAGCGGATTTTCCTTATGGGAATCGTAGTCCTTGCGGAAGACCATGTGCACAAGGCGCCCGCCCGCGTCGATGACCGGCAGGGCGTTGAGCTTGTGGTCCCAGATGATGTCGTTGGCCTCCCGGAGAGACGTCCCGGCGGGGGCCGTGACGAGCTTTTCAATGGGCGTCATGAAGCTGCCCACCAGCTCGTCCCCCGTCATGCGGCTGACGCGGTAATCGCGGCTGGTGACGATGCCGACGAGGCGGCCGGAGGGCGTCCCGTCCTCCGTGACGGCCACTGTGGAGTGGCCCGTTTTCTGTTTCAGCTCCAGAATGTCCCGGAGTGTGGCGTCCGGCCGGATGTTGGAGTCGCTGACGACAAAGCCGGCCTTATAGGACTTGACCCGGGCCACCATGGCCGCCTGGCTCTCGATGGACTGGGAACAGAAGATAAAAGAAACGCCGCCCTCCTTTGCAAGCGCGACGGCCATCTTATCGTCCGACACCGCCTGCATGATCGCGGACGTCATCGGTATATTCATACGGAGCGCCGGGGTCTCTCCTTTGCGGAACTTGACAAGCGGCGTCCGCAGGCTCACATTATCCGGGATGCAGTTTGCATCCGAATATCCCGGAACGAGCAGGTACTCGCTGAATGTGTGCGACGGTTCGTTAAATATAAAGGCCATACCGACCACTCCTCCTTATACGGTTGATTTTTGGGGCTTTTGCCTATTATAAGCACCGGTTTGGGCGTTGTCAACAGAAAAAGTTGTCTTGCCGGGCCGGAAGCCGGCCCCGTCATTATGCCGTATTTTTTCTCCGACCTGTCCCGCAGCGCCTGTAGTGGAACATGTACTGCTGGGCGATGCCGGCCCAGGGGCTGAAAACGGCGGGGTCCAGACCCTGGGGATACTGCTCGCCAAGCGCCTTTTTCATCCAGGTGTCCACCGGAAACGCGTCCAGCATGTGGAGCCCGAAAAGCATGACGCAGCTGGCGACCTTGTCGCCGACGCGGCTGAGCTTTTTCAGCGCCGCGGCGGCTTCCTCCGGCGTACCCCGCGAGAGCTTTTCAAGATCGACAGTCCCCTCCGCCACTGCCCGGGCGGCCTCCAGCAGAGAGGACGCGCGAAAGCCGCAGCGGATCGGCGACAGGTCTTCCTCCCGAAGCGCGGCTGTCGCCGCCGCCGTGGGGAAGGTGTAATATGTACCCCCCTCAAATAAAACCGGCGTGCCGTAAAGCGCGCAGAATTTTTCGACGATCGATTTGATGCGGGGAATGTTGTTGCACTGGGACAGGATAAAGGAGCACAGCGCCTCCCACTTGTCCTGCTCTAAAATGCGGATGCCCGCGCCGTAGCGGACGGCATCGGCCATATAATCGTCGATGCTGAGGGCGCGCCCGATGGCCCCATAGTCCCGGTCCAGATCGAAATAGCCGCGCCAGACTGTCTCGAAGTCTTCCAGCGTCCCGGAAATAAGGATGCTGCCGCCCGATTTCCGGACCCGGGAGGCCTTCCCCATGGCGACGCCGGTATAGGCACCGCTCTCGTCGGCGTTCCAGCGGAAGCACTGGCCGCATTCGAATATCTTTTCCGGCTCAAAATCGCCGATATCGGCGATTTCTACCTCGTTTTCGCGTTGAAAATACTTCATATCGATACCTTTTGGGCCGTTTTGACTGTGTTTTGACCTTGGTTTGTTACAAAAGTGTTAATAACTGAGGAGTCCTATAAGCTGCAAATCGTTGCAATTACTGGATTCTAATCTTCGGGGCGGGCAAATGCGCGTATATTTATATATATTTTTTTGCTGAGTTCCGGGATCGCGTATTCGGGGTTAAGCTCATTATAACATACGATTGCCGGAAATCCGCAGACAAAAAGCCGTCTCACAGCCGCATCATCAGGGGGCGAGGAAACGGCGGGCGCTTCGTGAAGCGCCCCTACATTCGACCTTGCTTTGTACAGCAGGACACAGAGGGCGGCGTCTCCCTCGCCTGAGAGCGCCAAAGAAACGCCTGAATTGGCCAGAAAAGCTATCTTGTTAAAGGTTGGGCCGGACCGGTTGAAGGACGACACGCTGAAGCTCACCCAAACAGCGCCGCCGCGCCGACAGGCGCGGCGGGAGCAAGCCCCCGCCCTACGGGTCGATGCGCAAACCATAGGGGCCGCGGAGAACGGGCGGCGGACACCGAGCGCCCCGACGCGGCATATCTCGCCGTAGGGGCGAACTGTGTTCGCCTTCGCTTGTCCTCTTAATAGATAAAGCCGCGCTTGGGGTCGGAGTATTCCTTCAGGCGCAGTTCGTAGGAGTCCATGGCGGCCTGTTCGTAGGCCAGAGGGCGGTCGCCGGCGCCCAGGAGCTCCAGGAGGTATTTTGTAAAGGGCGGGTTCATGATGAGGAGCGGCCCCAGGACGTAGGTGGCCATAAAATTGTTTTTGCGGAGGCCCTCGGGCTTCGCCTCGGGGTTCCTGCCGGCGCCGCGGACCGTTTCAAAGAGGGCGTCCCCGCCGTCGCCGTAGGCGTGGGCGAACTGGCTCTTGAGGCCCACGATGTCGATATCCCCGAATTTGCCGAGATACAGGGCGTTGTACCGGTCCAGCATCCGGCGTTTTGCCGTGAGGTCAAACAGGCCCAGGGCCTCGAGCTTGCTGCCGTCCTCGTTTTCGATGTCTTTGATGAAAATCTCCAGGGCGTTGCCGGTGGCGAGGAATACGGTGCCGCTATCGATAAGCTCGATGATTTTCTCCCTGTGCGGCCGCAGGGCCTCGATCACCAGCTCCTGGGCCCGCTCCGTCATGGAGCAGAGACAGATCATGTCCACATCGCCGCTCAGGAACGCCGGCGGCGTTTTCAGCGACGTGCGGACGAGCTCGGCCTCGGGGAGGCAGCGGTGAAGATACTCCACGTTCATAAGGTCGCCGTACAGATAGCAGATTTCCGGATATAAAATTTCAATTTTCATCGGCCCGATGCCTCCTGCGCCAGCGCCTTGATTTTGCCCTGCACCCTGTAAACGAGGTCCAGGGCGTCCGTCCCGTAAAAGAGGCAGACGGATTCGCCGGCATTGTATTCAAGGAGCGCCGGCGCGTCCATTTCGCTGAGCGTACAGCGGATTTTCTCCTCCGGGACGCCGGCGAAGAGGAGGCGCAGGTAATAATCCTTCGCCCGGGGGCCCGTGGCCACGATGCGGGTAATATTCTCGTTGTTCAAAAACTCAAAATCGCAGTCGTACAGCCAGGTGACGTTTTCCGACCAGTGCTGCTGGTCGTGGATGCAGTTCATCATGAGGATGAGCTCTTTTTTCCCCGGCAGGCCGCTGATGTAATCGAAGGCCCTGGAGCCGGCCAGCGCGTTTTTGTCCTTGGACATCTGCATGACGACGGTGACGTCTCCGGCCTTCTGGGCGTTGAAGCGGGTTTCCACGATTTTTGTCTTGTCCAGCCCGGCTTTGATCTCCTCGTGGGTGAGCCCCAGCTCCCGGAGCGCCGCAACGGCTGTCAATACGTTATAGATGTTAAAGATGCTGTCGCTCAAAAGCCGGTAGGACATGCCGCCGTCCTTGTCCGTGATGGTCATTGTCATGGCCTCGGTATCCACGTCGGTGGCGAAATAGTCGCTTTCCGGGGACTTGAAGCCGCAGTCCGTGCAGTGGGCCTTGCCGATGTGGTGGTACCGGCGGTAGTCGTATTCCAGCTCGCCGCAGCAGACGGGGCAGATCTGGACGTCGTTGATGAGGTTGACGCATTTGGTGACGTCCGTCTTCATCCTGTCGATGCCGAAGTAGACGCGGGGGTTTTCGGGGCAGATGCCGCTGGAAATGAGGTCGTCGGCGTTTAATATAAGGCGTGTCGCGGCCGGCACGGTGCCCTCGATGAACGAGGCGATGTACTGCGGGTGGGCGTTGCGCATGGGCGAGTCGCGAAAGAGATTCGTGATGATGAGGTAATCGGGCTTCACATACGGATAAATCCGCTTGGAGGAACGCTCGTCCACCTCAAGGACGGCCATATCGTATTTTGTTTTTCCGAAAAGCGTGCAGCCGGAGAGCAGGCTCGTGGCGATGCCCGCGGCCACGTTGGAGCCCAGCTGGTTGTTAAGGACACGGTGGCCTCGCCCTGTCAGCACGTCGTTTAACAGATTCGACACCGTCGTTTTCCCGTTGGAGCCGGTGACGGCGACGATCTTTTTCGGCTTGCCCACGTACCTGAGGAAATTCGGGCACAGCTTCAGCGCCAGGAAACCGGGGAAATACGTGGCGTTGCGGCGCAGAAGCTTCAGCGCCAGGCGCGCGCACTTGGCCCCCCACAATGCAATCAGAAATCTTACTCTTCCCATGACTCCGCCTTCTTTAATCTATACTCTTATCCTTAAGTCTCGCCACGCAGCGGTTTATTGAAACGCCCTGGGCGCAGAACTTTGCCTCATAGTCCGTCATGACGCCCACGGGGCCGTCCCGGTGCAGATCCCGGGTGACCTCCATAAGCTCGAAGCCGCCCCGGGTCAGCTCCCCGATGGAAAACTCAAACAGGCCCCTGTTGTCGGTCTTGAAGTGAATTTCGCCGCCGGGGGCAAGGACCTCCCTGTAGAGCCGCAGAAAGTTTTCGTGGGTCAGCCGCCGCTTCTTATGGCCGTTGTTCGGCCACGGGTCGCAGAAATTGATATAGATGCGCGAAACCTCCCCGGGGGCGAAAAGCTCCGGGAGCCTCGACGCGTCTGATTCGATAAAACGGACATTCGGTATCTCGTCACGGACAACGCGCTCCATGGCGATGATGAGCGCCTCCGGCACCCGCTCCACGGCAATAAGCAGCGTATCCGGCAGCGACAAGGCCGTCTCCGCCGTAAACTTCCCCTTGCCGCACCCGATCTCCAGGTGCACCTGCCGGTATCCGGGGAGCTTTTTTAGCCACTGCCCCCGGTACGCCTCCGGGGCCGTGATATGTACGGCGGCGCACCTTTCGGTGCGCTGGGGCATATTGGGCTTTTTTCTCATCCGCATATAAAGAATCACCTTGCAGTATTTTAGCATAAGCGCCGCATCAGCGCAAACAAAAAGGCGGGGCTGCCGAATACATTACCCCGAATCCGTTGGTAAGCTTCAGCAGCCCCTGATGCATTTTTATATTCTGTATTTGGAAAAACACAGTATGCCGCTTATCGGATGCGGCGCGTACGCTACTCGGCCTGTACGGCCTGTACTTTCGGCTTTACAAAGAAAGCCAGGATACCGCCAAGCAGCAACAGCCAGGTGAACGCCAGAGACATCGGCGAAAAGAACGCGGGGACAATGCCTGCCGCTAATATAATGACGGCGGAAATCTTCCCTAACTTCCCCATCAGGAATACCGCCGCCAGGGCAACGATTCCGCCGGCAAGCAGCACATAGGCGCAATTCTTCAGGGTCACCACATCTTTCATGGCCTTTGCGATTTCCGGGTCTGAGCTGATTTCCTCCGACAATTCACTGACGGCGGCGATTTCGGCTTTGTAAGCGCTGAAATCCGACAGCCATTTGATGCCAAGTATAAAAGAAGCCGCCGCGCCAAGAATCACTAAAATAAGTACTGCGATCCTCATAAATCCTCCTCTAATAAAACCTTTAAGAATTATTGCTCAAGCATCTCGTTGAGATTGCCTGTAATGCCGTTCAGGAAGGTGTCGTCATCCACGATGACCCACATTTTCTTTCCCTTGTCCTTATTCAGCGTCACGGTAAGATCGTTTGTCTGAACGGGCGCGTCGGACTTGGACATGCTTTCCTCCAGATATTTCATTGTCATTTCCTGCGATTGCTCGTCCGTGATTTCCTCGCCGCTGAAGGCGGCTTCCGTCATCTGATCGATAAGGTCCGTCATCATCGCTTCAAATATCGCCGACATATCCAGGCTCGTCACCTTGATTTTGACGGTCGCTTTGTCTCCGTTTTCCTCCGAGGAGACGAGCTCATAGCCCGTTTTGGCAAGCATCAGCTGCGCAATTTTTTCTTCCTCCGAATCCGAAAAATCGAACTGGCCGGAGGCTGAACCGGAAGCGGTGTACGTTTCCGCGGTTTTCAGGTCGGATTTGCTCAACGCGTCAAAAAAGCCCTTGACGCTTTCCTCCGGCTTGGGATAATTCGGCTCCGAGCAGGCCGAAACGGAGATCATCAGCACGAAAACGATCAGAAGGGACAAGTATCTAGACGAGTGAAAGAGCTTCTTCATGGGTATGTACCACCTTAACAAAATTTCTGACTAAATCGTTTACAGATGTTATCCCATATTATTTATCCGTGCCGAAAATTGTCGAAACTTATATGTTTTCTCGTAGTAAACCAAGATTCACAGACGGCAGAATCGGTTTCGGAAATCGGGTTGTCCTTAACAAAAAAACTCCTTTCCGGTTAAGCCCGAGGCTCTTAACCAAAAAAGGAGCGTTTCCGGCACATATGAAGCTTCAGGACCAGCTCAAACGAACAGCATCAGGCTTGCCGAAAAAAGGTTATCCGTGTGCTCGATTTCGAGGGTTCCGTCGTATTTTTCCAGGACTGTTCTTACATTATTCAGCCCGATCCCATGGTCCTCCGTGTCGGGGTGCAGCGTGACCAGCTTATTATTTTCGTATTTGATTTCACCATTGAAAGGGTTGTCGATTTTAATGAGCAGCCGACCTTTATCATATCTTATTTTCAGGTCGATGAATTTATCTTTTTGCAGCTTTTTCGCGGCGTTGATGGCGTTGTCTAAAATATTCCCCAATATCGTGGTCATATCAAAGGAATTGACCTGGAGATTTTCCGGAATACTCAGGCCCACGTTGATCTTGATGTCGTGCTGCGCCGCTTCCTGCGTTTTATAATTAAGAATACTGTCGATAACCAAATTACCGGAGTTATGAGGCTCCCTGACACTTTTATAGACATCTATGATCTTGTCTATATAGCCTGCTGCTTCCTCCTGTTCATTTTTCTGCATCAGCGCCGAAATCACGGATAAATGGTTCTTGAAATCATGCTTTTCCGCGTTTCTGAGCTTTATGGATTCATTCATGAGCTCGAACTGATGGACATAGTATTCGTTTTGCTTTTTTATGATCAGATGCTGGTATTTATCCGCATACTCCGCGGATATTTCAACATATAAAAGGAGCACGGCAATATTGATGATCAATATAATCATAATGAGAACGATGGTTTTTTGTACGCCGATATTAAAATGCAGGAAAATGATGATGGCGCACAGCGAAACGATTGGAACGAGAGTTATCCTGAACCGCAATAAGCTCGGCAGGTATACGTCATTTCTTTTGTTTAAAAAAATGGCTAAAATATAAGCCGCGATATACTCCGTCAGCTTGACGACGACGGCCTGCCAGACAGCCCCCTCCGAAAAGGATCTGGCACGTACCGACGACGTGTGCGCGAAAATCATGAAATATGCAAATTCGATGCATGTCAGTATCAGACAATATAAAACGGAGGCTAAAATTCTCTTTGTGAAACAGGCGCGGTACAAAAAAGTTATTCCGGTACAAATGACGATGTTGTACGCTATTAAAACAAGCGGAATATTGAAAAATAAATAAAGAACGGATAATACCAGATAATAGCCCGTATAAGACAGCAGCGTTATTCCCTTGCGCACATAAGGGGCGCCGAACAGATACGTCATATATTTATAATATACATAAGTATCCGGGATCATCAGCAGAAGAACCCCAAATTGAATATTCGATAATTGCATCTTATCTTTCCTTTTCAATTTTAATCTGCAGGTCCCTTACTTCTTTCCGCTTTGACTGGCTGATCGGCAGCACGGTTTTATCCGACATCACCAAATGATCATAGCTGAACTCAATAACATGGTTATAGTTAATCAGGTACGACTTGTGTATATAAAAAAAACGGCATGCCTGCAGCTGAGAAAATATGGCTGACAGCGAGCCGTAAAAAACGACCGCCTCCGCCGACGCCGTCATCTTCACCTGCCTGTTGATGCTTTCAAAGTACAGGATATCCTCAATCAGTTTTTTCTTTGTGACATGGCCTTGCTTATAAGTAAAGTACTTACATTTCTTTGCGGACAGCTCCATCCCTTTTTTAAGCACATTGATGACTTTATCGGACTCAAGGGGCTTTATCAGAAAATTCAGGGGCCTGATGTTAAACAATTCTATCGCGTAGCTCTGGTTTCCGGATATATACACGATCTGCATGGTTTCATTGCCAAGCTCGTTGCGTATTTTTTCGCCTATCTCAACACCGTTCAGCTGTTTGAATTCGATATCCAGAAATAAAATATCGTATTCGGCGCCGGAACGCAGAAATTTACACAATTCTTCTCCGGAGCAGTATACATCGATTTCCATTTCCTCGGATATTGATTTGCCGTAATCCATAATCATCCGCTCGACCTGCGCGCAGATCGTCATTTCATCATCGCATATAGCGACGCGATACATTTTGTGTCACCCTTTTCAATATTTTCTAAAAACCCTCATTCTATTAATCGACACAAAAGGGCGGCATCTGCAATGCCGCCCTTTTTTATAGCATTATTAATCTGCGGGGCACAGGGGCTTGGCGGATCAGTTCGCCGGTTCCGCCGAGCTTCTTCCTTCCCGCTCCTTCCGGGACCGGTAAAGCGTCGTGCCCACGAGGACGACGCCGAAGAAAAGGGACACAATGCCGACGAATTCATAGCGGAAGCTCGTCGAATCTCCGCCTAGGGCCGTCGTCAGCGTTGTAAACACGCCGGGCGAGAAGAAGCTGCCGAGGCCGGGGAAAATCGTGTTGACGATGGCCGTAGCCGCGGCGGAATTGGCGGCGTTGACGCGGCTGGAGGTGGAGAACAGCGTTTGCGGGACGATGATGCTGATGGCCGTGCCGGTGATGAAGATGCCGATGAAATCCAGGGCCAGATAGCGCTGCCCGAGATTGATGATCGTATACCCCACGAAGACGATAACAAATGCCAGGGCGAGAGAATAGTCCCTGAGCTTTGCCGAGACCTTGTTGAACAGAAGGCCCATACAGACGCCGCCCGCCATCTGGACGCCTATGGCGATGCCGGCCGTGGCGGTATTGCCGACGTTGGCGGCCTGCAGGTGGCTGGAAATGTTTGTGCCGCAGACCGTGTAAATCATCAGGAAGATAAACGTGATGACGGCGTAATAAAAGATATCGAGCGGAATGGCCGCCCCACGGCGCTTTCTCCCGCTCTGGCCCGCCGGGTCAGCGGCAGGGGCCGCCGCTTTTTCTTTTTTGTCGTTGGGGATACCGATAAAGCAGAAGATCACGATCGGCACGCCGATCAGCAGCATCAGATAGCCGCCAAACCACACGAGACTGGCAAGCATCCCGCCGCCGACACTCATGATGATACCGCCCAGATTGATGAACGACGACTGGGCGCCGACGCTCATCCGGCACTCTTCCTCGTTGAAGTTGTCGAACATGATGCTCGCAGAGGTCGGGATGTAAAAGCCCATGCCCGTGCCGATCAGGATGCTGTACATGCACAGATGCCAGAACTGGGTGTGAAAGAGCATCGCCACCAAGCTCGTGACGGTGATGAACCCGAGGCCGATGACGACGCAGGCTTTTTTGGATACCCACCCTTTTCCGGTGATGAACGATGAAACAAGGGAAAACACAATGGAAAACAGGCTTGGGAGCGTCAGCGCCGTCTGGATGACGGACAGGGGGTACTGGGGAAAGACCTCCGTCTGTATCCGCGCGATGCCGGGCGTCAGCGCGAACTGCACCATCTGCATGAGCGCCGCGGCCATCACCGTTAAAAAAATGGTCCTGTTGCGCCTGGACATTTTTGCCATGAAGGCCCTCCTCAAAAAAACGGGCACAGCCCTCCGCTCCGCGCATCGTCGCTGTGCCTGCCGCAGCCTTATGGCTGCTTTGTTACAATCCAATTGGCCTTATTATATATGACAGGGTCATAAAAATCCATAGGTGATTCATAAAAAAACGGCAGGGGCTGCCTGCCGTTTTTTTGCCGTGCTCTTATTCTTTGGCCGACAGCGGCGACGAGTGCGCGCGTTTCTCCAGGCGCATCGTGTTCAGCGCGATGGCGACGCCCACCACCAGGGCCGCAATGGCGACAAACTGATATCTGAAATTCGTGGACGCGCCGCCCAGCCACATCGTCAGGTTGGTGAACACCACCGGCGACAGGAACGCGCCGGCGCCCGGAGCGATGCAGGAGACGATCGTCGTGGCCGCCGAGGAGTTCGACGGGTCCACGCACCGGGAGACGGCGAACATGCACTGGGGCACCATCATACTCAGCGACGAGCCGACGATAAACATGCCGACAAAGACGGCTGTCAGCGAGGCGTGGCCGAGATTAAGGACCGTCAGCCCGACGAAGATGGCGAGAAACGCGAAAAGGATCGTGTAATCCCGGAACTTTGCCGAGAGCTTGCTGAAGACGAGGCCCGAGGCGACGCCGCCGGCCATCTGGACCGCGGAGGCCAGCCCGGCCGTGGCCGCGTTGCCGATGCTGTTTTCCGCCAGATGCGTCGACGCGTTATTGCCGCAGACGTTGTAAATCATCATGAAAAGGAACAGCAGCACGCCGTAATACGCGACCTCGCCCGGCAGCTTTGATCTTTTGCGCGGCACGCCGTTATCGTCCCCCGCCGCGGTTTTCTTGCCGGGCAGCGTGACGGCCGCCAGGACCGCCACCGGGATCATCAGCAGAAACGCCAGATAACCGCCATACCAGACAAGCGTCGTCAAAACGCCGCCGACGGCGCTCATCACGATGCCGCCGATATTGGTAAAGGACGTCTGGTATCCGGTGACCTTTTGCAGCTCCTCCTCATTGAGCGCGTCGAACATGATGCTTGCCGTGGCGGGGATGAAAAAGCCCATGGACAGCCCGAGCATGACGGAAAACGCGCACAGGTGCCAGAACTGCGTGTGCAGTAAAATGGCCGCGACGCTTGTGAGGATCGCTATGACCAGGCCGGAGAGGACGGCTGTCTTCTTGGAGATCAGCCGGCGGCCGATCAAAACCGCCGAGAGCAGCGACGAAACCATGGAGATCAGGCTTGACAGCGAAACCGCCGTCTGGATTTCGGAAAGAGACCGGTCTGAAAAGACCTGCGCCATACCGGCGATCGCCGGCATCAGCGCCATGAAAGGCATCTGGATCACCGAGATGCAGAGAATGGTGATAACCAGCAGCTTTTTTTGCTTGGACATGTTGGCCATGCGCGTGCCTCCTAAAAAATAGACACAGCCACGCGACCGATTCTTTCGTGGCTGTGTGCTCGGCGAAAAGAACTATGCGGATTCGACTTAATACGATATTTCTCTATATTTTATTATAATGACTCTACCGCACGCCATCTATGCACTATTTACACAATTATATGACGTGTTTTGTCTATTTTTCTGGGGCCCTTGTGACATACGGCGGATAGGTTGATTTTTACAGGGGCGCGGCGTTACAATATCGGAAAACAAACAAAAGGACGGCGACGACAGTGGCGCAGATGACATTAGGAAAAACAGGCATCACGGTAAACAAAAACGGCTTCGGGGCGCTGCCTATCCAACGGATCGGCAGGGACGAGGCGGCACGGCTCCTGCATAAAGCCTTTGACAACGGCATCACCTTTTTCGATACGGCGCGTTTTTACACCGACAGCGAGGAAAAAATCGGATACGCCCTCAGCGGCGTCCGGGACAGGATTTTCATCGCCACGAAGACGATGTCGGCGAAGGTCGAGGAGTTCTGGTCGCAGCTGCACACTTCTCTGAAGCTTTTGAAGACGGACTATATCGACGTCTACCAGTTCCACAACCCCGCCTTCTGCCCAAAGCCGGGCGACGGGACGGGGTTTTACGAGGCGATGCTGGAGGCGAAGGCCCAGGGCAAGATCCGCCGCATCGGCATCACCAACCACCGGCTGGCTCTGGCCAGGGAGGCCGCCGAGTCCGGGCTGTATGAAACGATCCAGTATCCCTTCTCCTTCCTCGCCACCGACGAGGAGATCGCTTTTGTAAACCGATGCCGGGAGCTGGGTATCGGGCTCATCGCCATGAAGGCGCTTTCCGGCGGACTTATCACAAACTCCGCCGCCGCATACGCCTTTTTGAACCAGTTCGACAACGTCCTGCCGATTTGGGGCATCCAGCGGGAGCGCGAGCTGGACGAATTCCTCGCCTACGACAAAAACCCGCCCGCCCTGGACGAGAAGATGCGCGCGGTGATCGCGCAGGACAAGGCGGCGCTGGGGAGCTCCTTCTGCCGGGGCTGCGGCTATTGCCTGCCCTGCCCGAAGAATATCGAAATCCCCACCTGCGCCCGCATGTCGCTCCTGATCCGCCGGGCGCCGGCGGCCGCTTATCTCAGCGAGGAATGGCAGGGAAACATGCGGCGCATCGAGGAGTGCGTCCACTGCGACCACTGCAAAAACCACTGCCCCTACGGCCTCGACACCCCCGCTCTCCTGGCCGAAAACCTGAAGGATTACAGGACGTTTATCACAAAATAACGTATGGACACAGAAAGCCGGGCCGCAAATGCGGCCCGGCTTTTTACGGTTTAAATTCGTGCTATTGTGCCGGCTTAGCCGGCCAGCGCTTTTCCCGACGGCGGGTGTTGAAGAGGTAGATAACGCCGGCCATGAGGGCGACGAGGCCCACAAACTGATAGCGGAACGAGGTGGAGTCCCGGACGAGAGCCTGGGTGATGTTCGTGAAGACGACGGGCGACAGAAAGCCGCCGGAGCCGGGCGCGACGCAGGACAAAAAGGTTGCCGCCAGGGCGGAGTTCGTGGGGTCGACGACATTGGAGGACGAGAAGATGCACTGCGGCAGGCAGAGGCTCGACGATATGCCGATCAGAAAGACGGCGACGAAAATGACGGGCAGCGAGGCATCGAAGAGGTTCAGCATCGTAAAGCCGGCAAACAGGAGGAGGAACGCGGCGGGGATCATATAGTCGCGCAGCCGCGCGGAGAGCCGGTCAAAGAAGATGCCGGAAAAAACGCCGCCCGCCATGGTGGCGGCGATGGCGACCCCGGCCGTGCCGGCGTTGCCCAGGTGATGGGACTCCAGATGGGTGGGCAGGTTGCTCATGGTCACATTGAACATCAGCGTGAACAGGAACAGCGTAACCGAATAGTAAAAGACGTCCGCCGGGAGCTTTGAGCGCCGCGCCGTTTCGGCCCGGCGGCCGCCGTTTGATAAGCCCTTATCCCGCGGCAGCGCGACGATCGACAGGACGGCCACGGGCAGCATGACCAGCAGCATGATATAGCCGCCGTACCAGACGAGGGTGATGAGGAGGCCGCCGGCAACGCTCATCAGGATGCCGCCGAAATTGATGAACGAGAACTGCAGGCCGCTGACGAGCTGGCGCTCCTTTTCGTCAAAGCTGTCAAGCATGATGCTCTGGGAGGCCGGGACGAAAAAACCAAGGCCAAGGCCGATGAAAACGCTGAACAGGATCAGCTGCCAGAACTGCGTGTGTAGGACCAGGGCAAGGAGCCCCGTGACGGCAACGATGAAGAGGCCGGTCACGGCGAGGCTCTTTTTTGTCGCCAGCCTGCCGCCCACGAGGATGGAGGACAGGACGCCGGCCACAACGCTCAAAAGATTCGGCAGCGATATGACGGTCTGGATGGCGGAGAGCGACCGGTCGGTAAAGACATGCTTCTGGATCGTGTCGATGCCAGAGGAGAGCGCGAAATGGGGCATCTGGAACATGAAAATCAAAAATAAGGTCCACATGAGAAGGCGCTTGCTTTTGGCGACGGATTTAAACATGAATTACCCCCTGGCTTGTATTCGGCGCGCCGGGCGCCGCTTATTTTACATGCTGCGGGCCCGGACTTATTTTGACGCCGCCGGGGCGGTTTTCGCCCGGCGCATGGTTAAAAACACGATAACGAGCCCGAAGACGAGCACCGTGGCCGCCACGAAGCCGTATCTGTAAACGGTCAGGTCGCCGAAGAGCGCGATGGTCAGCCGGGTAAAGACCTGGGGCGATAAAAAGCCGCCCAGGCTCGGCGCCACGCTCAGGGCGATCACGGTAGCCCAGGCCGAGGTGGATTTGTCCACAAGGGTGGACACGGCGAAGGTGCACCGGGGCAGCATCATGCTCAGGGACATGCCCGCCACGAAAACGCCGATAAGGATCATCACCAGCGACGACGCGAACAGGCTCACGATCAAAAACCCGGCAAACAGGGCGAAGCAGGCCACGGCCATGATTTTATCCCCGAGCCTTGCCGAGAGCTTGCCGAAGAACAGCCCGGAGATGACGCCGCCGCCCATCTGGACCGCCACGGCGATGCCGGCCATGGCCGCGTCGTCCACGTTCGGGATATTCTGGCGGATATGGGTGGAGATGTTGTTGCCGCCCACGCCGTAGATCGCCATGAAAATGCAGGCCAGCACCGCGTAGTAAATGACGCCCGGGTCCAGGCGGGACTTTTCCGTGCTCTCCCCCGAGCTTTTCGCCGAGGGCGACTTGTAGTTCGGCACCGTGAAAAGGGCGAGGATGGCCACCGGCAGGCCGATGAGGAGAATAAGATAGCCGCCGTACCACATCGCCGTGGCCAGCACGCCGCCCAGCAGGCCCATGGAGATGCCGCCGGCATTGATGCAGGAGGTCTGATAGCCGGCGATGGTTTGGCGCTGGTCGTCGGTAAAATTATCGAACAGGAGGCCAAAGGCGTTCGTCATGAACAGGCCGGTGGCGATGCCCAGGGTCACGCTCAGCAGGTAGAGGTTCCAGAACGCCGTATGCAGGAGCACGGCCAGAAGGCCCGTGAGCGAGAGCGTCAGGAGCCCCACCACCACGACGCCCTTTTTTGTGAAAACGCCCCGGTTGATGAGCACCGCCGCCAGGATCGACACCACGGGAGAGATCAGATTTGTCGACGCCAGCGCCGTCTGTACGTCGGCCAGCGTCCTGTCCGGGAACGCCTTTGTCTGAATGAGGTTGATGGCCGGCGTCAGCGCCAGGGCCGGCATCTGAACGAGCGCGATGATCAGGATGGTCCACATGAGCAGGGTTTTCTTTTTATCGAGTTTCAACGATTCGTCCTCCCCGGGTTCCAGGTCATTTAGGTAGCAGACGACCTATTTTAATACATCAATTGTATGTGATCCCGGCCGTGATTGCAATCGAACGGCGTTTGGAAAAGGCGACAAAAAAAGCCCGCCTTTCCGGCGGACTTTATATAGTATTGCCCAATTTTCTCAGGACTTCCGTAAAATAGGCCGGCAGCGCGGTTTGCAGCGCGATCTGTTCTCCCGTCCCGGGATGGATGAATTTGAGTTCTCTGGCATGCAGGCACTGGCCGGCAAGCCCCTTTTCCGGCTTTTTGCGCCCGTAGACGAGGTCGCCCAGCACGGGATGGCCGATGTGGGCCATGTGGACGCGGATCTGGTGCGTCCGGCCTGTCTCCAGGCGGCAGCGGACGTGGGTATAGCCGCTATAGCGGGCGATGACCTCATAGTGCGTGACGGCGCTGCGGCCTTTGGCCGTGACCGTCTGGCGCTTCCTGTCGGTGGGGTGGCGGCCGATGGGGGCGTCCACGGTGCCGGCGTCGTCTTTGACCGCGCCGATAACGACCGCCTCGTAAACGCGGGACAGGCTGCGGTTTTTAAGCTGCGCCGAAAGGGACAGATGCGCCGCGTCGTTTTTGGCGGCGATGACGAGGCCGGAGGTGTCCTTGTCGATGCGGTGCACGATGCCGGGGCGGAGCGCGCCGCCGATACCGGACAGGCTGTCCCCGCAGTGGTGCAGCAGGGCGTTGACCAGCGTGCCGTCCAGGTGCCCCGGCGCGGGGTGAACGACCATGCCGCGGGGCTTGTTGACGGCGATGACATCGCCGTCCTCGTAGACCACGTCCAGGGGAATTTCCTGCGCCGCCGTTTCCGTCGGGACAGGCGCCGGCAGTGAGACCTCAAAAACCTCGCCCGGCTCCACCTTGTGATTTTTTCGCACCGGCGCGCCCTTATACGTGACGAGCCCGCGCTCGAGGAGCCTTTGGACGCCGCTGCGGCTGAGCGCGGGCAGCTTTCCGGCGAGGAAAACGTCGATCCGGGCGCCGCTTAAATCGGCTTCAAGTGTGATCGGCACCGCCGCTGCCCTCCGGCGTGACGCTATCCTGCGCCCCGTCCCGCTCCGCCGCGTCCCTGGGGCCGGCCTTTTTATCCCGGCCTTTACCGAGCATGAACTCCTCCCGCAGGCCGCCGCCCTTTGAGCCCTTGAACAGGTACCACAGGCAGAACACGACGCCGCCGACGGTGATGAAGATGTCGGCCACGTTGAAAACGGCGAAGCGGACGAATTCAAACTCGAAGAAATCCGCCACGTAGCCGAAAATGGCGCGGTCAAAGAGGTTGGAAAGCGCGCCGCCGAGGATGAACCCCAGGCCCAGCTTGCCAACCCAGTCGATCCTGTTTCTGTACCGGATGAGCCCGGCGGCAATCAGCAGGATGACGACCGACGAGACGGCGATCAGAAGCCAGGGCACGTTCTGCAGGAAGCTGAAGGCCGCGCCCGTATTCTGCACATAGATCATATGCACAAGGCCGGGCAGCAGCGCCGCGACGCCGCCGCCGGACAATTTGATCGTCAGAAAATATTTGGACACCTGGTCCAAAAGGACGATGAGCGCCGCGATGATGAAATAAATCAAAATTTATCTCTCCTTTACCGCCTTTCGGCACCTCGGACAGAGCTCGGGATGGTCGGCGCTCTCGCCGACCCTGTCGTCATGGGTCCAGCAGCGGACGCACCTGGGCGCCTGGCTGGCCCGCACTTCCACGCGGGCGCCTTTGAATTCCTGGGTCTCATAGCCGGTGCCGGCGCCGAACGCCACATCCACCTTTGATACGATGAAAATATCTTTCAGGCTCTCGTTTTTGATCTCCTCGAAGGCGGCCCGGCCGGTCTCGTCGAGATACAGCGTGATCTCGGCGTCCAGCGGCTTGCCCACCACCTTGCCGGCCCGGGCGACCTCCAGGGCCTTGTTGACGTCGGCGCGGAGCGCCAGCAGCTTGTCCCATTTGGACTCCTGGCCCGGCGCGTAGTCGTACGCCGGATTCGGCCGGGGCATGTCGTTATACAAAACGCTTTCCGCCACGTCGTTTTTCCGGTGGGGCATGGCCGCCCAAATCTCCTCGGCCGTGAAGGCGAGGATCGGCGCGATGAGCCGGACGATGCCGTCCAGGATCAGGTAGACGGCCGACTGGGCGCTCTTGCGGGAGAGGCTGGCGGTTCCGTCGCAGTAGAGCCGGTCCTTAATGATGTCGAGATAGATGTTGGACATCTCCACGGCGCAGAAATTGTGGACGCCGTGGTAAATGGTGTGGTATTCGTATTTGTCAAAGGACGCGCGGACGCGCTCTATGAGCCTGTTGAACCGGATGACGGCCCATTTGTCCAGCTCCGGCATCTCCTCAAAGGGGACGGCGTCGTCCGGGTCGAAGCCGTCCAGGTTGCCGAGGATGAAACGGGCGGTGTTCCTGATTTTCAGATAGATATCGGACAGCTGCTTGAGGATATCCTTGGAGATGCGCATGTCGGCCCTGTAGTCGGTGGACGCGACCCAGAGGCGCAGGATATCCGCGCCGTAGTCCTTGATGACCTCGTCGGGCGAGACAGCGTTGCCCAGGGACTTGTGCATGGCCTTGCCCTCGCCGTCCACCGTCCAGCCGTGGGTGATGATCTGCTTGTAGGGCGCCGCGCCCTTGACGGCGATGCTGGTGAGCATGGAGGACTGGAACCAGCCGCGGTACTGGTCGCCCCCCTCCAGGTACACGTCGGCGGGGGACCTGAGGCCGGGAACCTTGTCCAGCACGGCGGCGTGGGTGGAGCCGGAGTCGAACCAGCCGTCCAGCGTGTCCGTCTCTTTTGTAAAATGCGTCCCGCCGCAGTGGGGGCATTTATAGCCGGCGGGCAGAATTTCGACCGCTTCGGCCTCAAACCAGACATTCGACCCTTTTTCGGCGAAGAGACCCGCCACGGCGTCGATCGTCTCGCTTGTGCAGACAGGTTTTTTGCAGTCGCCGCAGTAGAAGACCGGGATAGGCAGGCCCCAGTGGCGCTGACGCGAGATGCACCAGTCGTTCCGCTCGCGGATCATGGCGATCATGCGCTCCTTGCCCCACTCGGGGTTCCATTTGATGTCCTCGCAGGCCGCCACCGCCGTCTCCTTGATGGCGTCCACCGAGGCAAACCACTGCTCGGTGGCCCGGAAGATGATCGGGTTTTTGCAGCGCCAGCAGTGGGGATAGGAGTGGACGATCTTTTCCTCGGCAAAGAGGGCGCCGCTTTTTTTGAGGTCTTCCAGAATGACCTCGTTGGCCTTGGTATAGTGGATGCCCGCGTACTGCAGCGCCTCCTCCGTCATGACGCCGCGGCCGTTTACGGGCGCGACAAAGGGGATCTGCGGGTAATTCCGGCAGACATTGAAGTCGTCCACGCCGAAGCCGGGCGCTGTGTGGACGCAGCCGGTACCGGTGTCGATGGTCACGTGGTCGCCCACGATGACCAGAGACTCCCTGTCATAGAAGGGGTGCTGCGCCACGGCGAGCTCCAGGCTCCGGCCGGGGATTTTTTTGAGGATCGTATAGTCTGTCACGCCGCCCTTTTTCATGACGTCGTCGACCAGGTCGGCGGCGACGATGTAACAGGCCTCGCCCGCTTTGACGACGGCATACTCGAAATCCGGCCCCAGACTGATGGCGAGGTTCCCCGGCAGCGTCCAGGTCGTTGTGGTCCAGATAATGAAATATGTCTTTTCGGGGTCGCAGACGCCTTTGAGAACGCCCTTGTCGTCCTTGACGCGGAACTTGACGTAGATGGAGGTACAGGGATCGTCGGCGTACTCGATTTCGGCCTCGGCCAGGGCCGTCTCGTCGGAGGGGCACCAGTATACGGGCTTGAGGCCCTTGTAGATATAGCCGGCCTCGTACATCTTGCCGAAAACGCGGATCTCCCTGGCCTCAAAGGCCGGGTCCATGGTGCGGTAGGGCCGGTCCCAGTCGCCGATGACGCCCAGGCGCTTGAACTGCGTCCTCTGGCGGCCGACGAAATCCTCCGCGAAGGCGCGGCAGGCGTCCCTGAACTGCGGGATGGACATGTTTTTCCGGTCGAGCTTGTTCTTTTTGATGATGGCGCTCTCGATGGGCATGCCGTGGTTGTCCCAGCCGGGGACGTAAGGAGACTTAAAGCCCGTCATGTTCTTGTACCGGACGATAAAATCCTTCAAAATCTTGTTCATTGCCGTACCGATGTGGATATCGCCGTTACTGAACGGCGGGCCGTCGTGAAGAATAAAGAGGGGCTTCCCCTCGTTTTTTTCCATCAGATGCCCGTAGATGTCCTTTTTATAAAATTCCGCCAGCATTTCCGGCTCCCGCTTGGGCAGGCCGGCGCGCATGGGGAAATCGGTCTTCGGCAGATTTATCGTGGCGTTGTAGTCGGTAGGCATGACGCTGTCTCCTCTTTATCTCTTCTCAGTTTTTCTTCTTAAATGCGGGGAAACGGGCCGCCGTAACAGCCGACCCGTTTTATACGCGTTATCAAGCGGCAAATCTCAATCCCCAGAATAGTTTGACCCAAATTTGAGGTTGTTAAAATCGAATTTGGGCCGCGGGGACGTTGGTTCGTCGTCATCGGGCGCGTCGCCCTCCTGCCTTGGCCTGAACAGCTTTGTCGTCTCCTCGTTCTGGAAGAGCGGCGCGAAGGGGTCCCCCTCAGTCTCGGCCAGGTTGGAAACCGCGTCGTCGATCTGCCGGGCCGCGGCGGTGACCTCGTCCTCCGGTGCCGGTGCCGGTGCCGCCGGGGAGGGTGCCGGTGCCGGCGCAGGCGCCGCTTCCTGAACGGGCGCGGGCGCCGGCGCGGACTCCTCGGAGGCCCCCGGTTCCTGCTTGTTCAGTTCCTCCAGCTTATTGAGAAACAGCGAGTGCTGCCGGATGATCTCCTGCGAGATGGCGATGAACTTCCGCGTCTCTTCCTTGACGGACTTGAGCCGGGTGTCCTCGTCGGCAAACTTGTTCTTCATCTCCAGAAGTCTTTCCCGGATGTCCGCCTCCGTCTTGTTCAGCAGTTCCTCGCTCTTGCGCTTGGCTTCCGCCGTGATCTCGTCGCCCAGCTTCTGGGCGGTCAGGAGCGCCATACGCATCGCGTCGTCCGTGGAGCGGTACTCCTCGACCTTCTCCACGAGAACCTTTATTTTGCTTTTCAGGATGGCGTTTTCCTTAAAGAGCGCCGTGTAATCGGCTGTGAGCGTCTCAAGAAAATCGTCGACCACCGACATGTCGTAGCCGCCGAAAACAGCCTTGACAAATTCCTTGCCGGAGATTTCCTGCGGAGTAAGCATTACCTTCAACCCTTTCGCGAATAATCCGGTGACGTCACCGAATTTATTCATTAGTCTGTATAATCCAACCTGCCGGCAGTTTTCACGCCGGCAGCGTCATATTCCGATTCTCAAAAGTAGAGGCCGTTGTTTTCCAGCTCGTCAATCAGGTCCCCAAGCAGGTCGACGTTATACGGGGTGATGATGTATGTATTCACCGCGACCTTTTTGATCTTGCCCTCCTGGGCATAGGCAACGCCGCTGAGAAAATCGATGAGGCGGCGGGCGATGTCCTTGTTGGTCTGCTCGAGGTTTAATACGACCGTGCGTTTTTCCCGCAGGTGATCGGCGACCTCGGCCGCGTTTTCAAAGCGCTCGGGTTTCACGAGCACGACCTGGAGCTGGGCGGTGGCGTGGATGTTGACCACCTTGTTGCTGTCGCGGCGCTCCTCGAAGCCGCCGTAGGAGCTTCTCGCCTGGGCCGGCGTTTTCGGGGCGATGGGAATCTCATCGACGGCCTTCGGCTTGAAATCCTCAAACTCATCGTCGTCGTCATCGTAAGGCCTCGTCAGCTTTTTAAGTTCATTAAAAAATCCCATGAGAGTTTCCCCCTGTGTGAATAAAAAATCAAATAATCGTCAGTAGTGCCGCGCACCAAATATAGCCGAACCGATGCGAACCATGTTCGCGCCGGCTTCAATCGCGTCGATATAGCTGTCGCTCATGCCCATTGACAGAAAATGCATAGAGATATTATCGTATTTTTTTGCTGTTATGTCAACATAAAGCTTGTACATTTCGTCGAAATAATTAGGTTTTTTCCCGTTATTTCCAGTAATCGGGGGAATTGCCATGAGCCCCCGGACGCGAATTCCGGGGGTCTGGGCGGCATATTCCAGAAGTTTATCGAGATTTTCCCGCAGGACGCCGGATTTATTTTCCTCCCTGCCGATGTTCACCTCCAGCAGAATATCCTGCGTGAGGCCAAGGGCCGACGCCCTTTTGCCGATCTCCGCCACAAGCGTTTCGGAGTCCACCGACTCGATGAGGTCGCACACGCCCACCACCTGGCGCACCTTGTTGGACTGCAGGTGCCCGATAAAGTGGAGCGGCTTTCCCTCATAGGCGCCGAGGCCGTGCTTTTCCAGCATTTCCTGGACCCTGTTTTCGCCCACGGCGTCAACGCCGCCCAAAATGGCCTCGCGCACGCGCTCGGCCGGATTCATCTTTGACGCCGCCACAAGCGTGATGTCCTCCGGTTTCCGCCCGGACTTTACTGCGGCGACGGCGATTTTTTCCCGGAGCATCCGGATGTTTTCCGCGATTGTCATCGTCCCACCACCTTGCCGTTGTACAGATCCTTGGCCTTGACGATGATATCGCAGCCCTCCCGCAGGACCGTATTGTTTTCGGCGCCGTCCTGGACGACGTAGCTGTCGCCGTTTTCGGCAAGGATCGTCACGTCTACCCTTTCTGCCTGGAGCCCCGTCAGGAGGTAGACGTACGCTTTGTCGCCGTCGTCGCTCTCTTCGGTATAGACGGCCTCCTTCGGGACAAGCAGCCCGGAGCAGGAATCGAACAGCACCTGCGCCGTCAGCTTGCGCAGCGCCGTGGTGTCGGACAGATTCGCTTTAGAGGAAAAGACGACGACGCTTTTGCCGTTTTCGTCCGCCCCGACGCTCTCGATCTTCATGGTCAGCTTGGCGTTGTATGTCTTTGTGAACTGCAGGTCCGCAGCGGCGGCCTTTTTGTCGGCGGCGGCCTGGTCCACGATGGCCCGGAGCTTTTCGGCGGTGCTCTGGTCCACGATGGCCGCGTAGTACCAGGCGATGTTTGTGATGAGCTTGCCCAGAACATCCTCGGCCGGCTTCGGCTCCGGCGGGAAGAGCGCCTCCAGCGAGGACGGCGTCAGGTTTTGCAGCGCGTCCGGCCCGACGGACTCATAGCCGTCCACGACGGCGGAAAATATCCCGCTCACGGGCGCCGGGATCGTCCGCGTATCCGTATTCTGGGCCAGCAGGCCGTTCAGCTCGTCCTTCAGCGCGTTCAGGTCGATATCCGGGGCCTTGACGCTTTGGGTGAAAATCAGATTTTCGATGTTGTACGTCAGCGAAGGCAGCGCTTCAAGGCTGCCGTGCTGCACGGCGCTGGAAAGCGCCAGCACACTGTCGTCGGCGCTCACGGCCTTCTTCTCCGCCGTGGCGTTGTCGGCATCGGCCTCCGCCGCGCTGATCTGCAGCTGCAGCGCGCGGATCTGGCTGGCCCGCTGGAGCGCCGCGTCGCCCTCGTAGGACACGGCCAGGGCTTGTCCCGTCGCCAGCTTCTCGCCCTCGGACGCCATAAGCGTGACGGTGGCGCCGTCCCCGTCCAGGACGTCCTCAGTCCTGATGATGTACCCGTCGGCATCGCCGCTCTCCTCTGCCGTATAGCGCACGGCAACCGTCGTTTTCAGGGGATTCTCCGTTTTGTCATAAATATAGACGGCGATATAAACGACGATCCCCACAAGCAGGATGACCGACATCAGCTTCATCAAAAAATCGCTGCGCCGCATGGCCCCCAGCCCCCTTTTCCGCGCCTTGTCCCTCAGGCGTTATCTCTAACAAACAATGATTGGTCTGGCAAACCGGCATTTTCCGCGCTGGCTCACGGGCCGGTATTTTCCCCATTCGGCATGAGACTGATCGCCCGCGCCGGAATAATCGTTGAAATGGCGTGCTTGTAAATAAGCTGCTGCTTTCCGTCGGTATCCAGCACGACGGTGAAGCTGTCGAAGCCTGTCACTATGCCCCGGAGCTGAAAGCCGTTGACCAGGAAAACCGTGACCTGCTGCTTATTCGTCCTTGCCTGATTGAGGAAAATATCCTGCAGATTCTGTATCTTTGCCATGTTTGCCGTCCTTTCTTTCTGACGGCGGGACTATCGTACCACATTCCGCCGCCTCTTTCAATTTTGTTTAGACGGCTCTATTGTAAACATATTTTTCCAAATACTCTGTCGAAATTTGAAGTCCGTTAGCAAAATCGGGCTCCTTGTCCCACAATATCCAGTGGGCGTTTTGATCCCGCCGGAGCCAGGAAAGCTGCCTTTTGGCGTAGCGCCTGGACTCCATTTTGATGCGCGCCACGGCCTCGTCCAGCGCCTCCCGGCCCAGGAGCACGCCGGTCAGCTCCTTGTAGCCGATGGCCTGCATCGCCGTGTGTTCCGGCGTGAGTCCCATGTCCAGGAGCGCCCGCACTTCCCGCAGCAGGCCCATTTCCAGCATCGCGTCCACCCGGGCGTTGATGCGCCGGTACAGATCCTCCCGGTCCCGGTAGGACAGGGCGATAACGCAGGCGTCATAACGCGGCGCCAGGGCCCGGGTGCGCGCGTCGTGCTCGGTGATCGTCACGCCCGTGGCCTTAAAGACCTCCAGAGCGCGGACGAGGCGCTTTTTGTCGTTGGGGTGCAGCCGCGCGGCGCTCATCGGGTCGACGGCGCGGAGCTCCGCTAAAAGGACTTCGCCGCCCAGCGCGTCGTACCGCGCCGACAGCGCCCCGCGCACGTCCGCGTCGGCCTCGGCGGAAAAGTCGTGGCCGGCCACAAGCGCGCCGATATACAAGCCGGTGCCGCCCACCACGACGGGCAGCTTTCCCCGCCGGAGAATGTCGTCGACGCAGCCGGACGCCTCGGCGGCGTACCGCGCTACGGAATAATTTTCAGACGGCGGGACGATGCCGATCATATGGTGCGGCACGCGGGCCAGCTCTTCCGGCGTGGGCTTGGCCGTCCCGATATCCATGTGCTGATAAAGCTGCATCGAGTCGGCGGAGACGATCTCCCCGCCGGTTTTTTCGGCCAGCGCGATGCCCAGCGCCGTTTTCCCCGTCGCCGTCGGCCCGGTGATGACCAGGATTTTAGGTGTCATTGTTATTCCCCGGCATTTCCTGTTGTTTCCTATTATCCCCTGTCATTCCCGCGAAGGCGGGAATCCGCGTCCTTACGTCCTTTTGAATGTCCTGTCCAGCGCCGCCTTTGTCAGCTCGGTGGCTACGGGCCGCCCGTGGGGGCAATAGCGCACCTCGCCGGTGAGGACCTTGTCCACCAGCGCTTCCAGCTCCAGGGGCTCGGAGCGGCGGCCGGCCTTGATGGCCGCCTTGCACGCCACCGAGTGGCGCAGCTCGTCCAGGACGGCGCCCTCGTCGGGGCTGCCGCCGCGGCGCAGGATATCCGCCAGCTCCCCGAGCAGGCCCTCCGTCTCCGCCGCGTCGATATCGGCGGGGAGCTCGCGCACCGCCACGGCCGCGTCGCCAAAGGCGTCCAGCTGAAAGCCGAGGCGGGAAAGAAGCGCGGCTTTTTCCACCAGCAGCGCCGTATCCTCGCTGCCCAGGTTGCAGACGACGGGGTCCAGGAGCGTTTGTGACATGGTCACTTGCTTTTCGCTTTTCAGTCTGTCAAAATGGATGCGTTCATGGGCGGCGTGCTTATCGATGAGCCAGAGGCTGTCGCCCTGCTCGGCCAGGATGTACGTGTCCAGCGCTTCGCCCACGACCCTCCAGCGCTTTGCCGGCGGCATCTCGGCGATCTCCTCCGGCCGGCTCATGTCGATTTCCGTCTGCGCGGGCTCTTCTCCCGCCGGCTCCCCGACGCGTTCCCAGGCCGCGGGCGTTTTTGGTCCGGCCTCGGCGGCCGGCGGGATTTTGTCCGCCGCCGTTTTGTAAGAAAGCGCCGTCTCGTCACGCACGGGCGCATATGTCTTGAATTCCCGCACCGACGGGACGCGGCTTATAAAGCCCCCGCCGCCGTACGGGCTTTGCGTCCGGGCCGGCGCACCGCCGGAGGGCCGTTCCGCCGGGGCTTCCGCGGCCTCCGTCTGAAAGAGACTTTTGGTGCTTTCGGAAATCCGGAACGCGTCCTTCCGGCCCTCGCTCTCCAGCGCCGAAAGCGCGGCGTAATAGACGCCGTCAAAGACCTGATGCTCGTTTAAGAATTTGACCTCCGTCTTCGTCGGATGGACGTTGACGTCCACCTGGCTGGGACTGAGCGTGATATACAGGACACAGGAGGGGAACCTCCCGGTAAACAGCGAATTTTTATAGGCCTGCTCCAGCGCGGCCTGCAGCGTTTTGGATTTGACGATGCGCCCGTTGACGAAGAAGAACTGATAGCTCCTGTTGCCCCGGGCGCTCACGGGCGTGGAGACGAAGCCGGAGACGGTGACGGCGTCGTCGCTGGTGGCGGCCTTTAACAGGCCGCCGGCGAATTCGCGGCCGAAAAGGCTGTAGATGCAGGAGTCGATGCGCCCGTCGCCGGGGGTATGGCACTCCTCTTTCCCGTCCTTTATGTACCGAACCGAAACCTCCGGGTGGGACAGCGCGCTGGAAATGACCTGCGCCGACACGCCCGCGCCCTCGGCCCTGTCCGTTTTCATGAATTTGAGCCGGGCCGGCGTGTTGTAAAACAGGTCGCGGACGATCATCGTGGTGCCCTCCGGGCAGCCGGCCAGCTCCCGCGCCTTTACAGCGCCGCCCTCCACGGAGAGGCTTGTCCCGGTCTCCGCGCCCGTTTCGCGGGTCAAAAGCTCCACGCGGGACACGGCGGCGATGGCCGCCAGGGCCTCGCCCCGGAACCCGAGGGTCATGATCGCCTCCAGGCCCTTTTCATCCCGGAGCTTGCTGGTGGCGTGGCGCAGGAAGGCGGTCTCCGTGTCCTCCGGCGCGATGCCGCAGCCGTTGTCCGTGACGCGCATGTACGTCATGCCGCCGCCCTTGATCTCCACGGTGACCATCGTCGCCCCGGAGTCTATTGAGTTTTCTATGAGCTCCTTGATTACGGACGCGGGCCGTTCCACGACCTCGCCGGCCGCGATCAGGTCGGCCACATGCGCGTCCAGCTGCAGTATTTTAGCCAAAGATCACCATTCCTTCATAAAAGCCTCGCAGAGTTTGCCGCCGGAGCGGCAAATAAATTCATCATTTGTCACGCAGGAGGACATGCGCCTCCGGAGTGAGCTTCTCATACAGCGCGCGGCTGAGCGCGCTGTATGCACCCCCTTGTCGGATAAAGCCCAAAGGGCTTTATCGACAGCCTGGGCAAAGCCCTTCGGGTTTTGCCCATTATAGATACATGATCGGCAGGCCCTTGACGTTGACCGGGTCCACGTCCAGGATGACCGAATCGCCCACGGCGCATTCGATATGCGTCACGTCGATGATTGTGTGCAGCAGGCCCACCTCGCCCAGGACATGGGCGCGCTGGCCGCCGATTTTGACGAAAAGCTTCCGGCGACGTCGCCGGAGCAGCTCGAGGATATTGTGCTCGCCCAGGTGGCGGTCCACACCGAAGCCGTGGTAATAGCCCACCGACAAAACGGCGATTTTGGTGGGCTTCTTCGTCACCAGGCCGTGATCGCCGCCGATGCGGTGCCCCTTCGGGAACCAGCCCACTTCCTCGATGCCGGCCTCGATATAGCCCACGCGGCTGAGCCCCTGGACGCTCTTCCCCGGCATGCGGCCCGACAGGGCCGTATCGACGCGCACGGCGTCCATCCGGCCGAACTCGTACCGGAACAGCGCCGCCGAGTCGCAGATGTGCGCCACGCCCGTTTCAAAGCCCAGCTCCGTCAGCCTGTCAAGCACCTTGTTGAATTCCTCGTACTGCTGCAGCGTCAGCTTTTTGCTGCGCCAGGAGCCGGCGTATGTGGAAAACATGCCGATGATGGCAAGGCTGGACATATATTTGAAGATGGACGCCATTTTGTCCGTCTCCTCCGGCAGAAAACCGTAGCGCCCGAGGCCGGTGTCCACCTTGAGCTGCACCTCGGCCACCGTCTTGCGGGATTCCGCGATGCCGTTGATGGCCACGGCGGCGTCATAGGACCCCACGGTGCAGATGACGTTCAGGTCGATGAGCTCGGAGAGCTCTTCGGGGTCGGCGGTGGAGCGGAGCATCATGAGCCTTTCGTCCGTAAAGCCGTTGGAGCGGAGGAAGGCGGCATCCTTCGGGTCCGAGACCGCGTAGGCGTGGATGCCGTCGTCCCGCAGGAGCTTGGCGATCTCGAGAAGGCCCATCCCACAGGCGTTGGCGCTGAGGTCGGCGTAAATGGCGGCGCCGTCGGCCCGTTCCTTGATCGCCTTAAGGTTATTCCGCACAACGCGCCTGTCTATCACGAGATATTTCATAATGGCCCTCCCTATCCCAAAACCGCGGCATTTTTTATTTGTCAATATTTTGCCACGGTGTGATTATACATTATTTACATTGTAAATTCTATAACAAAATGTTAAAATGAAAGCCGGTTGCAGCCTTTTACGGCGCTGCTCCGAATTTTTTCACGGAGGATCACGTGAAGCTGAAACGCGCAGAAATCTCACAGGAAGATATCGACAGGCAAAAAGCGATCATGGAGCGGCTCAGGGCGCATAACGCCGGCTCGGGCGCCGCCCCGCGCGCTTTTATCGACACCTACGGCTGCCAGCAGAACGAGTCCGACAGCGAAAAGCTGCGCGGCATGCTGGGCCGGATGGGATATAGCTTTACCGACAAGGAAGCGGACGCGGACGTCATCGTCATCAACACGTGCGCCGTCCGCGAGCACGCGGAAATGCGCGTGTACGGGAACGTGGGCGCGCTGGTGCACACCAAGCGGAACAAGCCCGGGCAGATCATCGCCCTGTGCGGCTGCATGGTGCAGCAGCCCAGTGTGGCCGACAAGATCAGGCGCTCCTTCCGGCATGTGGACCTGGTGTTCGGCCCTCAGGCGCTCTGGCGGTTTCCGGAGTATCTGGAGCGCATTTTGACCGAGCGCGGCCGGATATTTTCCATCGAGGACGACCCCGGCACCATCGCGGAGGGCCTGCCCGTCGTCCGCGACGGGACGGTGAAGGCGTGGCTGTCGATCATGTACGGCTGCAACAATTTCTGCTCCTACTGCATCGTTCCCTACGTCCGGGGGCGGGAACGGAGCCGCGCGCCCGAGCTCATCCTCTCCGAGGCGAAGGAGCTCATCGCGGCCGGCTACAAGGACATCACCCTTTTGGGGCAGAACGTCAATTCCTACGGCAAGGACCTGGAATCCCCCATCGATTTTTCCGAGCTGCTCCGGCGCCTCAACGCGCTGGACGGCGAGTTCCTGCTTCGGTTCATGACGAGCCACCCGAAGGACGCCGGCGAGCGGCTGTTTAAAACGCTGGCCCAGTGCGAAAAGGTGGCCCACCATCTCCACCTGCCCTTTCAGGCGGGGAACGACCGTGTCCTGCGGGCGATGAACCGCGGCTATACGAGGACGCAGTATCTGGAGCTCGTGGACATGGCCCGGCAGTACATCCCCGACATCGTCCTGACCAGCGATGTCATCGTGGGCTTCCCCGGCGAAACGGAGGAGGAGTTTAACGACACGCTGGCCGTCATCGAAAAGGCGCGCTTTGACGCGCTGTTCACCTTTATCTATTCGAAAAGGGAGGGGACGCCGGCCTGCCGGCTGGACGATCCCGAGCCGAAGGACGCCAAGCAGCGCCGTTTCGACGCGCTTTTAAAGCTGCAAAACTCTATTTCCGAGGAAAAGCACCGGGAATATGTCGGGAAAACGCTCCGCGTCCTTGTGGACGGGGAATCCGGCGACCTGCGGTACCCTCTCACCGCCAGGACAAATGGCGGCCGCCTTGTCCGCCTGTCCGGCAACGCCGCGCCCGGCGCCTTTGGCAACGCGCGCATCACGGACTGTAATACCTGGGCTCTTTTCGGGGAGCTTATATAAAATACAACCGCAAATCGAATTTCAAAGGAGTTGTGACGATGTCCCCTGTCCTTAAAATCTATCGCGGCGGCAAACTGATCCACACTGCCGAAGCCGTACCGGGCGAGACGCTTTACGAGCGGATCATCGCCTCCGATATCTATCTTGAGGCCCCGTGCGGCGGCAGGGGCAAATGCGGCAAATGCCTTGTGCAGCTGTCGCCCGACGGGCCAAAGGTCCGTGCCTGCCAGACCCAGGTCTCCGGCGACATGGACGTGTACCTGCCGGAGGAAATGCACATGAAAATCGCCGGCGACGACGCGAAAAGCAAGACCGTCACATATACCGGCCCGCTGGGCATCGCCGTTGACATCGGCACGACGACGGTGGTGGCGCACCTGACGGACATCCCCAACTGCACGCGCCTGGCCACCGCCAGCGGCGTTAACGCCCAGCGGACATACGGCGCGGACGTTATCAGCCGCATCCAGTACTGCGCCGAAAACGGCCACGAGGTGCTCACGCGCGTCATCCGCGCCCAGCTCGCCGGCCTCATTTCGAAGGCATGCAAGTCCGTGGGGGCCAATCCCAAGGACATCCACTACATCTCCATCGCCGGCAATACTATCATGCAGCATCTGGCGGCGGGTTATTCCCCCGTGGCGATGGGCGTGGCGCCCTTCACGCCTGTAGAGCTGTTCGGCAACGAGCGTCCCGCCGGCAAGGACTTGCCTGTGGCGGATGACGCCGTCCTCTACTTTGCCCCCTGCGTTTACTCTTATGTGGGCGGGGATATCACCGCCGGCATGCTGGCATCCGATCTGGAAAATATCAAGGGCAACTGCGTCTATATCGATATCGGCACCAACGGCGAGCTCGTTTTGAAGGCGGACGACAGGTATTACTGCTGCGCCACGGCCGCCGGGCCGGCCTTTGAGGGGGCGGAGATCGCCAAAGGCATGGCGGCCATTCAGGGCGCCATCAGCCACGTCAAATGGAGCGCCGAAAAGGGCCTGGAGCTGACCGTGATCGGCGACGCGGCGCCGGAGGGCCTCTGCGGCTCGGGACTGATGGACGCGCTGGCGGTGATGGTATCCACGAGCGCCGTGGATGAAACGGGCCGGCTTGTGGACGCCGGGGAGCTGGAACACCATCCCATCTCCAGGTATCTCGGCAAGCGCGAGGGCAAAAACGTCTTCTGGCTGTCGAAGGAGCACGACGTGTATATGATCCCCGGCGACGTGCGAAAGCTGCAGCTGGCGAAGGCGGCCATCGCCGCCGGCATCCAAACGCTTTTGCACACGGCCGGCAAGACGAATAAAGACATTTCGGGCTTTCTCCTGGCCGGCGGCTTCGGGAGCTTTTTAGACCAGCACAGCGCGGCCACCATCGGCCTGTTCCCCAAGGACTTTCTGCCCTTTGCCCGCACCATGGGCAACACGGCCGGCGAGGGCGCGGCACTGGCGCTCTGCACCCAGGCCGCCCGCGATACGCTTAAAAACATGATGGACAATTTCGAGGTCGTCGAGCTGTCGACGAGCAAAATATTCAACGAACAGTTCATCGACCAGATGATGTTCGAGGGCTGAAAAGGAGAGCTTATCATGCTCAATTATGAGGAACTGATCCATAAGGCAAAGGACTGCGGCTTTACCGAGGCCGGGCCGCTGGACGTGGGAACGCTGGAGTTTCTGCCGGAGGTCCGCGACATGTGCGCCGCCGACCGATGTCATGCCTACGGCAAGAACTGGGCCTGCCCTCCCGCCTGCGGCACGCTGGACGACATGCGCGAAAAGGTCAAGGGCTACCACCGCGGCATCCTGGTGCAGACCGTGGGCCAGCTGGAGGACAACATGGACTGGGAGAACATGCAGAAGGCGGCGGACGATCAGACAAAGAATTTTGAATGCCTGTGGACGGAGCTCGAAAAGGATTACCCGCAGCTTTTGGCCATGGGCGCCGGCACCTGCACCAAATGCGCGCAATGTACTTACCTCGAGGGCAAGCCCTGCCGCTTCCCGAAGCGGCTGATGCACTCCATGGAGGCCTGCGGCCTCTTTGTCAGCAAGGTGTGCACCGACAACCACTTAAAGTATAATTATGGCCCCAACACAGTGGCTTATACCGGCTGCTTCCTGCTGGAGTAAGGGCGGATGACCATCAGGCTGCTGACGCCGGAGGATTACGCGCTCGTCCGCGACCTTTGGACGAATACGCCCGGCGTCGGCCTGAACAGCGTCGACGACTCTGAGGAGGGGTTTCGGAAATACCTTCTGCGCAATCCATCCACATGCTTTGCGGCGGTGGAGGACGGCGGGATCATCGGCGTCATCATGAGCGGCCACGACGGCCGGCGGGGCTTCATCTATCACACGGCCGTACGGGAGGACCGGCGCGGCCGGGGCATCGGCACCGCCCTCGTCCAGGCGGCGTCGGACGCCCTGAAACGGGAAGGCATCACCAAGGCCGCCCTCGTGGCGTTTGCCGCAAACGGCGCCGGCAACGCGTTCTGGGAAACCCAGGGCTTTATCCGCCGCGACGACCTCGTCTATCGAAACAAGAGTCTCATATAACAAAGAGTCCGCCGATTGGCGGGCTCTTCGTTTATATGCCCGGCCGCTCCTCAGGCTCAGGCACAGCTGCCGTCCGGCGCGGGTGTCACGCGTTTTCGGCCGATGGAGTCATAGGTGATGCCGGCCTCGGCGGCGGCGCGGAGGTCGAAGCAGTTGCGGCCGTCGAGGATGAGCGGGGTTTTCATCAGGTGCTTGAACTTTTTGAGGTCGAAATTTTTGATCTCCTCCCACTCGGTCAAAACCAGGCACGCGTCGGTCCCTTCAACGGCGCGCTCAATCGTATCCGCATAGCCGACCTGGTCGCCGAACATCGCTTTGACGCGCGGCACGGCGACAGGGTCCCAGACGGTGACGGCGGCGCCTTCCTCCAAAAGGATGTTGATGTTCATGACCGAGGGCGCCTCGCGGAGATCGTCGGTGCCCGGCTTGAATGTGAGGCCCAAGACGGCGACCCGCAGGCCCTCGACGCTTTTGTGATACTTCCGGAGCTTTTTGATGAGGCGTATCCTCTGGTTTTCATTGACCTCAATGGCCGCTTTGACGGTTTTGAGCTCGTAGTCGTGGTATTTCGCCAGCCAGTGCAGGGCCAGCGTGTCCTTTGGAAAGCAGGAGCCGCCGTAGCCGATGCCGGCCCGCAAAAACTTTTCCCCGATTCTCTTGTCCAGCCCCATCCCGTAGGACACCGTGTCCACGTCGGCGCCCACGAGCTCGCAGATATTGGCGATCTCGTTGATAAACGAGATTTTCAGGGCGAGAAAATTATTGGAGGCGTATTTGATCATCTCCGCCGTCTGCGGGTCGGTGACGATCACGGGCTTCGTGAAGCCCGCGTACACCGCCCGGAGGACCTTTTCGGCCGACGCGCTCCGAACGCCGAACACGAGCCGCTGCTCGTTCAGAAAATCGCGGACCGCCGTCCCCTGGGACAAAAACTCGGGGTTGGACGCCACGTCGATGCGGACGTTTTCCCCGGCGTGACAGGCGAAGAATTTCTCCAGCTTTTCGCACGTCCCCATGGGCACCGTGGATTTCATGACGACGGTGCAGCCGCTTTCGGCGGAGGCGGCGATCTGTTCGGCGGCGTCGTAGACGTATTTCAGGTTGGCGTAGCCGTCGCCGCGCTCCGGCGTGCCGACGCTGATGAAGATCACCTCGGCGTTTTTATAGGCGCCGGCGTAATCATCGGTAAATGTCAGGTTAGCGGCGCTTTCCGCCATCAGCGCCCTAAGGCCCGGCTCAAAAATCGGGGGCTCCCCGGCACGGAGCGCGGCCAGCTTCTGCCGGTCCGTCTCCACACAGGTCACCTTATGGCCGCGGCTGGCCAGGCAAACGCCGGTCACGAGCCCTACGTATCCCGTCCCCGCTACTGATATATCCATGTGCGATCCTTTCTTTATCCCGGCGCTTTGGCGGCCCGGGAATTAAACCGCCAGCCTTCGGGCGGGATGATTTTTGCCGAGGGCGTTTTCGTATCCGGCGACGAGGCGGTCGAAGATCGTGTCCCAATCCCGCGCCCGGGCCGTCTCCAGCGCGCCAGCGCGGATTTTGTTCCGGAGGTTTTGGTCCAGCATGGCCGTCATGGCCTCCGCCAGCGCGCCGGGGTCGTTATATTTGCAGACATAGGCGTTTTTGCCGTGCTCGGTAAAGTCGGTGACGCCGCCGGCGTCCACGCAGATGCCGGGCAGGCCGCTGGCCATGGCCTCCAAAAGCACATTCCCGAAGGTCTCGCTGCCGGAGGGGAAAACAAACACGTCGCCGCTGGCGTAAATCTGCGCCAGCTTCCGGCCCGTCTGAGGCCCTGTGAACACCGCGTTGGGAATCTCCATCGCCTTAAGCGCGTCCAGATACGGGCCGTCGCCGGTGAAGACAAAGATACCGTCGTCCCGGTGGGACGCGTTGACAATGCCGATGCTCTCGGCGAGGACGTCCAGCCCCTTCTCCCGGGCGATGCGGCCTACGTACAGAAAGACCGTTTTGCCCGCGCCGCCTATTTCGTGCCGGACCGCCGGGGAACGGTGCTCTGGGCTGAAGCGCTGCATGTCGATGCCCCGGGTCCAGATGTCGAGATTTTTGAAGCCGCGCCTGTCAAGCTCCGCCGCGGTGCTCACCGAGGGGCAGAGATTCAGCGCCGCGAAATTGTGAAACCAGCGGACGTAGGCCCAGATGGGCCGGCTCAGGTAGCCGAGGTTATAAAAATCCAGGTACTTGTCGTAATTCGTGTGGTAGGACATCACCAGCGGTATGCCGAGCTCCCTGGCCGCCTTCAGGCCGCTGTAGCCGATGCCCAGCTCGGTGACGACGTGGATGAGGTCGGGCCGGAAGTCGTGCAGCGCCTCGAGGATCTTCCCATAGGGCGGGAAGACGAGGCGGCATTCGGGATAGATCACGGGCCGAATACCCTTGAAGCGGAGCACCGCCGTATCCTGCGGTTCATCCGCCGCGTCGTAATCGGGGGCGAAAAATATATGGTCGATATCCCGCTGGGACAGGTATCGGCTGAGCTGATTCAAGGTGTTCGTCACGCCGTTGATCTGCGGCGAGAACGTGTCGGTAAAATAAGCGATTTTCAAATTGTCCTCCTCGTCCGCGGCCTCAGGCCGGAAACAGCAGTTCCCGCTCGCCGGGCTCTTCCGCCAGGACGGCGCCCGTGAGGAGCACCAGCGCCTCCGAGCAGGCCGCGATCGTCTTGGAAGCGTCGTTGAAAAACGACGGCTCTTCCGCCATGTAGCTGCTGTGGAGCGCCATAAAACGGTCAAATATCATATCGGCGGTGACGCCCTGCGGCAGGCAGACAGCCTCGCCGGCATCCATATCCTCCAGCGGCGCGCCGCGCAAAAACCTGTACAGCGCCTTTTCATACTGCACGTGGTCGGCGATGTCCCCCGTATAGGCGCTGCTGTGCGGAAAGCACAAAAAATCCGCATAATAGTGGCAGAGGATGCCGAGCTCCAGAGAGAAGCTTCTGCCAAAAAATGCGGATGCCTGCTTGTCATACGTCAGGAGATTTTCAATTTTTTTCAGGACGTGCCGGCGGTAATTCCGAAGGATGTGCGGCCTTACGAGAAAGGAAACGCCGATGTCGGGAAGGACGCTGCCGAGGAGAAAGCTCTCCCTGTCGAGAAAGACGCCGTGCCGCTCTTCCAGTCTCCGGCAGAGCAGCCGGCCGATCAGGATGTGCGATGATTTATTCAATGGACTCACCTCTCTTCCTCATTGTAATAAGGGCAGGGCGGGCGACTCTATCTTTGAAATGTTAAATCGCTGTCAAAAGTAATAGAAGCCGCCGCCAAATTTTGTGGAAAAAGGAGTCACGCCCCGGGGCAACGCCGGTCCCGGCGGCGGCGGGTATTCATAAAGCGCATCAGATTTAACACGGATAATTAACACGCATATAACAATCCCCTGTCGAAATTCACGGAATTTTGACAGGTCTTTTTTTGCCGGTATGCCTTTATTTGCGCTTTTTCATAAGTTTGCCTGCCCCGGCGCGCCCTTTTTGTGGATTATCGCGGGAGCATACCTCCGGAAATATAACGGAAGCTTTACTGTTCTTTGCTTTTTGATTCCCGCGCTGCCCCACTATAATGAGAGCCCAGGGGCAGCCATGCCCAGGGATCAGTAAAATCAAAAAAGATGAAGGAGAAAATGTATGAAAATAAGCAGCGTTTTCAAGACGGCTGCCAGTCTTGTCATGGTCGGGGCCACAGCGTTTTCGCTCGCCGCCTGCGGTTCCTCGACAAGCGGCACGTCACCCAGCCCCTCCGCCGGCACCGGCTCACCCGCCTCGTCTGCTCCGACCGCGTCCGCCGACAACACGAAATATTCCGACACGATCACCGTTGTCTGGTATCCCAACGAATCCGCCTCCGACTTTGACGGCGCCCGCAAGCACTACGAGGATCTGATCGCCCAGGCCACCGGCAAGAAAGTTATCGAGAAGACCACGACGGACTATAACATCGCCATTGAGGCTCTCGCCAGCGGACAGGCCCAGATCGGCGCGCTCATGGGCGCGCAGGGTTTCATCCAGGCGCAGCAGGAAAACGCGGCCGTCAAGCCCCTCGTCGTCAACTCCGGCGCTTCCGGTACGCTGGACGACGCCATCTACTACAGCTGGCTGAGCGTCAACAAGGGCGAGGAGCAGAACTACATGAAGGATGGCAAATATGCCATCGACAATATCCAGGGCAAGCGGATATCCTTCGTCTCCAACAGCTCCACCTCCGGCTTTAAAATTCCGACGACGAACATCATCAGTCACTTCAGCAAGCTGGACCAGTGGAAGGACCTCAACTCGGACGACCTGGCTGAAGGCGGTGCCAACAAGTTCTTCTCGGAAGTCCTGTTCGGCGGTTCGCATCAGGGCTCGGCCGTCAACCTCCTCACCGGCAAAGCCGACGTCGGGGCTTTCTGCGATACGGAGCTTGTGAACTATGCCGCTCCCGTTTCCGGCGACAATACGTCGGCCGGTTCCGTCTGGGAAGTCAAGAAGGACGCGACGGCCCCCTTCGATACGCTGACCGGCAAGCAGTTTGTCATCATCCAGGCCACGCCTGTGCTCAACGGCCCGTCCGCCTATAACGCCGAAACACTCAGCCCCGCGGACGTCAAGGCTATCCAGGATCTGATGACCTCCGACAAAATTGCCAACGATCCCCTGGTTTTCGTCCCGAAGGATTCCAGCGACAAGGGCTTCTATAAGAAGTCGGACAAAGAGCAGTTCGTCGTCGTCGAAGATTCCTGGTACGACCCGATCCGCGCTCTCCAGAACAACTAATATACCTGGAAACAGCGCTCTCCTTGCCGAACATGGCGTTTTAAAAACGCCATGTTCAAATGCAAGGCTTTCAGCGTTCATGGCTGAAGACTTTGCATTTGAATTTCCGGCTCTCAATCGAAATTTAAAGTATAAAGAGGTGAACGTCTTTGCCGCTTCTGCAAATCAAGAACGTCAGCAAAACGTATAACAATGTGACAAGGGCACTGCAAGATGTATCTTTCTCCGTGGAAGAGGGCGAGGTCGTTTCCGTCATCGGCCCCTCAGGCGCCGGAAAGTCCACATTGATGCGCTGCATCAACCGGCTGGTCGACACATCCGCGGGCTCCGTGATCTTTGACGGACAGGATATCACCGGTATCTCGAAGCGGGAGCTGCGCCATGTCCGAACAAAGACGGGCATGATTTTCCAGCACTACAACCTTGTCGACAGACTCAGCGTTATCGCCAACGTGCTCCACGGCCGGCTCGGCCAGAAGTCCACGCTCAGCGGCGTCGTCGGCTATTACTCCGAGCGGGAAAAGGAAAACGCTTTCAGGATCATTAACAAGCTCGGGCTGTCCGAGCAGGCCTACAAGCCGTGCAACGAGCTGTCCGGCGGGCAGAAGCAGCGCGTCGGCATCGCGCGGGCTCTCATGCAGGAGCCGAAGCTCCTGCTGTGCGACGAGCCGATCGCCTCCCTTGACCCCAGCTCCTCCAAGATCATTATGGATCATCTGATCGACATCAACGAGACGATGAATATCACGGTGATCCTGAATCTGCACCAGGTCGATGTGGCCGTCAAATACGCCCGGCGCGTTATCGGGATCACCGCGGGCCGCGTCGTCTACGACGGGCCGTCCGACGCGCTGGACAAAAAGACCATCCACGACATCTATCAGTCCGGAGAAGGCGACCTGATCACGGATTTCGAGAGGTAGCCCATGGAGAGCAGGATATCTGTTTTTAAAAAACGGAAGATGACATTTACGGCCGTGTTTCTGTGTGTCGCCGCGCTTTTTGTCGGCGCTTCGCTGATTACAGCATACGATCCCGTCGCGGGGATCGCCTCCATTCCGAAAGCGATCTCCTGGATTGCGGAGAAGCTCGTTCCGAATGAAAAATCGCTGCAGAGATTGCCGAACATTTTAAGCAAATTGTATGAAACCGCCTTTCTGTCGATCGCCGTCACCCTCACGTCGGGCATCTGCGCTTTCTTTTTTGCCCTGCTGGGGTCGAAAACAACACGCTTAAACGGCATTGTCAGCCGGATCGTGCGTATCGTGGCCGCTTTTTTCCGCAACGTGCCCGACGTCGTCTGGGCGATGCTGCTGATGTTTTCATTCGGGCAAAACGTGCTGACGGGTTTTCTGGCGCTGTTTTTCTACACCTTCGGCCTGCTTACGAGAACCTTTATCGAGACGATCGACGAGGTCAGCTCCGCCTGCGTGGAAGCGCTGACGGCAACGGGGGCGTCCTTCATGCAGATTGTCTTCCAGGGAATAATCCCGTCGGCCGTCGCGGAGATCATCACGTGGCTGCTGTACATGATCGAGACGAATATCCGCAGCTCGACGCTCATCGGCATCCTGACCGCAACCGGCATCGGGTACCTCTTCGACCTGTATTTCAAACGCCTGGACTATGCGTCGGCAAGCCTGGTCGTCATCGCGATCGTTGTGCTGGTTATCATCATAGAAACGATATCAAATAAAATCAGAAAGGTGATTTTGTAATGTACGATTCCGCGGCCGTCCAAAGCGGGGCGCTGGAGCCGGGCCTGCACCGGCACATGAGAAAAACGCCGTCGGGCAAAATCAAAATCAGCGCCAGAAATAAGAGCTCCCTGGTCGTCAAATATACGATGCTGGCGCTCATTGCACTAACCGTCGTGGGTTTTCTGACCTTCAACTATAAAAATATCGATTTCGCCGACGCGGTCAGCAGCACGCTCCACAATATCAAGGTCGTGTTTCTGGAGCCCAAGCTGTCGCACTCCACGATAACAAAGGCACTCTATGACCTGCTCGTCACCTTCTGCCTGGGTATCCTCGCCACGTTTTTCGGCGCGCTGATCGCCATATTTGCCTCCCTGCTGTGCGCCAAGAACATCGCCAGGCCCGCCATCGCCGCCGTTGCCAAGAGCGTTGTCGCTTTTGTGCGCGCCGTGCCGACGATCCTGTGGGTACTGATCTTTGCCGTGTCGGCGGGGCTGGGCAGCGTCGCGGCGGTAGCCGGCCTCACCTTCCACAGCGCGGGGTATCTGACCAAGGCGTACGCCGAATCGATCGAGGAGATGGACTATGGGACCATCGAAGCTCTGAAGGCCTGCGGCGCCAGCTATTGGCAGATCGTGTTCCAGGCAATCTGGCCCTCCTCCATCAGTTACATGCTCGCCTGGACGTTCATGCGGTTTGAAATCAACTTTGTCAACGCCATCGCCGTCGGCGCGGCGGCCGGCTCGGGCGGCATCGGATACAGCCTCTGGATGGCGGGCGCCTTTTACTTCGATCTGCATGAGATGGGCTTTATCACCTATATCGTGGTCGCCTCCGTCATCTTACTCGAAATTCTGGCGACAAAAATAAAATCCAAAGTCAAATGAAACGGAATTAAGAAATGGATAAAAAAAGACTGTCAAGAATCATGGCCAAGGCGGACCCGGCGGCCATCGCGGCGCTGGCCGGGACGATCCGCAAAGAACACGACATTGTTGTCATCAAGGCGCCGGGCAAGACGCTGGCCATGGTCAAAATGCGCGAGCCAGTCAAATCGAGCCAGTTTTACATCGGCGAGGTGATCGTCACGGAGGCGGTCGTGGGGCTGGACGGCGCCCGGGGCATCGCCGTTGTCATGGGGGACGATTTTGAGAAGACGCTGAACATGGCCATTATCGACGCGGCCTGCAACAGGGGCGTCTTTGCGGGCGAGGCGGCGCTTTTGGAGCTGGAGCGCGCACAGCTCGAGCTGGAGCAGAAGGAAAACGCGATGCATCTCAAAACGATGGTCCGCTTCAATTCCATGGATACGGAGGCGCAGAAATGAAGAAAATCCATGATTTTGACGAGGTTTTCGACGCGCAGAAAATGTTCCGCCTGGTCCTGACCGCCCTGTCAAGCCCGGGAAAAACGGTTGATATCGCGCGGTTTTCCGGGAAAATGTACGGCACGCGGCCGGCCTTTCTGGCTGTGGCGATGACGCTTTTGGACAATGAGGTCTCCTTCGACGCCGGCCCGGACGAGGCGCTGGCCGGCGAGATCGTCTCCCTGACGCTGGCAAAACGCGCGCCGCTGGACGGCGCCGACTTTATTTTTGTATCCGGCCCGGCAGACCTCCGGGCGGCGGTGGAAAACGCCAAATGCGGCACGCTGCGCGACCCACACACGTCCGCCACCATCGTCATGAACATCGACGACGGCAGGGATGCCATCCTCCGGCTGTCCGGCCCCGGCATCAGGGACGTTATTGAAATACGCACCTCGCCCGCCGTCCAGGCCGCGCTGGAGCTGCGGGACGCGCAATTTTACGAATATCCGCAGGGGATCGATTTTATTTTTGTCAGCGCCGCCGGCGGCCTTTTCGCCGTCCCGAGGCTGACACGGCGGGAGGGCTAAGTATGGGCTATGTGGCGGTTTCCGGCGGCAGCGAGGCCATTGAGGCAAGCATCCGCCTTTTGGATTATTATCGAAGCGGCACAGCCAAGGACCTGGAGCTGGAGGCGATCGAGCACAAGCTGTCGCTCCTTGTGGACCGGGTCATGGGCGAGGCCGGGCTCTACTCGAGGACGTACGCGGCCCTGGCGCTCAAGCAGTGCGAAGGCTCCGTGGAGGAGGCGGTGTTTCTCCTGCGGGCCTACCGCTCGACGCTGACGCGCAATTATTATTCCCTCCCAGCGGACACGGGCGCCATGCGCGTCGTGCGCCGGATCTCCTCGGCCTTCAAGGACATCGCCGGCGGACAGATTCTGGGCGCCACGTACGACTACACCCACCGGCTCATCAATTTCAGTATCGAAAGCGAAAATGCGGCGGCGCTCCGCACGGAGGCGCTGGCCCGGCTGGATCGGGAAACGCCGGAGGAGATCACCCCCTGCCCCCGGGTGTCGGACACGCTGAAGAAAGACGGGCTCGTCGACAGTTATCCGGAGGACGACACGCCGCCCTACGACGTTACGGCAAACCTGCTGGAATTCCCGGCCCCCCGCAGCGCCCGGCTGCAGACGCTCTCGCGGGCGGACACCGGGTATATCTCGGGCCTGGCTTACGCGGCGCTGCGCGGCTACAGCCTGTCGCACCCGACGGTCGGGGAGCTGCGCTGCGGCTACGCGGAGATTTGCGTGCCGTACCTGTTTGACGACGCGGAGTGCCTTTTTGTCGGGGAAATCCTGCTGACCGAGGCGGAGCTGCTGACGGAGGCGGACGACACGGACAAGCTGAAGCTTGCCGCCGGCTACGGCGCCGTCTTCGGCCGGAACGACTCGAAGGCCATCGCCATGGCGATCCTGGACCGGGAGCTGGACTCCGGCGGGCCGTATCCGCCGCAGCAGGAGGAATTCGTGCTCACCCATGGCGACAGCATGGAGATGAACGGCTTCATCTCGCATTTGAAGCTGCCGCATTATGTCACCTTCCAGTCCAAGCTGGACGCGGTGCGAAAGACAAGGGAGCAGTGCAATGAATAAGGACTATAACTTCGCCTTCCTGGACGAAGGCTCAAAAAGGGAGATTCGCCGGTCGATTCTGAAGGCCGTGGCAATCCCGGGCTATCAGGTGCCCTTCGGCTCGCGGGAGCTGCCCATCGGCCGCGGATGGGGAACGGGCGGCCTCCAGCTGACGCTCTCGCTCATCGGCCCCGACGACATTTTAAAGGTGATCGACCAGGGGAGCGACGAGTCTGTCAACGCCGTCAGCATCCGCAAATTCGTCACCATGTGCACGGACGTGGCCACCACCGCGAAGACCGGAGAGGCCACCCTCATACAGACGCGCCACAGAGTCCCGGAGGTCCCGCTCCGGGACGACCAGATCCTCGTTTTGCAGGTGCCGCTGCCGGAGCCGCTGCGGTTGGTGGAGCCCCGGGAGGAGGTCACAAAAATGATGCACGCGGAAAAGGATTACGCGCCTGTCTGGCTCCTTTTGTACGAGAGCCTGATCCGGTATAAAAAAATCACGCTGGCCGCCGATTACCCGGTGATGGCGGAGGACCGGTACGTCATGAACCCCAGCCCCATCCCCAAATTCGACAACCCGAAGCTCCACGACGCCGAGTGCCTGTATCTTTTCGGCGCCGGGCGGGAGAAAAAGATTTACGCCGTGCCGCCCCACACAAAGGTCGTATCGCTGGCCTTTGACGACGTCCCCTTCGAAAGGGAGAGCTTCAAGGGCAAGCGCTGCCGCCTCTGCGGGAGCACGGATACCTATCTGGACGAGCTCTTCGACGCGGACACCGGGGCGCGTGTCTGGCAGTGCTCCGACACCGCCTACTGCAAGGAGGTGCGCGCGCGATGCGTTTGACTGAAACGCCCGTTTTGACCGTGCGGGGCCTGACCGTCCGCTACGGGGACGGCTGCCCGGCCTGCGGGACAAGTCTGGAAAAGAACCGCTGCACCGCCTGCGGCACGGTCTGGGCGCTGAGAAACGTCTCTCTGGAGCTCTTTCCGGGGGAGGTGCTGGGCATCGTCGGCGAGAGCGGCTCGGGCAAATCCACGCTGATGAAATCCCTGTACTTTGACCTCACACCCACCGAGGGCACCGCGCGCCTGCGCGATTACAGGGACGGCGGGGCCAGCATCTGGGAGGCCAGCGGCGCGGAGCGGCGCATGATCAAAAACCTTTTGATGGGCATGGTCTATCAAAACCCGGTTTTGGGGCTGCGGATGGACTTTTCCGCCGCGTCGAACATCGCCGAGAAGCTCATCGCGGCGGAAAACAGAAACGCGGCGAAAATGACCGGTCGGGTCACGGAACTTTTGGACGCGGTGGAGATTCTCACCTCCCGCATGGGGGAAGCGCCGAAAAACTTCTCCGGCGGCATGCAGCAGCGCGTGCAGATATCCAAAGCGCTGGCCAACAATCCCGCTCTTCTCCTCCTCGACGAGGTGACGACGGGGCTGGACCTGTCGGTGCAGGCCAAGGTGTTGGACCTCATCCGCAAAATCAAGGCCCGGTACGGCGTGTCCATCCTGCTCGTCTCTCACGACCTGGCCGTCATCCGCATGCTGGCCGACAGGACCATCGTCATGCTGGACGGGCAGATCGTGGAAATCGGCCTGACCGATCAGATCCTGGAGGACCCGCAGCACCCCTACACGCAGCAGCTCGTCCATTCTCTCATTTAGGAGGCTTTTATTTTGACAGCCATCATCAACGGAAAGATCGTCACCCCGGAAGATATTATGGAGGACAAGGTGCTGCTCTTGGGCGGCGACAGGATTTTGGGCGTGACCGACGGTATTCCGGACGCCGACAGGATCATCGACGCGAACGGCGGCTACATTCTCCCCGGCTTCATCGACATCCACTCCGACAGGATCGAGCAGTGCATCCTGCCGCGGCCCACGTCGATGCTCGACTTTGAGCTGGCGCTCAAGGAGTGCGAAAGCGAGCTTTTGCATCTGGGCATCACGACGATGTACCACTCGCTGACGCTGTACAAGGATGAGTTTTTCGGCAAGTCGCCCATCAGGACAAAGGAAAACGTCAAAAAGCTGGCCGGCCTCATCGGAAACATCCACAACCGCAGCCACCTGATCCGCCACCGGTTCCACCTGCGAATCGAAATCGACAATTTCGAGGCCTACGATATCGCCAGGGCGATGATTGAGAGCGGCCAGGTCCACGAAATTTCATTTATGGACCACACGCCGGGACAGGGCCAGTACAGGAACCTGGAGATATACCAGAAGACGATCTCCTCTTACCAGGGGCGGGAGGTCGCCAACCGCAGCTTTGAGGAAATTCTGGAGTACCACCGCGGCAAGGAAACGCTCTCCCTGGAGCAGCTGAGGGAGCTGGCCGAGCTGGCCCACGCCCACGGCATCGCCGTGGCTTCCCACGATGACGACACGGTGGAAAAGCTCGAGCTGAACGAAAGGCTCGGCGTGGACATCTGCGAGTTCCCCATCACCATCGAGACGGCGAAGGCCGCCCACGAGAAAGGGCTCTTCACCGTCGTCGGCGCACCGAACATCCTGCTGGGCGGCTCGCACTCCGGCAATATGTCGGCGGCCGAGGCCATCCAGGAGGGCTGCGCCGACATCATCTGCTCGGACTACTATCCCCCCGCCATCCTGCACGGCATTTTTATCATGGCCGAGCGGTACGGGATATCCCTGAGCGACATGGTGAACAAGGCCACGCTGCATCCGGCGCGGGCGATGAAGATCGACGGCGACTACGGGGCCGTCGAGCGCGGGAAAAAAGCCGATCTCCTTGTGGTGGAGGTCCTGGACGGATATCCCGTGATCACCCACGTGCTGGTGGATGGCCGCGTCACCGCTCAGGTGGCGTACAGGAGGTAACAATGGCGCTTTTGAAGATCGACAAGCTGTCCAAAAACTTCTATCTCCACGCGCAGGACCGGCAGATCAGCTCCTGCCAGGACATCAGCTTTGACCTGAAGCAGGGCGAGTTTATCGGTATCGTGGGCCTCTCCGGCGCGGGCAAGTCCACGATACTGAAATGTATCCACAGGACGTATCTGCCGCTCACGGGCGAGATCGTCTACGACAGCCGGGCCTTCGGCCCCGTCAATCTGGCCGCGGCCACGGAACGGGAGATCCTGTACCTGCGCAAGTACGAGATCGGTTATGTTTCGCAGTTTTTGAACGTCATGCCGCGCACCACGGCGAAAGAGCACGTCATGAGCGCGCTTTTGGAGATGAACGAGGACCCCGCCCGGGCGGAGACGGCGGCGGAGGAGATGCTGGCCTATTTCCGCCTGCCGGCAGCCCTATGGGACATCTACCCCAACACGTTTTCCGGCGGGGAGCGGCTCCGGCTGAATCTCGCCCACACCATGGTCAAGCACCCGCGCCTGATGCTCCTGGACGAGCCCACAGCCTCCCTGGACAACAAGACGAAGCTTTTGGTCAAGGACATGCTGATCCGGCTCAAAAACACCGAGACGAGCATGATCGGCATCTTTCACGACCTGGAGTTCATGGAGGGCGTCTGCGACCGGGTGTACAACATTTCGGAGGGGGCTTTTGTATGCTGAAAGCGGACCTGCACATCCATTCCACCGTCTCCGACGGCAGCGCCACGATCGCCGAGATCGTCGAGGAGGCGGTGATCAAGAGCCTGGACGCCATCGCGATCACCGATCACGACACGCTCTCCCAACTGAAGCAGCTGCCGGAAACCGGCCGGGTCAAGATTATCCCCGGGCTGGAGATCTCCGCCGTGGACAAGAGAAACAACATGCGCGTCCACATCCTGGGCTATCACATCCAGGACCCGGAGGCCGTGGAGCGGCTGACACGGCCCGTTTTGGAGGCCCGCCATCAAAACACGCTGCGCCAGATCGCTATTCTTAAGGAGCACGGCTTTGAGATCGACCTTTCAAAGCTGCGGCCGGCCGACGGGAAGTACCTCTACAAGCAGCACGTGATGGACTATCTTGTCACCACGGGGCAGGCGGCGGAGATGTTCGGCGATTTTTATATGAAAACCTTTAAAAACAACGGCATCTGCCATTTCGACATCGCGTATACCGACGCGTTTGACGCCGTGGAGGCCATCAAAAACGCCGGCGGCCTGGCTGTGCTCGCCCACCCGGGGCAGCAGCAGAATTATTACTTGATCCCCGAGCTCAAGCGGCGCGGGCTGGATGGCCTGGAGTGCAACCACCACTCCCACAGCGCGGAGGACCGGCTGACCATTAAGAAATACGCCGAGCTGTACGGCCTCTTTATGACCGGGGGCAGCGATTACCATGGGAAGTATGAGCCCCAGGAGGAGGGCATCGGCGACGTTTTATCCGAGGAAAGCGGGGTGATCGCGCTATGCAGCTAGGCCTCGAGCCGGTCATTGAGGAAAATGTGCACCTCGTGAACACAACGCTGGGCAAATACACGCAGATTCAGGCCAACTGCTGCTTGAATGAGGTAACCGTCGGCGACTACTCCTACTGTGCCGGCTTCAACATGATGGATTACGCCACCATCGGCAAGTTCTGCTCCATCGCGGCCTTTGTCCGCATCAATCCCGGCAATCATCCCACGTATGACCGCGTGGCCCAGAGCCACTTTACCTACCGTAGCGAGCTGTTCGGCCTCGGCCCGGACGACGGCGCGTTTTTTGAGTGGCGGCGCCGGCACTGGGTCACCATCGGCAACGACGTGTGGCTCGGCCACGACGCGACGATCATGCCCGGCGTCACCGTCGGCAACGGCGCGGTGATCGGTACGGGCGCTGTCGTCACGAAGGACGTGGAGCCCTACGCCATCGTGGCCGGCGTCCCGGCAAAAAAGCTCAAAATGCGCTTTGACGACGGGCTCATCGAAAAAATCGAGACGTCCAAATGGTGGGACTGGGACCACGAGACGCTGAAAGCCCGCCTCCCGGACTTCCGCAATCTCGGCGATTTTGTCAGGAAATACTTATAAAAAGAAGTCCCCGCCTGACGGCGGGGACGCAGACTGTCGATAAAGCCCTTCGGGCTTTATCCGACAAGGGGGTGCATGTAGCGCGCTCAGCCGCGCGCTGCATGAGAAGTGTCACTCCGGAGGCGCATGTCCTCCTGCGTGACGATTTTGAATTTATTTGCTGCTCCGGCGGCAAACTCTGCGAGGCTTTGCCCTCTTCAGGCAGGTTTTTCGACAAGCTGAGTCCCCGCCTGACGGCGGGGACGCGCTATTTATTCTTCTGTCATGCGGTACCCGACGCCGACCTCGGTGACGATGTAACGGGGCTCCGCGGGGTTCTCCTCCAGCTTCCGCCGAATGTTGGCCATGTTGACGCGGAGGGCCTGTACCTCATTGGCGTGGTCGCCCGTATACGGGCCCCACACCTCTCGGATGATGAAGTCGTGGGTCAAAACCCGCCCGATGTACTTTGACAGCAGGACGATGATTTTATATTCGATCGGCGTCAGGTGGACGTCTTTTCCGGCCAGCGTCACGAGTCTTTTGTCATAATCGATCTCGAGCTCCCGGATCGTCATTTTGCCGGCCTCGGGCGCGGCCGCGCTCCCCGTCCTGCGGCTGTGCCGAAGCGCCGTCCTGATGCGGGCCAGCAGCTCGGCGGTACCGAAGGGTTTGGTGATATAGTCGTCCGCGCCCAGGTCCAGCGCCTCGACCTTTTCACGCTCGAGGCCTCGGGCGGAAACGACAATGACGGGCAGCACCGTCCACTGCCGGAGCTGTTTCAGGACCTCCAGCCCGTCCATGTCGGGCAGGCCCAGGTCGAGCAATATCAGATCCGGGCAGCGGGAGGCCGCCAGAGATACGGCCTCCCGGCCTGTGGCCGACTTGAGCACGTTAAAGCCGTTGGACGTCAGGACGGCGGAGATGAAATGACAGATGCTGTCCTCGTCGTCCACGATCATGACAAGCTGTTTATTCTCCATGGCGATGCTCCTCCGGCAGCGGGAGTGTAAAACGGAAGACGGCGCCGCCCCCGCTCCTGTTGGCCGCCTCCATTTTCCCGCCGTGAGCTTTGATGATGGACATGCAGATGGACAGACCGATGCCCATGCCCCGGGACGCATCGGCACTGCGCTTTCTTTCGGACACGCCGCTGTCGAAAACGTAAGGCAGGTCCCGTTCGGCGATGCCCTCGCCGTTGTCGAGCACCTCGAAGACCGCGTCGTTCCCGGCCTTTCGAACGACCACGTCCACCTCCGTGCCGTCTCCCGAGTGCTTCACGGCGTTTTCCAGCAGGTTGATGAGCACCTGCACGATCAGCGTTGCGTCCATGGGGACGAGCAGAAGCTCCTCGGGGACCTTGACCCTGATCTTTCTGCCGGGAAATCTCTTCCGGAGGCGGCTGACGGCCTCGGCGGCGACCTCCTCGGCCGCCTCCGGCACTTTTGAGACGCTGGCCGTGCCGTCCTTGATGCGGGTGACGGACAGGATGTTTTCCACCAATCGGATCAGCCACTGGGATTCCTCCCTGATGTCGGCCAGGAGCTGATCCCGCGTCTTTTTATCCAGCGCGTCGCCGCTTTCCAGAATCGCGGCGCTGGAACCGGAAATACAGGTGAGCGGCGTCCTGAGGTCATGCGAGATCGCGCGGAGCAGATTGCTCCGCATTTTTTCTTTTTCGGCGTCGACCAGGATTCTGCGCTGCTCGTCGGACAGGCGCTGCCGCTCCAGCGCCATGGCCACCTGGGAGGCGATCATCTGCAGAAACAGCCGCTTGCTCTGGCTGAGCCTCTCCGTCCTGCAGGAGAGACCGATAACGCCCAGGATTTTGCCCTGGGCAAGCACCGGCATATAAAAGCCCCCCGCGCCCATCAGCGTGTCCGTCCCGGCTCCGGCGTTTTTGAGATTGAGAAATACCCAATGGGCCACGGCGCGCTCGTCCTCGGACAGGAGAAACGCGTCGTCCGGCGCAGACTCGGCCTGTCGGAAGGCGCCGGCGGCGTTTGTGGCCGGGTCCTGGGTATAAAAAATAGAGGAGCGGCCGAACAGCGCCGTCAGATAATCGTTTGTCAGCGCCGTGATGTTTTCGGTGCCCCTTGTGACAAGGAGCTTTTTATTGATCTCATATAAGACCTCGGTGCGGCGTTCGCGCTCCAGGGCCAGCTGCGCCTGGGTTTTTATGCGCACCGTCATCGCGCTGGTGACGAGCGCCACCAGCAGCATGATCAGAAACGTGATCGGATACCCCGGCTGTATGGCGTTGAAGGTATAGTAGGGCACGGTAAAGAAGAAATTGAACGCCAGCACGCCGATGACGGAGGCCACCACGCCGTATAAGTACCCCGCCGTCATTCTCGACGCGGCGAGCACGGAGAGGATATATACCATGACAAGGTTCTGATCCCCGATATCCAGTGCCCGGAGGACAAAGCTCAACAGCGTCGCGGCGGTCAGACAGGCGAGGGTCTTCAGCGTGTCCGCCCAGGAAAAGGACAGGCTCGGCCGCTGCACCCGCCGCCGTTTCGTCTTCCTATAGGCCCGCGCCGGTAGGTTTCCCGGGATGATATGAATCTCAATCCCCGGGATCAGCGCGATGAGCTTATCCTCCAAATCCGCGTCAAATCTGTTAAAGAGCGTTTTTTTGTTTCGGCTCTTCCCGATGACGATATTGGTGATGCCGGACATCCTGGCGTAACCGGCGATCACGGTGGCCAGGGTGTCGCCGTTCAGCGTCACGATTTCTCCGCCCAGCTCCTCGGCCAGGTCCATGTTCGCCCGGATGTCTTTTTTGTCCTCCTCGGTGACTTCCCTGTTCTCCAGGCACTCAACGTACGCCGCCACCCACGGGGCGTGAAAAGCCTCCGCCGTCCTCGCCGTCCAGCGGATGCATTTTGCCGACGACGGCGAGGGCCCGATGCAGGCAAGCAGCTTGGTGCTTGCCATTTTGCCGGCCATGCGCTTTTCACTCTGGTTGACGTGGCTGATGCGGTCGGCGGCCTTGCGCATGGCGATTTCGCGGAGCAGGCGGAGGTTCTCCCTGGTAAAAAAATTCCGCATGGCGGTTTCAGCCCGCTCCGGGCGGTAAATCTTCCCTTCCTCAAGGCGCCGCAGGAGCTCATCAGGCTCAATGTCGATGAGCTTGACCATGTCCGCCCGGTCAAACACGTAGTCCGGGACCGTTTCCCGCACCTGGACCTTCGTAATGTTCTGGACGATATCGTTGAGGCTTTCGATATGCTGGACATTGACCGTCGTCGAAACGTTGATGCCGGCCTTTAAAAGCTCCTCGATGTCCTGATATCTTTTTCTGTTCCGGACACCCTCGGCATTGGTGTGGGCCAGCTCGTCGACGAGGACAAGCTCCGGCTTTCTCCGGAGGGCGGCGTCCAGGTCGAACTCCCTGAGCGCGATGTTCCTGTAGGGCACCGTCAGGGGCGGGAGAACGGGCAGGCCTTCCAGCAGCGCCATCGTCTCGGGGCGCGTGTGCGGCTCCACGTACCCCACCAGGACGTCCGCGCCGTTTCGCCGCTGCTCCCGGGCGTCGTCCAGCATGGCGTACGTTTTCCCGACGCCCGCGGCGTAGCCGAAAAATATCTTCAACGTCCCCTCCCGGGTCGGCTCCTCCGAAAGAATGCTGTCCAGCAGCGCGTCGGGGTCGGGGCGGCCGTCATAGTCCTCTGTCATTTAATTCACCTCAGCGATCAGACGGGAATACGATTTTCCGCCTTAAATATATCGTTTTGCGGTTTTTAAATCAAGCCGTCCAGCGCCAGGTTGACCTTCAGGACGTTGACGGCACGCTCGCCCCAGAAGCCGAGGAATTTGCCGGCGGTGTATTCAGCGATCACCGCTCTGACGCTGTCCTCGCCGAGGCCCCGGACTCTTGCGATGCGCGCCACCTGATATTCCGCCGCGGCGGGTGAGACGTTCGGGTCAACGCCGCTGCCGGAGGCCGTGACAAGGTCCAAGGGGATATCCGCCGTATTCGCCGGATCAAACCCGTGCCACCAGGCAATACGCTCCTGTACCTTCTTTTTCTCGTCCGCGCCGGCGGGATTCAGGTTCGTCGCGCCGAGCGGCCGGCCAATCAGGTACTGCGGCTTCGTGAACTCCTGCGCAATCAGCGCCGAGCCGTATTCTTTCTTTGTCCCGTCCTTCAGCGTCACCGTCACGATGCTGCCGTTGGCCTGAGCCGGGAAGGCCGCCTGGGCAATGGCCGTCACCACGCCGGGGTAAACAAGGCCGCACAGGACTGTCATGATGAGAAAGCAGACCAGCACGGGCCGCAGCGCTTTCCAGAATCTTTTCATTGTCTTTCACCTCACACGATATGGCTGACGGTCAGGAGCATGTCGATCAGCTTGATGGCGATAAACGGAGCGACGATGCCGCCCAGACCGTAGATCTGCAGGTTTCTTTTCAAAAGATTGCCCGCGGACGTCTCCCTGTACTTGACGCCCCTCAGGGAGAGCGGGATCAGCGCGACGATGATCAGGGCGTTATAGATGATTGCCGATAAAATGGCGCTGGCCGTGCTGGTGAGGCCCATGAAGTTCAAAACGCTCAGCTGCGGGTAAATCCCGAAAAACAGGATGGGAATGATGGCAAAGTATTTGGCGATGTCGTTGGTGACGCTGAAGGTCGTCAGCGCCCCGCGTGTCATCAGGAGCTGCTTGCCGATACGCACGATGTCGATAAGCTTCGTGGGGCTCGAGTCAAGATCGACCATATTGCCCGCCTCCTTGGCGGCCTGAGTGCCGGAGTTCATGGCCACGGCCACATCCGCCTGGGCCAGGGCCGGCGCGTCGTTGGTGCCGTCGCCGGTCATGGCGACGAGATGGCCCTTGGCCTGATAGTCGCGGATGAGCTTCAGCTTGGCGTCGGGCGTGGCCTCGGCCAGAAAGTCATCCACGCCGGCCTCGGCGGCGATGGCGGCGGCGGTCATGGGGTTGTCGCCGGTGATCATGATGGTCTTGATACCCATCTTCCGAAGGTCCTCAAATCGCTCCTTGACACCGTTTTTCACGATGTCCTTCAGGTAGATGACACCCAGCACCATTCCATTTTTCGCGACCACCAGCGGCGTTCCGCCCTTGCCGGCGATCTCCTTGACGATGCTGTCGCACGACGCGGGGTAAGTGCCGCCTTTGCCGAGGACGTAATTTTTCACGGCGTCGGCGGCGCCCTTGCGGATCTCATTACCCTGATAGTCGATGCCGCTCATTCTCGTTTTTGCCGTGAACTCGATGAAATCCGCGTTGAGGGCGGACATGTCGCGGCCCCGGATATTGAAGCGCTCTTTCGCCAGGATCACGATGCTCCGGCCCTCGGCCGTCTCGTCGGCCAGGGAGGACAACTGCGCGGCGTCGGCCAGCTCCTGCTCGGAAACGCCCTCCACCGGGAGAAATTCGCTGGCCTGACGGTTACCCAGGGTGATCGTGCCCGTCTTATCCAGCAGCAGGACGTCCACGTCCCCGGCGGCCTCAATGGCGCGGCCGCTCATCGCCAGGACGTTTGCCTGATTGAGCCTGCTCATGCCTGCGATGCCGATGGAGGATAAAAGCGCCCCGATCGTCGTCGGCGCGAGGCAGACCAGCAGCGCCACGACATTGGTGAGGGAGACGGCCCTGCCGGCTCCGGCCTGCCTGCTGGCAAAGTCCGAAAAGGGCAGCAGCGTGGCGCAGACGACGAGGAAGATGATCGTGAGCGTCACGAGCAAAATCTGGAGCGCGATCTCGTTGGGCGTCTTCTTGCGGGAGGCGCCCTCCACCATGGCGATCATCTTATCCAGAAAACTCTCGCCGGGGTCGGCGGTACCGCGGATAATGAGCCAGTCGGAGACAAGCGTGGTGCCGCCGGTCACGGCGCTGCGGTCACCGCCGGACTCCCGGATGACGGGGGCGGATTCCCCGGTGATGGCGCTCTCGTCCACGGAGGCGGCGCCGTCGACGACCTCGCCGTCAATGGGGATCTGTTCGCCGGCTTTGACATAAACGATATCGCCTTTTTTCAGGGCGCTGGACTGCATCTCCTCGTAATCGTCGATATTGGAGGCGGAGCGCAGTCTTCTGGCCCCCACATCTTTCCTGGCTTTCCGGAGCGTATCGGCCTGGGCGCGGCCCCGTCCCTCAGCGATGGCCTCGGCGAAGTTGGCAAACAGGACCGTGAACCAGAGGATCAGCGCGATGGCCAGCGTGTAGCCGGCGCTCTCGTCCCGTATTCCCGCAAACGTCAGTATCCACAGCGCCGTTGTGAGAAACGCGCCGATATAGACGACGAACATGACGGGATTACGAAGCTGGATGCCCGGTGCGAGCTTTTTAAAGGACTGGCCGATCGCGTCCAGATAAGCTTTTGATGTCGAGCCTTTATTTTTCATAAATTCCACCTCATCTCACGGCTGTAAAGTAATCGGCTATCGGGCCCAGCGCCAGCGCGGGCAAAAAGGTCAGCGCGCCGACAATCAGGACGATGGCAATAAGGAGCCCGACAAAGAGCGCGTTGCTTGTCGACAGCGTGCCTTCTCCGGCAGCCACGATTTTTTTACCCGACAGATTGCCGCTCAGATAGATAACGGCGACCATGGGAACAAACCGCGTGACGAGCATGATGATGCTGCCGGTCACGTTGGTGAAAACGGTGTTGGCGTTGAAGCCGGCAAACGCGCTGCCGTTGTTCGCGCCGAAGGATGAGAAAGCATACAGGATTTCAGAAAACCCGTGGGCGCCGGTATTTGTCAGCCACGTGCCGGCCTGGGGCATCAAAACCGCCGCCAGAGTGCCAAAGAGGATAAAAAGCGCGGGTGTCAGCACGACGATACAGACCATTTTCATGTCAAACGGCTCGATCTTTTTGCCAAGGTACTCCGGCGTCCGGCCAACCATCAGCCCGGCGATAAACACGGTGAGGATGACAAACGCCAGCATGCCGTAAACGCCGCTGCCGACGCCGCCAAAGACGACCTCGCCGATCTGCATCAGGAACAGGAGCACCATACCAGCCAGCGGCGTAAAGCTATCGAGCATGGCGTTGACGGAACCGTTGGAGGCCGCCGTCGTCGCCGTCCCCCACAGCGCCGAGGTGCCGACGCCGTGAATAACCTCCTTGCCCTCCATGCTGCCGGCAGTCGTAACACCACCGTATACCGGCCCGCCGGAAAGCTCGCTGGCCGTGACGCCGGCAAGGCAGAGAATAAACAAAATGAGCATCGCCGCGTAGATCGACCGGCCCTGCCGGCTGTCCCTGACCGCCTTACCGAAAGAAACGCACAGCGCGGCGGGTATCAGCAGAATGGAGAGCAGCTGCAGCAGATTCGAAAAAGCGTTGGGGTTTTCAAATGGGAAAGCGGAATTGGCGCCGAAAAAGCCGCCGCCGTTCGTGCCGAGCTGTTTGATGGCGATCTGGCTGGCCGCCGGGCCGAGAGGGATCGTCTGGGCGGCGCCGGATTCGAGCGCCGTCGTCTGTACGTAAGGGCTGAGTGTTTGCACCACGCCCTGGGACACCAGTAAAACGGCCAGGACGAGGGACAGGGGGATCAAAACATACAGCGTCACACGCACGAGATCCCGCCAGAAGTTGCCGATGGTGATCTGCTTCCTCTGGACAAAGCCGCGGAGCAACGCGAACAGGACGGCGATTCCGACGCCCGCGGACAGGAAATTCTGCACGGTCAGGCCCAGGCCCTGCGTCAGGTATGAAAGCGTCGTCTCACCCGAATAGGCCTGCCAATTGGTGTTTGTGACGAAGCTGACCGCGGTGTTCAGCGCCAGGTCCCAGCGTACGCTTTTCATATGCTCCGGATTGAGCGGCAGAAGGTTTTGCAGGAGCTGAAGGAGAAAAACGACTACGAGCCCCAGACCGCTCAGGGCCAGAACAGCTCCGGCATAGCGTTTCGGCGTCATCTCGCTTTCTCCGCGCACGCCCATCATTTTGTAAATGAGTTTCTCGCAGGGCGAGAATACATGGGTCAAAAAGACGCGCTGACCCGTCATCACCTTATAAATGTAAATACCGAGCGGGATCGACAGGCCGACCAGCAGCAGGATAAAGAATATATCCGAGATCAGAATGTCGCTCATATGCGCTCACCTCTGAACAGGACATAAAAAAGATAGCCGAGCAGCGCTGCCGCAATAACCGCAACAATAATCAGGACAACACCCATAAAACCACTCCCTTTCTTACAGGCAACTATACTATGTACGATTCCCATTATAATTATTTCCTCGTAAAGCCGGCGTGAAGGAGTAGGCCGCTGATATAAAGATTATATAAAAATGATAAAGAACGGCACCGCACGCCGTTTTATGGCGCGCGGTGCCGTTCTTTATATTGTCTGATGCGGCGCTGCTAGTCGGCGTACGGCAGCGGGGCCCCGGCCAGCTGCGCGTATTCGTTGAAATAATCCTTGTAGGTGTCTTTCGTAATCATCTCGTTTGCCGTGGCATAGAACGCGGTCTTATCGGTCGGGAGCTTAAGCCCGGACCACAAGGTTTCCGGTGTGGCCTTGCCGTCGATCATCGCGATGAGCCCGCATATTGTCGGCGCCGCATAGAGATAGTTGGAAATGGCCAGGCAGGAGACCCAGCAGCCCTCATAGTTCGTATCCCACTCGGTCGTCAGAACATCGCTGCCCACGTCGGTAATCAGGGTGTTCTTATTGAGGCTCAGCGTATCGGCGGCGCGGGCGGCGCCCTGTGCGTATGTTTCAAGGCAGGAGGCCACAAACCAGTACTGAATTTCCGGATGTCCGGCAAAGGTCGCCGAGGCGAGATTATAGCCTGTCTGCGCACTCTTATCCCCGACCACGCCGTCGACCGTATAGACATTCTCGTTTTTAACGAGCTCCTTGTATTTGGCCTCGGCGCCGATGGCACGGTCATTCAAATCGCTGCTGACCGAAAATGTAAAATTCAAAAGACCTATTTTCGACATGTCCACGTCGCCCCAGTATGTCTTATAGTTGTCAAAGAGCCACTGGACCGTCGTCGCGCCTGCTTCCTCCTGATTCAGGCCGATGCAGGGCACAATCTCACTGCCGTTGTTGTCTCTCACGGAGTTGAACAGGCCTATGTAGGGTACCCCGAATTCGTCCAGAACCTCTTTGATACGCTCCTTGGTTGAGGGATCGATGATAACAATGTAACCGTCCACGTCCTGTCCATTCAGTGTCTCGAGGTTCTGAATAAACAAATCCATATCGCTTTCGCCGGTGGATGTGGTGAGCTTGTTGAAATTAAGCTTGTCCGAGAACTGATTGATTGCGTCGGCCATTTTCTGAAACAGCAGCAGTGTATACGGATAAGCAAAAACGAGATTGTATGTTTTTCGTGAATGCGGGTCGACGCCGTCGCTGAAGAACCCAAGTTTATCTGCGTTGGCCGAGACGTCGGAGGTTGCCGGCGCTGAGGGCGAAGAGGCCGCTCCAGCGGAGGGAGACGGAGACGCCGCCGGGGTGCTGGGCGAGGCGGAAGCCGACGAACCGCTGCCTTGACCGGAACACGCGAAAAGGGAAAAGATTACGAGCAGCGCGAGAAGAACCGAGATTGCCTTTTTCATAAGATATCCTCCTTATAATTTTATAGCATTGGATCAGGTTCTGCTGCTACTTTAATCAAACTCATGCGGAGCATTGCCGGTAACGGCAATGCTTATTTAATATAGTAATCCCTCCCATACATATAAGCTTCCTCTTTGATCCATTTGTTGGTTTTTTCAATCGTCGTGTCGCCATACTTGCCCAGCGCGGAGCCATAGAAAGCGAAGCCTCCACCCGGCGCATAGCGATCGATGCAGTCTCTGACCGTCTGCCGGATCTCCTCCTCGTCCACATCCGGCCAGGAGGCGGGCGGCGCCCATTTATAGCCGCCGGCGAAAGCCAGCTTTTTATCGTACTTTTTCTTGATGCCGTCCAGATCGTTCATCGTCTGGGCCGGGTCCCATATCTTCACGCCGAAGTCCAGCATGTCGTCCAGAAAATCCTCGCAGCGGCCGCAGTTGTGGAACTGCAGCGGTATCCCCCTGTCCATAGCCGGCTTTGCCAGGCGCATATAGACCGGCTTCAGGATGCTCCTGTACAGCTCCGGCGAGATGAACGGACTGAACGCCGTGGCCGTATCGTCCAGCAGGTACAAAAGATCCACGTCGTAATGATCCACCGTCGCCTGCACGATCGGCATATACACGTCCACCATGAAATTCAGCAGCTCCGCAAAGATCTCCGGCTCCTCGTAAATCGCCATCAGCCCGTTGCTGAAGCCCATAAAGGCGATGATCTGCTGGAACGGCATCAGCCCGATGACGCCCATCGCCGCGGATTTGGCGCGGTCAAGCCCGACGCGCTCGCAGTCCGCCTTCGCCAGCTTCTCCCAGTCCACGTCCGGCAGCTCCGGTTTTTTGATCACCTCATGCCATTTTGTGATATCGTCCAGGATAAAATTATTCGGCTCCGGGATGCACGCAAAGTTCGTCTCCTGGTTGGCGATGTACTTGACGCCCCAGATATCATAGCGGCCGGTGGGCGCCGGTGTGATATGCGTCTCGTCAAACAGCGACGGCCCGACGATCTTGCAGGCGACCTCGTCGTTGTAGCCCGGAAAGCCCATGGTGTAGATCGGCACGTACTCCGGCAGCTCTCCTCTGGTCAGGCGCAGATAGTTCTCCTTTGGTGACAGTTTCGATTTCGGCAATCCTTATCTCTCCTTTTATCACGCAATTTTTGTCTCTTTAGTCAAGGTGGAGCTTCACGCCCTGAGCGGTCAGGCGTTTTTGGAGCTCCGCCACGTCCAGCCGGGCGAAATCGCTGCCGATGGCCGCCGCCATGCCCGCGGCTTCCCCCGTGACGGCACAGGGCGGGATCACTCTGGTGATGTCCCACATGGCGTCCGTCACGGAGATATCCCGCCCGGCGGCCAAAAGGTTTTTGACCTCGGTCCCGTACAGCGCCCTGAATGGGAGCTCGTATGCCGGGCCGCGCTTTCGCCAGTCGCCCGTCATGCCGATACTGTCGGGCATGAATTTCCGGCTCTCCGTCTCGTCCAGTGTGTACGTGCCCACGAGCCGGCGTGACATACGCACCAGCGGGATCGTCGATATCGTTACGGGGACAAACGCTTCATCTGCCCGGCGGTGCGACATGATATCCTCAAGCATCTTGCCGTGCCCTGCGATAACGGCGCGGCTGAGCTCTTCCCCGTCGACGCCGGAAAACCGGACGTTTTTATCGAGGCTCTCGACCTTCACCGCTTCAAAGCCGTTTTGTTCCCCGCCGGCTTCCCTTTCAGTAGCCCTGCCCGGTACAACGTCGGCCAGGCCGAACATCTTCAGGGATACTTTTCCGCCGCTGAAATAGTAATACCAGCTGGCGAGACCGTTCCCGCCGTCATGCAGCGCCGTCCTGGCGCCGGCCAGATGGCAGATATCGGCGTCGCCCGTGCAGTCGATGACGGATTCGACCGCAATGGCGGAGCGGCCCGATTTATTCTCAACGACAACGGAGGTGATGGCTCCACCCTCGGTCGTCACCGCGCAGGCCAGCGTCCCGTACAGGACGGTGACGCCGAGCTCCAGGAGCAGCGCTTCGGCCCGGAGGGCGAACAAATGCGGATTGAACTGCGTCATGTAGCGGTTTTTGATGCGCTCCTCCAGGCTATCGCCGTCCAGCCAGGCGTGGGGGTGATTGGCCTCAGCCCCGTGGGCGATGGAGAGCTTTAAAAGCTCCTCGCCGATGCCGAAGACGAGCTGGCGGCCCTCGCCGTCGCAGAGCGGCAGGTAGATTGTCACAAGGCCCAGTGTCGCCATTCCACCTAGCGCGTACTCGCGCTCTAACAGGACGACCTTTTTCCCATTCCGCGCCGCGGCGATGGCGGCGGCGATGCCGGCAATACCGCCGCCGGCCACGAGTACCTCCGTCGTCCGCGTGATCTCTGTCTTTTTCTCTCGTTCAACAATATATCCGTTCACTCTGCGCCACCCTTAATAACTAGTCTTTTTTCGTGATCTCTATGTACCCCTCGTCGGCGTTGACAAGCACCATGTCGCCCGTCTCGATAAACGCCATGGGGTCCTCTTCAAAATCCGTCATGCAGGGGACATGGGCCGCCAGGGCACACAAAACGGTGAGGGAACTGGCCACCGTGTGTACAAACGCCGCCGGCTTCAGCGGCCCTCTGCCGTAGGCCATAAAGCCGCCTGAGCCTCTTGGCGAGGGATAGACGAGGACCTTGCCCGTATAAGGCACCTTAAACAGCGGATGGTTCCGCTCCGTTGTATAGCCCCTGCCAGGACTCACGTTGGCAAAGCCCTGCAGCGGCATCGGCGACACCAGCGCCTCCGCCTCCACGCAGCCAGGATATTCGCAGCGGCCCTTGATGCGTATCTTTTTCATGCCCTTACCTCCATTCCCCGTGCCAGCGGCCCGTCAGCGCCGCGTCGATGCAGTCGTCCGTGGACCCGTAGCAGACCTGCAGCCTGTTCTCGTCGTCCGGATAGCACCCCGTGATGTAATACGCCTGCTTCGCCGTGTCCACGGCCAGGTTCCTGACACCCTCCGGCACGGCCCCCATCGCCGCCAGGCACGCCCCCGACATGAGGAGCGCCCCAGCGTCCGCCAGGACCTTGGCATAGCCCAGGTTCTTCGCCACGTCGTACAGCCACGGCGCCGTCATGATCCACAGCGGGATTCTGCACCTTTTGCCCTCCAGCTTCCGCGCCAAAAGCATCACGTCCACGATGTTCAGGTGCGGGCAGCCCAGGTATACCATGTCCACATTGTCGCTTGTGTGGAAGTTCAGCGTGTCGTACGCCTTTTTTAATTCTGTTTCGCCGATGAGCGTCTCACGCTTCGGCTTTTTGCCCCCCAGCGCCCACTCCAGCGTCGGCGCCTCCGGCGTGCTCCCCGGGATGTGGTACATGCTCACACCGCCCCCCGTGTGGATGGCCGAGTTGAGCTTCTGGTACTGCGTCGTCGTGGGTTTCCCCGTCCCCGTCAGCACCGGCACCTCGCACGCCACGTCCGCGCCCACGGCAAAGCCGAACACGTCCCACTCCATATCCGTTTGGATCAGGCGGTCCGTTTTCACCAGCACGGTGCCGTACCTGTTCTCGGTGATATGCATGCCGTAGTAGGGCGCCTTGCCCAGAAAGCAGGTGGCGAAGGTACCGTCAAAGTTCGTGCGCGCGCCAAGCACCGCGTTGCAATAAGGGATCTGCGAGCTCTCAAACCAGGAGCAGTGCTGCCCCACGGAGGGCAGATACGTCATGGTGAGATAATTGGCGCAGGAGTGGGAGGTCATCATCCCCATCTTCCTGTAAAGCCTGAAGAAGTCCTCGTGCAGGGCCTTTTCATGAAACGCCGGGTCGTCCTGCCTGTTGTCCCTGTTCTGATAGGAGCAGATGTTGCAGTTTTCCCAGCCGTGGATCGGCGCCTGCTCCGGGAAGGGGGACTTGTTGGCGAAGGTGGGAATCTTGAAGTACGCCCCGGACGCCGCCAGCTTTTCCAGCTCCTCCAGGGAGAAGCCGTAAAAGGGCGACAGCTGATTGCCCGGCGTGTGCAGGTCCCCCGTGCCGTCCAGGTCCACCAGCTTTTCCGCTCCGGCGATCTCGCACATCTCCACCAGATACTGCATGCAGACCTGCGGGATGGCCCCGTCTCCGCCGTCGAGTACGCGTTTTTCTTCGTCCGTTAATTTGACCGCTGTACCCATCTATTTCTCTCCCCCGATGACGACGACGTTTTTCAGTGCCCCCTTCAGGGAGTCCTCCAGGGCTTCCTTGATCTGGTCCAGGGTGAACCGATGGGTCAGAAGGCTGTCGATATCGATCATGCCCTTGCGGTACATGTCCATGTA
>NZ_FQXV01000012.1 GCF_900130065.1 Sporobacter termitidis DSM 10068
CCGGGAAATACATCCGAAGGTTAGCGACGTCCACTATATTGCCTTTTTCCACCGGGCTCATCTCTCCCCACCTCCCAGCTTTGACGGACACGTCACATAGTGCTCCCCCTCCACGTGCTCAAGCTCATGCGCCGGCGCCGTAAAGCACCTCTTTGTCCGGCGGCGGCATCTGGGCAGGAACGGGCACGTGGCCGGGCGGTTGATGAGCGACGGCGGCATGCCCTTGATGGGCACGAGCCGCTCTCCCAGCTTCGGCACGCAGCTCAAAAGCCCCTCCGTGTACGGATGCAGCGGGTTGGCCCAGATCTCCCGCACCGTGCCGGACTCCACGATCCGGCCGGCGTACATGACGTTGATGCGGTGGGCATACCGCGCCACGATGCCCAGGTTGTGCGTCACCATGACCAGCGCCGTGTGGTATTTGTTCACCATCTCGTAAAGGAGCTCCAGCAGCTGTGCCTGGATCGTCGCGTCCAGGGCCGTGGTGGCCTCGTCGGCGATGATCAGCTTCGGATGGCACAGCATCGCCATGCCCACCATGACGCGCTGGCGCATGCCGCCCGAGAGCTGGTGCGGATAATCGTCGATCCGCTTTGACGGATCGGGGATGCCCACCTGCCGCAGCATATCGATGCTGCGCTCGCGCGCCTCCTTCCTGTCGATACCGAGGTGCTCGATCATCACCTCGGACATCTGCCGGCCGATCGTCATGGCCGGATTCAAGGACGTCATCGGCTCCTGGAACACCATGGAGATCTTTCCGCCGCGGATGGCGCACATCTCCCGGCTGTTCCTGGCGTGCTTTAAGATATCCTCGCCCTCGAACTCGGCCGAGCCGGCCACGATCTTCCCCGGCGGGTTCGGAACGAGCTGCATGACGGACAGCTGGCTGACGGACTTCCCGCAGCCGCTCTCGCCCACCAGGCCGATGATCTCGCCCTCGTCCACGTGATAGGACACGTTGTTGACGGCCTTGACGATGCCGCGCTCCGTCCTGAACTCCGTCGTCAGCCCGCTGACGGTTAACAGTCTTCCCATACGTATCCCTCCCGTCAGTTGGATGACGTGCCGCGCAGCTTCGGGTCCAGCGCATCGCGCAGGCCGTCGCCGACCATGTTGAAAGCGAAGACGAGTATCATGATGGCAAGCCCCGGCGCGATGGACAAGAGCGGCCGCATCATCAGATATTTGTACCCGTCGTAGCACAGGCTGCCCCAGGCCGCCGTCGGCGGCAGGATGCCGAGCCCCAAAAAGCTCAGGGACGCCTCCTGCAGGATCGCCACGCCCATCATCATCGTCATCTGGACGATGAGCGGCGACAGGCAGTTGGGCAGGATGTGCCGGAATAAAATCCGGGCCTTCCTTGTCCCCATGGACCGCTCGGCCATGACGTAATCGTTCTGCTTGACGGACATCACCTGCCCGTTGACAAGGCGGATATACCCCGGCAGCAGCGTGAAAGCAATGGCCAGCACCACACCGGGGACACCGGCCCTCAACAGACTCACGATAATGATAGAGAAAACCAGGTTCGGGATGGACATCATCGCGTCTGTCAGGCGCATGATGATCACCTGGGCGGCACCCTCGGCGTAGCCGGCGATCAGTCCGATGAGCGTACCGACGGCCGCCGACACGAGGACCGTAAATATGCCGACGGAGAGCGCCACGCGAGAGCCGTAGATGATCCGGCTCAGCAGGTCGCGCCCCAAGGCGTCCGTGCCCAGCAGATGCGCGCCGCCCGGCGCGGCCAGGACGTTGTGCAGGTCCTGGTCATACGGCCCATATGGCGCGATGACGCCCGCGAAGACCGCCATGAGAAGCATCAGAACAACCAAAACAAAACCGACAAAAACGACCTTTCGCTTGAAAAAGACCTTGACAAATCTTTTAAATTCGTTGACCGGAGGAAGCAGCTCTTCCCTGACGACGTCAAGTTCTTCACTCTGGCTTTCCGCCGGCACAGCGGCTGGCGTCTTCTCAAGTTCAATATTCATTCTCCGGCCCCCTATTCATATTGAATACGCGGGTCGATCCAGCCATACAGCAAATCGACGATCAGACTGGAAAAGACAACGATCAGCGTCATCACCAGGGTCACCGCCTGGACGACGGGATAGTCGTTGGCCAGCATCGAATCGACCATCAGCTTGCCCATGCCCGGAATGACAAAAACGGTCTCAACAACGACGGCACTGCCGACGATAAGCCGCAGCATGGTGCCCTGCAGCGTGATGACCGGCATGAGCGAGTTTTTTATCACGTGCCGCAGGATGACCTTTTTCTCATTGAGACCCTTGGCCCAGGCGGTGCGTATGTAGTCCTCGCCCAGCGTCTCCAGGACGCTGGAGCGCATCTGCCGGGCCGAAGAAGCGATCGGCCCCAGCGCAATGACGACAACGGGCATGATGCTCTGCCTGACACTCATGCCGAAATTGTCCCACGGCAGCGTATACCCGTAGCTGGGGAGCCACTTCAGCTTCAACCCAAACAAAAAGATGAACAGAATACCCACCCAGAACTGCGGCGCCGTGATACCGATATTCGCAAGCACCGCGACAAGATTGTCGATAAACTTTCCCCGCCGTATCGCGCTGATCACGCCCAGCAGAGGTCCCACGAGCAGGCTGATGACAAAGGCCGTCAGCCCCAGCAGGAGCGACACCGTCACCCTGCTGGCAAGCTCCTTGCCGATATCGTAGTTGTGCATGATGGACAGGCCGAAATTTCCCTGGACCACCTTGCTCAGCCAATCGGCGTACTGGACCAGCACCGGGCGGTCCAGGCCCTTTTCATGCCGCATTTCCTGAATGTCCGCCGGCGTCAGCGTTACCATCACGTTCTGCGTGACCAGCATCTCGATGGGGTCGCCGGGGAGCGCCCTGACCATGACGAAAACAGAGAAGCTCACTAAAACAATAATGACGATTGCGTGCAGCAAGCGCCGAAGAATATAACTCAGCATCGTATTCTCCTTCTGCCCAAAGGCGGCCGGGGGAAGACGCCGGAAAGCCGGACGGCTTCCCCTCGGCCGTTTGAAATATGTACCGCTATTTCGTCATGTAGGCGTCCGCCGCCAGATACATGGTGCTGGAGCCCCAATTGGTGAAATCGGCGCCCTGGATATTCGCCTTGGCGATCCAGCAGTCCACCAGGTTGTAGACGGGGACGATCAGCATGTTGTCGTAGATCATCTTGGACAGCGTTTCCAGCTGCGTCTTGTTGTCGGGGGTTGTCATGGCCTCCTGGATCGCCGCTTCCATGTTATCGGGATACCACAGGCTGGACAGCAGCATCTGTGTTTTTCCGAAATAGAAGTTGAAGGAGCTGACGATCTGCGTCAGAGACCTGGTGTGCTGGATCAAAAGGCCGTCCCAGCCGTTTTTGCGGATGGCCGAATAGCCCCCGCTGTCCGGGAACTGCAGCTCCGCCTTGATGCCGATCTGGCCGAGCATGCTCTGGATGGCGACCGCGGCGTCCTTATCCGCCAGGGCCGGCTGCGCGTACAGCGTCGTTGTAAACCCGTCGGGATAGCCGGCCTGCTTCATGAGCTCCTTGGCCTTATCCAGGTTGTACGACAGGTTGTAGGAGTCCGGCAGATGGCCGTTCCAGGCCGGGCCGATGAACTGATAGGCGGGCGTCAGAACGTCGAAGCCCCTGGCGTCGACGATGGACTGACGGTCCAGACAGTAGGAAATGGCCTCTCGAACCTCTTTTTTGCTCAGCGGAGAGCTCTGATCCAGGCTGCTGGGAACGAGAGAGATCGGCCCGATGGGCATGAGGTTCACATTAAAGCCCATCTGCTTGAGCGTGGCGACCTGCTCGCCGTTGGTCGTGTCGAGGACGTCGATGCTCTGCTCGCCGGAGGATTGCATGGCCACGTTCTGAGTCATGACGTCGCGGATGAACTCATACTCGATGCCGTCCAGATACGGCTTGCCCTTCTGCCAGTAGTCCGAATTTTTCGTATAGGATATGGACGCGCCGTGGGTATAGCTCTTGAGCATGAACGGGCCCGTACCGACAGGATTTTCCTTGGCCCATTCCTCGCCGTTTTTCTCATAGGACGCCTTGGAGATCACGGCGTTGGAGTGGGACGCCAGCGCCGACAGGATGTCGTTGGCGTATTTCTCGAATTTGAGCCCCACCTGATAGTCGCCGAGCTTGACGACGTCCGTCACGGCGGTGCTCAGGTAATTGGCCTTCTTATCGTTTAACAGGTTCCAGACCACGGCGTCGGCGTTGAAGTCAGAGCCGTCGGTGAATTTGATGCCCTGGCGCAGGTCGAGGACGACCTGCTTGTTGTCCAGGTCAATTTTGTAGGAAGAAGCGAGGAAAGGCACGATGTCGCCGTTTGTTCTTTCGAATACCAGCGTTTCGCAGACGGGGATCAGCAGCGCCGTATCGACGCCGAAGACAAGCCAGGGCACGCCGATGGGGTTGGCGCCTTCCGCCGTGCAGACGATGCGCATGATGCCGCCGGTCGGTTTTCCCGCCGTATCCGTATTGAGCGGATCGACGGGGGCGGCGGGGGCGGTGGAGGGCGCGTCGGACGTTTCGCCCGGCGAGGCCGGCGATGCGCCCGACGGGGGCGGCGCGGCGGGGCTTCCGCTCTGAGTCGCCGTGTTTGCCGCTGTGCCGCAGGCAAACAGGGAAAAGACTAAGACCAGCGCGAAGACGATAGCAATTGCCTTTTTCATTAATTTTCCTCCTAACTCATTTTTCCTCCATACTGAAAACTGTGCTCTTGTTTTGCTGGGCCTCGTAATATTCCCGGCTGCAGGCGTAAAGCTCCGCGAGCGTCTCCCACAGCTGCATGGGCTCCTGAGGGCTGACCGTTGCGTAAAAGCCGCCGTGTTTTCCGTAAAGGTCCACCGTGTTTTTGACCATGCGCGCAATCTCCCCGGCGGTATAGGCAGCGCCGGGCGCCATCCCCTCGATCCCGGTGTTAAAGCCGATGCTCTCCCCGTACTTCTCCTTCATGGCGGGGATGTCGACGGCCCGGCGCTGGATCTGCAGGAAGTCGGCCTGCAGCGCCACCATATAAGGGAGAAACCGCGTGATGTTGCCGCAGCTGTGCAGCTCGAAGGCCACGCCCCTGGACCTTATATGGTCGATGATCCGCTTCGTGGGCGGAAACACGATCTCCTCCAGCATTTTTTCCGAGAAAAACGTGTCGCGCTCCGTCCCCCAGTCATCGTGATACGTCACCATGTCCAGAGGGTACAGCCCGTACAGGAGCTCAAACAATTCGATCTCAAAGTCGGCAAAGCGCTCCAGAAAGTCCCTGACGGCCTCCGGCTCCATGGCCAGCGCCAGCATTCCCTCCGTGTAGCCTCCCAGAACGGCAATCAGCCGCTCCGTGGCGCCCCGGCCGATGTCGTAGTGCAAAGCCTTGGCCGGATCGTCGTCGTTTTTCATGAACCTTTCGGCCGGCGTTTTGAAATCCCATTCGGACAAATCCGGCCATTGGACGGCGCGCTCCCATTCGGTAATGTCGTCCAAAAGCCGCGTCCCCGGCGTGAGCATGGCGCCGCCCGCTGAGCAGACCCAGGTCCAGGAGTTTTTGAACCAATCGATGAACACGTAGTCTTCCCTGGCGTTCCGGCGGAAATCGGTGTGCATCTGCATCCCGCGCACGTCGCCGGCCACCACATCCAGCGTCATCAGATTCTGGAAATCCGTCAGAGAATTGGGCACCCAGAGCGGTGCCTGCCGCGCCGCCGCGCGGCGGAAGTTTTCTCTCGGCGAAATCGGCGTGTCAAATTTCGGCACCTCGACGGCGCCGCTGCCGTACAGGACGGGCACCTTTTCCGTCTTCACGGCGCTGTCCCCGTATGCGGGCCTTGGATATCTCACAGCATCGTCACCTCAAAAAGCGCCGCTGAAGATGATCTGCGGCGTCACCTTTTGCGGATACTTATCGCACTCCTCGGGGATGATGTCGATGCCGAGCCCCGGCGTATCCGGCACGATGATATAACCGTCCTCCACCGTCAGGTTCTCGGTGGATATCTGGCCGCGGTACGGCGCGTCGTTCATCATTTCAAGGAACTCGAAGTTCGGCAGCGTCGCACAGACGTGCAGCGTCGCCGCTGTCGCAACGGGCCCATTGGGGTTGTGCGGCGCGAGCTGAATGTTCTGCACCTCCGCCATGACGCCGATTTTCTTGAGCTCGTTCATCCCGCCGCAGTGCAAAAGGTCCGGCTGGACATAATCGGCGCCGTTTTTATGAATGAGCTCCCGGAATACCGTTTTGCCGAAAAGCCGCTCGCCCGCCGCCACCGGCACGGGGCTGTATTTGTGGAACTCCGCCGTGTCCTCCACGATATCCGTGAGGACGGGCTCCTCCATGAAAAACGGCTTATACGGGGCCAGCTCTTTCGCCACCTTGAGGGCCGTATGTAAATTGAACCGCCCGTGGGCTTCCACTAAAAGGTCGACCTCCGGCCCCACCGCCTCCCGGACCGCCGCCATGGTGCGCACTGCCCGGTCCATGGCCTCGTGGGTGATGTTCAGGTAGCTCTTGCCGAAGAAGTCCCACTTCAGCGCCTTGGCGCCCTTTTGGACAGCTTCCCTGGCGTGGGCGGCGAATTCCTCGGGCGTCCTGGCGTCCCGGCTCCAGCCGTTGACATAGATTTTGATCCTGTCGTGGACCTTGCCGCCGAAAAGCTGGTAGGCCGGCATGTTGTACAGCTTCCCCGTGATATCGACGCAGGCTATCTCCAGCGCCGCGATGGCCGAGAGCGTGCAGGGGTCCGTGTGCCAGTAGGACTGGCGGAAGCAGTCGAAGAAAAACCACTCGATCCTCCGCGGGTCCTTGCCGATGACATAAGGCCGCAAATCCTCAAACGCGCCGAGGGTGGCGTTCGTCTTCCATTCGATCGTCGCCTCGCCGACACCGTAGGGCCCCTCGTCGGTAAACACCTTAACAAAAATCAGATTGCGGTACGCCGCGTTGACGGCATACGTTTTGTAATCCGTTATCTTCACAGTCCGTTCCCCCTTTCGCCGGCGCTATTTCTTCAGCAGCTCGTCGAGCTTTGCGGCCTCGTCGCCGGAAATTTTGTAGGAATGCTCCCGGTCGTCCGGGAACCGGCCTTCCTTGACGTCCTTGCAGTATTCGGTAAAGCCCCGGAGCAGCTCGGCCCCCACGTCCGCGTATTTCCGGACAAATTTCGGCGTGAAGTTGTCGTACATGCCCACCATGTCCGCGTAAATGAGCAGCTGGCCGTGGGTGTAGGAGCCGGCGCCGATGCCCAGGATGGGAATGCCCGCCCGCTCTGTGATGGCCTTGCCCACAATAGCCGGCACGCCCTCCACAAGGATCATCGCCGCGCCCGCTTTTTCCAGCGCCTGCGCCTGATCCAGCAGCTTGAGGGCGTTCTCCGCCGTCCGGCCCTGCGCCTTGTACCCGCCCAGCTGCCCGGCGAACTGCGGCGTCAGTCCGATATGGCCCGACACCAGGATGCCCGCTTCGGCGATGGCCCGGACCCGCTGTACGATCGATGGCGTGCACCCCTCCAGCTTGACGGCGTCGCACCCTGCCTCCTTGACGAACCGGCCCGCATTCTCCACGGCCTGCTCGTCGGAGACCTGATAGGACATGTACGGCATATCCCCGACCACGAAGGTGCCGGGCGCGCCGCGCCGCACCGCGCGGCTGGCGCTGATCATATCGTCCATCGTCACCGGAAATGTTGTTTCATAGCCCTGCGTGACCATCCCCATGGAGTCTCCGACAAGGATCATCTCGACGCCGGCGCGCTCCTGATACTTGGCGGTCAGGTAATCGTAAGCGGTCAGATATGTAATCCTTTCCCCCGCCGCAGCCATTCTGTTTAAATCCAAAATCGTCTTTTTCATAAAAAGCCCTCCTCGAAAACGTTTGACATTATAGTCTATCGTGCTATAATGTCGTACATCACGAGAATCAGTTTAGCAGGGTCTGGGGAAAAAAGCTATTCGCAGATTACACAATTTTCACAGTTTGTTTCATTAATATCAGAATATCATTGTGACTTTTTTCTGTAAAATATATTGTTTTTTAGTAATATGTGCCCAAACGGCCGATGTCGACCCTATTTCTTTGTTTTTCGGCACCCGTTTGGGCGGCTGCCGGCAGGCGCCAGGCACAGGTTATTGCGCGGAAAAACCCCATATGGTAAAATGTGTCGAAAGGAAGCGGATCATATGTCAGAAGACAGCGCCAGACAGCAGCCCTTGATTCAGTCTGTCTCGAGAGCGGTCGCTATTTTAAAATGCTTTACCGGTAATCCGGAGCTCGGCCTGGCCGAGCTCAGCCGCATGGTCGGCCTACACAAGTCCACCACGGCCGGCATCGTCAATACCCTTAAGGCGGAGGGCTTCCTCGAGCAAAACGAGAAAACGGGGCGGCTCCGCCTGGGCCTGGAGCTTTTTTCGCTAGCGGTCCAGGCCCGGCACGGGCTCAGTGAGATCTGCGAGCCGTATCTCAATTCTCTGCTGGATTTCACCGGCGAGACGGTAAATCTGGCCGTTCTGGACAAGACGGAGATCGTCTATATCGCCAAGAAGGAGAGCTCCCATTCGATCCGTATCAGCACCAGCGTGGGCGCGCGCCTGCCCGTCTACTGCACCGCCATCGGCAAGTCGATCCTGGCGTTTATGGACCGGGCCAAGGCCGAGGCGCTGCTGGGCCGCGTCGTCATGACGCCCTACACGGACAGGACGCTTACGGACAGGCCCGCCCTGCTTGCCGAAATGGACAGGATACTGAACGCCGGCGTCGCCTACGATTTTGAGGAATACGAGCAGGGCGTCATTTGTATCGCCGCGCCCCTGTACTACAAAAAGGGCGACCCCATCGGCGCCATCAGCGTCTCGGGGCCGACGATCCGCATGGATGAGGCGGCCCGCAAAAAAATCACGGAAACCCTCACCGGCATCGCCGCCCAGGTCAACGGCGAGCTTTCGCGGCTGGCCTGACACCGCCCCGGTACAAGAGCAGCCGTTACCCCAAAATACGAAAAGTCACATTCCCAGGCGGAATGTGACTTTTTACGTCAAAAAAACAACATCTTTACCATGTTTCCGATCTATGTTATAATTTTAACGTAGTCATCAAAAATAACCAAAGGTCAATAAATTATGTTTTTAAATTAGCGGAAATTCTTGCCTATCAGGACTGTGTGATGTACCATAAATGAGCAGGCAATCCATCCAATAATTATATATTTCTTATAAAACACCCTCTGCATTAAGAAGAAGCGCCTTTTTTTACCGTTTTATTTGTTCGCAAAATCGCTTGTTTAGACCCCGCAATGATTCTCCCGGTCCGGAAGCCGGCCCGGAGGTTTTCATATGTGCTCTCTATGGAGGTGGTAACGGGAAACAGACATTGTTCAATTTAATTTTAGTTGCAGCAAGTTAAAAATGGAGGAAAGTAGAAATGTTCAGAGGTTTAACAAGGAAAATTGCACCCATTTTCGCGATCATCCTGAGCTTCTCCGTCGTCGTTTCGGCCTGCGGCTCGACGGCGACGACAACCCCGAGCGCTTCCCCCAGCGCGTCGGCTTCCGCGGATGCCTCCGCCTCATCGTCCGCGCCGCCGGCATCCGTCACCACATCGTATAAAATCGGCATCAACACATGGGGCTCGGGCGTTCCTGTCCTGGACCAGTTCGGCGATAACGGCGAGTATGTCTTCAAGGTGCTCGGCAGCACGACCATGAGAGCCAGCGACGACTTTACCCCCGATAAGGAATCGGCAAACGTTCAGAACTTCTGCTCGGCGGGCGTCAACGGCCTCGACCTTCAGGCCGCGGGCGTGACGAATCTGCTGCAGATGGCCCAGACGGCCCAGAACGCAAAGGTTCCTTTCGTCATCAACACCTTCGTCGGCAGCGACGCCGACCGCGCAAAGCTTGCCGACAGCAACCCCTACTACGTCGGCAGCATCGCCAACGATCTCGTTGAGGACGGCAAAACCGTCGCCGACATCGCCATCGCCGACGGCTGCAAAACGGCCGTCATTCTCGGCGGCAACATCGGCGACACCACGCAGGACCTGCGGCTGCAGGGCTTTACGGAAGAATTCACGGCCAAAGGCGGCACCGTTCTGGCGAACGCCCGCTGCACCGACGCCTCCGAAGCCCCGGCGAAGGCCGAGGATATGCTCTCGGCCAACAAGGACGTACAGGCCGTGTACGCGATGGTCGGCGACTATGTCCCCGGCGCCGTTTCCGCGCTGGACAACCTTGGCCTGACGGGCAAGGTGAACATCTATCTGTCCGGCGTCGACAAGCACTCTGCCGGCTACATCAAGGACGGCACCGTCAAGGCGGGCGCGGACGGCCTCTTCCTGGCCTCCTATATCGCCCCGACGCTCCTTTTGAATTACCTGGACGGCCACCCCATCAAGGACCAGAACGGCAAAGCCCCGGAGCTGCGCAACAATTGCTTTAAGGTCGACAGCGCGAACATTGACGCGTACATGTCTATTTTCACCACCGACGGCGTTAACCCCATCACCGACGATATGCTGAAGAACCTCTGCTGGAGATACAACTCCAGCGTCACCTATCAGACATATGTCGATCTGCTGGACAGCGGCCTGACGCTCAACGCGCTCCTGACGGCGCACAACCTGCCGACAGTCGGCTGAAACGCATCTGTATAAACCGGAAACCGGCCGAACAGCCTGCCTTTTAGGCAGGCTGTTCCGGATACCGACATGCTCCATATCAGCAGGAATAGGGGTAAAGCTTCATGCAAACATTACAACCAACAAAGGACCCGGCAAAGGAAAAGCATCATAATCCGGTCGTCTTTGCCGCAATTCTGATCGCGGCGATCGTCGTTGTTGCAGTCATCTTCAATTTTATCGTGGGGGATAACAAATTCCTCGACCCGGCAAATATCGGCGTTATCATTTCGCATACGATCTGGCCCATATTCGTGGCCTGGGGGCTCTGCTTCCTGTTTGCCTGCGGATATACGGACCTGTCCATCGGCGCGATCCTCGTGCTCGGCTCTTTCTCGACCACGCTCTTCGGCAACTGGCTGGGATTTCCGGGCGTCATACTCGGGGGCCTGATCGTCGGAGCGCTGCTGACGTTTATCAACTTCAACGTTTTTGCCTTTACGAAAATACCGTCGTGGATCGCCGGCATCAGCCTGGCGATGGTCTACGAGGCCCTGGCTGTCGCCCTCAAGGTCAATAAAACGACCTCGTCGCTCATTTATACGGATATGGACAAGGGCCTCCGGCTTCTTGGCAAGATGCCGTGGAGCCTCGTCCTCGTCGCCGTGGGATTTATCGTGGCATACATCATTTACAACAGGACCACCGTGGGCCTGAACATCCGGGCGCTGGGCGGCAACAAGGACGTGGCCAAGGCGCTGGGCATCAATATCCTGAAAACGCTCCTGTGGGTCGGCGTGATCGCCGGATTATTTATCGGGCTCGCCGCCGTCGTGCAGCAGAGCTTCGCCGGGCGCACGACGGTGAAGACGGGCCTCACAAGCATCTATATGGTCTTCCAGCCGCTGGCGATCGTCCTGCTGGCGCAGGTGCTGCAGAAAAGGCTCAATATCATCGTCGCGGTGCCGATCTGCGCCGTCGTCATTTACGGCGTTTTCAATCTGCTGACAATACTGGGCATACCGTCCGGCACGCTGCAGGAGGCGTTTCTCGGCGCCTTCATGATCGTGTTCGGCATCTTCGGCCAGAGAGGCGTCAAGGGGGTCGTGAAATGAACGCGGAAACAATTCTTGAGATCAAAAACCTCAACAAATATTTCGGCCCGACCCACGCCAACAGGAACATCAGCTTCAGCGTGAAAAAAGGCGAAATCAAGGGGCTCATCGGCGAAAACGGCTCCGGCAAGTCCACCCTCATTTCCCAGATCGCCGGCCTGTACCCGAGAGACTCCGGCGAAATGCTGCTGGACGGCCGGGATTACTGCCCCCGCAGCCCCACGGACGCCAACTGCCGCGGGATCTCCATGGTCATGCAGGAGCTGGGCGTCGTCGGCAGCCTGCCGGCGGGCGTCAACGTCTTTCTGGGCAGGACGGGCCAGTTCACGAAAAACGGCGTCGTCAGCCTGAAGGCGCTCAATAAGGCCGCCGCCGAGCAGTTTGAAAAATGGAACCTGCCCAAGGTGCCGCTGAACAAGCTGACGGACGGCATGATGATCGAGACGCGGAAAATGATCGAGCTGGCGCGGGCCCTGTCCGTGGACCCGCAGCTTTTGCTGCTGGACGAGATCACCCAGTCCCTGTCCATGAACAACAGGACGAAGCTTTACGAGCTGATCAAAAAGCTCAAGTCCATGGGCCGCTCCGTCATCGTCATCACCCACGATGTGGAGGAGCTCATCCGCATCACCGACTCGATCACCGTCCTGCGGGACGGCGAGGTCGTCGGTGACGTGGCCTCGGCCGGGACGACGCCGGAGGAGATCAAGCGGATGATGGTCGGGCGCGAGATCAGCGGCGACTACTACCGCGCCGACATGAAGCCGGACTACAAGGACGACGTCGTCCTGAGCGTCAGCGATCTGACGGTTCCCGGCGAAATCGAGGACGTGTCCTTCGACGTCCACGAGGGCGAAATTCTCGGCTTCTGCGGCCTCTCCGACTCCGGTATCCACTCGGTGGGCAAGGCCGTATTCGGGCTTTTGAAGCCCTCCCGCGGCGCTGTCCGCCTGGCGGCGGAGGGGGTCGACATCAAAAAATCCACCGGGGCCCTCCGGAGCAACATGGCCTACGTGCCCAAGGACAGGGACAACGAGGCGCTGATGATCCACGCCAGCATCTTTGACAACTTCACGCTGCCCTCCCTCACGGAGCTGCAGGGCGGCGCCGGCTATCTCTCGCCCAAGAAGCTGAAGCAGCTGGCCGCGGATATGACGAAAAAGCTGTCGGTCAAGTGCACGGATATCTACCAGGCCATGGACGCGCTCTCCGGCGGCAACAAGCAGAAGGTCAACCTGGGCCGGTGGCTGGCCAAGGACTTGAGGCTGCTCGTTCTGGATTGCCCCACCCGCGGCGTCGACGTGGGCGTCAAGGCGTATATCTACGCGCTGATGAAGGAAACGAAGGCCAAGGGGATCGCCACCATCCTCATTTCCGACGAGCTGACGGAGGTGCTCGGCATGGCCGACCGGCTGATCGTGATGAAGGACGGCCGCGTCACCGGGACGATCCGGCGGGACGAGGACTTTACGGAGCAATCCGTCATAGGAGTGATGATCTGATGAAAAGAAAAAAAATCAGTTTGCAGGATATCGTCCCCTTCGCGGCGTTCATCGTCATCTTTGCGTTCTTTGAGATCGCCAGCGGCGGCCGGATGCTCTCGCCCATGAATCTGGGCTCCATCCTGGACCAGTCCGTCATGACCATCGTCGTCGGCTGCGGCGCCCTCTTCGTCGTGGCGCAGGGCAGCATCGATCTCTCGGTGGGCGTGAACCTGGCCCTGTCGGGCGTTGTGGCCACCTGGGCGGCCAACGCCGGCGGCGGGATACTGCTGATCCCCGTGGCGCTCATCGTGGCGCTGATCGTCGGCGTGTTCAACGGCGTGATTGTCAGCCGGTTCAAGGTCCCGTCCTTCATGCTCACCATCGCCATGCTCATCGGCGTGCGCGGCATCGTCAACTACATCCAGTCGTTTATCGCCACGCAGCAGGTCCCCGAGTCCATGCTGGTGCTGAACCAGCCGTATATCAAGTATCCGGCCTTCATCGTCATCGTGGTCATCATGGCGTACGTTTTCGAGTTTACAAAGGTCGGAAAGTACAGCAAGGCCATCGGCGAGAACGAGACGACGGCCAGCTTCGTCGGCGTCCCCGTGACGCTCATGAAAATCGTCGCCTTCGGGCTCTGCGGGCTGATGGCCGGATTCGCCGCCATCTTTTCGCTCACCTCGGTGGGCGGCACGAGCCAGCAGATGGGCGTCTTCTTCGAGATGAAGGTGGCCATGGCCATCTTCCTGGGCGGCGTGCTCGTCACCGGCGGCACCTCGGCCAAGCTCTATAAGGTCCTGCTGGGCTCGTTCTCCATCACCATGATCGTCAACGGTCTGGCGCTCATCGGCCTGTCGGAGACCCAGTACTCCCAATCCGTCGAGGGCCTCCTGCTGCTTCTTATCCTCTTCGTCACCATCCTGTCCAGCAAGCGCACCGGCAAAGCGCAGCCCGACGAGCCCGACACTCCCGCCGCCCTCCAAAGCGACGAGAAACAGGCCGTCGGCCCCTGAGAATTTGTCCGCTTATATTCGAAACCGCAGCGGCGCAAGCAATCCTTGCGCCGCTGCGGTTTGTCTTTTTCATACTGGTTATTTATCCGTATCGGTCCTCAGCAGCTGCTCCTCGACATTGCGGCCGCCATACATTATACGGACCACCGCAACCGTTTTCTGTTTTTCAACAGGCAGATAAAATACCAAATAATTATCAACAGGCAGAACTCGCAGCCCTTTGCTGCGCCACGGTTCCTTTTCATAGAGCTGATGCCGCAGCGGCATATGATGCAATTTCACAACCGCGTCCATAATGCGCCTTGCTTGACCCTTCGCGATATCGGGCTCCAGCAAAGTCAGCGCGATATATTCATAGATTTCACGGAGGTCTTTTTCCGCTTGTTCGGAATAGACCACTTTATGGCCGCTCATATGCCGTAATCTCTATGCATCCTGTCTGCAACGCTCTCTGCAGGCGTCGTCTTTCCCATACGCAGGTCCGCCAGGCCCTTTTCGATTTCCGCGTTGAATTGTTCTTCGCTCAGCGCCCCTGCCGACAGCGGCTGGCTTGCCGGGAGCTTCAGATCGAAAGGAAGCCCGCGCTGCAATACGACCTGCCGCAGGAAAATTCCGATCGCGCTGGACATTGGGATACCAAGCTGATCCAGTACCGCCTCAGCCTGTTCTTTGATCTCAGGCTCAACACGGGCAAATACATTCGATGTTCTTGCCATAACACAGCACCTCCTTTGCTATATTATAGCCGATTGTATTGCAGTGTGCAATCTACTTTCAATAAAATCGCTTGCACTTTGAAAACACTTGTTTTATGTTGCCAATCTGGCATGATACTCTCGTCATGTCAGGCCCTCGTATTCCTCCAGCGTGATATTCCGGCTTGTGATCTCCGCGGCCGCCGCTGTGCCGACGTACCGGATGTGCCACGGCTCGTAGGCGTAGCCGGTGACGGACGCCTTCCCCTCGGGGTAGCGGAGGATAAAGCCGAACTTATCAGCGTTGTCCCGGACCCATTTGCCCTCCGGCGTATTGCCGAAAGCCTGCGTGAGGGCGCCGACGCCCGCGCCGGTGATATCGATGGCAAGGCCCGTCTGGTGCTCGCTCTCCCCGGGCCTCGCGCTGAACTGATTGGCTTCCACCTCGCTGCCGTGGGACTTGACACTGGCGGCGAAAACCGACTGCTGCCTGTCGTACGACCGGTAGCCGGAGACGCCGTAGAGCTTTATGCCGTCCTTTTGGGCGGCGTCAAACATCTGCTCCAGGGCAGCGGCCGCGTCCCGCCGCAGCTGGCGGACCTCTGCGGAGCCCTTGAACGGCACGTCCGGCGTCACCAGCTCCTTGGGGACGAAGCCGGACGGCAGAGGATGGGTCTTGTTGGCGATAAACAGCACGCTGTCCGGCGCTTCCGCCGCCCCGCCTGACGGCGGCGTCGTCTCCGCCGGCACCTCAGCTTCCGCATCGCCCGCCGGCGCGATGACGGACGTCCGCGGCGGCGCGTCCGTCGGCTGCTGCGCCGCCGACTCGGTCAGCGGGATCGCGGCCACGAGCATCGCGCCGAACAGGACGTAGGCCGTCCGGAGCCCGATGCCCGGCAGCCTTTTTTTAATATAGCGCCGGGCGGCCTTGTCGAGGCTCTTAATGTCCCCGTCTTTTTCGCCGCACCGCTGCCGCCCGAAAAAGTCGGACGCGAACTCATGCCTGCTCCGGTCCAGATACAGCCGGACGGAAAGCCCGCCGCCGTCGGCCACCAGCTCATATCCTGAAAATTGATACATGGAAACCTCGCGCTCTGTTGTGATGCTCTAAGTGTTTGCCTTTTTCGCCGGTTTATTGCGCCGCCGCGCTTGTTTATTCCGGGCGGATGCGCTATAGTGAAACAAAAAGATCACGACATAGAGCAGGTGTTAAATTTTGTTTCAGGATATCGAACCCCGTGTGTTCCGCAACGAATATACTCCCAAAGTCCCGTCCGGCGAGGATTACATCGCGTTCTCCCGGAAAGGCATGCTCCTCATGGAGGAGGACGGCGGCGGCGCCCTGACGCTGCCCCGCTGCAGCCAGGCCGCCGAATTGTTTCCCGAAGAGTCAAAGGACCCGGTCTATCTCTTTTCCGTGGATGGGACGTCCTTCTTCCTCGCGGCGCGGGAGGCCCCCGAGACGGGGCGCTTCAGGTACCAGAGCGCCTTTGTTTTCCGGGAGCTGGAACCGGGCTGGCTGGCCTTTGCCGGCGCCACGGCCGCCCATCTGGCGCTGTGGTACGACACCCACCGCTACTGCGGCCGCTGTACGACGCCCACGATACATAAAAAGAACGAGCGGGCCGTCGTCTGCCCCCACTGCGGCAACACCGAATATCCCAAAATCTCGCCCGTCGTCATCGTCGCCATCACCGACGGGGACAGACTCCTCTTAACGAAATACGCCGCCGGTTACAACAGGTACGCCCTGGTGGCCGGATTTGCCGAGATCGGCGAAACGCTGGAAGGCACCGTCCGGCGCGAGGTCATGGAGGAGGTGGGTCTGCGCGTCAAAAACATCCGGTATTACAAAAGCCAGCCCTGGGCCTTCTCCTGCTCCCTCCTGTCCGGCTTCTTCTGTGAGGTGGATGGCAGCACTCAGGTGCGGGTAGACCAAAACGAGCTGTCCGATGCCGTTTGGTTTGACCGGAAGGACATCCCGCCCGGCGACTCCACCCTGAGCCTGACCTGGACCATGGTCGAGGCGTTCCGCAGCGGCGGCGCCTGACAAAAAGCAAAACACCCGGAGCATTTCAAATCCGAGTGTTTTAACAGCCGATACCCATGCCGCACTATTCCAGCAGCGCCTCCAGCTTCGCCACGTCGAGGATGCGTATCGACTCCTTGTAAAAATCAATGATGCCGTTATCGCGCATCCGGCCCAGCTCTCTGGACATGGACGGCCTCGATACGTTTAAAAAATCGGCCAGCGCCTCCCGATTCAGCGGCAGCGTGAATATTGCCGTCCCGCTGGCCTTATACTGTTCCAGGAGATATTTGCTGAGCTTGCCGTTGATGCTTTTGAGCGACAGGTAATCCACCTTCCTGTTCAGTATCGTCGCCTTCTCCGAGACGACGCGGACGAGATTACCCAGAATGATCTTGTGGTATGCGCAGGCCCTCTCGCACATGGTGAGGATTTTCTCCGGATACAGGAACATGACGGTGCAGGCCGTCAGCGCCTGGGCCGTCGACGGCCATTTCGTATCTCCGCTGAAGACGACGGTCTCGCCGAACATCTGCCCCACGTGAAATATATTGACGATGACGCGGCTGCCGTTGCTGCTCTCCCGCACCACCGCCGCTTCCCCTTCGACCATGATGCACACGCCGTCTATCTCTTCGTCAATGCGCACCACATAATCGTTTTTTTCATAATTTACCACTCTATAGTTGAGGCAATTCAAAACATGCTGCAATCCTTCGCTGTCGAGGCCGCTGAAAAGGCTGGACCTGACGGCCGCCTCTATAATATTCGGATCCATAATGCCTCCTTGGTATCCTTGGATACGAGATTTATCCTTATAAATATTTTATAATTAGAATAAATTTTTAACAATCATTTAACATGTTAACATAATTTCAGGTGCACTCATCCCTAATCTTGTTATAGAGTTGACATTCGCCGTCACGGTGTCGAGGCAGCACCGGATGCGGCGTCCTGACCGGCAGGGACGAACTTGATTTTATCGCCGATACCTTTCGTGGTGATGACCTGTCCGTCCTTTGTTATAAAGATCGCCTGAATGTCGTCCATCGATTCCACCAGCTGCGTGGCTTTCTCCACGCCCAGCAGAAAGCATGTGGCCGCAAGGCCGTCTCCCTGCTTTGAATTGTCGGAGACGATGGTGACGGAGCTCAGATTATTTTCCACCGGATAACCGGTGCGCGGGTCCAGGATGTGGGCGTACAGCTTGCCGTCCTGCACGAAATACCGCTCGTAAATGCCCGAGGTAACGACGGATTTATCCGCCACGTACAGAAATCCGATATCCTCGTTCCTGTCCATAAACGGCTGCTGGACACCGACGATCCACGGCGTGTCCGCCGCTTTGGAGCCGATGACCTCCACGTTGCCCCCCAGATTGATGATAGCCCGGCCGACGCCCTTGGATTTCAGATAATCCCGGACCTTGTCGGCAATGAAGCCCTTGGCCACGCCGCCCAGATCGAGCCGCGCGTCCTTGTCTTTGAGCGCCACGGTATCGCCGGAAATGACGATGTTGTTATAATCGATCGTCTTCATCGCGGCCGCGATCTGATCCTCCGGCGGCACCTTCGGAGCGTCGCCCTCAATGTTCCACAGCGTTGACAGCGCGCCGACAGTGATGTCAAACAGGCCGCCCGACGCCTCGCTGTAGCCGACGCTCTCCCGGATCACGTCGATCGTGTCCGGATCGACCTGCACCGGCGCGCCGGACGCGTGGTTGATCTTATAGATGTCGCTGCTCTCCACATTCACGCTGAACAGCTGCTCGTAATGCGCGAGAACGTCAAAGGCCCCCTGCAGCACGGCGCTGTCCTGCTTGTCGTACAGGCTGACTGTGCAGACCGTATTGAGCAAAAACTTGGTGTCGGAGATATAGGGCTTGGCGTCTTTCCTGAAAATGAAATACGCGGCGGCGGCGCCCCCGGCAATAACGACCGCCAATACTAAAATTAAAATCTTGTTGATACGTTTCATTCGCGTCTCCATTACCCATAATATTGTCATTATTGTAGATAACCGCCTTCTTGTCAACCACCGTTTATACGAAACCTTTATCGGGGTAATTCTTGCAAAGGGGATAAGCATATGGAAAAAAACATCGTGATCGTCGGGGCAGGATACGCAGGTGTCCTGACGGCCAAAAAGCTGGCCAAACGGCTCAAGCACACCGACGTCCGCATCACCATCATCGACAAGCATCCGTACCATACGATGCTCACCGAGCTGCACGAGGTCGCGGCAAACCGCGTTCCCGAGGACCATGTGCGCATCAGCCTGAAGAAAATCTTCGCCAGGCGGAAGGTGGATGTGCGGCTGGACACCGTTACCGCCGTCGATTATGACAAGAAGGTCGTCACCGGCAAAAACGGCAGCTACAGCTACGACTACCTTGTCATCGCCGCCGGCTCCAAGCCGACGTATTTCGGTACGCCGGGCGCGGAGGAGTTTTCCTACAAGCTATGGTCCTTCGAGGACGCGGTAAAGCTCAAACACCACATCATCGACATGTTCAAGAGCGCCGTTTCGGAAACCGACCCCGACGTTAAAAGGCGGCTCCTCACCTTTTATGTTGTCGGCGCCGGCTTTACGGGCGCGGAAATGATGGGCGATCTGGCCGAGTGGATTCCGATCCTCTGCGACGAATACGAGCTCGACCGCGACCTCGTCCGGCTCGTCAGCGTGGACGCGATGGACCGCGTGGTCCCCGTTTTCCCCGAGAAGGTTTCCGCCAAGGCCGACCGCCGGCTCCGCAAGATGGGCGTGGAGCTCGCGCTCAAGACGGGCGTGTCCTCCCTCGGCGAAGGTTACATAGAGCTCAAGCGCGACGGCGAGCTCAGGCGGGACAGCACCGCCACCGTCATCTGGACGGCCGGCGTCGAGGGCGCCGAGCTCGTAAAGCAGTCCGCCGGCCTGAAGATCGAAGGCCGCGGCCGCCTGAAGACCGACGATTACCTCCACGCCGAGGGCAGAAGCGACGTCTTTGTGGCCGGCGACGATGTGTTCTATATCCCCGAGGGGCAGAAGGCCCCGGTGCCGCAGATGGTCGAAAACGCCGAGCAGAGCGCGGACACCGTCGCCCACAATATCGTCGTGGCTGTAACAGGCGCGGGCGAGATGGAAAAGTACGCCCCCAAATTCCACGGCGCGATGCTCAGCGTCGGCGGCCGGTACGCGTGCGCGCATATCGGCGGCCAGAACAGGCGCATCTCCCTGGCCTCGTTCTTCGCCATGCTCTCCAAGCATTTTATCAACGTCCTGTATTTTATACAGATTCTCGGCTGGAACAAGGTCTCCAGCTATCTGGGCAACGAATTTTTCAAAATCCGCAACAGGCGCAGCTTTTTGGGCGGCCATTTCTCCAACAGGACGCCGAGCTTTTTGCTGGTGCCGCTCCGCGTGTTCTTCGGCGCGTTCTGGATCTATGAAGGGATTCAGAAGATCACCGAGGGCTGGCTCAGCGGGGTAAAGCTGGCCGACTACTTCAAGTCGGCGTCCGACGTGTTCACGGCCGCGGTCCAGTCCGGCACCGCCGGAGCGGCGGCCGACGCCGTATCCAGCGCCACCACTGCCGACGGCGGCGCCGCGGCGTCAGTGATCCTCAACTGGAACATTCTCGGCATCTTCAAGATCATCATGATCCAGGCGTCCGACGTGGCCGTCAAGGTCCAGCTGGGCCTGATGGACTGGTTCAACAGCACCTTCCTGACAAACACCGCCGGCCATCAGATGTTCTTCCAGTACGTCGTCGTCATTTCCGAGATCCTCATCGGCGCGCTCCTGATCGTCGGGCTCTTCACCTTCCTGTCCTCCGGCTATTCGCTGGTGCTGCAGGTCATGTTCCTCATGTCCACCGGCATGTTCATGGCCCAGTGGTGGATGATCTTCGCGGCCATTGCCCTTCTGATCGGCGCCGGGCGCACCATCGGCCTGGACTACTACGTGATGCCGTCCCTCAAAAAGCACTGGAAAAATACAAGAATTGCACGAAAGCTTTACATTTATAATGACTAAAACAGAACTTCCCGAGAAAGTCCCCCTGGATCAGTCCCTGGACCTCGTCCGGGCGCTCCTCAAACAGACGCTGCTGGAATCCGACACGCTCATGACCGAGATCACGGCATACCTCACCGAATCGGAAGGCAAAAACTTCCGGGCGATGCTGCTGCTCACCTCCAGCGCCGACGCGGAGGGCTTTGTCCCCAGAAACGCCCTCATCGCCGCGGCGGCCATAGAGCTTCTGCATCTGGCGTCCCTCGTCCACGACGACGTGATCGACGACGCCGAAACGCGGCGGGGCCGCCCGAGCGTCAAACAGATGTTCGGCAACAAGCCGGCGGTCATCTGCGGCGATTACCTGTTCTGCAAATGCTTTTTGCTGGTGGCCGACATTTCCCGCGAGTATCAGGACAAATTCACGGACATGGCCAGGGCCATGACGAAAATCTGCCTCGGCGAGCTCCGGGAATACCGCCAGAGCGGCAACGCCGCGCTGAGCGTCCGCGAGTATTTTAAAATCGTCGCCGGCAAGACGTCGGCCCTCTTCGCGCTGTCGCTGTACACCGGCGCCCTTATCGGCGGGTACGACGAGGCGGAGGCGCGGCGCGCGTCCCGCTTCGGCCACTACATCGGCATGGTCTTCCAGCTCACCGACGACTGCATCGACTATCAGACGGAAAGCGCCGTGGCCGGCAAAACGGTCCAGCATGATCTGGCCGAGGGGACCGTCACGCTGCCGCTCATCTTCGCCATGATGAAGGAGCCGGCCTTAAGAGAAACCGTTGCCAAAGGGCTCGCGCCCTCGGCCGTCCGGCGCGTCGTTTCCGACGTCGTCAACCTTGGCGGCGTGACGATGACGATGGACTTGGCGCAAAAATATTGCCGAAAAGCGCAAAAGCTGCTGGACGCGATGCTCGTGGGCATCCGGCGGTCCCGGCTGGCGCTCCTCCTCGACCAGATCAGAACGCGGGTGTATTGAAATGAAGCGGCGTCTTTTCTGGAGGTTCTGGGAATACACGCAGCTGCCGGCAAAGCTGGCCTGCCTCCTCCCGTTTCTGCTGGCGCTCTTCTACGCCGATTACACGTATCACCAAATATCGCCGGTCCCGACGGTCATCTTCTTTCTGACAATGCTCCCCTTTGAGCTGACCGTCACGGCGCTCAACAATTATATGGACTCCAAGGCGGACGGCGCGGCGCTGCCGTTTCAGAGGCCTGCCGCCAAAAGGATTTTGATCGTCCTCTGGGCCGTCGCCGCCGTCGGGGCCGTGCTCCTGGTCTGGCTGGAAGGCGCCGTCGTCTTCGTCCTGGGCGGGCTGTGCGTCCTCGTCGGCATCATCTATTCCTTCGGGCCTGCGCCGCTGTCGCGCATGCCCCTGGGCGAAATATTCTCGGGCGTTTTTGAAGGCTTTTTTATTCCCTTCCTGGTTGTGTATATCAACGCGCCCGCGCAGAGCCTCCTCTGGGCCGATTTTCAGGCGCCGGTCCTCCGGCTCGGCTTCAACCTTCTGAACCTTTTCGAGCTTGCCGTGCTGGCAGTGCCCGCAATTTTAGGCATCGCGGCCATCATGCTGGCCAACAACATCTGCGATGTGGACAATGACGTCAAGGTCCGGCGGTATACGCTGCCGTACTACATCGGTACAAAAAACGCCATCCGGCTGTACGCGGCCCTTTACGGGCTGGCCTACGCCGCCGTCATTGCCGCCGCGCTGCTGAAAGTCCTGCCGCCTTATGTGCTCCTCACGCTGCCGGGGCTTTTTGTCGTCTTCCGGAACGTCCGCCGGTTCAAGGCCTTTCAGTCCAAAAAAGAGACCTTCCCCCTGAGCATTATGAACCTTCTCGTCATGCTGGTGCCGCTCATACTCGCCGCGGCCGCGGCGGCGGTATTCAGCTAGGTGAATCTATGCAGTCGAATCAAAACAGAAAATTCCTGTCCGGGAAAGATATCATCATCGTCGCCGTCATCCTGGCGGCCGCCGCGGGCTTTTATCTTTTCAACAACATTTTTATGAAAAGCGGCGCCGTGGCCGAAGCCGACATCTATTACGACATGAAGATCGTCAAAACCGTGCGCCTCACGCCCGGTCTCAACGAAACCTTCACCGTGCCCGGCCAGCCGAACGTCACCGTCGAGGTCGTAGACGGAAAGATCCACTTTCTGGAGTCCACCTGCCGGGACAAAATATGTATCAAAGAGGGCTTTTTAAGCCGCCCCGGCGAAACGGCGGCCTGCCTGCCCAACAGGGTGGCCATCAAGATCGTGGATGCCGGCGGCAGCGCATCCGGACTCGCGGACACCTATATCAACTGACACTTCTCTGCCGAAGGAAATCTTTATGAAAAAAGCACGCCGGACAGACACATACAGCCTCACTCTCCTGAGCCTCCTGTTTGCGCTGTCCATTGCCCTGACGGCGGTCGAATACATGATCCCGCCCATTCCCCTGCTGCCCCCCGGCGTCAAGCTTGGGCTGTCGAATATCGTGACGATGTACTGCCTGTTCTTCCTGGGCAAAAAATCGGCCTTTACCATCGTCGTTTTGAAGTCGGGCTTCGTCTTTCTGATCCGGGGCTTCACCTCCTTCGCGCTGAGCCTCTCGGGCGGCGTGCTCTCGGCCCTTGTCATGCTGCTCCTCCTGGCCGCCAGCAACAGGCGCATCTCCTATCTTGTCATCAGCATCGCCGGCGCCATCACGCACAACATCGGCCAGCTCATCGCCGCGTCGTTCCTTCTGGGGACCGGCATGGTCATGGCGTATTTCCCGCTCCTTCTTGTATCAGGCGTCATCATGGGCAACGTGACGGGCGCGCTCCTGCGGCTCGTCATGCCCGCCTTCCACACCATGAATAAAAGCCTGCCTGAAAGCATGAAACGGCAAAACCGTTCAGATAGAAACCACAACATCAACAAGGAGGTCATTAAAAATGAAGAAGAACACAGCAACCCGTAAATTTCTCGCCCTGCTGATCGCTCTCGTCGCCGTCCTCGCGCTCGTCGCCGGCTGCGGCGGCGGTACCACCACCCCGAGCGCTTCGCCGTCGGCATCCCCGTCGGCGTCGCCCAGCGCCGAAACATCCTCCCCCAGCGCGTCCGCGCCCGGGACTCTGGAGACTCTGGATTTTGCGTCAGTGATGACAAAATTTGACCAGGGCCAGGCAAAGAGCGCCAACTGGGACAGAACGAACATCGTCACCGCCGACACGACCACCACGGCCACCATCGAGGCGCCCCACGGCCAGACGACGCCGGTTGTCATGCTCAAGGGCAACAGCGGCAAGCTTGACGCCACCTCCACAACATCCGGCACGCTGACCACCGATCCCACCAAGGATTCCTACTTTGCCAGCGCGGTGCTCCTGAAGGACGGCGCAGTCGCCCAGTACGGCGACGGTATCTTCAAGTTCAAGCTCGCCGTGTCGGCTCCCGCCGACGGCGAATGGAACAGTGCCGTTGTTTTCAGGGATTCTACCCCCTTAAAGCCCCTGTCCGATGATTCCGTGACGAAGGCCCTGGCCATCGCCACCGTCGGCGGCACCATCCAGATCCAGAAAAACTACACCGACGCCAGCGGCAAGGTCGTCAAGCAGGAAGTCGTCAAGGATACCGGCGTCAGCATTAAGGACGGCGACTATCACTTCTTCATCCTCGCTCTGCAGGATGTGGACTCCGGCACCAACGTCAAGCTCTGGATCGACGGCAACGTCGCCTACAGCGGCGTCGTGACCGGCATCACCGGCCCAGGCGCCATCCAGCTGCTGAGCAACTCCACCCCCCTCTACGACGCATCCAACAAGCCCCTCATCCAGAAGGGCCGTGAAGAGGGCACGTTCGAGCCCATCACCGCCTGCGGCGAAAGCTATGTCGGCGGCTATGACGACGGTCCCGCCGTCACCGACATCACCCTTGACGCGGTGAAATAACTCCATAATAATGCAGTCCATCCGCCCTGAGGCGGACTAAAACAAAAAACATCTCATTGCTGAAGGCCTCTTCGGCAATGAGATGTTTTCTTTTTTGTCTATTGGTTCGTCGCGAGGGACTCCTTGATTTGCGCGATGGACAGGCCCTTTTCCTTCAACCGCCGTATCAGCAAAAGGCGTGCGACGGCCTTTGTCCGGTTATACCGGCGCGTCAGATTTTCCTCCTCCTGCACAAAAGGGAGCATGCCCTCCTCGGTATAATACTTTAAGGTACTGTACCGCATTCCCGTCAATCTTACCAGCTCGCCGACCGTTACATATTCGGCGCGCTGTATCGCCTCCATGCTTCTTTGTCTGGACAAAACACCCCGCCTCGATTCTTCAGGCGCCCGCGCTGCCGCCGACGGCGACAAGCACCGCGATCAGGGTGTCAATATAGTCCACTATCGACTTGACAAAGGCGCCGGCTTCACTTTTTTCAATTTCCTTCAGCCGCGCCTTCAGTCTGTCCGCTTCGTATTTGGAAAAATAGTTCATGATAAGGCCGGTTTTTTGGAGCATTGCGCCCAGCACGACCGTTTCGTCGTTTATTGCTCCGCTTTCCAAAAGCTCCGCCCTGACCTTCTCGATAATCTTCAAGACCTCGTCATTTTTGGGGACATATAAGGTTTTGTTATGGAACAGGCCGCCCGCTTCCACGGAAACATAACCCCCCTCCGTCAAGGGGCGGGCAAGCGCCTGAACAAATTCACCCAGAAGTTTGCCCGAACCAAAGATATATTTTGACGCGACATCCGTGACGCTCATGACCTTACCGGTTTTAATTGTCCTATAAAGCGGCTCCAGATGAAGCCCGTCCTGCCCCAGGTCTTTTTCAACGGTGATCTTCTTTTTCTCATCGATGGCAATGACCCGCAGATACAGCAGCTCCAAAAGCCCGCCCGCCACGAGGCAAGCGTTTACCTCCGTTGATTTAAAAGCGGGCACCGCCCCTTTCGGGCTCAAAGCGCACAGCAGGTATTCCTGTGTAAAAGACAAATCCTTCATGTCAATCATTCCTTTCGCCTGACAGCCATCGCTTTTTACTTACTACTTATCACTTACTACTTACAACATAACCCATAAGTATCCCAATGTCAATAGCTTTGGCGGAGGCCGCGTCACGAATTGACAACGCCCGGCAGACTACTATAATGGTAATAAAAACCACGGACAAAAGAGAGGGATCGATTTGTACGCAACACACGGGCGCGTCGGCGCCAGCGGGACGGGCATGGACGGCCTTTTAAAGCTCAGCGCGGCCCTGGATATGATCCAGGACTGCTCCCTGCACTGGATGGAATCGGAGCCTGTCTTCAGGGACTTTCTGACCGCGCACAACGCGGCGATGCTCCTCGTCTCCCGGCAGGTGGACGCGGTGCGATGGCCGGTCTACGGAGAGCGCGTTACCGCCGAGACGCGCGTATACGAGTGCCGGAGCTTCTTCGGCTATCGGAACACGGTGCTTTACGGCGAGGACGGCGGCCGCTGCGTTCTGACCTGGAGCGCCGGGGCGTTCGTGGACAGGGACTCCGGCAAAATGGTGCGCGTGCCGCCCGAGGTGCTGGACAGCGTCGTCCTGGACGAGAAAATCGACATGGAGTATCTGGACAAGAAAATCGCGCTGCCGGACATCGCGTGGCGCCTGCTGGAGGCCGTCCCCGTCCGGCGGGGCGATATTGATTTCAACCGGCATATGAATAATGCCAGATACGCGGAGGCCGCGCTGGAGCTCCTGCCGGAGGATATGGCGCCCGACCGGCTGCGCATCGAATACAAAGCGCCGGCCAGGCCCGGCGCCCTCCTGTATCCCCGGACCGGCGAAGCGCCCGACGGCAGGCGTTACGTTCTCCTGTCCGACGCGGCCGGCCACCCTTACGCCGTGATGGAATTTTCCAAGCGGCCGGGAAAAAAGACTTAACAGTTTCGTAAAACAATCTTACAGGATTTGTAATAACTATTTGAGAATCCTTACAATAAGCGGATATTTCTTTTGTCACGTCAGACGAAAAACGCCCCCAAATTTGACTTGGGGGGTCCCGGCTGGTATAATTGAATTAAAATACGGTATATCGGTCAGCCGGCGGACGCCGTTTTCAGGATTCAGCTTCTTGGGTGGTGGGCCATCACGTGGTCTGCCGCCCATTACTCATATGGAGCCGATTCCAAAGCCGAAGCCGAGAGGGAGATGATGACCAGGGCAAACGCCAAGATAAAGATGGAACGGCACCTCCCTGCAGCGACAAGAGCGTCCGGCCGCCAGAGCGCGCCCGGATGACAATTGATTCTCTGTTGGAAAGGAGTGTACACCATGGAGAAAAATACGGTTAATGTAGGAATAGGATTTGCCACAGGGAGAAAAAGCTTCAGGCAGGTCGCGCGGACATACGCGGAAAACTGGTATGAATCCGGCCTGGCCGACAACAAGAAAATCAGCCTGAATCTTTTTGTCGCCTATGACTTGAACTATAAGAACACGCGGCCCAACGACTTTACATGCCTCGACGCCAGAATCACGGATATGTTGGATTATCCTTTCTTCATCGGCGACGCGCTGATGAAAAAGGAGGCGGCAACCCTCGTCTCCACAGGCGTGATTAACAGGTACGAGGCAGAGCTCCTGTTTGGCGACGGTTATGCGAAAAAGCGCAACGCCATTATGTATTTCGCCATCAAGAATCATATGGACTACCTTCTGTTCATTGACGACGACGAATACCCGCTCGCGTCCATAAAAACGCCGGGAGGCATTGTCTGGAAGGGCCAGCACGTGCTGGAAACGCATCTGAGATGCATTAAAAACGCCGATATCACCCATGGTTATCACTGTGGTTATGTTTCTCCCATCCCTCAGCTTCATTTCAACGATACGCTGACGGAATCGGATTTCAAGCTGTTTATCGAGACGATCAGCAACGACATTATTAACTGGGATTCCCTCCGGGAAAAAATGCGGGACGGCGGCGTGACCTACGCCAACGAGGCTGTGCTGAACAGCAAAGAGCCCACAGAGGTGATGGAGGAAGGCGGGGCAAAATTTATTTCCGGTTCCAATCTTTTGATCAGGCTGGACACCGATAAGGACATTTACCCGTTTTTCAACCCGCCCGGCGCCAGAGGAGAGGACACGTTTTTAGGCACCTGTCTCTCCGATCTCAAGGTTCTTAAAGTGCCGTCCTATACTTTTCACGACGGCTTTCTGTCCTATCCGCACCTGCTGTACGGCACGCTTCCCAACAAGCTGAAGCCGGTTTTCCACGGCGACGGCGAGGTCGACGAGCGGTTTTACAAGGCCTGTGTCGGCTGGGTCCGATACAAGCCCCTGCTCCTGTACATCACGAACCGCGCCGATTACGCGCGCAATATCGCCGTGATGAAAAAAAGTCTCGCCGGTGTCCTGCCAAAGCTCTGCAAATATTTCGGCAGGAACGAGTTCAGCAGCCTTCTGTCCGAGCTCGACCGGTATTCCGCCGACGTGGAAGCCCACTATAAGATGTTTGAAATGACAAAGGCCGCATGGACGAAGGTCCTGGACTACCGCCGCAGCCAGCCTGACGGCTGTTACCGCGACGTCCGGGCAGACTGAACGAGACTGGTCCAAACGACGCATCGGAAATCCGATGCGTCGCTTTAGACTGTCGATAAAGCCCTTTGGGCTTTATCGACAAGAGGCTGTATGCAGCGCGCTCAGCCGCGCGCTGCATGAGAAGAGTCACGCAGGAGGCGCATGTCCTCCTGCGTGACAAATCTTCGATTTATTTGCCGCCCCGGCGGCAAACTCTGCGAGGCTTTGTCCTCTGTTTGCAGGTTTTTTGACAAGCCCAAGCGACGCAGCGGAAATCCGATGCGTCGCTTTTTGTTTTGTATACCGCAGTAGCAAATGGAATTCGATACGGATTTATCCAACATTTGGTCTCTATATTGTACATATATCGACACGCTTTTTGTGCAAATAAACAAATTTGCAGAGGATGCGCCGTCGTATTCGTCATTTTCCGCTTTCAGCGCAAGAAAATGCCGATAAATATAACAGACATATCCTGTCTGTCTTTGAGACACGTCGATAACGCGCAGGGAGATGGCCATGGAACAGAGCACGGTACAGACAAACACAACACAACAGAATACGGCGGTACAACAGCCGGCTCCAATCGACGGGCAGGCGGCTGCCGTCGCGGCTGCCGTCCCCATGGATTTACCCGTTTATACGGAGGACCCGGGGCCGCAGCCCGGCAGCGGCATCCCCGGCGAATTTGAGTTCCACTCCGGCCACAGGATTACGGAGCTGTCGGAGAACGTCTTCGTTTTCGGTATTATCATATCGCTGATCATCGGTTTCATCATCTGGAGCAGGCGGGCCGACCTGACGGGTTTCCTGGAAGGCATCGCGGCGACCGTGGCCGGCTATTTTCTGTCCAAAGTGCTGAGGGTCTGTTTAAACGGATACGCGCAGCTGATCAACAATGCCGCCGAGCAGACGAGAATCCTCAAGCGGATGGAGCAGGAACGCGCCGCCCAGCTTTTGAAGGAAGCGCAGGCCGAAATGGCTCAGGCCGCCGCCGCGGCGGCCCAGGAGCAGGTTGCCCAGGAGAGCACGGCCAGCGTCGAGACAACCGAGGTCTTCGAGGCGCCGGACGCATCCGACGCACCCGGCACACCCGAGGAGGACAACGGCGAAGACGCCCCCGCCGAGGACAACGAGGAGCTCAACAAAAAAGCCGCGATCGCGCTTGTGGAGGAGTCCCTTTCGGATACGGTCAAGGCCAAGGTCTTTGACGCCTATAATCCCGGTTCGCGCCGCCGCAACCCATTCGCGCCGACCCAGGAGGCGGTGGAAACGGACCGGCATAACAGGATCGCCGTTTTTTCCGCGCGCTACGGCGGCGAGGTCAAATGCCCCATCTGCAACAGGCGCCAGAGCTCCAACGACAACGTCTGCCAGCTCTGCGGCTGCCGCTTCATCTTCGTCGACAACACCAAGAAAGGCCGAAAGGCCAGCCGCCAGTAACACGGCGGCAGAATATCAACATAAGCAAGAGGCTGTACATGCTGTACAGCCTCTTAGACTGTCGACAAATTTATCGACAAGGGGGGTAGCATGCAGCGCGCTCAGCCGCGCGCTGCATGAGAAGAGTCACGCAGGAGGCGCATGTCCTCCTGCGTGACAAGTTATGAATTTATTTGCCGCTCCGGCGGCAAACTCTGCGAGGCTTTCCTCTGTAGTTTTCGACAAGCCGGTAAGAGGCTGTACGCATATGCGTAGGGCGCGGCTTCCCAAACGCGCCTCTCCTGCCGGCGCGGCAGTCACATGAGTGGGAATGATGGTGTACATCAAGCCGGCAGTATCAGCAGATCCTCGGCAGCCCCTCGCCCAGGAGCGGGGTGACAACGCGGGTGCCGCCGGCGCGGGTGGTGATGACGACCTCCGGCCTGTCCGTATCGCGCACCGTGCCGACGCGTATGGCGTCCGCGCCGTATTTAGAGCCCCGTATGAGCGCCAGCGCGCGCTCGGCGTCCTTTTCCGGGAGGAGGAGCGCCAGCCTCCCCTCGTTGCCCATGGTGAGCGGATCGAGCCCCAGGATATCGCAGAAGCCCCGTACCTGTTCGTCGGCGTATTCCGCCCCGCCGTCGAGCGTGATGCGCACCTTCGACGCCGCCGCGATCTCATTCAGCACGGTGGCCAGCCCCCCGCGGGTGATGTCGCGCAGCGTATGGATGTCGAGCCCGCTCTCCAAAAGGCGCAGTACCATCTCCCCCAGTGGCGCGCAGTCGCTCTCGATGGTGTTCTCTATGCCCATGCGGCGGGACAGGAGGCATGCCTGATGGTTTCCCAGGTGCCCGCTGATAATAACAGCGTCGCCGGGCCGCGCCGCGCCGGCGCTGATATCGCCCCGCGCCTCCACCATGCCGATGCCGGAGGTGTTCACATACATGCCGGCTTTCCCCTCCACGACCTTTGTGTCGCCCGCCACGATCAAAACCCCGGCCTCCCGCGCGGCGTTGTGCATGGAAATGACCACGCGCTCCAGATCATCGGTGTCGAGCCCCTCCTCCAGGATGAAGCCGGCGGACAGATACTTCGGCCGCGCCCCCCGCATTAAAAGGTCGTTGACCGTCCCGCAGACGGCCAGCTTGCCGATGTCGCCGCCGGGGAAAAACAGCGGTGTCACCACGAAGGAGTCCGTCGTAAAGGCGATCCTGGTCGAGGGCAGATCGAGGACAGCCGCGTCTTCCATGCGGTCTAAAATCTCGTTGGTGAAATATACCCCGAAAATAGCGCCGATCAGGTCGCCGGTCTGCTTCCCGCCGCCGCCGTGGGCCGATGTGATTTTCATAGCCTCTCCCTGTTTCTGTAATAAATGCCGCAGGCGCCCTCCGCGGAGACCATGCACGGCCCCACCGGGTCCAGCGGCGTGCACCGCGTCCCGAAAAACGGGCAGTCCGTAGGCGCCGAAGCGCCGATGATGACGCTGCCGCACAGGCAGCCGGGCGGCTCGGAGATATCCGAGTCGGCGTCCCAGTCCCCGGCGCTGTATTCCGCAAACGCCGGCCGCAGGACGTAGCCGGAGCCTTCAATAACGCCGAGGCCCCGCCAGGCGGTGTCTGCTTTTACAAAATATTTGTCGATCAGCGTCAGCGCGGCCGTGTTCCCGGAAGGGGTCACCACGTTGGGGTAGAGGTTGTGCACCGCCGCCGACCCCGCCCGGCACTGGTTCACAAGGTCCCACAGCGCGGCGGCGAGATGCTCATACTCAAAGCCGGCCACGGCCACCGGCACCCCGAAATCGCCGGATATTTCCCGGTAGGCGTCCGCGCCGATGATGGCGCTCACATGGCCGGGGCCGATAAAGCCGTCGATAGCATGGCCGCCGGCGCAGATCCAGCGGAGCGCCGGCAATATGGCCTTGACGGCCGTCAGAAACCGGACGTTTTTGATATTCCTCCGGCACATCTCCTCCAGCATCAGCGCGTAAATCGGGAGCGTCGTTTCAAAGCCGACGGCCGTCATGTAAAAGGTCAGATCCGGCGCCTTTTCGGCAAGGTCCAGGACCTCCATCGGGGAATAGACGATCCGGACCCGGCCCCCCTGGGCCCGCGCCTCGGCAAGCGACCCCGCCGTCCCCGGCACGCGCATCATGTCCCCAAAGGTGCACAGGACGTTGTTGTCCTCCCGGGACAGGCGGCACGCCGCGCCGATATATCCGCCCGGCGTCACGCAGACGGGGCAGCCCGGCCCGGAGATGAGCCGGATGGTCTCCGGCAGCACGTCCCGGAGCCCGCTGCGGAAGATGCTGTCGGTATGCGTCCCGCAGACCTCCATAAAGCGCAGCGGCGGGCCGGAATATTCCCGGATCGCCCGCAGGCAGTCAGCGGCGCTCTTCATCGATGACCTCATTTAAAAGGCCGAACAGCTCTTCAAGCTCCTCTTTTTCCTTCTTTTGCAGGATCGAGATGGCGCAGCCGGCGTGGATAAGCACGTCGTCGCCCACCTTGGCCCCCACGAGCCCCAGCTCCACCGGCAGGATGTTCCCGCTGATTTCAACCTTGCCCTGATGACCTGAACGCTCAATCAATTTGCCGGATACCGCCACGCACATGTGCCGTTCCCTCCCCGTTTGAATTCATGATCCGATGGCCGGCCGCGTATGCCTGGCCCAGCGCGATGCCGCCGTCGTTCGGCGGCACCTTTTCGTTGAGGAACACTTCAAATCCCTCCGATGCCAAAAGCGGCCCGGTTTTTTCCAGCAAGACGCGGTTTTGAAAAACGCCGCCGCTGAGACATACCTTTGTAATCCCGTGCTCTTCCCTGAGCCTCGTGCACATATCGGCGATCAGCCCGGCGATCGTCAGATGGAACCGGAGCGCCAGAAGTCCGGTCTCCGCGCCCGTGTCTCTTTCCGCGACGATCGCGCGCAGGCACGGCGCGAGGTCTGCGATAAAAGCCCCGCCGCCCCGCCGTATCCCGTACGGCAGCGGCCCGGCGTCCTCCTCGGGGGAAAGCCGATACGCGGCCGCCGCGTTTTCCAGCTCTATGGCGCCCTGGCCCTCGTAGGTGGATTCCCCGCAGATGCCCAGCATGGCGCTCACCGCGTCGAAAACCCGTCCCATGCTGGACGAGCGGATGGTGTTGATATTATTGCCCAGGGCGGCCCGGACCAGCTTCTCCCGCTCCGAGCACGGCGCGTGCCCGATACCCGCGTCCGCCATATAGCAGGCGGCTGTCTTCCAGTTGTGTTTCACCGAATCGTCCGAACCCAGGAGCTTCACCGCTTTCAGGTGGCCGGCTCTTTTAAAGCCGCCGGGGGATGCGATCAGAAACTCGCCGCCCCACACCGTGCCGTCCGTCCCGTAACCGGTGCCGTCAAACGCCACGCCGATGACAGGCTCGCGGATATCGTGCTCGGCCATGACGGAGGCAATATGCGCGAAGTGGTGCTGCACCTCGATCACCGGCAGGCCGGTTTCACGGGCGTATCGCGCGGCGGCGTAATCCGGATGCATATCGCAGACGGCGTACGCCGGCTTGAGATGGAAAAGCGCCGCCATGTCCCGGACCGTCTCGCGGTAAAAATCCATAGCCTCCACGCTGTCCAGGTCGCCCATTTCGGTCGTCGGGTAGCACAGCGGCCCCGCCGTCATGAGCGCGGCACTCTTCTGCTGCGCCCCGCAGGCCAGCAGCGGCGGGCAGCCCTGCAGCGCGGCAATCTCGACGGGCAGCGGCACATAGCCCCTGGCGCGCCGAAGGAGCTGGATTTTACCGTTCACCACGGTGGCCACCGAATCGTCCAGCCGCCGGAGGATGCGCCTGTTGTGGGTCAAAACCCCGTCTAGCAGCGCATTCCGCTTAAAAAAAGCCCGCATCTCGCCGTCGTCCTTGATGATCGGCAGGGACGAGACGTTGGCGCTCGTCATCACAAGGGGCCCCGTTTCGCGCAGCAGCAGGTACTGCAGCGGCGTGTACGGCAGGAACGCGCCGAGAAACCGGCTCGCCCCGCAGACACTCTCCGCGAAATCGCCGCGCGCCCGGTTTAACAAAACGATCGGCCGCGCCGGCGACAGTAAAAGCTCTTTTTCCGCGTCACTCACCCGGCAGCAGGACAAAATATCCTCCGGTGCCGGGAACATGACGGCAAAGGGCTTATCCTCGCGCCCCTTGAGCTCCCGCAGCTTGCCGACGGCCCCGCCGTCGTACGGGCTGCAGGCGAAATGGTACCCGCCGATGCCCTTGACGGCCACGATGCCGCCGCTTTTCAGCGCCGCAACAGCGCGGGCGACGGCGTCAGCTTCCACAGGCGCTTCGCCGCGCCCCTCGTAGCGCAGCACCGGCCCGCAGCCGTTGCAGCAGACCGTCTGGGCATGGCAGCGCCTGTCGGCGGGGTCATGGTACTGGCTGCGGCAGAGGGGACACATGTCGAAGTCGCTCATCACCGTCGTCTCCCTGTCGTAAGGGAGCGCGTCTATGATCGTAAACCGCGGCCCGCAGGCCACACAGCTGATAAACGGATTAAGATAACGAGGATCGCCCGGCGTCGTCATTTCACGCAGGCAATCCTCACACACGGCGATATCGGGCGATATCATTGCTCTTGAGAAATCGGACCGGCCGCTGCCGGCAATGACGAACCCGCCCTCCTCCGGCTGAGACGGCGCCGACAATTCCTTCTCGATGCTGTCGATGCGCGCGCCGGCGGGCGGCTTCTCGGCGAGCTCATCCAAAAAGCGGCGGACGGCCTTTTCCGGCCCCAGCGCCCGGATCACCACATGGCCGCTTTCGTTTTTCACAAAGCCCGTGAGCCCGTGCCGATTGGCCAGCCGGGCCACAAACGGGCGGAAGCCGACGCCCTGGACGACGCCTCTGATTTCGATATCGGCCGTTATCCGGCCATTTTGGCTATGAGCCATGTGACGACCTCATCAAACCCCTCGCCCGTTTTCGACGAGACCTTAAAAATGGGCGCCGCCGGATTCAAGGCGCGGACACCCTTTTCAAAATAGTCCAGGTCGAAATCGACGTAGGGCAGCAAATCCGTTTTGTTCAGTAGAACCGCCGCCGCCTTCTCAAAGGCCAGCGGGTATTTGTAGGGCTTGTCGGCCCCCTCCGTAACGGAGGAGACGAGCAGCTTCATGTCCTCGCCGATGTTGAACTCGGCCGGGCAGACCAGGTTGCCGATGTTTTCGATAAAAAGGACGCCCTTCTCCTTTGGGGCCAGCGCCTTCACCGTATTGTCGATCAGCACCGCGTCCAGATGGCAGGCCCCGCCCGTGTTGATCTGGACGCTGTCGATCCCCAGGGACCGCAGCTTCGCCGTATCGATATCGGACTGGATATCGCCCTCGACCACATAGGCCTTGACGCCCTCAAGCCCCTCGATGAGCTTGATGAGGCTGGACGTTTTGCCGATGCCGGGAGCCCCCATCACGTTGACGGCGTAGATGCCGCGGCCTTTCAGGTAGGCGCTGATCTCATCCGAGATTTTGTCGTTCTCGGAATAGATATTCTCCATGACTTCCACTGTTTTTGTGCTCATTCAAATCTCCAGTTCGACGCTTTCGATGTAAAACTCCCTGCCGGTCTCCGTGGGCTCCCCCAGCGCGCCGCAGTCGGGACAGCTGAACGAAAATCTCGGCCGTATGAACTTCCTGCCGCAGGCCGGGCAGCGCATTTCCGGCTTCACGCTTGTGATCAAAAGCTCGGCGCCCTCCGCGGGCGTCCCCTCGGCGATAACGTCGAAATACATCTGCACCGACTCGGCGATGATGCCCGACGTCTCCCCGACGACAAGGCGGACAGCCAGCACCCGCCGCGCCTTCTGCTCCTCCGCTTCCCGCACGGCGATATCGACGATCCGTTTCGTCAGGGGATACTCATGCATCCGGCTTCTCTTCCGCCTGAGGCTGCGGCTGCTGGACGAAGCGGTCCGTCGATTTTTTGGTGGCCGGCGGGGCGTAGTTGTTTTTCATGTCCAGGCATTTCTTCGGGCACGCGCCCACGCAGGCGCCGCAGGCGATGCATTTGAACCGGTCGATCTCCCAGCTCTTCCCGTCCCGGGAAACGGCGATGGCGCCCGTGGGGCATTTTTTTGAGCAGATGCCGCAGAAGATGCACTCCTGTATCCTGTTTTCGATCGAGCCCCGCGTCGCCGCGTAGGGTTCCCGCTTTTTGACCGGGTACATGGCCGTCGCCGGCTTTGAAAACAGGCTCCTGAGCATGACCTTTGATGCGTTCATAAATGACATATGAGTCCCTCCGCTTTTTCGGGGATGTTCGGGTCAGCGGGCGATCACAGATCGCCGCTACGGGGTATTTGCATTAACGGCGTAGGGGCGAACTGTGTCCGCCTGCCGTCGTATTTCTATCTCTCTGTGCAGCTGATGCAGGGGTCGATCGTCAATATCAGCACCGGCACATCGGCCAGGTCGCTGCCCTTGAGCACCTGGATGAGGGGCGGGAGGTTGGCGAAGGTGGGCGTGCGCACGCGCATCCTGTCCAGCATCTTTGTGCCGTTGGCCTTGACGTAATAGACCACCTCGCCCCGGGGCTGCTCCAGCCGCGCCATGAACTCCCCGTCGGGATTGCCCTTGACGGGCACGTCGATGGGGCCCGCCGGCAGTCTGCCCACGGCCTGACGGATCAGGTCCATGGACTGGAATATCTCGCGGATGCGGACCTGGCAGCGGGCCATGCAGTCCCCGTCCTTTTCAACGATCGGCTCGAAATCAAGCTGCCCGTAGGCGGCGTATCCCGTGGTACGCAGGTCGTAGGCGACGCCGCTGGCCCGGAGCATCGGCCCCACCGCGCCCAGCTTCCGCGCTTCCTCCTCGGACAGGGCGCCGACGCCGCTCATTCTGGAGCGGACCGTCCTGTTGTCCAGGAAAATGCTCGTGATCTCCCGGAACTCCGGCTCGAGCTCCTTTAAGATGTCCAGTATCTTGTTGGCCATGAGCGCGTCCACATCGCTCTTGACGCCGCCGATCTTCACGTGGGAGAAGATGACCCGCCCCCCGGTGATCTCCTCCATCAGGTCCAGTATCTTTTCCCTGAGGCGCCAGGTGTGCATGAACAGGCTTTCAAACCCGAAGGCGTCGGCGCAAAGGCCCAGCCACAGGGTGTGGCTGTGGATGCGGGAAAACTCCCCGCCGATGACGCGCAGGAAATTCGCCCGCGCCGGCACCTCCAGGCCCATGATGTTCTCCACGGCCTGGCAGTAGCCCATGCCGTGGATATAGCTGCAAATGCCGCAGATGCGCTCGGCCACGAAGGTGTATTCCTGAAAGTCCTTTTTCTCCACCAGCTTTTCAAGCCCCCTGTGGATAAAGCCGATGGAGGGGATCACGTCGGCGACCTTTTCGTCCTGCAAAACGAGGCTCAGATGGATCGGCTCCGGCAGCACGGGATGCTGCGGCCCAAAGGGCATGATCATTTTTTCCGACATCTCTTACGCCTCCTGTATCGTGATGCCCGCGCCGAAGGGCGACGGCCGGGCCGTTTTATAAAGCTGCCCCTTGAAGTCCACCGCCATATCGGCAACGGTCACGCCGAACAGCTCGGCGATCTCGTTTTCGTAGATGAAGGCGCACCAGTAGAGCGCCTGGATGCTGGGGATCGTCCCGTCCTCCGTCCAGTACGTGCGCAGGTGGAGGATCTCATAATCCTTTTCAAACGAATACGTCAGCTCCATGCCGCTGTCTGTCTTCGTACAGCTGATCTGGACAAGGCGGTAGCCCCAGCTTGCCAGCACGGCCACGCGCGCGTAAAGCCCGCCGGTCTCCACTGTCTCTGTCTGCATCATGCGTTCACCTTCTTTTTCCGCTCTTTCCTGTTTTTATACTTCTCCTCCAGGACGCCGAGGCCCTGGACGACGCCGTCGATGATCGCCTCGGGGCGCGCGGCGCAGCCCGGCACGTAGACGTCCACGGGTATGAGCTTGTCGACGCCGCCCAGGACGTTGTAGCAGTCGGCAAAAATGCCGCCCGAGGTGGCGCAGATGCCGACGGCGACCACCACCTTGGGGTCCGGCATCTGGTCGTAGATATTCTGTATAACGCTTTTGTTCTGCTCGTTGACGGAGCCGGTGATCAGCAGAATGTCGGCGTGCTTCGGGTTACCCGTATTGACGATGCCGAACCGCTCCACGTCGTATAGCGGCGTCAGGCACGCGAGCACCTCGATGTCGCAGCCGTTGCAGCTGGAGCCGTCGTAATGGATCAGCCACGGAGATTTCTTGAAATATGACACGGTGATATCTCCTTCAACCTGAAGATTTTCTATTGGACGATATAGAGGATGAAAATATTGAGCACCCCGAGGCCGATTGCCGCGCCCCAGGCCGATTTGAGCATCCACTGCCATTTGACCCTGGCATTGATATTATCAATGAATATCTCGAGAAAATACGCCAGCAACGCCACCGCCACGCCGATAACGGGCACCGGCGCGAAAAAAAGATAAACAATGCCAAGCAGAAACACGTTTTCATACCAGTGCGCCAGCTCGATCCAGGCCAGCGGCTTGCCGGAGAACTCCGTGGTAACGCCGCTCACCAGCTCCTGGTGCGCGTGGTGAGAGGTGGACAGGTCGAAGGGCGATTTTTTCAGCTTGATGGTCAGAATGAAGAGGAAGCCCAGAAAGACGCCCGGGATGTAAAAAAACAGCGGCGTGCCGTAAGCGGCGATATCGGCCACGGAAAAGCTTTTCGTCACCATGTACATGCCTACGGCGGTGAGGATGATCATCGGTTCATCGGCCACCATGGACAACAGCTCCCGCTCCGACCCGATGAAGCTGTAAGGCGAAAAGGTGGAATAGCCGCCCAGGACGAAAAAGATGCCCGCCAGCGTCAGCGAGAAGATGATGAGCAGGATATCCGCGCCGTTAAAGAACAAAACGCCCGTGAACACCGTAAAGAACAGGAAACAGAACGCGTACAGGTTCTGCGAGATATTGACGACGACGTTCTCCTTTTGAAAGAGCTTGAGCACGTCGTAAAACGGCTGCAGGATACTGGGGCCCACCCTCTTCTGCATTCTGGCCGAAATCTTCCGGTCGAAGCCGGACAGCAGCCCCCCGGCAACGGGCGCCAGGATAATAAACAAAACGGTTGTCAGCAGAATTTTCATAAAAACATCACCCCGCACAGTATGGCCAGCAGCATGGATGTCAGGACGATCCCCACAAGCCCGAGCCTTTTCTCCCCGAACATTTCTTCCAGATAGTAGTTGGACAGCTTCAGCTCCTGGACGTTATGCCCCGCTGTGTAGAAATGGTCGTTGGCCTCGGCCGCGTCTTTGTATTCGGTCAGATTCGCGCCGTTCAGGTACGCGCTGACATGCCGTTTGTCCCGCCGCTGGAGGACGATCTGCAGCGGGAGCAGCAGGAGGAACACCATCATCAGCAGCATGATGACGATATTGCCCGCGCTCATGGAGACGGTGCTATGATAGACCAGCTTGATAAACGGGTCGATGAGATACTTTGAAATGACCGGGAAGACGACGCACGCCGCCACCGTCAAAATCGACAGCGTGCCCAGCGTGAACCACTCTCCGCCCGTGACGCCCTTTTCCAGCTTCCCGGCAGGATGCACGATCATGATGAGCTTTCCCATCAGCTTTGTGTAGAAGAAGAGCGTGGCCGAGCTGCCGAAGATCACGAGCACCGCGATCAGCGGATTGACGGAAACGAGCGCCTCCAGCGCCTGCCATTTACTGATAAGCATGCCGAAGGGCGCCAGGAACATGCCGGCGATGCCCACGAGGATGAACACCGTCACCTTCGGCATTTTCATGATGAGGCCGTCCATGTCCTCAATGGAGAGGCTGTCGGTACCGCCCTCCACCGTGCCCGCGCACAGAAAAAGGAGCGCCTTGGCCACGGCGTGGAAGATCATGAGGAGCATCGCCGTCCATACCGCCTGATACGTGCCGACGCCGGCACAGGCCACGATGAGGCCCAGCGTCGAGATGGTGGAATAGGCCAGCAGCCTTTTGAGGTTCCGCTCGGAGATGGCGATGAGCGAGGCAAACAGGAACGTCACCGCGCCGATGAGGGCGATGAACAGCCCGGCCTTGGTGCCCGCCAAAAGGGGTGACAGCCGGATGACGATGTACACGCCGGCCTTGACCATCGTCGAGGAGTGCAGGAGCGCCGAGACGGGCGACGGGGCGACCATGGCGCCGAGAAGCCAGGAGGAAAACGGCATCTGGGCCGATTTGACAACGCCGGCAAAGCAGATGAAGACGACAGGCACGACCACCAGCGCCGGATTCAGCGCCAGCAGCTTGTCGACCTCGATGATGCCCTGTGTCTCATAGAGCCAGACGATGCCGGCAAGGAAGCCGAGCCCCCCGACGATATTCATCACAAGGGCGCGGTAGGAATTGCGTATGGCCTCCGCCGTGCGCGTGTAGCCGATGAGCAGGTAGGAGCAGAAGGTCGTGATCTCCCAGAAGAAGAGCAGCCACTTTAAATTATTGGACAGCACAAGGCCGAACATGGCCGACATAAATACAAAGACCACCGCAAAAAACATCCGCGATCTGTCCGCGACATGCTTATGATGGTGGTACTTCTCCATATAGCCGACGGAGAAAACGCAAATCAGGCTGCCCACCACGCCGACGAGCATGACCATCAGCAGCGACAGGTTATCCAGCATGAGGGCGTTGGCCGCCTCCGCCTTTCCGCCGAAAAGGAGCTCCGAGCCGACGGTGGCGAGAATCTGCACAATGGCCAGGACGACGGCGTGATACTTCTTATCGCGCGCGCCGGCGTAGATGATGTAGACGGAGATCAGCAGCAGGACCGCCGTCATGGCGTACTCGATGTACTCCATATGTACGGCGTACTCCACAAATCCCGAATTGTTCAGATTCATGACCAGCAGTGCCACAGACGCCGCCGCGATCACCAGCGACGCGGCCATAACGAAGAAGCCGCGGACCTTCGGATTTTTGAGAAGTGTCATCAACAACGCCGCAAACAGCGGAAAAATGATCAGAAACAGAATGAGCGACATAAATGACATAACTTACCCCGACCGCCTTTTCAAATAATGCGGATAACTCAACTTTTCAAAAAGCTTTAAATTAATGTATCCCGTGCCTTAATCCATTATTTCGCCATTGTTCATAGTTAAATCGTCCGAATTTACAAAAATCCGATATGAATTACCAAACCCAATTATAACGACGCGAGAAGTAAACTCAATTCCCTTTTTGTTGATGTTTTTACTCATCTAAAATGATAATATAATTATTATACAGGATTAATAATAATTATTGCGTAGAAACGTACCTAATATTAGCACGTGTCGGGCCGCCGCACAAGGAAGAAGATTTTGGGTTTTGGTACATTTCAATGTTTTTTTACTCCCGGGGGCCGCCCGGGCAGCCCCGGCGCCCTAAATCTGCCCGTTCCGACTTCAAAAAAAGGAAGGCTGCGTACTTTTTAAAGTACGCAGCCTTCCCCGGTTTGTCGAAAAATCTGCTTACAGCGGGCACGCGCCGCGCGGATTTATTATCCTTGCCGAAGCCCCGCCGTCAGGGTGTCGAAGCTCGTATTCTTCTCCCAGTCCTTATACGTATCTTTTGTAATCATCGTCCCTTTGATCTTCATACAGGCGTAATTGCTGCCCGGCGCCTTCCATTCGGGCCAGATCGTCTCCGCCGTCGCCCTGCCCTCCAGGATCGTCACAATGTTGGCGGCCATGTAGGAGGAAAACTCCGCCGGGGAGATGGCGCAGGCGGCAACGTAGATGCTGTCCGCGTTACCGCTTTCCAGCTCCTTGATAAACGCGTCGGACTGCACGCTGACCACCAGGGCGTCCTGCCCCTTGTTCAGGGACTCCACGGCTCTGGCCGCACCGATGGCCCAGTCGTCCACCAGGGCAACGACAAACCATTTGGCGATCTCGCTGTGGGTGGCCATGATGCCCGACGCCAGATCGCTGGCCCCCTGGGCGGTGGGACCGGTGCTGAGTGTGGCCAGGTCGGCGACATAGTAGTTGCCCGAGGCCTCCGGGAAGTCCTTGACAAATGCGTCATGGGCGCCCGGCGCGCGCTCGTGGATGCCGTTTACCAACGTGAAATCAATGACAATGAGCCCGATTTTGGACAGGTCCACCTGATCCGTCCAGTAATTATTGTAGTTGTCCGCCAGCCACTGGACGCACTCGGCGCCGTTGGCGTACTGATCCTGGGCCACGCTGGGCCATATGCAGCTGCCCGACGCGTCCAGAAACGACGTCGACTCGGCCACAAAGGGGATATCCAGCTCCTTGCCGACCTCATAAATACGCGGCATGACGGAATCGTCCGCCCCGACGATGAGGCCCTGATAGCCCTGATCGGCATAGACCTGCATCTGGTTGACGAGGCCGTCGTAATCCATATTGGCCGAATACATCGTGTATTCATAGTTCAGAACTTTTCCGAATTTCTCGAGATTGTTGGAAATCCCCTGCTGCAGCGCCTCGGCGGCGCTGAGGCAGATATAGGCGATCCTGTACGGTTTTCTGTTGAAATGCTCCGCCTTGTCCGTCAGGTAGCCGATGCCGCTCTCCGGCGGCGGGGACTGGTCCGGCGAAACCGGGGGCGGCGCCGTATCGGAGGGGGCGGCGCCGGGTGCGCTGCCCGAGGGGCCGGCACCGGTGCCGGCGCTGCAGGAAACAAGCGTTAAAACGAGCACTGCGGTCAATAGAATTGCCGTGAACCTTTTCATGTTATCCTCCTGTTTCTTTAGTTAAAATACATGTGAATCGCCTTTTTTCCGCCGTCGCCTCCTTTCCCATACCGATTTTATATTTACAGCAGATGTTCGCTCCTGTTGATCACGTCGTCCTGGATTTCCGGGGACAGCTGGACGAAGTACGCGGAAAAGCCGCCGATGCGCACGATGAGGTCCCTGTGCTCCTCGGGCTTCCGCTTTGCCTCCAGGAGCTCCTCCTTATCCGCGATATTGTACTGGATATGGGTGCCGCCGTTTTTGAAAAACGCGTTCGTATATGTCACGAGCTTATCCAGGCTTTCCGGGCTTTTGAGGATGGAGGAGGTGAACTTCTGGTTGAGGACGTGGGCGTAGGAGTCCTCGAACCCGGCCTTCAGCACCGAGCGGATGACGGCCGTGGGCCCGTTGGTGTCGGCGCCCCGCATGGGCGAGATCGAGCCGTCGTCCAGCGGCTCCAGCGCCTTCCGCCCGTTGGGGAGCGCGCCGACGCCGAGCCCGCCGTAATAGTGCCACGCCAGCCCCTCCCGGGCGATCATATAGGGCCTGAAAGGCGCGTTGTCGTAACTTTTGATAACGCCCGCCGAGAATTCGCTGATATCCTTTGCCAGCAGGTCCACCTCGTCGATGTCGTTGCCGAACTTGGGCTGCTTCAGGCACATCCGCCGGATTTCCTCGCCCCGCGGCCCGTCGAAGTTGGCGTTCAGCGCCGCCATCAGCGCCGCCATCGTCAGCTTCCCGTCGTCGAACACCAGCTTTTTGACGGCGATGAGCGCGTCGGCCACGTCGATGATCGCCCTGTCGGAGATGCCGAACATGGCATAATCCGGATGCGGGATGAGCACGTCCTGCCCCAGGTCCATGCTGGCCTGCAGGCCGATCGTCGAGATGAGCGGCAGGCGCATGTATTTGTGCTGCACATTGCGCGCGATGGCCGCCAGCCAGAAGGCCCTGTAAAGCACATACCGGTGCTGCTGCTTAAACGCGTCGTACAGCGCGTCAAAGGACTCGAAATCCGCCGGGTCGCCTGTTTCCAGCCCGATGAGCTTGCCCGTGACGCCGCGCCCGTTGTGGAGCGCCAGATGCAGCACCGCCGCCAGATTGAAGCCGGCGATGCCCTCCGCGCCGTAATGCTCCGCCCGCGACGGCAGGCAGGGATAAACGCAGCCCAGCCCGCACCACTCCACGGCCTCCTCGTAAGGTATCCCGTCGTCGGTGTAATGCCTGATCATGTTTTCGTCGTTCTGGAACAGCGGGATGCCGCCCTTTGTGGCAAGGTTTGTTTTGATGGCTTTCCGCATCAGCCAGTCCGGCGTCTTCCTGTTCCACCGGACGCCGACCGTCGGCGACGACAGCTGCAGTAATCCCACCATGTGCAAAAACAGGTAGCTCAGCTCGTTGGAGGCGTCCTCTCCGTCCTGCCCGAGGCCGCCGAGAAGCACGTTGTTGATGGCAAAGTTGATCTGGTGCGATTCCCGCTGCGTCTCGTTGGTGACGAAGATCTGCGTGCCCCACCGGCCGATGAGCTCCGCCAGAAGGCTCGAGGCCTTCTCCAGCGAGACCCGGCCCCCGGTGATATCGCGGATGAAATACGGGTAGAGATACTGGTCGCCGCGGCCCCAGTGGGGGTTGTTGTGCATCGGGTGCTCCAGCACCTTGCAGGCGCTGACGATCGCCATGGACTGCAGCGCCTCGTGAAAGGACCGCGCCGGATGCTCGGGCACCCGCATGCACGTCTCCGCGATCTCCAGAAGCTGCGTCCGGCGCGCCGGGTCTGTTTCGGCGGCGGCCAGCTCTCCGGCCAGCGCGGCGTAGCGCCGGGCATGCTTGATGATCGCCTCGCAGACGATGACGGCCGACTTCCAGAAGTAGAGCCTGTCGATATCGGTCTCACGATTTTGGATAAACGCGTCGATGTGCCCCTGCGCCTCACCGATATAGCTCCGCAGGCCCTTCGACAGGAGCTTGCCCCACATGGGCACGGAGGTCACCTGGCCGAAGATGCCCGCGTCCAGCGTCGGGTCCTTCACCTTGGCGTCGGTGGCGTCCTTGGGCCAGGTGCCGAGCACCTCGGCCCAGGCCTTGTCGGCCATCTCGGGCGCGGTTTTCCCGCCGAAGACGCGGGCGCTCTCGCGCAGGATTTCCAAACTTTCCTCGTCCAGCGCGGCGGAGGCATTCAGCGTGAGATTCACCTCGCTCGTGTCCTTCCAGAGGTCCGGGATATAGTCGCCGCAGACGTCGATGGCCGTGCACGCGCCGATCACGCCGGGCGTGGACCGGCCGGCCAGCGCGTCAAAATCCAGGATGGCGATGTCGATGTTGTCCAGAATATTCGCCACGAGCTTGGCGCGCCGAATCTGGATGTCCTCCCCCTCGGTGGCCCGCCAGGAGGCCACCGTGTAGCGCTCCCTGTCGGCAAACAGCTTCCAGGGGGCGGCCCGCATCGCCTTTCTCCAGGCGAGAATGCGCTCATCGAGCTCCAGCGCGTCGATCCGGCGCAGGAGCTCCTCATCGATTTTTGTCTGAGCCATAGCAATACCTTCCTTTATATTATTAATATTTATCTTTATCTCGAAATCGTACAGTCCACGCCCTCGGCGATAAATGCCCGGCGGACGGCCTCAAGCCGCTCCGGCGCCATCACCTCAAGCGCTGCCAGCCGGTTCGGCGCGTTCAGCGCCCGATACTTGCTGTCGCCGAGCCTGTGATACGGCATGAGCTGGACGGCCGGCTGCTTCAGAACGCTCTTTACAAACTCCGCCGTCTGCCGGATATTGCCCTCGTCGTCGTTCACCGTCGGTATCAGCGGGACGCGGAAGAGGATATCCGCGCCGGCCGCCGCGGCAAGCCGCGCATTCTGCAAAATCATCTCGTTGGACTGCCGGGTATACTGCCGGTGCTTCCCGGGGTCCATCAGCTTGAGGTCGAACAGCACATGGCCGGTGACCGGGAGGACCTCCAGCAGCTGCTCCGGGGCCGCGCAGCCGGACGTTTCCACGCAGGTGCCGATGCCGTCCGCCCGGCACAGCTCGAAAAGCGCCCGCACGAACGGCGCGCGGAGCAGCGGCTCCCCGCCCGACGCCGTCACGCCCCCGTCCGGCTCGTAAAACATCCTGTCGCGCCGGACGGCGGCAAAGACCTCCTCAACGGTCATTTCCCTGCCGTACCGGACTAGGGCGCCGTACAGGCACGCGTCAACGCATTTGCCGCAGGCGGTGCAGCTGCTGTCATCAACGCGGTGCTTCCCCTCGTCCATGGAGACGGCGTTCTCCGGGCAGGCCTCAAGGCACTTGCCGCAGCGGGCGCACAGGTTCCCGATAAAGCCGATCTGAGGCTGGGGGGAAATGGTCTCGGGGTTGGCGCACCAGGCGCAGCCGAGGCTGCAGCCCTTAAAAAAAACGACTGTTCTGATGCCGGGCCCGTCGTGGATGGAATATCCCTGAATATTTGTGATCAAAGCGCGCTTGACATCTCCCAAATTCTTACGCCTCCCGCCTTTTGCCGTTCTCCGGCATAATCAAAGCATACCATTCCTCCATAGTGACGGATATCCTCGGGTTCCGGCGGACATTGCCTTGATTTTCGCCTGGTTCAGGTGGTAATATGGATTTATCACCGGCAAAGTACCGCCTTATTCAGGCGGACACGCCGCCGGCAATACTGTTCAAGCGGGGGTCTTATATGGAGCGGGAACACCGGCAAAAGGCCGCCGGCAGCGGCGGTCCCGAAGCCTCCTGCGCGGGGCCGGAGGCGGCCCTTCGCGTCCAGTCGGCGCTGACGCCGCTCATTGCATCCGGCGCGGAGACCGGCGGCCTCGTCGCGGCTCTGGCCGGAGCAACGGCCTGCGCCGCCGTTTTCGAGGATACGGGGCTCACGCAGGCCGTTGCGTGGCTGGAGGCGCTCTCCGATGAAAAAGAGCGCCTTATGCCCTATGTCTCCGCCGGGACGAGCCCCGGTTTTAAAAACGCGGCTTTCTTCGGCGGGCAAAGGCCCGTCCCGGTCGCGGACGAATTTCCCGGCCTGACCGTCTTCCGGCTCGTCGCGCCCGTAGCGGCGGGCGGCGAGCGGCTGGGCTACCTGTCGCTTCTGCGGACGGACCGGCCCTTTGGCGCCGGCGACGTTACGGCGCTCGGTCACGCGGCGGGCCTTTTCGCCGTCCATCTCGCGCAGCATAAGCGCATGGCGGAGGTAGAGCTCCGGCTCAAGGGGAATTTTGTGGACGATCTCGTGTCCCTCCGGTACTCCGATCCCGACTCCATCCTGAGCCGGGCCCGGGCGCTGGACTTCAACCTGGCGCTGCCGCACCGGGTGCTGGTGGGCGAAATCGAGAACCTCGGCCAGCTCATGAGCCATTTCAAAAGCGACGCCCAGGCGGTGTCGGAATTCAAAACGGCGCTCGTCGGCCGGATTCAGGGCCGGCTCGACGGCCACGGCGGCGGGATGGCAATCCCTCATAAGGACGAGATCATCATCCTCATCCGTCAGGAGAGCGCCGGCAGCCCCATCGGCCCGGTCAAAAAGCTGGCTCAGGAGATCATTGACGACGTCCTGCCGTTGTTTAAAGCAAAGCTGTACATCGGCATCGGCAGCGTCTCGGGCGCGCTGCCCGATTACCAGACGTCGTACCTAGAGGCCAAAAAGTCGCTGGAGATCGGGGCGTATATGCTCACCGAGGGGCAGGTCCGCTCCTTTGAGCAGTTCAAAATCCACGCGCTATTCCTCAGCACGCTGAAGCCCGCGGAGCTGTACAACTACGCCCGCAGCCAGCTGGGCGCGCTCCTGGATTACGACGCGGGGCATCAGACGGAGCTTTTGAAAACGCTGCAGGAATTCCTGTATCTCCGAAACACCGTGGAAAAAACCGCCCGCAGCCTCAACATGTCGGTCAGCGGCCTGAAGTACAGGCTGGGGAAGATCGAGCAGGTCCTCGCGCTGGACCTGAAGGATTACAAGGTCTGCTTCGACCTGCAGCTGGCGCTCATCATCCTGCAGCTTTTCGGCGAATACCGCATCCGCGGCGCCGGCTGAAAACGGCCGCCCGGGCGGCTTCCTCCACCTAGATTTGCCTTGACATTCAAACGCATTAATCATACTATGTTCATATGAATTATGAATCGCAAAGGAAACTGTAACAATGGATGCATTGCATAAGAAATACGAGGAACTCAGAACATATATCGAGCAGTTAAAAAGCGTCGCCGTGGCGTTTTCCGGCGGCGTGGACTCCACGTTTCTCCTGAAGGTCGCCAGCGACGTGCTGGGCGGCAATGTCGTGGCCGTGACGGCGCGCTCCCTGAGCTTCCCAAAGCGGGAGCTGGACGAGGCGACCGCGTTTGCCAAAGAAAACAATATCGCCCACGTGGTCGTCGACTCCGAGGAGCTGGACATCGAGGGCTTCTCGAAAAACCCGGTCAACAGGTGCTACCTGTGCAAGACCGAGCTCTTTACCAAAATCAAAAAAATCGCCGGGGACCGGGGCGCCGCCAACGTGGCGGAGGCCTCCAACATCGACGACAACGGCGACTACCGCCCCGGCCTCAAGGCCGTTGCCGAGCTGGGCATTTTGAGCCCGCTCCGGGCGGTGGGCCTCACGAAGGCCGAGATCAGGGAGCTCTCCAGGGAGCTCGGCCTGAGGACCTGGAACAAGCAGTCCTTCGCCTGCCTGTCCTCCCGCTTCCCCTACGGCGAGTCCATCACCCCCGAACGGCTGACGAAGATCGACAAGGCCGAGCAGTTCCTGCTGGATTTGGGCTTTCATCAGGTGCGGGTCCGCTATCACGGGGACCTGGCGCGCATCGAGACCGACGAGAAGGGCTTTGACAAAATGCTGGAGCACGGCATGCGCCAGAGGATCGACGAGGAATTCCGCCGCATCGGCTTCAATTACGTGGCGATGGACCTCAAGGGCTACCGGACGGGCAGCATGAACGAAACGCTGCAGCAGTAGCGGCTATTCCGGCAATTCATGAATCCGAGGAAACAATAAACATGCTCAACGAATTTTCAAGAACGCAGCTTCTTATCGGCAAGGAGGGCATGGAGCGCCTTAAAAACGCCACCGTCGCCGTCTTCGGCATCGGCGGCGTCGGCACGTTTACCGCCGAGGCGCTGGCCCGCAGCGGCGTGGGGGGCCTTGTACTCGTGGACGACGACAGGGTCTGCCTCACCAATATCAACCGCCAGCTCATCGCCACCCACCGCACCGTGGGCAAAAAAAAGGTAGAGGTCATGAAGGAGCGGATACTGGATATCAATCCCCACTGCCAGGTCGAGACCCGCGAGAGCTTTTACTCGGCCGAGACGGCCGCGGACTTCGAGCTCACCCTCTACGACTACGTGGTCGACGCCATCGACACCGTCTCGTCCAAGCTCGTCCTGATCGAGGAGGCGGCGTTCGCCGGCGTCCCGATCATCAGCTGCATGGGCGCCGGCAACAAGCTGGACCCCACCATGCTGGAGGTGGCGGATATCTACGAGACCTCCGTCTGCCCCCTGGCCCGGGTCATGCGCAAGGAACTGCGCGCCCGCGGCGTCAAGGCCCTGAAGGTCGTCTATTCCAAGGAAGAGGTCATCACCCCTCTCGAGGACGAGGAGCTCAGCTGCAAGTACAATTGCGTCTGCCCGCCGGGGACGACGCGGAAGTGTACCGTCCGGCGGCAGGTGCCCGGCAGCACGTCCTTCGTCCCGTCGGTAGCCGGCCTCATCCTCGCCGCCGAGGTCGTCAAGGACCTCACGGGGCTGAACAAAAAGAGATAAGGAGAAAGCGATGCATCCGACGGATATTTACAAAAGAGTCACCGAAACGCTTGACGCCGGGCAGCGGGCGGTGGTCGTCACCACGCTTTCCGGCGACGCGGCGGCCCTGCCGGAAAAGCTCGTACTGACCGAAGAGGCGCTCCAGGAGGCCGGTGGGGATGCCTCCCAGGCGCTGGCGCTCTCCGCGCTGGACGCCGGGGAACTGGCGCTGCAAAAATCCGCGTCCGGCGGCGTCTGCTTCGCCGAGCCGTATTTTCCCGAGTCGCGCATGATCGTCCTGGGCGGCGGGCATATCGCGCGCCCGCTGGTGGAATTCGCCGCCAAATGCGGCTTTAACGTCACCGTTACGGACGACCGCCCCTCCTTTGCCAACCGCCAGCGGTTCCCGCTGGCAAAGCGCGTTTTGTGCGAGAGCTTCGACAGGTGCATCCCGATGCTGAATATCAACAGGTCGTGCTTCGTCGTTATCATCACCCGGGGCCACCGGCACGATCTGGACTGTCTGCGTGAGATTTTAAAGCTCGAAACGGCCTATACCGGCATGATCGGCTCGCGCCGCCGCGTGGCCGGGGCCCGGCAGCAGCTTTTAAGCGAAGGCTATACGCAGGAAACGCTCGACTTGGTCCGCGCGCCCATCGGCCTGGATATCGGCGCCGAAACGCCGGAGGAAATCGCCGTTTCCATCCTCTCCGAGGCGGTCCGCTATAAGCGCGTCGTCTCCAAGTCCCACTGGCCGGAGCTGGACACGGAGGTTCTGGCCGAGCTGGCCGCCCCGCGCAGCGAGCCGCGCGCGCTGGTGACGATCATCGAGACAAAAGGCTCCGTCCCGCGGGACGTGGGGGCCAAGATGGTCGTCTGGAGCGACGGCAGGACCCTGGGCAGCATCGGCGGCGGCTGCAGCGAGGGCGGGGTCATCACCGCTGCCTACGACGTCATCCGGAACGGCGGCCACCGGCTCGTGGACGTTGACATGACGGGCGACGTGGCTGAGGACGAGGGCATGGTCTGCGGCGGTACGATGAAGGTTGTGATTGAAAAATACGCGTCATAGCGGTTACAATAACCGTATGACGCTTTCGCGCCGCCCGGTGACGTCAGGCACGGCGGCGCGATTGTTTTTCCGATGATTTGGAGGGTCGATTATGCCGCAGGACACGAGTCACGAAAATCTGGAAAGCCTTGTTCTGGCTGTCGTCAACAGCTATTCCGAGCAACCCAGCTTTCTGCCGAATAAAGAAGAGATCATCGACATCCTGGAAATGGTGCGCAAGCTCCTGTTTCCCGGTTATTTTAAAAACGAGAGCACGGAGCTGACCGACCTGTACTTTTACGTCGGCAGCATGATGATGGAGCTGGGTGACAAGCTGCAAAAGCAGGTCTGCCGCGCGCTGCTGCACGACACGACGCTGAAGGGCACCTGCGGCGCGGACGCGGAGTCCCTCTCCGCCCAGATCGCCTACGCCTTCCTCACCAAAATCCCGAAGCTGCGCGAGATCCTGCTCACCGACGTGGACGCCACGCTGGACGGCGACCCCGCCGCCCGGAACAAGCACGAGATCATCTTCGCCTACCCCGGCATTTTCGCCATCAGCGTCTACCGGATCGCCCATGAGCTCCACGTCCTCGGCGTGCCGCTGATCCCCAGGATCATGACCGAGCACGCCCACAGCATCACCGGCATCGACATCCATCCCGGCGCCGCCATCGGCCACCATTTCTTCATCGATCACGGCACCGGCATCGTCGTGGGCGAGACGACCGAGATCGGCAATTACGTCAAAATCTATCAGGGCGTCACGCTGGGCGCTCTGTCCACCCGGGGCGGCCAGAGCCTCCAGGGCAAAAAGCGCCACCCCACCCTGGAGGACGAGGTCACCGTGTATTCCTCCACCTCCATCCTCGGCGGCGAAACCGTTATCGGCCGCGGCGCCGTCATCGGCGCCAACGCCTTTATCACCCGCTCGGTGCCCCCCGGCACCCGCGTGAGCATCAAGACCCCGGATATGGACTTCAAAACACTATAAATAGACCGCGACGGGTGGTCCCCCGCCCTATACGCAAAAAACGGCCTCACCGGCCGTTTTTTATATTCCCGATCATTTCCCCGTGATATGGCAGCTTCTCCAGATGAGCTTGCATTGCTTTTTGAGGGCGCTGGCGTATTCGGCCAGCTCCTGGACGTTGGCGAAAAAGCGGTAGCGATTCGACACACTGGCCACCGAGACGCTCATGATGGGGTACTGCTCGTCCTCGCCGCGGCGGTTTTTTGTGAGGATGTAGCCCCGGGCAAGGTCCTCGTTTGAATAAAAACTGCAAATCCCCTCGTCAAAGCGCTGAATAAAGGCGTCACACAGCGCGCTCACGTCAAAGGTGTTCAGCATGACGACAAAGTCGTCGCCGCCGATATGGCCGATAAAATTGTCGTCCGGGATAATATCCGTCAAAAGCTGGGCAACGAACCGGATCACCCTGTCGCCGTTGCCGAAGCCGTAAATGTCGTTGTAGGCCTTGAAGTTGTCCAGGTCGATATAGAGGATCGTGTGAGGCTCGCGGGCCGTGATAAAGCGCTCGAAATTCTTTTCGATCGCCAGATTACCGGGCAGGCCGGACAGCGGGTTTAATTGCCGGGAATTGAAAACCTCGATCTCCATCGTCTTTTCCAGCAGGTCCTTGATGGTCACAACGCCGAGATACCGGTTCTGGTCCGTCACGACGATAAAATCGTAGATGGACTTCAGGGGCCGCGACATCGCCAGCTTTGAGACCACGTCGATGGAGGTCTTGGCGTCCATCGCCAGCGGGCTGCTGTTCATGATGTTGGAGATGGGCCGCTTGGTGTACAGTGAAAAGCCGTACTGCCCGCTCATGGTGTGCTCGATGTTGGAGCGCGTCACCGCGCCGAGGATCTCCATATTGGCGTCCACCACCGTGACGCCGCTGAGGTTTTCGTCGCTCAGGAAATAATTATAGACGTTGCCGGCCAGGTCGTTGGGGCCGACGGTGATCCCGTCAAAGCAGAGATTGCCGATATAAAAGTTGGAGACGTGGCGGAACTGGTGGTTTTTCTGGGCGTTGCAGGCGTGGATCGTTTCGATCACGCGCTTGTCGATCTCCGCGATGTCGTGCTGCGGATACTGTATGTAATACCCCTGCCCGTAATGCACGCCGATCTCGATAAGCGCCCGGAGCTCCGCCTCCGTCTCGATGCCCTCGGCGATGAGCGCCACGTCTGTCAGGCAGCAGAAATCGTACAGGCTTTTCACCAGGGACTTTTTGTAGGCGTCTCTGTCGATGTCCCGTACCAGCTTCATGTCCAGCTTGATGTAGTGCGGGTGGACGTCGGTGATCAGGTTGAGGCCGGAGTACCCGGCGCCGGCGTCGTCGATGGCGATCTTGTAATTCTGCGTTTTGTAATGCTCGATGGTCTTTTTAAACCCGGGCAGGTCGCCCACGGCGTTCTTCTCGGAAATTTCAAAGTAGATATACGACGGGTCGATGTTGAACGCCTGCAGATATTCCTTTGTAAAGCCCTGCTTGAACTTGTCGTCGTGGATCACGTGGGGATTGACGTTCAGGAAAAGCTGAAACGCCGCGTCGTCCCGGTACGCCGTCTCCAGCGCCTTTGTCCGGCACAGCTGCTCCAGCTCCCAGAGCTTCCCGCACTCCGCGGCCACGCCGAAGAGCGCGTCCGGATTTTGGAGCGGCGTCCCCGCCGGCCCCCGGCTCAACGCCTCATACCCGAGGATTTCGCCGTCCCGCAGCGAGATGATCGGCTGAAAAACGATCTTGATGTCCGCGTCGTTGATGATCTGTGTCAGCTGGCTTTCCAGCATGTTGTCCGTATTTTTGCTTTGCTCTTGCATACATCCCACTCCCCGAAATACGGCGTCACGTCCGCGCTACTTATTTTTGCGCTCCGGGGAAAAGTACACTAGCACCCGCATGTTAAATTCTCGTCAAATTTCGCCGCCGATGTCTGAAAATTTCTTGTAAAATATAACATTTTACTCCACGGATTTCAGCGCGCCCACCATGTCGATGGACCGCACCCGGCGCGACATGAGCAGATTTACGGCAAACGACAAAAGGAACGTGGCGGCGATGGAGACCGCCAGGGAGACAGGCGAAACGTACGTTACAAAATCGCTGGACTCCGACATCGTCGACAGCATGCAGCCGATGAAAAAGAACCCTGCGGGGATGCCCAGCACGATGCCGAGGGCGGTGAGCCAGATATTCTGCGTCTGCAGGAGCGCCCTGATCTTGCGCTTGTTGAAGCCGAGGACCTTGAGCGTGGCCAGCTCCCGCGTGCGCTCGTTAAACGCCAGCGCGCCCAGATTGTACAGCACCACGGCGCCCAGCAGGAGCGCCGCCAGGATCAGTATCGCGATGAGGGACTGCATGCTGTCCACCATGGCGTTAAAGCTGTCGATGAGCTGCTGCCTGCTCTGGACGTTTTCCACGCCGGGCAGGCCGTCGGCGTTTTTCACATCGCCCGCCGTGAGCAGCGCCGTCGGGCGCATGGCGCTGCCGGTCTTTTCAAAGGCGGCGCTGCTGAACGACAGTCCCTGCCCTATCGGCGACCTGTAGACGGCGCCGATTTTGACCTCCTGCCAGCTTTTCTCTCCCAGGGGCCTGTAGGCGACCGTGTCCCCGGCGGCCACCCCCAGAAGCTCCGCCATCTTATAGGAGATGGCCGCGCCGTCGTCCGGCAGGCTCATGGCGCGCCCCCCGGCGTCCTCGAAACGATACAGGCTGCCGTCGCCCACGACGGTGAGGTTGCCGCTTTTGACCGTATCCCCGGCCCTGATCTCTGCGCTCGCCTCCTGAAGCAGCTGGCCGGGGTACCGCGCCTGCAGCGCGTCCAGCGCGGACGCCTCGATATCGCCCTCAAGGCCGATCTTCGTCCCGTATGTGTACAGCTCGCCGTAGAGCCGGTCCGTCACGGCGCGGATGCTGTCCCGCAGGCCGAGCCCCCAGAGCAGCAGCATGATGCAGCCCACGACGCCGACCACCGCCATGGCCGACCGGACCTTATTTCTGAGGACGTCGCGCAGATTCCACTGGGCCGAAAACCCGAGAGAGCGCCACAAGCCGCTTTTCTCCAGCCGCGAAAGGCGGCCGGCCTTCGGCGCGCGGGGGCGCAGGGTGGCCGCGGGGACGTCGCCCAGCTCCCGCCGGCAGGCAAACCAGCTCGACAGGAGGCAGCACAGCACAGCCACCGCCACGGCGGCGATGTCGGCGGCGGAGACGGCCGCCTTCCACTCCGGCAGCTGATAAACGGTCTTCTGCATGGGGAAAAGGAGCGCCGGGATCGCCAGCGGCCCTGTTACAAGGCCCACAAGCCCCCCGGCAAGGCCGAGCCAGAGGCCGTAGGATACGTAGTGCCGCAGGATTTTCCGGCGGGAGAAGCCCAGGGATTTGAGCGTCCCGATCTGGAGCCGCTGGCCGCTGGTCAGGCGCGTCATCGTGGTGAGCATCGCCAGCGCCGCGATGAGAAAGAAAACGATGGGGAAAATCCCGCCGATGGCCCTGTTCTGCGCGATCTCGTTTTTGAACATGGCGGTTGAAAGCTGCGTGTCCCGCGTCAGGACGACGGTATATCTGCCGTCGAACGCCTGCTCCAGAGATTTTTTGACGCTGTCGCCGTCGGCGCCCCCGCCGGAGGACACCATGAGCTCGTTATACGGCAGCGCCGCCCCGCCCGGGAGCGCCTGCCGCGGCACAAAGGCAAAGCCGAACGCTTTGGCGTCGGGCATGAAAACCGAATCGTCCTTGACGTCGTAGATATACTCCGGGCTCATAACGAGGCCGAGGATCGTCTTTTCGATCCGGCTGCCGCCCAGGCTGACGGCCAGCGTATCGCCGGTCTTCAGGCCGTTTGCCCTGGCAAAGGCGCTGTCGAGCCAGACGCCGTCCAGCGCGGTGTCGAACTGCCGCCCCTCCACCGCCAGGGGCCTGGAGAGCGTGTTCTCGTCCAGCACGTTGACCCGCAGGGCGGGCGAGCCGCCCAGCACGGCCGTCCCGTCTATCGTCAGGCGGCGCTGGGCGGCGGCCGCGCCGGGGAGCGCCGCCGCCGCCGAGACATCCTCGGCGCTGAAGCCGCTGCCGACGATCCAGAAATCGGCCAGCGCGGTGTCCTCATAATAGCGGTCGGCCTCCTTCTGCATGCCGTGCCACTCGGCGTTGATGCCGGTGTAGACGAATACGCCCAGCAGCGACATGAGAAAGATGGAGATGAACTGCACCTTGTGCAGGCGCATGTCCCGGAGCATTTTCCGCAGGAGCATCACCAGCTCACCTCCTCCGCGCGCATGGGGGCGGGATTCACCGATTGCTCGACGATCCTCCCGTTTTTCAGCCGGATGACCCGGTCGGCGATCTGCGTCAGCACCGTGTTGTGCGTGACGACGACGACGGTCTGTCCGTTCTCCCGGCACATCCTCTGCAAGAGGGCGAGGATCATCATGCCGGTCTCGCTGTCCAGGGCGCCCGTCGGCTCGTCGCAGAGGAGCAGCTTCGGCTTCTTGCTCACGGCCCGGGCGATGGACATGCGCTGCTGCTCGCCGCCGGAGAGCTGCGCCGGGAACTGGCGGAGATGGTCCCCCAGTCCGACGGCTTCCAGCGCCTCCCCGGCGTCGGCGGCGTTTTTGACGATGTCCTTCACCAGCGCCACGTTCTCGCAGGCCGTCAGCGTCGGTATCAGGTTGTAAAACTGAAAGACAAAGCCGATCGTATCGCACCGGTATGACGTCAGCGCGTCGTCGTTAAAGCGGCTGATGTCCGTCCCGTCCACGCGGATGGCGCCGCCCGTGGCCCTGTCCATGCCGCCCAGCAGGTTGAGCACCGTGCTCTTCCCCGCGCCGCTGGGCCCCAGGATGACGGCGAACTCGCCCTTCTCGATTTCAAAACTCACGCGGTCGGCCGCCCGGATCGCGTGCTCCCCGGCGCCGTACTCCTTCACCACGTCTCTAAATTCAATGAATGCCATATCCGTACCTCCCTATATCCGTTTCAGGTCTTCCTCGGAAACGCCCAGCACCCGCGCGGTCAGCCTGACGACCTCCGCCGTGTCGAAGGCGATCCTGTGGATGTGCTCGAGGTCTCCGTGCAGGAGGCCGTAAATGCCGAAAATCAGGAAGGTGGCCGTGGTCTCCGTGTTTTCAAGGCGGGTAAAGCCCTTGTCGTTCATCTCCCTGAGCACGCCCGTCACCGGCTCGATCAGCAGCTGGGCCACATGCAGCGACAGCCTGTTATCCAGCTCGATGTGCTCGGCCAGGTGGAGCGTGTCCATCAGGGCGTGCTCGGACTCGGCAAACATGACCTCAAAGGTTTTGACGACCATTTCAATTTTCCCGATGAACGGCCTGTCCTCGAGGATCAGCGCGGTCAGCCGCAGCGCGAAATCGTCCGTATACTGCTCCAGCGCCGCCCGGTAGACCTCCTCCTTCGATTTGAAATAATAGTAAAACAGCCCCTGGGCGACGCCGAGCCGCGCCACGATGTCGGCGACGGACGTGTTCTCGTAGCCGTTTTTCAAAAAGAGCTCCAGCGCCGCGTCCAGAATCTCCTTCCGCCGTTCCTTGGGCGGCTTTGATATCCTTGTCATAGATCACAGATCCTTCCTCTCATCTCTAAGTTAGACATTTCTAACTATGTGCATCATAACATACTGACTGATATTCAGTCAATATGCTTTTGCGATAATACGCCACAGATTTTTCCCCGCGAACCGCCCCGGATTTGTATATGTTTGGCAAAAGCTCATACGCAAAAGCTCCTCATTGCGTGCAGGGGCGATTATCAATCGCCCGCCCCGCCGCGCCCGCCCGTGTCAATATCCAAAAAACGCGCGCTGTCCAGGGGAAATATAGAAACTTTCACAACTTGACAACGCCTGTGAGTTAGGCTAAACTAACCAGTAGTTAGCTCCTGCTAACTTTTTTTGACAGATACGCGGGAGGGGTTGTCGCATGACGCTCAGCAATATGCCTTTACATAAAGAAGCGGTCATCACCAGGGTCGGCGGCGAGGGGGTGCTGCGCTGCAGGCTCCTGGACATGGGGCTGATACCGAAGACGAAGGTCACGGTCTGCCACGTGGCGCCCCTGGGCGACCCCATCGAGATCCGCCTCCGCGATTACACGCTCACGCTCCGCAAGGAGGACGCCGACAAGATCGAGGTCAGCGGGACGGAGGCCGGCATAGAATGATTCTGGCGCTCGCAGGCAATCAGAACAGCGGCAAAACGACGCTTTTCAACCAGCTCACCGGCTCCAACCAGCGCGTGGGCAACTTCCCCGGCGTGACCGTGGAGCAGAAGACCGGCGCGGTCCGGGCCGTCAAAAACTGCACGGTGGTGGACCTGCCCGGCATCTACTCCATCCGCCCCTATTCCGCCGAGGAGATCGTCACCCGGGACTTCATCCTGAACCAGCGGCCCGACGGCATCATCAACATCGTCGACGCCACCAATATCGAGCGCAACCTGTACCTGACGCTCCAGCTCATCGAGATGCGCGTCCCGATGGTGCTGGCGCTGAATATGATGGACGAGGTGCGCGGCAACGGCGGCACCATCGACATCGCGAAAATGTCCGAGGAGCTGGGCATCCCCGTCGTTCCCATCAGCGCCGCCAAAAACGAGGGCATCGACGAGCTTGTGGACAAGATGGTCAAAACGGCGAAGGACAAGGCTCTGCCCCGCCGCATCGACTTCTGTGAGTCCGGCCCCGTGCACCGGTGCATCCACGCCGTCTCCCATATCATCGAGGATCACGCGGAAAAGCTCGGCATCTCCCCCCGCTTTGCCGCCACAAAGATCATCGAGGGCGACGAGGACCTCACAGGCCGGCTGGAGCTGGACGGCAACGAGCTGGAGATGATCGAGCACAGCGTCGTCGAGATGGAGACCGAGCAGGACCTGGACCGGAACGCCGCCATGGCGGAAATGCGCTACCAGTTCATCGAAAAGGTCTGCGCCCGCACCGTGGTCCGCAGCCGGGAGAGCCGGGAGCACAGCCGCAGCGTCAAAATCGACAGCGTCCTCACCAATAAATACCTGGCCATCCCCCTTTTCCTCGCCATCATGTTTGCCATCTTCTGGCTCACCTTCAGCGTCATCGGCGCCCGCCTGAGCGACCTTTTGAGCCTGGGCATCACGGCGCTGACGGACCTTGTGGACCTGGGGCTCACCGCTTACGGCATCAATCCCGTGGTCAAAAGCTTCGTGGTGGACGGCGTCTTTACCGGCGTGGGGAGCATGCTGAGCTTTCTGCCGCTCATCGTCACGCTGTTCTTCTTCCTCTCGATTCTGGAGGACACGGGCTATATGGCCCGGGTGGCCTACGTCATGGATAAGCTCATGCGGAAAATCGGCCTTTCCGGCCGGAGCATCGTGCCGATGCTGCTGGGCTTCGGCTGCAGCGTCCCCGCCGTCATGGCAACGCGCACCCTGTCCTCCGACCGCGACCGGAAAATGACGATACTCTTAACGCCGTTTATGAGCTGCTCGGCGAAGATACCGATCTACGCCGTCTTCACCGCCGCGTTTTTCGTCCGCTACAGGGCGCCCGTCATGATCGGCCTGTACGCCGGCGGCATCCTCGTCGGCATCGTCGTGGCGCTTCTGTCCAACAAAACGGTCTTCCGCGGCAAACCCGTGCCCTTCGTCATGGAGTTGCCCAACTACAGGTTCCCGTCCGTCAAAACGGTGCTCATCCTCATGTGGGAAAAGGCCAAGGATTTTCTCGCCCGGGCGTTTACGGTCATATTGCTGGCCACCGTCGTCATATGGTTTTTGCAGACGTTTGATTTAAAGCTCAACGTGGTCGCCGACAGCGCGGACAGCCTGCTGGCCATCATCGGCCGGTTCGTGTCGCCCATCTTCAAGCCCCTGGGCTTTGACGACTGGCGCGTCTCCACGGCGCTCATCACCGGCTTTACGGCCAAGGAGGCCGTCGTCAGCACCATGGGCGTGCTTTTAGGCACGGACGCGGCCAGCCTGTCCTCGGCCCTCAGCGCCATGTTCACGCCCCTCACCGCCGTCAGCTTTCTGGTTTTCACGCTCCTGTACACGCCCTGCGTGGCCGCCGTCGCCACTATCCGGCGGGAATTCCAGTCCGGCCTCATGGCCGCCGGCGTCGTCGTGGCCCAATGCGCCGTCGCCTGGCTCGTCGCCTTCGGCGCGTATAATTTGTTCCGGCTGATATTGTAGTGGTACGAGGCGAACACAGTTCGCCCCTACGGGGCAGCGCTTCTAGTCTTTGCGACTGCATTGCCCATTCCCCTCGTAGGGCGGGGGCTTGCTCCCGCCGCTCTTGTTGGTGCGGCGCCGACAAGCTCCCTCCTTCAGCCGCCCACGGGCGGCAGCTCCCTCGTCTGAGGGAGCCAAAGAAGACGCGCCGCCCATTCTAAGCCTCCCTCGGACGAGGGCGGTGGCGCGCAGCGCCGGAAGGAGTGAATCTTGTTCCGCGCCGCGGCGTGTGACATTCCCCCGCGCCGGGAAAGCGCCCTCCTTCAGCCGCCCACGGGCGACAGCTCCCTCGTCTGAGGGAGCCAAAGAAGGACGCGCCGCCATTCTAAGCCTCCCTCGGATGAGGGAGGTGGCGCGCAGCGCCGGAAGGAGTGAATCCTGTTCCGCGCCGCCGCGTGTGACATTCCCCCGCACCGGGAAAGCGCCCTCCTTCAGCCGCCTGCGGGCGGCAGCTCCCTCGTCTGAGGGAGCCAAAGAAGACGCGCCGCCATTCTAAGCCTCCCTCGGACGAGGGAGGTGGCGCGCAGCGCCGGAAGGAGTGAATCTTGTTCCGCGCCGCGGCGTGTGACATTCCCCCGCGCCGGGAAAGCGCCCTCCTTCAGTCGCCACAGGCGGCAGCTCCCTCGTCTGAGGGAGCCAAAGAAGGACGCGCCGCCCATTCCAAGCCTCCCTCGGACGAGGGAGGTGGCGCGCAGCGCCGGAAGGAGAGATACGCCGCACCCGGAGCGCGCCGTATCCCTCTCAGCCGCCCGCGGCGGCAGCGCCCTCGCCTGAGGGCGGAAGAATCAGGAGGTACCCATGCATCTTCTGGACTACATCGTCCTGTCGGTTATTTTCGTATGGCTAATTGCTGCAATATGTTATATAATAAGGCAAAAGAAGGCAGGCCGGAGCACCTGCGGGGGCGACTGCGCCGGCTGCCAAAAACGCTGTGCTCAAGCTGGAGTGAAGCAGAATGAAAATTCTCGAAGCGGCGGAAAATTATCTTGAAATCATCCTGATCGAGCAGGAAAAGCTGGGCCACGTGCGCTCTATCGACATCTGCAACGCGATGAATTACTCAAAGCCCACCATCAGCGTCATGATGAAGCAGCTGCGCGAAAACGGCTATATCGACATGGACCGGGACGGCTACATCACGCTGACCGACAAGGGCAGCGAAATCGCCCTGAAAATTTACGAGCGCCACGAGCTCCTGGCCAAAATGCTGATCTCCCTCGGCGTCGACGAGGAGACGGCCTATCACGACGCCTGCAAAATTGAACACGACATCAGCGAAGTCACCTTCGACATGCTGAAGGCCCATTATTACAAGGTTATTTTGAACAAATAATCAATGCGGCGCAAAGCTATATATTCGGCGTTCCGGTGCAAACTATAGGCATCAGGAAAAAAGGAGCATTGGAATGAACCGAGACAAATTGATCGCCCAAGTCAAGAACGAATACGCCCGCCTCTCCCAGACGGAGACCCAGCAGCATTTCGGCCAGACGACCACCGGCCTCAACGCCGAAGCCTATTACGGCAACCTCCTGAACCTGGTCGAACGGGAGATATCCGCCGGCACGTTCGACGGCTTTCACTCCGGGCAGGAAATCGTCGACGCCGTGGCAAACGACAAGAACAAATGGCTGTCACAGTGGAAACAGTAGCCCCCTGCCGCGCGGGCGGGACAGGCACAGTTCCCGGAAGCTTCCGCCAACGGCGGGGGCTTTTTTTTATTGGCGGGACAACGCCGCGCCGTTGTAACACCTTGTCACAGAAAAGCTATAATGATGGCAGACAAGTAAATAAGGGGGGATAAATGTAATGACTCCGCCATTCGTCAGCTACACCACTTTTAACCGGCTGGGGCTGACGGCGAGAAACTTAAATTCACTTTTAAGTAATACGACGGATGATTTTGAACTGCATATTATCGACAATAACTCCCAGGATGGTACATGGGACTATGTTCAAACTCTGACCGACAGCAGAATCAAATCCAAAACGCGGTTCGAGATAAATTTCGGCCCCATCTATTCTGTTAACTTTAATCTGGCGCGCCGCCGCCCCGATCAATATTTCATCGTCATCGAAGGCGACGTCCACCAATACGCCCCGGACTGGATCAGCCGGTTTATGCGGGTCTTTGAAGCGTTTCCGGAGGTCGGGCTCCTCGGCATGTCGAGGCCCTCTCCGTATCCGCCGTTCCTGCCTGAAGTCTCACTGCAGGAGAGGAACGGCGTCAACTATCTGCAGCTGGCGCGCACGGAGGTCAACGGTACCCTCGATTTCATTCCCGGGCAATGCCAGATGCTCCGGCCGGAGCTGATCAGCATGCTCGGCTACTGGTGCGAGGAATGCGGCTACGGCGACGCGGAGCTGTCTCTCAGAACCAATAATTATACGCCCTATAAAGCCGGCTTCGTCATCGATGTGCCCACCGACATGGAGCAGTCCGTCCCGTGCGAGGGCTGCCAGGCGTCGCCGTGGTGCAGGTTTGACAAGGTCAGCTACAAATGCCAGGACGTCTGGGCCAGCAAGCACAAAAACGAAGGCTTTGTCGCCGCCAACGGCTGGAAATACAACGCGTACTTCAACGAGCTCAGCCAGGGCCTCAGGACGGCTTACTGCGCCAGCATCCACGATCCCGCGTCCATCAGCACCCATCTTTATCATATGGACTGGGCCCTGGAGAATTTCGCCTACTATATCATCAACGCCAACTGATATAAAATAAAGCGGCGTGCCGCCGCGCGTTAAAATAAAACATATTGTGGCACACCCGTTTAGGAAAGGCCTGGTATACGCCCGCGCGTATAAACCGGGCCTTTCGGCAGCCAAACGGTGCGCGGCCGCAGTAACACCTTGCCATATAAAAGCTATAATATGATACAGACAAGTAAATAAGGGGAGGATAAGTGCAATGACTCCGCCATTTATCAGCTATACCACCTTTCACAGACTCGGGCTGACGGCCCGGAACCTGAACGCTCTGTTAAGAGATACGACGGACGATTTTGAAATGCATATTATCGACAATAATTCGCAGGACGGAACCTGGGAATATGTCCAAAGCCTGACCGACAGCCGGATTAAATCGAAAACGCGGTTCAATGCGAATTATGGCCCTATTTATCCTCTGAATTACAATCTGTCCCGCCGCCGGCCCGATCAGTATTTCATCGTCGTCGAAAGCGACCTGCATCTCTACGTCCCGGACTGGATCAGCCGGTTTATGAAGGTCTTCGACACATTTCCCGAGGTCGGCCTTCTCGGCATGGCCAGGACCACCCCGTACCCGCCGTATCTGCCCGAGGTCACGCTCCAGGAACGGAACGGCGTCAATTACCTGCAGCTGGCGCGCACGTCGATCGGCAGCAGCATGGATTTCGTCCCCGGGCAATGCCAGATGCTCCGGCCGGAGCTGATCAGCCTGCTTGGCTACTGGTGCGAGGAATGCGGCTACGGCGACGCCGAGCTGTCCCTCAGGACCAATAATTATACGCCGTACAAAGCGGGCTTTGTCCTCGATATTCCCACCGATATGCTGCAGTCGTCCCCCTGCGAGACCTGCGAGGCCACGCCGTGGTGCAGATTTGACAAAGTCAGCTCCAGATGCTACGACCTGTGGGTCAGCAAGCACAAAAACGAGGCCTTCGTCCGCGCCAACGGCTGGAAATATAACGCGTATTTCAATGAGCTCAACCAGGGCCTCAGGACGGTTTACTGCGCCAGCGTCCACGACCCCGCGTCCTGCGCCACGCATCTTTACCACGCGGACTGGGCCCAGGAGAATTTCAACTTCTACGTCAACAACGCCAATTAGCATAGAGCATAAACGCCGCCTCAAACGGGGCCGCGCCGTTCCGGGCCGTAAAACGGCCGGGAAAATTCAAAACCGGGGATAGCCCCGGTTTTGAATTTTTTCTTCTTTCGTCAGTCCATCCGGGGCCGGGCGCCGGCGCTCTCCGGCACCGGCGGGGGCACGAGCCCCTGTACCGGCGGCTCCTCCATCGAATCGAAGCACGTCTCCTCCGCCGTCTGCAGCATTTTCACCAGCGTCAGCTTCGCGCTGCCGTAATTCTGCTTTTCGATCTCTCCGATCGCGTCCAGAACGCCGTTGAACAACACCCTGTAAACCGCCTCGTGGTCTACCATTCTAAAACCTCCATACGTCTTTCTCAATGAAGGTCTGCCCGAGAGGCCGCGCCTTTTACTGCCGGAACTTCTCATTCCCTCTACCGCTTAACTTTCGCGGCCTCCCGGGGCATCCCCCATCGAGAAATAACAAACGCGGTGCAAGGATAACACCCTACACCGCGAAACATGCGCAACACAATATTACAACACCTTGCCAAAATGAGGAAAGAGTATTATAATTCTGGTTGGTACAGCTCTGCTGTTGTGCGGGATGCCTAGTACATCCTGTACAGGGCGGGGAGTGCGCCAACACTCCTCGCCTGCCGCATTTATTATATTCTCGATAGGCTAATATTAACTCCATTGGGATAAAAATGCAAGAGGTAAATTTGAGCTTCCGGCGACAGCCGGGAGCTTTTTTGTTGGCTGTTGATTATTGCAGGGTTTGGGAATATACTCCAAGGTGGGGGGATGGGGTAGATGATATAGCAATACGCGACTTAGTTTAAGAAATTCGACCATATCAAATTGGAGAAATCTGTGGGAGAAAGCAGTATGGACTATAAATATTACTTGCCAAATGAAACTAATCAACCGGTGGAGTATACTACACAAAGCAACGCTGTAATTATTATTGGTGCAAATGGTTCCGGCAAAAGTAAGCTTGGCGAATGGATGGAAAAACGGTATGGAACTACTACCCACCGAGTAGGTGCGCAGAGGTCGCTGGTATTTGGTCAGTATATACAGCAGAAAAGCTATGAGCAGGCAACAAACCTGCTATTGTATGGACAAGAAAACGAACAAACTAATCATGATCAACGCTGGGGGTACGACGGAGAAAAGTATAATTATACTGCTACGCTGTTAAATGATTATGAAAATGTCCTGTCTGCTCTGGTTGCATTAAAAATAAAAGAACAAGAAGAGTACCTATCTGAATGCAGAACACGTGAAACGGCAGGACAGATTCATAATAACGTGCCTCCTATGGTTACAGATGTTTTGCAGCGTATATGGAAGTCTGTTTTTCTTCAGAGAGGCATAGAGCTCGATGACGCAAAAGTCACCGCCGTGTACTTAAAAGATGGCGCAAAGAAGGAATACAAAGGGCGTGACATGAGTGATGGCGAGCGTGTTGCCCTGTACTTGATTGCCCAAGCGCTGTGTGTGCCAAAGGATAAAACCATCATCATAGATGAGCCGGAAATCCATCTGCACCGTTCAATTATGAACAGGCTTTGGACAGCTATTGAAAAAGAGCGGCAGGACTGTCTTTTCATTTATATCACACATGATACTCAGTTTGCCGCGAATCACAGTCAGACAAAGAAGATTTGGGTGAAAAGCTATGATGGTGAACATTGGGATTTATCTGAAATGAGTGACAGCAATCTACCAGAGGAACTGCTACTCAACATTCTTGGGAATCGAAGGCCGGTTTTGTTCGTGGAAGGTACAGCAGACAGTTACGATACAAAGTTCTATTCTGAGCTATACAAAGAATACTATGTTGTCCCTTGTGGTGGTTGCTCCAGAGTAATTGCGCAAACAAAGGCAATGAAGTCCAATCCGCAATTACATCACTTAAAGTGCTATGGCCTGATTGACCGAGATTTCCGCAGTGATTATGAAATGGACAAGCTTCGAGAGGATGACATTTATACCATCAAAGTTGCCGAAGTTGAAAACATATTTTTGGTTGAGGAATTACTACGTGTTGTAAACTCAATCATGAGTTTTACAGATACTTCAAGAATCGACAGAGTGAAAAATTATATAATAAGTGATCGTTTTGGACCCCAAGTAAATCACCAAATATGTAACGCTGTGATTTCGGAGTTAAAGTACCGGCTCTCCACGGCAGATATTGCCGGCAAAAATGAAGAAGAAGTGAAACAGTCTCTTACAGATGTTTATGATGGAATCGTGTTTGAAGATGTAAAGGCAAGTAAGGAGCGCATCTTTAATGAGTCGCTTGCTTCAAATGACTACGCTAAAGTTCTGCAAGTCTTTAATTACAAAACGATGTCTAAATCAATAGGACACTTTTTTGACCTTAAAGATAGTGAATATTGTGATTTCGTAATCAGACAACTAAATGGCAGCAATGCTGAAGAAATTAAAGCATCAATAGTTGGATACTTGCCGCCAGAAATAGGCCGAGAATAATAACGTTAATTTCCCATCATGTTTATAATATAGAATTATCCTAGAAAATCAACTTGTCCAAATCGGCCACTTGGAAATTGAGGTATAAAACATGCGCTACAAATGCCCTTGTTGTGGATATTACACTTTAGATCACATTGCAGATGGCAGCTATGATATTTGCCCCGTGTGTTTTTGGGAAGATGATATAGTACAAAATGAAGATCCTTCGTTCGCAGGTGGGGCAAATGAACCATGCTTGATACAAGCTCGCAAAAACTTTCAAAAGTATGGTGCATCTGAAATTAGATTAGTCCAATATGTTAGAAAGCCCTTACCGGAAGAATTACGTGGTATTGATTAATGCCATGACGTTTTCTCGCAAAACGCAAAAAAGGTGTCGGAGCTCCAGTCCGATATATTAAAACCCTCAGGTATCAAAAATCAGAAATTTGTATGCAGGGAGAAAAATGATAAGACATGTTGTGATGTTTACTTTTAAAGATTTCGCCGGTGGACGGACGAAAACAGAGAATCTCGATCTGGCTGAAGAGATGTTTTCCGGTATGTATCCGATTATCCCTGAGATAAAAAACCTTTATGTCGGCAAGGACATTGCGCTCTCGGAGGGAGCATATGACCTGCTGCTATTGGTCGATATTGAAACTCCCGAGGCTCTTAAACGCTATCTTGAACATCCATATCACGTTAAAGTTTCAAATTTTGTTGGTTCCGTTCGTGACGACAGGCGCGTAATTGATGTCGAATTATAGTTTATTATTGCAATAATAAAAATCTGCCTAAATGCCAAATCCCAAATTGTTGGCAGTTTGGCTTCCCATTATGTTTATTGAACGGTGATATTTATGTTTAAATCTGTGCTTGGTATTACTATCGCTAATTTTGCTATCATTAATATTATAGCGCTTAATAATATGGGACCAGGGTGGGAAGTACCGGTCGATACAATGATTTCAATTACTAGATACTCATTTTTATTATTTGCGGCGGTTTTATTTGCACTAATATGTTTTTTGGCTAGCTACAAGCAATTCTTAAAGTCTTCTTTTCTATTTAAGATTGTTTACTTAATAAGTGTAATAATTTGTTTGTTGTCAATTTCTTTTCTGTTTTATGTTAAAGCTTTTCAGGGACAATTCTGGAGTCAGGGTTTCTCGATTCCGATTTTTTTTGCATCTACTTTATCTTTCAATTTTATACTCTTTATTATATCAATGTTCTCTTTATATAAATTTATATTTAAGAAGAAGTATTGACATCGTGAACGACTTTGTAACTTCCCATTATGTTTATGTGTGAGGTGTAGTTTATGTAAGTATAATCCGGCGTTTATAATACCGTCGAATTGATGGCGGCGCCTATAACGCTGAAATATAGCTCAGATATACGTATATCCAACTCGTAATTTAAAGTAATTTATCAAAGATAGGAATAAAGTAATGATAGTACTGGGAAACATATTGATTCTTTTAATACTTGCATTGATTCTGGTTCTGGCTGTTATTGCAATTATACGCGGATATAAAGGTATAAAAACAAGCAGACGTTTTGAGACAGCGAGCAGAAAAATAAAGATCAGTTATTCGGTGCTTTCGGGCTTACATATGTCTGCGGGCATTTTAGTAACCCTGAGTTATTTGATAGCAGGTGTATTGATCATAGTTTCACAATAAGGGATGTGGTAAAATGGGCTTCTTACTTTTTCTGCCGTTTGTCGCGGCCATAATTGGGGTTATTATTGCGATACTTGGCTTTATAGGCATATGCATGGTGGTTATCGGCGGCACCGGCATTGCAATGGATAAGATATACATCAAGCAGGCACAAGCTAAAAACAGCGTGCCAAAAGCATTCCATAACACCGGTTCAATAATCTTGGGAGCTATCCTGATATTATTGCCTGTGGGATATGTTTTATATGGGATTATTTCTGCGGTTACAAAATAAATTGATAGTTCTGGGCCAGAGCGATATTCCAGTTTCACATTATCCATATCTACTATAGTTGGGAGATAAGGTTACATGTATAAATTGGGTGTTAACTTTCCGATATGTCACATTATCTTTACGCTGTGTCAATAAGGCTGAATCTGATTATCATATTAGTGGAGGTGTAGTTGTGAAATTGGGATGTGTTACGTTAGATTCCGGCAACGCAGAAGAACACGCGGATTTCTATCAAAAGCTATTGGGCTGGACAATACGATTTACGAACACGGATGAGGGCTTGAAGTTTGTAGGAATAGTAAATGAAGCAACCGGCATGACGTTGCTTTTCCAGGAAGACAACGACTACGTACCGCCGGTATGGCCGACAAAGCCAGGGCAACAGCAGCAAATGGCGCACCTGGATTTTCATACTGACGATCTGGAAAAAGATGTCAATCATGCAATTTCTTGCGGCGCAAAGCTGGCAGAAACACAATACTCAGATAAATGGAGAGTAATGATTGATCCTGCAGGGCATCCATTCTGTATTGAGAAACTATCCTAAGTTTTTAATACTGTCCGGCAATAATAAGCATAATCCGGCGTTGATAACACCAGTCGAGCTCCGTTTAATGTTTATACTGTGAAAGGCGGTAATTGAAGTTATGGCAGATTGGTACAGTGTAAAGCTATTGCATAAGATCATAATATCGGGGTTGCCGGAACAAGATAAGCTTGATGAATTCTATCATAATGCTAATGAATTTTTTGAAGAACGCGTTGTTTTGGTTCAGGCTTCATCATTTGATGAAGCCTATAGAATAGCAGAAAGAGAAGCTAAAGATAATAATGATATTTATGAAAATAAATATGGGCAAATTGTAGAACATGACTTCTATAAATCTTTAGATTGTTATCATTTGTTCGAAGCTCCCCAAGCGTCGGCGGAAGTCTATTCAACATTCTTTTCAAAAAAACAAAATGAAGATGAACAAAAGCTTCTCAATGAAAAATATAATAGCTGTACCATTGAAGAAATGCATGTTTTACGGCATGCATAAACTCCGATTACCCCATATAATGCGCAGACGGAAGGAAGTCTTGTGTAGTATAGCCAAACTATAACAGTTGGGAGTCTTGATATGACAAAAGTCAAAAAACCTTTGGGTCATACGATTTATTTCAAGATACTATTGACGCTGCTGGTGTTTATCCCGGGTTATTCTCAAATGCCGTACGCACAGATGGATACGACCTCTGTTATTGCTTCTGTTATGGCACACCCGCTGATTGTATCGATATCGTGGCTTTTGCCGGTATTCAAGCTGTTGCTGCTGTGCGCTGCAATCACACCGTTCGCCTTCCGGGGAAAAGCGGAAAAGGCAATTATCGGTTATTATGCTGTCATATTGGCTGTTGTCGGTGTCTTTCAGAACATGGCGCAAACAGAAGCCTACGGCTTCGTATGGCTGCTGGGTAATACCTTGATTGAATTTGCCGTGCTCGGGTTTTGTGCTTACGATTTGGTAAAGGGTAAATCTAAAATCCGAAAGCAATATTTCAACAAAAGGCGCTGCTGGATCATTCCTTTGATGCTGCTGGCATATTTAATGCCCTATGCGGTTTCGGATGCCGGCGCGGTCATTCCGGCATTTCCCCTGACCGTGCTCTCCAACGAAGCCGGTGTCACCTATTGCATGATAACACCGGTCATTATTGGTGTTATGCTATTGTTTTCAAAGGGCGTTCATAAGCCCACGTTATCCGTTGTGTCTTATGCCGGGCTTATTTTTGGCTTGCTGAATATAGTGACCTGGTTTGGCGCGCGAAGCGAAAGCTGGTGGATGGGGATTCTGCATCTTCCGCTTGTGGTTGTTGCGCTGTATGGCCTGATTATTGCGCATAAAGAAAGAGCTTTCCAAGTCGATTAAAAATGCGCAGACCTGCATCACAAAATGAAAGGGTTTATTTAAGGAGGTATCCGCGTTATGGATAATGAATTGAAAATCAAAATGTACTCGTTGACGGTGGATTGCAAAGACCCTTATGAATTAGCAAAGTTCTATGCGGCGCTGCTCAAGTGGGAAATACCGTTCCATGATGAAGAATGGGCGTGTGTCGGCGCTCCGGGAACGGCGCAGGGGGCGTATCCCGGTATAATGTTTCAGCGGAATCCTGAGTATCAAGCGCCTGTGTGGCCGGAAGAGCCGGGAGCGCAGCAGCAAATGGCGCATTTGGACTTCGCCGTCAATGATCTGGAAGAGGCTGTTCAATATGCACTTCATTGTGGCGCGGCAATCGTGGACGCGCAATTTTCCGAGGATTGGAGAGTTATGCTTGACCCCGCCGGACACCCTTTTTGCTTATGTCAGATGAAATCAGTCATCGAGAGTCCCCATTTTGCGTTGTTATAGAAAAACAATCATGAGAAAGAAATTCGTTGCCGCAGGAATTATCATCATTGTTGTCATTGCTGCGATCGCATATATTTCACAACCAAAAAACATCATAAATGATGTCAGCAGATATAACATTGACAGAGTCGTTCACAACGGCGAGGATGTTACCCAGCGCGTGGATTGCAAAGCGCTGGCTTCCATCGTAAGCAAATATCAGTGCAGCCGGTTGCCCCATTCTTTTGCGCCTTATCCACTGTCACAGGTCGCCGTTGAGCTCAACGGCGTTAACGGGAATAACTCGCTGCATATTATTTTAGGCGATATTAATGTTGCGTACGAAAGCGCAAATAAGGGCGGTTTTTCAATAAAAAACAGCGGCGCGCTTTTAAATGAAATCCTGACTGTCATGCCCTATCAAACGCAAGAAGCGCGGGGGCTGAAGGAGAAAAAGGTGATAACCTTCTCCGATGGCGAGAGCGCGGACCTGTGGCGGACAGCTTATGACGGCAGAGATACATACAAGCTTTCGGATGAAACGACTCTGCTGACCGTCCAGGACCCCATCGGCCCGGACAATACTCATGTGGCCGGGGTGGAAAGCTTCGATGACCTGAGCGCGTCCGCCCAGAAGGCTGTCAGCGCGTTTTATGAAGCGCAGGGCTTGCTCTACGACACCCAGGCAGAGCTGAAAAACGCCTATGCGGCGTATCTGGCCTGTCAAGCAAGCGGAACGGAATACCGGGCGCGTTACATCAGCCAGGATATTGCCCCCACAGCCTCTAACGATCATATCATGTGCTTTCTGACGTCGGTGCTCTTACCCGCGGATGGGCAGACGTCGCAGGAGCTTCGTCTTGGCGCGGCGTTTGACCGGGAGACCGGCAAGGCGCTGAGCAACTGGGACTTGTTTACTCTGCCCGAGGCGGAAACCCGGCAGTGGCTTTTGGACGCGTTTGATGCCGACCCCTCTTTGCGCGCCGAAATGGAAGCCGCGCTGAAGCCGGAATATATCATCCTGTTCCCTAACAATCTGGAAGTGACGTTTCCTCAGGGGGCCCTGCCGAGCCAGGAGTTCAGATATGGTATTGGTTTAGATTATAATAAGCTCCGGGCCGTGCTTCAGCCCTGGGCCATTCCAAATGATCCGGTGAATAAGTGAGCGTGATTTCGTGAAAATATTTTTAAAAACTATAGTTGCCATATGCACTCTTGGGGCGGGCTGGTTATTGGGAATTTATTTACTTGACTGGTCTGCGCCCTGGAAGATCGCGCTATTTGCACTGGCTTGCTGGAGTATCGGGCATATAGTATATTCAATATTGAGAGTGATAGATAAGCGCTTCGGGCAATGATTTGAATTGGACATAACTGATACCACCCCAAAGGAGGCCCCCCGTGCTCTACCTTGAAAGCTTCACCATCCCGTCCGCCGACATGCAGGACTCGTTTTTCTATAGAGACGGCGACATCCGCCTCGCCAGGACATGCTATACGGATTTTTACCCGTTCCGGGTGTTCAACGCGCGGGAGCCGGAGTGCGTGGCGTTTGCGCCGGTGACGGTGTTTTACGGCGGCAACGGGTCGGGGAAAACGACGCTGCTGAACGTGATCGCGGAGGCTTTGAAGGTCGGGCGCGGCGCGGCTTATAACAGGAGCGTTTTCTTCCCGGACTATATCCGGCTTTGCAAATACACGCTGGGCGGCGGCTCCAAAGGGCGGGTGCCGGAGGGCAGCCGGATCATCACCAGCGACGACGTGTTTGATTTTCTCCTCGACCTGCGCTGCCTGAACGAGAATATCGACACCAAGCGGGACGCCCTGCTGAGCGACTATACGCAGACGAAATACGCGCGCTTTCAGTTCCGCTCCATGGAGGACTACGACCGGCTCAGGCAGACGAATCTCACCCGGCGGAAAAGCGGCTCCCAGTACGTCAAAGCGAATCTGATGCAAAACCTCCGCGAGCAGTCCAACGGCGAGAGCGCTTTTATGTACTTCACGCAGGAGGTGGGGGAAAACGGACTTTACCTGCTGGACGAGCCCGAAAACAGCCTCTCGGCGGAAATGCAGCTGAAGCTGCTGGAGTTCCTGCGGGACTCCGCGCGCTTTTACGGCTGCCAGTTCATCATCTCGACCCATTCCCCGTTCCTTCTCTCCATGAAGGACGCGGTCATTTACGACCTGGATGAGGCGCCCATTCGGGCGAAAAAGTGGACGGAGCTCCAAAATGTCCGGGTTTATCGGAACTTTTTCAGGGAACACGACGTCGAATTTGATATTAAGACCTGAGAGAGGGGGCATCGGCTTGAAACAGCTGAAAAAACTCATGGGCGCGGTCCTGGGGGCCTTGTTCCTGCTTTCCGTCCTGCCGGATACGTCGCTTGCGGCAAATACCGGCTTCACCGTGGAGCACGGGGTCCTCACCGCCTGCACCGGCGCGGGCGGCGACGTGGTCATCCCCGGCGACCTCGGCATCACGGCCATCGGGGACAGGGCTTTTTACTTCAACGATACCGTGTCCTCCGTGGAAATTCCCGACGGCGTCGTCTCCATCGGCGCGTCGGCCTTCGAGCACTGCGGCAAGCTGGCGTCCGTGACGCTGCCGGACGGGCTGCAAAGTATCGGCGCGGCCGCTTTTTCAGGCTGCGCCGCCCTGCGGGCAGTGGAAATTCCCGAGAGCGTGACGCGCCTCGGCGAGGGCGCGTTTATAAAGTGCGCGGCCCTGTCCTCGGTCAATCTGCCCCGGGCTGTCACCGCGATTCCGGAATATCTGTTTTTCAACTGCGAAAGCCTCGCGTCCATCGTGATACCGGCAGGCGTCACGTCCATCGGCGAGGGTGCTTTTTCCAATTGCACCGGCCTGCCCGCCGTCTCCCTGCCGGACAGCGTCACGGCCATCGGGGCCATGGCCTTTTCCGGCTGCGCTTTTACCTCGTTTACCATCCCGGAAGGCGTTACGGCCATCAGCGACGGCACCTTTTCCTATTGCGAAAACCTGTCGTCCGTCGATATTCCGGGCAGCGTCGTCTCCATCGGCAGCTATGCGTTTTTTGACAGCGGGAGCCTGGAGGCTGTTGACCTCCCGGACAGCGTCGTCAGCCTCGGCGTCTCCGTATTCACCGGGACGGGCATCCCGGCGCCGCTTTACTCCCGCGATCAGCGCACGCTTTATTACGTCCCCGCGTCGGTTCCGAGCTTTCAGGTCCCGGATACGGTGACGGCAATCGGCGGCGGGGCGTTCCGCAACTGCGATCAGCTGTCCGCCGTCGCCATCCCCGATACCGTGATGAGTATCGGCAGCGACGCCTTCAATTCCTGCCCGCTCCTGAACAACGTCGTCATTCCAAAAGGCGTCGCGGCCCTTGCGGACTATACGTTTTATAACTGCGCCGCCCTGTCCTCGGTGACGCTGCCGGACAATTTGGCAAGCATCGGCGCCGCCGCGTTTTCCGGCTGCGCGTCGCTCGTCGCGCTGGACCTTCCCGGCGGCGTCACCGCCATCGGGGACGGCGCTTTCTCCGGCTGTACCCGGCTCTCGTCCGTCGCCATCCCGAAAGGCGTCGCCGCTCTCGGCGACGATACGTTCCACGACTGCCAGAGCCTCGTCGGCGTCGCCCTGCCGGACGGCCTGAAAACGATCGGCGACAACGCGTTTTCCGGCTGCACCGGCCTGCCGGACTTTGCGCTCCCCCGGAGCGTGACGGCCATCGGCAGCCATGCGTTTGAAAACTGCGTCAGCTTTTTGAATTTCACTGTCCCGGAGGGCGTCACATCCATCGGTGACGGGGCGTTTTACAACTGCGGCAATCTCGTCTCGGTAACACTGCCGGACAGCCTCGCCGCCATGGGCGGCAGCCTTTTCCAGGACTGCAAGAGCCTGCAAACGGCGACCCTTCCGAAAAGCCTTACGGAACTCCCCGCCGGCAGCTTTGACGGCTGCGTCAGCCTGACGTCCGCCGCCCTCCCGTCCGGCGTGACGGCCATCGGCGACCGGGCCTTCAACAACTGCGAAAAGCTCTCCGCCCTGACCCTGCCGGCCGGGCTGAAGACGCTCGGCATCATGGCGTTTTACAATTGCGGCAAGCTCACGTCCCTGCCGCTGCCCGCGGGCCTCTCCCTCGTCGGCACCGCCGCCTTCACCGGCACCGGGATACCCACGCCCCTGCTGTCGGCGGACAAAACCGCGCTCTATTACGTCCCGGCGTCCTATACGGGCTATGCGGTGCCGGATACGGTAAAGGTCATCGGCGGCGGGGCGCTGATGGGCGCCGCCGTCACGTCCGTCACGATCCCGGGCAGCGTCACCGCCATCGGCGACTGGGCGTTTCAGTACTGCGAAGGCCTCCGCGAGCTCGCCATACCCGCGAGCGTCACCTCCATCGGCAGCGCCGCGTTTTACATGGGCCATCTCAACGGCGGCCCCGTCCCCATGCCGGCGCTCCGCGGCGACGCCGGCTCCTATGCGGAAACCTACGCCAAGGCAAACAACCTGACCTTCAAGACCACCGCCGCCCCCGTCGCCTGCGCGGTAACGGTCAACGGCGCGCCCGTGACCTTTGAGGCGTATAATTTCGGCGGCCGTACATATTACAAGCTGCGCGATTTGGCCATGGCGCTCACCGGCACCGGCAAGCAGTTCGACGTTATTTGGGACGGCGCGGGCAAAACGATCTCTCTCGTGTCAAAAACGCCCTATACCCCCGTCGGCGGCGAGCTGCCCGCGTTCTGCGGGACGGGCGGCGTTGACGCCGTATCGTCAAACTTCCCCGTCTATCTGGACGGCAGCCAGATCGCCCCGGCCGCCTACACCATCGGCGGCAGCAATTACTTCAATCTCCGCGACGTGGCCGCCGCCCTCGATTTCGGCGTCGCCTGGGACCCGGCGGCGAACACCATCTCCATCGACACGGCCACAGGGTATCAGCCCTGAACAATACGCTGAAAGCATGAGGTAATCACATGAGCTTCGTATCTCAGAATATTGAAAAGCTGCGGCTTCGCAGAAAGCTGACCCGGGAAGAGCTGGCCGGCCGGCTGTCCGTCACGTCCGAGGAGGTATCGAGCTGGGAAAACGACGAGGCCCAGCCCGATATCGATACCCTTGTCAGCCTCGCCGGCGTATTGAACACGGATATCGCGGCGCTGACCGGCGAACCCCCCGCCCGGAAAAAAGACGTCCGGCGGCTGCTGATCGCCTGCGGCCTCCTGCTGGTCCTGGGCCTTGCCCTCTATTTTTTAACGCCGTTCGCCGCCAGAATGAAAAGTAATTATTATATGATGACGCCCACCCTGCTGATCGGCGCATATCTGCTGCCGCTGTTCTGGCTTGTGCTTGGCTGGGCGCTCATGCAGGCCCTGGGCGTGGCCGGCGTCGCTAAACGGGGCCGCGCGCTGCTCAGCAGGCCGCTTCATATCGCCGTGCTGATCGTCGTCCTGCTGTACGCCGCGCTGATGCTCCCGTTCTTTATAGAGACGGTCTATATCCTGTCCGAGGAACTGCGCGCGATGAAAGATCCGTCTCTTTACCCCGGCGGCCTGTCATATTCCTATCAAACCCCGCTATTTTTGCAGCGTATCGAAATGTGGTTATTGAACGCGGTCTCCAGGCAGCCCATGATATTTATCCTTCCCGGCATAATTTTCTGGCTGAGCAAACCGCCAAAGCGGCAAAAATAAGAGCGTACCGCCCGGCGGGCAATTTCGTTCAGAGATATTTCACCCGGAATTTCATCGGTTTTTGTGCGTATTTTTCGACATAAAGACTGGACAGCCGGGACAGGATGTAGTATAACAAAGTCAACAATTGGGTTATTTTGAGGATTATTATGCTGCAATATATCATCGCGCTTGTACTTTCACTGGCCCTGATGCTGCTTTTGACGCCCCGGCTCCGAAAGCTCGCCATCAGGCTCGACTATCAGGAAAAACCAAAGGCGGACGAAGAACGTAAAATCCATACCGAAGCCAAGCCGTATCTGGCGGGCTTGGGTATTTTTCTGACCTTCTGGGTCTGCTATTTCCTGATCCTCCGGGACTTCTCCATGAAATCCTGGCTTCTGCTGCTGGGCTCGACGATGATCTTCGGCGTCGGCATGCTGGACGACTGGTTCAAGATCAAAGGCCGGGACCTGAAGGCGCTCCCGAAATTTCTGGTGCAGCTGGCCGCCAGTGTCCTGATTTATTACGCCGGCGTGCGGTTTTTCGGCTTCACGAACGTCTTTAACGGGTCGTACATCCTTCTGCCCGCGTGGCTTCAATTCACGCTGACGATCACCTGGCTCGTGGGCGTGACCACCGTCATCAATTTCATGGACGGGATGGACGGCCTGGCCGGCGGCCTCTCCTGCATCTCCGCGGGCACCCTTTTCGTCGTGGCCCTGGCGAAGGGCAGCACGTATTCGGCGGTCATGGGCATCGTCCTTGTGGGCATCTGCCTGGGGTACCTGAAATACAACAAATTCCCCGCGAAAATACTGATGGGCGACGCCGGGGCCACCTTCCTGGGTTTTATGCTGGCCATCATATCGCTGGACGGGGCCTTTAAGCAGGCCACCCTGATTTCCATCTTCGTCCCCGTCCTCGCCCTGGGCCTGCCCATTTTCGACAACATCTTCGTCGTATTAAAGCGCATGAAAAACCGCAAGCCGATCTACGTCGGCGACACGTCGCAGATTCATTACAGGCTCCTGTCCAAGGGCATGACCCAAAAGCAGGTGGTCATGTTCCTGTACCTGATCAGCCTCAGCCTGAATCTCCTGGCCATCATCATCTTCATGGCCCAATCCTACACCCCGGGCCTGGCCTGAAAAACCCGAACACAATAAACAAGCGGGGCGCCGATGGTTCAGCGCCCCGCTTGTTTATCCAACCCCCACCCGGCTGTGCACAGCCGGGCTTTCTTGTCTCGCCCGGGGCCGGGCGCCGGCGCTCTCCGGCACCGGCGGGGGCACCAGCCCCTGTACCGGCGGCTCCTCCATGGAGTCGAAGCACGTCTCCTCCGCCGTCTGCAGCATTTTTACCAGCGTCAGCTTCGCGCTGCCGTAATTCTGCTGCTCGATCTCCCCGATCGCGTCCAGTACCCCGTTGAACAGTACCCTGTAAACCGCCTCGTGGTCTACCATTCTAAAACCTCCATATGCCTTTCTCAATGAAGGTCTGCCCGAGAGGCCGCCGCTTTTTACTGCCGGAACTTCTCATTCCCTCTACCACCCATTTTCCGCGGCCCCTCAGACATCCCCCATCGAGAAATAACAAACGCGGTGTAGGATAACACCCTACACCGCGAAACATGCGCAACGCAAGAATACAACACCACCTTGCCAAAATGAGGAAAGGGTATTATAATTCTGGTTGGTACAGCTTTGCTGTTGTGTACGGATGCCTTGTTCATCCTGCACAGGTCATGGGGTGCTCCAACACCCCATGGCTGCCGCATTTATTATTCTCGATAGGCTAATATTAACTCTGTTGGGATAAAAATGCAAGAGTATTTTTAAGCTTCCGCCGAAAGCCGGGAGCTTTTTGTTTGTTGCTTATTGCCGGGCTTGGGAATATACTCCAATATGTGGCGCTTAAATATGCATGGTATTTGAAGTACAAAAGCAGTTGAACGGAAATTCTGTACTATGCTTTTATTATTTGAAGGAGAAAAGGGGCAAGGCATTCATGAATCATAAATCAGCGAATATCGTTAGTGCCGCGGCCGTCGTTTTAGGAATAATCGTCACGGCATTTCTTTATCTTTTTAAAGATATAACCATCGGGTTTATTTTAGTTGCAATAATAGGATTTCTATTCGTTTTGGCTGGGTTCGCTATTAAAATTATATTTTACAGGTGTCCGCATTGCCATAGTATGTTACCGTTTAGAACTATCGCTGTCCCTGTATATTGTTCCAGTTGCGGCAAAAAGTTAAATTAAGCAATTAACATAGAATATCTATGGCAGATGATTTAACAAGAAAATGGAGTATCAATGAAAAAAATATTTATCGGATTCCTGCTGATTTTTCTGGATTTCAGCTTAAATCTCGGTAACTCAAGGATCGGACTGATTCCCGATTTTATCGGCTATATCGTGATGATAAACGGGTTGCTGGAAATGGCGGAGGAAAGTCCGCTGTTTATAAAGGTCAAGCCCTTTGCCACCTTCATGGCTGTCTATACCGGCATTGTGTACTTTATAGACCTCGTCGGCATCTCCGCGTCGCCGGGCTTTTTGTCTATTGTCCTCGGCATTGTGTCTGCCGTCATTTCTCTGTACATATCCTATAACATCATTATGGGCGTTAAAGATATGGAGGAGATATATAACACCCCTTTAAACGGCAGCAGCCTGAAATCCACATGGACAATTCTCGCTGTTTTTAACATTCTGAATTTTGTATTCCTCTTAATCCCCGCCTTGGCAATCATCAGCGTCATCGTCTCATTTATCGTCGCCATCTGTTTTCTGGTCGCTTTTAATAACTCAAAGAACCTGTATTATAATATGAAAAGCTGGCTGTAAGCAAACGGGCGGGGCCAGCCCTAACAAAAGTACTTGCAAACGCACACCGCCTTGACAACCCACATCCTCACGCCGTATACTCAATTCACGAGGTGATACAAATGGATAAGGAACTCCTGGCCGCGATCGGTCAGATGATAGACGAAAAACTGAAACCAGTGCACCAGAGCATCACCGGTATGCACCAGGATATTACCGGTATGCAGCAGGATATCACCGGTATGCAGCAGGATATAGCGGACGTCAAGCAGGAGGTTGTAAAAACCAACCTTAAGCTTGAGACCGACATCACAAAACGGCTTGACTCTTTGACCGACGGGTACATCCTCAACCACGAAAAGCAGCACGACCTTGAACGCCAGCTCACCGATTTGCAGCGCCGGGTGGAGGCGCTTGAAATAAAAGTCAGTTAATAATTCAACAGTTTCAGGCGGCGCCGGCAATCGGCGCCGTTCTGTTTTTGCCGCCGTCACATAACCTTCCGGCGCTTCATATGCTGATCTTGAGCATACATGACTCGGAGGAATGTCTATGTCCGCTTTTGTTTCCATTTATGGTATTGTCACCATGATCAGCGATTTCTGGACGGGAAGTGATGCGGCCTCGGGCTGTTATAAATTAATGACAGTGCAAAATACCGACGGCAATGTCGTCAACTTTGTCATTACCCCGACGACCTATTTCGTTTATCATACGATCATATCCGTCGGCGACCCTGTTATTGGATTTTATGACGCCAACGTCCCCGTGCCATTGATTTACCCCCCGCAGTACCATGCGATTGTCATGGCGAGATTTACACAGGATCAGAACATAAAGGTCGATTTTTTTGACAGCCAGCTTGTCAGCAGTGACGGTACATTAAAGCTTACAATCGGCCCCGCCACCCAAATCATCCAGGAAAACGGACAGCCCTATACGGCAAATCCCGCCAATAAAAACCTGATCGCCGTTTACGGCGCTTCCACGCGGAGTATCCCAGCCCAGACTGTGCCGTACATGATCGTCGTCATGTGTCCGTTGACAAGCTAGCTTTACCGAAAAAACCGAGACCCCGGCCTTGTGGCCGGGGTCTTAAACTGTCGGCAAAGCCCTCCGGGCTTCGCCGACAAAAAGCTGCATGCAGCTCGCTCAGCCGCTCCCCGCATGAGAAGTGTCATTTCCGACGTACACGCCGCCGGAAATGACGGATTTCATCTTGTTCCCGCCGTGCGCGGCGGAAATTCTGCGAAGCTTTTTGCTGCTTATGAGCTTTTCGACAAGCTGAGCCCCCGGCCACAGGCCGGGGGCTCGCATTTCGTTATACACTATGCTCGATAGGCCGGTTCCTTCACCCGGAAGGTCAGCCCTTCGTCGTCCGCGTCCACGGCGATGACGCTGCCCTCGCCGGCCTCGCCGCGCATGATGACGCGGGCGATGGCCGTCTCCACGTTTTTCTGCACGTAGCGCTTTACCGGGCGCGCGCCGTAGACGGGCGAATAGCTGTCGCTTGCGATGCGCTTCTTGGCCGCGTCGGAGAGCTCCAGGGTGATGTTCTGCGCGCGGAGCTTTAAGCGCGTCTTGTCGAGGATCAGGTCGATGATGCGCGCGATCTTGCCCAGCGTCAGGGGCTTGAATATGACGGTCTCGTCCAGTCTGTTCAAAAACTCGGGGCGGAAGCTCGCCTGCAGCTCGTTCATGACGAGCCTGCGGGCGTTTTCCGAAATCTCCCCGTCCCGGCCGATGCCCTCCATCAAATACTGGCTGCCGATGTTGGACGTCATGATGACGACGGTGTTTTTAAAGTTCACCGTCCGGCCCTGCCCGTCGGTCAGGCGGCCGTCGTCGAGAATCTGGAGCATGGTGTTGAACACGTCGGGGTGGCCCTTTTCGATCTCGTCGAACAGGACGATGCTGTAGGGCTTCCGCCGCACGGCCTCGGTGAGCTGGCCGCCCTCGTCGTAGCCCACGTAGCCCGGCGGCGCGCCGATGAGCCGGGACACCGTGTGCTTTTCCTGATACTCGCTCATATCGATGCGGATGATGGCGCTCTCGCTGTCGAACAGGGCCTCCGCCAGCGCCTTGGCAAGCTCCGTCTTGCCCACGCCCGTGGGGCCCAAAAACAGGAACGAGCCCGTGGGCCGGTTGGGGTCGGAGAGCCCGGAGCGGGAGCGCAGGATGGCGTCGGACACCGCGTCCACCGCCTCGTTCTGGCCGATGACGCGCTGGTGCAGGATTTCGCCCAGGCGTAGGATTTTCTCCCGCTGGCCCTCCATCAGCCTGGACACCGGGATACCCGTCCATTTGGCCACGATCTCGGCGATCTCCGTCTCGGTGACCTCCTCGCGCAGCAAGGCGTTGTCGTTCCCGCCCGCCTTGTCCTTCTCGAGCTCCAGCTGCTTTTCCAGCTGCGGGAGCTTGCCGTATTTGAGCTCGGACAGCGTATTCAGATCGTAATTGCGCTCGGCCTTTTCGATCACGGCCTTGACCCCATCGATCTCCTCCTTGATCTTGCTGACCTTCTGGATGTTCTGCTTCTCCTCCTGCCACTTGGTGGTCATCTCCTCGTAGTCCGCCTTCAGGTCGGACAGCTCCTTCTGGAGTGCCTCCAGGCGCTCCCTGGAGTGGCGGTCGGTCTCCTTTTTGAGGGCTTCCCGCTCGATTTCCAGCTGCATGATCTTGCGGCTTTTTTCGTCCAGCTCCGCCGGCAGGCTGTCGATCTCCGTGCGGATGATGGACGCCGCCTCGTCCATCAGGTCGATGGCCTTGTCGGGCAGGAACCGGTCGCTGATGTAGCGGCTGGAAAGTACGGCGCAGGACACCAGTGCCCCGTCCGTGATGCGCACGCCGTGATGAATCTCGTACTTCTCCTTCAGGCCCCGCAGGATAGAGATGGTGTCCTCCACGCTGGGCTCTGTGACCGTAATGGGCTGGAACCGCCGCTCCAGCGCCGCGTCCTTTTCGATGTACTGGCGGTACTCGTTCAGGGTCGTTGCGCCGATGCAGTGAAGCTCGCCCCGGGCCAAAAGCGGCTTCAAAAGATTCCCCGCGTCCATGGCGCCCTCCGTCTTCCCGGCGCCGACGATGTTGTGCATCTCGTCAATGAAGAGGATGACGCGCCCTTCAGACTTCGTGATCTCGTCCAGCACGGCCTTGAGCCGCTCTTCAAACTCGCCGCGGTACTTGGCCCCCGCGATGAGCGCGCCCATGTCCAGGGCGAAGATCGTCTTGTCCTTCAGCGTCTCCGGCACGTCGCCCTTCCAGATGCGCTGGGCCAGGCCCTCTACCACCGCCGTCTTGCCGACGCCGGGCTCGCCGATGAGCGCCGGGTTGTTCTTCGTCTTCCGGCACAGGATGGTGATGACCCGCCGGATCTCCTGGTCGCGCCCGATCACCGGGTCCAGCTTGCCGTTTTTCGCGGCCTCCACCAGGTCCGTGCCGTATTTGCGCAGCGCGTCGTAGGTGTTCTCCGGGTTCTGGCTGGTGACGCGCTGGTTTTTCCGCACGTCGGTCAGCGCCGCGAGAAACTTTTCCGTGTCGATGCCGTATTTTGAGAAAATTTTTGCCGACGGCGTGTTCCGCTCGCCTAAAAGCGCCAGGTACAGGTGCTCCACGCCGGCGTAGCTGTCGCCGAAGCGTTTGATGCTGTCCTCCGCCTTCAGCAAAAGCTCGGAGAACCGCCGCGTGGCATACAGCCCGTCGCCGCTGGCTCCCGTTACCGACGGGATTTTGCCCAGCTCCCGCTCCAGCTCGTCTTCCAGCATGGTTTTATCGGCGCCCATGATGCCCAGGAGCCTCGGGATCAGGCCGTCCTCCTGCGTGAGCAGCGCGTAGTGCAGGTGCTCTCCGTCCACCTGCTGGTGCTGGTGCCGTATCGCCGATGCCTGCGATGCCGCGATCGCCTCCTGCGCCCGCTGCGTGAATTTTTCAATATTCATGGTATTACCCCCTCGTCGTCGAGTTGTGGATTTGATTTGTTCGTTTTAAAGCCTGCGGGGTTATAACCGCATATCCTTCTTTCCGTTCCGTACGGCCCGACACTGTTTACGCTGCCCTTCTCTCGTCGGAAAGATGCCCACATCGCCCCGTTTTCTTTGGCTCCCTCAGACGAGGGAGCTGCCGCCCGCAGGCGACTGAAGGAGGGTCTTGTCGGCGCGGCACAAGGCGGCGGGCGGTTCGTGAACCGCCCCTACACAGTCACCGTTTTGAAAAGCAGCCGCTCTTTCGAGCAGCGGGAAAACGGATGGCCCGCGGGTTCAGCATTGCCTTGGCGGTGCCAAAGCATTGTTTATCCGCAACGGTTGCGCCGTCCTCGGTGCCCGATCGACGGGGCGATGTGGGCATCGCCCCCTACGAAACCTTTGCTGCCATTAGGGCCCCATTGTCATTATGAAACCGCCGCTGTCCTTGCGGCTCCCGTTGTCCTTGCGGCTCCGTTGTCCTTGCGGCCCCCGCTGTCATTGCAGCTCCCGTTGTACTTGCGGCCCACGTTGCCATTCTCGCTCTCCACCCGTGTCATTCCCGCGAAGGCGGGAATCCACGTCCCCCGGCAAGGACGAAACCCGTTTGCGTCCGCCGGGCCGTGGGGCGCAGCCCCAAACGGGGTCCCAGGGGCGGAGCCCCTGCAAAATGAGTGTCATAGGGGCGCAGCCCCTATACCTCTATCGGGCGGGTGGGCGGGATTTCTATCGCCGTACGGCGCCTTTCGCCAGCTCCGCCAGCTGCGCGTACAGCTCCTTCATATCATCCGTCAGGTGCGCCGGGTTCACGATGCGCACCACCAGGCTCAACGCGCCGCGTTTGCCGTTTTTCGCGGGATAGCCCCGTGCGGCGATGCGCAGCTTGCCGCCGGACTGGATGCCGGCCGGGATCTTCACCTTCAGCCGCTCGTCGAGCGTGGCGACCTGAATCTCGTCGCCCAGCGCGGCCTGCCACGGATAGACGTCCACCGTCTTTTCAAGCGCGCCGCCGTCGAAGGAGAAGCCCGCCTCGGGCTTTAAGCCGATCTCCAGATACAGGTCGCCGGCCTTGCCCTTGCCCATGCCGGGGCCGCCGAGGCCCGTAAGCTTGATTTTCTCACCGGGCTGAATCCCCGCCGGGATTTTGAATTTTACCGTCTTCGTGCCGGATTCGGTCTGCAGGGCGATGGTCTTCTCGCCGCCCTTGTACGCCTCGCGGATGCCGATCTCGACTCTGGCGTCGATGTCCTGCCCGCTGCCGCTGTAGCTGTCAAAGCCACCCCCGCCGCCTAAATTGGAGAATATATCGCCATAGGCGCCGCCGCGCCCGCCGCCGAAAAACATGTTGAAAAAGTCGCTGAAATCGGCCCCGCCGCCGTCCGCCGTCGTCCAGGTATACGAATACCCGCCGCCCGTATCGGCGCCGGAACGGTGCGTGGACGGGTCGAAGCCGCCGTAGTTCTCGCGGAACCGGCCGCTCTTCATGTCCTCGTAAAGCGCATCGTATTTGGCGCGCTTTTCCTTATCGCCGAGCACCTCGTACGCCTCGCTGATCTCTTTGAATTTTTCCTCGCTGGCCTTGCTGCCGCCGGCAACGTCCGGGTGGTACTTTTTCGCCAGCTTCCGGTAAGTCTTTTTGATTTCCTCTTCCGTCGCGTCCCTGCCGATGCCGAGGACCGCGTAATAGTCCTTGAACTCCATAACCGTCACCTCCCTCTCGTGGATGGGATATATGGGATATAGTTTTATATATACATAATAACGCGAAGGTCAGGAAAGGTCAAATTAAACAAACGGCGTATTTGCGCCATTTTTGACCTTTCCTGACCAATAGCGAATTCGGATGCGCTCGCACCCGTTATTGCTTTATTTTGCTTTGTTTTTCTCGTTTGCGAAACACAATTTGCGCCGCCCGGTATTGTGCCGTACCGCCCGGCATTGTGCCGCACCGCCCGGTATTGTGCCGTACCGCCCGGTATTGTGCCGTACCGCCCGGTATTGTGCCGTACCGCCCGGTATTGTGCCGTACCGCCCGGTATTGTGCCGTACCGCCCGGTATGTCATTCCCGCGAAGGCGGGAATCCAGGCCCTCGTACAGGGAAACGTGGATTCCCGCCTTCGCGGGAATGACAAACGTTGCGGGAATGACAACATTTGGTTGCGGGAATATCGGCGTTTGGCTGTTTACATGTTTCTTGCATCCCGTCGCGGCTGATACGAACCCCATTTTTTGCAAACACTAGTGCCGGGAGGCGGTATCATGAAAAAAATCCTTGCATCGGTTTTCATCCTCGGGGCGATCCTCGCCGCGCAGACGCCGGCGGCGGCGGTGCCGATCGAGAGCGTTGCCCAGTATAAGGCGCAGATTTCGTTCTTCAAGGACGCATTGGACGCGCTCTCCGCGTCCTCGCCGGACGAGGCCGTCCGGCTCTGGGTCAAGGGGGATGAAATGCGCAACGGCGTTTACAAATACGCTGTCGGCAGCGGGCCCGTCAAGCGGTGGCTCACGGACCGGTGGGGAGACCCGGAAGAAAACTTCTGGATCATCGGCGGCTCCAGCCCATGGCTGACGTCCTATGAAATCGCCGGCAAGACAAACATCTCGCCGACGGCTGTTGAATATATCGTCAAATATTTCTGGGCCACCTCCGCCGGGCCGGAGGAGCCGACCGTCGAGCACCTGACCGTGTCGCAGGAAAACGGCGGCTGGTATATCACCAAAGTCAATCCCGTCAGCGGGCCGCAAAATTACTGAGATTTCCATCCGCGCCCCAATGTACAAAATCGCCCCGGCGCGCCGACAAGAAGGGCGGGATGAATACATCCCGCCCCGTATGTCCGTAGGGTCGATCTGTGATCGCCTCTGTTTCCCCGCCTCTATTTCCCCACGGCGACCTTTCCGCGCCCCATGCCGTAGCACAGCGCCCTTTTGGGGCAGCCGTCGATACATTCGCCGCAGCGGATGCAAGCCAATGACGCGACGCTGCCCGTTTTGATCTCGGCGGCGACATCGATGCTCATGGGGCACTTCGTGGTGCATTTCCCGCAGCCGACACAATTGGAGGGGTTCGCGCGGATTTTGAGCTGCGGCAGGCGCAGCGCCCGGCCCACCAGCTCTCCCGCCGTCAGAAACGGCGCCATCCAGCAAATGGTGTGGCAGGCCCCGCGCTTCCCCACCGTGACGGTGAGCGCGAACAGGATCGCCAGCACCAGATAGTAATTGATAAATTTCAGCGGCTCATCGACCGAGACGATATGCTCCGTCAGATACAGCGGATCGAAGCCCCGGATGCCGCCGGCCAGGATAAAGCCCGCCGCCAGGGCGGCAAACCACACCCCGAAAATGGCGTACCGGATCACCGCGAGCCTGTTCACCTTGACGGGCCTGTCGTTGATGGTCGCCCCCAACTCGCTCAGGCCGGCCACGGGGCAGAACCACGCGCACCACGCCCTACCGAGAAATATCCCCGACAAAAAGAGAAACGCGAACACCATGACGCTGCCGGCGACGAGCCCCGCAAACGCCGCGTCCAGCGAAACGTAGGGCGACAGGTAATTGAAGATGACCGGGAACAGAAACAGCGTTGTGAAGACGATGACTCTTCGGACCTTCTGCCTCATTTTCTCCACCTGCTTTCCAAAAATTCCGTTGTCTCCCGGCACCAGTCCAGATAGGCCCCGTTGGCCTTCCGCCCGAAATCGACGACGCGGCGGATCGTCGGGTGGGCCGGGTCGTCGTCCTCGATGGCCCTCAGCTCCGCGTCAAAGGCGTCCAGCACCTTCAGGTCCTGCTCATGCGCGGCCTGAAATTTTTTTACATGCTCCAGCATCACGTCCGGGTCCGTCAGATGCGAAAAGTACATCTTCAAAAGTATCTCAAACCGCATCGACTCTTTTTCCACCGGCAGCGCCAGCCATCCGCGCAGCGCCTCAAAGCCCTGGGGCGTCAGCCGGTACGCCTTCTGTGCCCGGGGCTGCGCCGCGTCCGCGTCCGTCTCCTTGACGTAACCGGCCCCGCACAGCGCTTTCAGCGACGGATACAGCTGGCCGTAGCTCTCGTTCCAGAAAAACCGGAACCGGACGTCGATGATCCGCTTGATCTGATACCCCGTCAGCGGCTCCTCGGACAAAAGCCCCAGGATCACGTAATCTGTTTGTTTCATAAAATCCACCTATCTAAAAGATATATATCTATTAGATAGGTTATCATGTAATTATTCCGATTGTCAAGGGGCAGAATTCGATTTTTTCCGGAGTTATCGCTAAATAGCTATTGCATTTTTAGCCCATTTAAGGTAATATATGGTAAAACAACGCTAAGGAGTGTTTAAAACAGCGAAAGCTGCGGCGCGGTATCGGGGGATGTAGCATGGTCGATTACGAAAAAATATACAGGGCATTGTTCAACGGTATTGCCGAAGCCCTCGTCAGCATCGAGCAGCAGGAATACGTCCAGGCCCGCGACAGTCTCGTCAAAGCCCAAATGGACGCCGAGGACATCTTCGCCGAAAAAGGCTGATGACCGTAGCGCCCTATCGATATTCCCTTTCAGCACCGACGATTTCAGCGTCGGTGTTTTGTTCCGTAAAGCGGAGAATGCTTTCCATAACGCCGTCGGCGAGCCGGTGGTCGGCGGCGAGGGCGGCGACGGAGAGGATGAGGGTCTGGTGGACGTCCTGGGCGCCGGTTTCGGCGGCGGAGACGTTGAAATTATTGCGGATTTTCGCCAGCAGGCTTTTGAGCACGCTGCGCTTTTCCTTCAGGGAATGCACCCACTCCGCGCGCAGCGTGACTGTCAGTACGGCGACGATCATGCCCTACCCCCTCCCCCTTCTTTTTTATTATCATAGCTTTTAATGGTTAAATTTTCAAATAATTTTACCATATAATTTCAACAGGATGATGGGCCGGTTATTCATAAACGGCGGCAGACAATATTTCGCCGGGCAGTTAAATTATTTCGAAGCATTTATTATTTGCATCGTATTTAATTTTATACGCTGCGCACACTATAATCGTCAGGCACGCAGATCGTTTAAAAAAATGAAAAAGAGGAGATTCAATTTGTCCGGGAGCGAGAACATTTATAAACCGAGCGCGCTGTCCGAGCAGCGCAAGTCGGAAGCGGCGCGCAGCGCCGCCGTTCGGGAGAGCGCCGCTGGAAACGCCGCCGTCAAACCAAAAAAATCGGAACGGGATTGCGACAAAACGCTGGGCCAGTCGAAGGACAGCGACGTCCGGAACATGTCGCCGAACGCCACGAATATCAGCCATGGCTGACACTCCAATCCAATAACCGAACCGGCTCATCCCGCACCAGATGAGCCGGTTCTTTTAACACCGCAGTTAAAATTTCGACGCGCAGTAAAAAATGATCGGAAGATATAGTATTTGCATCGTATGAAGTTTTATACGATGGCGCACACTATAATCGTAAGACGAAGGATCGTCGATTTCAATTTCAACAAATAAAAATAACGAAGGAGAAACGAACAATGGCCAGAAATAATCAGTTACTGAACCCGAAAGCCCGCGGCGCTCTGAACCGCCTGAAGATGGAGACGGCCAACGAAGTCGGCGTCAAGCTCAACGAGGGCTACAATGGGGACATCAAGTCCAAGGACGCGGGCCAGATCGGCGGCAACATGGTGAAGAAAATGGTCCAGTCTTATGAAGACAAGGCCACGGGCAGCACCTCGAGCACCGGCAGCAACTCCTGACACGTTTTGATAAAAAGCGCGCCTCACCGTCACGGTGGGGCGCGCTTTCAGGCCGTCGGATAAAGCCCTTCGGGCATTATCCGACAAGGGGGCATGCAGCGCGCTCAGCCGCGCGCTGCATGAGAAGAGTCACTCCGGAGGCGCATGTCCTCCTGCGTGACAATTTTAAATTTATTTGCCGCTCCGGCGGCAAACTCTGCGAGGCTTTGCCCCTTGTATGCAGATTTTTGACAAGCGGCAAGCGGCTGGGGAGCGGCGGGCGATTCGTGAATCGCCCCTACTTTCTATGCAGGGCCCAGAATCGCCCGCACTTTTCAGCTGTTCACCGCTTTTTCGAGCTGGGTCAGGGCCTTTTCGAGGACGCTGCGGGGGCAGGCGATGTTGATGCGCTGGAAGCCGGTGCCGGCCGGGCCGAACATCAGCCCGCCGTCCAGCCAGAGTCCCGCCTTGTGCACGATGAGCCGCTCCAGCGCGTCGTCGTCAAGGCCCAGGTCTTTGAAGTCCAGCCAGACGAGATACGTGCCCTCCGGCTCGATGAGACGGACCTGCGGGAGCCGTTCTTTCAAAAATCCGTGTACATAACCAAGATTTTCATTTAAGTACGATTTTAGAGCCTCCAGCCAGTTCCGCCCGCAAGTGTAGGCGGCCTTGCAGGCGACGATGCCCATGATGCCCAGCTGGCTGTAGCCGGTTTTTCCTATCTCGCGCCGGAACTGCAGGCGGAGCCTTTCGTCCGGGATAAAAATATTCGACACCTGCAGCCCCGCGAGATTGAACGTCTTCGTTGGCGCGGTACAGATAATGCTCAGCTTTTCAAATTCCGGCTTCAGGCTGGAAAAGACGATATGGCGGTGACCGGGATAGACGAAATCGGCGTGGATCTCGTCCGAGACGACGAGGACGCCGTGCCTGAGACAGATATCGCCCAGCCTTGTCAGCTCCTCCGCCGTCCAGACGCGCCCGACGGGATTGTGCGGGCTGCAGAGGATAAAGAGCTTTACATTATTTTCCTTGATCTTGCGTTCAAAATCCTCAAAATCGATGGCGTACCGCCCCTCGGAATAGACAAGCTCGCTCACCACCAGCTTCCTGTCGTTTTTCACGACGCTCTCCGTAAAGGGGTAATAAACGGGCTGCTGGATGATCACGCCGTCCCCCTCCCGCGTCAGCGCGCGGACGGCGGTGCTGATGGCAAAGACCACGCCCGGGGTTTTGACGAGCCACTCGGGCCTTACCTCCCAGCCGTGGCTCTCCTGGAACCAGCCCTTCAGCGCGTCGAAATATTCCTCGCCGCTTTCGGAATAGCCGAAAATGCCGTGCCGGCTCTTCTCGGTCAGGGCCTCCAGCACGCAGTCCGGCGCGCGGAAGTCCATATCGGCCACCCACAGGGGCAGGATTCCCTCCGGCTTACCGCGCTTTACGGCAAAATCGTATTTGAGGCTGTCCGTATTTCTTCTGTCGATAATCTTGTCAAAATTCATATTATTCTCCCAACGCCGCGCTTAAATCCGATATCAGGTCGCCGGCGGATTCCAGGCCGACGGACAGGCGCAGCAGCCTGTCGGTAATGCCTATCTTAAGCCGCTGCTCCTCCGGCACGTCGGCGTGCGTCTGCAGCAGCGGATAGGTGATGAGCGACTCCACGCCGCCCAGGCTCTCCGCGTACCGGATGAGCCGGACCCGCTCCAGCAGCCGCACCGCCGTCGGCGCGTCCGCCGCCTCGAAGGAGATCATCGCCCCGAAGCCCGAGGCCTGGCGCTTTGAAATTTCGTAATGCGGATGTGACGGCAGCCCCACGTAGTGCACGGCCTTGATCTTTTTCTGCTTTGTCAGCCATTGGGCTATAAGCAGCGCGGTTTCCTGCTGCTTTTCCATCCGGATGGCCAGCGTTTTGATCCCCCGGAGGATCAGCCAGCTGTCGAACGGCGCCAGGCACGGCCCCACCGTCTTGTAGATGTACCGCAGGCGCTCGGCGACCTCCTTGCCGCCGGCCACGAGGAAGCCCGCCAGCGTGTCGTTGTGGCCGCCTAAATATTTCGTCCCGCTGTGGACAATAATATCGGCGCCGAGGTCTATCGGCCGCTGGAAATACGGCGTCAAAAACGTGTTGTCCACGATGAGCAGCAGGCCCTTTTCCCTGCATATGCCCGCGATGGCCGCGATGTCGCTGACCTGCATCATCGGGTTCGTCGGCGTCTCGACGAAGACAGCCTTCGTCTCGGGCGTCAGGGCCGCTCTGATCTCGTCCAGGTTCGACGTGTTGACGAGGTCGAAGCTCAGGCCGTTTTTGACGGAGATGCCGTAAAAATACCGGTGCGTCCCACCGTACAGGTCGTCGGAGGCGACGATGCGGTCCCCCGGCGAAAAGAGCTCCAGCAGCGTCCCGATGGCGGCCATGCCCGAGGCAAACGCCATCGCGTCCACCCCGTTTTCGAGCCCGGCGACCGTTTTTTCCAGGTGCTCCCGCGTCGGATTCTGGACGCGGGTATAGTCAAAGCCCGTCGACCGCCCGACGCCCGGATGCGCGAAGGTGGCCGACTGGTAGATCGGCACGCTCACCGCGCCCGTGGTGTCGTAGGCGGCGCCGTCTCCGTGAATGCATTTGGTCTGAATATCCATTTTAACCTTTTAACCTCCCATGGGATGGAACAAAACAATGCTGAAAAAACCTCCCTGTCCGGGAGGCTTCCCGTCAAATTCCGGCCGCCTTTGCCGGCGGCCTTATACAATATTAGATATAGAACATCAGCGCGTCGTCCGACTTGTACTTCTCCGCCTCGAGGACGAGGTCGTAGAGCGTGACGGCCTGCATGCTGCTTTTGAGCGCCGCTTCGATCTTCTCGAAAACAGCCGTCTGCATGGCTTTTTCGATATCCGGCGCGCTGTCCGGCACGGTGGCCTCGCTGGGCTCGAACAGCGTCAGCTCGACGGCGGACAGAATGTCGTACAGGGTGATCTCGCGGGGCATTCGGGCAAGCTGATATCCGCCCTGGGCACCCTTGACAGAGTTGACGATACCCCCGCGCTTTAACAGCGAGAAGACCTGCTCCAGATAAATTTTAGAAATCCCGAGTTTTTCAGAAATGCTCAAGACCGTCGTACACTCGCCCTTGCCGTAATCCTCCGCCAGGCTGATCGTCGATGCCAGCGCATAGCGGCCCTTCGCTGAGATTCTCATAAATCAACGCTCCGTTTCACTGCTGTAAGTCTCGCCCTTCCGGGCGGAATGACGTTAACTTATTGCATATATTACCTCTAGGTTTTGTATCAATCTTATTCAATATGTGCGCTTTTGTCAATGTTTTATTAATCATATAAAATTACTATAAATTATTTCCGAAAACCCCTTGACAAATCACAATAGCGGGAATAGACTATAACATATCAAACATATATGAATTATATTTTGTAATTGGAGGTCTTTTCAATGTCTAAAGTTTATAAAAGCCTGACGGACCTTATCGGCAAAACGCCGCTCCTGGAGCTCACCAACTATAATAAAAAGCACGGTCTGGGCGCCACCGTCATCGGCAAGCTCGAGTACTTTAACCCCGCCGGCAGCGTCAAGGACAGGATCGCCAAGGCGATGATCGACGACGCCGAGGCTCAGGGCCTTTTGAAGCCGGACTCGGTCATCATCGAGCCGACCAGCGGCAACACGGGCATCGGACTTGCTTCCGTCGCCGCGGCCAGGGGCTACAGGATCATCCTCACCATGCCGGAGACCATGAGCGTTGAACGCCGGAACCTTCTGAAGGCCTACGGCGCGGAGCTCGTCCTCACCGAGGGCGCCAAGGGCATGAAGGGCGCCATCGCCAAGGCTGACGAGCTGGCGAAGGAAATCCCCCATTCGTTCATCCCCGGCCAGTTCGTCAACCCCGCCAACCCGAAGGTCCACAAGGAGACGACGGGTCCCGAAATCTGGGAGGACACGGACGGCAAGGTCGACATCCTGGTGGCCGGTATCGGCACCGGCGGCACCATCACCGGCGCCGGCGAATACCTGAAATCCAAGAATCCGAACGTCAAGGTCGTCGCCGTCGAGCCCTTCGATTCGCCCGTTTTGTCCGAGGGCCGCTCCGGCTCCCACAAAATTCAGGGCATCGGCGCCGGCTTTGTCCCCGACGTTCTGAACACAAAGGTTTATGACGAGATCATCCCCGTCAAGAACGAGGACGCTTTCGTCACCGGCCGGGAGCTCTCCAAAACGGAAGGCCTGCTCATCGGCATCTCCTCCGGCGCCGCCGCCTGGGCTGCCACGGAGCTTGCCAAACGCCCGGAAAACAAGGGAAAGACGATCGTCGCCATCCTCCCCGACACCGGCGAGCGCTACCTGTCAACGGCGCTGTTTTCGGAATAAGCGACATAACGACATATCTGGAGGACGGTTTATGGCCGTCCTCCTTTTGCGTTGCGCCGCTATTACCCCTCATGCCGGATGAACCCCCGCTCTGCACGCCCAAAGTATCTTGAGATGCCCCAAAGTATTGTCATTCCCGCGAAGGCGGGAATCCACGTTCCCCGTCCCTCTGCCCACGGGCCACCGCCGCGCCGACAGGAGTGGGCGAACACAGTTCGCCCCTACGATGACAATCCATGCCGTCCGCATCCTATTTCGCGCCGCAACCGCCAACCTTGCCGGACGCGCCATCGCAGCAGGACGACGGGCGATTGATAATCGCCCCTACAGGCATCGGCAAGGTTTTGCACCTTGAGAATGTCTCCTATGCCATTCCGTTTCCCGCAGCACAACGCCGAAACGAACGAAGTGCCAAGGGCCCCCGCAATATACGCGGACGCACCCCGTAGGGGCGATTATCAATCGCCCGTCCGCCCAGAGTTACAATATATCTATCAGATATATATCTTATAGATATATCACGCTATACCCTTCAGCCCTGTAACATTGCTGCACTGCGCATTGGGGAGGGCAGACACAAGGTCAAGGTCTGCCCCTACGCGGAGCGTGGGACGGCGGCCTCGCGCAGAGGGCTCAGGGGAATGGGACGCCGCCCTCTGCGTCCCACCGTTCGTACCATGGGGAACGGGCCGCCGAAGGGGGCAGATCGACGGCGGGCCGGGTCGTCCCGCCCTACGGGGTGCGGTAAACTATGTCCTGCGGGCTGCGGACATGGTACCCATCTGCGGCGTCGACAAGAACGGCGGGAGCAAGCCCCCGCCCTACCGTATATCGATGTTCGAAGCAAAAATACCAGTTCCCACCGTATATCGATGTTCAAAGCAAAGATACCAGTTCCCGTCCTTGGCACGGGTCGCAGACCCGTCGCCATACCTTCAATGGGTCATAGGGCGAAGCCCTATACCTTTATCGGGCGGGCGGGTGGGGGCTTGAATTCCTATAATTCATACTGTAAAATGGTAAATACGAAAGGATGATGCATTATGAAGATCTCGACGAGAGGCCGATACGCCATCCGGCTGATGCTGGACCTGGCGCAGAGCGGCGGCGATCATTATGTCACCATCAAGAGCATATCCGAGCGGCAGGACATTTCGAGCAAGTACCTCGAGCAGATCATCTCCATCCTGAATCGGGCCGGATACGTCAAAAGCGTTCGCGGCTCCCAGGGCGGCTATAAGCTCGCGCGACCCCCGGAGGAATACACCGTGGGCATGATTTTGCGGCTCATTGAGGGCAGCCTCGTGCCGGTCTCCTGTATGGACGACGAGCCGAACCAGTGCCCCCACTGCGAAACCTGCGTCACCCTGGATGTCTGGAAGCAGATCGACGAGGCCGTGAGCGGCGTTGTGGACAACATCACGCTGGCGGACCTGGCCAAAAAAGAAAGCCTGAAGAACGCCTCAGCGCCGGCCGCGCCGGAATATCACATCTGACTTACTGCCGGGCGGACGATACACCGCCCGAGAACCGGGAGCGTATCGATGACTCAAAGCGTTATGATCGCCATGAGCGGCGGCGTGGACAGCTCCGTGGCCGCTGTCCTGCTCCTTGAGCAGGGCTGCCGCGTCGTCGGCGCCACGCTCAAGCTTTTTTCAAACGACGATATCGGCCTGGACCCGTCCTCCAGAACCTGCTGTTCCCTCAGCGACGTGGAGGACGCGCGCAGCGTGGCCTACCGCCTGAATATCGACCACTTTGTCTTCAACTTCGGGGACGAGTTCAACCGGGACGTCATTGCCCGGTTTGCCGAGGCCTATCTGCAGGGCCGGACGCCGAACCCGTGCATCGACTGCAACAGGTTCATCAAATTCGACAAGCTGTTGGAGCGCGCGCGGCTTTTGGGCGTGGATCATATCGCCACCGGGCACTACGCGCAGGTGGCCCGGGACGAAAATACGGGCCGCTGGCTGCTGAAAAAATCAGCCGACGCCTCCAAGGACCAGACGTACGTCCTCGCCGCGCTCACCCAGGAGCAGCTCAGCCGGACGCTCTTCCCTCTCGGCGGCCTGACGAAGGGCGCGGTGCGCGCCATCGCGGCGGAACGCGGGCTCATCAACGCCAAAAAGCCGGACAGCCAGGACATCTGCTTCGTGCCGGACGGCGACTACGCGGCCTTTATCGAAAACGTGCTGGGCTACAAAAGCGTTCCCGGCAATTTCACCGACAGCGCCGGCCGGGTGCTGGGCACCCACAAGGGGATCATCCACTACACCATCGGCCAGCGCCGCGGCCTGGGCCTTGCCGCCGACCGGCCGAAATACGTCATAGGCAAGGACCTCGCCGCAAACACCGTCGTCGTCGGCGACGAGGAGGAGCTCTATTCCCCCGCCATGACCGTTGGGGACCTCAACCTCATCGCCGTTGAAAGCATCCCGGCGCCCATGCGCGCCACCGTCAAAACGCGCTACAGCCAGAAGGAGACGCCCGCCACCCTCTATCCGCCCGAAAACGGCCGGATGACCGTCGTGTTCGATCGGCCCCAGCGCGCCGTCACCTCCGGCCAGGCCGCTGTTTTTTACGACGGTGATACCGTCCTCGGCGGCGGCACCATCGTCTGACACGGCGGGCGGCAGATGCCCCAATAACGACGGCGGGCCGGGTCGTCCCGCCCTACGGCGTGCGGTAAACTATAGCGTTTGCGTCTATGTAGGGCACGGGCTCTGCCCTTGCCTCTGCCGGATGGGCGGGAAAACTTATGGTTGCAATCCCATTTTGGCTGTGATAAAATCCTGTTAATCCTACTAAGATAATATGAATTGAGTCGGGTGATTTACAATGTCGAAAATTGTTTACGCGGACAACGCGGCGACGACCTTTCTGTCGAAGCACGCGCTTGAGGCAATGATGCCGTTCCTGACGGACCAGCCGGGGAACGCCTCCACTGTCTACGCCTACGGGAGGGCCGCGAAGCGCGCCGTTGAGGACGCGCGTTCAAAGGTCGCGGCGGCCATTGGGGCAAAGCCCGAGGAGGTCTACTTCACGTCGGGCGGCACCGAATCGGACAACTGGGCCATCAAGGGCGTCGTCGAGCTCCGGAAAAACAAGGGCAAGCACATTATTTCCACGGAAATCGAGCATCACGCCGTCCAGCATACGCTCCAGTATCTCGAAAAACAGGGGTACGAGGTCACCTACCTGAAGGTGGACCAGTACGGCAACATCTCGCTCGACGACCTGCGCGCCGCCATTCGCCCGGACACGATACTTATCACGGTCATGACCGCCAACAACGAAATCGGGACCATCCTGCCGATCGCTGAAATCGGCGCCATCGCGCAGGAGAAGGGCATTTTGTTCCATACGGACGCCGTGCAGGCGGTGGGGCACATCCCCGTCAATGTATCGGAGATGAACGTCGACCTGCTCTCCCTGTCCGGCCATAAATTCAAGGGCCCGAAGGGCACCGGCGCGCTTTACATGAAAAAAGGGCTGCGCCTGCCGGCGCTTCTCCAGGGCGGCGGGCAGGAGCGCGGCGTGCGCTCCGGCACCGAAAACGTGCCCGGCATCGTCGGGCTGGGCGCCGCTCTCGAGGAGGCCACGGCCAACCTCGGCGAGAGCATGAAACGCCTTGCCGCCATGCGGGAAAAACTGGTGAAGGGCCTGACGGCGATTCCGTACACGCGCCTGACCGGCGACCCGGTGCACCGGCTGCCCGGTATCGCGTCGTTCGTCTTCGAATGCGTGGAGGGCGAGTCGATGGTGCTGCTCCTGGACCAGAACGGCATCTGCGGCTCCTCCGGCTCCGCCTGCTCCTCCGGGTCGCTGGACCCGTCCCACGTGCTGATGGCCATCGGCCTCCCCCACGAGATCGCCCACGGCTCCCTGCGGCTGTCCCTGAACGAGGACAACACGGAGGAGGATATCGATTATCTTCTGGAAAAAATCCCGCCGGTCATTGAGCGTCTGCGGGCCATGTCCCCCCTCTGGGAAGACAAGATGGCCGGCATCGCGGCCGCGGCTGCTGCCAAATAACATTTATTTCTAAGACGAGGTGTCACGTATGTATTCCGAAAAGGTGATGGATCATTTCTCGAATCCCCGCAATGTGGGCGAGCTCCCGGACGCCAACGGCATCGGCCAGGTCGGCAACGCCGTCTGCGGCGATATCATGAAGATATATCTGAAAATCGAAGACAACATCATAACCGACGCAAAGTTCAAGACCTTCGGCTGCGGCGCTGCCGTCGCGACGTCCTCGATGGCCACCGAGCTCGTCAAGGGCAAAACGGTGGAGGAGGCGCTGGAGCTGTCCAACAAAGCCGTCGCCGAGGCGCTGGACGGCCTTCCCCCGCAGAAAATGCACTGCTCCGTCCTCGCCGAGGAGGGTATCAAGGCCGCCATCGACGACTACCACGCCCGGCAGGCGCAAAAAGAAGCGGTATAAGCAGCCCGGCAGATTTTGCGGTCTGTCTGCATAATGAAAGCTGTCATTCCGGAAACGGGATGACAGCTTTTTCGTTTCGTGCGGCGGCGTGGTGGGCATGGAACCCCGCCTTATAATTTATGTAGTGGCAATTCACGAATATGGCTATTAGGTTAGCTCAGCAAAGCTGCTGCGCACTGGTAGCCTTCCCCCGGGGGAAGGTGGTACGGCGAAGCCGTGACGGATGAGGGCGGCTTGCGGCGCGTAAATACGGCTTTTAGTTCAACCGCCTGCGGCAGACCCTCATCAGTCGGCTCCGCCGACAGCTTCCCCCAGGGGAAGCCTTTAGATTGACGGGCTCTGAGTTAACTTTATGGCCATATTCACGAATCACCCGCCCCCGGGGAACGGGCCGCCGAAGGCGGCGGCCCCTACATGTCGTGTATCCCCGTCCTTCCCCGGCTCCCTCAGACGAGGGAGCTGTCGCCCGCAGGCGACTGAAGGAGGGAGCTTTGTCGGCGCGGCATGTTGTCCGCTTCGCTGCAAGCTCGTTCGTTATACACGCCCGCCCAGCGACTCTCCCAGCAAATACCCAAACGTGAGGGCGGTGCCGTGGCTGTTGCCGGCGATGAGGATGGGATAGTCCACGCCGTAGCGGCCGCCGGCGGCGTTGCCGATGGCGTAAAGGCCGGGGACGGGCGCGCCCGCCTCGTTCAAGACGCGCATGTCCGTGTCGACCCGGAGCCCGCCGGCGACGGCCAGGAGCGCGGGGCCGAATTTCAAGGCGTAATAGGGCGGCTTATCCAGCGGGACCATCAGCTCCCGGCGCTTGCCGAAATCCAGGTCCTGCCCTGCCCGCGCCATTGTATTATACCGCTCAAACACCGCGGCGAACGTGTCCGCCGGGACGCCCATTTTACCGGCCAGCGCCTCCGGCGTGCCGGCTGAAACGACGACGCCGCGCTCGAGGCCCCGCTGGAGCTGCGCCTTCTCCGCCTCCACGTCAAAGTCCTTTTCGCCGAGAACATAGTCCTGTCCCCAGAACATGCCCCCGCCGTATTGCAGCGTGGGCGGCACCTTGGCGGGCCAGTCGCTGTCGATAATGGACCAGGCGTACGTCATGCGCTCTCTTAAGATCGCCACCGACTTGCCCTGGACGTAGTTGTCCTCGTTCATAAAGCGCGTGCCGTCGGGCTTGACGAAGAGGAAGCAGTAGTTGGCGTAATGATACGCCTGGGGGTGCAGGATGGTGGGAAACGGCGCGTCCTCAAAGGCGCCGCCCGCCCAGAGGCCCATGCGGTGGCCGTCGCCCATGTTGCCGCCCTTGGGGGCGTATATTTTCGCGGCGACGCGGTTGGCAATGGGCGCGAGGTCTTCGCACATCGCGTCGTTGCCGCCGATGTCGCCGGTGGCCAGGACGACGCCCCGCCGTGCCCGGGCGAGGAGGTGCCCCTCCCCATCCTTGGCTATGGCGCCGATGATAGCACCGTTTTCCTTGACGAGCTGCTCGGCGGGGCACTTGAAGAAAAAGCGCGCGCCCAGCTTCAGCGCCTCGCTGTACATGGCGCAGACGGCGTCGGCGCCGCCGGCGCGGGCGCCCTTTTTCGCCATGGGGCCGTCAAAAAAGCGGTGGGAGCCGGGAATCTCGAGATACGTCTCCCCTTTGTACGCGTTGCCCTGCAGGGCCGGGCGGGCGCCGTATTCGGGCCGTGTGAGGATGTCCACGAGCCAGTCCATGGCGCGCCCGCCGTTGTTGAGATACAGCCAGAGGATCTTTTCGTCGCAGCGGTTGCCGCAGCGCTTGATCCACTCCCGGGCGACCGCTTCCAGGTCGTTTTCATACCCCGCGCCGCGCATGAACGCCGAGTTGGCCACGCCGATGTTGCCGCCGCGGCCGGACCAGCTGGCGCCCTTTTCCAGTACGAGCACGCTGGCGCCCGTCTGGGCCGCCCGCAGCGCACAGGCAACGCCGGCGATGCCCGCGCCGATCACCACAACGTCGGCCTCCTCGCGCTGTGTGAGCTTCTCCTGGGGAATCGGCTCGGGCGGCGCCGCCCAGGACCCCCAGCGCGGATCGATGTTTGACATAATACCCCTCCTCAAACCGGAATGTCTCACAATATTTTACCATGTTATACCATACCGCAGCGATGTTTTAAATGCGGTTTAACGGGGGGTTCATTCGTAGGAAGTGACGAAAATTCACCGCCCGTTTTAATAAGCCGCGACCGTGCCGCCCGATCGATGCCCTGCTATGCTTGAGGCAAGCCAAAGCTTTACAACAATCATGATTGGAGGAATCGCAATGCAGGAGTATAAAATGCTGATCGGCGGCGCGTGGACGGACGCCGAATCGGGCGGGACCTTTGTCACCGTCAATCCGGCGACGGGGGAGGCACTGGCCCGCGTGCCGCTGGCGGACGAGCGGGACGTGGACAAGGCGGTGCAGGCCGCCCGGGCCGCGTTTCCGGCCTGGGCGGGACTCAGGCAGTCCGAGCGCTCGGCGATGCTGAACAGGATCGCCGCGGCCATCCGGGAAAACGCCCGGGAGCTGGCGATGTGCGAGGTGCTGGAGCACGGCACGCCGTATAACGACGCCTTCGGCGTCGTTATGGGCGCGGCGGAGAAGTTCGACTACAACGCCTCCGTGGCCCAAGCGCTCCTGGGCATCCATATTCCGATGGAGCGCGGGATGACCTCGTACTTCAGGCGCGAGCCCTTCGGCGTCGCGGCGCTCATCATCCCGTGGAACTTCCCGATCATTATGATGGCGGTCAAAGCGTCGATGGCTCTGGCCGTGGGCAACACCTGCGTCATCAAGCCGCCCAGCATCAATTCGATGACCGATCTGAAATTCGCCGAGGTCATCCAGAAGTCGGGGCTCCCGGCAGGCGTCATCAACGTGATCACCGGCCCGGGCGACAGCGTGGGCAAAGCGCTGGCCTCCCATCCGGACGTGGACCTCATCGGCTTCACCGGCAGCAGCGAGACGGGCAAGGCTGTCCTCCGGTACGCCAGCGGCACCGTTAAAAAATGCGTCATGGAGCTGGGCGGCAACAACCCCGTCGTCATCATGCCGGACGCCGACCTTACCGCCGCCGTCAAGGTCCTGGGCTTCCGCCAGTACAACAACTCGGGGCAGCACTGCTCCGGCCCGGGCCGGTACTACGTCCACGAGAAGGTTTACGACGCTTTTCTTGAGAAGCTGGCCGCCTTTGCCGGAACCGTCACGGTGGGCGACCCGGCGGATGAGGCCACCTTTATGGGCCCCGTGGTAAGCAAATCCCACCAGGAGAAGGTGGAGGGCTATATCAAAGGCGCTTTGGAGGGCGGCGCGGCGCTCTACTATCAGGCGGAGAAAACAGACTGCCACAAAAAAGGCTTTTTCGTCATGCCCGCCATCGTCTCCGGCGTCACCCACGACATGCCGATTGCCAAGGAAGAGGTCTTCGGCCCTGTGGCCGTCGTTATCAAATACACGGACAAGGACGACATTCTCGCCCTGGCCAACGACTCTCCTTACGGGCTCTGCGCGCACCTGTGGTCCAGCGATATCAGGCGGCTCCTGAAGCTCTCCGAGGACCTGCGGGTCGGGAGCGTCTTCATCAACTGCCAGACGCTCACAAACGAGCAGTCCTGGGGCACGTCCGTCAAGGAAAGCGGCCTCGGGAAGGAGGGCGGCATGGCGGGCCTTGCCGAATTCACGGAGCTCAAGATGGTCACCGTCGACTATACCGTTTGAAAGGGGCAGCCATGGATTTTCTGAATCAGGAATTTTACAATCTCATCGACGGCGCACTCGTCAAGGCGCAAAAGGGCGGGACCATGAACATTATAAATCCCGCAAACAACAAGGCCGTCGCCGTCGTGCCGAAATGCACCGCCGAGGACGTGGCACTCGCCGTGGCGGCGGCAAAGCGGGCCAAAAACAGCTGGAAGAATACCTACGTGGGCGACAGGGCCGCGCTGCTTTACAAGCTGGGCGCCCTGGTCGCCGCCCACGCCGGGGAGCTCATCCCCATGGAGACGGCCCAGTACGGCGGGCCGGTGAGCAAGACAAGCAACTTCGATATTCCGGCCGCCATCGGCGAGTTTGAGCTGATGGCCGGCATGGGCCGGAGCGTCACCGGCACCACCATCACCGCCGACCCGACGGCCCGGATCCTGACGCTGCGGGAGCCCTACGGCGTCGTGGGGCTCATCACGCCGTGGAACTTCCCGCTGGTCACCGCCGTCAGCAAGCTGGCCCCGGCGCTCATCACGGGCAACACGTGCGTGTTAAAGCCGCCCTCCTGCGCGCCGCTCACCGTTTTGAAGCTTGCGGAATACGCCGTGGAGGCCGGTTTCCCGGCGGGCGTTATCAATATCGTCACCGGGCCGGGGCCGGAGGTGGGCGAGGCGATCGTCACCCACCGGGACGTCAACAAAATCAGCTTCACCGGAGATTCCCGCACCGGCAAGCGCATCATGGAGCTGGCGAGCGGGCAGGTCAAGTCGGTGGCCAGCGAGCTGGGCGGCAAAAACGCCATGATCGTCCTGGACGACGCCGAAATCGACGCCGCCGTGGAGACGGCCGCGTACAGCGCTTTCTTCAATTCCGGCCAGAACTGCGGCTCTCCCAGCCGCTTCTACGTCCAGGAGGGCATCTACGACGAATTTGTCGGCCGCTTCGTCCGGGCCGCAGGCAAGATCGTCGTCGGCGACCCCACGGACCCGAAAACGATGATGGGCCCCCTGGCGTACAACGCCTGCCGCGACACGGCGGAGCGCTACATCGCGTCGGCGAAAAAGGCCGGCGGCAGGCTGCTGCTGGGCGGGGAGCGCCCTGAGACGCCGGACATGAGGGACGGGGCGTATGTCTGTCCCACGATCTTCCAGGTCTATGACAACAGGCAGGAGATGATGCAAGAGGAGATTTTCGCCCCCGTCGTGGGCGTGATGAAGGTCAAAACGGCGGACGAGGCCGTGGATCTCGCCAACGACTGCCGCTACGGCCTATGCGCCTCCATCTGGACGCGGGATTACAGGAAGGCCCTCAAGCTGATCGACCGTCTCGAGGTGGGCACCGCCTGGATCAACCAGCATCTCAAAATCGTCCCCGAAACGCCCTGGGGCGGCTGCAAGGAGTCCGGCTGGACGAAGGAGAACTCCATGCTCGTCTTCGAGGAGTACACCTTCCACAAGCACGTCTGGCTGGAGCTCAGCGAGCAGCCCCACACGTTCTGGGAGACGATGCTCGATCTGAATTGACCCACCTTAAAATAGTATAGGGCCGCGCCCATTTTCTGTTTAACCGTCGCACCCTGTAGGGGCGATTCACGAATATGGCTATAAGGTTAGCTCAGGAATCCGTCAATCTAAAGGCTTCCCCCGGGGGAAGGCTAACAGTGCGCAGCCGACTGAGGATTGCTCCCGTGCCGCGCCGCTGCGCACCCCGCTCGGGGCGGCTGCAAATCCGCCCCGATATTTTTATTGACTGTTCCAGATCATGGCAGTATTATTATGTCACGCGATATATCGCGTGACATAATAATATGGAGGCATATCTATGGCGGAGCAGCAGCCGATGACGGAAGCCATGTATTATATCCTCCTCGCCCTTTTGAAGCCGGGGCACGGATACGGCATGATACTGCGCATCAGGGAGCTGTCCGGCGGGCGCCTTGAGATGGGGCCGGGCACGCTCTACGGCGTTCTGACCCGGATGAAAAAAGAGGGGCTTATCAAGCTCGCCTCTGAAAAGGACCGGCGAAAGACATACGCGATCACCGACAACGGCGGGAAAGCGTTATTGGACGAATACGCGCGGCTGAAGCTGCTGGTCCGGGACGGCGCGATATTGGAGGAGCTGGAATGAACAGAAAATACGTCATCCATCCCGCCGAGTATGCCATCGGAGAAAATGAAAAGCTGTACGCCGACATGGCCGCGAGGGGCTGGCTGCTCGAAAACCGGGGCGCGTATTTAAGCCGGTTCCGGAAGGCCGCGCCGGAGAAGCTGCGCTACCGCCTGGAGCCCTGTTCTCCCGACACGCCGAACGGTGAAACCGAGCTGCCGGAGGACCAGCGGGCGCTTTACGAGGAATGCGGCTGGCGTTATGTGACGGGCAGGGTCTGGATACACGTCTTCTCGGCGCCGGAGCGCAGCGACATCCCGGAGCTTCATACCGACCCCAGGCAGCAGGCCGCCACGCTGAAAGGGCTGCGCCGCCAGTATTACTTTAGCTGGATTCCGGCGATTTTATTTTTGCTGCTCTACTTCAGCCTGCGCATGGTAATCATCAGAAGCAGCGTAGAAAGCGCTTTCGCGGGATTGGCGACTGCGTTTAAACTGACGTGGTTTACGCATACCGCATCTATTTCGCTCTTTGCCTTCGCGGCGTTCTGGTCTTTGTATGCGGCGCTGCGCGGCGCGGTATGCATCGCCCGGCTCCGCCGGCGGCTGAAGCGCGGCGCGCCGATTGACCACGCGCCAACGAAAAGGCATCTCCCCCACCGCATCCTCAGCGGCATCCTGCTGGCCTGCTGCGCCGCCGGCGTTGTGCTGTCCGTTGTGCAATGGGCGCAAAACGAGAAATATGACATGCCATATGAGACAGGCGGCCCGTATCTGCTGCTGAAGGACCTGGGATGGAACGGCGAGCGCACACAGGTTTTCTACTCGGACACGTCCAGCTATGTAAAGACAAGGCGTTCGCTCCTTGCCGGCCAGTGGTATACATACGAGTGTGTCTCGACGAACGATAGAAACGGCGGATATGTCTGGATGTACCAGGACATTTACGAGCTGCCCAGTGAAAGGCTGGCGGCGGCCATTGTCCCCATGCTGATGAATGAAGCCGTGTTCGCACGGAGCAATTACGGTTTTAAGCGCGTTGACGTGCCGGGCCTCGATATTGCGTACATTGGATATATGGAATATATCGCCGTAAAGGGTAACACCGCGTACTTCATAAAATATTCCGACCAGGGGACACAGGCCGACGTGCTTGCCAGGCTGGCGGAGGCTTGAAAGGCGGAGGCGATCACAGTTCGCCCCTACGGCCGGGGCGCGATGCAAGTCTGGGGGCGACAGCCCCAGCGGGGTCCGGGGCGGCAGCCCCGTAAAAAGGGGTCATAGGGCACAGCCCTATACCTTATAAGGGCGGGCGGGTGGGCTAATGATCTGATTCCGGGAGCTCGTCCCATTTGAGGTACCGTTCAATTTTTTTATCGTATTCCAGGAGCCTGAAGGTGAGTTCAATCTGCTGGACGGCGTCGTAATTGTCGAGACTCAGGTCCATGATTTCCTCGATGCGCTTGAGGTGATAGACCATCGTGTTGCGGTGGAGGTGCAGAGCGCCGGCGGCGTTGGTAATGTTCTTAAAAGACCGGAGATAGGCGTAGAGGCTGGCGGTGAAATGGGTCTGGTACTCCCTGTCGTGGGCCATGAGCGCCTCCAGGGCCGGGTGGCCGTATTTTTTTACGCCCCCCGCGCCGGCGCAGGCCTCCGAGATGTGGTAGATGGCGTATTCCCCGTAGGGGTAGATATACCGGTCGCCGTCCATGTGGGTGCCGACGCGCATGGCGTCCAGCGCCTGCTCGTAATAAAAGCGGAGCTCGGAGGGCTGGGTGCACCGGCGGGATATGCCGCAGCGGATATTGTATTTTTTCAGAAAGACGCCGAGGTTTAAAAGCTCGGTTTTAAAAATGTCCCTGGCCCGGGAAAAGCTGGCCGTGATGACGATGTAATTGTTGTAGACGATCGCCCTGCCGCCGCTGATCATCTGCTCCAGCGTGTCGCGCATGTAGGACACGGAAAACTGGCGCACGTCGTACTCCCGCACGTCGAAGACGAAAATGTAAATGTTTTTCTTGAGGCCGAGATTTAGAAGCCTGACCCGCTCCTCGATGGCCCGGGGGTCGGTCAGCCGCCCCTCCAGGAGGTTCCAGATAAAATCCTCGTAGAGCATTCCCCGGGAATACTGCCGGAACCGGCTCTTTTGAAGCTCGGCGGAGACGGCGTCGCACAGGAGATTCAAAAGCGGCACGTCCTCCTCGGAAAAGGGCTTTAAATACTCGAGGACGGAGACCGTCGCGGCCGTCTTCTCCCCCACCGTCAGCCTTTTGAAGATGCGGGGGTACGCCATGCCGGCGGTCTGATACCGGAAAGCCGCGTCGCTCCGATCGATCCGGTCGGCCAGGTTTTCCCGGACGCCGGCGGCGACGGCGTCCGGCGTGAGCAGGCCGTTTTCGCGGAGGGCGTTCCAGTCCTTATCGTCCGGCACGTCCACCTCCGACGCCATGGCGAGGGCCTTCCAGCTCTTATCCGTGACGATGAGAGGGTTTTGGAGCATTTTGAAGCCGATTTCAACAATGCTCTGCAGCCCGCGGTCGCCCGCCAGGGCGCCCAGCAGCTGGGACGCAAACTGCCCGTATGAACCGCTTTTCTCGGTGCCGTTATCCATCGTGTCACTCCCCCGGTTTGAAGTCCGATTCAAGGCGCCTCACGCTTTGACAGCCTGTGCGCAGCCGTTGAAGCGCGCAAAGCGCTGAAGCTGCGCGGCCAGCTGCCGGTCAAAACGCTTTGATTGCTGAAAGCCCGGCTCCGGCCAGAAGTTTTTGACGAGGAGCCGCGCCGCCTTCCTGTCGGCCTCCAGCTCGATCCGGCCGGCGAAGGCGCCGCCGTAAAGCACCGGCAGCACGTAGTAGCCGAACCTGCGCTGGCTGACCGGCGTGTAAATCTCCCACTTGTAGTCAAAATCGAACAGCGCTTTGATGAGCTTTCTGTCCCACAGCATATTGTCCAGCGGGGCGAGAAGCTCCAGCCGGCCGTGCCCGCCGCCGCCCTCCAGTATCTCACGCGCGAGGGGCTCGTCCTCCCCCTGTAAATAAAGCGGCGCCGACAGGCCGTCCACCCGGCAGGCGATGAGCCTGTCCTCCTCCAGGAGCCGGGAGAACGCGCTGTTCCGCTTTTCCGCCGTCAGCCCGCCAATACCGAGCCAGGCGTCGGAGGGCCTGTTCCAGAGCAGGCCGACGGCGCCGACGCGCCGGGCGATCATCCAGCGGATGAAGTCCGCCTCGGTCTCGTTCGGGTCCGCCGCGCTCAGGATGCCGGCGCCCAGGGCATCGGACGCCAGGGTATAATACTTCATCGTCCCCTTTTTGTGGTGCAGGACGAGCTCGCCCCGGAAGTAGAGCGTCTCCAGCGCGGCCCTGGACAGCGGCGCGGGGTTCCAGGACCAGTCCACCTTTCCGGCGCAGTCGATGCCCGCCGAGGCCGCGTTCAGCGCGGCCACATCCCTGGAGCAGACGAAGCCCCGCTTCCGGATCAGCTCCTTTACCGGGCCGGCCACCGCCTCCACCAGCTCCCGGCTGTGCCCGTGCTCGGCGTTGTGCCGCCGCGTGCGGGCGAAGTATTTCCAGTCTTCGGCGGCGATAATGGCCATGTTCTTGTCGAAATAGTCCACCAGCGCCCTGTCCTCGTACAAAAGCGCGTTCAGCAGCTCCTTCGTAAAGCCGGCCACCCGGGAAAACAGGACAAGCTCCGCGTTTTTCCCGCAGATGTCGATGGGGTCGTACTGAACGCATCCGGCCTGGCGGATAAAGTCCAAAACGCCCTGCCTGCCGCTGAATTTGTGCGCGCCCGAAAGCCCCTGCTTTGCCAGCATGAACCGCCGGGCCTGTTCTACCGTAAACGCGTATGTTTTCATGCGCGGCTCTCTTTCGAAATTTTAATCAGATAGATTTACTATATCATATTTACAGAATTTCACAAGAAAGTAAAAGGCCGGCGGCTCGCTTACATTCGCGAGGCGCCGGCTTTTTTGCCGTATCGATTGTTTTTTGCCCGCCGTCCCCTGTCCGGTTCAGCCTCCGGCCTGCAGCAGGGCGTTTTGCACCGCCATGAGGTAGCCCTTGGAGGTCAGCGTGGCGCCGCTGATAACGTCCACCTGGAGGGACTGGTTTTTGACGACCCTGTCGTAGAGCGCGTCCCGGGCCGCGGTATCGTTATACTTCATGGACTCCTCCAGCAGCCGGATGCTTACCACGCGGCCGCCCTGCACCGTCACCTGGGCGGAGTTGGCGCGCCAGCCGTACATGCCGCCCTGATATCCGCCGGTATAGACGCCGTCCCTCAGCCGGCTGAAATCGGCCATATGAAGCGGGACGCCGGCGGCCTCCTTATGCTCCTTATCGATTTGCAGCCAGCCGACGAGCGCGGCGGCGGCAATAACGACGGCGGCAAGGACGGCGATAAGACCGGCACGGCGCTTTTTCTTTTTTCCCGCGCGCACGGCGGCATTGTTTTTCATCCCGTCACGCTTCTTTCAGCACTTTTTCCCGCAGCTTGCCGACGACGGTCCCGGTCAGGCGGCGCGCGGTCTCTTCACTGACACGGTAAGCGCCGATGTCCTTTGTGGTCGGCTTCGGGTCCTGGGGCAGCAGGTCGGCGATGTGGAGGTCAACGACCGCCTCGGGCGCCCGGCCCGTCTGCTTTTTGAGATTCGCGGAAAGCTTTGTGTTCGAGCCCAGGGAGCCGCCGCTCAGGGAAATGTAAGCGTACCTCTTCGCTTCCTTTTTGAGCCGGCGGAAATAGGCGCGGAACGGGAAGGCCGCCGTGCCCATCCAGACGGGCCCGACGAAGATCACAAGGTCGTACGGGGCCATACTTTCCGGCCCGGGGCGCACCTTCGGCGTCCGTCCGAGGACCACGTCCCCGAAGATGGTGGCGTTGGTACGCCGCTTGTCTTCCGTAAGCCTGATGTGCTCGGCCGGGAGCGCCCCGGCAACGCCTTTGGCCAGGACCTCGTTATTGCCGGTGAGCGAGTATGATATCACCGCGATTTTCATATTTAACATCCTTTCTTTCGCCTGTTCTCCGTTCATGCCCCGGTATCCATCAGGCCCTTCATTGTGAATTCCGACATGTAATCCAGCACCTGGGGGAAATAGTGCAGGCCGATTTCCGCCTTGTGGGTGTCCACGGACACGAGGGCGGCGAAGATGGCCATGATCAGCTCCGGAGAAATATCGCGGCGCATTTTGCCGTCGGCCTGCCATTTCCTGACCACGTCGATGAAGCTGTCGTACAGGAAATCCACGCACTCCACGGCGTTTTCCTCCCGGTAGTTCTGCTCGAGCTTCTGAAAAACCTCCCTGTTGTACCACTCCCTCAGGATGGGGTTTTCCAGCATCCCCCGGAGGTTTCGGCCGGTCATCTCCTTCATGACGGCCATGGGGTCTGCCTCCAGGTCCAGCGTATCCAGGATGCTCTTTTTCAGCCTGACGTTCTCCGCGTTGAACAGCTCCATAAAGAGCTGGTCCTTGGACGTGAAGTAATTATAAAACGTGCCGACGGCCATGCCGGCGGCCTTCATGATTTCCGCCACGCCGGTGTCCTTAAAGCCCCTGGCGCTGAACAATTCCTTCGCGCACCGTAAAATCTCCGCTTTTTTGTCGGTCATGCTTCGGCCTCCCGCTTTGGTTTGCTGGTTTGTATCTGAATGAATATTTTTTTATTCATTCAGATAGTAGCATAAGAAAAGAGCCCCGTCAAGGGGCCCCGGAAATTTTATCACGATGTGCCGCGCGGCATTGCAGTTGCCCTGCCGCGCCAACGGGAGTGGCGTGCCGGGGTCGTCACGCCCTACGCATAGCATAACGGCATCCCATAGTCCCCGTACCGTGTCATTCCTGTAGTCCATACTATGTCATTCCCGCGAAGGCGGGAATCCAGGCCTTCCCCGACAGGGGAAGGCGGCGCGAAGCGCCGGATGGATGACTCCCGGCGCGCCAGCAAGGCCCCTCATCAGTCGGCTGCGCCGACAGCTTCCCCCAGGGGAAGCCTTGGGGACGCGGGCGCTTATTGCGGCAGCGTGACGATGAATTCGCTGCCTTCGCCGGGGGCGCTCTTTGCCGTGACGCTCCCGCCGTGGGCGGTGACGATGGATTTGACGATGGCGAGCCCGATGCCGCTGCCGCCGGTGTCGCGGCTGCGGGACTTGTCGGCCCGGTAAAAGCGCTCGAAGATATACGGCAGGTCCTCCGGCGCGATGCCGGCGCCTGTATCGCGGACGGAGATGCAAACGCCGCCGTCGCCCTCGGACGCGGCAACCTCGATCCGGCCGCCGGGGGGCGTATATTTCACGGCGTTTGACAGGAGGTTCACCAAAACCTGCGTCAGCTTGTCCCTGTCGGCGGACACGGCGATATCCGGCAGGTCCGCTCCGAGCGTGATGCGCTTGGCGGCAAGCTCGCTTTCAAAGCAATCCGCCGCCCGCCGGACAAGGGCGTGGAGGTCCACGGGCTCTTTTTGGAGGGCGCGGGTCCCGCCCTCGATCCGGGCGAGATTTTCAAGGTCGGCAACGAGCTTTGACAGGCGGACGGTCTCCTCGTGGCAGCTTTTGAGCCGCGCCGCGTCGGGCGCCCAGACGCCGTCCAGCATGGCCTCCAGATGGCTTTGCAGGTTTGCCATGGGGGTGCGCAGCTCGTGGGCCACGTCGGCGGTGAGCCGCTTGCGGAGCGACTCCTGCTTTTCCAGCTTTTCGGCCAGCGTGTTGATGGCGCCGGCCAGCGCGGCGAGCTCCGCCGTCGTCGAATCCTCTTGCAGGCGGCTTTCGTAATCGCCGTCCGAGATGCGGTCCGCTGTCCGGATGACGTTGGAGATCGGCTCCGCCAGGCGCTTTGCCATGACGGCGCCGGCGACGAGGGCCGCGCCGCCCACCAGCGCCATGGCCAGCAGGATGAGAAGATTCAGGGTGTTTAAGTAGCGGATGTCATTGTCCGTGTAAAAATACGGCCCGTAATAGCCGATAGTCACGGTACCGACGGTTTTGCCGCCTGAGACCACGCCGTAGGTCTTCTCGGTATAGCCCCCGTCGAAGCCGGCGTCCTGGCGAAGCATGTTGGCGGCCATCGCGTCGAGCATGGCCGCGCACAGACCGCTGTTATGGACCCGGGCGTCCCACAACACGGCGCCGGCGCTGTTGCTGACGCGGAGGATGAGCCCGTCGCTCATAGCCCCAATGCCGATGCTTTCAAGGCCGCCGATATCCCACCGGCCGCCCCAGTCGGCGTAGCGGACAGAGAGCGTCGAGACGATCTCGGTGTTTTTACGGCTTAAATTATCGATGACGTAGCTTGCAAACTGCTTTTTCAGGATGACGTTGGCCAGGACGCCCAGGAGCGTGAACGTCAAAAGCGTCAGCAGGAGAAAGGCCGCTGTGAGCTTAAACCGCAGTGACCGCTTCATCCGGCGCCCCCGATCTTGTAGCCGACCCCGTGGACGGTCAGCAGATAGCGGGGCGACCGGCCGCCGTCGCCCAGCTTCTGCCGGATGTTTTTGATGTGCGTGTCGATGACCCTGTCGTAGCCGTCAAAATCCTCGCCCAGCGCCAGCTCTATAAGCTCCGCCCGGGTAAAGGTCTTTTTCGGGTATTTGGCCAGCGTCAGCAGGATGCCGAACTCATTGGGCGTCAGGGGCACCGGCGCGCCGGCCTTCAGCACCTCGCGGGTGCGCGCGTCGATGACCACCTCGCCGCCGTACAGCTCGTACGTCTCCAGCGGCGGCGGCGCCGGCGCGCGCCGCAGCACGGCCTCCACGCGGGCAATGAGCTGGCGGGGCGAAAACGGCTTTGTGACGTAGTCGTCGGCGCCGATGGAGAGCCCGCCGACCACGTCGGCGTCCTCCACCTTCGCCGTCAGCATGATGATCGGGACGGCCGAATTTTTCCGGAGCTCCCGGCAGACCTCCTCGCCCGTCATGTCGGGCAGCATCAGGTCCAGGATGACGAGGGCGGGACTGCGCTCGTTAAAGCGGCGCAGGGCGTCGCCCCCGCTGTGGGCCCGGATGGCCGTATACCCCGATCTTTCCAGATAGGAGCTCACGACCTCGGTGATTTTGGCCTCGTCATCCACGACGAGGACGGTTTTTCCCTGCGTCATCCGCGCGCCTCCCTGTCAGGCCGCCGTCACGCGACGACGTCGTAGCCCTCGTGCTCGATCGTTTCCCGGATTTTAACGGCGTCGAGCACCGTGGGGTCCAGCTCGACGGTGACCGTCTTGTCCTGGAGGCTCACGCCGACGCTTTTGACCCCCGTCAGATTCCCGACCGCTTTCTTGATCCTGTTTTCACAGTGGCTGCAGGACATGCCTTCTACCTTGAGGACGATGTTTTGCATTGTAAATTCTCCTTTGATTTGATTGAAGTGAATGAATCGGGCTTTGCCCGTCATTGCCTGACTTTAAAGCGCTTGAGGCGCAGGGCGTTGGTGACCACCGACACGGAGGAGAACGCCATCGCCGCCCCGGCGAAGATCGGGGACAGCAGAGGCCCGCCGAACAGATACACCACCCCGGCGGCGAAGGGGATGCCGATGGTGTTGTAAATAAACGCCCAGAAGAGGTTTTGCCTGATGTTCCTGATGGTGGCGCGGGACAGCGCCACGGCGGCGGGCACCTCGTTGAGGTCGCCGCGCATGAGCACCACGTCGGCGGATTCCACCGCCACGTCCGTGCCCGTGCCGATGGCGAGGCCCACGTCGGCCTGGACGAGGGCCGGGGCGTCGTTGATGCCGTCGCCGACCATGGCGACCTTCCGCCCGGCCTCCTGGAGCCTTTTGACCTCGCCGGCCTTGTCCTGGGGCAGCACGTCGGACAGGACGTTGTCGACGCCCACCTCGCCGGCGATGGCCTGGGCCGTGGCCTTATTGTCGCCCGTGATCATCCAGACCTGGATGCCGAGCTTTTTAAGCCTCTCGATGGCCGCGCGGCTGGAGGGCTTGACCGTGTCGGAGGCCGCCATCAGCGCCATGAGCTGCCCGCCGGCGGCGATATACATGAGCGTCCGGCCGGCGCCGGAGAGCGCCTCGGCGTCCCTGTCCGCCGCGGCGGTATCGATATTATTTTCCCGCATGAGCTTTAAGTTGCCGGCCAGGACGCGGACGCCGCCCACTAAAGCGTCGATGCCGCGTCCGGGCACCGCCTTGAAGCTCTCGGGCTTCGTCAGGTCAAGGCCTCTCGTTTCGGCGTCCTCGACGATGGCGCGGGCGATGGGGTGCTCGGAGCCGCGCTCGCTGGAGGCTGCCAGCGCCAGCGCGCCGGCCTCGTCGTAGGCCCCGTAAAGCCGGATATCGGTCAGGCGGGGCTTTCCCTCGGTGATGGTGCCCGTTTTGTCCAGCACGACGGTGTCGATTTTGTGGGTCGTCTCCAGCGCCTCGCCGCCCTTTATCAGGATGCCCAGCTCCGCGCCCTTTCCGGTGCCCACCATGATGGCCGTCGGCGTAGCGAGCCCCAAGGCGCACGGGCAAGCGATGACGAGGACGGAGACGAAAATCGTCAGGACGAAGTTGAAGTCCTTGCCGCCGAGCGCCCACGCCACCGCCGCCACGACGGCAATGCCCAGAACCACCGGCACGAACCAGCCGGAGACAACGTCCGCCAGCTTGGCGATGGGCGCCTTTTTGCCCTGGGCGTCCTCCACCAGCCTGATGATCTTGGACAGGGCCGTGTCGCCGCCGACGCGGGTGGCCTTAAACCGGACGAGCCCCTCGCCGTTGATGCTGCCGCCGGTGACCTCGCTGCCGGGCTGCTTGTCAACAGGCAGGCTCTCGCCCGTCAGCATCGATTCGTCCGCCGTGGTGACGCCGTCCACGACGACGCCGTCCACCGGGAAGGCCGCGCCGGGCCGCACCACGACGATATCGCCCACGGACACTTCGTCCAGCGGAACCTCCAGCTCCCTGCCATCCTTCTCCACGGTGGCCGTGGTGGGCCGGAGCTGCAGGAGCTTTTTGATGGCGTCGGACGTCTTGCCCTTGCTGGCGGCCTCCAGATACTTGCCGAGCATGACGAGGGTGATGACGACGGCGGCCGACTCAAAGTAGAGCGACATGGCAAACATCTCGTCCCCCAGGTAAACACGCACCGTGGCGAACAGGCTGTACAAAAACGCGCTGCCCGTGCCGATGGCCACCAGCGTGTCCATATTCGGCGCGCCCTTGAAAAGCGTTTTGAAGCCCCTGGTGAAAAACCGGCTGCCGGCAATAATGACCGGGATCGTCAAAAAGAGCTGCACAAGGGCGAAAACGAGCGGATGCGCCTGGGGACTCATGAACTGCGGGATCGGTATATGGAGCCCCGGGAACATGTGGGACATGGCGATGTACAGGACCGGCGCGGCGAAGACGGCCGCCGTAATGAGGCGGTTGCGCATATTTCGGAGCTCGCGGGCGCGTCTCTCCTGCTCGAAATCCCTGGTTTTCTCCCCCTCGATGTCCCGAGGGGTGTAGCCCGCGTCCTCGATGGCCGCCTTGAGCTCGCTGAGCTTGACCTTTGACGGGTCATATTCAAAGACGCCGCGGCCGGTGGTGAGGTTCACCTGCGCGTCCGCGACGCCGTCCAGGCGCTTTGTCACGCGCTCCACGGCGGCCGAACAGGCCGCGCAGGTCATGCCCTCCACCATCAGCTCGACCTTTTTGGTGCGGGGCTCGTCGACGAGGCCGTATCCGGCGTCCTCCACGGCCTTTTTGATCGTATCAAAGCTCAGGCGCGCCTCGTCGTAAACCACGTCCATTTTCTCGGTGGCGATGTTCACCTCGCTGGTCTCGACGCCCTCGAGCCTGGAGACGGCCCTCTTGACGGCGGCGGCGCAGGCCGCGCACGTCATCCCCGTGACGGGGTATGTTTTAGTTGTCATATCTTTTTCCTGCCCTCTCTGGCACAATCATGACCTGTCGATATACTTTTCAAGGATATAGATGATCTCGTCGATCTTCTCGTCTCCGCTGCCCTCGCTGACGGCGCTCAGGACACAGGAGTGCATGTGGTCCTTCAGTATTTTCATGTTGGCCTTTTTCAGAAGGGACTGCACGGCGAATATCTGCTTGGAGATATCGATACAGTACCGTTCCTCGTCGATCATTTTCAGGATCCCGTCGATCTGCCCGCGCGCGGTTTTCAGGCTGTTCATCACTTCGGAATCGTCCTTATGGCTGACCATCTTACTCATCTCCGTTTCGTACCCCTCCCCCTCTGCGGGTGGGGTCAACCTCATCTTAGCACACGCCGCCGGTTTTTGCAACCGGGAACGTCATTTTTTTCGTCCGCAGGTTTATTATCGATTTAGCATGATAACCAATTATCGAGTTAAATCACTGTCATTTTTACCACGTTTTTTTCAATTTCTCTTGATTATACCGGACTAAATTGATATGATATTGTAAATTTACCGTTAAATTCTCGAATAAGGTTGTTTTAGCGCTCATGAATCAAAGACGATTATCAAGGGTGTTGGAACGGATGGCCGAAGAGGGCCTCTCGCAGGCTATCATCACGGACTCCGTTTCAATTTTTTATCTCACCGGCAAAATGATCGAGCCGGGAGAGCGCTTTCTGGCGCTCTATCTGAATACGAACGGGGCGCACCGGCTCGTCGTCAACGGGCTGTTCGCGTTCCCGGAGGACATCGGCGTCACCACGCTGTGGTACGGCGACACGGAGGACGGCCCCGCCCTCCTGTCTCAATGCGCCGACCGGGATAAGCCGCTGGGTATCGACAAGGATATGCCGGCGCGGTTCCTGCTCCGCCTGATGGAGCTGGGCGCGGCCAGCGCCTATAAAAACGCTTCCGCCTGCGTCGACACCGTCCGAGCCCGCAAGGACGACGCGGAAGCCGCGCTGATGCGAAAGGCCTCCCGCCTCAACGACAGCGCCATGGAGGCGTTCAAGCCTTATATAAAAACCGGCGTTACCGAGCTGGAGCTCCGGGACATTTTGCTGCGCATCTACAAGGAGCTGGGCGCCGACGGGCCCTCCTTCGCGCCGCTTATCGGCTTCGGCCCCAACGCCGCTATCGGCCACCACCTGCCCGACGGCACCGCCCTCAGGGACGGCGACTGCGTGCTCATTGACGTGGGCTGCAAAAAGGACGGCTACTGCGCGGACATGACGCGGACCTATTTTAAAGGCCGCGCCCCTGAGCGCATGCGCGCGGTTTACGACACCGTCAAAGCGGCCGGCGACGCCGCCCGCAGCCTCATAAAGCCCGGCGTGCGCCTGAGCGACGTGGACGGCGCGGCGCGCACGGTCATCGAAAACGCCGGATACGGCCCGTACTTTACCCACCGCCTGGGCCACTTTATCGGCCTTGACGTGCACGAGGCCGGGGATGTGTCCGCCGCCAGCGATATCGTTGCGGCTCCAGGTATGATTTTTTCCATCGAGCCGGGTATTTATTTACCGGGCGAGGGCGGCGTGCGCATCGAGGACCTTGTCCTGGTGACGGCGGCGGGCTGCGAGGTGCTCAACGCCGTGCCGCGGGACCTGACCGTGCTGTAAACCCGTGAATATGGCTGCAGTATTAAAAAAAGCGGTAATCACTTATGCGCTTTTATTTAATAATTTAAAGTGTGAAAGAGAGGAAACAAAATGAAGAACACAAGAATCTTTGCGCTCATCATCGCGCTTGTGTCGCTGCTGACGCTGACGGCGTGCGGCGGCACCACGCCGGCGCCGTCGTCGTCGCCGTCCGCTTCCCCGTCCGCGCCGGCAAACACCGACGCGGCCAACCTGGCCGACACCCTGACCTTTGCCCAGGGCGCCGAGCCGAGAGGCCTTGACCCCGCCCTTGTGGACGACGGCGAGTCCTCCAAGGTCATCGTCAACATCTACGAAGGCCTTTTGAAGTACGCCAAGGATTCAACGGCTCTGGAGCCGTGCCTGGCCACCTCCTGGAAGGTCAGCGACGACGGCCTGACGTACACCTTCGAGCTGCGCCAGGGCGTCAAGTTCCAGGACGGCACCGACTTCAACGCCGAGGCTGTCAAGTACAACATCGAGCGCCAGATGCCCGGCAACGCCACGACCGACATGACCTATGCCGATTTCGTTTACGGCTATGTCACCAAGGTTGAAGCGCCGGACACCTATACCGTCGTCGTCACGCTGAAGGACAAGAACACCCCGTTCCTTTCAAATCTCGCCATGAGCATGGCGGCCCCGATGGTCAGCCCCAAGGCGCTGCAGGAGAACAACGGCAGCGTCATGGAAAAGCCCGTCGGCACCGGCCCGTACTCCTTCGACCGGTGGGATAAGGGTCAGGACGTCGTCCTGGTCCGCAACGACAACTACTGGGGCGACAAGGCCAAGACCCAGAACGTCATCTTCAGATTCATCTCCGACAACTCCGCCAGGGTCGTCGCCCTCACCAACGGCGAGGTGGACATGATCGACGGCATCGACGCCACGGTCATCGACCAGCTGAAAAGCGCCGGCATGACGGTGGACCAGCCCGACGGCATGAACACCAACTACATGGCCTATAACGTCGACTCTCCCATCTTCTCCAACGCCGAAAACAGAAAGGCCGTCTCCGAGGCCGTCAACGTGCCCGAGCTCGTCCAGAGCCTGTACCAGGGCTACGCCTCCCCGGCCGACACCATCCTCCCGAGCTTCGTGCCCGGCTTCTCCTCCGACATCAAGCAGGTGGCCTATAATCCGGACGACGCCAAGACGATCCTCTCCAAGAACGGCGTCACCGCCGTCCACATCATCACCTACTCCAACGTGCGCCCCTATAACACCGCCAACGGCGACGTACTCGCCACGGCCATTCAGGGCTATCTCTCCAAGGTCAACGTCACCGCGACGATCGACTCGTATGACTGGACGACGTATAAAGAGAAGGTCAAGGCCGGCGACTTCGACATCGCGTTCTACGGCTGGACGGGCGATAACGGCGACCCCGACAACTTCATGTCGCTCCTGTCCGATAAGGACCCGGCCATGAATATCTCCCGCTTCAACGACCCGACGTACCTGGAGCTCATCAACAAGGGCAAAACAACGCCCAACGGCGATGACCGCAACGCGATCTACAAGCAGCTGGAGCAGATCCAGGTCGACCAGAATCCGTGGCTGCTGGTCTCCCACTCCAAGCTCCTCTCCGCTTACAGCCCCAAGATCCAGGATTACTATTATCATGTGACCGGCAACGTCTTCCTGTCCCAGATGACAAAGCTGAAGTAAGCTTTATACCGCAGCAGACAGCCGGGAGAAAGAATAACTTTTCTTTCTCCCGGCATTATGCGGAAAATTATTCATCTTTTCGTGCGCCGGGGCCGCGCCGGCGCGCGAAAAGGCGAATAACGCAGGGACAAATTTCGGCCTGCCGCGACTTTTTCAGATTTTAACACTTTGACTTCGCCTTAAATGCCTGTATAATATAAGCTACTTTTAAAGGGCTTTATTGAATATTTATACTGCGAATACGAAAGGTTTGTTGCCGGTGCTCAAATACATAATCAAGCGGCTTTTGCTGCTTATTCCGGTTGTGATCGGGGTTTCCATCATCGTTTTTGTGATCATGCGCGTTTTTTCGCCGGACCCGGCGCCCGTGGTGCTCGGCGAGCACGCCACACAGGACATGGTGGACGCGTGGCGCCAGGCCAACGGTTTAAGCGACCCGCTGTATCTCCAATACTTCCACTTCCTGATCGGCATTTTCACGGGGGACCTGGGGAAATCGTACTACACCAAAACGCCCGTCATCGCGGAGATCATGGCGCGGTTCCCGGCGACGATAGAGCTGGCGATCTCGGCTATCATCTTCGCCTCGATTTTCGGCATCCTCATCGGCGCCATTTCCGCCGTCAAGAAAAACACGCTGGTGGACTCCGCCGGCATGGTCACGGCGCTCATCGGCGTGTCGATGCCGATCTTCTGGCTCGGCATTCTGCTGATTATCCTCTTTTCGGGGATACTTCACATCCTGCCGTCCACAGGCCGGATCGATATCCTGCTGCAGCCTAAAACGGTGACCGGCTTTTATCTGATCGACACGCTGATCGCCGGCAATTTCGCCGGCTTCTGGAGCGCCATCAGGCATCTCATTCTGCCGGCCGTGGCGCTCGGCCTGTACTCCATGGCGATCATCGCCCGGATGACGCGGTCCAGCATGCTGGAAACGCTGGGGCAGGACTACATCAGAACGGCCCGGGCCAAGGGCGTTACCGAGGGCCGGGTCATCCGGAAGCATGCTTTAAGAAACGCCCTTATCCCGGTGGTCACGGTCATCGGCCTGCAGCTGGGCTCGCTTTTGGGCGGCGCCGTCCTCACGGAGACGGTGTTCTCCTGGCCGGGCATCGGCGCGTATACGGTCCAATGCATCCTGAAATCGGACTTTCCCGTGGTCCAGGGCGTCGTCATGCTGGTGGCGGTCACCTTTGTCATCATCAACCTGATCGTCGATATCGTTTACGCGTTCCTCGATCCGCGTATCAAATACAACAAGAAGGAGGCGTAACGGATGGACAGCGCCAATAATAACGCGGCCGCCGGCAAAAACGCCGCGGCTCTGGAAAAGCCGGAATCCCAGCTGAGGCAGATGTGGGACTCCCTGAAATCCAACAAGGGCGCCATGGTCGGGCTCGTCATCATCCTCCTGCTCGTTTTGATCGCCGTCTTCGGCAAGCTGCTCATGCCGTTTGATCCGAACTCCTTAGACATGTCGGCCAGCTTCATCCACCCCAACGGCGAGCACTGGTTCGGCACCGACCAGCTGGGCCGGGATATCTTCTCCCGTATCATCGACGGCGCGCACATCTCGCTGACCGTCGGCCTCTCCGCCGTGGCCATCTCCTTAACGATCGGCACGCTCCTGGGCGCCGCCGCGGGGTACAGGGGCGGCAAAACCGACACGATCATCATGCGCATTATGGACATGATGCTGGCCATTCCGTCGATCCTTCTGGCCATCGCCTTTATGGCGGCTCTGGGCAAGGGCATCGACAAGGCCGTTATCGCCATCGGGCTTGTGAGCATCCCGGAATACGCCCGGATCGTCCGGGGCAGCATCCTGTCCGTCAAGGAAAACGATTACGTCCAGGCGGCAAAGGTCGTTGGCAACAAGGGCCCGCGCATCGTCTTTAAGCACATCATGCCGAACGTCCTGTCCTCCATCGTCGTCCGGGCCACTCTGGGCATCTCCACGGCGGTGCTGGACACCTCGGCGCTCGGCTTTCTCGGCCTCGGCGTCCAGCCGCCCTACGCGGAATGGGGCGACATGCTGGGCCGCGCGCGGGGGTTTATTTTCTCGGCCCCCTACACGCTCATCTTCCCCGGCGTTGCCATCACCATCACCGTGCTGGCCTTCAATCTCCTGGGCGACGGCCTGCGCGACGCGCTGGACCCCAAGGCCAGGAAAAGGTAAGGGACTATAGCTATGTTACTTGATGTAAAAAACCTGAAAACAGAATTCAAGCTGAAGAACGGCGTCGTCAGAGCCGTCGACAACGTCAGCTTTTCCGTGGATAAGGGCGAGATACTGGCCATCGTGGGCGAGTCCGGGTCGGGCAAGAGCGTGACCTCCCTGTCCATTATGGGCCTCATTTCGGACCCCGGCAGAATCGGGGGCGGCGAGATCCTGTTTAAGGACAGGGACCTTGTGAAAACGCCGCTCAGGGAGCTGCAGAAAATCCGCGGCGACCAGATCTCGATGATCTTCCAGGAGCCGATGACCTCCCTCAATCCCGTCTACCGCGTCAAAGACCAGATGACGGAGAGCATCATGACGCACATGAAGCTGTCCAAAAAGGACGCCCTGAAGCGCACGGTGGAAATGCTGGACCTGGTCGGCATCCCGTCCCCCGAGAAAAGGGCCGGCGATTACCCGCACCAGATGAGCGGCGGCATGCGCCAGCGCGTGATGATCGCCATGGCGCTCTCGTGCCACCCGGAGCTTTTGATCGCCGACGAGCCGACGACGGCACTGGACGTGACCATCCAGGCCCAGATCCTGGAGCTGATCTACGGCCTCAGGGCAAAGCTGAACATGGCCGTGCTGCTCATTACCCACGACCTGGGCGTGGTGGCCGAGGCGGCCGACAGGGTCATCGTCATGTACTGCGGCAAAATCGTCGAGGAGGCGGACGTGAAGACGCTGTTCACCACGCCGCGGCACCCGTATACCGTCGGGCTCATGGACTCCATCCCGAAGCTGGAGGAGGAGCGCGACAGGCTCAACATGATACCCGGCATGGTCCCCAATCCCATGCATCTGCCGGAGGGCTGCGCCTTTTCGGACAGATGCGGCAAATGCATGGACGTATGCCGGCAGAAGAAGCCGGCCCTTGTCCGGAAGGACGGCACAGCCGTCCGGTGCTTCTTATACAGTGATGAAACGGAGGCGGAAAACGAATGAACGAGCCTCTTGTGCAAATCAAGAATCTCAAAAAGTATTTTACGGTGGACACCGACTTTCTGGGGCGGCCGACCTCGGTGCTCAAGGCGGTGGACGACGTCTCGTTCGATATCCATAAGGGCGAGGCCTTCGGCCTGGTAGGCGAATCGGGCTGCGGCAAGACGACCATCGGCAAGATGCTGGTGAACCTCTACAAGCCCACCAGCGGCCAGATCATCTTCGACGGCAGGGACCTGACCGCCCTGAGCGACAAGGAGCGGCGCCGGTGCTGCCGGGATATCCAGCTGATCTTCCAGGACCCTTACTCCTCCCTGAATCCGCGCATGACCATCGGCGACATCATCGCCGAGCCGATCATTATCAATAAACTGCTGCCGTCCAACGAGGTGGAGAGCCGCGTCAACTATCTCCTCAACTGCGTGGGGCTTGCCAACCACCAGCGCAACCGTTACCCGCATGAGTTTTCCGGAGGGCAGCGCCAGCGTGTGGGCATTGCCCGGGCGCTGGCTGTACAGCCGAAGCTGATCGTCTGCGACGAGCCTGTCTCGGCGCTGGACGTGTCCATCCAGGCGCAGGTGCTGAACCTTTTGGACGACTTGAAGGCGGAGTTCGGCCTGACGTACCTGTTCATCGCCCACGGCCTGAACGTGGTCAAGCACATCAGCGACCGGGTCGGCGTCATGTACCTGGGCAAGCTCATGGAGATCGCGCCGAAAAGCGACCTGTACAAAAATCCCCTGAATCCCTACACCCAGGCGCTGCTGTCCGCCATCCCCACCATCGACGTCAACAGGAAAAAGGAGCGCATCATCCTGAAGGGCGACGTGCCCAGCCCCATCGACCCGGGCGACGGCTGCCGGTTTTCCTCACGCTGCTTCAAGTCCTTTGACGGCTGCGACGCGGTCTGCCCCGCGCTGAAGGACATGGGCGGCAGCCATCTGGTGGCCTGCAGGCTCTTTGACGAAGCGGCCGGCTGAAGCTGAATGATATGCAGGACACTGCATATCCCGTTTGAAAAAATAGAGAAACCGATACCCTTTGACGTCGGTATCGGTTTCTTTCATTCATGCGGAATGCATAAATAGCAACGTGCCTGTCCGCGACGCTCCTTTTTCATGTCTTTTGTATATAATGGAGTGCGGACAGTTTTTAAATTGGAGGAATTCTTGTGTTGCGATTCAACTGCGATTACAGCGAAGGGGCGCATCCGCGCATTTTAAATAAACTCATCGAGACAAATCTGGAACAGACGGTGGGCTACGGGGACGACGACTATTGCCGGCAGGCCGCCGAGCTCATCAAGGCGCGCTGCCGCGCGCCGGAGGCCGACGTCCACTTTCTCGTGGGCGGCACGCAGACGAACCTGGCGGTCATTTCCGCCTGCCTGCGGCCCCATCAGGGCGCCGTCACCGCCGACACGGGCCACATCAACACCCATGAGACCGGGGCCATCGAGGCCACCGGCCACAAGGTCCTGACGGTCGCCAGCGCGGACGGGAAGATCACCGCCGCGCAGGTCCAGGAGGTTTATGACGCCCATTACGGCGACGATAGCCGGGAGCACACGGTACAGCCGAAGCTGGTGTACATATCGAACCCCACGGAGGTCGGTACCATTTACACCAGGGAGGAGCTCACCGAGCTCAGCCGCATCTGCCGGAAGAACGGTCTCATCCTTTACATGGACGGCGCGCGGCTGGGCTACGCCATCTGCGCCGAGGGCAGCGACCTCGACCTGCCGGCCTTTGCCGAGCTGTGCGACGTGTTTTACATCGGCGGCACAAAGACGGGCGCGCTCTTCGGCGAGGCGCTCGTTATCACCGACAACGCGCTGAAACAGGATTTCCGGTATATCATCAAGCAGAAGGGCGGGCTGCTGGCAAAGGGGCGGCTTTTAGGCCTGCAATTCATCACGCTCTTTGAGGACGACCTGTATTTCGATATCGCCCGCCACACCAACGAAATGGCCGGCATTATCAAGGAGGCGTGTATCAAAAAGGGCTACCGCTTTCTCACCGAATCCGTCACGAACCAGCAGTTCCCCATCATGCCCGATCGCGTCCTCAACAAGCTGAAGGAAAAGTACGAGTACAGCTTCTGGCAGAAGATCGGCCACGCCCACAGCGCCGTGCGCTTCTGCACCAGCTGGGCCACCGAGCAAAAGGACGTCGAGCAGCTGGCGGAAGACATTTTAAATAGCTGACCCCTTGCGTTGCCATTTCCTCAGTTCCTTTAAGCATTGTCATTCCCGCGAAGGCGGGAATCCACGTTCCCCTGTACGAGGCCTGGATTCCCGCCTTCGCGGGAATGACATAAGAGGTGGGATGACCTCATCCCGCCGCCCTTTGTGCCGCGCCAACATAGGAAGGGCCGGCATGGAAACCGGCCCTTCGCTAAACCATATAATCTCCATGAGGGCCGGCTTTCGCGCCGGCCCTCATGGCTTTACCTTATCGTTTCTCCAGCGACAGGAAGATATCGAAGGGAAAATCGGACGCGGCCAGCTCGATGCGGGTGACGCGCTCAGCGCTGGCGCTGACGGAAAACGTCCCCACCATCAGGGTCGGGGTGGACACGTCGACCTTGATTTTAATCTGGGAGAGCTCGGTGCAGGCGTTGGCCGCCAGCATATTGCCCAGCTCGGCCACGGCGCTCTGAGCGATCTCGTCGAACTCGTCGAGCTCCATGCCGCCCATCATGGTACCGGCAATTTTTTTCGCCGCATCGGCGCTCATGGCATAGATGACGTTGCCGCGCAGGTCCCCGATGATGCCGATGATGCAGACGACCTCCGGCGTGTGGATCTGGCTGCCGATATCCTGGATATCGATCAGCCGGACGCTCTCGATACCGAGCTGCGGCATGACGTTCTGAAAGGAGTTGAAAAATGCCTCGGTGTATTCTGTATTCATTGATATTCGCCCCTGTTGAATCCGACATTCATGAAAATTTCCCCAAAGGTGGTCTGCGCCGTCACGGAGAAGGCGGTGTCAAAATCGGATTTTGATATGGTGATGGATTCCCCGTAGACGATCGTCGGGGGGGCCACCCGGAGGCCGAAAAGCTTGTTTGTCTTATTCATCAGGGAGCAGGCGTTGCCGGCGGCAATGTTGGAGACCTCGCCCACGATATTGACGATATATTCGTCCGGCAGCGCGTCGCTGTTCATCATCGTGCCGGCCATGTGGCGCGCGGTCTCATTGGACATGTCGAGAATCAGCCGGCCGCTGTATTTCCCGATGATGCCGATGACGACGGAGATGCCTCTGGACACCTGCGCGTTGTTGTTCTTAAATTCCGCTTCAAATTCCGGCACCGTCTTGAAGAGCTTGTTGAAGGAATCCGTCAGCGCCTCCTTGAAGACGGTGGTGTAGAGCCCTTCCAGCTCGATAAAAAGCTCCTCGTCGGCCATGACCCTGTTGATGGCGAGCGTCAGCTCCTCGGCGTCGACGGGCTTTTGAACATAGCCGCTGACCTTTGCCTTTTTGGCCCGGCGGATAATCTCCTCGTCCATCATGGAGCTGACGATGACGACCTTCTGCCTCGGCACCACCTTGTGGATGGCGTTCGTGCATTCGATACCGTCCGCGCCGGGCATGGTGATGTCCATGGTGACGACGTCGGGCTGCAGGGTTTTGACGGCTTCGACAGCCTCCTCCAGCCCGTTGGCGCTGCCGATGACGTTAAAGCCGCTCCCCGTCAGGATATTGGATATCATTGCCACGGAGAATGGGGAATCGTCAACGACAACTATGTTGATCTCTTTCATGATTTCACCCTTTATTGCATTTTTGCTTTTCTCAAAATACCTGTATTATTACGTATCGGCACATTCCCGGCGCGGATTAGCGCTCCGCGGAAGTTTTTAAGATAAAAAAACGGAACAGGACGCGCCGCCCCGTTCCGTTTTTCCGTATCAGTTTTTGAGCCTGTCGAAGAAGTGCTCGCCGTATGTATTCATCTCGTCAACGATAATATCGTCGATGCCGGGCGTCAGCGGGGCGCCGTTGGGCACCTCGGGGGCGAACCGGCCGGCCGGGACGTAGTCGTCGCAGACGCGGCGCACAAGCCGGCGGACCTCCGCCTCGTTCCAGCCGGACCCGTAGTCGAAGGGCGTACAGTCCAGGCCGCCCTGCAGCGCCATCCGGCCGTTCAGGCGCTTCTGCACGTCTTTTATATCGTTCTGGGGGATGATGCCCTGCCAGACGTCCACGCCGATTTCCGCCATATCCTCCACGATGGGCGCGCAGACGCAGTCGGCGTGGTGCTGGACGAGCACGCCGCGGGAGTGCATATAGTCGTAAATCCTGGCCCAGCGGGGTTTCAGGACACTCCGCCAGGTCTGCGGCGACATGAAGAGATTTTTCTTGCTGCCCCAGTCGTCGTGGATGTGGATCATATCCGGGTGCACATGGTCGATGAGCAGCTTTAAATATTCGAGCTTATACTCCACCAGAACATCCAGCAGCTCCCCCATCGCCTCCGGCTCCTCCACGTAGGCCATCAGCGCGTCCTCAAAGCCCATCAGGTTGTGGGTCAGCTCAAAAAGCCCCGTAAAGCAGAAGCCGAGCAGCAGGTAGTTGTCACGGTCGAACTCCGCGGCCCGCCGGTCGCAGTCCGTCCAGTCGAGCTGCAGCTTGGACGGCCAGGGGACGTTCAAATATTTGTCCCATTTCGTGATATCCTTGATGACCTTGTTCTCCTCCGTCACCACCGGGATGCCGCCCGGCTCCCCCAGCGGCCAGGAATACTGCACGCCCCACGCGTCCAGGCAGGACTCCCCCGGCTTGGGGTACTTGTTGTTCTGCGCCAGAGCGTCCGGGAACATGCCCTGTGAATAAACGTTGTTATGGCATAAGTACTGCGGGTTGTCCCCTTTGATCAGTCGCAGATAATTCTCTTTCGGCGTCATTTTTCCGGTCAGGTCGAACACAGCTCAGCACCCCTTGTTTTTTTCTTCCAATATACCACGCCGGGGCCCTCATCGGTATCCTATTTTTGTCGCGCTATGCCGTCGGAGAAATGACGGTTTGTCGCAGAAAAGCCCTGCATACAGAGGGCAAAGCCTCGCAGAGTTTGCCGCCGGAGCGGTAAATAAATTCAAAATTGTCACGCAGGAGGACATGTGCCTCCGGAGTGACACTTCTCATGCGGCGCGCGGCTGAGCGCGCTGCATGCAGACTCTTGTCGGATAAAGCCCGAAGGGCTTTATCGACGGCCAAAAGCCCTGCCGGGAGGCAGGGCTTTTGGCTGAATGATTGTCCGATGTTACAGCACGAGCGTGGGCGGGGTGTAGACGCGGGCGCCGAGCTCCTGGTCGAGCATGTACAGGCCCTTGGGGTCGCTGCCGAACAGGTCGTATTTTTTGATGATGGTCTCGGTGTTCTTCTCCTCTTCGTTCTGCTCCTTGACGAACCAGTCCAGAAACTGCATCGTTCTGAAATCCTTTTTCTCGTAAGCCACGGCGTAGATGGCGTTGATGGAGGCCGTCACCTTCTGCTCATGCTCATACGCGGCAATGGCGGGGTCGCGGAAGCTGTTGAAGACCGGCGCCGCCGCCTTGACGTCGGACAGCTTCAATCTTTCGCTGTTGTTCTGGAGATACTTGATGAAGAGCATTGCGTGGTCCCGCTCCTCCTGGGTCTGGATATAGAACCACGTCCCGAAGCCGTTAAGCTCCTTATCGACATAATAATCGTGGATGTCGAGATAGAGATATGCCGAATACCATTCCATATTGACCTGTTGATTCAAAAGCGCCACGAGCTGCTTGTCCAGCATAGAGCCGACCTCCTTTATTTTATCTCTTGAATTTACGGCACACCGCCGCAATAACAACCGTTCCTTTTACAGTTCTACTATAGCACAGGGCGCTGTGGAAATAAATACCCCAAATTCCCTAGAGGTATAGAGCTTCGGCTACGACTCTTTGGGAACGGCGGGGCTCCGCCCCGGGCCCTCCGCCTGATAAAGTGACGGGGCCGCACCCGTACTCCCGGATGCGGAGTGCGGCCTTGGCCCCACGGATGCCTGACAAGACATTGTCAGTATTCCCGGATTTTCTTAAAACATGAATAATTATGAAAGCCCTCTCCGCTCAAAGCATTTGACGGACTTTGTGAGAACAATGTATAATAGTATTAAACTGAGGACGAAAATCCAGGATGGGAGTTTGCCTATGTATACTGAAAATTTCTTCAACGAAAAAGAGCTCCGGCGCCACCACGACCACGAGCATGATACCGCGGTCGCCCACAGCCATGACGACGCCCTGGCCGGCGCGCACGTCCACCACACCCACGCCCATACGCACACAAACTCCAAGGCCGTATTGAACCGGCTTTCAAAGCTCATCGGCCATCTTAACGCCGTCAAGCACATGGTGGAGGACGGCCGCGACTGCTCCGAGGTCCTCATCCAGCTGGCCGCCGTCCGCTCAGCCATCAACGCCACCTGCAAAATCATCCTCAAGGACCACATAGACCACTGCATCGTCGACGCCGTTGAAACCGGCGACACCGAGACCATCGAGGAGCTCAACCGCGCCATCGAGATATTGATGAAATGACGCCCACCCGATAAAATGCTTCGCGCCCGCCGCGGCGGGAATCCACGTCCCGCGGCGATAGCGGCACGGTGCGGGACGACAACATTGTCATTCCCGCGGAGGCGGGAATCCACGTCCCTTATTTATATTAGTTACAAAAAAGTTTTAATATTAACAATTTGGTAACAAATTTTTGTTTTTCTCTTAATATTTACCTGCTATTATAAGACTCACAAGGTTACCAATGATATCATGAACCTTTTTTCATATCCTCCTTTCTCCTCTCTTTGCAAAGCAACGGAAGCACTTTGGCTTCCGTTGCTCTGTTTTTATGGCAGAATCTTCGGACGCGGCAAGAAAACGGCCGCTGGGAAACAGAATTCCCGGCGGCCGCTTTTTATAATTGTTATTACACTTCGAGGTAGCTGTCCGCGTAGAGGTTGTCGTTGCGGATGATATCGCAGGATTTGATGGTCTCCATGAGACGGAGGTCGCAGGGGTTGACAATGGCGCTGGTGAGGCCGTTCATCATCGCCATGGCGACCATGGCGGAGTCCATGATGGGGCGGATGTGCTTGGGCATGCCGTTGGAGATGTTGGACAGGCCGCCCGTTGTATTGAGCCCCATGTCGGCGCACATCTTGATGAACTCGAGGACTTCCATTTGCTTGTCCTGCATGCCCTTGATGACAAGGAACAGCGGGTCAAACCAGAGGTCGGCGGGGTCCATGCCGAGGCCCATGCCGCGCTCGAGCATTTCCTGACAGTAGGCCATGCGCTCATCGTTGTCCTTGGAGATGCCGGCCTTCGAGCAGAGGGCGAAGACGATGGCGTCGTTGGCGGCGGCCAGGTCGATGTTGGAGATACGGTCGCCGGCGTCCGCGGAGTTGACGATGGGCTTGCCCTTGGAGCGATTGTAGACGGCGATGCCGGCTTCGATGGCCTTCTTGTTGGCGGTATCGAGGCAAAGCGGATGATTGTCAAAGTTCTCCTGAATGAGCTTGACCGCCCACGTCATGAGCTCTTCGCCGTTTGACTCGGCGGGGCCGATGTTGACGTCGAGATATGTGGCGCCGGCGTCGATCTGCTCCTTGGCGCGCTTTAAAATCGGCTCGGGATTTTTGGTATCCATCGCTTCGCGGATGGACGGCGAGATGCAGTGGATACGCTCGCCGATTGTGATGAATCTAGCCATTGATACCCTCCTAAATTATTTGTAGTCTTTTAAGAATCTGACCAGCTGGATGGCCTCGTTCGGGCCGACAACAATGTTCCAGCCCGGCAGCTTGGCCTCCACTTCACCCTTCAGGACGGCAACCTTACCGGGAAGGATCAGGGTACGGCTTTTGATTTTCGATTCAATCTGCTGCTCTTCGATGAACTTGGCGATGGAGCCCGCGGAGAACTTGCCGGCGGCCCAGGACGTCAGGACGGAGTAGCCGCCCGCGTCGGAAATGAGGAGGTTCACCGGCACGCCGGAGCGTTCCATTTCGCCGGAGACGACGAAGTACGTGAGCGCGAAGTCGACGGTGACGGCGCAAACGGCGTTCTCGCCCGCCCCATTGATGGGATAGATGCCCGGCTCGACCTTCATGGGCTTCTGAGGATCGGTGAAGATGTTCTGCCTGAGGCCGTACAGCGGCAGCGCGTCGGCGTACGTCATGCGGCCCATGACGAGGATGGAGCCGTAGCGGAGCGTGAACAGGGACGCCAGGGACGCCTGCAGGTTGTCATCACCCGGGGCAAGCCGCTCCAGGTTGACGATGGCGGGATAGCCGAAGGTGCGGTCCTCGTCCTTCAGCGCGGCGCGGCGAATCTGGACGGCGGCGGCGAAGGCTTCCTTGATGGAGGTGCCGCCAAGGTAGATGATGAGGTTTTTGTTGCCGGCGGCCTCGAGCTTTTCGATGGTATCGTGCAGCTCGCCGAGGTCCTTGCCGGAGACGCCGAGGACAAGGCCCTTCTCGGTGGCGACGGCGTTCAGCGCCTCGTAATTGGACGCGTTCGCGCCCACGAGAACCTTAACGGGAACGGCGGCGGCGATTTCCTTGGCCAGCTCGGGCTTTGTGCAGCGAAGGATGAGGTCGCGGCCGGTGGCGGCGGCTTTCTTCGCCACGGCGATGCCGCGGTCGGCCGTCTGCGTCTCTTCGACGTTGACAAAGATGGTTTCCACGTACATGCGCTCGCTGATGCGCTCGTAATCGACCTTGACGGCCTCGGCGATCTTCGCGTCGATGTCGGCGTCGGCCATGTCGGCGCAGACGTACAGGGAGAACAGGTTCTTGTTCACCAGCGTCTTCTCGTGGCGGAGCATGACCGTCTCGCCGCCCAGCTTGTGCTCGCCGATGGAGATCGTCTTCATCGGGGGCTCGGTGGCCTCGGACAGCTTGGCCAGCGCGTCGGCGGACATGTGCGGGCATTTATCGATGGACACGGCGCCCTGGGCGACCTTCATGGCGAACGCCATGCAGGTGGGGTTGCCGCAGTCCTTGCAGTTCGTTTTCGGTGTGAGTTTAAAAATATCGAGTCCTTTAAGTGCCATTTCTCTATACCTCCGCTTCTTACAGGAGAGCGGCGATCATTGCCGCTATCGTTTTGACGGACGCCGGGTGACGCAGGATGACGGACTCGGCGCCGGAAGCGAGGCAGGCGGACGCCGTAACGGTCTCCATGCGGATGCCGCGCTCTTCCTGGCTGCCCCACTCGGGCATGTCGGCCTCAGCCATGATGGCTTCCTTGACGGACCAGGTCTCGACGGAGACAGGCGTCATGACCGGCATCTGGAGCATGGTGTCGTTCTGCTCCAGCGCCGCCGCTTTGACGCGGTCCAGCGTGGACGCCACATACTCAAAGCCGTAGCCGGCTGCTGCTGCACCCAAGTTCATGACGATGCTCTGGGCCGATACGCCCAGCTGCGTCATGACAACGTTGAGCTGCTTGGCAAGGTTGATGTCGACGGCGCTCTCAGCGCCGACCTTCTGGCCGTAGGCCAGGCCGACGGACGCGCCGACGGTCTTGTAGTCTTCCTCTCGGGCCGAAAGGAACAGCACGTTCTTGCCCTGACAGACTTCCGCGACGGCGGAAAACAACTCGGCATCCTTCTCGATATTCTTGCAGCCGGCGACGACAAGCGGCACGTCAATAGCGTTCAGGACGTCCTTCGCAACGGCGACGCAGTCGGCGATGCTCTTGTTCAGTCCGCCGGGATCGGCGCCTTCAAAGCGCAGGCAGACAAAGCTCACGCCCTCGGCGGAAGCGGCCTTCTTCGCTCTTTCGGCAGGTGTCGCTGCGCCGTCATAAAAGGCGGCCAGGGCGGGCAGACCCGTCGCGTCATAGCCGGTATCGGTAATCTCAATACCGACGGCAGGGGCGTTCTTTGGCGTATTGTCAAAGAAATAAAGGGGAAGAACATTCTGGCCGCCGAGGGTAACGGCTTTCGCCCCGGTACCCAACACGGTCTCGTTGATTGCCGCGTTGAATGTACGCGGTTTCGCTGTGAATGGCATTTCTCACTGCCTCCTCAAAAATAACATTTCTCCGTTGACATTATATCACAGCTGCAGCCAGTTATGATATATGCCCTGCGGCGCGACCAGCGCCGCGGCTTGATTTAAGCGCATACGGGCGCAAAAAGCGCCCGTTTGCGCATTATAATGAGTTCGCCGAACTCATTATATTACATCATTGGCTCCATCTCAAGTGCAGGATGACCTTTTTCGGACAAATACGCCATCAGGGTATCCGGATCTTCGGAAATTGACTCGTCGGCGATCCTGTCGGTGAAGTTATCGATGCCGTAAAGCTCCTTGGCCGAGATGTTGAGCCTCTCGGCGACGCTGTCCTTCAGGGCCTTCGGCATCCAGACGATGCGGGCGATGCCGCCCTCGGCCTTCATGAACTTCTTGGACGCGATGAAGTGGCGGCCGTGGCCCATAAAGCCCGGCGTCTGCACGCCGCCGCCCGTCATGGACGCCAGCTCGGCAAACGTCATGCCGAGAGGTGTGGAGCCGGCATATTCGCGGTTGACGATGATAACGCCGTTGGACATCGGCTCGATACCGCAGATGCACTCGAAGCAGCCGCAGCTCGTCATCGGGTCTTCCATGATGGAATACAGCGTGACCTTATCCAAAGCGCCGTGGGAATAGGTGCTGACGGCCTCGTTGACATCCTCGTAAGCGCCCTTGGCCTCGTCGATGACCTTCGTCTTGGTGACGACCTGGCAGGGGCCGCTGGGCTGCAGCTCATTGGTGGATTTCGCGTCGAGCCAGGACACCGCGCCGCAGAGGCCGAGGCGCTCCGGGGTGACGATGCAGACGTGGGACGGCGAAAAGCTCTGGCAGAGCGTGCAGGTGTAGAAGCACTCGACGCTCTCGTCGGTCAGGGAGCGGAGACGCGCGTCGCGCTTGTCGTAAATCTCATTGGCTTCCTTGCGGAGCTTGGTGACAAGCTCGGGCTCGGTCACCAGCGTGACCTGGCACTTGTCGACGACCTGGGAGAAGTCATTTTTCATCTTGGCGTACAGCAGCTCGCCGAAGTGCTTGACCCTGAAGCCGGCTTCAAACGAGGACTTGCTGACACGGATGCGGATCAGGTCGCGCTGGCCGGTGTGCATGACGCCTTCGAGGCAGTTGACATAGTTATGTATCTTGCGCTCGAAGACGGGCTCAAAGTCGGACTGCATATTTTTGCCGGCGATGTCGATGATGATGGCCAGATTGATCTTGCAGCCCACTTCCATGGCGTCGAAGTCCTGGCCGATGAGCTCGATCTTGTGGTCCTCGACCTCGTGCAGCTCTTTCGTGCGGACGAGCTCGAAGCAGTCCTTTCTGGAGCCGTCGGCCTCGCAGAACATGTCGGCTTTGCGGATGATCTCGCCTTCAAACGCGGAGGCGCAGGCGACAGGCAGGTCGATATTGGAAACCTTGATCTTGATGTCGCGGGCCTCCAGGGAGGTCTCGATCAGGTCGTCGATGTTCGTCTGGATGATGAGGCTCTTCGGCACAACGTCCACGTCGACGGTGTCGTTTGTGATGACCGGGAAGCCCATGGCGATGGCGCCGGCGCCGCAGCCGACGGTGATGTTCTCCAACGGCCCGAAAGCGTTGACGAAAGCGAAGATGCGCTCGAAGGAATACTTGTTAAAGCCTTCCCAATCGCCGGGCTGGACGTTGCCAAAGATAAATGCCGCGCGGACAACGACGGAGATGATGTGGGAAACGGCCTCGATGCCGGGGCCCACCGGGACGATACGGACCGGGAAGCCCATCTTGATGCCGCAGCGCTCCGCCTGGTCGATGGCGCCCTTGAGGAGGAAAACGAAGATACCGCGGGACTGGTAGCCCTTGATGAGCACCTGGGCCTGGGCATCCGTGGGCGCCTCGTCGATGATGACGACGAAGCCGGGGATATCCTGGGTAACGAGCGGCACGCCCAGCTCGCGGACCTCGGCGTCCGTCATGTGGCCGTGGTACTTCTCTTCGTAGGGCGTGGGATTCTCGGCGTATTTGCAGGCTTCGATGATTTCCGCCGCCAGCACTGTGGCGATACCGGAGGTGAAGACGTCGTTCAGGCGGTAGTTTCTGGTGAGCCAGCCCTTTACGGGCTCCAGGACGTCCTTCAGCTCGCTCAGCTTTGTGATCTTCCGGCCGGTATAAGCGTAGATGCAGGGGAGGAAATATGCCGTGCTGCCGAAGGCGACGGGCGCGTCGGCACCAAGTTTGTCTATTGTTTTTGTTACGGCAGCTTCGGCGAGTGCGAACATCTCGTCCGAGCCCGTGAATGCTCTGTCAAACAGTCTCAATGTGTTTACCTCCAATTATTCGTTGTCGATGCGCTGTTTTATCGCGCGGATCTCTTGAACCGTTTTTTCACTGATGTCGTAAGGCGAGCGCCCGGCGCGGTCGGCGGCCGAAACGTCGTCGTCAAAGTGGATGAAGCCCAGAAGGTCGCGCTCCGCCACTTTCGCCGTGATAAACTCTTCGTCCGCGCGGCTCCTGACCTTGTTGGCGATGACGCGGACCTTGCTGATCCCCAGGTCGGCGGCCAGCTGGACGACCTTATGGTACGTCTGGATGCTGCGCTCGCCGGGCTCCACGACGACAAGGAAAAAGTCCATGAAGTCGGCGGTGCCGCGGCCGAGATGCTCCAGCCCGGCCTCCATGTCCATGATCACCACGTCCTCGCGGCGGATAATAAGGTGCGATATCACCTGCTTGAGCATCACGTGCTCCGGGCAGACGCAGCCGCTGCCGCCGGTTTCGATGGTTCCCATGACGAGGAGCTTGACGCCGTTTTTCTCCTTGGCGAGCATGTCTGGGATGTCGTCCACCTTGGGGTTGATTTTAAAGAATTTGCCGAAGGTCTCGGCGCTGGCTCCGGTCCGCTCGGCAATCAGCGCCCGCATCCTTGAAATGGGCGTGATCTCCTGAAGGTCCTCGGCCGTAAACCCCAGCGCCATGCCGAGGTTCGCATCCGGGTCCACGTCGGCGGCGAGCACCTTGCGGCCCTCGTCGGCGTAGAGCCTGGCGAGGATCGCGGCCACCGTCGTCTTGCCGACGCCGCCTTTGCCTGTAATTGCTATTTTCATAATTTATCTTCCAATCAGCTTTTTATAAAAGCGTTTGAAAAAAGTGCTGTTTTATGCATGCGAAAGCCCTGTCATTCCGAGCCTGCGGAGAATCTCTCCGCCGCAGGCTGTTTCGGAATGACAGTTTTGTTTATATCAGATGCCCAGCGCGGCGCGCTTGGCTTCGATGCCGTCGATCATGGCCTGGACCAGCGTGTCGGGGTTGGTGTTGATGATATAGCCGGCGCCCGTCAGCTTCCTTGTGCCCTCGGTGATGAGCTCCATCATCTGGACGGAACCCTTGACCTGCGGCTCGATACCGAGATAGGTGTCGATACCGGTGGAAACGACGTAGTTGGCGATGGCCACGGCCTTTTCGCTCATCCACTCCGGCGCGCAGCCGACAACGGGGACCTGCGGGATATCGATACCCCAGTCCTTGGCAATGTCGGTGGCCAGGAGCATCATGCGGCTGATGTCGACGCAGGAGCCCATGTGCAGGATCGGCGGGATGCCGACGAGCTCGCAGACGCGCTTCATGCCGGCGCCGCAGAGGTCCTTGGCTTCCTTACGGAGGAGGCCGGCCTTGGCGGCGGCCTGGGCGGCGCAGCCCGTGGTGATGACGATAATGTCGTTGGCGAGGAGCTTTTTCATGATTTCGATGTGGGAGTGGTCGGGCCGCACCTTCGGGTTATTGCAGCCGACGATGGCCACGGCGCCGCGGATGACGCCGGCCTTGATGCAATCGATGAGCGGCTTGTATGTATCACGCTCGTCAACGTGGCTGTTGGTGACGCCGTTTAACTCCTTGAGGATCGCTTCGCAGGAATAGCCGACTCTGGCGGGCTGCTTGCGGGTCGGGACACAGATCTTGGCCGGATCGCGCTTGTCGAAGTTGTCGATAGCCTGGCGGACAAGGTCGCGGCCCTGCTCACGCGCCGTTTCCGGATGGAACTCGACATAGGTGGAGCCGGGGATGCGGGCGATCGGGGAGGTGGTGATGAACTTGGTGTGGAAGCACTCGGAGAGGGGGCCCAGCGACGGGAAGATGCACTGCACGTCGACGGTGATCATCTCGACGATGCCGGTGAGCAGCGCGTTCTCCTGCTGTAGGAAGTTGCCGGCCATCCGGACGCCGTGACGCATGGTGACCTCGTTGGCCGTGCAGCAGAGGCCGGCGATGTTGATGCCCTTGGCGCCCTTGCTTCTGGCGTAATCAAGCAGGTCCTTGTCCTCGGCGGCGACAACGATCATTTCGGACATCGCCGGGTCATGGCCGTGGACAATGATGTTGACCATGTCCTTTTCCAGGACGCCCAGGTCGCCTTCCGTATCCTTCGGCATCGGCGTGCCGAACAGGATGTCGGTCATCTCGGTGCCCATCATGGAACCGCCCCAGCCGTCGGCCATGCCGGTCCGGAGGCCCTGCATGACAAGAGCTTCGGCGTCGGCCGTGTTGCCCATGTGCGTCATGTGCATGGCGGTGGCAATCTCGCGGTCGATGGCGCGGGGGGCGATGCCCAGATCGTTCCACAGCTTCTGGCGCTCATCGGTGGCGCGATTTAAAAATCTCTGCGTGCCGAAGGGCTTGCCGTATTCCATCATGCCGGCCAGCGCGACTTCGTGCGCGATATCGTATATGTCCTTGCCCTCGGTGGGGATATCCCACTCCTTGGCAAGTCTCAGCAGCTTGGCCTCGTCCTTGACCTGATAGTGGCCGTCCTTCTTTGTGGAGTGCAGGGTGTGGCAGATTTCACGGCCGTGGTCGGAATGCGCCGCGGTGCCGCCGGCGATCATGCGCAGGTAGTTGCGCCCGGCGATGGCGTTGGCGTCCGCGCCGCAGATGCCGCGCGGCGCTTTGGGGGTGATTCGGCAGGGGCCCATGGAGCAGATACGGCAGCAAACGCCGTCTTCACCGAACTTGCACGAAGGCGTCTGGGCCTTCTTTCGGTCTTCCCAGGTCTCTGCGCCGGAGCAGGCCGCACACTCCCTGAGTCTGGCCGTTTCCGCTTCCATTTGCTCGACTGTTGTGAAGTTGTTCAAATCCATATCGCTACAATTCTCCTTTTGATTATAACACGTAGAAGGCTCCAACTTGTATTTACATGTTGACCCAAGATGTATTGTAACAACCTTCACACCGATTGTCAAATATTTAACAAGCGTTTGCAAGATAAAAGTTGATACGTATAAAAACTTTAAAGATTCTACAAAATATCGCGTAAAACTCTTTTTTCGACCAAAGAAATAGCACCCTGACGCGCTAAAGCGCCGGGGCGCCGACGGGACGGGGAACGCGGGACGCCGAGGGCGGCGTCCCCTACGGGGACGAGACAATGGACGATTAATAATCGTTCCCGCCTCTACATGTCATCCCCCGCTCCTTATGTCATCCGCCTTCATGTCATCCGACTTCATGTCATCCGCCTTCATGTCATCCGCTTTCATGCCATCCCCGCCTTCATGCCATCCCCGCCTTCATGCCATCCCCGCCTTCACCGTTGTCATTCCCGCGAAGGCGGGAATCCAGGCTCCCCGTGCAGAGAACGTGGATTCCCGCCTTCGCGGGAATGACATGAAGAGCGGGAATGACAACGGGAACGAGGAAGTTACAGCGGTGAACAAGGCATGACAGTGGTGAACAAGGCATGACAACGGTGAACAAGGCATGACAATGGTGAACAAGGCATGACAATGGTGAAGGCGGGGATGACATCTATCGTATACTACTGTACACATTGGCCGTCCGCTCTTGCCGGCGCAACACGGCATAAAAAATAAGGGCGGATGCACACAACCCGCCCTTATAATTTCTCCTGCGTGTAATAGCCCGACCTAGCGGAAAGCTTGCCGAAGGCTTCGGTGAGATACTGCTTGGCAAAGCCGACCGGCTTGTCGTCGCTGGCGCGGATCAGGCGGCCGACGACGAGCAGGGGTTTATCCGCGGCCAGGGAAAGCGCGGCGCAGACGTGCTCCGGCGCCGTCTCCATGCCGATGGTCATTTCGGTATGCAGGGACATGGGCGCAAACCGCTCTTCGAACATGTGCGGGAATTCGGTGAAATGGAGCTCAAACTCGATGCTGGGCACGCCGCGCTCATAGGGGACAAATTTCTCGTCATAGGCCACCACCCGGTCGTCCCGCTCCAGGATGCGGCGCGTGACGATGGCCATCTGATGCTTTTTGAGCAGCAGCTTTTCCGCCACGTCCTTTTCGGGCCGGAGGATGGTGACCTCCTGGAACCGGAAACGGCCGTCCGTCGCGTCGTCCCCGAAGTACAGGGTAAACATCGTGTATTTCGGCGGCTGGACAAAATAGCCCTTGCCGTGCCACGGCCGCACAAGTCCCTCGCTCTCCAGGACGCCGAGGCTTTTGCGGACGGTGACGCGGCTGGTGCTATAACGCGCGGCAAGCTCGTTTTCGGAGGGCAGCATATCCTCCGGCTTGTATTCGCCCGTCAGGATACCCTGGCGCAGACGGCCCGATATCTGCAAATACAGCGGCTCGGCCATGTCAGCTCTCCCCCGCCGTGAGCGCCATGAATTCATGGCAGACCTTCAGGCAGTCCTTGACGCCGGCGCTGTAGGCGTCGGCGCCCATGGCTTCGGCGGCCTCGGACGTGACGGCGGCGCCGCCGACGATAACGCGGACCTGACCGCGCAGGCCGGCGTCCCTGAGGGCCGCGATGCTCTCCGCCATGCGCACCGGCGACGAGGCGATCATCCCGCTGAGGATCAGGATATTCGGCGACTGGGCGCGGACCTCTTCGACGATGCGCTCCGGCGGCACGTCCGTGCCCAGGTCCGTGACCTCGAAGCCGTTGTGCCGCAAAACGTCCGCGATCACGTTTTTGCCCAGCTCATGGATATCGCCCCTGACGGTGGCCATGACGACCCGGCCGAAGGAGCTGAACTCCTCGAACCCGTGAAAGACGAGCACCTTGGTCATGACGCTTTTCATGATATGCCCGGCCATGATCAGGTCGGCAATGAAATACTCGCCCGATTCGTAGCGCGCATCCACCTGCCGGAGCCCCTCGATCAGCCTTTCGAAAATCTCGTAGGAGGAGACCCCCGCCGACACCAGCTCCACAGAGGACTGCAGCACCCTCAGCTCGTCGAGGTCGCGCATGCTGTCGACGAGCACCTGTCCAAGCTTCTTCTCCATGGTCTTCCCCGCTATACTTCCGTCAGGGATATTCTCTGCCGGAGCCCTTCGGCCTCAATCTCATAAATCCGCGTGGCAGCGGCCTCGTCATAGGCGTCCAGGGTGACGGAAAACTCCTTGAACCTCTCCGCGACATAACGGTCGGCATCGTCCGTCTCTATCTCCTCGAAAAAGACGTCGCGCATCTGATTGCCGCTGCATTTGTTGAATATCTCCCAGATCACTTCATACTTCTTTTTCATAAGCCCTCCGCGTTGTTATCTCTGGTTCCATAGTATCCCGAGCGGGGGCGATAGTCAACTGTCAATGCGGCCCGGCGGGCGCGGCGGCGTTTTGAAATGTTTTTTGACATTTTGGCACGACTCGATTATTTTAAATAATAGCAATTGACACAAGGATAACAAGTCTTATAATTATTAATGAGGGAATCTCCATAATATTTAGTAAATAGTCATGCAAATATCGTATATTCCCGCGAATATCCGGATAATTTCCGTACAAAACACACAGGATGACGTCAGGTAACTGGCCACAGAAATCGGAGGTAAAACATGCACGACCACGACCATAATCAAGACAGCCACCATGAACACGACCACGACCACGCGTCCGGCCACAGCCACGCGGACGAGGCCCACGGCCACCATCACGGCGGCCATGACGACCTGCTGAAAACCAAGGAGGAGGCCGCCGCTTTCCTGCAGTACACGCTGCAGCATAACGCGCACCATGACGAGGAGCTTTCCGGCCTGGTCCACAGCCTGCAGCACCTGTCGCTGGACAAGGCCGCCGGGGAGGTGGCTTCCTGCATCGGCGCGCTGGAGGAGATCAACGCGCGGCTGGAAGCGGTCCTCAAATCGCTGAAATAAGGAGATATCATTATGTGCCTTTCAAAGGTATATGAAAAAACCGGCGCATCCGAGAAAATGCTTTTGAATAATATTCAGAAAATCAGTTTCGAGGGCGACACCATTGTCTTCACCGACCTGCTGGAAAATGAGACACGGATTCAGGGCAAGCTGCTCCTGGCCGATCTCGTCAACGGCAAGGTCGTGGTGGACGCGGGAAACTAAGCTGTTGAAGCAAAACTCAAAGTATTGGAGGGGCATATCATGAAGCCCATTACGATCGCCGTGGCCGGCAAAGGCGGCACCGGCAAAACAACAATCTGCGGTATCATCATCGATTACCTCGGCAAAAGCGGCAAGGGCCCGATCCTCGCTGTGGACGCCGATCCGAACTCCAACCTCAACGAGGTCCTCGGCGTTGAGATGCCGACGACGCTGGGAGAAATCCGCGAAAAAATGCAGTATAAGGACGCCGTGGACGAGTCTCTCCCACCAAGCATGACCAAGCAGGAGTACACGGAGTTCATGTTCAGCGGCGCCATGGCCGAGGAGGACAATTACGATCTTCTCGTCATGGGCCGGACCCAGGGCGAGGGCTGCTACTGCTACATCAACGGCGTGCTGAAAGCCCAGATCGACAAGTACAAGAACGGCTACAGCTACATTGTCGTGGACAACGAGGCGGGCCTGGAGCATATCAGCCGCGGCATCCTGCCGCACATCGACATCCTTCTCCTGGTTTCCGACGCGTCCCGCCGCGGCATCCAGGCCGTCGGGCGCGTGGCCACGATGGTGGAGGAGCTGAAGTTAAAGCCCAAGGTCACAAAGCTCATCGTCAACAGGGCGCCCGGCGGCGTGCTGGACGACGGCGTCAAGGAGGAAATCGGCAAGCAGAACCTCGACCTCATCGGCGTCGTGCCCCAGGACGAGACGGTCTACCGCTACGACGCCGACGGCAAGCCCAGCTCCACCGTGCCGGAGGAGAGTCCCGTAAAGACGGCGATGAACGAAATCCTCAAAAAGCTCGAGCTGTAAATTTGCAAAACAGAGCTCTCATGTCACAACACATTCACATACAGTTTTAGGAGGTATCAGCTATGAGCGTATTAACAGATCTGATCTACGCGGGTTCCAATGCGGTCGCAGGGCTGACCGAAGGCGCGGTCAATGACGCCATCGCCAAATACGGCGCCGAGGCGAAGCTCAGCTTCCCGGACACGGCCTACTTTTTCCCGACGATCTATGCCGCCACAGGCGTCAAGGTCACGAAGCTCGGCGATCTGCCGGCCTGCGTGGGCGTCCTGAAGAGCCTCATCACAAACAAGGAGGACCTGGGCGACGCGCTGAACGCGGGCCTCGCCACGGCCGTTGGGGCTGAAATCCTGGAAGGCCTCAAATTTGTAAACGGCGCCAAGCCGTACGAAAACGAGGGCGGCATCGGCTTTGTGCCCGACCCGGTCATCCGCTCTTTGGGCGTGCCGCTCGTGACGGGCGACATCCCCGGCGTGGCGGTCGTGCTGGGCAAGGCCGACGACCAGACGCAGCTCGCCATGGTCGTCAAGGAGTACCAGACCAAGGGTCTGCTCACCTTCCTCATCGGCGACGTCATCGATCAGGCCGCGGCGGCCGGCGTCAAGATGGGCCTCGATTTCCGCGTCGTCCCGCTGGGGCATGACGTCACCGCCGTCATCCACGTGGTCACCGTTGCCATCCGCGCGGCGCTCATCTTCGGCGCCGTCCAGCCGGGCGATCTGGCCGGGCTGCTGAAATACACGAAGGAGCGCGTCCCCGCGTTCGTCAATACCTTCGGCGCGCTGAACGAGGTCGTCGTCTCCGCCGGCGCCGGCGCCATCGCCCTGGGCTTCCCTGTCATCGTGGACGTGGACCTTGGTGAAAACCAGGTTCCCGGCGCGCTGGAGTCCGTCACCAATCACATGGACACCGTCAAGAAGTCGCTGGAGCTCCGGAGCATCAAGGTCAAGGCCAAGAACATCGAGATCTGCATGGGCTTCGCCTCCGCCTTTGAGGGCGAGATCATCCGCAAGAGCGATATGCACGCCGAGTTCTATTCCGGCAACAACCCGACCTGCGAGCTGGTCGTCATGAGAAATCTCGAGGAGATCGAGGACCACAAGATCACCATTATCGGGCCCGACATCGACGGGACCGCTCCCGTGGAGCTGCCGCTGGCCACATACGTGGAGGTGGCCGGCAAAAAGATGCAGGCCGACTTCGAGCCCGTCATCGAGCGCAAGGTCCACCACTGGTTCAACTATGTCGAGGGCGTTATGCACACCGGGCAGCGCAACCTCATCCGCGTCCGTATCAGCAAGGACGCCTACGCCAAGGGCTTTCGGGTGAAGGATCTGGCCGAGGTCGTCTACCACGAGGTCATGGACGAGTTCGCCAGCGTCGTGGATAAATGCCAGGTCACCATCGTCACCGATAAGGCGAAGGTCGAAAAAATCCTGAAGGAAGAGGGCATGCCGCGCTACGCCGCTCGCGATGAGCGGCTGGCCTCCATGACGGACGAGAGCGTCGACACCTTCTACACCTGCACGCTGTGCCAGAGCTTCGCGCCCTCTCACGCCTGCGTTGTCACTCCGGAGCGCCTCGGCCTCTGCGGCGCCGTCTCCTGGCTGGACGCCAAGGCCACGAAAGAGCTCACGCCGGCCGGCCCCTGCCAGCCGATCCAGAAAATCGGCTGCCTTGACGAGCGCACCGGCTCTTATACGGAAGTCAACAAGATCATAGGCGAGGCCACCCACGGCGCGCTGGATAAGGTCACGCTCTACTCCATCCTGGAGGACCCGATGACGAGCTGCGGCTGCTTTGAGTGCATCTGCGGCATCATGCCGGAAGCGGGCGGCGTGATCGTGGCAAACCGCGAGTACGCCGGCGTCACACCCACGGGCATGACCTTCGGAGAGCTGGCGTCCATGACGGGCGGCGGCGTGCAGACGCCGGGCTTCATGGGCCACGGGCGCCACTTCATCTCCTCCAAGAAATTCATCGCGGCCGAGGGCGGCATCGAGCGCATCGTCTGGATGCCCAAGGAGCTGAAGGACGACATTTCCGAGCGCCTGAACAAGACGGCCAAGGAGCTGTACGGCATCGACAACTTCTCCGACATGATCTGCGACGAAACGATCGCTGTCGATTCCGAGGGCGTCATGGCGTTCCTCACCTCGAAGAGCCATCCGGCCCTCAAGCTGGACCCCATCATGTAGTTTTTTACACTGTATATATGTGCCGCCGCCTGGCGGCGGCACGGGAGTTAATATGAACAAAGTCGTATTTCAATTTGAGGGCGGCGGAGACGTAACAATCTTCGCCGCTCCCGGCGAAAACCTGTTGGACCTGGCGCGCAAGGCCAACGTCGTCATCGACGCGCCCTGCTCCGGCAACGGCTCCTGCGGCAAGTGCCGGGTCCAGCTTATGTCGGGCGAGCTGAAGAGCAAAAAGACCCTGCACCTGGACGATAACGAGTTCAATGAGGGCTGGCGGCTGGCCTGCGGGTCCGCCGTCGTCTCCGACGTGAAGGTCCTGGTGCCCGACATCGCCTCGGCTTACAAAAGCCGCATGAAAACGGCCGACCTGTCCTCTCCCGACGAGATCAAAATCTTCAACGAGCTGCAGGACAACCTGCACAGCGTCGGTATGCATGAGGGCGGCCAGCTCAAAGTCTTCGCCGTCAAAATGGACATGCCCACGCTGGAGGACACCATGCCGGACAACGAGCGCTTTTCCCGCGCCGTCTGCGAGGTCACGGGCGCCTCAAACGTCATCGTCCCCTTCTTCGTCCTTAAAAAGCTGCCGGACCTTTTACGCGACAACGACTTCGCGCTCCGGTGCGTGGGCGAGCTGTACGAGGGCACGATAGAGATTCTCGACCTGTCCAGCGACACCGGCACCGCGCCGGTGTGCGGCCTTGCCATCGACATCGGCACCACGACGGTCTCCGGCGTCCTCGTGGACCTTGCCACCGGCGCCATCCTGTCCAAGGCCAGCGCCGGCAACGGCCAGATCCGCTACGGGGCCGACGTTATCAACCGCATCGTCGAGCAGCAGAAGCAGGGCGGCGTCCAAAAGCTCCAGAAGGCCATCATCGACGAGACGCTCCTGCCGCTCATCGACGTTTTGTGCAAGGACGCCGGCGTCCCTAAAAAGCGCGTTTTTCACATGACGGTGGCGTCCAACACGACGATGAACCACCTGCTCCTGGGCGTCAACGCCGACTTTCTGCGCACGGAGCCGTATGTGCCCGCGTTTTTCAGCATGCGCCCCGTTTTGACCCGCGCCCTCGGCATCGAGCTGGCCCCCGCCGCCAAGCTCAGCGTCGCGCCCAACATCGGCAGCTACGTGGGCGGCGACATCACGGCCGGCGCCCTGGCCTCCATGATCTGGAACGCGCAGGAGCTCTCCATGCTCATCGACCTGGGCACCAACGGCGAGATCGTTTTCGGCAATACCGAGTTTCTCATGTCCTGCGCCTGCTCGGCAGGTCCCGCCTTTGAGGGCGGCGATATCTCCTGCGGCATGCGCGCCACCACCGGCGCCATCGAGGCTGTCACCATCGACCAGGATACCATGGAGCCGGCGATGTCCGTTATCGGCCACATCCGCCCCGTGGGCCTCTGCGGCTCCGGCATCATCGACATGATCGCCGAGCTCTTCCGCACCGGGATCATCAACGGCAAGGGCAAATTCGTCCGCGAGGGCAAGCGCGTCAAGCACGACGAGTTCGGCATCGGCAGCTATATTCTCGCCTTCCCCGAGGAGTCGGCCAGCGGCCGGCAGGTGGCCATCACCGAGGTGGACATCGACAACTTCATCCGGGCCAAGGGCGCCATCTTCTCCGCCATCATGACCCTCATCTCCTCCCTGGGCTTCACCCCCGACATGCTGGAGCACGTGGCCGTGGCCGGCGGCATCGGCAGCGGCATCAATATCAAAAACGCCATCCGCATCGGCATGTTCCCGGACCTCCCAGTTGAGAAATACTCCTACATCGGCAACTCCTCCCTGGCCGGCGCCTACGCCATGCTCACCTCCGAGGACGCCGCCACAAAGCTTAACGAGATCGCCAGGTGCATGACATATCTGGAGCTCTCCACCCAGCCCGGCTACATGGACGCCTTCGTCGCCGCCTGCTTCCTCCCTCATACCGACGCCGCCCTCTTCCCGTC